>CAWAXE010000001.1:0-60358 GCA_963785965.1 uncultured Alphaproteobacteria bacterium
TCGCGGTGCTGCTGCACGACATCGCCAAGGGCCGCGGCGGCGATCACAGCGAGATTGGCGCGGAAATCGCATTGAAGCTTGCCCGCGTTTCGGTTTGGATGCGGCCGAGACGGAGACGGTCTCGTGGCTCGTCCGCCACCATCTTTTGCTCTCGTCGACCGCATTCAAGCGTGACCTCGCCGACCCCAAGACCATCGACGATTTCGTTCATCAGGTGCAAAGCCCCGAGCGGCTCCGGCTGCTGCTGGTGCTCACAGTGGTCGACATTCGCGCGGTCGGGCCGGGCATCTGGAACGAATGGAAGCGAACGCTTCTGCGTACCTTGTTCGAGGCCGCCGAGGAACGGCTGCGGCTGGGCACAAGCAGCATGGCCGGACAGAACTGGTCGCCGCGCGGCAAAAGGATCTCGCGGCCGAACTCGGCTGGAAGGCCAGCGCAATCCGCGCCCATGCCAAGCGGCTCCCGACAGCTACTGGCTGGCCGAGCCGCTCCCCTGGCAGGTCGCCAATGCGAAACAGGTCGCCGCCGGCGAGGCGCGCATCGGCGAAGCCAAGCCGAGCGTCGTCGTGGAGGACGATCCTGACAGCGGCGCGACGCGAGTCAGCGTCTTCACTCCCGACCGTCAAGGGCTGTTCTACCGGATTTGCGCGGGCATCGCCTCAACCGGCGCGAACATCATCGATGCGCGGATCCACACGACGCGCGACAACATGGCGCTCGACAATCTCCTCGTGCTCGACGGTCGCGGGCAGCCCTATGCGGATCGGCGGCTGCGCAGCCGCATGGCGCGTTCGGTCGAGGCCGCGCTCAACAGTCCAGCGCCGCCGCCGCTTCCGAGCACAGAGACGGGGCGCTCACGGAGCGCCGCGTTCGAGGTCGCACCGTCCGTTGCGATCGCCGAGAAAGCCTCGACCCGGACGACTGTAGTCGAGGTCAATGCACGCGACGGCCCGCGCTTCTCGCGGCCTTGGCGGCGGCGATCCACGACGAGGGCCACCAGATCCATTCGGCGCATATCGCCACCTATGGCGAGCGCGCGGTCGACGTCTTCTATCTCACGCGCGCGACGGCAAGAAGCTCGGGAGCGCCGAGATCGAGGCCCTGCGCGCCGCCTTCTCGAAGCGGCTCGGGAGCCGGCAGCAAAGCCGCAGCAAAGGGCCGCGGAAGCGAGCCGCAATGCTAGCCGCGCTCGGGCGCCGCTGGCAGGCGGAGGCGGCGGGGGCGCCGGAGGCGGCGCCGGCTGCTCGACGACTGGCGGAGGCGGGGGCGCCGGCGGCGCGACATAAGGCGGCGGCGCCGGCCTGTGGAAGTCCAGCTTGCCACGCAAAGTGATCCCGAATGTCCGCGGCTCACCGAGGAAGGCGCTATAGAGCTGGGTTGAGCGGGCGGGGAAAGGCGGGCCCATCTGCGCGCCTCGTGTTGTTCCGCTGCCCTGTAGAGGCGAGTCGAAGGCAACCTGGATCGAGTTCTTGTTGAACAAATTTTGTCCCCAAAGCTCGACGGCCCAGGCGCCATCCGGCCCATGGATGCCGATGCGGCCGTTGAACACCGCATAACCATCCTGTGTCTTCTCGATGTCCAGGTCAGACCCGGTGTTGTATTTGCTCATGTAGCGTCCGTCGAAATAAACGAGACCGCGCAGGCCCGATCCTCCAATCGGTGGAGTCCAGGCGATCGATCCTGTGGCGGTCCACAGAGGCGCTCCCGAAACGCGGCGGCCGGGGAGCTGGAAGAGATAGTCGTTCAGCGGCTTACCGCCTGCACCAACCAGGTTGTCGCGGTACTTGGTATCCGACATGACGAGGCCGCCGTTGATGGCGAGATCTGGCATTGGCCGCGTGAACGCCTCAAGCTCGAAGCCCTGGCTGCGTACACCTCCGCCGAGATGACCCGAGCATGCGCCGGTGCGTGAATCAGTGTCGGTGTCGGCACCGTTCAGGTCATCACTACAGCTGTTGATTGTCTCAACAATGAAGTTAAGGCCGTTGAACGTATTGAGCTGGAAGTTCCGGAAAACCTGGTGAAAAACCGCGAGGTTCACGTCGATTCCGCGCCCATGATATTTAAGGCCGGCCTCGAACGCGTCGTTGATCTCGGGATTGAACTGCAAGTCCGCTCCCGAAGCAACGATGCCCTGGCAACCGGTCTGAGTGGCGGTGGTGCACACCGCGCCGCTACCCGAAAGGGGTGGATTTCCGAGCACTGTCGTCCCGGGCGTCGCCGGGACAGTCGTTGGGATCGCTTGAGCGCGCCAGAGGGCGGAACGATCGAGATTGAAGCCACCCGCTTTGTAGCCCCGCGAGTAGCTCGCATAGGTTAGCAGTCGATCCGTCGGCTTGTAGCTAATCACCGCGGTGCCAGAGATCCTGGACTCGCTGCGCGAATCATCGATCCCGTATCCGGCCCCGCCAACACTCGGGATCACGCACGGCAGTTGCTGAAGAGAGGTGCCAGAGAAGATTCTGCACAGGACATTGTTGTCGGCCATCGAAGCGCCGAGAGATTTTTTTTCATGGGTCCAACGCGCGCCGAGCGTCAGCTTCAGCCGGTCGGTGATCGAGAAGATGTTGTGGGTGAACAGCGCGAAATTGTTGCTGGTCTGGCGATAGGAATCGTCGAGTGCGGCGCCGTTGAGCGTCGAGCCGACAAAGCTTGGCCCGCCGAGCGCAATCGCAAGATTGGTAAATCCGCTGGTCCCGAAAGGCGCAGTACTGAAATTGACCGGCGGAATGCCAGCCGGAAGCCCCGTGTTGTTGAGCTGCGCAAAAGCCCCAAGCGCAGTGATGCTCGAGGCGAGGTTTGCCGCCGTCGTGAACTGACCCCCTCCGACAGCCGCATTGTACTGGGCAATGAGCGCCGACCGAACACCGCCGGCGACGGCAGGATTGAAACACGTTGGCGAAACACCCGGCGCGAGAATCGTTGGAGCGAAACCGGCAAAATTCGCCGCGACGAGGCAGTTGCCATAACGGGCGTAGTCGGCGCCGTACTGCAGGTTGTCGTCAACCGCGAGCTTCTCGTTCGCGTAATAACCGCCGACCAGCCAGTCGAGCTTGTTACCGAACGCATTGCCCTGCAACCGGAGCTCTTGGGTAAAGGTCTTGAACCGGTTGAACGAATTGCCGTCGCTGGCACGATAGAGAATGTCGAGATTATTGTAATCTGCGTCGGTTCCGCGCGTGTATTTGTTGTAGCGATATGCGGTAATGGAGGTCAGCTCAGCGGGGCCGAAATCGTAAGTCAGCTCGCCCGATAGACCATAGTCCTTGACCTTCGAATCATAGTCGCGTCCCGGACTGATCGCGATGCGACGAGAGAAGGTGTTGTCGTTGATGATCCCGCCCAACCCGCGCTCGATAGCGGCGATGGTCGAGGGCTGCGGGCCAGCCGCAGTGACATCCTGAACGGGTAAGTAGGTGGCGCCGCAGCACTCTTCGTCACGATGCGTATAATCGGCGACCAGACGGAACGAGAAATTGTCGTTCGGCTGGAAGAGGATTTGCCCGCGCAACAGCCAGCGATCGCGATCGTTGATTCGCCGCCCCGACACGACGTCCTTGAGGAATCCGTCGCGCTTCATCCAGACGCCGTCGAGCCGTACGGCAATGGTGTCGCTGACCGGCCCCGTGATGCTCGCCTCCAGCCGGCGCAAATTGTAATTGCCAACGTCGAGTTGGCCGCTGACCTCGGGCGTGAAACGCGGTTTGGCGGTAATGATCGAGATGAGTCCGGCCGAGGTGTTGCGGCCGAACAGCGTGCCTTGGGGACCGCGGAGCACTTCGATGCGGTCGAGCGGCCCGAGTTCGGAGAGGCCCGCGCCCACCCGAGAGCGGTACACGCCGTCGATGAAGATACCTACCGAGCTTTCGAGCCCCGGATTGTCACCGACCGTCCCGATCCCGCGGATGTTGGCTCGCGCGGCGCCACCTTCGGACGACGTCGAGAAAACGTTGAGCGACGGGGAGATTTGGTTCAGTGCGCGGATGTCAGTCGCGCCGGTGTTGTGAAGATTCTCAGCAGTCACCGCGCTGACCGCCATCGGCACGTCAGACAGCGCCTGGTTGCGCCGAGTCGCGGTGATGACGATATCGCCCGTATCAACGGGCTGCTGCTCCTTCGCCTTGCTCTGAACAGCGGCGGCTTGAGAAGTCGACCCCTCAGTCGGCGGCGCCGTCGTCGGCTTGCCGGTTTCAGTGGCGGGCTGTGCGTCTTGTGCGAACGCTGGAGTCGCCAGGACGGCCAAGCCAGCCGAAAGGAGCCACACGGACTTGCGGATCATGTCTCTCTCCCCCTCGGGCGTGAACGCCCGGACAATTCGGAGGCTAATCCCGAAATGACCGTAAAGGGAAGCGATTGCGTGGGCAGAGCGACAACAATGACGTTTCGCTGCAGCAAATTGGCAACACGGGTGTAAGTAAGCCGTAGCCGCTCGCCGTTATTTCGGAGCGAGCACCATCAGCATCTGGCGGCCTTCCATGCGCGGATGCGCCTCGATTTCGCCATCTCCGCAGTCTGCTCCTGCACTCTGCGGAGGACCGCCATGCCGAGCTCACCGTGCGCCATTTCGCGGCCGCGGAAGCGCATGGTGACCTTTACCTTGTCGCCTTCGTCGAGGAACTCGAAGACCTTCTTCATTTTGGTGTCATAATCGTGGTCGTCGATGTTCGGACGCATTTTGATCTCCTTGATCTCCTGCGTCTTCTGCTTCTTGCGCTGCTCAGCGGCTTTCTTCTGCGCCTCGTATTTGTAGCGCCCGATGTCGAGAAACTTGGCGACCGGCGGATCGGCGTTGGGCGAGATCTCGACCAGGTCGAGCCCGACTTCCTGTGCCTGCTCAAATGCTTCGCGCGTATACATCACGCCCAGGTTTTCGCCGTTTTCGTCGATCACCCGCACCTTTTGGGACTGGATGAACTCGTTGTAGCGGGGGCCGCTCATCGGCGGCGGAGGCGCCATGGAACGGCGCGGATAGGGCGGTGGTATAGCGAAGACTCCGTTGTCGTTGTTCGAGAGTTGCGAAGTAAGCGCTCATGCAGCGGATGAAAAGGTTGCGCGCACGAAACTGAGTTTTTTTTGCCGCGACCTGTGGCGAAGGCGCGTCAGGACCTTGGGACACTCGAAAGTAGCCAGAGCCGATCTTCAGGACGGCCAAGTACGCGGGCGGCAGCTGCATGCAGCGATCGAGGCGCTAGCGCGCCGGACTTCGCCTGGTGTAGCAACCAGCGCTCCAGATTGCCGCCGGTGCGCGCGTAGCCGTCTTGCTTCATCAGCCCATAGAGCCCGGCGGACAGCACATGCATCCCATCGTCCACATCGTTCCAGCGATCCCGCGCCTTTCGCGCAATACCGAACTGCTCCGCGATGAGCTGGTCGATCGCTGAAACGAGGTCCTCTTCGAACAGCCCATCGAGGGAATTGTACCCGAACTTCGCATCATGCTCTTTGACGATCCGAGCAAGCAACGCATCCTGCTCGAGCACCTTCAGCGCTGAGGTGAATGCAGGCCCCGCCTTATCGAGGGGGGGATGAAGGATCTCGTGTCCGGCCGTGCGAATATGAACGTCGTCGGGCCAATCGATTGCAGAGAGAAACCGCTGTCCAATAACCTTGATTCCGTGCGGTTTGCAGAATTCGAGGAGGATGATTTCAATTTTCCGGTCAAACGTGCGGCCGGTGTAGAATTCAGCGCCGGCGATGGGGTCGAACCGTGTGAGTTTCGCCCTCAAGCCTTCCAGCCGGCCGCGCTTTGGCTCTTCAATCCGGCTCAGGAATTCGGGGAAGCCCGCGGCCTTCATCGCGGACAGAATTGAGGCCAACGCCGGCAGAGCGGCCTTGAACTGCTGCCAATCGTTCTCCGAATCGTGCCAATAGGGACTTGCCCGGAAGCCGCGCATGAGCCGCGCGTCCGGCTCCGCCGCGCTTGCAAGGAAATCGTCGATTGTCTGGTCGGGTCCCGCCGAAAAGCGGAGATCCAGAAATGGCGAGAAGAGGATCTTGGCGGCTTGCGCCCGCTGCACAATCGCTTTCAGTGTCGCCATCGTGTCGGCGGGCATGAGCGGCGCGAACGCGGCGACCTGGTCGCGATAATAATCGAGATAGAACGGATCGCCGCTCAAGGGGCTGAGGAACGACAGCGCGTCGAATCCTTCCGATCCGCGGACCACCCACTCGGTGCGCGTCCGCGTAGCGGCATCGGCGAACAGCGGTCGGCACCAAACTAGCGCCGTCGATGCTGTTGCGGATTGCAGGAATGAGCGACGGTTCATCGGCCCGATTCTGGGCGCGCCCGGCAAATTGTATTGAACGGATTTAACTCAACGTGCGGAGCCGCCGCGGTGTGACGCCGAACAGTTGGGCCATGGCCCGGGTCATGTGGGCCTGATCCGCAAAGCCGTTGCCGGCCGCGATCATGCTGAGCGCCTCGAATGATTCTCCCATTTCCCGAGCCGCCCTGCTGACCGCTTGTTCGAAACGGTATCTCTTCGGCGTTACGCCGTAGGCCCGCCTGAACCCGCGGCTGAGTGAGTTCGGATTCAGTCCGTGAAGCTCGGCCCAATCGTCGAGGCGCCTTGGATTGGGAAGCGAGAGCTCGCGCGCGAGCAAGTCGGGCCAGTCGCAATTGGGACCACCGTGCGCGCCGAACTGATCGAGCAAGAGTTGGGCGGCGGCAGCAGTATCCCGCTCGTGAAGGCGCACGACGGAATTGAGATCGGCGACGAAGCCGAAGGGGGAGCTCGGCATTTCCTCGATTGGGAAGTTGATGATCTTTGCGCCGGCCGGTCCAATCTGATCCTGATGCGCTTCGAAGGCCAAGTGAACGAGCACATCGCCCGCGAAAGCGCGAAACCGCCCTCGGTCTCCGGCTTCATTGCAGGCGCCGCAGACAATCAGCGCCGCATACCCCTTGAGATGGTGATGGCGAGCGAACGTTCTTCCTGGCTCGTTCAGGCTGACTTCCTCGCCGGGAAAAACGAGGGGCATCACTCCCCTCGCAGGTCGGGCGGCACTGCCTCTTCACGGATCATCTGCGCCGCATCGTCGAGGTTCATCATTCTCTGATGTTCCTCCGCGCCCAACCGACGCAAAGCAACGGTGCCTTCTTCCGCCTCGCGCTTGCCGACCACGAGCAGCAGCGGAACTTTGGCGAGGCTGTGCTCGCGCACCTTGTAGTTGATCTTCTCGTTGCGCAGATCGGTCTCGACCCGGATTCCCGCGTCCGCGAGCCTGGCCGAAACCTGCTCGGCATATTCGTCCGCATCGGAGACGATTGTCGCCACAACCGCCTGCACCGGCGCCAGCCACAGCGGGAACTTGCCCGCGTAATGCTCAATCAGAATCCCGATAAACCGCTCGAACGTGCCGAGGATCGCGCGATGCAGCATCAGCGGATGATGCTTCTCGCCATCGGCGCCAATGTAGTTGGCGTCGAGCCGCTGCGGGCATTTGCGGATCGAGCTGCAGCGTTCCGCACTGCCAGGTGCGGCCGATCGCGTCCTGCAGATGGAATTCGAGCTTGGGGCCATAGAAGGCGCCTTCGCCGGGCAGCGTATTCGTAGTCGAGCCCGGTCTCCTTAAGCGCGCGCTCGAAGGTCGGCTTCGGCGCGGTCCCATTCCTCGTCCGAGCCGATGCGCTGGTCGGGCCGGTCGCGAGCTTCACCTTGTAGTCGGCGAAGCCGAGGTCGCGATACACCGCGTCCAGTAAGCGCGCAAAGCGCCTTGGTTTCGTCGACCAGCTGCTCGTGTGTGCAGAAGATGTGCGCGTCGTCCTGCGTGAACTGGCGGACGCGCATGATCCCGTGCAGCGCGCCGTGCGGCTCATTCCTGTGGCAGCAGCCGAACTCGGCGAGCCGCAGCGGCAGCTCCTTGTAGCTGGTGATGCCCTGCTTGAAGACCTGGATGTGCGCCGGGCAGTTCATCGGCTTCAAGGCCATCAGCTCGGCATCGCCCGAGATCACCGGCTTGCCTTCTTCGGTGCCACGGCACTTCGTCGGGCACGACGAACATGTTCTCGCGGAACTTGCCCCAATGGCCGGATAGCACCCACAGCTTTGAATTGATCAGCTGCGGGGTCTTGATTTCGTTATAGCCGGCGGCGTCGAGCCGGCGGCGCATATAGGCCTCGAGCTGGCGCCAGATGACCCAGCCCTTGGGATGCCAGAAGACGCTTCCGTGCGCTTCGGGCTGGAGGTGGAACAGGTCCATCTCCTGCGCGATCTTGCGGTGATCGCGCTTGGCCGCTTCCTCGAGCCGCACGAGATAGTGCGTCGAGCTGCTTCTTGTTGAGCCACGCGGTGCCGTAGATGCGGCTCAGCATCGGGTTCTTCGGGTCGCCGCGCCAATAGGCGCCCGAGACGCGGGTCAGCTTGAACGCGCTGGGGTCGAGCTTGCCGGTCGAAGGAAGGTGCGGACCGCGGCACAGGTCGATCCATGCCTCGCGCCTTCGCCCGTGCGGTACATGGTGATGGTCTCGCCCTCGGGCAGCTCCATCACCCACTCGGCCTTGAACGCCTCGCCCTGCTGTTCGAAGAAGTCGCGCACTTGGTCGCGGGTCCACACTTCGCGCACGAGCGGCTTGTCGGCCGCGATGATCCGCCGCATCTCCTCCTCGATCGCCGGCAGGTCCTCTTCGGTGAACGGGCCGCGCCCGGCGCCGGCGCGAAATCGTAGTAGAAGCCGTCGTCGGTCGCCGGGCCGAAGGTGATCTGGGTTCCGGGAAAGAGGTTCTGCACCGCCTCGGCGAGCACATGCGCGTAATCGTGCCGGACCAGCTCGAGCGCCTCGGCCTCGTCGCGCGAGGTGATGAGCGCGAGGCTGGCATCGCATTCGAACGGCCGCGTGATGTCGCGGATCTCGCCGTTGATCTTCGCCGCCAGCGCAGCCTTGGCGAGCCCCGGCCCGATGGCCGCCGCGACATCGGCCGGCGTCGAGCCCTCGGGCATCTCCCTCACCGACCCGTCGGGAAGCGCGATCTTGAACATCTTGGTCATCGAGCGGCATGTAGCGGCCGCTTTCGCTTTTTGCACCCCCTGAGGCTGTGACAAGCACGCTTGACAAAGGCAGAAGCGCTCTTGTAAAGTGTACTTGTCATAGAGACAAAGGAGCTTTACTATGATTGCCGCTAAGCAAAGCGATCTTACCCCAGCGCAGCGAGCGCACATCCGTAGAGTTTTGTGGCTGATGCTCGTCTACGCGATCGTCCTTCCGCCGCTGGTATGGCTGCGCGCGACCAGGCACATCAGCGACGCGCTCTTGCTCATTATGGGCATCGTCGCATCCGTTCCGGTGCTTGGAATGCTCGCCAGCTGGGGCCGCTATCTCTCCGACGAGCGGGACGAATATCATCAAGCGCTCTCGCTCCGCCGGATCGCCATCGCGACCAATGCGACGATGGGCGCCGCGGTCGTGTGGGGTTTCCTTCAGGCGTTCGGCGTGATGCCTTTAGTCGAAGCCTATTGGATTCCCTTCGCTTGGGTCGTGATGCAGGGCGTCAGCGCCCTTGTCGCGGTCCTCTCGCGCGGTCGCCACGGCGCCTGATCCTCTGTCTCAAAGGAATTGAAATGGTCCGCACTCCTGCCTGGAAACGCTACAACTGGCGTGTGATTTGGTTGAGCCTGCTTTACGTCGCCTTCCTTCTTCCCGCGGTGTACGGGTTCAAACACCAGCTGGTGCCCCACGCCGGCCGAATATTTCGTCGCGATCCTCCCCGCGCTGCCAATCATCGGCATTTTCGCCGCCCTCGGCCGATACCTGGTCGAGGAGCAGGATGAGTACGTCCGCATGTTGATGGTCCGCCAGATCCTCTGGGCCAGCGGCCTTACGCTGAGCATCGCGACCGCATGGGGATTTCTCGATAACTTCAGGCTCGTCGGCCATGCCGATGGCTATTGGCTGATCGCGATCTGGTTTGCTGGCCTTGGTCTCGGCGGAATCGTCAACAAGCTCACGCTTGGCGACGGGGGCTGCTGATGGAAAACCGCCTTCGCGTCCTCCGCGCCGAGCGCAGCTGGAGCCAGCAGGACCTGGCCGAGAAGCTCGAAGTCTCGCGGCAGAGCGTCAACGCGATCGAGACCGGCAAATACGATCCTTCGCTGCCTCTCGCCTTCCGCATCGCCGAGCTGTTCGACTTGCCGATCGAAGAGATCTTTCTCCCACCCTCACGGCTCAGCTCGAAGGCCATCTGACCCCATCAGGAGACCATCCATGCTTCGTATTTGCCCTTTGGTTCTTTCCCTTCTCGCCGCCAGCCACGCTCGATTGGAGCGCGGTGGCCGCATGCTCAGCCGCCCGTCACGGCGGAGCAGCGGCTGAACCGGATCACGATCCGGACGATTGGCAAAGGTTCGCCGGTCGTCCTGATCCCCGGCCTCGCTTCATCCCCCGCGGTCTTCGACGATGTCGCCGCCAGGATCGCCCGCGATCACCGCCTGATCCTCATTCAGGTGAACGGCTTTGCCGGCTGCCAGGCGGCTTCCGCGCCACTCGACGGACTCATTCCCGGCGCAGTTGACGAGCTTGCCGGCTGGCTGGCCGCGAACCGCATCGGAAAGCCGGCGGTGATCGGCCATTCGATGGGCGGCCTCATGGCCATGATGCTTGCGAAGCGGCATCCGGACGCGGCGGGCCGGCTGCTGATCGTCGACTCGCTGCCCTTTTACGGCATGTTTTCGGCCCCAGCGCAACGCCGGACGCAATCCGCCCAGTCGTCGAGCAAATGCGCGGCCGGTCTCATCAACGGCAAGAGCCCGCCGCAAGTGCCGCCGCACATGTCCAACACCGATGCGGGCAAGGCGAAAGATCCTGGAGTGGCTCAAGGCATCGGACCCGAAGACGGTGGGGGAAGCCTTGGTTGAGGACGCGACGACGGATATTCGTCCTGACTTGCCGGCGCTCGCCGGAATGCCGGTAACGGTGTTCGTACGCAGTGCACCAGCCCCAACATGAAGGCAATGGCGGATGGCCTTTATGCCGAAGCTTACAAGGGACTGCCCGGGGTCAAGCTCGTGCCGGTCGACAACAGCGAGCATTTCATCATGCTCGATCAGCCGGGCCGCTTCGCCGAGGAGGTGGAGGGGTTCCTGCGTTAGCATTGCGATGCGCTAGGCACACCCGCCGCTATCCTGTTTTGAGACAGGGCCAGCAGCGTCGTTCCGGCTCCCCGCGCTTTCGCTCATAAGGACGCGCGAAGCCGAAGAAGGGAGCCGGCGCGATGAACATCAGGCAGCAGATCTACGGGGAGGGCGGCCTCGGGCGGTCTCCGCTAGTGAACGTCAAGAAACCCAAGGGGGCAAAGGCGGACGCGCTGCGCAGCATTACCGTGTCGCGCCAGGAACGCCGCCGCGGCGACACGCGGCTCAGGGACCGTTATCGGCTCGTCGGGCGAATGCGTCCGGATAACTCACGACGGCTCAACTTATGACGGTCGGCTGATCAATGTCTGCGCGAGCGGCGCGATGATTTCGGCAGAGTTCGAGCCGCTGCCCTGGGATCGCGCCAAGCTTCATTTGGACGGCGAGCGTTCGATCGCCTCCAGAGTCCTGTGGATCAGGGATGGTCAGATCGGTCTCGAGTTCGATCAGCGGATCGAGCTCGATTGCAGCGACAGCACACAGGCGACTCTGCTTCGGCAGGTGATCAGCCGCCATTTCCCTGATGCGCAATTCGAGGCGCCCCCTGAGGCCCAGGAACGAGGCGCGGAATGCGGGTCGGAAGATCGGCGTCTCGAGCGGCGCACTCCGCTGCTTCGGCTGGGCACCTTGCACTATGATTATGAAAGCACGCCCGTCCGCCTGCGCAACATTTCAACGGCCGGCGCGACCATCGAAACGTCCGCCGCTCTGGTGACTGGCGCTGAGCCCTTCGTTGACCTGGGCGAAGGCGATTCGATCTTTGCCACCGTTGTATGGACGAGCGGCGGTCAAGCGGGGCTGCGGTTCAATCAACCGTTC
The DNA here is from genome assembly GCA_963785965.1 of uncultured Alphaproteobacteria bacterium. GTDB lineage: Bacteria > Pseudomonadota > Alphaproteobacteria > Sphingomonadales > Sphingomonadaceae > Sphingomicrobium. The sequence goes on from CAWAXE010000001.1 coordinate 11,946, forward strand.
GATCTTGGTCAGCTGCCCAAGGCGCGGTCACAAGGGGGCCCCGCGAACTGGAAGCCGCCGGCCTATCTCAGCTCAAACGCGCAGGGCGAGAGTGGCGCAGGCGAGCAGTGGAAACAGATTCCGTTGAACGAACTTAACAAGGACCTCGACGGCTTCGTCAAGCGCTGACACAATCGCACACACGATGAACAAGCTCCTCGTCGCAACGCTGCCGCTAATCCTCCTCGGGGGCGCGGCGGCGACCGCGCTGGTCTTGAAGGGCCAGGAGCACACATCGACCGCTGCCCCGGTTCAAACGCATGCACCACCGCGGGGCCGAATCGCGGTCACGCCGGCGCAGCTTCGTGAAGCTTTTGCGGCCGGGCTGATCGATCGGCCGATCAAGACGATCCTCGATGTGCGTTCGCCGATGACCTACGGCCAGTTCGTCTGGAACGACAAAGGCGTGCCCGCGGGCCCGGCCTGGATTCGCGTCGACCTGCATGCGCAGCTGATGAGCGTGTTCCGCTCTGGCCATGAGATCGGCACCGCGGTGATCCTCTACGGTGCGGACGGGCTACCGACCCCCACGGGCAAGTTCCCGATCCTCGCCAAGCTCAAGGACCATCGCTCGATCACCTACGACAATGCGCCGATGCCCTATACATTGCGGCTCACAGGAGACGGCGTCTCGATCCACGGCAGCAACGTTCGCTGGGGCTTCGCAACGCATGGCTGCATCGGCATCCCCAAAGCCTTCGCAGCCAAAGTCTTCGACGTGGTGAAGGTGGGCGATGAAGTCTTGATCGTGCCCGGCAAACGCGCGCGCGCAACTTAGAGCAGACAACTTCCGACTTCAGGCGATGAGGCGTCCCCGGCACGCAGCCTTGTCCCGCCGCAAAAGCCACCCGACCATGCCAAAGCCAAGGATCATCGTCATCCAAGTGCCCGGCTCAGGCAGCGGAGGCGGACCCGGAGGCGGCGTGTGGGGCGGGCCCGGAGGCGGCGTGTCTGGCGGACCTGGAGGTGGCGTTTGGCCGCCGCCGCCTGGAGGAATGATCACGCCGCCGCTGGGCGGAGTTATGATTCCCATCGGCGGCGGCGCCAGGATGATGCCGGGCGGCAGCGCCGAAGCGAGTTCGGTCAGTGGAGCGGCCGTATCGATGTCGACTGGGACGAGGGTCGGCACGGGAGGCGCCAACACCTCGGCGAGGTTCTTGGGAACCACGGCACGTTCGCGGTCGGCCAGTGCTTCCCTCAAGTGCTTTGTTTTGGTGAGCTCCGCTTCGGTGCGTGCGCCGGGCGAACGCTGGTCGAGTAAATCGACCAGGCTCTTGGCACTGTTTACCGCAGCTTGTGCGAGGTCAGCGCCCCCAAGACTCGCCAAGCGAGAAGACCATTCCCGCCGCGACGGCGAAAGAGAGCGCGGTTCCAGCGACGAGCGAGCGCCGCCGGCGGCGCTGTATACGCTCGCGGTACGAGCGCGAGCGCCGGATAGTCCGCGAGATGCTCCTTGGGGATGAATATCGTTCCACCACTGCACTTCACCGCGAACGGCGTCGAGGATCAATGTCGCGTTCGGGACCGCCTCATTTTGGGGCAGCTCGACTCAGGCCGGTTGCTGCTGCTTCGCCTTCCGCGAGATGAACGGCGTCCGATAAGCACAATCGACTCCCATGAAGAGCAGTGAGGGAGTCAGGGGATTAAAAGAGGCGAAGATGAAAGATATTGGCATCGTCACCCTGCTGAGCGTGATCATTTCCGCCGCAGCTCCAACTTCGCCGGACTACAAACCGGCCAAGTCGTTCGTCACGGCGAAATCGGCCGATCAATTCGCCAGCTGTTTCGCGGACACTCAGGACCGCGGCGGTTTGGCCTGGGCCTACATCCGCAAGAATGACGGTGGTACATTCTCGAACCTCGGGCCGAGATCACTCGCCAGCGCCTATTTTGTGGTCGTGTCTGACCGCGGCGCGCGGCGCGAGGTGCGACTCGAAGGAAACGGCGCAAAAGAAATCGGCGTCAACCGGGCAGTCGATCAATGCGTCTGAAGCGCCGCAAATTCGACAGTCGAATGAAGCGCATGACCCTGCGGGCGAATGCCAACGCGTCCACTGCTACGCTCATGGCGCGCCCCGCCCAAATTCCCCCGACCGCAATTATCGCGCGACAGGAGCCTGCGCTTCGGCCGGAGGGTTGCCGCCGCCGGAGCTGCCGTCGTCCCGTGGAACATGAAGTCGGTGTGAAAAAGCTCGGCGGCTTCGGCTTCCAGCTCCCCGCGCTGGACGTATCCCCCGAGGGCTGCCAGGTCGAGCTGGTTGAAATGGTCGATGCCGGCGAGCGCGTGATTGTCCGCCTCCCCGCTCTCGAGCCACTGGGCGCGCAAGTTGCGTGGGTCCAGGGCGCCAATGCCGGGCTCCATTTCCAGAGGCCGCTTCACTCGGCGGTATTCGACCAGCTCATGGATCGGTTCGTGACATGCGCTGCCTGATCCTCATCTTTGTCGCCGCCGCGAGCAGTCTGTCCTTTCCGTCGTCGGCATCGTGTGATCGCCACGAGCCGGGCTGGTACTGCCGCCGCTAGGCCACTTCACTGTTTGAAGCCGATCCGCGTTCCAGCTAGCTGGCCGCGCAATGACTCCCGAGCTTCAGCACCTCAATTTCAACGAGCGCCGCATCGCGTACCGGCTCCGTGCGGGCGCTTCGCCGACGCTGGTGTTCTTTCCCGGCTATGCCTCCGACATGGAGGGCGCCAAAGCGCTCGCGCTCGACGCTTTCGCCGAACGCGGCGGCCTTGCGATGTTGCGATTCGACTATTCGGGGACCGGATCGAGCGGCGGCGCGTTCGAAGACGGCACTCTCGCCTTGTGGCTCGAGGAAAGCCTTGCGGCGGTCGACCAGCTTACTGAAGGGCCGCTGATTCTGGTCGGGTCATCGATGGGTGGCTGGATTGCCCTGCATGTCGCGCTGCTCAGGAACGAAAGGGTCCAGGCGCTGGTCGGGATCGCCGCCGCTCCGGACTTCACGGAATGGGGCTTCAGCGACGGGGACGCCGCCGATAAAGCGGGCATCAGCCGCGGCTTCTGGGAATCAGGCCAACGTTTGCGCCTTCTCGGCGGGGAGATCGCGATCGACTGCCCCGTGCGTCTTATCCATGGCGAGCTGGATCGCGACGTTCCGCTCGACGTGGCGTTTCGGACCATGCGCCAGCTCCGTTCAGCGGATGTCCAGCTGACGGTGATCAAGGACGGCGGGCACCGGCTGTCGGAGCCCATTGAGATCGAGACGATCATGCGCGCCGTCGGCGGATTGCTGGAGCCTGCCCGATGATCTTCGCCATTGCCGCCGCAATTGCCGCCGCCACGCCCGCGGCAGCCGCCTGTCCGGACGTGATCACTCCGGACGCTCTCGTCTGCCGCGCGCTCGAGGCGCAGAAAAGCGGCAAGTCCGAAGAAGCCGCGCAGTCGTTCGAGGAAGCCGCGAAGGCATCGTCCGACAAGGATCCGCGGACCGCGCGCATGTGGGCCGCGGCGGGCAATCTGTGGATCACTGCCAATCAGCCGGGGAAAGCCGCGCTTGACCTCGACCGCGCGCTCGCGATGCCGGGTCTCGAAGCCGAACAGCGCGGCGAAGCCCTCCTCGACCGCGCCCGCGCCGCCGAGGCACAGGATGATCTGAAGACCGCCCGCGCCAAGGCAACCGAGGCGGCGGTGAGCATCTCCAGCGATCCCTTCTACTGGTATTTCTCCGCCGCGCTCGCGATCCGCGAAAATGACCGCGCTACCGCGAAGGCCGCAATCGGCAAGGCGCTCACGCTGGCGCCGTCGGACCCGGCGATCCTGTTCGAAGCCGGGCATGTCGCCGACTTCAATGGCGACGACGATGCGGCTCGCAGCTACTGGATGCGCGCGGCCGGCAGCGATCCCAACGGGCCAGTCGGCAAGGCTGCCGCCAAGGCGGTCGAGATGCTGGGTGTCACGCCCACGGTGAAGACGGACGCCCAGCCTCCTAGATGATCTGACGCGTCAGCCGAGATCGTAATCGATCGTCGTCACCACGCGCACTTTCTGGAACGGCGTGCTGCCGCCCGAAGAGCTGCAGTCGTCGCACTCCTGGCCGTCGCGTGGACCAACCGAGAAATAGCCCTGGCTAGCGGTCTTCATCTTGCCCACCGAAACGCCACTGTCGCGCGCGAACTGTTCGGCGCTTTCACGGGCATTCCGCGTCGCCTCTGCGATCATCCGCGGCTTCAGCGCGTTCAGCTTCGTGAACGTAAAGCTGATGTTGCTCCCGCTGCCCACGAGCTCAACTCCGTCGCGAAGCAGTTCAGCCTGACGCGCGTAAGCCGCGCGCACCCTCGCTATGTCATTGGTACGAAGCTGGATTGACCGGCTGACCGTCAACTTTTGCGGGCCGACCGGTTCGCCGTCCTTGTCCCGCGGTTGCTCGCGGCTCAAGGATACGTCCTCGTCGGTGATTTCCTGCGGCTTGAAACCGGCGCGAAGGAAGAAGGCGCGTACTGCTCGCGCTTGCTGGTCGACCGATTGCTGGACCGGGCCAAGCTCAGCGCCCTGGTGCGAAAAGTTGACCGGCCAGGTCGCGAGATCGGCGGTGACGTCGCGCTCGGAAACGCCGCGGACGGTGACCGTCCGGTGCTCGGCCATCTTCGAGCGCCTCAGCCCGTCGCCCAGCGCATAACCGCTGGTGGTGAGTCCGAATGCGAAAATCGCGACCGCGCCCAAAAGGACGGCGCGGCTGTCCTGCAGCTTCTGGATCATTGCTGTGATACCCTGCGTTCGTCCGCATGAAGAGCAGCCACCGGTCATAATCGCCGGTCACGGCTGCGACGAACCGTGCTTTTATAGCGATGAAATGAGTGAGATGAAATGAAATTCCTGCATTCGATGATCCGCGTGTCCGATCCCGCGGCGACTGTTGCATTCTTTCAACAGCTCGGCCTCGAGGAGCGGCGGCGGATGGACAATGAAGCCGGGCGCTTCACCCTGATCTTTCTCGGCAGTGCCCGGCGATCAGGCGGCGAGGTCGAGCTCACCCACAATTGGGACGAGAGCGGCTATTCCGGCGGGCGCAACTTCGGCCATCTCGCCTACGAGGTCGACGACATTTACGCGACGTGCCGGCGGCTGATGGAGGCGGGAGTAACGATCAACCGTCCGCCGCGCGACGGACGCATGGCATTCGTGCGCTCGCCCGACGCGATCTCGGTCGAGCTGCTGCAGAAGGGGCCGGCGCTCGCTCCCGCCGAGCCGTGGATGTCGATGCCCAACACGGGCGAATGGTGATGCTCGAGGTCGTCGCGGTCCCGGCGTTCACCGACAATTACATCTGGCTCGTCCACGATGAGGCGAGCGGCGAAACTGCGGTGGTCGATCCCGGCGATGCAGCGCCCGCGCTCGCGGAAGCGAAACGGCGCGGCTGGGCGGTCACTCAGGTCTGGAACACCCACCACCATTGGGATCATTCGGGCGGCAATCTGGCGATGAAGGAGGCGACCGGCTGCAGCGTCTCCGGACCCGCCGCCGAAAACATCCCCGGCCGCGACGTCGCGCTCTCCGAAGGCAGCGCGCTGCGCATCGGCGATCACGTCGGGCCGGGTCGATCGAAATCCCCGGCCACACGCTCGGCCATATCGCGCTGGTCTTCGACGAAGACCGGCTAGCCTTCGTCGGCGACACGCTGTTCGCGATGGGCTGCGGCCGCTTGTTCGAAGGCACGCCGCAGCAGATGCACCGCTCGCTCCAGCGGCTTGCCGAACTGCCCGACGAGCACAGCATTGTACTGCGGCCACGAATATACGCTCGCAAACGCTCGATTTGCCATCACACGCCGAGCCCGAAAACGGCGCGATCGCCGACCGACTCGATGAAGTGATGGCGCTGCGCGACGCTGGCAAAATCACGCTCCCGACCAGCGTCGCCCAGGAACGTGCAACCAATCCTTTCGTTCGTGCATCGAGTTGGCAGGAGTTCGCGCGGCTCAGGACGGAAAAAGACAACTTCCGTTCATGAACCGAGGCGCAATCTGTGCGGCACAAAGGTACGAGGAGGTAAAAATGCGTGGCATCTCTCTCCTTCTGCTTGGCGCGACTTTGGTGTCCTGCACCACTGCGCCGCCGCCCCCGGACGCAGCGATGCGCAGCCCGAGCGGCGAACGCGCTTACACGAGCCTGCTCGCGGGCAAGGTTCCAGGCAGGCCGATCAGCTGCCTGCCGAACTACAACGCCAACGACATGTCGGTGATCGACGGGCGTACGATCGCTTTCCGCGTCGGCACCCGCACAGTTTATCTCGTCCACCTGCAGTGAGGGCTGCGGTCTGCTCGGCGGCGGCCCCTATGCGCTCTTGTCGCGGCAGTTCGGCGGGAGCGGCCTGTGCCGCGGCGACATCCAGCAAGTCGTCGACACGATGAATCACATGACCGTCGGAAGCTGCGTCGTCGGCGACATTCATGCCTTATACGCGTCCGTAGCGCTTGACGCGCTTAAAGCTGCTTGGGGTAGAGCGCGTCCAGCCGCTCGCCATAGGCTTTGCCGATCACGTGGCGGCGGATCTTCATCGACGGCGTGAGCTGCTCGTTCTCGATTGAGAACGGCGTCGTCGGCGACGATGAAGCGGCGGATCCGTTCGATCACCGAAAGGTCGGCGTTGACGCGATCGACAGCGCGCTGCAGCCGCTGCGTGCAGGTCCGGCGCGGATGCGATCTCCGCATCCGGCACAAGCAAGCGCGACCAGGTGCGGGCGGCGGTCGCCATAGACCATCGCCTGCGCGATCTCGCCCTGCAGGGTCAGCATCCCTTCGATCCGCTGCGGCGAGATATTGTCGCCCTTGTCGTTGACGATCAGGTCCTTCTTGCGGTCGGTGATGACGATCCGGCCCTTCTCGTCGAAATGGCCGACGTCGCCCGTTGCCAGCCAGCCGTCCTCGAGCACGCGCGCGGTCTCGTCCGGGTTGCGCCAATAGCCGTGCATCACATTCTCGCCGCGGACCATGATCTCGCCGTCGTCGGCGATGCGCACCTCGGTGTTCTTCGACCGGCACCCCAACGGTGTCGAGCCGGATGCCCGCGCTCGGCCGGTTGCAGCTGATGACCGGCCCCGCCTCGGTCTGGCCGTAGCCCTGGAGGAAGGTGATCCCGAGCGACTGGAAGAAAAGGCCCGACCTCAGGGTTGAGCGGCGCCCCGCCCGAGACCCAGGCCTTGACTCGTCCGCCAACCTTCGCGCGCACCTTGCGGCCGCAACGTCAGCGACAGAATTCCGTCCATCGGCATATCCCACGGCTTGAACCGGCCGTCGATATTTGTCGCTGCCGATCTTCAGCGCGCGGCTCGAGCAGGTATTTGGACAGGCCGCCGCTGCGCTTCGATCGACTTCATGATCCGCGCGCGCAGCATCTCGAACAGCCGCGGCACCACGACCATGATCGTCGGCTGCACCTCCTCGATGTTGGCGGCGAGCTTCTCGAGGCTCTCGGCGTAATAGATCTCCGCCCCCAGCGCGACCGGGAAGTGCTGCCCGCCGGTATGCTCATAGGCGTGGCTCGCCGGAAGGAAGGACAGGAACACTTCGTCGCCCCAGCCGAAGTCGGTCGAGATGATGTCGGTGCAGCCTTCGACGTTGTGGAGGATCGCGCCGTGGTGCATGCTGCACGCCGCGCGGCGCGCCGCCGGTGCCGCTGGTGTAGATGATGCAGGCGAGGTCGCCGCGGCCGACGCTCTGCACCTCGCGCTGCAGCTCCTCGATGCTCGGCTCGCCGGCGATCAGCTCCGGCCAGCAATGGACGTGGATGTCCAGTCCGGCACCTGGTCCGGCGCGGATCTCGTCGATGCCGATGAAGTGGTGGCATTCGGACGAGGTCAGCACCGCCGGCACGAGGTTCTTCGCCAGCTTCTGGTTGGACACGATCACCGCCCGCGCGCCCGAATTTTCCAGCACGTGCGTGTGATCGCGCGTGGTGTTGGTGGTGTAGGTCGGCACCGTGACGCAGCCCGCGGCCATGATCGCCAAGGTCGGCGATCAGCCATTCGGGACGGTTCTCGCTGACCAGCGCGACGCGGTCGCCGGGCTGAAGGCCGATGCGCTTCAGCCTCGCCGCGAGCGCCGCGACCTGCCGCGCCGCCTCGGCCCAGCTGGTCGAGCGCCATTCGCCGTCGCGCTTGGCCCACAGGAACGGCTTGTCGCCCTTCTCCGCGGCGCGCGTCAGGAACAGCGCCACGAGATTGTCGAAATGTTCGAGCTGACGCGCCATCCGCCACTCCCCGGCGGCGCTTCTTAGCGGAAACCATTGCGAGCGCCACTCGTCCTGCTAGGCGGCCCGTGCATGCGCCTGCTCCGAAGACTTCTCGCCGCTTTCGCCTGCTGTCAGCGCTCGTCGCCAGCGCGCCGGCGCCAGCCCGGCCGCCGCGACCGATCGCGCGGGCCGCAGCCGCGCAGCCGTTCGTCATCGCCGCCAATCCGCTCGCCGCGCAGGCCGGGCTCAACGTGCTGAAGCGCGGCGGCAGCGCGGTCGATGCGGCGATCGCCGTCCAGGCGATGCTGTCGCTGGTCGAGCCGCAAAGCTCGGGCGTCGGCGGCGGCGCCTTCATGACCTATTTCGACGGGCGCACCGGCAAGATCAGCGTCTATGACGGCCGCGAGGTCGCGCCGGCGCAGGCGGCCTCGACCATGTTCCTCGATTCGGCGGGCAAGCCGCTGCCGTTCGACACGGCGGTGCTGAGCGGCCGCGCGACCGGCGTTCCCGGCGCGGTGAAGATGCTCGGCCTCGCCCACGACGAGCACGGCAAGCTGCCGTGGCGCAGCCTTGTTCGGCGATGCCGAGCGCACCGCGCGACCAGGGCTTCATCGTCAGCCCGCGGCTCGACCGCATGATCCACGCCGACTTCGCCGAGAACCACGCGCCCGACGTGATCGCTTATTTCTCCAAGCCCGACGGCAGCTTGCTCAATGCCGGCGACCGGCTGGTCAACAAGCCTTATGCCGAGTTCCTTCGCCGCCTCGCCGCGCAGGGCCCGTCGGCGCTCTATTCGGGATCGACCGCGGCCAGGATCATCGCCCGGACCCACGCAGGCGCCGCTCGCCGGCACGATGACCATGGCCGACCTCGCCAACTACCGGCCGATCAAGCGCGAGCCGGTGTGCGGGCCGTTCCGCGTCTACATCCTGTGCGCGCCGCCGCCGCCGACGCAGCGGCGTCGGGCTGGTCGAGCTGATGCAGATGCTCGACCGCACCGACATCGCCAGCGCGCGGTCCGAACGACCCGCAGGCCTGGTTCCTGTTCGCCGAGGCGAGCCGGCTGATGTACGCCGACCGCGACCGATATGTCGGCGATCCCGCGTTCGTGAAGGTGCCGGTCGCCGGGCTGATCGACCGCGCTTATGTCGCCGCAGCGCGCGAGGCTGATCGGCCCGATCGCGGGCCCGCCGCCTGCCGCCGGCAATCCCGGAGCTGGCGCTGCTCACGGGCGCGGACGCAACACGCTCGAGCCGACCGGCACCTCGCATTTCATCATCCGCGACGCCGCCGGCAACGTCGTCTCGATGACCACGACGGTCGAAATCGATCTTCGGCACCGGGCGGATGGTCGACGGCTTCTTCCTCAACAACCAGCTGACCGATTTCTCCTTCTCGCCGGTCGACGCGCAGGGCCGCCCGGTCGCCAACGCCGTCGCGCCGGGCAAGCGCCCGCGCTCGTCGATGGTGCCGTCGATCCTGCTGACCGCGCGACGGCCGGTTCGCCGGCGCGATCGGCTCGGCCGGCGGCAATGCGATCCTCGCCTTACGTCGCCAAATCGCTGGTCGCGGCGGTCGACTGGAACGAGCCGATGCACCGAGGCGCTGGCCGAGCCGAACCTCGTCGCGCGCGGGCCGAACTTCCAGGGCGAGGTGACCAAGTTCTCGCCGCAGGTGCTTGCAGGGCCTGCGCGCAGCGCGGAATCGACCTCAAGCCCGGCCAGGGCGAGGATTCGGGCCTGACCGGCGTGCTGATCCGCGACGGCAGGATCGACGGCGGCGCCGACCCGCGGCGCGAAGGCGTGGTGCTGACGCTGCCGCGCTAGGCGTTCGGTCCCGACCAGCTTCCGCGATGTTGCCGAAGCCCTCGCGCTTCAGCCGCTCGGCCAGGCCGAGCGCGATCCGCCGCGCGATGCCCGGCCCTTCGTAGACCATCGCCGTGTAGAGCTGGATCAGGCTCGCTCCGGCGCGGATGCGCTCCCACGCGTCATCGGCCGTGGCGATCCCGCCGACGCCGATCAGCGGGATTTCGCCGCCCGCTGGCGCGCGCGGAACTGGCGCAGCGCGTCGAGCGCGAGCGGCTTCAGCGGCGCGCCCGACAGGCCGCCCGCCTCGCTCGCGTAGCGCGACTTGAGCGGCGGCCGCGACACGGTCGTGTTGGCGACGATGATCGCGTCGATCTTGTGGTCGATCGCGGCGCGGACGATCCGCTCGGGATCGCCCTCGCTCGAGGTCGGGCGCGACCTTCAGGAAGATCGGCTTGCCCGACGCCGCGCCTCCTGCGATCGCGGCCAGCAGCTCGTCGAGCGCGCCTTCGTCCTGCAGCCCGCGCAGGCCCGGCGTGTTGGGCGAGCTGATGTTGATCGTCAGGTAATCGCGCGACCGGCGCTCATCGCGCGCACGCCCGCGACATAATCGGCGATGCGGTCGGCGCTGTCCTTGTTGGCGCCGACGTTGACGCCGATGATCCCGCGCGAGTGGCGTGCGACGCTGCAAGCCGCTGCGAAGGCGGCTGGCTGGCCCGCGTTGTTGAAGCCCAGGCGGTTGATGACCGCGCGGTCCTCGGTCGAGCCGGAACAGCCGCGGCTTCGGATTGCCCGCCTGCGGCCGCGGCGTGACCGTCCCGACCTCGACGAAGCCGAAGCCGAGGCCGAGCATCTGCTCCGGCACCTCGGCGTCCTTGTCGAACCCGGCGGCGAGCCCGACCGGCGAGCGGGAAATCGAGGCCCGCGACCGTCGTGTTCAGCGAAGCCGGGAAAGCTCGGCGGCCTGCGCTTCGGCGCCAGCTTCAGCGCCGCGATCGTCGCCCGATGCGCCCTCTCGGCGTCGAGCGCGAAGGCAAGCGGGCGGATGAGCGGGTAGAGGCGCACGGCCCCGTCTGTCATTGCGAGCGCAGCGAAGCAATCCAGGTCACGAGAGAACGTGGCTTCGATTGCGATCTGCTTCGCTGGCGAGTCGCAATGACGAGCCTGGTTGAGTTTCTCGCCCGACGCACTAAATCGGACTGGAAAGCTCCGAATTAGACATGCGCCTCAGCCATCTTGCCGATTATGCGGTCGTACTGATGACCGCCGCCGCCCGCCGCCCCGCGGGCGCGCGCCTCAGCGCGACCGAGCTTTCCGGCGACACCGGCGTTCCCCTGCCGACCGCGCAGAAACTGATGGGCCAGCTCGCCGGCTGCGGCCTGCTCAGCAGCGTGCGCGGCGCCGGCGGCGGCTTCGCGCTCGCCACGGCCGGCGCAGGAGATCAGCCTCGCCGACATCGTCGAGGCGGTCGAAGGGCCGATCGCGATGACCATGTGCTCGGAGTCAGGACGGACCATCCGACTGCGCGCTCGACGCCCATTGCCGGGTCAAGCCGCACATGGGCGTGGTCGGCAATGCGGTGCGCGGCGCGCTCGGCGCTGTGTCGCTGCAGCACTCGTCCCCGGCGAAGGCCGGGGCCCAGTCCGGACAGGAAAAGTCTGGGCTCCTGCCTTCGCAGGAGTACAGTCGCAATGAACGAGGCCGTCAAGAACCGCGAACTCAGCGACAAGATCGCCCAGGACTATGAGTGGGGCTTCTCGTCCGACATCGAGCAGGAGTTCGCGCCCAAGGGCCTCAGCGAAGACACCGTCCGCTTCATCTCGGCCAAGAAGAGCGAGCCCGAGTGGATGCTCGACTGGCGGCTCAAGGCGTATCGCGCCTGGCTGGAGATGGAGGAGGTCGGCTGGGCCAAGCTCGACATCCCCGCGATCGATTACCAGGACGCTTATTATTACGCGGCGCCCAAGGCGAAGCCGAAGCTCGGCAGCCTCGACGAGGTCGATCCCGAAATCCTGCGCGTCTACGAAAAGCTCGGAATCCCGATCGAGGAGCAGAAGGTGCTCGCCGGGGTCGAAGGCGCGGCGCAAGGTCGCGGTCGACGCGGTGTTCGACAGCGTCAGCGTCGCCACCACCTTCCGCGAGGAGCTGAAGAAGGCCGGGGTCATCTTCCTCTCCATCTCCGAAGCGATCCGCGAGCATCCCGAGCTGGTGCAGAAATATCTCGGCAGCGTCGTCCCGCAGCGCGACAATTATTTCGCCTGCTTGAACAGCGCGGTCTTCTCCGACGGCACCTTCGTCTACGTGCCCGAGGGCGTCCGCTGCCCGATGGAGCTGTCGACCTATTTCCGCATCAATGCCGAGAACACCGGCCAGTTCGAGCGCACCCTGATCGTCGCCGACAAGGGCAGCTACGTCTCCTACCTCGAAGGCTGCACCGCGCCGATGCGCGACGAGAACCAGCTCCACGCCGCGGTGGTCGAGATCTTCGCCCACGAGGACGCGGAGGTGAAATACTCGACCGTCCAGAACTGGTATCCGGGCGACAAGGAAGGCCGCGGCGGGATCTTCAACTTCGTCACCAAGCGCGCGCTCTGCTCGGGCGACCGCTCGAAGGTCAGCTGGACGCAGGTCGAGACCGGCAGCGCGATCACCTGGAAATATCCGAGCTGCATTTTGAAGGGCGATGGCAGCGTCGGCGAATTCTATTCGGTCGCGCTGACCAACAACCGCCAGCAGGCCGACACCGGCACCAAGATGATCCACATCGGCGCCAACACGCGCTCGACCATCGTGTCGAAGGGCATCAGCGCGGGCCGCTCGAACAACACCTATCGCGGGCTGGTGCGCGTGCTTCCGCGCGCCGAGAACGTGCGCAACTTCACGCAATGCGATTCACTGCTGCTCGGCGAGCGACTGCGGCGCGCACACCGTGCCCTATATCGAGGTCAAGAACCCGACCGCGCAGATCGAGCACGAAGCGACGACGTCGAAGATCAGCGAGGACCAATTGTTCTACGCGATGAGCCGCGGCCTCGACGCCGAAAGCGCGGTCGCGCTGATCGTCAACGGCTTTGCGCGCGAGGTGCTGAAGCAGCTGCCGATGGAGTTCGCGGTCGAGGCGCAGAAGCTGCTGGGGATTTCGTTGGAAGGAGCGTCGGATGACCTTCCAATGGCTCAACAAGCAAGGCGTTCGAAGTGCAGAAGGTTTCGAAGCACAGCTTCACTGGTCGGTTCGAGTTCACATACCGAGAAGGTGATCGCGTTCTGAAACTCGGGGGCGAAGACCTCTTCGGTAACTTGGATGGCCGATCCTTTGGATTCGCGATTTTATGACTGCATGGCGAACGGCTCGTTGGCAGCCTCCGCATGAGAACGAAGAAATCGCCAAAGAGGATCGGCTGCGTATCCGTTCCAACATCCTAGAGGCGCTCCATTTCATGGACGGCAAGGCGGAGTTCCGCTGATGCTTGAAATCACCAACCTCCACGCGACCGTCGCTGACAAGGCGATCCTGAACGGCGTGTCGCTGCACGTTCCGGCGGGCGAGGTGCACGCGATCATGGGGCCGAACGGCTCGGGCAAGTCGACGCTGGCGTACGTGCTTGCCGGCCGCCCCGGCTACGTGGTCAGCGAAGGTTCGGTGACGTTCACGCCCACCCGTCACCCCGGCCTTGAGCCGGGGCCTGCCTTCCTTGACGGCCGTGGAGAAGAAAGGCGGGTCCCGGGTCAAGCCCGGGATGACGATGGAGCGCTCGACCTGCTCGCCATGGAGCCGCACGAACGCGCTGCTGCGGGCCTGTTCCTCGGCTTCCAGTATCCGGTCGAAATTCCCGGCGTCTCCTATCTGCAATTCCTGCGCGAGAGCCTCAATTCGCAGCGCCGCGCGCGCGGCGAAGGCGAGCTTTCGGGCGCGGCCTTCATCAAGCTCGCGCGCGAGCAGGCGGCTTTGCTCGGAATGGACGCCGAGATGCTCAAGCGCGCGGTCAACGTCGGCTTCTCGGGCGGCGAGAAGAAGCGCGCCGAGATGGTCCAGATGGGCATCATGCAGCCGACGTTCGCGGTGCTCGACGAGACCGACAGCGGGCTCGACATCGACGCGCTGCGCATCGTCGGCGAAGGCATCAACCGAATCATGCGCGCGCCCGACAAAGGCGTGCTGCTGATCACCCATTACGAGCGCCTGCTCGAATATGTGCGGCCCGATCGCGTGCACGTGCTTCAGGCCGGGCGGATTACCCGTTCGGGCGACATCGAGCTCGCGCGCGACCTCGAGCGCGAAGGCTATGCGGAGGCGGCGGCGTGAGCTTTCGCTTCGATCTAGCCCCTCTCCCCGCGGGAGAGGGGGACTCGCGCGCAGCGCGAGCGGGGTGAGAGGGCGTCGAGACGCGCTCCTCGCCCCCTCACCCTCCCATTGCTCTGCAATGGGCCCCTCCCTCTCCCGCACGGGGAGAGGGGCATGACCGCGCCCTTCCCAACGCGAAAGCAGGAGGAGTGGCGCTACGCCGACCTCGACGCGCTGCAACCGGTGTGGGAGCAGTTCGCCGAGCCGGTGACGCTCACCGTCGGGCCGGGCGAGCGCTTCGAGGAAGTGTGGCTTCCGACCGCGCGACGACGTGCAGGTCCGCCGCATGCAAATCGCGCTCGAAGCCGGCGCGAAGGCCCGGCTGTTCGTGCTGAACACAGCGCCTGTCTACGGCCGTGTCGAGCTTGAAATCAGCCTCGCGGAAGGCGCGGATTTCGAGCTTACCGGCGCGAACATCGGCACCGGGCTTTCGACCAATGAGATCGTCACCAACGTCAAGCACATCGGCGTCGGCGGCCGCTCGCGGCAGACGGTGCGCTCGGTGCTGAACGGCAAGGCGACCGGCTCCTACCTCGGCAAGGTGGAGGTCGCGCGCGGCGCGCAGAAGACCGACGCCGAGCAGTCGGTCAAGGCCATGCTGCTCGACCGCGGTGCAACCGCGAACTGCAAGCCCGAGCTCGAGATTTTCGCCGACGACGTCAAATGCGCCCACGGCGCCAGCGTCGGAGAGCTGGACCCGATGCAGATGTTCTACGCCGAGAGCCGCGGGCTCGATCCGGCGAGCGCACGGGCGCTGCTACTCGAAGGGTTCGTGATGGGCCTGTGGGAAAGCGTTTGCGACGAGGCTCAGCGCGAGCGCATTTCCGCCGCCGCGCGCGATGCGCTGAGGAGCCGTCGTATGAACGCGCCCGATCAGATCCTCCCCGGGACGGGGAGGGGGGCCAGCGAAGCTGGTGGAGGGGGCGGAGGTGCACGTCTCAGCCCCCCCTCCGTCAGCACTTCGCTGCTGCCACCTCCCCGTCCCGGGGAGGATCGCGATTCTGCGCTCGAGTCCGCGACCAGTTCCCGGCGATCGCGAACTGGCACTATCTCGACAGCGCGGCCACCGCGCAGAAGCCGCAGGCGGTGATCGACGCGATCACCAAGGCTTATTCGCGCGACTACGCGACGGTGCATCGCGGCGTGTACGAACGCTCGGCGGAAATGACGCAGAGCTATGAAAATGCGCGCGGCGCGGCGTCGAAACTGATCGGCGGACAGGCCGACGAACTGGTCTTCACCCGCGGGGCGACCGAGGCGATCAACCTTGTCGCGCGCACGCTTCCCAGGAATGGGCGCAACCGCGTCCTGCTGTCCCAGCTCGAGCACCACAGCAACATCGTCCCGTGGCAGCTCGCCGGCTATGAAGTCGACGCGGTGCCGCTGAGCGACGATGGCCGCATCGATCTCGGCGCGGCCGAGGAAATGCTGACCGACGAGCATCGCGTCGTCGCCTTCGCGCACGTGTCGAACGTGCTCGGAAGCATCCTCGACGCCAAGCTCGCAGCCGAGATCGCGCACGACAAAGGCGCGCTGCTGCTGCTCGACGGCTGCCAGGCGGTGCCGCGCCTGCCGGTCGACGTCGCCGCAATCGGCGCCGATTTCTACGCTTTCTCCGCGCACAAGCTCTACGGCCCGACCGGGATCGGCTGCCTGTGGGGCCGCGCGGAGCTGCTCGCAATCGCTGCCGCCGTGGCAGGGCGGCGGCGCGATGATCGAGAAGGTGACGTTCGAGGAAACGACGTTCCTCGATCCGCCGGCGCGCTTCGAGGCCGGCACTCCGCACATCGTCGGCGCGATCGGGCTGCACGCTGCCGGTGAACTGGGTCGAAAAGCTCGCGCTCGACGCCATCCACGCGCACGAATGCGCGCTCGTCACCGAGGCTCGCGCCGCACTGTCGAGCATCCCCGGCGTGACGCTCTACGGCCCCGAGGACAGTGCCGGCATCGTCAGCTTCAACGTCGACGGGGTGCATCCGCACGACACCGCCACCATATTGGACGATGCGGGCGTCGCGGTCCGCGCCGGCCACCATTGCGCGCAGCCGTTGATGCGCTGGCTCGGTGTCGAGGCGACCGCGCGGGCGAGCTTCGCGGCGCACAGCGACAGCTCCGACATCGAGGCATTGGTGCGCGGGATCGAACAGGTGAAGCGGATTTTCTCGGCATGAACGAGGAACGGAAGATCGAGACCGAGGAGGTCGAAAGCGTTGCGCCGTCGCCGCGCGCCCGCGTGACGCCGGAGCTCGAACGCAAGCGCGACTATCTCGCCGGCTTCCTCGCGGGCGAAAAGGCGGAGGAGCCGAAGGCCGGGCCCGGGAGCGACCTCCAGGCGACAGTGGTCGAGGCGCTGAAGTCAATCTACGACCCGGAAATCCCGGTCGACATCTACGAGCTCGGCCTGATCTACGACGTCGACATCAGCGAGGATGGCGATGCCACCATCGCGATGACGCTGACGACACCGCATTGCCCGGTCGCGGAATCGCTCCCGAACGAGGTCGAGCTGCGCGTGCTGTCGGTGCCCGGCATCCGGGACGCGGTGGTGAACCTCGTCTGGGACCCGCCGTGGGACCCGTCGAAGATGAGCGACGAAGCGAGGCTAGAATTGGGAATGCTGTGAATAAGGAAACCAAACTCCGCGCGCGTCCTGCCGCGATCACTCTCACGACGGCCGCGCAGGACCGCATCACCGAGCTGATGAGCCGTGCGCCCGAAGGCGCCGTGGGCGTCAAGCTCTCGACTCCGCGCCGCGGCTGCTCGGGCCTCGCTTACTCGGTCGATTACGTGACCGAAGAGCAGCCGTTCGACGAGAAGATCGAGACGCCCGGCGGCAATTTCTACGTCGACGGGGCGTCGGTGCTTTACCTCATCGGATCGGTGATGGACTGGCGCGAGGACGATTTCGCCGCCGGGTTCGTGTTCGACAATCCCAACGCCAAGGGCGCCTGCGGCTGCGGCGAAAGCTTCACCGTTTGAACTGACCCCCTCGCCGCGCTAATATTGCGCCGGAAGGACAGGGTATGCGCTTGTTGATGCTTATGGCTGCATTGTCTGTGTCCGCGCCCGCTTTCGCCGCCGAAGCCTACCAAACCCGGGACATGCCGGTTCAGAACCCGGACGCGCACGCGCCGAGCACATGTCCACCAACCAGCCGCTATGAAGCCGCGCGGCGAGGCGGGAAGCTGCCACCGAGCCTTCTCAATGAGCTTCCGGCCGCGGACCTCTACATGGCGGTCTACCGGAAGATCGGCGGCTGCGAGGTGCCGATCATCGTCCGCTACAATGTCGGCGGATCGAGCGGTCGGCGTTAAACAGCGCCAACCGCGGAAAGAGGAATCGGCATTGTCACGGCTTGCTGCAATATTGTTCGCGATTGCCGCCTACGCGATCTTCTTCGCGACCTTCCTTTACCTGATCGTCTTCGTCGGCGATTTCACCTTCGCCGAGCTGACCGTCGATAACGGTCCCGGAGGCGGACCGGTCGCCGCAGCTTTCATCGACCTGGGCCTGATCGCGTTGTTCGGGCTGCAGCACAGCGTCATGGCGCGTCAGGGCTTCAAGCGCTGGTGGATGAAGATCGTCCCACCGGCGATCGAACGCAGCGTGTACGTGCTCGCCGCAAGCATCGTGCTGATGGTTCTCTTCATCTTGTGGCGTCCGATCGACGCCATCGTCTGGAGCATCAATCCGATCCCCCATCCTGCCATAACCGAACTCATCTGGGCGGCGTTCTGGATCGGCTGGCTGACCGTGCTCGTCAGCACTTTCCTGATCAACCACCTCGAGCTCTTCGGCCTGCAGCAAGCATGGTTCCACCTTAGTGGACACGAGATTGAGCCGCCGGTGCTCCGCCAGCCGCTCCTCTACAAATATGTGCGGCACCCTTTGTATCTCGGCTTCTTTTTCGCCTTTTGGGCCACGCCCGAGATGACGGTCGGGCACCTGCTGCTCGCGGCGGGCATGTCGGTCTACATGCTAGTCGGGATCCGCTACGAGGAGCGCGATCTCGTCCGCCTCTTCGGCCGCGATTATGAGCTCTATCGCGAGCGCGCCGGGATGCTGCTGCCGAGATTTAGGCGCAAGCCTGCCAGCTGACGGCTTACGAACCGTCTTCTAAGCGGCTAGGGGCGCCGGTCACGCATGGACCCGCGCTTTGCCCACATCCGCGACTGGATCTTCGACCTCGACAATTGTCTCTATCCGGCGGGAAGCCGGCTGTTCGACCTGATCGACGCGCGCATGACGTTGTACATCCAGCGTTTGCTTGGCGTGGACCCGGCCGAGGCGCGGCGGATCCAGAAGATGCACTTTCACGGCAGCGGCACCACGCTCGCCGGGCTGATGAAGCACCACGATGTCGACCCGCATCACTTCATGGGCGAGGTGCACGACATTCCCCTCGACCGCCTGGCGCGAGATGACCGGCTGATCGGCGCGCTGCAGCGTCTGCCTGGACGCAAGTTCGTCCACACCAACGGCAATGCCGATTACGCCTGGAAAGTTCTCGACCGGCTCGGCATCGCCGCGGTCATCGACCACCTCCACGACATCTTCGCCGCCGACCTGACGCCCAAGCCCGAGCTCCACGGCTACCGCAAGCTGCTCGATCAGTTCGAAATCGATCCCGCGCGCGCCGTCATGGTCGAAGACATGGCCCGCAATCTCGCGCCCGGCAAAGCAGCTCGGAATGACCACGGTGTGGGTGGACAATGGCTCCGAGCGCGGCAACCACGGCTATGACGAACAGATCGTCGACGTGCGCACGACCGACATCGGCGAATGGCTTCAATCGATCCTTGGGGATGACCAATGAATGAGCAGCTGCAGGCGGTGATCGACCGCGCATGGGACGAGCGCGATTCGGTCGGCCCGCAGACCAAAGGCGAAGTGCGCCAGGCGGTCGACGCAGCGATCGCTGCGCTCGACTTCGGCGAAGCGCGCATCGCCGAGCAGGTCGAGGGCGAGTGGGTCGTCAACCAATGGCTGAAGAAGGCCGTGCTGCTGTCGTTCCGCCTGAACCCGATGGAGCTGATCGCCGGCGGCATCGGTGGCGGGCATTGGTGGGACAAGGTGCCGTCCAAGTTCGCCGGCTGGGGCGAGAAGGAGTTCGCGGCCGCCGCTTTCCGCGCGGTGCCCGGAGCGATCGTCCGCCGCGGCGCTTTTGTCGCTCCCGGCGCGGTGCTGATGCCGAGCTTCGTCAACATCGGCGCGCGCGTCGGCGAGGGCGCGATGGTCGACACCTGGGCGACGGTCGGAAGCTGCGCGCAGATCGGCCGCAACGTCCACATCTCGGGCGGCGCGGGCATCGGCGGAGTCCTCGAACCGCTCCAGGCGGGGCCGGTGATCATCGAGGACGATTGCTTCATCGGCGCGCGTTCGGAAGTCGCCGAAGGCGTGGTCGTCGAGCGCGGATCGGTGCTCTCGATGGGCGTGTTCCTCGGCGCTTCGACCAAGATCGTCGACCGCGCTTCGGGCGAGGTCCGCTACGGCCGCGTTCCCGCTTATTCGGTCGTCGTCCCCGGCGCGCTTGCCGGCGCAAGGACGGCGGTCCGGCGCTCGCCTGCGCGGTGATCGTCAAGCGCGTCGACGAGCGCACGCGCTCCAAGACCAGCATCAACGAGCTGCTGCGGGACTTGATAAGCTGAGCTTATAGCCACGACTCGTGCATTTGTTGGGCGCGGCGGGGCTGCGCCTCCTAACTTCAGGCAATGAAACCGATCGAAGCCAAAGCGTTTGAGCG
Organism: uncultured Alphaproteobacteria bacterium; assembly: GCA_963785965.1. Lineage (GTDB taxonomy): Bacteria > Pseudomonadota > Alphaproteobacteria > Sphingomonadales > Sphingomonadaceae > Sphingomicrobium. The sequence continues at coordinate 32,063 of CAWAXE010000001.1, forward strand.
CAAGTCCGCGGAAGTGGCGGTCGAGCGGGCGGCCTACGTTCCGCCGATGATCCGCACCGTCATGAACCGCAGCGACTGGCTGATCCTCGGTGTGCTCGCGCTCATCTGGGGCGGCGCCTTCTTCTTTATCGGGGTCGCCGTGCGCCACGTCCCGCCGCTGACCTATGTCTGGCTGCGGCTCACCATCGCCGCGGCCGGCGATGTGGCTGTTCCTGAGGTTCAAGGGCCAGAGCCTCGACCTTCCGCGCCAGGTGTGGGCTTCGATCGTCGTCCTCGCCGTGCTCAACAATGCGCTGCCATTCGCTTTGTTCGGCTGGGGCCAAACGCATATCGCCAGCGGCCTCGCTTCGATTCTCAACGCGACAACCCCTATCTGGGGCGTGGTGGTGGCCCATTTCCTGACGGACGACGAGCGCATGAGTCCGCGCAAGATCGCCGGCGTCCTGCTCGGCTTCGGCGGAGTTGCGACGATGATCGGCCCCTCGCTCCTTTCCAGCCTCGGGACCAGCGCGCTCGCGCAGCTCGCCTGCGTCACGGCATCCTTGAGCTACGCGCTCGCCGCGGTCTGGGCCCGGCGCTTCCGGCGCATCGGAGTTTCGCCGTTAAGCGTCACCACCGGCCAGCTGACCGCGGGCGCGGCGATCATGCTTCCGGTGTCGCTGATCGTCGACCATCCGTGGAAGCTCGCTAACGCCGCCGCTCAGCGCATGGGGCGCGATCGTTGCCCTGGCGCTGCTGTGCACCGCCTTCGGTTACGTGCTCTATTTCCGGCTGATCGACCGCGCCGGCGCGACCAATGCTTTGCTGGTCACCCTGATGGTCCCGCCAACTGCGATTCTGCTCGGCGCGCTGTTCCTCAACGAGACGCTCGCTCCGCAGGATTTCCTCGGCCTCGCGCTGATCGCTCTGGGCCTCGCCGGCGATCGACGGACGCCTGCTCAGCCTTTTTGGGGCGCGGCGCCTTCCGCGATCAGCCTAGCCGCCTCCGGGCTCGTCCAGACGAGGTCGCCGACATAGCGCCAGACCTCTTTGCCCTGCCCATCGAACAGGATGGTCGTCGGCAGCACGGTGTCGGGGCCAAGCGCTCCGGACAGGCTCGACTTGGGGTCCTGGTATGAGGCGAGGTTGACGATCTTGTGGCTCGCGAGGAACGCCTCGACCGAAGCGTGCGGGCCGCAGTCCTGACTGACCGCGACGACCGTGATGCCTTCTGGCCGCAGCCAGGTGATCGAGCGTCGGCAGTTCCTTGACGCACGGCGCGCACCAGGTTGCCCAAGGTTCACCAGCACCGGCTTGCCGGAAAATTGAGCCAGGCTCGTTTCGCCTCCGTCCGGGTCGTTGAACGTCGCCTCCGGTGCCGGTTTGCCCTTGTGGCTGCGGTCGACGCCTTTCACCGGCCCCGCCTGGGCAGCCGGCGCGGCCTGGTTCGCCGCCTGCTGCTCGGGCTTTTGGCAGGCGGCAAGCGCGAGCAAGGCGCAGGGGATCAGGAGCAAACGCATGGCTGCAGGGCGCTAGCGCAAGCGGCACCGAACGGCTAGTCGGGGCCGATGAAGCGCGTCGCGTCTTCTGTTGTCACGCTCTTTGCCGTGATCGCTTCGAAGCTGCGGCCGGGTTACGGACCTGAAGCCTGCGAGCGGCCAGGCTTGCCGGTCAAGCCGCTGATGGCTCGGACCACGCCGACTGCGAAAGATCTGCTGACGCCGCCGACTTACGCGCGGCCGGATCGCGTCGACGAGCTGATCAAGCGCTCCGAGCCGCGCCGCGCCGACCCGTTCGACCTGCCGCCGCCGACCGGCGGCGCAGCGCCAGCCGCAGCCGGAGGGAGCGCAACCGCAGCCGGCCCCGACGACACCAAAGTCGCGAACCCGGGAGGCTAGAGCCGCACATGGCCAATCGCGTCCGCAAGGCGGTGTTCCCCGTCGCCGGCCTCGGCACCCGCCTGCTCCCGGCCAGCAAGAGCATCCCCAAGGAGATGGTCACGATCGTCGACCGCCCGCTGATCCAGTACGCGGTCGACGAAGCGCGCGAGGCGGGGATCGAGCAGATGATCTTCGTCACCGGGCGCGGCAAATCGGCGCTGGTCGATTATTTCGATCATGGCGTTCGAGCTCGAGGCGACGATGCGCGAGAAGGGCAAGAGCCTCGACGCGCTTGAGCCCTCGAACGCGCGCTTCGGCGAGATCGTGTCGGTGCGCCAGCAGCAGCCGCTCGGCCTTGGCCATGCCGTGTGGTGCGCGCGCGACATCGTCGGCGACGAGCCGTTCGCGGTGCTGCTTCCGGACGATCTGATGGCCGGCACGCCCGGCGCGCTTCGGCAGATGGTCGATGCGTGGGAGCAGCGTCGGCGGCAACCTCGTCGCGACGGAGGAAGTGCCCGCGGAAAAGACCAAGTCCTACGGCATCATCACTCCGGGCGAGATCCGATGGCGACCTCACCGAAGTGCGCGGTCTCGTCGAGAAGCCGGATCCGAGCGTCGCTCCGTCGCGGCTGGGCGTGATCGGCCGCTACATCCTCCAGCCCGAGGTGATGGGCGTGCTCGACGAGCAGGAACGCGGCGCCGGCGGCGAGATCCAGCTGACCGACGCCATGGCCAAGCTGATCGGCAAGCAGCCGTTCCACGCGCTGAAGGTCGAACGCCGTCCGCCACGATTGCGGCGACAAGGCCGGTTTCGTCATCGCCAATCTGGCGATGGGGCTAGAGCGCGATGATGTCGGGCCGAAATTGCGCGAGTTCATCGCGGGGCTGTAGCCCCACCACTCCCAGCCGCGCCAATTGATCGCGCAGCTCACCGACCTGAATCGCGCGCTCGACGATGCGCGCGTCGAGCGTCGCATTGTCGTGGCGCAGGCGCTTCAGCGAATCGGGCCCGCTCGATGCGGCGGTCGATCCGCGCGAACAGCACTTCGAAGTGGAACGGCTTGAGGATCACGTCGTCGGCGCCGGCTTCATACGCGCGAACAGCGTCGGCGGGCTTTGACTTGCCGGTGATCAGCATCACCGGAAGGTCGCGCCACATCACCTCGCCGCGGATCAGCCGCGCAAGCTCCGCGCCGCTCATCCGCCACATGTTGAGCTCGGCGAGGACGAGATCGATCGGCGCCCGGTGCAGCTCGGCGACCGCCGCCTGCCCGCTGTCGGCTGTCGAAACGCGATAGCCCGCGTCCACCAGCCGCCGCGCCAGCACGGCGAGGTTGGTCTTGTTCGACTCGACCACGAGAATGCGCGGCCGTTCGTCGGCTTCAGGCAAGGCGGTGCTGCGAATTTCCATCGCGCGCCGCAGCTAAACGAAAATGGTTAATGTGGGCTTAGAGCCAGGAACGCGCCGTCATTGAGCGAGGCGATTTTCCGCGTCATCGATAGAGGAGGCACACATAAAGGAGGCAAGCGGCGGCTATGCCAAACCGCACTATGCCCTGGTGACCTACTATGCACTGCTCGACATCATCCGCGGCGGTCCACAATCGCCCAGGAAGCACTAGAGAACAGCCCCGAGAGCAGGTGAGCCGCGCACCAATACGCTGCTGACCAGCAGCCGATCCGCATCACGGCAGCAGCTCGACGTCCCAATAGAGATAGTCGCGCCAGCTTTCGTGCAGGTAATTGGGCGGGAAGGCGCGGCCATGCTCCTGCAGCTGCCAGCTCGTCGGGCGGATCGGCTCGCGCTGAATGTGCATGTGCGCCTCATGCGGCGTCCGCCCTCCTTTCTTGAGGTTGCACGGGCGCGCAGGCGGTCGCGACATTCTCCCACATCGTCCGCCCGCCCTGCGCGCGCGGAAGCACGTGATCGAACGTCAGCTCGCGGCGCCGACCCGCAATAGACGCAGCGGAATTTGTCGCGAAGGAACAGGTTGAATCGCGTGAACGCCGGATATTCGTTGGGCCTGACGAACTGCCGCAGCGCGATGACCGAGGGCAGCTTCAACGACAGGCTCGGCGAGTGCACCTCGCGATCATAATGGGCGACGACGTCGACGCGCTCGAGGAACATCGATTTGACCGCCGTCTGCCACGGCCACAGCGAGAGCGGGTAATAAGACAGCGGGGTATAATCGGCGTTGAGCACCAGCGCCGGGCAGCTGTCGGGATGGCGGATCAGCTCAGGATGATACACGCGACGCGCAAGCCTTTCGTTCGGTCGGTCCGAACTCCAGCTCTCGCAGCCCCGTCGCACGCAAGGAGGAGAGGGCGCGGCCCGTCTTCCCTTGTGACGCACCGGATGCCAGGCCGGTGTGACATGGTCGTGAATCGGGGATTGCAGGGATTGCGTCAAGTCTCATCCTCCCCTGGAAGGGGAGGGGGACCGCACGAAGTGTGGTGGAGGGGGTTTCGTGCAAGACTCTGACCCCCCTCCGTCAGCCGCAAATGCGGCTGCCACCTCCCCGTCCCGGGGAGGAGTGATTAGCCGCTTCGCCCCTTCGCCCACCGGACATCTGCATCTGGGACACGCCTACAGCGCGGTCCTCGGCCACGCGCGGGCGCGGGAGAGCGGCGGCAAATTCCTGCTGCGCATCGAGGACCTCGACCCGACGCGCAGCCGGCCGGAGTTCGTCAACGGCATCTACGAGGACCTGATCTGGCTCGGCCTCGAATGGGATCAGCCGATGCTGGTCCAGTCGCAGCGCGAGCGCGGTTTACGCTGAAGCGCTCGACCGGTTGCGGGCGCAGGGCCTCGTCTATGCCTGCTTCTGCACCCGCGCGGACATCGCCGCAGCGCTCGAGGCGCCGCATGGGCCCGCCGGCGCGCATTATCCGGGCACGTGCCGCGCGCTGCCCGACGATCCGAAGCGGCGCGCGGCAATGCCGCATTGCTGGCGGCTCGACAGCGTCAAGGCGCTTGAGATCGCGGGATTTCCGGAGTGGACCGAAGATGAGGGCCGCCGCTTCTCGACTGGTCCCGACGACTTCGACGACGTGATACTCGCCCGCAAGGATGCGCCCGCGGCCTATCACCTTGCGTGCGTCGTCGACGATGCGGCGACCGGCGTGACGCTCGTCGTGCGGGCAGCCGACCTGCGCTCTTCGACCCCGATCCAGCGCCTGCTGCAGACTCTACTGGGCTTTCCGGAGCCCACTTACGCCCACCATCCGCTGGTCGCGCACGCCGACGGCGGACGCCTCGCCAAGCGCGACCGCGCCCCAACGCTCGCCGCGCTGCGCGAGAACGGAGTGGATGGACCGGCGCTCGCTGCCGACCTTCTCGACGGCAAGCTTCCGCTTGGTTTCGCCTTCGTCGACGCCTAAGGCGCGGCCATGCGGATCGCCCTCGTCATCCTGCTCGTGCTGGCAATGGCCGCGACGGCTTATGTGCTCGTCCGCGGAGTGATGCTGATGGCCTCGGGCAAGGACGTGACCGGCGAACAGTCGCAGCAGTGGATGCGCCGCCGCGTGCTCTTCCAGGCGGTTGCGATCGTCCTCGTCGTGCTGATCCTCGTCGTCGCGGGCGCAGCGAACAAGTAGAGCGGCTGCGCTTGGTCAGGCTCAACAAAATCTACACGCGGACCGGCGACGGCGGCAGCGCCGGGTCTCGTCGACGGCAGCCGCGTGAGCAAGTCGAGCCTGCGCATGACCGCCATCGGCGAAGTCGACGAAGCCAATGCCGCGATCGGCATGGCGATCGCCGCAGTTGGTGCGGGCGAACTCGCGGACCGGCTGCTGACGATTCAGAACGACCTTTTCGATCTCGGCGCCGACGTCGCGACTCCCGGCAACGTGGACGGCGCGCTGCGCATCGTCGCCAGTCAGGTCGAGCGGCTCGAGGGCGAGATCGACGCGATGAACGCATCGCTCGAGCCGCTCACCAGCTTCATCCTGCCGAGCGGATCCGCAGCCGTGGCCTCGCTGCATCTCGCGCGCGCCATCGTCCGCCGCGCCGAGCGGGCGGCGGTCGCGCTGAACGAAAGCGAGCCCCTCAACCCGCAGCTGCTCGCTTACCTCAACCGCCTCTCCGATCATCTGTTCGTTGCCGCCCGCCACGTCGCGGCAAGCGAAGGCGGCGATGTACTCTGGCAACCCGGCGCTACGCGCGGCTGAGCGCACGAAAAGAACATTTAGCGAACTAGCGACTATACGCCGCCGCAACTTCGTGGCAGGGGCGCGCGCATGGCCAGGGCGGATTCGGAAACCGGACCGGCGAAATTGCGCGAGAGGCTGTTCGCCACCCGCAAGCTGACGCTCGATTTGGCGGCGCCGCTGAGCGATGCCGATGCGACGATCCAGCCGTTCCCCGACGCGTCGCCGGCCAAATGGCACCTCGCGCACACCACCTGGTTCTTCGAGACCTTCGTGCTGCGCGACCACGCGCCGGGCTATCGGCTCTTCAATGAGCGCTGGCCGTTCCTTTTCAACAGCTATTACGAAGGCGAAGGCGCGCGGCACGCTCGGCCCCGCCGGGGAATGCTCAGCCGCCCCTCGCTCGACGAGATCCGCGCCTATCGCGCGCATGTCGACGAGGCGCTGGAGCTCGCACTGCCGAAGCTCGCGCCGCAAGTGCTCGAGCTGATCGAGCTCGGCATCCATCATGAGCAGCAGCATCAGGAGCTTCTCCTCACCGATATCCTCGCCGCCTTTGCGCAGAACCCGCTCGAGCCCGCCTATGGCGAGCTTCCACCACCCACTTGCTTCGCGGTTGAGCCGCTGAGCTTCCATCCGGGCCGCGAAGGAATCGTCGAGACTGGCGCGACCGACGCGGGCTTCGCCTTCGACAGCGAACGGCCGCGCCACCGCGTCTTCCTCGGGCCGCACGCAATCGCCAACCGCCGAGTCACCAACAGCGAGTGGCGCGAGTTTCTCGCTGACGGCGGCTACTCCACGCCGACCCTGTGGCTCTCGGAAGGCTGGGACTGGGTCCAGCGCGATAGCATTTCCGCACCGCTCTACTGGCATGACGGCGGGACCGAGTTCACCCTCGGCGGCCGCCGCGAGATCGATTGGGCGGCGCCCGTCGCGCACGTCAGCTTCTTCGAGGCCGACGCCTTCGCCCGCTGGTCCGGAGCGCGGCTTCCGACCGAAGCCGAATGGGAAGACTTCGCCGCCTCGGCCGATCCCAACATCGGCAATCAGCTCGACGCGGCCGGAGCCGTCGCCCCACGCCCCGGCGGAGGCATGTTCGGCGACGTCTGGGAATGGACCGCGAGCGCTTTCGCTTCCTACCCTGGCTTCGCCCGGCCGAAGGCGCGGTCGGCGAATATAACGGCAAGTTCATGTGCGGCCAGTTCGTGCTCAAGGGCGCGAGCTGCGCCACCCCGCGCGGACACAGCCGCACCTCGTACCGCAACTTCTTCCCGCCCGCCGCGCGCTGGCAATTCACTGGGCTTCGTCTTGCTCGCGACGCTTGACGAGCAGACTCGCGCGTTCCGCGACGACGTGCTCGCGGGACTGTCGGCGCCGATCCCGTCCGTGCCCGCGCGCTGGCTCTACGATCGTCGCGGCTCCGAGCTGTTCGACGCCATCACCCGCTTGCCGGCTTATTATCCGACACGGACGGAAACCGCGCTGCTCAAGTCGGTCATCGGCGATGTCGCGACCCACATCCCGCGAGGCGCCGCTGTCGTCGAATTCGGCGCCGGCTCGGCGACCAAGACTCCGATCCTGCTCGAAGCGATCGCGCCCGCGGCTTATGTGCCGGTCGACATCTCCGGCGACTATCTCAATGGCCAGCGCCGCCGAGCTTCAGCAGAAATTTCCCTCGCTCGAAATCATCCCGGTAATCGCGGACTTCGCTCGGCCGTTCTCGCTTCCAGGGGGGCTCGATCATTTGCCGAAGCTCGGCTTCTTCCCCGGCTCGACCATCGGCAATTTCGTGCCGCGGAGCGCGACCGATCTCCTGCGGCAATTCCGTGCGCTGCTCGGCCCCGGCGCAAAGCTGCTGATCGGGATGGATCGGGTGAAGCCGATCGAGCGGCTTATCGCGGCCTATAGCGATGCCGAAGGAGTCACGGCCGAGTTCAACCTCAATCTCATCGAGCGGATCAATCGCGAGCTCGACGGCGACATTCCATTGGACGCCTTCCGCCACGAGGCGCGCTGGAACGACATCCTGTCGCGCATCGAAATGCACCTGGTCGCGACGCGCGATGTGGAGTTCACGATTTCTGGGTCCGCTTCCGCTTCGCCGAAGGTTCGTCTATCCACACTGAGAACAGCCACAAATACGCCGACCGCGCTGGTCGCCTTCTGCTGCTCGCCGGCGGCTGGACCCCGCACGCGGAATGGACCGACGAAGCGGGAGACTTCTCGATCGTGCTCGCCGAGGCCGAGCCCGAGCGCTTCGCCCCCTGATTGCTCCTGCAGTGGCAGCCCGCTAAGCGGCTACATGCTTCTTGCCCTCGTCAGATCGCGGACCTGCTTCTCGACATCCTCATGGTGGGTCATCTCAGCCAGGTGATCCTCAGCTGGCTGATCGCCTTCAACGTCATCAACATTCATTCCGGCGGCGTCCGCGCGTTCATCAGTCGCGCTCGATCGCCTGACTGCACCGCTCTATCGGCCGATCCGGCGCCTGCTTCCCGATTTCGGCGGGATCGACTTCTCGCCCCTGGTGATCCTGATCCTGATCCAGGTCATCAAGAAGCTGCTCGGCGGCAGTCGTGGTGCAATATTACGGCGTCGGATGACGGCGCGCCTGATCGATGGAAAGGCCGCCGCACTGGCGCTTCGCGAGCGGATCGCGGGTGAAGTTGCGCGTTTCCGCGACAGCACCGGCCGCGCTCCGGGTCTCGCCGTGGTCCTGGTCGGCGAGCATCCGCCTTCCGCCGCCTACGTCCGTTCGAAGGTCAAAGCCACGACCGAAGCCGGGATGGAGAGCTTCGAGCACCGGCTGCCCGCTTCGCGTAAGTCAGGAAGAACTGGTCGAGCTCATCGACCGGCTCAACGCTGATCCGAGCGGTCGATGGGATCCTCGTCCAGCTCCCACTTCCCGCAGCATATCGACGAGCGGGTGATCGTCACGCGCGTATCGCCCGGACAAGGACGTGGATGGGTTCCATCCGGTCAATGCCGGCCGGCTGGCGATTGGCCTTCACGGCTTCGTTCCCTGCACGCCGCTCGGCTGCCTCATCTGCTGCAGCAGGAGCTCGGCGACCTTGCCGGGCTCGACGCGATCGTGGTCGGACGTTCCAATATCGTCGGCAAGCCAATGGCGCAGCTGCTGCTGCAGCGAGAGCTGCACGGTTACCATCGCGCATTCCGAACGCGTGATCTGCCCGGCGCCGTGCGGCGCTCGGACATCGTCGTCGCCGCGGTCGGCCGGCCGGAACTCATCCGCGGCGACTGGATCAAGCCGGGCGCCACCGTGATCGACGTCGGGCAAGAGCGGGTCGAGCAGCCCGACGGAACGCGCAAGCTTCTCGGCGACGTCGCATTCGACGAAGCCGTCAAGTCGCCGGTGCAATCACCCCCGTGCCCGGCGGCGTCGGCCCGATGACCATCGCCTGCCTCATCCGCAACACCTTCGTTTCGGCTGCCCGCCGCGAAGGCTTTCCTTACGAGAAAAGCTTATGATCGCCGCACTCTTGCTCGCCGCCTCCGTTCCGACCGCTGTCGACGCCGAAAATGCGTTCGCGCGCGATGCGCAGCGGATCGGCCAATGGACCGCATTCCGCAAATACGCCGACCGCGACGCGGTGATGTTTACTCCGCAGGCGGTGTGGGCACGCGATTTCCTGCAGGACCGCAAAGATCCGCCCAAGTCGGTCAACTGGCGGCCGACGCGACAGCTTCGTATCCTGCGACGGCCGCACAGCGGTGAACACGGGGCCATGGTTCGGGCCTCGCGGCGCGGCGGGCGGCTATTTCACCACCGTGTGGCAGCGGACCGCGCGGGACTGGCGCTGGGAGTATGACGGAGGCGGCCCACTCAAGCGTCCACCAGCCCCCGCAGCGCAAGGCGCGGGTGCATTGCGCCGCCTGCGCGCACCAAAGCCCCCGGCGCGCCGATCATTCCGCCGCCTCCGTTAACTGGCAAGCAGGCGCGCACCACGCGCGTGGATAATGGTCGCGGCGAGTCCGCCGACAAGTCTCTCGGGTGGGACTGGAAGGTGGACAAGAAGGGCGGGCGGAAGTTCCGCGTCTATCTGTGGAACGGAACGCGCTACGCGCAGGTGCTTTACAACGACATTCCACCGCCATGATCGAGCTGTTCGGCTCGGCTTTGGTCACATTCCTGGTGATCATCGATCCGCCGGGCTGCGCGCCGATCTTCGCCAGCCTGACGCGGGGAACGACGGCCGGCCCATCGACGCGCAATGGCGATCCGGTCGTCGCTGATCGCGTGGGCAATCCTGATGTTCTTCGCGTTGCTCGGCCGGCCCATGCTCCATGCCTTGGGCATCAGCCTGGCGAGCTTTCGAATCGCCGGCGGAATCCTGCTCTTCTTCATTGCCTTCGACATGATCTTCGAGCGGCGCACCGAGCGCCGTGAAAAGCGTGCAGAGGAGATCGAAGGGACACCCGAGGCCGAGGACATCAGCGTCTTCCCGATGGCGATTCCGATGATCACCGGCCCAGGCTCGATCGCCAGCGCCATGCTGTGGGTGAGCCGAGCCGAGGACGTCGCCGCAGTCGCGGTTGTGCTGGCGGCGATAACAACGGTGATGGTGATCACCTTGCTGACCCTGCTCGCCGCCGGACCTCTGATGCGGCTGATCGGCGAGAAAATCGAGGCGATGATCACCCGCATCCTCGGCGTGATCCTCGCCGCGCTTGCCGCCCAGTTCGTGATTGACGGGTTAAGGCAAAGCTTCCCGCACGTCCTCGCCTAGCCCACGACCCGCCACATCTTGAACGGCGAGTCCTTCGGCAAAGCAACGGGCGTGAGCCACTTCGGCACCTGCCCGCGGTCGAGCTGCGCGTAAAAGCCGTTGGGCGCTTCCGACATAAAGATTGTCGTCGTCGAGCTCTTCGGGCAGGTAAGCAGATAATTGGAATGATATTTCGCGATCAGCCGGTGCGCCTGGTCGGCGCTCCCGCGGAAGGCGTTCATCACGTCGGCGATCTGCTGGCCATTGCGATGATAGGGGCCGGTAATCGCATCGTGATGCGTGACCGCGATCAGCCGCGGGCCCAGGTCGACGAACGTGAACACTATCGCCCTTCGGCTGCAGCGCCACGGGGTGATAGCCCCACAGCGAGTTGCACAGCGAGTTCGCCTTGCCGATCGCCTTCTGCTGCGGCGTCGGCTTCGGCTCCGGGATGCAGCTGCCACGAAGCTGAACTGCAAACCCGGAGCCGACGACTGACGATCACGAAGGCGCCCAGCACTGAGGACAACCGTCGACTTTGACCGCCACGTGAGTGGAACGCAGATACCAGACAAAAGCCGCCGCTCCGATCGTCGCCAGCATTTGCGCCGCCGGCCCGGTGCGCGTCTGCCACAGCAGCAGCACGGTCGCGGCAATGCCCGGTACGGCGGCTCCGAGAATACGCCGCAACCGCTCGGGGTCGCGCCGGTGAACGCTGACCATGATCGCCCATCCGAGGAGGCCGGTGATCGGCAATGCAGTGATCATCGAGGCAATGCGCCAACCGTGAGTATAGATCGGCCGCGCTTCCTTCACGTGGCTCAGCCACAGCCTATAGACCTCGGGCGAAACGCCTTCGAGCCTCTGCAGGCAGTTCGGCCAAGTGACGGCGTGGAAGCCGGCGAGCACGACACCCGCCGCTAGCGCAAGCGCCAGTCTTTTCCTCCAATCGCCGACCGCAAGCAGCGAAAGTCCATAAAGCAAGGCGCCGCCGAGCAGCACGTCGGAAAGCCACACAGGAGACAAAGCGTCACAGACCGGCGCTCGGTTCGCGTAGGACGCGAACAGGAGGAACGAGAGCGCGGTCGCTCCGCCGAGTGAGACCGCATAGCTCCGCAGTCGGTCGCGTTCGGCGGCATCGGCGACCCAGAATAGCGCCATCGCGACACCCATCATCGCAATGTAGATGATCATTTCGAGGCCGATCGCGAGCGACAGCGCGCTCGAAATGCCAAGGGTCAGACCGCCACGGAGCGCGCTTCGGATCGGCCAGCCCCGACATGCTGAGCGCAAGCAGAGCCAGCTGCCAGCCATGATGGTCGATCCGCTCGGGCATGAACATGCCATTGGTGGAGCCGGCGAAAAAGACCGCGATGAAGGCGAGCGGGTAAGCACGCGGATCGATCAGCCGGCGCGCCGTCAGCGCCAGAGAGAAAAGAAGCAGAAGATAAGGGAGCAGCGGCGCGATCGCGACCGCCCACCGCTCCGCGCCAGCTCCGCCGAGCACCGGGCGAAGAAGCAGGATTAGTCCCGCGATCGGCAAATCGACGAGGCGCGACCAATGGATGTTCGCGCCATATGGGGGGTTCATCCGATACTGGCGGAGGTCGAACCAGTCCTGCCCGTGCAGCAGCGCGCGGACCTGCATGATCCGCATATTGTCGTCGGTATCGCCCAGAGCGAAGTAGCGGATGCTGTTCCATTCGTTGAAGATGAACCAGCAGCAGAAACCGAGCCAGGTCAGCACGGCGATCGATTTCCAATGGCGCGCGAGCCAGTCGAGCACGCCTGCGATTACGACCTCGTCCTTGCTTTGCCCCATTTTTCGCGCTGTAGCCGCCAAACTCCAAACGGCAAGCAAGCGGACATGGCGACCAGATTAAACGTGCGTAACGAAGCGTTCGGCCAGCTCGCCCGGTTCGCCGTCGTCGGCTTGTTCCTCGCCGCAATCTATTCCGCAATTTATTGGTATCTGGCGACCTACGTGATGACGCCGGTCCTTGCGGTGGTCATCGCGTTCCTCGTGTCCGTTTCGATCGGCTTTGTGCTCCACAGCCGATGGAGCTTCCGCGGTCACGGCAGGACCGAAGACCGGCGGATGAAGATCAAATTCCTGCTCGTCCAGGCCTCGGGCTTTGTCCTGAACGAGATCTTTACCTGGGTGCTTACCGGACCGCTGTTTCACGGCGCGACCTGGTGGCCGCTGATTCCGGCGATCTTCGTCACGCCCTTCGCCACGTTTCTCCTAAATCGGCAGCTGGTTTTCCGCTGATGGAGCGCGTCGTCTATCAACAAATGGCGGAGCTCGATCAGCGCCACTGGTGGTATCGCGCTCGGCGTGAAGTCATCGGCGCGCTGATCCGCCGGTCAGTCAGGCCGCCGCCGCACGCGCGCATTCTCGAAATCGGCTGCGGCACTGGCCACAACCTCGCCATGCTTGGCGAATTCGGCCATGTCGACGCGCTCGAGCTCGACGAGGAAGCGCGGACGTTCGCCGAGCAGCGCCTCGGCCGGCCGGTGATGAGCGCCCCGCTCCCCGAGCTCGCGGGAGTTGCTGACGCGCAATACGACCTCATCGGCGCGCTCGACGTGATCGAGCATATCGACGACGATCGCGCTGCGGTCGCTTCGATCGCGGCCAAACTCAGGCCGGGCGGCAAGTTCGTCATGACCGTTCCCGCGCATCCGTGGATGTGGTCGGCGCACGACGTCGTGAATCATCACAAGCGCCGCTATTCGAAACGGCGGCTCCTCCAGCTCATCGAAAGCTCGCCGCTCCAGCTCAAGGCGATCGGTTATTTCAACAGCGTGCTTTTTCCCGCCGCCGTTGCCGAGCGTCTATCATCCAGGTTGCGCGGCAAGGACAATGCCGACGTGACGCTTCCGCCGGGGCTGCTCAACGCTACGCTCGAACGCGCCTTCGCCGCGGAGCGTCACTTGATCGGGCGCTTGCCTTTGCCCGTGGGCTTGTCGCTTTTCGCGGTTGCATCGGCGAGATAACCAAGCCGCGCCTTGCGGCGCTCGCCGGAGGGCAACTCCTCCACACCGGCGACCTCCTGGACGATATACAGCGGCCGCCGCTTCGCCTCGTTGTACAGCCTGCCGATATATTCCCCCATCAGCGCAAGCACGAACATCTGCATCGCGCCGAGCACTACCACCACCAGCATCAGCGACGTCCAACCCTGGATGTTTTGTCCGGCGGCCCAGGCGTAGGCGATATAGAGGATCAGCACGATCGAGCCGATCGACAGCGCCAGCCCCGCATAACTCGCGAGCTTCAACGGGGCGGACGAGAATCCCGTCAGCGCGTCCAACGCGAAACGCAGCATTTTCTTCAGCGGATATTTGGTCTCGCCGGCGAACCGTTCCTCCCGATCGTACGGCAGCGGCACCTGCCTGAAGCCGATCCACGCCACCATCCCACGGATGAATCGCGCCTGCTCGGGCATTGCCAGCAAAGCGTCGAGCGCCCGGCGGCTCATCAGCCGGAAGTCGCCGGTGTCGACCGGGATTTCGACTTCGGTCGCGCGCGACAGGAGGCGGTAAAATCCGTGCGCGCGTGGCCCGCTTGAACGCAGTGTCTCCGCGCCGGCTCTTGCGCACGCCATAGACGACGTCTGCGTGGCTCGATCGCATCGTGTCGAGCATCGCCGGCAAGAGCTCGGGCGGATCCTGAAGGTCGGCGTCGATGATCAGCACATGATTGCCACCGCAGAGGTCGAGGCCGGCGGTCAGAGCGAGCTGGTGGCCGTGGTTCCTCGACAGGTTCACCGCGACCACATGCGGATCTTCCGCCACCAATCCCCGCATGATCGCCCAGCTGCCGTCGCGGGAGCCGTCGTTGACCAGCACCATCTCATAATCAGCGCCGACCGCCTGACACGCGGCCGCGGTTAACCGCGCATGCAAGGTTTGCAGGCACGCCTCTTCGTTGAAGCAGGGCACGACGATCGAAAGCGCGGTCATTAGTGCAACCGATAGAGCACAGACCCCGGTCCGCGCCAGACCACCGGAAGATCGGCGACGAGCTGTGGATTGTACGGCGGCACGTCGATCAGCCAGACGTAATCGAAATCGTTGCGCGGCAGAGCCGACAGAGATTCGTCGATCTGCCGGTGCAAGGAGTCAAGGCAATGGTTAGGGCGGACCAGCTGCGATGGATCGGCCGCAAAATAACCGGCCGCCTTATATTTGAGGTCGAGCAAGTTGACGCCTTCGAGCAGCCACTGGTCGTTCGAGAATCCCTGGCGCCGTGCGATCACCATCGCGCCGAGATGGCTGTTGCGCAGCATCGGCCAATATTCGTTGCACGTCATGCCGGTGAGCGTGATCACCCGGGCGCCATCCGGAACATGGTCGAGCGCGGCGAGCTTCGCTCTTTGATCGTCGGCGGCCATCGCGAGGCTCAATGTATTGCTCCCGATCCGCACCATGAAGAACAGCAGCGCGAGCACAGCGAGCACGTGTGCGGTTGTCCGGTCCGGTGCGCCGCGAAAGCGGATCGCGAGCAAAGCCACTGCGATCAGATAGGGCACCAGCCGCATGTCGGCGTAGGCGGATCCAAACACGATTCGCGGAAGGATCACGAACGATATTGCGAGCACGATCGCCGAAAAGGCAAGGTTGCGCGACAGCGTTAGCTTGCGGCTGACGAGCGCATAAACAAAGACCAGCGCAGGCACGACGAGCGACCCGATGTCAAAGAGCTTCCAGCGGTCGCGCAGCGTGGCATAGATCCAGTGCCATTTGATCTTCCAATTGAACCAATCGTAGGTTTGGCCGCCGTGAGTCTCGCTGCGCCAGACCAGCATCACGACGAGCGGCAAAGTCATCACTGACGTGTGCAGCGCCGCCTCGATCCCGGCTCTCCACCACGAGCGGCCGCGGTCGTGCAGCCGCACCGCATCGGCCGAAAAGCACATCAGCCCGAGCAGCCCCCACCCGTAGGTGTGCGCAAAGAACACAACCAGCGAGATCGGGACGAACAGCCAGCTCCTGAGCCGCGTGCGCTCGAGCCGCCCAAGCCGCAGCCACAGACCGAAGGCGAGAAAGGCGAGCGCGACCGAAAGCGCGAAATTTACGAAGCCGAACAGGAACGGAAAACCGTAGACGAATGGCAGCGCGAAAAACGCGGTTGGCGGGACCCGGCCGTGCACTTCTTTCGCGACCCACAGAAACCCGATCGCCGTCAACGGCGGAATGGCAGTGACGATCAGCTTCACCGCCGGCTCAAGCCCGATAATCGGCGCCAGTATTCGCACCAAGAAATCGACGCCAAGATTCCCGATCAGCGCCCAGTGGTAATCGTAATATTGGCGGAGCCACGGCGAACGCCCGAGGTCGATCTCGACGCGGTAGCGGCCCATGTGGCCGAACAGGTCCACGAGCGGCGGGAGCGGCGGGTAGAGCAACGGCAACATGGTCGCGAACACCACCAGCGCGAGGCACAGCCGCGACTCCCACCACGGGCGCGCTTCATCGACCACATCCATCGCTGCGCCCGGAGCCCCCATCGTCACGCGCCCCTTATCACTCCCGCACGGGTCACTAACGGGACGCGGTCAATTGTCCATGCGCGAGCGGCCTCATTACAAGGTGTTAACCGAAGTGGAGCTGGGGCCCGGTCAAAGCGGAGAAGGCGGAGCGCCAAGCCGCACCAAGCGATAGGAGAGCGCAGGGGGCGGGATTACATGCCCTCCAGCTGCCCACGCGTGAGGTTCCATGGGCAGCTTGAATTCGGCAGGAGAACGCGTCTACGAGGCCTCTGCTCGGTAATTTCCTCACAGGGAGTTATCCGATGAAGAAGCTTGTGTTTTGGGGCGCTGCACTTGTCGCCTTAATCGATGGAACGGCGCCCCTCGCGGGAACCGCGACGAAATCGCCTCACCCCCGTTCCAATTATTTCACCACCAATGAACTTCGCGCCGAGGTCCCAAAGCACGTCGAGAAAATGTTCGGCAGGTTCGACGTCAATCACGATGGTTTCATCAGCAAAGACGAGGTCGCGGCCGCACAGGCGCATTTCGAAGCGCGGGCGGCGAAGAGCGCCCCCGAACGCGCGTCGCGCCTCTTCGATCGCCTCGATTCCAATCACGATGGACAGATCACGCAGGCAGAACTCGACGCCGCACGGGCCGCGCGCAACGCAAGGAGGCAGGTGCCAGTCAAGGCGAGCCGGCGTTCCGGCGCGTCACCTCTTTTCGCACGCGCCGACGCCAACAAGGACGGGATTCTCACCCACGCGGAATTCGATGCAGCGGTCGCCAGCGGCAAGGTCAAACCGCGTCACGCGAATATGCGTGGCGCGGCGATCGCGCGCCTGTTCGACAGCGCCGACACCGACAACGATAGCCGCGTGTCGCTTGGCGAGGCGCAGCGCGTCGCGCTTCAGCATTTCGACGCCGCGGATCTCAACCACGACGGAACGCTCACGCCCCAAGAACGCCGGCAATCGCAGAGCTCGGCTCGCGCGAAAGGCCACCGAAGCTGACGAACAGCGTGTCCGTGCCTTGGCACGGCCATCGCTTCGTTCATTTCGCCAGTTCTGAAACCTCGGAGCGGCCGCGTTTAGCCGCCGCTTTCTTCTTTGGCGCAGCCGGCTCGGCTGCGATTCTGCGGTAGCGCGCCTCGGCTTCGGCCATATAGTCGCGCGTGATCGGCAGCGCGCGCCGATCGCGGATGAACTGGATCTGGTAATTGCACCCAGCGCCGTTCTCAAACATGACGATACCACCGGCGAGGTAAAATTCCCACAAACGGTAGAAGCGCGCATCGTACATCGCCTCGATTTGCGCGCGAGCCTTCATCGCGCGGTCGCGCCAATGGCGCAGCGTCAATCCATAGTGCAGGCGCAGAATCTCAACGTCGCTGGCGATCAGCCGGACCGGCTCGCTCGAGCTGAAGATCTGACTGAGCGAAGGGAGATGATAGCCCGGAAAGATCCATTTGTCGGTGAAGGGATCCGGCCCGTTCGCCACCTCGCCGAGCTTGCCGATCGTGTGCAGGAGCATCACGCCTTCGGGCTTCAGTAGCTCGCGGCACTTGGCGAAGAACTCGTCGTAATGCTTGGCGCCGACATGCTCGAACATGCCCACCGAAACGATGCGGTCGAACGTGCCGTCGAGGTGGCGATAGTCGATCAGCTCGAACTTCACGTGGTCCGACACGCCTGCTGTGGCGGCGCGCTGGCGTGAGATCTTGAGTTGATGCTCGGACAAGGTGATGCCAAGCACGTCGACGCCGGCGACCTTGTGCAGGTACAGCGCCATCCCGCCCCAGCCGCAGCCGATGTCGAGCACGCGCTGCCCCGGCCCGAGCGCGAGCTTGGCGGCGATGTGCGCCTTCTTGTCGGCCTGCGCCTGCTCAAGGCTGTTGCCCGGATCGGTTAAGTAAGCGCAGCTATATTGCTTGTCGTCGTCGAGGAAGAGTTCGTAGAGCTCGTCCTTCAAGTCGTAGTGGTGCGCGACGTTGCGGCGCGCCCGTATCGGATTGTTGCGGAAGAGCAGCCGGTTCAGCCGCCGTTTGCCCCTGGAAAGCGCGGCTCGTCCCTCGCCTTTGTCCTCCCAGCGATTGGAACCGACGATCATCTCAAGCAGATCGAGGATCGTTCCGTCCTCGATGATCAGCCGGCCGTCCATGTAGGCTTCGCCAAGACCAAGGCGCGGATTCTTGATGATGTCGAACGCGACCTTGCGATCCGTGAATCGCACCGTCAGGTGCTTCCCGCCGCCGCGTCCGAAGGTCTCCGGCCGCTTGCCCGGGCGCAGCAGGGTGATGCTGCCTTTGGTCAAGAGCTTGTCGACGAGCCTGCCGATCAGCGACATGGACGCTCCTTCACGCGACCGCCGCGTGCTTTCGCTTTTTCTCTGCCGCCGTCTTTAGCTGGCCGCAAGCCGCGTCGATGTCGCGGCCGCGCGGCGTGCGTACGGGGGCCGAAATCCCCGCCTCGAAGATGATGTTGCTGAAGGCGCGGATGCGCTCATCGGTCGAGCATTCATACGCCGCTCCGGGCCACGGATTGAACGGGATCAGGTTCACTTTCGCCGGAAGCTTGTACTTGCGGATCAGCCGCACGAGTTCGCGCGCGTCCTCTGCGCTGTCGTTCTTGTCCTTGAGCATCACATATTCGAAGGTGATGCGCCGCGCGTTGTTCGCGCCCGGGTAAGCCGCGCACGCTTCCAGCAATTGCTCGATGCCGTATTTGCGATTGAGCGGCACGATCTCATCACGCACTGCCTTGGTCACCGCGTGCAGCGACACCGCGAGATTGACTCCAATCTCTTGGCCAGCGCGCGCCATCATCGGCACGACACCGCTCGTTGAAAGCGTGATCCGCCGCCGCGATAGTCCGAGCCCGTCGCCGTCCATGACGATCTTCAGCGCATCGCGTACATTTTCGAAATTGTAGAGCGGCTCGCCCATGCCCATCATCACGATATTGGTGAGCATCCGGCCCTCGCGGCTGGGACGGCCATTCGCCGAGCGAGTCGCGGGCGAGCATCACCTGGCCGACGATCTCCGCCGGTTCGAGGTTGCGCACCAGCTGCATCGTGCCGGTTGCGCAGAAGCGGCAATTGAGCGTGCAGCCGACCTGGCTCGAGACGCATAACGTCCCGCGGTCGGCGTCGGGAATGAACACCATCTCGAAATCGTGGCCGTCGTGCGTGCGCAGCAGCCACTTGCGCGTGCCGTCGGACGAGACCTGCGCCTCGACGACTTCGGGACGCGAGATGACGAAGCGCTCGGCGAACCAGCCGCGCTGCGGCTTGGCGATGTCGCTCATCGCGCCGAAGTCGCCTACGCCGCGATTGTAGATCCAGTGCCAGACCTGCTTGGCGCGAAGCTTCGCCTGGCGCGCGTCCAGGCCTGCAGCCAGGAGCTCGGCGCGGATCTGGTCCTTCGACAGGCCGACCAGCTCGACTCGCCCGTCGGCGCGCGCCGTCGCGCCGCGCGGAACGGGCACGGGATCGATCGCGCCGGCAATGGGCATCAAGGTCGTATCGGCACTCATGGCGAGGCGTTATCTAGGGACCGTCAGCGCACTTTGCCAGCCGCGCGCAATGCGCAGCGCGCAGCGGCCGCATCGATCGCCGTCGGAGCGCCGTCGAGGAGATATGGATCGGCGAAGCGCACGCCGGCGGTGTCCCGCGCCTCGATCCGCATTCCCGTAGCATAGCGTATCGCGGCGATGATCGCCTGCTCCTGCAGCGGTCCGCGACTCCACGCCCAGGCGTCTCGCGTCACGCAGCAGGAACGGCTGGTTGCCGACCTGGAGCATCACGCTCGAGCCCGGCCGCGGCATCCGGCTGAGCTGGGCATGAAACTCGCCCCAGCGCCGATGATCGGGCGTGAAGGCGAAGCCCACCGTCGCCTGCGCCTTGCCCTTGGGTGCGATCTTCGCCGAGCGAGCCAGAGCCTCGCAGCGTCTCGCCGCGATCGATCGCAGCCCAGGCGCCGCCGGCAAAGACGCACTGTCCCCGCGCGTGCGCCGGTCCCAATGGGGTCAAGGCGGCGACAGCCAATCGCACTCCGGCCTCTCATGGGCGGGAGCTAACCCGGAACTCAAGACGGCGCCACTCCCGGACGAACGTTCATAACGGCCGATTAACGAACCAAACTTGTTGTTTAATTCCCGTTATGCCATGTCGCGGCCGCTCGGTTCTTGTGATTCGCCGCCAGGGGAGGCTGATATGAACCGACCGAGCCCAAGCAAAGCGACGACAATTCTTTAGCCTCGCCGCAATGGCCATTGCCGAAATGCTTGGCCGCGCCGCGGCGGAGCTGGCGCTGTTCGCCGGCGTCGGCTTTCTTTTGTTCGGCATCAACGATGTGCTCGTCGATCTCATCTATTTCTCGCGTGCGGGCTGGCGTTCGCTGACCGTCTACCGCCGCCACCCGCAATTCTACGCCAACCAATTCTACTTCACGAGCAAGCCCGGCTTCATCGCGATGCTGGTGCCGGCCTGGGACGAAGTCTTCGGTCATCGCTTCGATGTTCAAGGCAACGCTCCGCCGGCTCGACTATGAGGATTACCGGATCTTCGTCGGCCATTACGACAACGACCCGGCGACCGCAGCGGCGATCGCCGGCGTCGATGACCCTCGGATCGAATCCGTCGAAGTCCATGCGGACGGTCCGACGACCAAGGCCGATTGCCTAAATCATCTTTACGATGCGCTGATCGCTTACGAGCTGGAGACCGGCCGCTCGGCGAAGGCGGTGGTGCTCCACGACGCCGAGGACGTCGTCCACCCGCTCGAGTTCAGGATCTTCGACGGGCTGATCGACCGGGCGGGCGTGATCCAGCTTCCGGTCCTGCCGCTGCCCGACCCGCACTCGCGATGGGTGAGCGGCCATTATTGCGACGAGTTCGCCGAGGCGCACATCAAGGAATTGGTCGTTCGTGAGGCGATCGGCGCAGCGATTCCGCTGGCGGGCGTCGGCTGCGCAATTGCGCGGCGGCCGCTCTCCCAGCTCGCCGCACGACAGGAGGGCAAGCCCTTCATCGGCAACAGCATGACCGAGGACTATGAGGTCGGGCTGAGGATCGGCGAGCTCGGCCTCAAGACGATGTTCGTGCGCATTCCCGCGCGGCCGGGCGAACGCGGAGTCGTCGCCAGCCGCGGCCATTTCCCAGCGAGCCTCGGCGCCGCCGTTCGCCAAAAGGCGCGGTGGCTCGGCGGAATCGCGCTCGCCGGCTGGGATCGGCTCGGGTGGAGCGGTGGCTTCGGCGAGCGTTGGATGCGGCTGCGCGATCGCCGCGGGCCCTTCGCCGCGCTGCTGCTCCTTGCGGCTTACGCTGCCGCCTTCCTGTGGTTGCAGTTGTGGCTTGCCGAGGCGCTTGGCGCTCCGATCCGGGCGCGCCTCGATCCGATGTTGATCATCCTGCTTGCGATCAACGGGTGGCTGCTCGCCTGGCGCGATTCTCATGCGCGCCGCCTTCACCAGGTCGGCCTACGGCTGGCGCGAAGGGCTGCTTTCGATCCCGCGCATGGTCGTCGGCAATGTCATCGCCATGCTCGCCGCCGCACGCGCGGTTTCGCTTCACCTCGGCGGCGGCGCGAAGAGGTGGGATAAAACCCGGCACATCTTCCCCGCCGAGCTTCCGCAATGAGGCCGTCCCTCCGCTTCCTGGCGCTCGCCGTCGTCGGCTGGGCAGGTTTTCGCGCCGCGACGCTTGGAATGATCCCGACCGGATTGTTCAGCATCGGGCGCGGCGAAGCGAAGGCGCCGCCGCCGATCGTCCCGACCGACTTCCCGCAGATCGAGGCCGTCGCGCCCGCCGCGCCCAACTATGCCGCAACAAACGCTCTGCCCGCCCCTGTCGCACCGGTGCCCGCTGCAGTGATCCCCGTAGCGTCCGCTTCGGTCGGACCGCCGGTCCAATATGTGCGAGGCGTAATCGGAGTTCCCGTGCCGATGCGCCGGGGAGTCGTCCCGGTCTACCAGCTGCCGGCGGTACGCGCCGCGAGCGCGGCCGACGTGCCGCCTCCGCCGACCCGGCTGGCGAACGCATTGCCTACTCCCGAGCCGGTCTTTTACGCGCAGCTCCCGCCGCTCGGCGATTGGCCGCTGTCGCGCATCGCTGGCATGTCGCGGGCGACGACCAGTTCGACGCCGACCTTCCCGGCCGATAGCGCGCCGCTGAAGCCCAACGCCATCGACCGTGTCCAACTGACGATGTGGGCGCTCCTGCGCGGTCAGCAGACCGGAATCGCCGGATCGAGTTCGCTCGCCGGCAACGGGACGCTCGGCGCAAGCCAGGCCGGGTCGCGGCTCACCTACAATTTTACCCGCCAGATCGCCGCGACGCTGAGGACCAGCACGACCGTCGGTCGCCGCGGCGGCGAATTCGCCGCTGGGGTCCGGGTCCAGCCGATCGCCAGCATCCCGGTATGGATAACCGCCGAACGCCGCCAGCGGCTCGGTCAGTTCAGCGACGGCCGCAACGATTTCGCCTTGTTCTTCGAGGGCGGCGTCTACCAGCGGCCGATGCCGTGGCGGCTCAGCCTCGACGCATACCTGCAGGGCGGCATCGTCGGCGTGCGCAGCCGCGACCTCTTCATCGACGGTGGATTGGCGTTCACCCGGCCAGTGTACAAACGGTTCTCCGCCGGATTCGGGGTCTGGGGCGGGGCACAGCCGGGTCTGTACCGCGTCGATGCGGGCCCGCGGATCAGCATGCAGGTCCGCCGCAATGTCCGCGTGCATTTCGACTGGCGGCAGCGCCTCGCCGGCAATGCGCGGCCCGGCTCGGGACCGGCGATCACCCTCGCAGGCGATTTCTAGGCTCACGCGCTTGGCCCCCGCCGCCGTTTGCGGCTAGTCCTTGCCGCGGATGGACATTTACCTGCCGATCGCCGGCCAGTCGGTCAACGCGCTCTTCATCATCGTCCTCGGCTTCCTCGTCGGCGTGCTCTCGGGAATGTTCGGCGTCGGCGGCGGCTTTCTCACCACGCCACTGCTGATTTTCTACGGAATCCCGCCGACGGTCGCAGTCGCATCGTCCGCGACCCAGATCACCGGCGCGAGCGTCTCGGGGGTCATGGTCCACATGCGCCGCGGCGGGGTCGACATGAAGATGGGCGGAGTGATGATCGCCGGCGGCCTGCTCGGTTCCATGGTCGGTGCGGCTCTGTTCCGCGTTCTTCAGGCGAGCGGTCAGATCGATGTCGTCATCGGACTTCTGTACGTCGTCATCCTCGCCGCGATCGGGGCTCTCATGCTCAAGGATTCGCTGACCGCGCTCGGCTATCTCGGCACAAAGGAGCCGGCGAAGGCGGCCGCTCGCCACAATCGCTGGGTGGCCTCATTGCCGCTGCGCTGGCGCTTTTACAGCTCCGGACTCTATCTTTCGCCCGTCGCTCCGCTTGCGCTGGGATTTCTCGCCGGCGTGCTCACCGTGCTTCTCGGCATCGGCGGCGGTTTCATCCTCGTCCCGGCGATGATCTATCTGCTCGGGATGCCCGCGCGCATTGTCGTCGGCACCAGCCTGGTGGTGGTCCTCACGGTCAGTGCCGGAACCACCCTGGTCCATTCGCTCACTACGCGCGCTGTCGACATCGTTCTCGCCGGACTCCTGCTGATCGGCGGCGTCATCGGCGCGCAATATGGCGCGCTTCTTACGACGCGCCTCAGGCCGGACTATTTGCGCCTCGCGCTGGCACTGATCATCCTGCTCGTGGGCCT
The DNA here is from genome assembly GCA_963785965.1 of uncultured Alphaproteobacteria bacterium. GTDB lineage: Bacteria > Pseudomonadota > Alphaproteobacteria > Sphingomonadales > Sphingomonadaceae > Sphingomicrobium. The sequence continues at coordinate 55,993 of CAWAXE010000001.1, forward strand.
GCGCATGTTCCTTGGCCTCTTCTGGCGCCCCGACGAGATCTACTCGATCGTCTATCTATGAAGCGCCGTCTCGCTCCGCTTGCGCTGGCCTGCCTCGCGCCGCTCCTACTCGGCGCCGACAAGCCGGTGCTGGTGCCCGACATCTCGGCGCGGCAGGTGCAGATCCGCTACAGCTTCACCGGCGCGCAGCTGCTTCTGTTCGGCGCCGTCGTCTATCCCGGCGGCCGTCCGCCGGCCAAGCCCACCGACATCGCAGTGGTTCTGCGCGGCCCGGTGCAGCCAATTCTGGTACGCGAGAAGCAGAAGATCGCGGGGATCTGGATGAATGCGGATTCCGACCGCTTTCGTTCGGCTCCTTCCTTTTACGCGGTCGCCTCCTCCCGGCCGATCCGCCAGCTCGTCGATGACCGCACCGCCTCCATTTACGAGCTCGGTCTGCACAATCTCCAGCTGTCGCCGGGCGGCGGGGCGCTACCCGAGAAGGAGCGGCGGTTCGAAGCTGGGCTGCTCGACCTTCGTCACCGCCAAGGTCTCTATTCCGAAAACCCGCAAGGCGTCGAAATCACCGGTGGGGTCCTCTATCGCGCGGTGATTACCATCCCCAGCCAGGTCCCGGTCGGCACCTACACCGCCGAGACCTTCCTCATCGACGACGGACGCGTGCTCGCCGCCGCGACGCGCGACATCCAGATCGATAAGTCGGGCTTCGAGCGTTACGTGGCGCTCGCCGCCCGCCGCCACGAAGGTCTCTACGGTCTTGTATCCGTGGCGCTTTCGCTCGGCCTCGGCTGGGCTGCGGCCGCCGCATTCCGCCGCCGTTTCTAAGGCCGGGTATGCACGAACGCCTAAGTTAATTTTAACCGCTCCCGGCTAAGCAGTTGCCCAGTGATTGAGAGCGGAGAGTGCGCGCACATGGACGATCAGCCGAATCTGCACGAATTTCTCAACGAAGTCAGCAACTTCGCGGAGGAAGCACCGGTTTCGAAAGACGGCTTGAGCGCATCCCTCACCGCGATCGGCCAGGTCGTGGAAATCGCCGGTTCGGGTTCGCAGATTCGCATGGACGCCGCCGCCCTGAATGGGATTCAGTCGCACAAGGACCCGTCGATCGCCATGTCGGGTCAGGTCGGCAGCCAGGTCAAGATGACCGTCGGCGAGAACTGGCTCATTGCCAACGTTCGCACGATGCGTGGCGAAGCCGGCGGCGAGGTCACCGCCCTCGTCGACTTCCTTGGCGAGGGCACCAGGGCGGCCAACGGCCAGCTCGGCAATTTCCGGCGCGGCGTCACGCGCTATCCAATTCCCGGTGCGCCCGTGCTCCCGGTTTCGACCGAGGACTTGCGCGCCGTCTTCGCCGCAAGCGACGAACCGCACGTCGAGATCGGCACCGTTTACCCGACCGACGACATCCGCGGCGCCCTTTACGTGGACGCGATGCTGTCGAAGCATTTCGCCGTTCTCGGATCGACCGGCACCGGCAAATCGACCTCCGTCGCCTTGATCCTGCACCGCATTTCGCAGCTTTCGCCCGAGGGTCACATCGTGATGATTGACCCGCACGGCGAATATTCGGCCGCATTCAAGAATTGCGGCGAAATTTTTAACGTCGACAATTTGCAGCTACCCTATTGGCTGATGAACTTCGACGAGCATTGCGAAGTCCTTCTGACGACGCATGGCCACGAGCGGCAACGGGACGCCGACATTCTCGCCAAATTGCTTCTCGCCGCGCGCACCAAGGGCAAGGACGTCAGCCAGTACGGCAAGGTCACCGTCGACAGCCCGATCCCCTATCTGCTCGCCGACCTCAATACGATCCTCGTCAATGAGATGGGCAAGCTCGACCGCGCCGGCGACACGCTCCCGTTCCAGCGCCTGAAGACCAAGCTCGACGAGATTCGCGCCGACCCCCGCTACACCTTCATGTTCTCCGGAATGCTGGTGACGGACTCGATGCCGGCCTTGCTCGCGAAACTGTTCCGGCTGCCTAGCCAGGGCCGGCCGATCTCGATCGTCGACGTCTCGGGCGTCCCGTCCGAAGTCACTTCAGTGGTGGTTTCGGTTCTTGCGCGCATGGTGTTCGATTATGCGATCTGGTCGCGGACCGAGGCGCAGCGCCCGCTGCTGCTCGTCTGCGAGGAGGCGCACCGCTACGTCCCCAAGGACGAAACTTCCGAAAACGGCCAGGCCGTTCGCCGCATCCTCGAGCGCATCGCCAAGGAAGGCCGTAAGTATGGCGTCTCCCTCGGCCTGATCACGCAGCGTCCGTCGGACTTGGCCGAAGGCGTGCTGTCGCAGTGCGGCACGATCATCGCGATGCGACTGAACAACGAACGCGACCAGGCCTGCGTCCGCGCGGCGATGCCCGAAGGTGCGCGCGGCTTCCTCGATGCTATTCCAGCGCTCCGCAATCGCGAATGCATTGTCTGCGGCGAGGGCGTCGCGATCCCGATCCGCGTGCGCTTCGACGACCTCGAGCCCGAGAAACGCCCGGCCTCGTCCGATCCCAGCTTCGCCCGCCTGTGGCGCGAGACGGGTGATGAAGCGGGCATCATCCAGCGGACGATCAAGCGCTGGCGGGGGCACGGGCGCTAAGCGGTCCGAGCCATGGCCGAGCATTCAAGTAGATCGCTACTGACTGCCATGACGGCACCGCTGATGCTAACCTCTGCGATCATGGCGATCGGTAACGCTTGCCGCTCAAGCACCCGACGACGAAGCATGGCTGAGCGCTCAAGTCGATGGGCGAATTGAAAATGCGCCGCAACGACCGTGGCCACATTTCATCGAACGCCGCACCGGCTTCCGCAATCATTCGGGACGGCTTGAGGCCGGGGCGGTCCGGATTCGGATCGCGAAAACCAAGTCCAACAAGAGCGCAAGAAACTTCGATGTGACGGCATCGCGGCGGACGGGGGCGCGTTGCGGAAACAATGACCGTAGACGCCCCGACGTTCTTCAGCTTCTTGACGATACGAACGCCGTGAGCAAGTGGTAACGCATAGTCGGAGGCCGCCGAGGCAGCCGTCTAGCCGCGCTTGCCCCAACAGTGAGCAGCGCCTTCAGCCGCGCCTTCACCGCGTTGACCAGCCCCGTGTCCGCCACCTGCACGCCGGCAAAGCGCACGGCGAGCGGGTTTACCGGCTGGCCGCCTTGCCGGACTTCGAAATGCACGTGGGGGCCGGTCGAGAGGCCGCTTGAGCCGACGTAGCCGATCAGCTGGCCCTGGCGAACGAAGCTGCCGGGCGCGGCGACGATCTCGCTCATATGGCCGTACAGGCTGACCAGCCCGCCGCCGTGGGCGATCTGCACCTCGCGGCCGTAGCCGCCCGCCCACCCCGCAGCGACGATGCGGCCGTCGCCAGCGGCGACGATCGGGCTGCCCCAGCTGGCGCCGATATCGACGCCCGCGTGAAAGCGCGTGAAGTGGAGGATCGGGTGATAGCGGTTGCCGAAGTAGGAGGTGATCGGCCCGCGCGCCGGCATCATCATGCCGCTTTCGACGGGCGCGGGCCTCGCCGCGTTGGCAGCGTCGATCCACTCGCTGCGGCCGTTGGCATCCCACCGCACCAGCTGCAGTGCACCTTCGCCGACGCGGTTCAGCCCCGCGTAAAGCAATTCTCGATTGTCCCCGAGCACCATGTCGAAGCTCGTATTCGGCGCGACGTCTCCAACATCGATCTGGGTCGCCAGCGCGGCGAGATATTGCGCCGCCACTTGGGGGAGGCTCCCGCCGCGCGTAGCGACCAATAAAGACCCTCGCCCACCCGGCCGCTGATGCGCAGCGGGCCGCCGACGCCGAGCGCAGGCGTTGGCAACGGAGCTGCAACCGGCTCGGCGGCCACAACGCGCTTCGGCACGAACTCGACCGGCTCGACCGCTTCAGTCGCTACCATGCGCATGCCCGTCGCTCCGCCGCTCGACAGCGGAGCGATCGCGAGCGCCTGCCATTGGTGCTGCTCGTCGGTCGGAACATTGGTGAGGCGCGGCAAGGACGCCCAGGCGACCCCGCTGAACAGCAGTGCAATCGCGCCGCCGCTCTTCCAGCCCGGACGCGGCAAAGCCGGCGCAAGCGCACGGGCGCGAGCCATGGGCAACTGGCGCCGTCCGAAGCGCTGCACTTGGGTTTGTGGCGTCAACACCCGCCCGGTGTCGCGAATCGAGGTTAAGACCCCCTTAAAAAGCGCACAAAAGGAACCTTGCGCTTCTCTGGCGCGCTGCCACATTCGGATATGATGGCGCCGCGTTCAGACGCTCCGGTTCGTGCGATCCTCGGGCCGACCAACACCGGCAAGACCTTTCTTGCGATCGAACGCATGTGCGGCCACTCCTCCGGAGTCATTGGCTTTCCGCTCCGCCTGCTCGC
>CAWAXE010000002.1:0-22497 GCA_963785965.1 uncultured Alphaproteobacteria bacterium
CCGACAGCACGACCGCGACGAGCAGCGTGTAGGGATCCGCATATTCGAGCTCCGTCGTCGGGGAGGGGTTGGCTTCCGCCAGCCGGCGAAAAAACTCGAAAACTTCTTCGCGCTTCATTTGAGTTCATCGAGCGCCGCGCCAAGGCGCGTTAGAGCCTCGGCAAACTCGTCCGTCCGAAGGCCGAAACCGACGCGGAAATGGTCGGGTATCTCGAACCAGCGGCCCGGAACGACCGCTGCGTCATGACGCTCGCGAAGGTGCGCATCGAGGCTGTCGGTGTCACCCCCGGCCCAGCGCGGAAACGCAGTGATGCCGTGCTCGGCGGACATGCACTCGACGTCTTCGCGTGAAGCAGCGAAGCGGTTGAATAGGTCGCGGTTACGCTCGAGCATCGCGGGCGTATCACCGATGACCTCATTGATATGCTCGAATGCGATGCACGCGAGCCGTTCGGCCGGATGCGCCTGGTTAACTCCGAAAAGATCGTTCAGCCGCAACATGCGTTCGGCGAGCTCCGGCTCGGCCAGGATCCAGCCGCACCTCAAGCCGCTGAGGCCGTACACTTTGGTCAAACTGTTGGTGCAGACGAACTCGGGGCCGAGATGCACCGCACTCGGCCGCGGCGGAACGGCGGAGTCGAGATAGACTTCGTCGATCAGCACGCGCGCGCCGCTTTGCCGCGCAAGTTTCCCGATCGCGCGAAGCTCAGGCTCGTCGGCCAAAGCGCAACTCGGGTTGTGCAGGTTGGTGACGACAATCAGGCGCGTGCGGTCGGACATGGAAGATTGCACGATGGCCGGATCGAGCCGGAACGCGTCCGCGGCCTTGCGCTCAAACCGTTTGATGTCGGCACCGAGAAACGACGCCGCGCCGAGCAGCGGCTCATAGGTCGGATGCTCGATCAGGACTTCGTCGCCGGGCGAGATCAGCGCCGCCATGGCGAGGAAGTTCGCCATCGACGTGCCGTCGGCGGCAACGACCTGGTCGGGGGTCACTCCGTAGCGTTCGGCGATGGCCGACCGCAGCGGCGCATATCGCGGGTGGCTTGCGCCATCGAGGTCGAGATCGGCGATGCTGACGGAAAGCGAGTCCATCCGGAAATGCGGGACTTCGCTTCCGGTCAGCGCGAACCGGACGGGCGGTTTGAACTTGGCCCAATGCATGTAATCGGACTGCATCGCCCTCATTGCGCGGCGGTTCTCCGGTTCTTTCGTTGCCAGTAGAGGCACGCCGGAACGCCCGCGAGCAGGATCGCGTAGCCGATCAGGCTGTTGACGGGGTTGTTCCAGACCGTCGCGATGACGGTGAGCGCGCAGGCGGCGACGAACAGGCCGGTCGTGAACGGGTGGAGCGGCGCCTTGAACGCGACCGGCTGGTTGGATCACGGCTTCGGAAGACGAACAGTGCAGCGCCGGTCAACCCGAAGAAGATGAAGTCGACCGAGACGACGTAGCTCAGGATTTGGCCGAAGGTGCCGGACAGGGCGATGACCGCCGCGGCGACGCCCTGCAGGACGATCGCAACCACCGGCACGCGCGTCTTCGCGCTCACCTCGGCGACTGAGCGGAAGAACAGACCGTCCTCGGCCATCGCGAAATAGACACGCGGGGCGGTGAGCATGCCCTGGCTGAGAAAGCCCAAAGCGGAGATCGCGATTCCAATCGCGATGAAGCTCGCGCCTCTTTCGCCGAGCGCTAGCCGCATGACGTCGGTGGCCGGGGTCTTAGACGCCGCGAGACCGGCGGGGCCGAGCGCGTGCACGCAGACCAGCGCGACCGCACAATAAAGCAGGATCACGCCTGCAACACCGAACAGCAAGCCACGCCCGAGATCGCGCTGCGGATGGCGCATTTCGCCGGCGACGAAGCTCGACGTCTGCCACCCGCCGTAGGAGAACATCACCGGAGTCATGGCAGCCCCGATCGCCGCGACAGTCGACATCGATCCGAGGCTTGGAGCCTGTGCGTGCGCGGCAGCGGCCGGCGCCAACCACATCCCCGCGCCCACCAGTACGGCTATCGCGAGGATCTTCAGCACCATCAGTACGCTCTGGACGTTACTTCCCGAGCGAACACCCAGGCAGTTGATCAAGGTGAGGAGCGCCAGGACGGCAACGGCGACCGCGCTGTCAGCGACCGGCAGCTGGACGAGATTGCCGAAGTAGCGCGCGAAGGTGATTGCGACTGCGGCCATTCCGCCCGACTGGATCACGAGCAGAAGCGCCCAGCCGTAGAGGAATGCCGGCATCGGCCCGTAGGCATCGCGCAGGTAAGCATATTGTCCGCCCACCTCCGGGCCGGCGGGCGGCGAGCTCTGCGTAAATGAATGACGCCGCCAGCGCGACGATTCCGCCCAGCACCCAAACTCCGACGATCAGCAGCGGCGTGTCGACGTGCCGGGCGACTTCGGCGGGGGTGACGAAGATACCGGAACCGATGATGCCACCCATCACCAGCATGGTCGCGTCGAAACGCCGAGCCGCCGCGCGAGGCCGCGCAATTCGACGCGCGCCTCGCTCACAGAGCGCCGATCACGTCTCGCATCGAATAGAGTCCAGCCGGCTTACCGGCGAGGAAGCGCGCCGCGGCGAGCGCTCCGCGGGCGAAGATCATCCGGTTTTCGGCGCGATGCGACAGGATCAGCCGCTCGTTCGGCCCGAGGAACAGCACATCGTGATCGCCAGCGGCCGTGCCGCCGCGCAGGGATGCAAAACCGATTGCGCCCTCCTCGCGCTTAAGTCCGGTTCCGTCGCGGCCGCGCTCCGCCTTCAACGCTACGCCGCGCCCACGCGCTGCCGCCTCCCCGAGCATGAGCGCCGTTCCCGAAGGAGCATCGGTCTTGCTGCGATGGTGCGTCTCGGCAATCTCGATGTCCCACTCGGGGCCCAACACGCGCGCGGCGCGCTCCGCCAGCTCCGCAAGCAGGGCGACGCCGAGCGAAGTGTTTGCCGAGCGCAGCACCGCCACATTCTTCGCCGCAGCCGAAATCCGCTGGTCCGCCAGCGCGTCGAGCCCGGTCGTTCCAATGAGGATCGGTATTGCTGCGGAGACTGCCCGATCGAGACTCGGCCTGAAGCGCCGCCGGCGCGGAGAAATCGACGAGAACGTCGCCATGATCCTGGTCGATCGTGAAACGCGGGATCTTCATTCGCCGCAGCCGCGATCGCCTGACCCATGCGCCCATTGGGCGCGATGAGGCTGATGCGGATCGGTTGATCGGCAGTGCGCATGGCGTGTTGCTTAGCGAAGCCGTTCCTGCAGGGCCAGCGCAGCGGCGGGAGCGCGGACTTTGGCGCCGTTGATCATGAAGATGTACGCGTCGCGGCCATCCTTCTGCCATTGGCGCGCCCGCTTGGCGAAAGCATCGAGCGCTGCGGCATCGTAGCCGGTCTCGACCTCTTCGCGCATGCGCTGCAGGCGGGCGTAAGCGAAGTCCGCGGTGTCGGCTTCGATCAGCGGATAATCGTCGGAATCTTCGAACACGACGGCGATGTTCCGCGCGCGGCAAAGATCGAAGAACTTCTCGTCATTGAAGCTGTCGTGCCGCGGCTCGATCGCGTGGCGCAGCTTGAGGCCGTCCAGTTTCTCCGGAAGCAAGTCGATGAACGCAGCGATATCATCGCGGTCGAATTTGCGGCGCGAAGCGAATTGCCACAGGATCGGCCCGAGCTTCGGTCCGAGTGCGGCGAAGCCCTGCGCGAAGAAATTGCCGATACCCTCGGCGCCCTCGCAGAGCCGCGACCGCATGACGCAGTAGCGCGAACCTTTGACGGCGAACTGAAAGCCGTCGGGAACGGCTTTCTCCCAGGTTTCCCAGCTCTTCGGCTTCTGCCGCCCATAGAAAGTCGCGTTGATCTCGATGACGCTCAGCGCCCGCGACGCATATTCGAGCTCTTTCGATTGCGGCAGATTCTCGGGATAGAACACTCCGCGCCACGGCGGGTAGGTCCAGCCGCCAACGCCGATGCGGATTTGCGCTTCGCTCATCGCTCGAGCGCTTTATGCTCGCGCCATGGACATCCGCAATATCGTCATCCTGACCGGCGCCGGAGTTTCGGCGGAAAGCGGCCTCGCGACATTCCGCGGGCCCGACGGGCTGTGGGAAGGCCATCGGGTCGAGGACGTTGCGACTCCCGAGGCATTCCGGCGCGACCCTGCGCTGGTCCACGCCTTCTACGACGCACGACGGGCGAAGCTCGCGACGGTGCAGCCCAATGCGGCGCACCAGGCGCTCGCACGGCTGGACGCCGAATGGCCGGGCGAGTTGCTGCTCGTGACGCAGAATGTGGATGATCTGCACGAGCGCGCCGGCTCCAGGCGGCTGATCCACATGCACGGAGAGCTCAGCAAAGGCTGGTGCCTGGCGTGCGATGAGCGGTTTCCATGGCAAGGGGCGATGGGCGAGACGGCTTCATGTCCGGCCTGTCACGCCGAGGGGCAGGTGCGCCCCGACATCGTCTGGTTCGGCGAGATGCCGTACGAGATGGAGGCGATCGAGGACGCGGTGCGTAGCTGCGACCTTTTCGTGGCGATCGGCACGTCCGGCGCGGTCTATCCCGCCGCCGGCTTCGTCCAGACGGCCCATTATTGCGGAGCGAGGACTCTGGAGATCAATCTCGAGCCGAGCATCGGTAGCTATTTGTTCGACGAGAGCCGAATCGGCAAGGCGGGCGAATTGGTGCCGCTGTGGGCGGAGGAGACGCTGAATGATCGAGGGTAGCTGCCATTGCGGGGCGGTCCACGTTTCGCTGCCGGAGCCGCCGGCGGACCTTGGCAGTTGCAACTGCTCGTTGTGCCGCCGAATCGGCGGGCTGTGGGGCTATTACCGGCCCGATGAGGTCCTTGTTCGCGACCCGGATGCCCGGCTGGTCGGCTATGTCCAGGGCGACGCGACCCTGACGACCTGGCATTGCGGGCAGTGCGGCTGCACCACCCACTGGTCGCCGCGCGATCCTGCTTACGAGCGGATGGGCGTCAATCTCCGCTTGTTCGACCCGGCCATCTGGGAGCCGCTGCCACGCCGTCACGTCGATGGCGCCAGCTGGTAGGATCAGTCCGCCCACTCCAGGCCGATCTCGCGGTAGATCGCGCGATCCTCGCCCCATTTGGGTTCGACCTTCACATGCAGGAACAAGTGCACCGGGCGGCCAAGGTGCTGTGCGATCTCCTCGCGGGCAGCGGCGCCGACAGCCTTCAGCCGCCGCCCGCCCTTGCCGATGACGATCGCTTTCTGGCTGTCGCGCTCGACGATGATCTGCTGGCGGATCACGGCCGATCCGTCGGGCCGGTCCTCCCATGTCTCCGTCTCGACCGCGGAAGCATAGGGCAGCTCTTCATAGAGCTGGTTGACGATCTGCTCGCGCGTCAGCTCGGCGGCAATCATCCGGTCGGTGGCGTCGGAAACTTCATCGTCCGGATAGAGCCACGGACCCTCGCGCATCGCGTCGGCAAGCGCTTGCTTGAGATCGGGTACGCCATCGCCTTGCGCCGCGCTGATCATGAAGACTTTCTCGGGATTGAGCCGGCCTGTGATGTCGACGGAAATGCCGAGCAGCTTGGGCTTCTTCACCAGGTCGATTTTGTTCAGCGCGATAAACAGCGGCTGCCGCGCGCTCGCCGAGCGAGGCGATGATCTTGTCGACTTCCGGCGTCACGCCTGCCGCGGAATCGATGACCAGCAGGATGAGGTCGGCATCCTGCGCGCCGGTCCAGGCCGCAGCGACCATCGCCCGGTCGAGGCGCCGGCGCGGCTCGAAAATGCCCGGCGTGTCGACCAGGAGAATTTGCACGGAGCCGTGGAGCGCGATGCCCATCAGCCGCGACCGCGTCGTCTGCGCCTTCGCGCTGACGATCGCGACCTTCTGCCCGACGAGCGCATTCACGAGAGTCGATTTACCGGCATTGGGCGCGCCGATCACCGCGACAAAGCCGGCGCGGGTTTCCCCATCACTCATTGCAATTGGGACAACAAAGCTTCGGCTGCCGCGGTCTCCGCTTCCTGCTTGCTGGTGCCTTCGGCCGTGGCTTCGCCGAGCCGCGGGACAGAGACGCGGATGGTGAACTTCGGCGCATGATGCGCCCCCGTGCGGGCGACCACCTCATACAGTGGCGCTTTGCAGCCCTTGGCGGCCGCCATCTCTTGAAGCGCGGACTTGGGGTGCTCTGGGGCCTTGCGCTGCTCGGCAAGGTGCGGCTCCCAGATCTTGCGGATGAAGCGCTCGGCCGCGTCCAGCCCGCCGTCGAGCAGGAGCGCGCCGATCAGCGCCTCGACTACGTCGCCGACCACGTTCTCGCTCTGGCTTGCCCCGTCGTCGCGTGCCTGCTTGCCGAGCCGGACGAGTTTGGGCACTCCAATTTCGCGGCCGATGTCGGCGCAGGTCTCGCGCGCAACCAGCACATTGTAGCGCCGGGAGAGATAGCCTTCGGGCTCAGTCGGATGGCGCTCGTACAAAGCCCGCGCCATCACCTGGCCCAGCACCCGGTCGCCGAGGAACTCGAGCCGCTCGTAGCTCTCGCCGCCAACGCTCGAATGGGTGAGGGCAAGCTCGAACAGGCGGAGGTCCTTCGGCTCGTGGCAGAGCTCTTCCCGAACGAACTCCGTGACTTCGCTCATTCGGCATCGCCGGTGTAGCCGTTGCCGGTTCGGCTTGCGCGAAGCGCCGTGAACCAGGTCCACGGTTTCCAATAGGACGCGCTTCCGTCGGTCGACCAGAAGGTGACCGTTGCGCGCCCGATGAGGTTTTCCACGGGCACCATGCCGACACCGCCATCGGCCGCCGGGAAGCGGCTGTCGAGGCTGTCGTCGCGATTGTCGCCCATGAGGAAAACATGACCGGGCGGCACCTTCGTAGAGGGAAAATCGTCGGCCGCGCTCGCGACCTGGTCGAGCACGGTGTAGCTCGGCCCGCCGGGCAGGGTCTCGCGCAACGCCGGATAGAGGCAGTCATGCCGGTGGCCAATGGCGCTGACGAACGCCGTCGCCGGCGGCACGACCTTGCATGGGCTGTTGGCGCTGATCGGCATTGCGTAGGGCTGAAGCGCTACGCGGGGCATGGGCTGCCCGTTGAGGATCACCTCGCCGCCGCGCAGCTCAATCGTGTCGCCGGGGAGGCCGATCACGCGCTTGATGAGGTCGGCGTCTTCGGTCGGATGGCGGAACACCACGACGTCGCCGCGATGGGGCAGATGCGCGAAAACGCGGCCGCGGAACGCCGGGAAGCCGAACGGCAAGCTGAAGCGCGAGAAACCGTAAGGCCATTTCGCGACGACCAGATAATCGCCGATGTAAAGCGTCGGCAGCATCGACCCCGAGGGGATGCTGAAGGGCGCAAAGACGAAGCTCCTGAGCGCCCATGCGAGGATCACCAGCGTCAGGATGAAGCGGGCCGTGCTCCAGCGCCGTTCTTTGCGCGCTCCTTGCGGGCGTACGAACCGCGGCGGACGGGGGACCAGCGCATCGCCGCAGCTTCTTTCCGCGCGCCGCGCATTGGTCAAGCCGGGGTAGCAAATGCGCGTCCGGCCATTATGTGCATGGCCGCAATGGCAAGAGAACAGCAGCAAGAGGGCACACGAACGCTCGAGGAGCTGTTCCGGGCCGAGCCCGACCGGCTGAGCCGCCTGAGCTACGAAGTCGCCGGGCTGTATTTCGACTGGTCCAAGACGCACCTCGACCAGAGCCTGATCGCGGGGTTCATCGCGCGCGCGGAGCAGATGGGTTTGGCCGCCGCGCGCGATGCTCTGTTTGCCGGCGAGATCGTCAATCCGAGCGAGGGCCGCCCGGCGACGCATGTCGCCGAGCGCGGCAGCGGCGCGCCTGAAGACGTGGACATCGCGACTGCTCGGCGGCAGCGCATGCGCGCTTTGGTCGATGCGATCGAAGCCGGCGCGTTCGGCGATGTGACCGGCGTGCTGCACATCGGGATCGGCGGATCTGTTCTCGGGCCGGCGCTGCTGGTCGATGCGCTCGGCCGGCGTTCGTCCAGGCTCGAGGTGCGTTTCCTGTCGAACATCGACGGCGCCGCGTTCGACGACGCGGTGAAGCCGCTCGATCCGGCGACGACGCTGGTCGTCGTCGTGTCGAAGACCTTCACCACGCTCGAAACGCTGGCCAACATGGAGGCTGCGCTGCGGCTGGCTCGGCGCGCCGGCATTGCCGACCCGCACGGCCGGTTGATCGCCGTGACAGCGAGTCCTGAGGCGGCCGTGGACGCCGGCATCGACGAGACTCGCGTGCTTCCGTTCGGCGAAGGAGTCGGCGGCCGCTATTCGCTGTGGAGCTCGGTTGGAGTCTCCGCCGCGCTGGCGCTCGGCTGGGATGCGTTCGAGGCGCTGCTCGAAGGCGCCGCCGAGATGGACCGCCATTTCCGCTTCGCCGAGCCGCACAACAATGTGCCGTTGATCGCCGCCTTCGCGGATCGGTTCTACGTCGAGGAGGAGGGCAGCCAGACTCGCGGCGTGTTCGCCTATGACGAGCGGCTGCGGCTGTTGCCTTTCTATCTCCAGCAGCTGGAGATGGAATCGAACGGCAAGTCGGTGACCAAAGACGGCGAGCCGGTCGAGCAGCCGACTGCGCCGGTGACCTGGGGCGGCACCGGCACCGATGCGCAGCATGCGGTGTTCCAGCTGCTCCATCAGGGGACTGTGCCCGTTCCGGTCGAATTCGTCGCGGCGCGCGAAGCTGACGACGACCAGGACCCCGAGCACCATCGCTTGCTGCTGCTCAACGCATTCGCCCAGGGCGCGGCGCTGATGCAGGGCAAGTCGAGCGACGATCCCCAGCGTTCCTATCCCGGCAACCGGCCAAGCACGACGATCCTGCTCGACCGGCTCGACCCGCGCTCGCTCGGCGCGCTGATCGCCTTCTACGAGCACCGCACTTTCGCCAACGCAGTGCTGCTCGGCATCAATCCGTTCGACCAGTTCGGGGTCGAGCTCGGCAAGTCGATTGCGCGCCAGCTCTCCGAAGGCGCGGATGAGGAGAGCCTCGATCCGTCGACGCGCGCGCTAATCGAGAGAGCCGGGCTCTAATGGCGGATTTTGATCTGTTCGTGATCGGCGCCGGTTCGGGCGGAGTTCGCGCCGCGCGCGTGGCCTCGGCTTATGGTGCGCGCGTCGCAGTCGCCGAGGAGCATAAGGTCGGCGGCACCTGCGTCATCCGCGGCTGCGTGCCCAAGAAGCTGCTCGTTTACGGCTCGCATTTTGCCGAGGACATCGAAGATGCGGCGATGTTCGGCTGGGACGTTCCGCAGAAGCGTTTCGACTGGCCGACGCTGCGCGACAATGTGCTCGGCGAAGTCGGACGGCTCGAAGGGGCGTACACCGACACCCTGACGAACCATGACGTCGAGATTTTCCACGAGCGTGCGGTCCTCACGGGACCGAATTCGCTCCGGCTGGCCAGCGGCCGCGAGATCACGGCCGACAAGATCCTGATCGCGACGGGCGCGCGGCCGCAGATGCCCGAGCTCGACGGGGTCGAGCATGCGATCAGCTCGAACGAGGTGTTCCACCTGGAGCGGCTGCCGAACGCATCGTCATCGCCGGCGGCGGCTATATCGCCAACGAATTCGCCGGAATTTTCCACAAGTTCGGAAGCCACGTCACTTTGGTAAACCGAACCGACATGATCCTTCGCCAATACGACCAGCAGATCGTCGACCGGCTGATCCAGATTTCGCTGCGTAAGGGGATCGACTTCAAGTTCCATGCGACGATCGACCGGATCGAGCGCCGCGATGACGGCAAGCTCCACGTGGCGATGACCGGCTGCGACGACATCCACGCGGACGAGGTGCTGTTCGCGACGGGGCGCCGTCCGAACATCGAGAACATGGGCCTCGAAGAGGCGGGCGTCGAACTCGGCGACAAGGGCCAGATCAAGGTGGATGCGGACAACCGCACCTCGGTGCCGTCGATCTTCGCGGTGGGCGATGTGACCGATCGCGTGCAGCTCACCCCAGTGGCGATCCGCGAGGGTCAGGCGTTCGCCGACACCTTCTTCGGCAAGACGCCGCATCAGGTCGATTATGGCTGCATCCCGTCGGCGGTGTTCAGCCATCCGCCGCTGGCCGGCGTTGGCATGACCGAGGGGCAGGCGCGCAACAAGCTCGGCTCGGTCCGGACCTACACCTCCGACTTTCGGGCGATGAAGAACGTCCTCGCCGGGCGCGACGAAAGGTCGCTTTACAAATTGGTGGTCGACGGAACGACCGACCAGATCGTGGGCATCCACATGATCGGCCCCGATACGCCGGAAATCCTCCAGGCGGCCGCGATTGCGGTGAAAGCCAAGCTGAAGAAGGCGGATTTCGACGCCACGGTTGCGCTTCACCCGACCATGGCCGAAGAGCTCGTGCTGATGCGCTGAAACCTTCGCTGGGGGGACATTTGCACGACGCGGTTGTGATCGGCGCTGGGCATAACGGCCTCACTTGCGCTTATTATCTGGCGAAGAAGGGCCTGAAGGTCGCTGTCCTCGAAGCCGCCGAAGTGGTCGGCGGCGCGGCCGTGACGGACGAGTTCCTGCCGGGCTTCAGGAACTCGGCGGCGAGCTACACCGTCAGCCTGCTCCAGCCCAAGGTGATCCGCGATATGGATCTCGAGCGGCATGGCCTGAAGGTCGTGCTCAGGAAGACCGACAATTTCCTGCCCGGCGACGGCGACTATCTGCTCGCCGGCCGCAACGGCCTGACGCGCAAGGAAATTGGCCGTCACGTGAAGGCCGACGCCGAGGCCTACGACCGCTATGTCGCCGAGCTCGAAACGGTCGTCCGGTTGCTCAAGAAATGGCTGCTGCGGGCGCCGCCGAATGTCGGCTCCAGGGTGAGCGCCATTCCCAAGCTGCTGAGCCTCGGCCGCGACATGGCCGGGCTGTCGCTGGCGGAGACGCGGATCGTCCATGATTTCGCGGTGCGCAGCGCGGCCGAGATTCTCGACCGCCATTTCGAGGGTGACCTGACCAAGGCTTTGTTCGGATTCGACGGCGTGGTCGGCAATTTCGCTTCGCCGCAATCGCCTGGCACCGCCTACGTGCTCCTCCATCACCTCTTCGGCGAGGCGGCGGGCGTGCCCGGCGCGTGGGGGCACGCGATCGGGGGAATGGGATCGATCACCCAGGCGATGGCGCGCGCCTGCCGCGAGGCGGGTGTCGACATCGTGCTCAACACGCCGGTCGAGGAAGTGATCGTCGCCGAGGGACGCGCAGCGGGCGTGGTCGCGGGCGGAAAGGCGTGGCGGGCGAAGGGCGTCGTCGCGGGCGTCAATCCGAAGCTGCTGTTCGACCGGCTCGTGCCCCACGGCGCGGTCGATGCCGACGTTGCCAGCCGGATGCACGGCTGGAAATGCGAGAGCGCGACCTTCCGCATGAACGTCGCCTTGTCCGAGCTGCCCAAATTCACGGTGCTGCCGAAGAAGGGCAATCACCTGACGGCCGGGATCATCATGGCGCCGAGCCTCGACTACATGCACCGCGCGTACCTCGACGCGGCGGTGAACGGCTGGGCGAAGCAGCCGATCATCGAGATGCTGATCCCCTCGACGCTCGACCCGAGCCTCGCTCCGAAGGGCAAGCATGTCGCTTCGCTGTTCTGCCAGCACTTCCGCTACGATCTCGGGCCGGGGCGGAGCTGGGACGACGAGCGGGAGAAAGCCGCCGATGCGATCATCGCCACCGTGGACGGGCATGCGCCGGGGTTCGCCAAGTCGGTGCTCGGGCGGCAGATCCATTCGCCGCTCGATCTCGAGCGCCGCTTCGGCCTGATCGGCGGCGACATCTTCCACGGCAAGATGGGCCTCGACCAACTCTTCAGCGCGCGGCCGATGATCGGCGCGGCGGACTACCGGATGCCGCTCAAGGGCTTGTACTTGTGCGGTTCGGGCGCGCATCCGGGCGGTGGAGTGACCGGCGCTCCGGGGCATAATGCCGCGCGCGCGGTGCTGCAGGATCGCCGCTTCTGGAAGCGCGCCATTGAAGCCGCTCGACGGGATCAAGGTCCTCGACCTCAGCCGCGTGCTTGCCGGGCCGTGGTGCACGCAATTGCTCGCCGATCTCGGCGCCGAAGTGATCAAGGTCGAGCGGCCCGGGGAGCGGGGACGACACGCGGCACTGGGGTCCGCCGTGGCACGGCGAGGGGGAAGGATCGCGTCGCCGCCTATTTCCTCAGCTGCAACCGCGGCAAGAAGTCGGCGGCGATCGACTTCAGTCAGCCCGAAGGCGCGGCCCTCGTTCGGAAGCTGGCTCGACAGGCCGATGTGCTGGTCGAGAATTTCAAGGTCGGCGGGCTGCGCAAACTCGGCCTCGATGCCGAGGCGCTGCGGGCGATCAATCCGCGGCTGGTCTACGCTTCGATCACCGGCTTCGGGCAGGATGGGCCGTACGCCGACCGCGCCGGGTACGATTACATTATCCAGGGCATGGGCGGGCTGATGAGCATCACCGGCTTGCCCGACGGCGAACCCGGCGGCGCGCCGATGCGCGTCGGGGTCGCGGTCGTCGACCTGTTCACCGGGCTTTACACCTGCGTCGCGATCCTTGCCGCGCTGTACCGGCGGGAGAAAAGCGGCGAGGGCGCGCACATCGACATGGCCCTGTTCGACACGCAGCTGGCGATGCTCGCCAACCAGGCGTCGAACTCGCTCGTCTCCGGTAAGGACCCGCCGCGGCAGGGCAACACGCACCCGAACATCGTGCCCTATCAAGTGTTCGCCACGGTCGATCAGCCGATCATCATCGCGGTCGGCAACGACCGGCAATTCGCCGGCTCGCTGAGATGTGCGGGCATCCCGGATGGTCCGAGCGACGAGCGTTTCGCGAGCAACGGCGCGCGGGTCGCCAACCGTGCCGAGATCGTGCGGCTGGTCAGCGAGTGCATCCGCCAGCAAGACCGCGGCCGAATGGCTGGAGCAGCTGGAAGCCGCGGGCATTCCGGCAGGACCGATCAATGCGATTACGCAGGCCCTGTCCGACGTCCAGGCGCAGCATCGCCAGATGGTGCGGACGCTTGCCGGAACGCCGCTGGTCGGCTCGCCGGTGCGGCTCGACGGCGCACGCGCGGATTTCGGATCTACCACCGCCGGCGCTCGGCGCGCATACCGATGAGGTGCTCGCCAGCCTCGGGCTCGAGCCGCACGAGATCGCGCGGCTCAAGTCCAGCGGCGTGACCGGCTAGCTTACTTCCCGACCTTGCTCGCGCTTTCGACCAGCAGGTCGAGCTGGTGCTGGCAGCCGTTCTCGATCAGCACTTGCGCTGCGCCGACGAGATCCTGCGGCGTGTTGGGCACCGCGACGAACGTCACGCTGCTCTTGTCGCCGGTGTCGGCCCATTCGAGCTGGTAGGGCGACCCGGACTTGATCGGCAGCGCCGCCGGCCAGACCGCCTGAGCAGCGCCCGCGGCCCAATCCAGGTCCCGGCTCTGCCCGTCGGCCGAGCGGATTTTGATCTTCACTCTCGCTGTCGGCCTCAGGCCGCCACAGCTGCACCTTGCTGGTGTTGGTGACGCACATCTTGCCGCTCTGGGTCACGTCGATGTCCCAAATGCTCGGGTTCTTGGCGACTTCGGCGGCGCGCAGCGCACCGAAGCGGCCGCGCGACGCAGCGGCCGAGTTCATCGCCATTTGGGCGGGGAAATTGCCGGGTCCGCGCAAAGTCTGCGCGCTTCCGGGGCCAAGCAGAGTGACGACGTCGCCGCCCTGCAGGCTGATCTTGGCGCTTTCCGGAAGAGTCTTGCCCGGCGGATAGGCCTTGGACGATGGCCCGAGAGACTTGACCACGACGACGCTGCCCACCGCCGCCGTCGAACCGAGCGCGATCACAACCGCCGCACCCCACCTTACGAGCTTCCCACGCATGCTTCGAACTCCTTCGTTAATTGCCCCAATCGAAGTTGCCGCTGGCCAGGCGGGCGAGCGGCGAGTTGGATTCCTTGTGCGTTTGTTTCGGGTTATGCTTTCATTTGAATGGGGTCAATTAAACTGTGTTCAGGTGATTCCGCCTAGGACGAAGCGCGACTTGTATCTCAATTTGACGTTCCTCGACGACCGACAACCGCCTGCAGTGGCGGTCCGCGGTAAAGTTCGCGCCCTTGGTTGTCGTGAGCTTTTCGGCTCGGCCCGCTCGCGCCCCCACCAACAAGCCTTTGAGGTCGCCTTGCCAAAGCGCTGAATGCCGCCCTCGCTAATGTACGCACTGGGTGGAAACCGGACAGTCCTTGAAGTAGCGAGAGCGGGGGGCGTCCGTGGGCGAGTTTGACTTCTACTTCTCCTTTTATGGCTTGTTGCTCAGTTTATCGGCAGGAACGGTCATCATCCGCTTTGCCGACGTCGTCGGTGAGCGCCGCGGCCGGCAAATTGGCTTCCTCGCACCACTGCTGGGTCTGTTCGTTCTGCTGGACATCACCAGCTTCTGGATCTGGGCCTGGCGCGCAAGGACCGCCTTTCAGATCAACTATGCGTACATGTATTTTGGTCTCGCCATCGCGGTCGCCTACTTCTTCTCCGCGTCACAGGTGTTTCCCAAGGAAACGGGCGACTGGAAGTCCCTCGACGAGCATTACTGGAAGCGAAAACGGTACGTCCTCCCAGGCATCATCGTCGCGAACGTGGCCGTCATTACGCACGGCGTGGCAGTCCGCGGGCAAACTTTGGACAGCAAATTCTGGCTCGAGCAGCCCTTCTATTGGGTACCGCTTCTGGGGCTTCTGTGCACGCGGAAGAAGGTGCTCGACCTCGCGTTGCTAACCAGCTTGTGCGTTTTCTACGTCGGCGGATCCCTAGTTTTTGGGTGGTGAGCCAATCACGTGCGACGTCTTCGCTAATGTCTGCTTTGGGTGGAAAGCGGACGTTAGCCTCGGCGCAGAAGCCGCAGTCCAATCAAGGCTAGGACACTCCACAAAGGGGAGAGCAACGTCGCATAGATTACCCAGACGTTTGGGTCGGGCGTAAATCCGCAAAATGGGTTTTCGTCATGGAACGGCCAGAAGCCCTTTATGAGCGCTAATGGGAGGATGCCGCTCAACAGGAGTGTAGCTACCACTGATGCCGCTCCACCAAGGCGCCCACCACGCAAGGCAACAACCATGCCGACGAGAACGGCAAGGACAATTATCACGGCCGCGCCCGCGATGTGCTGCCACTGATTCACTTCGCAGACTGCTAGGTTGAACAAGGTCAATTGCTCCCAAAGGTCTCATACGTGCCGTGCGCGCCAATGTCTGCAAAGGGTCGAAAGCAGACCTAAGCCGCAAACGGGTACAAACAGGCGGACGCAGGGGAACGGGTGCGCGGGCGAAACATTCTAGCGGCGAGCGGTAGCGAAGGAGACTGACGCAATGCGTTCCGTCCTGCTGTGGATGATCGGCATTCCGATCCCGATCATCCTGCTGCTCGCGCTCTGCACGCATCATTTCTGACCATAATCGTTCGTATCGCTTCTTCGTCATACCCGGCTCCAATGCCGGCAATCTCTTCGCGCGAGAAAACGGATGTTTGCGAGGGATCCACATACTATGGTAGCGCTAACAAACGGAGGGAAGCGATGCGAAGATGGATCTGGGCCAGTTTGATTGCTGCGGCTGTCCCGGGGGTGAAGGTCTCGGCGGCAACCGCGCCGAGCCTGAGCCTGAGTCCCGCCGACACATTCGAGGGCCGCGGCGTCAGCGTCATCGTGGAGGAGAACCATTTCAGTCCCATTTTCTTCGATGAGAAGAACGCCGGCATTCAGATCATTCTGCATGGCGATCGCATAGCCACGGACGGCGAAGTGCCGGCTCAATCCGACGCCCGAGCAGTGGGACCCCGTGCCCGCCTTCATCGGCCGCACGCGGGGATCGAGCCCGAACCAGCTCGTGGTCGCATCTTCCTATGCCGCGGCGGGACTGAGTTACCGGGTCGAAGTGACCGCCGAAGGGGAGGGCTTCCGCGTCGCCGTCAACCTCGACAAGCCACTCCCGCAGAGCCTGGTCGGGAAGGCCGGTTTCAATCTCGATTTTCTGCCGACGGCCTATTTCGGCAAGGCGTACCTGATGGATTCGGCGCCGGGGCTGTTCCCCCGCGATCCGGATGGGCCCGATGACGAGGGACGGATCGGGCGATCCCTTGCCGCTCGTCGCCGGAGGGCGTTCGATCACGCTTTCGCCGGAGGACCCGCTGACGCGGGTGACGATCGTCTCCGACAAGGCGCCACTTGCGCTCTACGACGCCCGTAACCGGGCTCAGAACGGCTGGTTCGTCGTCCGCTCGCTGATCCCCGCGGGCGCAACACGCAACGCGGTCGTGTGGCACGTGCGTCCGAGCATCATCAAGGACTGGGTGCGCCAGCCGGTCGTCTCCTACAACCAGGCGGGCTACACGCCCGGGCGCAGCAAGGTCGCAGTCATCGAGCTCGACCCCAACTTCAAGGCGCCGCTACAAGCCACGCTGGTCAAGCTCACCTCCGACGGAGTCGAGAGCCCGGTTCTGACTGCGAAGACCAGGCCGTGGGGCAGCTGGCTGCGGTACAAGTACGCGACCTTCGACTTCTCGAAGGTCCGCACGCCGGGGCTCTACGCGATCTCCTACGCCGGCCACACTACCGCGCCTTTCGCGATCTCGCCGGACGCCTACGACCACATCTGGCAGAAGTCGCTCGACACCTATCTCACCGAGCAGATGGACCATATGCGGGTGCGCGAGCAGTATCGCATCTGGCAGGGCGTCTCCCACATGGACGACGCGCGCCAGGCGCCTCCCAACATCGTCCATTTCGACGGCTACCGAATGGGCCCAAGCCTCGATTCGCCATACAAACCGGGCGAGCATATTCCCGGCTTGAACGTCGGCGGTTGGCAGGATGCAGGAGATTACGACATCCAGACGCCGAGCAACGCCTTTGTCGTTCGCGACCTCGTCTGGGCGCGCGAGTTGTTCGGGCTCGACTGGGACGAGACAAGGGTCGACGAGGCAGCAAGATTTGCCGAAATCCGCAAGCCCGACGGGGTGCAGGATTCGATCCAGCAAATCCGCCACGGGACGTTGCAGCTGCTCGCTCAATACAAGGTCGTTCGGCCACGCGATCGTCGGAATCGTCGATCCAACGCTCCGGCAGTACACCCATCTCGGCGACGCCGGGTCGCAGACCGACGGCAGGCTCTATGATCCGCGACTGGGACCGAACGACACCAAGGGCGATAAGTCGGGCGTGCCCGACGATCGATGGGCCTTCACCACCGATCTGCCCGCCAACGATCTGGTCGTAGCCGCGGCGCTGGCCGGCGCCAGCCGCAGCGCTTCACGACAGCGATCCGAAGCTCGCGGCCGAGGCGCTCAGCGTGCGAAGGCGCTGTGGCAGGCGCAGCGGCCAAAGCTCGGCGCCAATGTCGACCCGAGCGACGGGCGCGGCAGCCCCGGGATGCTGCCGATCGCCGATGCCGCGGCGACGCATCGAGCTGCTGATCACGACCAACGGCGATGCCGTCTACCGCTCGCAAGTCGAACAGCTGCTGCCGGCAATGCGTAGAACATTTCGACTGGATCGGAGCGGGCCGCGGTGCGCGCGATCCCCTTCATGGGTGCGGACTACGGACACAGCTGTTGCCCGGCGGTGAAGGCGCTCAAGGGCGAGGACCGACAAGCAACTGGCCAACAATCCGTTTGGAGTGCCGATCGCGCGAGGGCGGCTGGGCCGGGCTCGAACCAGGTCGCCACGTTCGGCTCCAACATGTACCTGCTGCACCGTGCCTTTCCGGAGATCGTCGGGCCCGAGTACACGCTGAACGCGCTCGATTACATGCTTGGCCGTCACCCCGCGAACAACCTCTCGCTGGTGTCGACGGTCGGCACCAATTCCAAGCTGATCGCTTACGGGCATAACCGCGCCGACTATTCCTATGTGCCCGGTGGGCATGGTGCCCTGGCGTCTTGATCGTGAAACCCGACTTTCCCGAACTGAAGACGGATTGGCCGTTCCTCTGGTTCGAGAACGAATATACGGTGAACACGACCTCCGCCTACATCCTCGCCGCCAATGCAGCCATCGCGGAAATCAACGAAAAACAGTGACCTGCAGAGGCGACCGAGCCGAGCAGGCAATCCAATGGAGGACGACCGAATGAATTGAGGAGCGACGATGAGACAATTCATTTTGGGCCGGCGCGCGATTGAACGTTGCGTCGGCATCGCGTTCGCAGTCGCCGGCGCCATTGCGACCCCGGCGCAAGCGCAAAACGATCAGATGACCCGCATGGAAGTTCCCGCACAACCCGATGCGATCGTGCTCGGAACGGGCCCGATGCCGGGTGCGACAGCCGCCGAATCCTGGCACCGCCAATATGGCAGCGCTTTCGCCCGCAACGTCACCGTCGCCACGCTGACGCCTTACCTGCCCGATCCGGCGAAGGCGAACGGCACCGCTGTCATCGTCGCGCCGGGCGGCGGCTTCATGACTCTGTCGATGGAAAACGAGGGATCGAACGTGGCCAAGGCACTCGCCAGTCACGGCGTCGCCGCGTTCGTGCTCAAGTACAGGCTGAAGCCGACCCCGCCGATTTAGGCGCGTTTCAGAGCTCGATGGCAGCCATGTTCTCGGCCGCTGGACGCCCGGTGGCGCCGCCTCCGACCGGCGCGGCGGCCTTTGCCGCGCTCGCGCCGCAGCTCGCCGATTCGCGCGCAGCCTTCGCACTGGTCCGCCGCCGCGCCGCGGAATGGCATGTCGATCCCAACCGGATCGGCATGGTCGGCTTCTCCGCCGGAGCGATGCTCACGCTTGCCACCGCGCTCGCCGACCCCGCCACGAAGCCCGCCTTCATCGCATCGATCTATGGCCCGATGGGCCCAATGACCGCGCCGGCCGACGCGCCGCCGCTGTTCGACGCCCTTGCTGCCGACGACCCGATTTTCGGCAACTCGGGCTTTGGGCTGATCGAGAGCTGGAGGGCCGTGAAGCGCCCCGTCGAGTTCCATCTTTATGAGCAGGGCGGGCACGGCTTCGGCATGTATCCGAAGGACACCACCAGCACCGGCTGGTTCGACGCATTCGTCAGCTGGATGCGCATGCACGGATGGGTCAAGCCGGGGGAGTAACCGGACGCGAACGGCGGACAAGCAGTCATACCGAAAATGTCCGCCAATGGGTGATGGGGTGGACGCGCCCCAACGGCATCGATGCGCCAAAGTGGTTTAACGCGACCGGCTTGAGGATGTCGGGGCGTTAAGCGATCGAAGGAGGGTCTGGCGCCCTGTCGGAGACGGGATCGTAAGAACCAGCGCTTTCCACCGTGCTACCCAAGCAGGCTATGGGTGAATCCGGTCCGCGAACTCCCATACAGGCTCGCAGAGCAACTGCCCTATCAGGCAAGTAGCAAATCCCGGAGCATGCGCATCAGTGCCCGTTGCGATTGGCCTGCTGAAGGGCGGTCCGAAATTGCCGTCCCCGCAAATCGCTGCCGGCAAAATTACTCAACCGCTGGTCGATGTCGACAATGTAGCGCGAAAGGTCGCGGTCGATTTCCGGAGCCGATCTAAGTTCTCTTACCGCGCGCTCGAGCGTCGGGCGATCGAGGGACAAACTGCATTCTGCCGGGAGCCGGAAGATGACGACGCCATCCAGTTCCGAGGTCCGATCGTTGCACCGCTCGCGTACGCGGGAAACCACTTCGTAAGGAAGTTCCCGCCGGACGCGCTCGCGATAAGGCGGCAGGTGTTCATTGTCGTCGTCGAGGACCTTCAATCCTTGGTAGTAGGTCTCGGCAATGTCCCGCAAGTGCCGGTCTCCGAGCGCTTTTAGCGCCCCTGCAGCCACGAGCTCGTCATAGGTCGAGCGGCGCAATTTTCGAGCGTTAATCTGACTGGCTTGATAGGCATCGATGATGAAGTTTTCGCCAAGCTGCCCAGATCCGGATCGGAGCATGCTTAATGCGGCGAGCGCGTGCCGTCTGACGTCGGTGTAGTAGGCTCGGCGAGCCGCAAAATCGATTTGGTTGGCGTTGACGTCCTCGATCAGCTGTTCGCGATATGTATAAGCCTCGTTGGCTGCAATACGCGCCCCGTTCCAATTTGTGGCTTGCATGCCGAGGAACACCCCGACCACGACAATCGCCAGATCGACCACCGCTGCAAACCAGTTGTGGGTGGCCGCGTGTTCGCGGATTCGGCGGATAATCATAACTGGCGTTCGTCCCACACAGAAAGTCGGGGCTTACGGCGTTGATGACAACAGATCTGGTCCAATGGCAACGTCCCGATATTTGGAGGCAGATGCATGCGCTTAAGTCAGCAATGGCTCGAAAGCGGGCCTTCGGCGACCACATGCTTAGCGGAACAGCGGTCCGGAGTTCGACGTTGGGCTGGAGGTGAGACGAACATCAAAGGTGCTGGCGCTGGCCGGCGTGGGATTGGCCGCGATTGTTATTGTCCGCTGGTCCGGCATTGCCTCGCGCCACCCCATTGGCAATCGCTCTGTTCCGCAGCCGCGGAAACGCGTCGATCTGCAGCGCTATCTCGGCCGTTGGTACGAGATCGCCCGGTACGAGCAGAGTTTCGAAAAGGGCTGTGGAGGCGTGACCGCGGACTATGAGCTCGTGCGCGACGGGAGCATCGCGGTCGTGAACCGCTGCCGCAAGCCAGGCGGCGAGATCAGGGAGGCGCGAGGCCGCGCCAAAGTGGTCGACCGTGACAGCAACGCCAAACTGAAAGTCAGCTTCTTCGGCCCATTCTACGGCGACTATTGGATACTCGATCACGCCGAGGACTACAGCTGGTCGATCGTCGGTGAGCCGTCCGGGCGATACCTGTGGATTCTCAACCGGCAAGCGACCCCGACCGAAGCAGAGGTGCAGCAGCTCATCGGTCAGGCGAAGAATTTCGGCTACGACACGTCCATGCTCCTGCGCACGAAGCAGCCCTGAAGCGTCGCAAAACGCCGTTGGTGCGGATCCATGCAAGAGCAGTGGAAAGGTATCGCTCGCGCCTCTAGGCCGTGGCGATGTTCCGCCTTCCACTGGAGAAAGAGCTCGCCGCAGCGACCGAGGCGGCAGTCGAAGCTGAACTCGGTGTTGTTCAGCCGAAGGTTTTGCATTTCGGCAATCACACTTCGGCGAGGCTGTCTCCCTGGCCAGTCGTGGCGCGGATCGCGTCGGGAACCTCGTTCGACCTATCTCATGGAAATGTTGCGCGCGAGCTTCAGGTTGCCTGCCATTTGGCGACCCGGGATGCACCCGCCGTGCGTCCCACCAGCGACGTTGCTCCAGGCCCATATCTGAATGCAGACTGCGCCATAACCCTCTGGCAGCTCGTCGATGGTCGTGACGGTCACCACCAGAGACGACGAGTTCATGGCCGCTGCGTCGCTTCGGCTAGTCCATTCGGCTCTCGCAGATCTGGACGCCGACTTGCCGTCGTTCATCACGAAAGTGGAATCATGCAGGGACATCCTCGCCAACCCTGCTGAGGCTCCGGGGCTTGGAGGAAGTGATCGGCTCTTTCTGGAGCAATGTTACGCGCGCCTGCGGAGCGAGTTGAGCGGTGTGAAGGGCGAATGGCAGCCACTCCACGGAGATACGCATCTTGGGAATGTCATCATTGGTGACTCGGGCGCGGTCTGGATGGATTTGGAAGCGGCATGCGTAGGGCCGCGAGAGTGGGATGTCGTAAATCTACCCGCCGCCACCTGGTCTGAGTTTGGGGCGCTCGACCGGGCCCTGCTGAGCCTTTTTGTTGAAGTGCGAAGTCTTTGCCTGGCTGTCTGGTGCTGGGCGGAATTCGAACGGAGTCCGGCGACTGCAGAGGCCGCTGTCTATCATCTTGAACGGCTGAAGGCGCGCTTCACCTAACATCGGCTACGGGGGAAGCGGACGTTGCCTTGGCACCGCAAGAAGCCCTCGAATTGCGCCCGGCCCTCTCGAGCCGGGCCCAATGTTGCAGATTACATGTGATGCATTCGGTGTGAGTAACGCACGTGCATCATTGCGCGGCAGCGCGGATTCATCATCATCCGGCGATGAGACATCGAGCGGCACCAGCGCATCATGCGCGAGTGCGACATTCGTCCATGCATCCACGCGTTTCTGTGACGGCCCATGTCATGGCGGTCCGTGTCATGGCGGTCCATGTCGTGACGGTCCACGTCACGCCGGTCGGTGTCGCGCCGGTCAGTGTCACGCCGCGTGGTCGAATCGCTATTGTTCATGGTGCGGTCGCGGTGGGTCTGATCGCTGCTCGGCTGCGCGAGGCCGGGCGAAGCAATCAGGCCAAGCGCCAACGCCATTCCCAGATAGATCGGGTGTTTCATCAATGGACTCCTCATTGCCGCCTTCCACTGCCTGTTCGTGAAGCGGTCACACGACAGGTCCGGGGCTGCACCGGCAGGATCGGCGGCAAGAAAGTCTCGAAAACGCAGAGTTCAAAAGCGCAGCTCAAGCCGGCTCAACCGACCACAGAACACGGGACCAGCAGCTGATGTTCCGCCGAGCAGAGCGACGCGCGGGCGATGGATGGGCGAGGGCTACCAGCGCCGCCGCCAGCGGCTGCCT
>CAWAXE010000003.1:0-21989 GCA_963785965.1 uncultured Alphaproteobacteria bacterium
CGTTTCGTACGACACCGGCTTGCCGCCTTCGAGCTCCATCGTTCCCGCGCGGTCTGACGCAGCTTCCTCGACCGCGTCGCGAACATAGTCGGGCGCCTTGTGCACGAGCTGCTCGGAATCGGCGCCATAGTAGGTGCCCCCGGCATAGGACACGCCAAGCAACGCCGGACCGATGAGGAACTTACGCATGACTGCAGTTTAAGCCTTGTTCCCTAACGAGAATTCAAGGCTGGGGGGATAGGCTGAGACGCTGCACTAGCAGGTCGAACACCGCCGGGTGGATCGCCCGAGCAAACTTGAGACCCGCAGTCTTGCGGTCCAACCAGCAAACTTCCGCCTGGAGCACTTCAAGCCCGTCGAGCTTGACCAGCACATCCTCGCCCTTGTTGGGCCGTTCGATCAGCTCGATCTTGCACCCCGTGGGCGAAAGATCGAACACGCGGAGACGGAAATTGGCGTGGCCGTGCCGCCGCATCGTGACTTCAGCGCTCAGCGGAACCCGAGCATTGCCGCGCGGCACCTGCTTACTCTCCGGTTCCGCTTCGGAATCGAAGTTTAGCCCCGCCTTACCATGCTCGTACCAGCAGACGTGGGTGTCGATCGCGCCGCGGCCGAGCACCGACAGCTTGAGCGGCTCGCCGGGCTCGAGCTCGACGGGCGTTTCGATCCCGCACCCATCATAGGAGAGATCGAGCAAAGTGATCCCGATGGGCTGCCCGTCCCCGCGGAGCATATGGCCCTGCATGGTGACGCCACGCCGCTCGCTCCGCTCGACCGCTTGGGTCGTCGGCTTGCTCACCGCTTCGTTACGCATGGCGGTCACGGGGCAGCGAGGCGCGAAGCCATCGGGCGAACTCCCGGGGCGTTGTTTAACCTGCGATGGTAAAAAGATGCCTAATGACGCGCCCTCGCGCGCCGCATCGAGTCAGGGGAACACGCTCCCAGGCTCGTTGCTCACCGAGGAGCGCGGCCCTACCCTTGCGTCAAAATCCGAGCCGCCGGCCTGCTTCGTCATTCGCTGCCTGATGCGGGGTCCGCCTTTTCATCCGGTTTCACCTTGACCAGCAGCTGCCCCTCGCTGACTTGGGCGCCGGGAGTAGCATTGAGCTCCGCCACTGTTCCGTCGAACGGCGCCGTCAGCGCATGCTCCATCTTCATCGCTTCCAAGGTAAGCAAGCGTTGTCCGATGGCAACATTTTCGCCTAGCGAAACCTCGACCGCAGTCACCCGCCCGGGCATCGGCGCTTCGATCTCGCCGTCGTGGGCGCCGTGTGTCGTGCCGGTGCCGCGCGGTTCGAGATGCGGAAGGCGCGATATTCGCCTTCGTCCCAGATTACGTATCCGCGTTCGACATCGAAGCCGGCCAAACCCTTGCCCAGCGCCGCGGACGAGATCGACCGTCGTCATCGAGTCGCGACTTGCTCGTCGATCAGCTCAATGCGGGCACGCGGTTCGGCATTCAGGCGAAAACCTTTCCTCAGCGGCGAGGGCCGACTGTCGATCCGGCAACAATTTCGTCGCGCCGCATATGCGGCCGATTGCATCAGCCGGCAATGAAGGCCGGGTGAGCGCGTCCAGGTTGCTGCTCGATGAAACCGGTGTCGACCTTGCCGTCTTGGAACCGGCGATCCTCCAGGCAACGCAGAACGAAACCCAGGTTCGTCTCGTACCGGCCAGACTGTGGTCCAGCGACACGCCCAGGCAGCGTCTCGCACCGCCTTGGCGCGGTCTTTCCCGCTCGCAATGAGCTTGCCGATCATCGGGTCGTAGAATGCGGAGATACGCGTCGCCCGTTTCGAAGCCCGATGTCAAAGCGAACGGCATATTCGGGCGGAGCCGCGATAGACAGCTGATGCGAGTTCTCCGACGCTAGGCAAAAACCCTTTAGCCGGATCCTCGGCGTACAGCCGCGCTTCGATGGCGTGGCCGCTGATCGTTAGCTCGTCCTGCGTCTTCGGCAGCTTCTCGCCCGAAGCGACGCGCAGCTGCCATTCGACGAGATCCTGGCCGGTGATCTCCTCGGTCACCGGATGCTCGACCTGGAGCCGCGTGTTCATTTCCATGAACCAGATGCGGTCGGCGCGGAGGCCCTCGGACGCGTCGGCGATGAACTCGATCGTGCCCGCGTTCTCGTAGTGGACCGCCTGAGCCGCCCGCACCGCGGCGCCGCACACCGCTTCGCGCGTCTCGGCGTCCATGCCCGGCGCAGGGGCTTCCTCGATCACCTTCTGGTGGCGGCGTTGGAGCGAGCAGTCGCGCTCGAACAGATGGACGACATTGCCGTGACTGTCGCCGAACACCTGAACCTCGATGTGGCGCGGGCTTTCGATCCATTTTTCGAGGAGCACGATGTCGTTGCCGAACGATGACGCGGCCTCGCGCTTGCAGCTTTCGAGCGCGTCGTCGAAATCCTCCGCGCGCTCGACCTTGCGCATGCCCTTGCCGCCCCCGCCCGCCACTGCTTTGATCAGCACCGGATAGCCGATCGCGCCGGCCTCTTTCTTGAGCCGCTTGGGATCCTGGTCCTCGCCGAGATAGCCCGGAGTCACCGGAACACCCGCCTCAGCCATCAGCTTCTTCGCCGCGTCCTTGAGGCCCATGGCGCGGATGCTGTCGGGCTTCGGCCCAACCCACACCAGCCCGGCGTCGATCACCGCCTGGGCGAAATCCGCATTTTCGCTGAGGAAGCCGTAGCCCGGATGAATCGCCTCCGCGCCGGTCTGTTTTGCGGCCTCGATGATCTTGTCGCCGCGCAGATAGGATTCACGCGCCGGGCTCGGCCCGATATGCACCGCCTCGTCCGCCATGCGCACGTGGAGCGCCTTAGCGTCGGCGTCGGAATAAACTGCGACCGTGCGGATCCCGAGCCGCCGCGCGGTACGGATCACGCGGCAGGCGATCTCCCCGCGATTGGCGATGAGGAGCGAGGAGATCATCAAATCCTCCCCGAGCTTGTCTCGGGGAGGGGGACCATGCGAAGCATGGTGGAGGGGCCACCACCATGCTCAAGGACGCCGCACCGAAGGCGAAACCGCGTACGACATCCCACGCGCGCAAGTTGAGACGCCAAATGCCGTTGCCCGAAGTGATTTCGTGGCACTGGCTGCGTCGGCGTCCCGGAGGTCTCAAGTTTCGCCGGCAGCACCCCACCGGTCCTTATGTGCTCGACTTCTACTGTGACGATGCGCGGCTTGCGATCGAGATCGATGGCGAAGCGCATTCGCGAGGAGATGCGCCGGCGAAGGACGCGGTGCGAGATGCGTGGCTGGCGCGGGCTGGAATCGCAACGGTTCGAATCCCGGCGCGGGAGGTTCTGGCGAACCTGGACGGCGTGCTCACGCATATCGCTGAACACGCGATTGCCCGCCTGCCCCTCCACCATCCGGCTGCGCCGGCCGGTCCCCCCTCCCCGAGGCAAGCTCGAGGAGGATTGAAGTAGGCGCGCCAGTCAAGCGCGATGCACCTCGCCCGCGCAGAACACGAGCTCGGTGAACGGCAGGTCGAAGAGCGCGGCGATCTCCGCACGGGTCCAGTCGTTACGAGTTACTTCCCACCCACCCGGCTGCCGGTCTTCCCATTCAATGATCCACCCGTTCACTGCGAGGCTCATGATCGTGAGCACCGCCAGAAGCCAGAAATTCACGCCAAATCCGAAATGCCCGATTGCACCAGCGCAAGTCGCGATGGCGACCCAGACAGCCAGGCCCTGAAGTCGCCCTTTCACGCTTACATCCTGAACACGCCGAAGCGCGCGTGCTCGGGGATCGGCGCGTTGAGTGTTGCGGCGAAGGCGAGGCCGAGGACATCTCGCGTCTGCGCGGGGTCGATGATGCCGTCGTCCCACAGCTGCGCGGTGGCGTGCCAGGGGTTGCCTTGCGCTTCGTAATCATCACGGATCGGCTGCTTGAACGCTTCCGCCTGCTCGGGCGTCCATTTCGCCGCGTCGCGGTGGACGGTGGCGAGCACGCTCGCCGCCTGCTCGCCGCCCATCACGCTGATGCGCGAGTTGGGCCAGGTGAAGAGGAAGCGCGGCGAATAAGCGCGGCCGGCCATGCCGTAATTGCCGGCGCCGAAGCTACCGCCGATCAGGACCGTGATCTTGGGCACGCTGGCGGTGGCGACGGCGGTCACAAGCTTGGCGCCGTGCTTGGCGATCCCTTCCGCCTCATATTTCCCGCCGACCATGAAGCCGGAGATGTTCTGCAGGAACAGCAGCGGAATGCGGCGCTGGCAGGCGAGCTCGATGAAATGCGCGCCTTTGACCGCACTTTCGCTGAACAATATGCCGTTGTTGGCGAGGATCGCGACGGGCATGCCCCAGATGTGCGCAAAGCCGCACACAAGCGTGGAGCCGTAAAGTGGTTTGAACTCGTGGAATTCGGATGCGTCGACGATGCGAGCGATGATCTCGTGCACGTCATAGGGCTCGCGCACGTCCTCCGGGATGATGCCGTACAGCTCCTCAGCGTCGTAAGCGGGCGGCCGCGGCTCCTTAAGTTCAAGCTGGGCCCCGGCCTGCGCCGGGGAACAGGTGGAGACGATGTCGCGGACGATGGTCAGCGCATGCTCGTCATTTTCCGCGAGATGGTCGACGACGCCGCTCTTGCGCGCGTGCAGATCGCCGCCGCCCAAATCCTCGGCGCTGATCTCTTCGCCCGTCGCGGCTTTCACTAAAGGGGGGCCGGCGAGGAAGATCGTGCCCTGGTTGCGGACGATCACGCTTTCGTCGCTCATCGCCGGCACGTAGGCGCCGCCGGCAGTGCAGCTCCCCATCACGCAGGCAATCTGCGGAATGCCTTTCGATGACATCTGCGCCTGGTTGAAGAAGATGCGGCCGAAATGGTCGCGGTCGGGGAAGACCTCGGCCTGATGCGGCAGGTTCGCCCCGCCGCTGTCCACGAGATAGACGCACGGCAAGCGATTCTGCTCGGCGATCTCCTGCGCGCGCAGGTGCTTCTTGACCGTTAGCGGATAGTAAGTCCCGCCCTTCACCGTTGCGTCGTTGCAGACGATCATCACCTGCTTGCCGGAGACCCGCCCGATACCGGCGATGATGCCGGCGCCCGCCACTTCCCCCTCGTACATGTCGCAGGCGGCGAGCTGACCGATCTCGAGGAAAGGCGAACCAGGGTCGAGCAACCGCTCGACGCGATCGCGCGGAAGAAGCTTGCCGCGCGAGACGTGACGTTCGCGGTGCTTTTCGGGCCCGCCCTTTGCCGTCTCGGCAACATCGGCGCGCAGTTTTTCGGCGAGCCCGCGGTTGTGCTGCGAGCGCGCGCGGAACCGTTCGTCGTCCGCAACGATTTTGCTGTCGATCCGCGGTGCGCTCATGCGTTTGGTTGTGCCCGTTGGTCGAAAAATCCTGCCGTTCGCCTAGCGGCTGCTGCAGGCGTTGGCAAAGCACTCGCAAGGAAGGTTCACCCCATGAAGCGTTCGGGTCTCTGCCTCATCGCGCCCGCACTCGCGCTCGCCGCCTGCAACACCAATAGCGGCGGCAATGCCGCTGGCTCTGCGCCGGGGATGCAATCGGGAATCGACAAGTCGCTGATGGATACGTCGGTGAACCCGGGCGACGATTTCGACAAATACGCCAACGGAAGCTGGGAGAAGACGGCTCAGATCCCGCCGGACAAATCGAACATCTCGATGTTCTCGATGCTCAACGACGAAGCGGAAAAGCGCAAGGCCGCGATCGTCGACGAGATCGTCAAATCCCATCCGAACTCCGGCGACGACGCGAAGGTCGCCAATTACTACAATGCATTCGTCGACACGAACGCGATCGAAAAGCGCGGACTGTCGCCGATCAAGCCCGACATCGACCGGATCGAGGCGATCCAGGACAAAGGCGCCCTGGCGGAGGCGATCGGCCATACGCTTCGCGCCGACACCGATCCTCTCAACAATACCAATT
Source organism: uncultured Alphaproteobacteria bacterium (assembly GCA_963785965.1). GTDB lineage: Bacteria > Pseudomonadota > Alphaproteobacteria > Sphingomonadales > Sphingomonadaceae > Sphingomicrobium. Next base: position 5,915 of record CAWAXE010000003.1, read on the forward strand.
ACCACACCGAGAATCTGTTCGGGATCTTCGTCACGCAGGCGTTCGATGACCCGACCAGGACGGTGCCGTACATGCTGCAGGGAGGCCTCGGACTCCCGGACCGCGATTATTATCTCAACCGGTCGGCGGACATGGCCAAGATCCGTGCCGACTATACGCCGTACGTCGCCAGGATCCTCACCCTTGCCGGCCTTCCCGACGCACAGCAGCGCGCCGGCCGCATCGTCGCGCTGGAGCATCTGATCGCCCAGGCGCACGAAACGCTCGAAGCCAGCCAGGAGAGCACGACCGCCAACAATCCGTGGGCCCGCGCGGACTTCGACAAGAAAGCTCCGGGTGTCGATTGGGGCCGGTTGCTCGGCGCGGCCCAGCTCGGCGATCAGCAGGACTTCGTCGTGTGGCAGCCCGCGGCCGTGACGAAGATTGCCGCGCTGGTCGCCGCGCAGCCGCTCGAGGTGTGGAAGGACTGGCTCGCGTTCCACCGAATCAACCAGCGAACGGACGTGTTGCCCAAGGCGTTCGACGACGCGCATTTCGCCTTCTACGGCACCGAGATTGCCGGGCAGCCCCAGCAGAGGACGCGCGACAAGCGCGCGCTCGTATCGCTGGACGCCTGCCAGCCCGATTCTACCGGTGAGCGTTATGCGTGCCTGGGCGACGCGATCGGCAAGCGCTACGTCGACAAATATTTCCCGGCGTCTTCGAAGGCCGACATCGACGGCATGGTGAAGAACATCAAGGCCGCGCTCGAGAGACGCATCGATGCGCTGAGCTGGATGGCGCCGCCCACCAAAGACGAGGCCAAGAAGAAGGTCGCGACGATGGCCGTGGGCATCGGCTACCCCGACAAGTGGCGCGACTACGGGTCATTCGACATCCACGCCGACGACGCGTTCGGCAACGTCGATCGCGCCGAACTGGCAGCCTACCAGCGCCAGCTGTCGAAGATCGGCCAACCGGTCGACAAGGCCGAATGGTGGATGGAACCGCAGACGATCAACGCGGTCAACCTGCCGCTGCAGAACGCGCTGAACTTCCCCGCCGCGATCCTCGACAAAGGCTTCTACGACGCGGCGGCCGATCCTGCCGCCAATTACGGTGCGATCGGATCGGTCATCGGGCACGAGATCAGCCACAGCTTCGACAATCTCGGCGCGACGTTCGACGCCACCGGCAAGCTGCGCAACTGGTGGACTCCCGCGGACCTCGCGCACTTCCAGCAGGCTGCGGCGGCACTCGTCGCGCAATACAGTGCCTATGAGGCACTGCCGGGGCTGCGCCTCAATGGACAGCAGGAGCTTGGCGAGAACATCGCCGACGTCGCGGGCCTGGCGGCCGCGTACGACGCGTGGAAAGCGTCGCTGGGCGGCAAGGCATCGCCGGTGATCGACGGCCTAACCGGAGACCAGCGCTTCTTCCTCGCTTATGCGCAGTCGCACCGCGGCAAGCTGCGCGACGCTGCGCTGCGCGCCCGCATTGCGACCGACGTGCACGCGCCGGGGCCATGGCGGGTGCTGACCGTGCGCAACATCGACGCGTGGTACCCGGCGTTCAAGGTGCAGGCGGGTCAGAAGTTGTACCTTGCCCCCGACAAGCGCGTGACGGTCTGGGGCTAGCGGCTGAGCTTGTCGGCGCGAGCTTTGAGATAAGCGTAGAGGGCATCGCGCTCGTGCGGCGTGAAATGGGAGAAGCGGGTGCGGGCTACGCCGGCCATGATCGGGTTGATCTTACGGTTTCCCGTGGCGACGCCGTTTAGCATCAGAATTCTCGAATTCGGCGCGGGTGTAGCCGCCCGCGACCGCGAGGTTCGGGATCCTGCCCATCGGCGCGTCCGGGTTGCCTTCGAGCTTCGGGCCGTGACACTCGGCGCAGGTCACTTCGGTGATGTAGCGGCCGAGCGCGTATTGCGGCCCAAGGTCGATCGGCGCGACACCCCTGGTCTCTCGCACCAGCTGGTCGGAAGGCTTGTACTTGCCGCTCGCGATTTCTTCCTTGTCGGTCTTGCTGAACTGCGGCGGCGGAAGCTTCTTCCCGACGGGCTTCAGTGTCCGCAGGAAGGCGGTCAGCGCGGCCATGTCGGCGTCGCTCAGGTGCTGGAAAATCTGAGAGGGCATCGCCCACACCGTCTTGCGCTCCGGGTGCACCCCCTTGCGGATGATGCCGTCGAGCTCGGCATCGCTATATTCCGGGACCTCGACCGACAGGTTCGACGCATACAGCGGCCCGTATTGCGGCTCATCCTTGGTGAGGAAAGTGCCCTCAAGCTGCTTTCCATGGCAGCCCGTGCAGCCGAGCGCGTGAATGAGCCGTTCGCCATGGCGGATCTGCGCGGCCTTGTCGGCGGTGAGCGCGCCGTCGAAGGTGATTTGGGCCGGTCTCGCCGGCGGCTTCGACTGCTGTTGACAGGCCGCAAGGCCGAACAAAATCGCGACGCCCCATAACCGCATTTGTCTTCTCCCCCGCGCGCTTCATATCGCAGATCAGGAGCGACTGCACATGGCGGCCGCAGCATGATATGCGCCGGCTCTGCAGAAGGAGGAGGAGTCATGACCTATTGGGAGTTCAAGGGCCGCGAGCTCGTCAACTGCACCTGCGAATATGGCTGCAACTGCCAGTTCAACGCGCTTCCCGACAAGGGCCATTGTCATGCGGTGGCGGCGGTCCACGTCGACGAGGGCAAGCACGGCGATATCCGCCTCGACGGGCTCAACTTCGTCGGGCTGTTCAAATGGCCCGGCCCGATCCACGAGGGCCACGGCGAAGTCCTGCCGATCGTCGACGAACGCGCCGATGCTCAGCAGCGCGAAGCGTTGCTCAAGATCATGAGCGGGCAGGACACCGATCCGTTCGCGACCGTGTTCGCGGTCTTCGCGACGACCATGGAAAAAGTGCACGAACCGGCATTCGCGCCGATCGAATTCAAAGTCGACGTCGATGGACGGCGCGGCAAGCTCAGCATCCCCGGTTACGTCGAGATGACCGGCGAACCGATCCGCAATCCCGCGAGCGGAGCCGAGTTCCGCGGACAGATCCGGTTGCCCAACGGCTTCGAATATGAGGTCGCCGAGATCGGCAGCGCGTCCAGCCTGACCACCGGCGGACCAATGGAGATCGAGATCGAGAGCAAATACGCGCAGTTCGCCACGCTGCACCTTTCCACGCATGGGGTCGTCCGCGCCGCCGCCTGACCTGACGCGCCGATTGCTGCGTCACGAGCGGCTGATCGTCGGCGTCAGCATTGCGCTGCTGATTGCGCTCAGCTGGGCGCTTCTGATGCGCGGGGTGTGGTTACCAGATGCGATGGCGGCGATGTCGCCGCCCCTGACGGCGCTCGTCGCGATGTGGTGGCTGATGATGGTGGCGATGATGCTGCCGTCCGCCGCGCCCGCGATCCTGCTCTATGGACGGGTGCGCGAGCAGCGGAGCGCGAGTGGACCGGTCGTCCAGCCATGGATTTTTCTCGCCGGCTATCTCGCAGTCTGGCTGTTGATATCGATCATCGCCGCCGCCACGCAGCGGCTCATCGCGCCGGAAATGCTGCTGCTCGATCGGCGCGTGGCCGGCGGCGTGCTGATCGCCGCGGGACTTTACCAGCTCTCGCCGCTCAAGCGCGCGTGCCTCAAGCAATGCCGCTCGCCGGCGCAGTTCCTGAGCCGCAACTGGCGACCAGGCGCGGTGGGGGCCATACGGCTCGGAATCCTGCATGGGACGTATTGCGTCGGCTGCTGCTGGATGCTGATGGCGCTGCTGTTCGTCGGCGGAGTGATGAACTTTGCGTGGATCGCGGCGCTGACGTTGATCGTGGGGATCGAGAAGCTCGTGCCCCGCGGCGACCTCGTCGGCCGCGTGGTAGGAGTGGCGCTAGTGGGGTGGGGCGCGATACGGATCATGCTCTAGTTAGCGCACTGTGAAAGCCAGGTGCTTCACGAAAAAGGGAAACACCACCTTCTCCAGCCGCTCGGAGACACGGTTGCCGTGGTCGCCTTCGTACAGCTCCCAGTCGTGCTTGATGCCAAATTTCAGCAACTCCGAATGCATTGCCTCCACGTCCGCGTGAACGAAATCCTTGTCGCCCGTGTCCATGCCGATCGCGGTCAATGACCGCAGTGCAGGCACATATTGAGGTACCATCGCCACTGGCGCGTTCGCAGCCCATTTGGCGATCACGAGCGAATTGATCACGCCGTCCTTCGTCCCCATGTCGGCAAAGAAGGGCGGCTTGTTGGGGTTGGGCGACCAGGTCACGGCTACCGCCCAGCTGGTCTGCGCGCCAAAGTCGGCTCCCTTCAGAGTCTCGGGCGTCAGCTTCTCATATTTCGCGCCCTCTTCCGCAGTGAGCGGACGCGGCGTCAAGCAGCACGGATTCATCGCATAGATCGCCGAGAAGACGTCCGGATGCTTCATCCCGATTCGGAGCGTGCCGTAACCGCCCATCGAATGCCCGAACAGGCCGCGGCTCTCACGCCGCGCGATGGTGCGGTAATAGCTGTCGATGTAGCCGACGAGTTCCTTTGCGGTGAATGTTTCGAAGTTCCCAACGGTCACCGAATCCGAATACATGCTGCCGTGCAGCAACGTGTCGCTGTCAGGGGCGACGACGATAAACTCGCGACCTGTCGCGGCCATCGCGGCGTCGTGGCGCTGCTCCATCTTCGTCCACTCGACCGTGCCTTCGGCCTGCGAATTATAGCCGTGGAGGAAGTAGACGACCGGATAGCGGCGCTTCGGTGCCTTGTCGTAGCTCGGCGGAAGCAGGACGAGCACGGTGCGGTCCGCGCTGTTGTGCTCGAGATTGCCTTCCAGGCTGCGGCCATGGACGGTGATCTTCTCGACCCGCGCGGCCGCCGGCATGGCTGCCGTCAGCAGCACAAGCGCGGCGACAATCACGCCGACCAGCCTCACGCGCCGATCACCTCACGCCCGATCAGCATCCGCCGGATTTCGTTGGTGCCGGCGCCGATGTCGAGCAGCTTGGCGTCTCGGTAATAGCGCTCGACCGGCCAGTCTTTCGTGTAGCCGGCGCCGCCCAGGGCCTGCACCGCCTCATTGGCGACCTTCACCGCATTTTCGCTCGCCAGCAGGATCGCGCCAGCCGCATCGAAGCGCGTGGTCTTGCCGGCGTCGCATGCCTTGGCGACCTGGTAAACGTAGGCGCGCGCGCTGTTGAGCGCGACGTACATGTCGGCGATCTTGGCCTGCATCAGCTGGAATGAGCCGATCGGCTTGCCGAACTGCTTGCGCTCGCGGACGTAGGGCAGGACGCAGTCGAGGCATGCCTGCATGATCCCGATCTGGATTCCGGCGAGCACGGTGCGTTCGTAATCGAGCCCGCTCATCAGGACCTCGACGCCCTTGTTCTCTTCGCCGAGGATGTTTTCCGGCGGGACGAAGCAATCGTCGAACACCAGCTCGTTGGTCGGCGAGCCGCGCATCCCGAGCTTGTCCATCTTCTGCCCGATCGAGAAGCCGTCCATGCCCTTCTCGATCATGAATGCGGTGATCCCGCGGCTGCCTTCGCCGGTCTTGGCGTAGACCACGAGCGTGTCGGCATAGCCGCCATTGGTGATCCAGAATTTGGTGCCGTTGAGGCGGTAGCCGTTGCCGCTGCGCTCGGCCTTGAGCTTCATTCCGACGACGTCGCTGCCCGCGCCGGCCTCGCTCATCGCCAGCGCGCCGACATGCTCGCCGCTGATCAGCCCGGGGAGATATTTGCGCTTCTGCTCGTCATTGCCCCAGCGGCGGATCTGGTTGACGCAGAGGTTCGAATGCGCGCCGTAGCTGAGGCCCACCGAGGCAGAGGCGCGCGCGACCTCCTCCTGCGCGACGACATGCTCGAGATAGCCGAGGCCAAGCCCGCCCCACTCCTCCTCGACGGTGATGCCGTGCAGGCCCAGCTCGCCCATCTGCGGCCACAGGGTTGTGGGGAATTCGTCCGTCTCATCGATCTCGGCCGCGATCGGTGCGATCTTCTCCCGCGCGAAACGCTCGGTCGTCTCGCGGATGGTGTCGGCCATTTCGCCGAGGTCGAAATCGAGTCCGGCATCGGACATTGCAGGTCTCCCGTTGATGATGGCGCTAGCAGAGGGCCGAGCGTTTGAACAAGCGAGCCCGGGCTCTTATGTGCGCTGCAACAATTCGGCACCGGAGTTTCAAGACATGGCCACCACCGCCTCAGACGCTATCGTCATTCTCTCCTACGCCCGCACGCCGATGGGCAGCTTCCAGGGCGCGCTTTCCGGCGTCAGCGCGACCGAGCTGGGCGCCACCGCCGTCAGGGCGGCGGTCGAGCGCGCCGGAATCTCCGGCGAGCAGGTCGACAAGGTGTTCATGGGCAACGTGCTTTCCGCGGGTCTCGGCCAGGCTCCCGCGCGCCAGGCGGCGATCGGCGCGGGGCTGCCCAAGTCGGCAGAGGCGGTGACGATCAACAAGGTGTGCGGATCGGGGATGCAGGCCACCATCTTCGCGCATGACATGCTCAACAGCGGATCGGCCGACGTGATCGTCGCGGGCGGCATGGAGAGCATGACCAATGCCCCTTATCTGTCGAAGAAGTACCGCTCGGGCGCCCGGATCGGCCATGACACGGTCTACGACCATATGATGCTCGACGGGCTGGAGGACGCCTATGAGCCGGGCCGGGCGATGGGCACCTTCGCCGAGGAAGCCGCGCAGGAATATCAGTTCACGCGCGAGGACATGGACGCTTTTGCGATCGAGAGCCTTCGCCGCGCCAACGAAGCGATCAAGACCGGCAAGTTCGAAAAGGAAATCACGCCCGTCACCGTCGCCAGCCGCAAGGGCGAAGTCACAGTCGACGTCGACGAGCAGCCCGGCAAGGGCAATCCCGAGAAGATCCCGCAGCTGAGGGCAGCGTTCGCGAAGGACGGGCGGATCACGGCGGCAACCTCGTCGTCGATCAGCGACGGCGCCGCCGCGCTCGTGATGACTCGCCAGAGCGTCGCCGACAAGCTCGGCAAGAAGCCGGTCGCACGCGTTGTCGCCCACGCAGCGGCCGCGCAGGAGCCGGCGAAGTTCACCTCCGCGCCAGTTCCAGCGCTGCACAAGGTGCTGGAGAAAGCCGGGTGGAGCGTCGATGACGTCGACCTTTACGAGGTGAACGAGGCATTCGCCTGCGTCGCCATGATCGCGATGCGCGATCTCGGAATCCCGCACGAGAAGATCAACGTGAACGGCGGAGCGACCGCGCTCGGTCACCCGATCGGCGCCAGCGGTGCACGGATCACGACGACGTTTGATCGCCGCGCTGCAGGACCGCGGGCTGAAGCGCGGCGTCGCAAGCCTCTGCATCGGCGGCGGCGAAGCGACGGCGATCGCGGTGGAGTTGATCTAGGCGACGAACTCGCAGCGGCGGCGCTCGAGTGGTAAAGGGCGCCTCCTCAAAGGGGAGAAAGCCGATGCGTCTGACCATCTGCCTTGCCGCCGCCGTTCTGTGCGCCGGCTCAACGCCGCTCATTGCCAAGACCGCCAAGCACGCGGCGTTCCAGCTCAACGAAACGACCTGGACGTTCGCCGACAAAAAAGATGGCAAGCTGAAAGAGTCGATCGACGCCGACGGCAATTACATTACGCAGACGATCGGCGGCAAACATATCGATCATGGCGCCGCGGTGATGAAGGACGCAAAGGCGTGCTTCACCAGCGCGATGACCAAGGAAGGCGAAGTTTGCTGGACGACGGGACCGGTGAAGATCGGCCACTCGATGGTCACGCACAGCAGCAAGGGCCAGAAGCTGACGGTGACGCGCGTCAAGTACACGCCGCTGAAGATGCCGGAGTAAGAGGTAGCGGGGAAGTTCTACTTCCCCGCGTACGCCTGGCACTCCAGCTCGATCAGTCCGCCGAGCGCGAGACCGCTTGCGCCGAAAGCGCTCCGCGCCGGCCGCTTCCCTTCGGGGAAATAGGTCACGTAGACTTTGTTGAAGGCGGGCCACAGCTTCATGTCGGCGAGCATCGCGGTGCAGTGGAAGACGTCGCCGTAGCCAAGGCCGGCGCGCTTCAGGATCGCGCCGATGTTCTCCAGTGCTTGTTTTGTTTGAGCTTCAATGCCGTCGGGCAACTTGCCGTCCGCGCCAATGCCGAGTTGGCCGGAGAGGTAGAGCGTGTCGCCAACGCGCACGGCGTCGGAGAAGGGCAAGGGTTGGCCGTTGAGATTGGGCCTGCCGAAATGCTCGACAGCGCGCGGAGTGGCGCCGTCGGCGGCGGTGCTGCTCACGGCGAGAACGCCGGTTGCGAATGCGATGATGCGCTTCATTTTGCCTCTCCCCGAGGACCGTCAGTCCACGACCTCATTGTCGCCAAACCCCAAATGTCGGACGTGCGGATATAGCCTGTGCGGTTGCCGATCTCGATCCGGCACCAGCCGTCGCGGCACTTGCTGATGCGGCCGACGACCCCGTGCTCGGCTTTGTAACGAACCTTCGCGCTGTCATTCGGATCGGCGCGAACGGGGCGCGGATCGCCGGGCTTGACGATCGCGGTGCGGCGGTCGCTGAGCAGCGTGACCAGCATCCAGCCCTGCGCTCCGTCGGGGTCCTGGATCAGCCGCCAGGTCTCGTATTTCTTGACCACGCGAACCGGCAGGTCGCGGCGCTGGTAGAGCCAGACGTTGGGATAGGTCTTGCCGGGGCCGGCGTGGGTCAGCGCCTGACCGCTGGCGATCGACGCCCAGTAAGGCGGCTGCTTCTCCTGCGCCGCAGCGGGAGCCGATAGCGCCAAAATCGTCATTCCCGCGAAAGCGGGAATCCAGTTTCTTTCTTTCGCGGGATCCCCGCTTTCGCGAGGATGACGAAGAGGGCAGCCATCACGCGCCGGTCAGTATCCTGTCCACAAGCTGCTTCACCGTCGGGATGAAGCCGTTCGAATAAAACGGGTCGCTCTTGAAGCGGAAGGCCGAGTGGCCGGCGAACATGAGATTCTGCTCGACGGGCCCGCCATGGGCGATGTCCTGCAGTGTCTTCTGGATGCAGAAGCTGCGCGGGTCGGCGAGGCGCCCGGTGGAATTCTTCTCATTGTCCGCCCAGGAGGAGAAGGCGCACTGGCTGAGGCAGCCCATGCACTCGGCCTGGTCCCTGCGGATTTGCTTCTCTTCCTCGGGCGTGACGAAGATCAATGTGTCGTCGGGCGACTTCATCGCGTTGGTGAAGCCCTGGGCGAACCACTCGCGGGCGTGAATCAGATCGCCCTTGGTGACCCAATAATTCTTCTTCTTCCCGATGCCGACGTCGAGCTCGAAATGGTGATCGCCGATCGGCTCCTTGGTGAATGCGATCTGGCGCTCGCTGCGGGCTTCGAGGTTGCGCAGAAACGGGTTGCGCACCGCCGATGAGTAGAAGCCGGTCGGCGAGAAACGGTGGAGCAGGATGTCGCCTTCCTCGAGCGTCATCAGCCGCGCCTTCCACTCCGGCGGGATCGGGCTTTCCTGCGTCAGCAGCGGCCGCGTCCCGAACTGAAAGATGATCTGGCCGAGCTCGGGATTGCCGATCCAATGGTCCCATTCGTCGAGCCGCCAAACGCCGCCCGCCATGACGATCGGGACGCTGTCGGCGATGCCCTGCTCGCGCATGGTGTCGCGCAGAGCCTTGACGCGCGGGTACGGGTCTTGCGGCTTGCGCGGGTCTTCGGCGTTGCTGAGGCCATTATGCCCGCCGGCGAGCCACGGGTCTTCATAGACCACCGCTGAAAGCCATTCCGCGGCCTTGTTGTAAGCGCGCTTCCACAGTGCGCTGAACGCCCGCGCCGAGCTGATGATGGGTAGATAGCTGACGCTGTACGAGGCCGCGATTTCGCTGAGCTTGTAGGGCATTCCCGCACCGCAGGTGACGCCGGTGACGAGCCCCTTGGTGCGCTCGAGGACGCCGTGGAGGATGCGTTGCGCTCCGCCCATCTCCCACAGCACGTTGATGTTGATCGCGCCCTTGCCCGAGGCCATCTCGTAGGCGCGCTGCACCTGCGCAACGGCGCCGTCGATCGCGTATTTGATGAGCTCCTCGTGCCGGTCGCGGCGGGTCAGCGCTTCGTAGACCTGCGGAACGATGCGGCCTTCGGAGTCGTAGCTGTCGGCGTTGACCGCGCTGACCGTGCCGATGCCGCCGGCAGCGGCCCAGGCGCCCGAGCTCGCGTGATTGGTGCGCTGAAACGCCCTTGCCGCCTTCGATCAGCGGCCAGACTTCGCGCCCCCATAGAGGATGGGCTTGAGGCCCTTGAACAAATTACGTCTCCCCGGCGCATGAACCGCCTTCGAACCGCCCATATAGGAGCGCTTCGCAGGCAATGCCCGAAAAAAGTGACGGCTCCGCTAACAGAGGAGCCGTCACCCCGGCCTTGAGCCGGGGTCCACCTTTCTAACGCAAAAGAAGAACAGGCGGATCCCGGGTCAACGCCCGGGATGACGTCAATGCTAGCAATTGCCTTGCGCGATCGCGCTGCCGACCACCGCACCGAGGATGCCGCCAACCACCGCGCTGGTGCCGCGGTTGCCGCCGTTCCAGCGAACGCGGTCATAGCGGCGGCTGTAGTAGCGATGGCCATCGCTGCCGACGGCAGCGCCCAGCGCGGCGCCGGCTACGCCACCGGCAACGGCGCCGGCGGCCGGATTGCCGCACTGATAGCCGTTATACCCGTAACCGTTGTAGCCGTAGCCGCCGTAACCGCCGTAACCGCCGTAACCGCCGTAACCGCCGTAACCATAGGCCGGATAATTGTAGCCATAACCGTAGGACGGGTAACCGTATCCGTACCCATAAGCCGGATAGCCGTAGCCATAGCCCGGATAGCCGTATCCGCCGTAAGCCGTACCGGAAATGACGGTGCGTGTGCGGGGATAGGCGTAGCCGTAGTTGCGATAATTGTAGCCGCGGTAACGATCACGGCGACCGTCGCGGTCGCGGTCGCGGTTGTAGGAATAATTCTGGCGATCCCAGCTGCCGCCGCGGCCCCGGTCGCGTGCATCGGCGGTGGCCGGGAGCGCAAGCAAGGTTGCCGCGGAAAGCCCAAGGGCAATCAATTTCTTCATCGAAATACTCCTCGATCAAATGGGTTCGGCCACCGAAGACGCAGAGGCCGACTCAGGATATCTGCTGCGCTTTCGTTGCTGTCGTGAGGCTTAACGCAGCTTCAGTTGCTCAACGATTCGACCGAATAATCGAGCCCCACGTCGACTGCGGGCGCCGACTGCGTAATCCGCCCGAGCGAGATATAAGTCGACGCCGGTCTCCGCGATCGCGCGGATGGTTTTCAGCGTCACTCCGCCTGACGCCTCGAGCGGAACGCGTCCGGCGACGAGCCCCACGGCCTGCTGGAGTAGCGGCGGCGGCATGTTGTCGAGGAGCAGCCGGTCAGCCCCGGCTGCCGAGAGCCGGTTCAATTTGGTCCAGGCGATCGACTTCGACCTGCACCTGCAGACCGGTGTTCGCCGCTTTGGCGCGGCGTACCGCCTCGGCAACCCCGCCGCACACCGCGACGTGATTGTCCTTGATCAGAACGCCGTCGTCGAGCCGCATCCGGTGGTTTTCGCGCGCCGCCCATTCGCACCGCATATTTCTCCAGCACGCGAAGGTCCGGGGATGGTCTTGCGCGTGTCGAGCAGGACCGCGCCGGTGCCGGCAATCGCGTCGACATAGCGGCGGGTCAGCGTAGCAATCCCCGAGAGATGCTGGAGCGTGTTGAGCGCCGATCGCTCTGCCGCGAGCATCGCGCAGGCGTTGCCGCCGAGGCGCATCAGCGTCGCTTCCGGGACCGACGGCATCGCCGTCCTTCGTCAGCTGCTCAACCGCAACGTTTGCGTCGAGGCGACGAAAGAACGCGGCTGCGATCTCCAGGCCCGCGACGACCATATCCTCCGCGCGTTCATCTCCGCGGTGAAGCGTGCATTCGGATCGATCGTCGCGCTTGAGGTAACGTCGCCGCCCGGCCGAGATCCTCGGCAAAAACGCGGCTGATGAAATCCATCAGATCGAAAGTGGCGGGCAAGCGGCATGGCCCGCCTCTAATGGGCGGCGCCTCCGCCTCAAGGATGCGCCAGCGGCCCTCGCGACATCCGAATTTCTGTGCGTCGCGTTGGCTCGAAGCCGGTCTCGCCACCAGCATTCGACCGTGAGCGTCACATCGCCGTTCTCAATATCGATCACGTTGAAGCTCTGGTCTGCTCGCGGACGCGGGTGGACGTCGCCGTCCCCGCCTGGATCACCAGCGCGCCGCCGGCGCGGGTCACGAGATCGGCGGCGCTGTGGACCGAGGCATGATGGGCATGGCCGGCGAGAAGGAGGTCGACGCCCGCCTCCTCGATCGAATCGAGCGCGAGCTCGTGCCGGCCGACAGCGCGCTCCAGCTGCTCGCCGACGGGAACGGCAAACAACGGATGATGCGTGACCAGCACCCGCGTCGCGTCCGGATCGGTCCTTGCAAAAGTCTCGCGGATGAACTCGATCTGCTCTTTGCTGATCCGCCCGTCCTTGAAAGTGAACGAGCGGGCGGTGTTGATGCCGAGCACCGCCAGGCCGTCGAGTTCGACAAAGGGACAAAGCGTCTCGTCGATGAAGCGGCGATAGCGTGTCAGCGGCGAGAGGAAGCGGCGCAGCACGTCGTACAAAGGGACGTCGTGATTGCCCGGGACGCCGAGCACCTCGTGACCCGCCTCGCGCAGCCGCTCGAGGAATCGGCAAGCTTCCTTGAACTGTTCGGTCCGCGCGCGCTGGGTGAAATCGCCGCTGATGACGATCAGGTCGGGCTTGAGTTCGCCGGCCTTGCGTTCGACCGCTTCGACGAGATCCTCGTCGTGCGCGCCGAAGTGCAGGTCGGACAGATGGACCAGGCGAGCCATGCGACCTGACCACGTCATGCTGAACTTGTTTCAACTCCTCCCCGGCGGGGAGGAGCTCAGAAGTCATGAAGATGAGCAGCTTCACGTCGATGCCGAAGCCTTCGGCGCGCTTCTGCTCGACGAAGTTCGGGATGTCCTCGCGAGCGACGAGGTGGACGTTGATATCCTCATTTTCGTCGCCGCCGCCTTCGCCGATGCGGCGCACGCCGTGCGCGCGCACCAGGGTGAAGCTCTCCGACAGCATTCCGGGCGAGGCGTAGAAGTCGCCGAGCCGCTCGACGCGTTCGGCGGTGAAGCCGGCTTCCTCCTCCAGTTCCTTGATCGCCGTCGTTTCAGGGGTGGCGTTCCGATCCTCGTCTCCCACCAGGCCGGCCGGAAGCTCGACGCAGCGGCAACCCAGCGCCACGCGCGGCTGGTCGATCAGGATCATTTTGCCCTCATATTCGGCGAGGATCACGACCGCATTGATGTCGTTGGCGCGGCTGGCATATTCCCATTTGCCACGCGTCAGGGCGCGGACGAACCGGCCCGCCCATTTCACCTCGGGCGGCGGGAGGTCGTCGAAGTTCATAGCTCGATCAGTTTGTCCGGGATCTCGTTGATGTCGCCTGCGACACGCGGGAAATGCTCTTCGAGCACCACGCCGACGCGTTCGATGGCGGCGCAGATGCCCGCGCCGGGTCGGCCCTCGCGGACTTCGGCGATCAGCGCCGTCATGGCTTCGCCCCAGGTGTGCTCGTCGGTGACTTTAAGCATCGCCTCATCGGCAACGATCTCCGCACGCCGTTCGGCCATGGACAGGTAGATGAGGACACCGGTGCGTTGCGCCGTCCGGCGCTCGGCGGCGGCCTTGAAGATCGCAACCGCCCGGCGGCGGACCCGGCGGTGCTTGGTCGCGGCGGGAGTGAGCGCAAGCCGCAGCGGCATCCATTTCAGGATCAGCAGCGCGACTGTGAATTTCAACGCGGCGAAGACCATCAGCAGGGTGAAGAGCTCGCTGAGGGTCGGGTCCGGCTGCCAACCGCCGAACAGATAATCGTACCACCAAACGAGCGCCGTCGGCCGCCACGCCGCCCAGGCGAGCACCGCGAACAGCGGCACCAGCGCCCAGTGCAGCGCGACATCGTGATAGGGGTCGCTGATCGGAGTCGCCACCGCGACGATCTCGCCATTGCTCTTCGCTTCCGCCGCAGCGATTGCCGCCGAAACCTTTTCGCGGTCGGCGTCGGAGAGGCGCATCACCATGATCCGCCCGCGCCGCCGCCGCCGAACGAACCGCCGCCGCCGGAGAAGCCACCGAAGCCGCCACCTCCGCCGCCCCAGCTCGCCTCCGCCGCCAGGACGAGCCGCCGCCCCAGCCGCCGCGGCGTCCGGAATTCGCAGTGCATTGAGACCCCAGAGCATGACCCACGGACTGATGCCGCCGCTGCGTGTTCGGTAGCGCCGCCCGGCACCGCGCCGGAAGTGCGACAACGCAATGAAACCGAAGACCATCAACCAGAAGATCACCGGCAGCGGGCTGCCGCCGGAATGCTGGCGCTGCTTCTGCGTCTGTTCCGCCGCAGCGATATTCTTCTGTGCTTCCTCGGGCGGCAGACTCATCTGCTTGATGATGGCGTCGGCGCCGGCTTCGATGCCGCCACCCATGTCGGCGGCGCTTTGAACTGCGGCAGGATCGCTTCGCGCGATGATCACGCCGGCCATTGCGTCGGTCAGGAACCCACCGGCGCCGTAGCCCGTGGCGATCCACACCTTGTGTTCTTTCGGTGCGACGAGAAGGAGGACGCCGTTATTTTCCTTGGCGCTGCCGATCTTCCAGGCACGCCCGAGACGGTAGGCATAATCCTCGATCGGATAGCCTTCGAGGCTGTTGACGGTCGCGACGACGAACTGGCGGCCGGTCTGCGCCTCAAGCGCCTGCGACTTGCTGGTCAGGTCGGCGACCTGCGGGTCGCTGAGTAAATGCGCCTGGTCGACAACACGGCCGGTGAGCTGCGGAAACGTCTGCGCCGCGACGGGTGTGGCAAGCGCGACGAACGCCAGCCACAGGGCGGCGAGGAGATGCTTCACCTCAACTCGCGTTGAAATTCACGGTCGGCGCCGTCTGCGCGGCCGCGGCGGCTTCGAACGGCACCTTGGGCTTGGCGCCGTAGAAGATCTTGGCGCCGATGGCGTCGGGGAAGGTGCGGATGCGGGTATTATAGGCCTGAACCGCCGTGTTGTAGTCACGGCGCGAGGCGTTGATTCGGTTCTCGGTTCCTTCGAGCTGATCCTGAAGCGCGAGGAAGTTCGCGTTCGACTTCAGGTCCGGATAGGCTTCCTGCAGCCGCTGCAGCGGGATGATCGCCTGGGTCAGCCGACCCTGTGCTTCGTTGAAGGCCTGCACTTTGGCAGGGTCACTGAGGTCGCTGGCATTGAGCTGGACCCGCGTCGCATTGGCCCGAGCGTTGGTGACCTCGGTCAGGACGGTCTTTTCCTGCGTCGCATAGCCCTTCACGGTCGCGACAAGGTTCGGGATCAGGTCCGCGCGGCGCTGATAATCCGCCTGCAGATTGCCCCACGCGGCATTCACCTGCTCCTCGGCAGTGGGAACGCTGTTGAGCCCGCAGCCTGCAAGGCTCAGCGCGGCGAGCGGCGCGAGAAAGCCGAAACGACGAAGCAAGTTCATCTTCTGTCCCCTTTGGGTCGACGTCGGCGCATACGTAGACACGCGGTTGTTGGATTTCAATATGCTGTTTTACGGCAGCAACACAGCTGCTGCGCTGCCCACGCAATTGCTGTATGCGCGTCGAAACAGGAGGGCTCCCATGCTGAACGACTTTCGCGCATTCATCGCCAAGGGCAACGTGCTCGACCTGGCCGTCGCCGTCATCATCGGCGCCGCCTTCGGCAAGATCGTCACCAGCCTCACCGACGACATCATCATGCCGATCGTCGGCAAGATCTTCGGCGGGCTCGATTTCTCCAGCCATTTCATGCTGCTTGGACCGATCCCCGCCGATTACCACGGGTCGATGACGGACTACGCGGCCCTCAAGAAGGCCGGAGCTCCGGTCCTCGGCTGGGGCGCATTCCTCACCGAGGTCGTCAGCTTTGTGATCCTCGCCTTCATCATTTTCCTGATGGTGCGCTGGGCGAGCAAGCTGATGCGCAAGCGCGAGGAAGCCCCGGCGGGCCCGAGCGAAGTCGAGCTACTCGCCGAGATCCGCGACGAGCTGCGGAAGCGCACCTAGGTTC
>CAWAXE010000004.1:0-107935 GCA_963785965.1 uncultured Alphaproteobacteria bacterium
AATGCCCTTTGCCCTCGAATTCGCAGAAGAGGCGGCCGAAATCGTATCTGGGCCGCGCCGCAGAGCATGCATTGGGGAGCCGGAACCGTCCTGAGTGGGAACGAGGGGGGGACCGACATGGGATGTACCCGATGAAATGCGGATCAAGTTTCCCGAAGATACGGACAGGTCGCTGGAGAACATCTGGAACATCATTGACCGATGCGTCCGATGACGACACCATCTATTGTGTAGCCCCCCGTGGGGTTTTTTTCAGATTCGGTCCACGGTGGTGAAATAAGGGACTCTGGTCCGCGGCCTGTGGGACCATCCGCACCGGGAGAAATGGATGCCTCGGCCGGAAGGCCTTTGTCTGCATACGATAATCACGGACGACGAAAACCCGAAGATGGAGTGCTAGATAGCCACTCGAGCTGGCGGCACATATGTGACCCGACGATGGCGGTGAGAATTGGTACGTCGACCAATACCGAAATAAAGGCTTATTTTTTGCCGGACCCGTATCCTGAATTCGGCCAGTGCGTTCATAAGATCGCCTCGCCACCCGGACAAAAAGGAAACTCTGTTTTTGCAGAATCATCACGGCGTTTACCGGAGCCGCGATGACTGGTACTTCGTGGCAGGAGATTCCAAGTAGGGATTGCCCTCGAATTTCGGTTTCGGCGTCGCGGTTACCCAACCAGGCGGCGTATTTATCTGGTGCCGCTCCAGGCGGATGCTGTGCGATTCACATGCGAAGGGAAGCTCGGCGTATAGCGGAGCGTTGACGAGGGCTGGGACACGCCACCCTCTCACGAACGGACTCCCGCAGGAAAATGCTTATGGAGGCTTATTCTGGCTCTATGCTTTGGCGGCTGACATGGGGCCACGGCGGGCCGGCGTTTATTTCGGCACGAAGAACGGCAAGCTTTTCGCGTCTCGACAGCCCAGCGGCGATTCATGGGAGACTGGACTTCCAGGTTTCTCTGCCTGAAATATTGTGCGTCAAGGCATACACGATGCAGAAATAAAGTCCGTTGGCCACCATATTATGAATTGCAAGATCTATTTGAGCGGGCAGCTTAAAGTAGTCAGCAGACAAAAAAATAAGAACTCGACCTCCCTGGAAAAAAGCGTCACGGTGGGTGACGTTCTTGAAGGGCTATGGGACACCACGTCGGGCTTCGTGACCGCATTCTCAACGAACGCGGCGAGACCCTCGTCCATGACGCAAATGCCTTCCGCGAAAGCGAAAACGTAAGCCGCTCCTTGCGGCTGAATTTTCGCTTTTGCAGAAGACGTTCACGACATGGGCGCGGATCTCGCCGCGTTCGTTGAGAATGCGGTCACGAAGCCCGGCGTGCTGCTCCCATAGCCCTTCAAGAACGTCACCCACCGTGACGTTACTTTCCAGGGAGGTCGAGTTCTTATTTGTCCGTCTGCTGAATTCTTTAAGCTGCCCGCTCAAATAGATCTTGCAATTCATAATATGGTGGCCAACGGACTTATTTTCTACATCGTGTATGCCTTGACGCACAATATTTCAGGCAGAGAGCCCTGGAATTGCATCTCCCACGAATCGCCGTGTCCTGTCTGGACGCGAAAAGCTTGCCGTTCTTCGTGCCGAAATAAACGCCTGCCCGTCGCGCCCCATGTCAGCCGTGAGAGCATCGTGCCAGGATCACCCTCGATAAGCATTTTCCTGCGGGAGTCCGTTCGTGAGAGGGTTCCATGTCCCTGCCCTCGTCAACGCTCCGGTATACGCGGAGCTTCCCTTCGCATGTGAATCGCACGGCGTCCGCCTGGAGCGGCACTAGATAAATACGCCGCCTGGTTTGGTAACCGCGACGCCGAAACCGAAATTCGAGGGCAATCCCTCATGTATTTCCCGCCAACGAAGTGCCGTCATCGCGGCTCCGGTAAACGCCGTGATGATTCTGCAAAAACAGAGTTTCCTTTTTGTCCGGGCGGCGGGCGATCTTATGAACGCACTGGCCGAATTCCGGATACGGGTCCGGCAAAAAATAAGCCTTTATTCCGGTATTGGTCGACGTCCAATTCTCACCGCCATCGTCGGTCACATATGTGCCGGCTGCTCGAGATGGCTATCCGCATCCGTTTCGGGTTTTCGTCGTCCGTGATTATCGTATGCAGACAAAGGCCTCCGAAGCCGGGCATCCATTTCTCCCGGTGCGGATGGTCCCACAGGCCGCGGACCAGGTCCCACTTTTCGCCGCCGTCGACCGAATCTGAAAAGTGCCGCAAGGAGCTACGACAGTAGATGGTGTCGTCATCGGACGCATCGGTCGTGATCTGCCAGATGTTCTCAAGCGCCGCGCCCGTATCTTCGGGAAACTTGATCCGCATTTCATCGGGTACGTCCCATGTCTGAGCCCATGGTCGTCGCGCGGGACGAGTCTGGGCTCCCCAATGCATGCTCTGCGGTGCGGCCGAGATACGATTTCGGCCGCCTCTTGTGTCGATTCGAGCGCGAAGGGCGCGTTGAAGATCCCGGCGCAGCCGCAGGCGGATTCCTCGGCCTCACGCGCGTGCGGCGCGCTATCGGTGCCGAGAAAGATATTCGGCAGCCCTGATACGCCGTCCTGCGGATCGCCAGCCGGTGCTCCTCGCTCTTGGGAACCGGCAAGCAGTAAGCATGCGGTCTAAGTCCGCCCGCGAACATAGCATTGCGGTTGATCATCAGATGCTGCGGTGTGATCGTTGCGGCGACGATCATGTCACGCACCCAATCCACGGCGTCCGCGGTCGTGATGTGCTCAAGCACGATCTTGAGTTCGGGAAATTCCCTGACCACCGGCCTCAGCACGCGATCAAGAAACTCGCGCTCGCGATCGAACACATCGACGTCGGGGTCGGTGACCTCGCCGTGGACGCACAGCACCATGCCAATCTTCTCCATCAGGGCGAGCGTCGGATAGATATTGCGGATGTCGGTGACTCCCGACGCGCTGTTGGTGGTTGCGCCAGCCGGGTAGAGCTTGGCGGCGATCCACACGCTTTCCTCGAACCCGCGAGCGATCTCGTCCGGACTGGTGTCGTCGGTCAGATAGCAGGTCATCAGCGGCGTAAAGCCTGGGCCGGCGGCGGCGATGATCCTGTCGCGATACGCCCTCGCCGCCTCGACCGTTGTAATAGGCGGCACGAGATTGGGCATGACGATGGCGCGCGCGAACTGCCGCGCGGTATACGGCGCGACGGCACGCAGCATCTCGCGGTCGCGCAAATGGACGTGCCAGTCGTCGGGCCGGCGGATGGTCAGGGTTTGCGATGCCACTCTCGGCTCCCTAACTCACACCCATGGCCGCGACCACCCTGACCGACCGAGCAGTCGTCCGCCTGTCCGGCGAAGACGTGCGCGGATTCCTTCAGGGGCTCGTGACGAGCGACGTCGAAGGCGAGCTTCCCGTCTGGGCGGGACTTCTGGCTCCGCAGGGCAAGTGCCTGTTCGACTTCCTCGTGTGGAGCGACGGCGAGGATTTGCTCCTCGACTGCGAAGCGGCCGCAGCCGACGATTTGATCAAACGCCTTTCGATCTATCGCCTGCGCCGCGCCATCCGGATCGAGCGCGATCCTTCGGTCGCGGTGCACTGGTCTTGCGACGGCCACGGCGGCGTACCCGACCCGCGTCTGCCCGAACTCGGCCGTCGATGGCTAGGACCGGCCGACGAGGCGGCGTCCGGCTGGGTCGAGCATCGGCTGCGCCTCGGCGTCACGGAAGGCGAAGCGGAGATCGGCGATATCCTCTGGCTCGAGTGCAACGCGGCCGAATTGAACGGCGTCAGTTTCTCGAAGGGCTGCTTCGTGGGGCAGGAGAATACCGCGCGCATGAACTGGCGGCAAAAGATCAATCGCCGCCTGTTCGTCGTGCCCGAAGGAGGCGCCGAACGCTCGCGCGCCGAATATCCGCAACTGGGCCTTTCGGTCGTTCACCGCCGCATCGATGCTATCCCCGACGATGCGATCATTCCCGAGTGGCTAGGGGCGGCGCTGGCTCAGCCCAGCACGGCGTAGGCGCGCACTGGAAAGGTGCCGAATCCCTTCACTTTGGGCGGCACGGCGGAAAAACGGAAACCCTCGTCGGGCAAGCTGCCGAGCCCGGTCATATGCTCGCAGATGGGGATTTCCGCGCCGAGCAACTTGGTGTGCACCGGCCTCGCGCGGACGTGCATATTGTCGATGTTGCAGCTGTCGATCCCAACGACCGCCGCGCCATGCTCCACAAGCCAGTCCGCCGCCTCCGCGGTGAGGTACGGATGCTCGCCGAAATAGCCCTCCGTGCGCCAGTGACGATCCCACCCGGTGTGGACGAGGACCGCCTTGCCGCCGACGTCGCGGCCTTCGAGGTGCTGCGGTTCGAGGGCGAGGCCGTTCTCCCACGGACGGCGGACCACGATCCCCGGCACGTCGGCAAGCGACTGCAGCTTCAACTCGGCAAGGTCGGCCCCGTCGGCATAGCGATGGAAGGGGCTGTCCACGTAGGTGCCGGTGTTCGCGACCATGTCGATGCGGCCGATCTGGAAAGTCGATCCGTCGTCGTAGTTCGCGGCCGTGCCCTCGCGCTCCCAGAAATCGCAAATCTGCGGTCCCGGAAGCCCCTTGTAGGTCGTCATTCCATGCTCGATTACATGGCTGAGGTCGACGATCCTCTGCTCTTCAAGATCCGCCATGATGCGAATGCTCCGATTGCAAGCCACAGGACATTGAGCACCGCCGATGGCAAAGCCCGATGCCACCAGCCGTTGACGACGAAACCCGCCGCGCCGAGGACGTTCATCAGCTGATAGGTGAGCGACTGCCCCGTCAGCCGCCCCGCCGAAAGCAGCAGATAAGCGAGCAGGATCAGCACGGCGCCGGCCCAGCCGACGAATTCAACCGCCAGCTGTTCGGCAGTCATGCCGCCGCCAGCCTCCTCAGGACGTAATGTAGGATCCCGCCGGCGCGGAAATATTCGAGCTCGTTGTAGGTATCGATGCGACAGCGCGCGGTGAAGCTGGTCGTGCTCCCGTCTGCCTTCGTCACCTTTACTTCGACGTCCTGCCGCGGTTCGATGCCCATCACACCGCTGATGGTGAAGGTCTCCGTGCCATCAAGCCCAAGGCTCTCGGCGTTTTCACCGGGCATGAAGTTCAGCGGCAAGACGCCCATCCCGACGAGGTTGGAGCGGTGGATGCGCTCGAAGCTGTCGACGATGACCGCGCGCACGCCCAACAGCACGGTCCCTTTCGCGGCCCAGTCGCGCGAGCTCCCGGTGCCGTATTCCTTGCCGGCGAGCACCACCAGCGGGGTCCCGTCGTGCTTGTACGCCATTGCCGCATCGTAGATCGGCATCGTCTCGCCGGTCGGAATGTAGCGGGTGAACCCGCCTTCGACGTCGCGCAGCATGCGGTTGCGAATGCGGATGTTGGCGAAGGTGCCGCGCATCATCACTTCGTGGTTGCCGCGGCGTGCGCCGTAGCTGTTGAATTCGGCGCGGCTGACCCCGTTCTCGAGCAGGTAACGGCCGGCCGGGCTGTCGGGCTTGATCGCGCCCGCCGGGGAGATGTGGTCCGTGGTGATCGAATCGCCGAACACCGCCAGCGCCCGTGCATCGACGATGTCCCCCAGCGGAGTCGGGGTCATCGTCATGCCAGTGAAGTAGGGCGGGTTCTGGATGTAGGTGGACTCAGGTGGCCAGGCATAGGTCGCCCCGCCAGTCACCGCGATCGCGCGCCAGCGGTCGTCGCCGTGATAGACGTCCGCATAGCGCTTGCGGAACATCCCGGAGTGAACATGGGCATCGACGAGCGCCCGGATCTCGTCGTTCGACGGCCAAATATCCTTCAGGAACACCGGCTCGCCGTTGCTGCCGGTGCCGATCGGCTCGTGGATCATATCGGAGCGCACCGTGCCTTTCAGGGCGAACGCGACGACCAATGGCGGCGAGGCGAGGTAATTGGCGCGGCAATCGGGCGACACGCGTCCTTCGAAATTGCGGTTGCCCGAGAGCACGCTGACCGCGACCAGGTCATTGTCGCTAATCGCTTTACTGATCGGTTCGGCCAGCGGACCGGAATTGCCGATGCAGGTCGTGCAGCCATAGCCGACCAGGTCGAAGCCGAGCGCATTCAAATCCTCGCTCAGGCCGCTCTCGTTGAGATAGTCGGTCACCACCTGGCTCCCGGGCGCAAGGCTGGTTTTGACCCACGGTTTGCTTGTCAGCCCTCTCTCATGCGCTTTGCGGGCGACGAGCCCGGCAGCAACCAGCACCGACGGATTGGAGGTGTTGGTGCAGCTGGTGATCGCGGCGATGGCGACATCGCCGTCCCCGAAGTCATAGTCCGCGCCCGCAATCGGCACGCGAGCATCGTCGTGCTTGCCATATACGGTCGCCAGATCGGCATTGAAGCCGTCGTCGATCTCGCTCAGCAGCACTCGGTCCTGGGGCCGCTTGGGCCCGGCAAGCGACGGCTCGATCGAGCCCATGTCGAGCTCCAGCGTATCGGTGAACACCGGCTCCGGTGCCGAAGCGTCGCGCCACAGGCCCTGCGCCTGGGCATAGGCCTTCACCAGCGCGATGCGGTCCGCGTCGCGGCCGGTCAGCTCGAGATAGTCGATCGTGCGGTGGTCGACCGGGAAGAACCCGCAGGTGGCGCCATATTCGGGCGCCATGTTGGCGATGGTCGCGCGGTCGGCGACCGTCATGCTGTCGAGCCCCGGGCCGTAGAATTCGACGAAACGGCCGACCACGCCTTTGGCGCGCAGCATCTGCGTGACCGTCAGCACCAGGTCGGTCGCGGTGATGCCTTCCTTGAGCTCGCCGTCGAGGCGGAAGCCGACCACTTCCGGAATGAGCATTGAGACCGGCTGGCCGAGCATCGCCGCTTCGGCCTCGATGCCGCCGACGCCCCAGCCGAGCACGCCCAAACCGTTGACCATGGTCGTGTGGCTGTCGGTTCCCACGAGCGTATCGGGGTAGGCCAGGGTTTCGCCCGTTTGGTCGGCGCCGGTCCAGACGCATTGGGCGACATATTCCAGGTTCACCTGGTGGCAGATGCCCGTGCCCGGGGGGACCACCTGGAAATTGTCGAACGCATGCGCGCCCCATTTGAGGAAGGCATAGCGCTCGCCGTTACGCTGATATTCGAGCTCGACGTTCTTACCGAACGCCTTGGGGTTGCCGAATTCGTCGACCATTACGCTGTGGTCGATTACGAGGTGCACTGGCACGAGCGGATTGATCTTTTGCGGATCGCCGCCAAGCCCGCTCATGGCGTCCCGCATCGCGGCGAGATCGACCACCGCGGGAACGCCGGTGAAGTCCTGCATCAGCACCCGCGCCGGCCGGTACTGGATCTCGCGCGCGATCTTCCGCTCCTTCTGCCAGTCGACCATTGCCTGGAGGTCGTCGCGAGTGACGCTCTTGCCGTCCTCGAAGCGCAGTAGGTTCTCCAGCAGCACCTTCATCGAGAAAGGCAGGCGCGAGATGTCGCCGAGCTGTTCCGCGGCTTTGGCCAGCGAGTAATACGCGAAGCTCTTCCCTTCGACCTGGAGGCTCGTGCGAGTGTGAAGGCTGTCCTGGCCGGTCGGAATCATCGCTGTCCTCATGTGTCGCTGCGACAACGTCGTTGCGCGCTAAAAGGGGGCGCTGAGGCCCTTAGCAACGGCGCCCGCGCGCCGCAAACGCATGGGTTGGTTGCGCCCAGTTGAACAAACCTTGCGCCAGGATGAACGGCCCTCTCTCGCAACCGTTACGGCCCAACACTAAATATCGACCATGACCCACGACAGTGACTATTTTCGCCGCCGCGCGGCAGAGGCTCGCGCCGCCGCTTCGTCGAAGGAATTCGGCGAGAACGCGGAGGTCGCCGGCGACCTTGCGCTGGCTTACGCAGCGCTTGCGCGTCGCCGTGCGGCCGCAGTCGCAGCCGAAGTCGATCGAGCAGACGCCGGCGCTTGCACTGGAAGACTAAATCCAGCCGCGCTTCTTGAAATAGAGGTAGGGCCCGATCATGAACACCAGCATAAGGGCGAGCGATAGCGGATAGCCGTAGCGCCAGTTCAGCTCTGGCATGTAATGAAAGTTCATTCCGAAAATGCCGGCGATCAGAGTCGGCGGCAGGAACACCACCGCGGCCCACGAAAAGAGCTTCATCGCGGCGTTCTGCTCGATGCTGATCAGCCCCAGCGAGGCGTCCAGCAAGAAGGTGAGATTGTCCGCCAGAAAGCTCGCGTGCTCACTCAACGAGGTGACGTCCGTCGTCAGGCTCGCGACATGGTTGCGAGCGTCCTGCTCGGCGGGTTCGTTCAGGCGTTTCGAACCGGCCAGAAAGCTCAGCATCCGGTTCATGCTGACGGCCGTGTAACGGATTTTGGTCACCAGGGTTTGCGCTCGGCCGATCGAGGTCAGCAGCCGAGTCAGCTTTTCGGCCGGGATCCGCCGATCCTCTATATCCTTCTGGAAAATTTGGGATGAGATGCGCTCCATCTCCGCGCCAACGCTCTCGAGCTCGTCGGCGAGGCGGTCGATGATTGCGTCGGCCAGACGGACCAGCACGGTAGACGCATCGCGTACCAGCTCCGGCTCGCGCCGCGCATGGTCGGTGAACGCGCGCACGGGCTTCGGTGTTGCATAGCGGATAGTGACGAGGCGGTTGCCGGTCAGGACGAACCCGATCGGCGTGCTCGACGGCGTCCCCTCCTCCACGCCGACGAGCACGCTCGACCGTCATGTAAAGCGCGCCGTTCTGTTCGTAGAGGCGGCTGGACGGCTCGATTTCCGACATTTCATCCTGCGTCGGAACGTCGACCTTGATGCAGCGCTCGACGAGGTCCTCTTCCTCGTTCGTCGGCTCCTCGAGGTCGATCCAGGTCGCCTCGTCGGGAATCTTTTCCAGCTTCGGGTCGACGATGCTTCCATCGCAGCCGGGGCCGTACGTGCGCAGCATGCGCGCCTGATCAGGCGAACGGCCGATCTTTGCAAGCCGCTTCGCTCTGCTAAGCTGAAGTTCGATGACCGCCCGCCGCACCGCGATCGCAGCCTTGCTCATCATCGCTGCGGCGGCGGCGATCGAGCTCGTCATGGGCGGTCACCCGATTTGCACCTGCGGAACGGTCGATTTGTGGGTCGGCGCACGCGACAGCCCAAAGACAAGCCAGATGCTGATCGACTGGTACAGCTTGAGCCATATCGTCCACGGGCTGCTGTTCTATGCGCTGCTCTGGCTGGTCGCGCGTCGTGCGCCGGTTCAGTGGCGTTTCATCGCGGCGCTGGTCATCGAGTGTGCCTGGGAGGTGATCGAGAATACGCCGCTGGTGATCGACCGCTATCGCGCCACCACCGCCGCGCTCGGCTACAGCGGCGACAGCACGATCAATTCCGTTTCCGACATCGTCATGATGTGCCTGGGCTTCCTCATCGCGCGGAAGCTGCCCGTCTGGGCGTCGGTCGCGCTGATCATCGTGCTCGAGCTCATTCCCCTATTCGCCATCCGCGACAATCTGGCGCTCAACATCCTGATGTTGCTCGCGCCGAACGACGCGGTGCAGCGCTTGGCAGGGCGGCTGACTGGGCACGTTTTGCGCGGAGAAGCATTGATACCCGCGTATTCGAGGGGAAAGCCGATGAAGCGTGCGGGATTGTTGTGTTCCTGTCTTCTCGCGGCTGCGGGATTTGCCGGCCCGGCTCACGCGGGCGAGCTGTTCGGCGGCCTCTACGTGCATGACGTCAAGCTGCCGACCGACAAGAGCGGCATTGAAAGCGGCGCCGACGTCATGCTCGGCTATCGCGGCGGCAAGATCGGCGCCACGCCGCTGCAGCCGTACATCTTCGGCGCGCTCAATAGCGCCGGGGATACGAGTTACGCGGCGCTCGGCCTGTCGGCGAAATTCGGCAAGCGGATCTACATCCGCCCGGGCATCGGCATTGCGGTCCACAATGGCTCGGCGAAGAAGTTTCAGGATCTCTCAAACGACAAGATCGACTTCGGCAGCCGCGTCTTGTTCGAGCCCGAAGTCGCGATCGGCGCGCAGATCAACGGCCGACTGAGCATCGAGGCGAGCTGGGTTCATATGAGCCATGCCCAGTTCTTCGCCCGGAAAACCCCGGAATCGACAATCTCGGCGTGCGCCTGAATCTCGCGCTTTAGCGGCCGATCATCTCTTCCGGCTTCACCACACGTCGAAGCGGTCGCCGTCGATCAGACCGAGTTCGAGTCCCGGCTTCCTTGAGCGTCTTGCCGGTCTTGTGCGCGTGCTTGGCGATGGCCGCGGCATTGTCGTAGCCGATCTCCGGCGCGAGCGCGGTCACCAGCATCAGCGACCGGTTCATCAGCTCGGCGATGCGCTTTTCGTCGGGCTCGGCGCCGTCGAGCATCCGCTCGGTGAAGCTCTGCATTCCGGTCGACAACAGGTTGATCGAGCGGATCACGTTGGCGCCGATCAGCGGCTTGAACACGTTGAGTTCGAGGTGGCCCTGCATGCCGCCGACGGTCACCGCGACATGATTGCCCATCACCTGGGCCGCGACCATGGTCAGCATCTCGGCCTGGGTCGGATTGACCTTGCCCGGCATGATCGAGCTTCCCGGTTCGTTCTCGGGCAGCTTCAGTTCGCCGAGGCCGCAGCGCGGGCCGGAGCCGAGGAGGCGGATGTCGTTGCCGATCTTGGTCAGCGCGACCGCGATCGTGTTGAGGATTCCCGAAAGCTCGACGAGCGTATCGTGCGCGGCCAGCTCGGCGAACTTGTTCGGCGCCGAGGTGAACGGCAGCCGGGTGAGGCTCGACACCTCCTTGGCGAATTCCTCGGCGAAGCCTTTGGGCGCGTTGAGGCCGGTGCCCACCGCCGTTCCGCCCTGCGCCAGCCGCATCAGCCGCGGAAGCACGCCCTGGACTCGCGCGATGCAGTCCTCGACCTGCGCCGCGTAGCCGGAGAACTCCTGCCCCAGCGTCAGCGGGGTCGCGTCCTGCAAATGCGTCCGGCCGATCTTGACGATCGAATCCCAGCGCTGCGCCTGGTCCGCCAGCCGCTCGTGCATCGTCTCGAGCGCCGGAAGCAGCTTCATATGCACGGCGCGTGCGGCGGCGATGTGCATCGCCGTCGGGAAGCTGTCGTTGGACGACTGGCTCTTGTTGACATGGTCGTTGGGGTGGACCGGCTCCTTCCCGCCGCGCTTGCCGGTCAGGATTTCGTTGGCGCGGCCGGCGATCACCTCATTGGCGTTCATGTTCGACTGGGTGCCCGAACCGGTCTGCCAGATCACCAGCGGAAACTGGCTGTCGAGGTCGCCGCGCGCGACTTCCTCCGCCGCCTGCTGGATGACCTCGGCCAGTTTCGGGTCGAGCCCGCCGATGCGCGCGTTCACCCGCGCCGCGGCCTGCTTGATGAAGCCCAGAGCATGGACGATCTCGAGCGGCATCTGCTCGCGCGGGCCGAACGGGAAATTGCCGATCGACCGCTCGGTCTGCGCGCCCCAATAGGCGTCGGCCGGGACTTCGATCGGACCGAAGCTGTCGCTCTCGGTGCGGGTGCTTGCTGGTCATGGTTCCTTCTTCCGTCATCCCGGCCTTGAGCGGGGATCCGCCTGTTCTTGCGCGCGGCGCTAGAAGGAAGGCTGGACCCCCGATCAAGTCCGGGGTGACGAGACGCCCGTCATTTCTTCCGCGTAAAGTCCACGCTGACGACGTTGGAGCCATCGTCCTTGACCTCTTCCTCCGCGGCGCCTTCGGGCGTGTCGTTCTCGGCTTCCTCATGCTCCTCGCGCGGAGCCTCGGCGGCGTCGGCGTGGAAGGTCAGGGCGAACTCGACCGCGGGATCGTGGAACTGGGTGACCGCGGCGAACGGCACCCGCAGGGTCGCCGGAACGCCGCCGAACGACAGGCCGACCGTGAAGCCGTCGTCCTCGACCTTCAGGTCCCAGAAGCGGTGCTGGATGACGATCGTCATCTCGTCGGGGAAGCGCTCGGCGAGATGCTTGGGAATCGAAACTCCCGGCGCGCGGGTGTGGAAGGTGATGTAGAAATGATGTCCGCCGGGAAGCCCGCCCGATCTGCTCGACTTCGCCGAGCACCCGCCCAACTACCGCCCGCAACGCGTCCTGCACGATCTCGTCGTACGGGATCAGACTCTCGGAGGGGTCTCGTCGTTCATCGGCTCAAGGTGGTAACGAGCAGGTGAGCCCGGTCAAGCGAAGTCGTGAAATGCCAATCGATGCGACAAAGCCTTACGACGACAGCAATATCTTTGCGCGAATCCTGCGCGGGGAGATTCCGTCGAACACGGTTTATGAGGACGAGCAGGTGCTCGCCTTCCACGACATCAACCCGCTCGCGCCGACGCACATCCTCGTCATTCCCAAGGGACCGTATGTCTCGTGGGACGACTTTTCGGCGAAGGCGCTCGGACGAGGAGATCGCGGGGCTGGTCCGCGCGGTCGGCAAGATCGCGCGGGAAGCGGACCTCGTGGAGGACGGTTACCGCGTCCTCGCCAATGTCGGGCCCGAATTCGGGGCAGGAGGTGCCGCACCTGCACCTCCACATCTTCGGCGGACGTCCGCTCGGACCGATGCTCGCGCGATAGGCGTTCGCGCTTCTCAAGGGATTGCGCCTTCGGTTTGAACGTTTAGGGTCAGGTCCGAAACAAAGCTCTGAGGGGAGAATCATGGCCACTGCAGCACCGCGCGCCCCGGGCCGCGGACGCGTCAAGTCGATGGATTCGATTCTGGCGACCGCGGAAAAGAAGGCGCTGAAGCGTTCGCTCGGCGCATTCCAGCTGACCCTGCTCGGTATCGGCGCGGTGATCGGCACCGGAATCTTCGTTCTGACCGCTACCGCCGCGCAGAAGGCGGGTCCGGGCATGATGGTCAGCTTCATCGTTGCCGGCACGGTCTGCGCGCTCGCCGCGCTTTGCTATTCCGAACTCGCCTCGATGGTTCCGGTCGCCGGGTCCGCCTACACTTACTCCTACGCCGTGATGGGGGAGATGGTCGCCTGGCTGGTCGGCTGGGCGCTGATCCTCGAATATGCTCTGGGAGCGAGCGCGGTCGCGGTCGGCTGGTCCGGATTTCATCACCGGCTTGCTGGAAAATGTCGGGGTACATTTGCCGCATGCGCTCAAGGTCGGGCCGCAGATCCAGTGGGGCTTCCTCCAGGGCGGCGAGATCGGCGGCCTCATCAATTTGCCTGCCGTGATCATCGTCGGGCTTGTCACCACTCTTCTCGTCATCGGCACCAAGGAAAGCGCCACCGTCAATGCGGTGCTGGTGCTGATCAAAGTGGCGGCCCTGACGCTGTTCCTCATCATCACGCTGCCGATGATCAGCGGGCACGCAGCAACTTCCACCCGTTCGCGCCGCGCGGCTGGGGCAATCCGCTGAGCTCTTCCGGAACGGGCATATTCGGCGCGGCGGCGTCCATCTTCTTCGCTTACGTCGGCTTCGACGCGGTCTCTACCGCTGCCGAAGAAACCAAGAATCCGCAGCGCAACGTACCGATCGGCCTGATCGGCAGCCTGTTGATCTGCACCGTCTTCTACCTCCTCGTCGCGGGAGGCGTCGTCGGGGCCTACGGCGCGCAGCCCGCTCATGGATCCCGCGACGGGTCTCGCGTTCAAGGAAGGTTCGCCGGAGCTATACGCGTCGGCCGCGTGCCAGGCGGCCATGCGCCCACGGTCTGCTCGAAGGAGGCGCTGGCGCACATCCTGCGCGAGGTTGTCGAACCCGCTGTTCGGCAATCTCGTCGGGCTCGCTGCTGCAATCGCGCTGCCGTCGGTCGTGCTTTTGATGATGTACGGCCAGACCCGCGTCTTCTTCGTGATGGCGCGCGACGGCCTGTTGCCGGAGCGGCTTGTCGGCGGTGCACCCGAAGTTCCGCACGCCGTACATCGTGACCATCGTCACGGGCATCTTCGTCGCGATTGCCGCGGCGTTCCTGCCGGTTGGCACGCTGGCCGACTATTCGAACGCGGGCACGCTATTCGCCTTCGCCGCCGTGTCGTTGGGCGTGATGATCCTGCGTAAGCGGGATCCGGGCCGCGCCCGTCCTTTCCGGACTCCGGCGATCTATCTTCTGGCGCCGCTTTCGATCGCCGGTTGTCTGCTGCTGTTCGTGAACCTGAACGTGGAGTCGAAGCTCCTGTTCGTCGCGTGGACGGTGCTCGGGCTCGTGGTCTATTTCCTCTATGGCTACCGCCACAGCCACGTCGGCCGGGGCATCACGGAAGTGCCTGAGCTTGCGCCCGACGCGCCGGGCTCGATCGGAATCGCGCCGATGCCGGGTGCGCCGGTGCCGCCGCAGGACCGCGAAGGCTAAGGCAGCAATTCTCCGGCGAGCGCGCGGAGGTCCTTTTCCGGCCGCGCGCCGAAGTGCTGGATGACCTCGGCCGCGCAGATCGCGCCGAGCCGCAGCGACGTTTCGAGCCCGAGCCCGCGCGCTTCGCCGAGCAGGAAACCGGCGGCGAACAGGTCGCCCGCGCCAGTCGTATCGACGAGCTTGACGATGGGCTCGGCGGGAACGTCCGTCCGCTCGTCCGCCGCGCGTCGCGAGCGCGCCGTCCTCGCTCCGAGTGACGACCAGAGTTTCGACCTTGTCCTTCACCGCCGCAACGGCGCGTGTCGAGATGCGGCACTCCGGCGAGCGCTTCGATCTCCGCCTGATTGGCGAAGAGGATGTCAATCCGCCGCTCGTCGAGCAAAGCGTTGAAGCCGTCTCGGTGGCGGTCGACGCAGAAGGTGTCGGAGAGGGTGAAGGCGACTTTGCGACGGGCCTGCGCGGGCGACCTCGATCGCGCGCAGCATCGCGTAGCGCGGCGTCTCCGGATCCCACAAATAGCCTTCGAGATAGAGGATCTTCGATTGGGCGATCTGCGCCTCGTCGAGCGCGCTCGTCGGCAGATGCTGGGCAGCGCCGAGGAAGGTGTTCATCGTCCGGTGGCCGTCGGGCGTCACGAGGATCATCGATCGTGCCGTGGGCGCGCCGACGTCCGCGGCCGGCGTGATGAACTCCACGCCAGCGCTCGTCAGGTCGTGGCGATAGAAAGCGCCGAGCTCGTCCGGCGCGACCTGGCCGATGAAGCCGGCGCGCCCGCCGAGCGCCGCGACCCCTGCCGCGGTGTTGCCCGCGGATCCGCCGCTCACCTGATGCCCGGTCCCATGTCGCCGTAGAGCCGCTCCGCCTCTTCGGCGTCGATCAGCCGCATCGATCCCTTGGCCAAACCTTCCTTGGTCAGGAAGTCGTCGCTCGCATTGGCGATGACGTCGACGATGGCGTTGCCGATGCAGAGGACGTCGAGGCGCGTTTCGGGCATTCAGCTCTCCAGCCATTGTCGAGAAAGCGCGCGCCTAGCCGTGCGTTCAGCGACCCGCAACCTTGCCTCGGCGAGTCAGCACGCGGCATCACAGAGCCATGCGCCGCTTAGTTCTCGCCTCGACCCTTACCCTCGCCGGCTGCGCCGCAGCTCCGCAGCAACCCGTCGCTCAGCCGCAGACTGTGCCGGTGACGCCGGCCGAGCCCGAGACGCGGCGGCTGCTCGGCCTGACCGCCCAAGACCTCGTCGGGCGCCTCGGCAATCCCCAGCTGCAGGTCCGCGAGGGCAGCAGCCTCAAGCTGCAGTTTCGCACCCAGCGTTGCGTGCTCGATGCCTATCTTTACCCGTCGGGCGGAGGGGGCCCGCTGCGTGTTACCTACGTCGACACCCGCACGTCGCGGGCGTCGGCACCGATCAGGCGGCCTGCATCTCCGCTCTGGAGCACCCGATCTGATCCAGCGCCCATTGGGCGGCTTCGGCGATCACCGGATCGGGGTCGTCGAGATGGCGCCGAACCGACTCGACAAGTGAAGCATCGCCGCTGTTGCCGGCGGCAATCAGGCAATTGCGGATCATCCGCTTGACCCCGATCCGCTTGATCGGCGATCTGGCGAACATCTCCCGGAATGCCCCATCGTCGAGCGCCAAAAGGTCCGCCAGACGCGGCGCGGCAAGCTCAGCGCGCGGCAGGAACGCGCGGTTGGCCGCTGCGGCGTCGGCGAAGCGGTTCCAGGGACACACCGCAAGGCAGTCGTCGCAGCCGTAGATGCGGTTGCCGATCGCGCTTGCGGAATTCCTCCGGGATCGGGCCGTCATGCTCGATCGTGAGATAGGAAATGCAGCGCCGGGCATCGATCCGGTGCGGTCCGGTGAACGCCTGCGTCGGGCAGGCGTCGAGGCAGCGCCGGCAGGTCCCGCAATGCTGTCCGTGATCGGCCGGGGCGTCGGGCTCCAGCTCGAGGCTGGTCAGGATCACGCCGAGGAACAGCCAGCTGCCGTGCTCGCGGCTGACGAGGTTGGTGTGCTTGCCCTGCCAGCCGATCCCGGCCGCCTGGGCGAGCGGCTTCTCCATCACCGGCGCCGTGTCGACGAACACCTTCAGCTCCGACGGCGCCTGCGCGACGATGAACCGGGCGAGGGCCTTCAGCGCCTTCTTCACCGTCTTGTGATAGTCGCCGCCCTGGGCATAGACCGAAATTCGCCCGAGGTCGGGATGCTCGCCAAGCGCCAGCGGGTCGCTCGCCGGCGCATAGCTCATCCCCAGCGCGATCGCTGATTTCGCCTCCGGCCACAGCGCGCGCGGGCTGACGCGATGATGTGCGCGAGCTTCCATCCATCCCATCGTCCCGTGATGCCCAGCTTGCAGCCAACACCTGAGATCGAGCCCGGCCGAGTCCGCCGCGGCGGCGCTGCGTGAAGCCGCAGGCGACGAAGCCCAGGCGTCTGGCCTCAGCCCTTATTGCTTCCTCAAGGCTTTGCCCTCTAATCACCGGCGCCTCCCTACACGCTCTCGCCGGATTTCCGTAGGAATTTCAGTGCTTCGACAGGCTTCAGACAATGTGATGACCGGCGGTTTGGCCGTGGAAGCGATCGCTCTCGTCAAGGATTTCGGCGCCACGCGCGCCGTCGACGGGGTCAGCCTCGCGGTGCCCGCCGGCTCAATCTACGGCCTGCTCGGCCCCAACGGCGCGGGCAAGACAACCATCTTGCGGATCCTGCTCGGGATCATCGATCCGTCGAGCGGAACGCGCCGCGATTCTGGGCCACGAGCGGCCGCTCGATGCCGCCGCCGAGATCGGGTACCTGCCCGAGGAGCGCGGCCTGTATCCGGCGATGACCGCGCGCGAGGCGATCGCCTTCATGGGCGCGCTCCGCGGATTGCCGCTCGCCGAGGGCCGCCGCCGCGCCGATGCCTTGCTTGCCGAGCATAATCTCGGCGACTGGGCGAAGAAGCCGATCCGCACTTTGTCGAAGGGCATGGCGCAAATCGTCCAGCTGCTCGGCACGATCATTCACAAGCCGCGGCTGATCGTTCTGGACGAGCCATTCGCCGGCCTCGACGCAATCAACCAGGGCCGGCTCGAGGAGCTGATCCGCCGCGAGGCGCGCGCCGGCGTCACGATCATCTTCTCGACTCACGTCATCGCCCATGCCGAGCGGCTGTGCGAGCGCGTGGCGATCATTGCGAAGGGCAAGATCGCGTTCGACGGCCGCGTCGACGAGGCGCGTGCCCGGCTCCGCCCGATCGTGCGCCTCGGCACCCGCGCGAAGGATGGGCCATGGCGTTTGGCAATTCCCGCGAGTGCCCGCCGCGAGGGCGACGAATTTGTGTTCGAGCTCCCCGAAGGCGGGCCCGAGCCCTTGCTCAAGGCGCTGATCGACGGGGGCGCGGGGATCGAAACCCTCGCGATTGAACGGCCGGGACTGCACGATGCGTTCGTCGCGATTGCCGGCGACAGCGCGGCGGCGGCGATGGGCCAGGAGAAGCCGCAATGATGCGTTTCTTTCGATCGGCGTTCGTCATCGGGCGCCGGGATTTCGCGGCCACGGTCCTTTCGAAAACCTTCATCTTCTTCCTTTTGGCGCCGATGTTTCCACTGCTCATGGGCGGGGTGTTCGGCGGCATTGGAGCGCGCGTTGCGCAGCAGGCCGAGCGGCCGATTGTCGCGGTGATTGCACCTCATGACGAGTTCCAACGGCTGAATGCCGCGCGCCAACAAACCGGCGGACGCCGTAGGTGACGATGCGTTGGTCAGGCTGGTCGGCTATTCGCCGAAGCGAGATCTCGCGGGACAGCAAAAGCGGCTGCTCGCAAGCCGCGACCCTCCGATCCGGGCAGTGCTGAGCGGCGGCCTCGATCACCCCCATCTGAGCGGGGCGCTCGCCGAACGACCCGGCGACAGTCGACCAGCTCAAGCTGCTGATCGCCAGCGCGCGGACGGAAACGGCTGACCAATTGTCCAACCTGCACGTGTCCGAGGTGCCGGCGTCGCCGGGCTCGATGGTCAAGGATCAGGTGACGACGGCGTGGATCGGACAGATCACCTTGTTCCTCCTCACCATTGATGCTTTCGACGATGGTCTTGTCGCAGCTGATCGAGGAGAAATCGAACAAGATCATCGAAGTCATCGCCGCGGCGATGCCGATCGATGCGATGTTCGTCGGCAAGCTTTTTGCAATGCTTGACCGCCTCGGTTCTGGCGCTCCTGGTGTGGCTCAGCGCCGGGGCCCTTCTGATCCAGGTGGTAAAGCACGGCGGTGTAGCGACGCTGCCTCCTCCGGCAGTCGGATGGCCCGCGTTTCTGGTGCTCGGCATAATCTACTTCGGCTTAAATTATCTCCTCCTCGGTGCAGCCTTCTCACCATCGGCGCGCAGGCTTCGACCGCCCGGGAAGTCCAGACCATGTCCTTGCCGGTAACATTTGTTTCAGGTCCTGATCTTCGCCTTTGCAGCGAAAGCAATCGGCGCGCCCGACTCGGCAACCGTTGCGGCGGCCATTTTCCCGCTTTCATCGCCAATGGCGATGGTCGCCCGTGCCGCTGAACGATCCGATCTGTGGCTCCAGCTTGCTGCAATCCTGTGGCAAGTGCTGTGGGTCGCGGTGATCGTACGCCGGCGCCAAGCTGTTCCGCAAGACGGTGTTGAAGTCGGGGCCGCGCCTCGCATGGTGGCGTTTCGGGCGGGCTAGCCGAGCGCCGTGCGCGCCATTTCTTCGAATTGCTTCATCAGCGCGCGGTGCGGGAACGGCCCGTGACTGATCCGCGCGACGCCCGCGTTCGCCCATACGGATTTGTCCGGCGCTCCGGGGAAAGCGATCACGTTGAGCGGCAGCGGGACTTCGCGGACGATGCGCTCGATCTGCCGCGCATCGGCGAGCCGCGGCACGAAGAAGCCGCTCGCGCCGCGCTCGGCGAAGGCTTTGCCGCGCTCGATCACCTGATCGATCAGCGCATCATCATAGGTCTGCGTCTTCAGGAACAGATCGGTGCGGGCATTGATGAAGAACTGATCGCCGACGGCGCGGCGGATCGCCTCGATCCGGCTGCACTGCAAGCTCAGCGGGTGCAGCCCCTCGCCGCCGACGACCTGGTCCTCGAAGTTGCAGCCGACGGCGCCTGTCTCTGCCAAACGCGCGACGTTGCGTCCGCCTTCCTCGGGATCGGCCGAGTAGGCGCCCTCGAAATCGACCGTGACCGGGAGCTCGACGGCGTCGACGATGCGACTGGCGTTGGCGAGCGCGAAGTCGATCGGCACGTGCTGCCCGTCGGGCCAGCCGTTGGCGTCGGCGACCGGATGGCTGCCCGTGGCCAGCGCCTTGGCGCCGGCACTGACAACCGCGTGCGCGCTGCCGACGTCCCAGATATTGTAGAGGATCACGGGATCGCCGGGCACGTGAAGCGCGGCGAAGATCTCGAATTTGCTCTGCATCAATGCTCGCCTAAGGGCACGCGCGCGCCGCGCAATTGCTTCGGATATGCGGCTGCGGCCGGTCATTTGAAGGATTCAGGGTGAAACTCAGCGCAGCGGCACTGGTTGCCCTGGGAATGCTCGCCACTCCCGCTTTCGCCAAATCCGACGAGCAGCTGTGGACCAACGGCAACGTGACGGCGAAGCTCAGCGACCGCTGGCGTTTGTCGGAGGAAGTCACGATCCGCTTCAGCGACAACCGCAAGGGCCTGTACGAGCTCGAATCGAACACGCTGCTCGGTTACCGCCTGAACAAGGTGGTGACCTTGTGGGCCGGCTACACGCACAACCCGCAATATGCCGCCGGCGATTTCACAGTCATGGAGCACCG
Organism: uncultured Alphaproteobacteria bacterium; assembly: GCA_963785965.1. GTDB lineage: Bacteria > Pseudomonadota > Alphaproteobacteria > Sphingomonadales > Sphingomonadaceae > Sphingomicrobium. The sequence goes on from CAWAXE010000004.1 coordinate 20,078, forward strand.
CGCCCGCGAGCAGGTTACGTTCGACGGGTTCGCCCGGCTCGGCAACGGGAAGCTGAACGGAAGGATCCGGCTCGAACAGCGCTGGCGGAACGGCGTGGACGGCACCGGCTGGCGCGTTCGGCCCTACCTGAAATATTCGCTGCCGATCGCCGGAAAGACCGCGCTCAACCTCAGCAGCGAGCCCTTCTTCAATCTCAACAGCACGCCGTTCCAGAAGAAGACGGGGCTCGACCGGATGCGCAACCTGATCTCGATCTCAACTCCGCTGACGAAAACTCTCACCGGCGAGGCCGGATACATGAACCAGCACGGCTTCGTCCGCGGCGGTCCGGACACGAGCGACAATGTCGCTTATTTTGGGTTGGCACTCGCGTTGTAATCGAACGCGCGGGCCAGCGCCTGCTCGTCAGTGGACGAATCTCGCGACGACATCGCGGTAGGAACGCGACACCTTCACTTGCGCTCCCGAATCCAGCACCAGGAAACATTCGCCGTTGGTGTGCGGCTTCACCTGGCGGACCAGGTCGAGGTTGACGATGGTCGAGCGGTGGACACGCTGAAAGCGGCGCGGGTCGAGCCGTTTCTCGAGGTCCTTCATCGTTTCGCGCAGGATCAAGGTGTTGTCGCCGGTCTGGATGCACATGTAATCGCCGGCCGCATCGATGCGTTCGATGGTGTCGACGTCGACCCGGAAGATCTGCCCCTGGTCCTTGATGTTGATCATTTTTTCGAAGCGGTTCGCCGCCGGTCCTTCCGGCGCTGCGTCGGCGAGCTCCTCGGCCGCCTCCGGCGCATGCTCGGCGAGTACTTCCTTCAGGCGCTCGGTTTCTTCCGCGCCGCGCCGTTCGGCAAGCCGCTGGCGGACGCGGTCCATGGTCGCCGCCAGCCGGTCCTCGTCGACCGGCTTCATCAGATAGTCGACCGCCTGCGCGTCGAAAGCGCGGAGCGCGTGCTCGCCGTATGCGGTGACGAACACGAATAATGGCGGCTCGACGTCCATCAGGCCCTGGATCACCGAGAATCCGTCGAAACCCGGCATCTGAATGTCGAGGAAAGCGAGGTCCGGCTTGTGCGTCTTGATCTGCCGGATCGCCTCGCGGCCATTGGCGGCGGTCCCGACCACCTCGACGTCGTCGAAGGCCTGCAACCTCAGCTGCAGCCCTTGCGTGGCAAGCGGTTCGTCGTCGACCAAAATGGTCCGGATGGTCATCAGGCTGTGTCTCCGGGTTCGTGGGGAATTTCGATGATAACGCTAAAGCCCCCCTTATCGTTCTTTCTGGTCTCGAAACGATGCGCGGCGCCATAGGCCTGCGACAGCCGGTCTCGAATGTTCGCCAGTCCGACGCCGGTCGACGGGCTTGCCGCAATTTCCGCCCCATCGCCAAACCCATTGTCGGCCACTTCGATCCGCACAGCATGGGCTTCGCGCTTCGCGGTGATCCAGATATCGGCGCCGTTCTCGCTCGGGGTAACCGCATATTTGATCGCGTTTTCGATCAGCGGCTGCAGCAGCAGCGATGGCAGCCGCGCTCCGATCGTCTCGGGTTCAATCCGGAAATGCGGCCGCAAGCGGTCCTCGAAGCGCATCTTCTCGATTTCCAGATAGAGCTTCAGAGTCTCGACCTCCTGCGCCAGCGTCACCTTGGCGGCCGGTTCATTGACCAGAGTGTAACGGAGGAAGGACGAGAGCCGCGCGAGCATCGCATTGGCGCGCTCCGTCTGCTTCAGCAGCACCAGCGTCGAAATCGAGTTCAAGGTGTTGAAAAGAAAGTGCGGGTTGAGCTGATAGCGCAGCATCGCCAGCTGCGCGGTGGACGCCTGATTCTCGAGCCGCTCGCGCTGATCGATCTGTTCTTCGAGAAGCAGGAAGTAGTTGATTCCGTAATAAAGCGCGGACCAGGCGGCGAGCAGCGCGAAGTTGAGCAGGATTGGGCCCAAATACCCTACACCGGCGGGCCGGAGCTGCGGCTTCAGGAACGTGGCCACGCTCCATGTCTCGATGACCGAAAAGGCGCTCGAAGCGAGAATCACGGTCGCCAGCGAAAGGACCACCGTCCACAGCGGCTTCATCTTGATCAGGCGCCGGTTGAGCGAGGCCATTAGCAGCGTGAGCGAATAGCCCGTCGCTGTGAGAAGGAGCGTGTGGACGAGCCACATCCAGCCCATCGAATTGGCGAATCCGGAGAGCGTGCGCAGCAGGAAATAGCCGGTCCAGCCGATCGTCTGCAGGATCCAGAAAGCGCGATTCTTGTCGTCGAAAAATGGCTGGTCGAGGCCCGCGGCGCGCGCGATCGGCGCAGCCGGCGAGGAAATCGCCGGCGCGTCCGGGGGCGGCGAGCGCCGCCGCACCGCAGCTCGCCGATCGAGGGTCGCGCTCTCCGTCGCCATCGCGCCGGGATATAGAGGCGCGGAACGCGGTTTGCGAGCGCAAGGCTTGCCGATCCGCCGCGAATGGCCCTAGCGGGCACACAAAAGCCGGTGCAGCGTTGGGCTGCCGAACTCTCAAGGGGCCTGGATGAACCTCTTTTCCCGCGCCGCGCTGCTCGCCGCGCTCCTCCTCACCGCTTGCAGCGTGACCGATGAGCCCGGCAATCGGACGCCGCCAAGCGCAACGGCGGTTGCCCCGGTCCTGACCTCGCCCGACGCGATCGACACCGCCAGCTTTGCAAGACCGCTCGAAGCGCGGGTCACGCATGTCGCGCTCGACCTCACCGTCAATTTCGAAGCGCGCCGCCTCGAGGGCACGGCCACGCTCGATATCGACCGCCGCCCGGACGCCAAGCAGATCGTTCTCGACGACAACGGCCTCGACATCGCAAAGATCGTCGACGGCTCCAACCACGCGCTGCCGTTCACCGTCGGCGCGAAGGACCCGAACCTGGGTTCCCCGCTGGCAATCGCGCTCAGGCCGGATACAAAGCGGATCGCGATCACCTACAAGAGCGCGCCCAATGCCGGAGCATTGCTGTGGCTCACGCCCGCAGCAGACCGTCGGCAAGAAGGCGCCCTTCCTGTTCAACCAGGGCGAATCGATCGAGAACCGGAGCTGGATCCCGACGCAGGATTCGCCGGGGATCCGCCAGACCTGGGACGCGACGATCCACGTTCCAGCCGGGATGACGGCGGTGATGAGCGCTCCCGGATCGAGCAGCCGATCACGCAGGGCGGCGAAAGCGTGTTCAACTTCCGCATGGATCACAGCGTCGCGCCGTACATGATCGCCATCGCGGTCGGCGACTTGACGTTCAAGTCGCTCGGGCCGCGCACCGGCGTCTGGGCGGAGCCGGCGACGATCGAGGCCGCGGCGCGCGAGCTCGCCGACACCGAGAAAATGGTTGCAGCGGCGGAGAAGCTCTACGGCCCCTATCGCTGGGGCCGCTACGACGTCCTCGTCCTTCCGCCGTCCTTCCCTTACGGCGGTGAGGAAAACCCCAATATGACCTTCCTGACGCCGACCTTCATCGCCGGCGACAAGAGCCTGGTCAGCCTCGTCGCGCACGAGCTGTCGCACAGCTGGTCCGGCAATCTCGCGACCAATGCGACGTGGAACGACTTCTGGCTCAACGAAGGGATCACGACCTACGCCGAACGGCGGATCGTGGAAGAGCTGTACGGCAAGAAGCAGGCGGACGAGGAGATCGCGCTCGGCATCGACGCGCTCAACAAGGCGGTCGCCGAGAATGGTGGTCCGAGCGGCCCCGACACCCGGCTTCACCTCGACCTGAAAGGCCGCAATCCGGACGATGGCCTGACCGACATCGCGTATGAGAAAGGCGCCGCGTTCATGCGCACGGTCGAAGCGATTGTCGGCCGGCCGCGCTTCGATGCGTGGCTCAAGGGCTGGTTCAACCGCCACGCCTTCCAGCCGGTGACCTCGGCGATGCTGCTCGCGGATATGCGCCAGAACCTCGTCAAGGGTGACAAGGCGCTAGAAAGCAGGCTGATGCTCGACCGCTGGGTCTATCAGCCGGGAATTCCGCCGAACATGGCGCGCCCGCCGGCGGGCACGTTCGCGGAGCAGGACAAGGCGGCCGCCGCGTTTGCGAACGGAGGCCCGCCGCCGCTGGCGTGGGGGCACTGGATCACCGATGAGCGGCTGCGTTTCCTCAACCGCCTGCCGCGCAGGGTTCCGAAAGCGCGGCTCGACGCGCTTCAGTCCGCCTTCGGGCTAAACGACACGCCAAACATGGAGGTGCGCTTCGCCTGGCTCGATCTGGCGGTCGGCAACCGTTACGACCCTGCCGTTCCCTCGCTCGAGCATTTCCTGACGTCGCAAGGCCGCGGCAAGTTTGTTCGCCCGTTGTTCAAAGCACTGGCGAAGGATCAGCAGTGGGGAAAACCGATTGCCACGCGTGTTTATGCGAAGGCGCGGCCGCTCTATCATCCCCTGGTAACTCGCGATTTGGACAAGCTCGGATCTCTAAGCCTCCTTAACCCCGCTTAAACGCTCTTTCACCTAGGGCAATTGCTGCAGTGGAACGGCGGGCGAATGTACGAGGCTCCTGATCGGTATAAGCGCTTGATTTCGGCCCGGCTTCCGGGCGGTGAATCGGCCGGTCTCGCAGCGACCGGCGATGACGGTCAAAGCTCGCCCTTAAGGGACGTCCAGCTCATCTCGCGCGCGCAGCTCGCGCCGTTTTTCGCAGCCGTGAACATTCTCGCCGCGCTGATGATGATTTCGAACCTGTGGGAGCCTGTCGGTCCGACCTGGCTGGTCCCGTGGCTCGGGGCGGTTACGGTCGTGAACCTCGGCGCGATGCAGCTCGCCCGGCATCAGTCCATCACCTGCGTCGGCCGCTCCGGCCGCAGGGTTCCGATGTGGATGCTGGTCGGCGACGTGGCGCTGCGCGCCGTCGTCTGGCTTTCTCTGCCCTTGTACCTCTTCCCGCACCTGGATCCGGCGACGCAAGTGATCGCCGCCTCGGTCATGGCGGGGCTCGGCATTGCCGCGCTTGGACTGGTCGTCATTCCGCCCTGCGTCACTGCATGGATGGTGGCGTTCACAGCCGGCGTCGGCGGTTCGCTCCTCATCGGGCGCCATTCGGTTCCGTTCGAGCACATGCTCTCGATCCTGTTCACGCTGGGAGTTGCAAGCTTCGGGGCGCTCACCGTCGCCCGTTGGGCGTTCCACCAGTTGAAGACCAACGCCGACGTCGGCAGCCAGAGCGAAAGCGCGAGCCTGCTGCTGCAGGAATATGAGCAACGCGGCGTCGGCTGGTTGTGGCAGATCGATGGCGAGAATCGCGTGACCTACATCAGCTCGCGGATGAGCGCCCTCCTCGGCACGCCTGCAAACCAGCTGATCGGCCACTCACTGCCGGCGCTGCTCGGCGGTCAGGCCGAGCTTGGCCGGGTGCTGCTCGAAAAGGAGGCATTCAACGCGCTGGAAATGCAGCTGAAGACTCCGCGCGGCACGCGCTGGATCTCGATTGCCGGCGACCCGATCATCGACACCGCCGGGCGCTTCGAAGGCTTCCGCGGAGTCGGCTCGGACATCACCGAGATCCGCCAGACGCAGGAGCGGCTGACGCATCTCGCCAATGTCGACGTCCTCTCCGGCCTTCCGAACCGCGGCCGCGTCCGCCAGTTGCTCGGCGAAGCGCTGCGCCACGCGACCACCGGCAACGTGCCCTGCGCGATCATGTTTCTCGACCTCGACGGCTTCAAACCCGTCAACGACACCTTCGGGCACCCCAAGGGCGACGCCGTGCTGCGCGCGGTCGCCAAGCGGCTGGTCGACGAGGTCGGCATTGACGGGCACGTCGGCCGCATGGGCGGCGACGAGTTCGCCATCGTGCTCACCGATGCACAGAGCCGCAAGCTGGTCGAAGAGCTCGCCGACAGGATCATCAAGGCGATCAAAGAACCCTATGTGATCGATCAGATGGAAATCCGCATCGGCGTGTCGATCGGCTGCGCCTTCGGCCCGATCGACGGCGCAACCGTCGACGATCTGATCCTCAAGGCCGACCTCGCGCTCTATCAAGCGAAGGACGCCGGCCGCGGCTGCGCGCGCTATTTCTCGTCGCAGCTGCAGTCGGAGCAGGAGGACCGGGTACGCCTCGAAGGCGACCTCCGTCGGCGCTGGCTTCGAAGCAGTTCCACCTCGTCTACCAGCCGCTGATCAACGCCAAGACCCAGAAGTTGGTCGGCTTCGAAGCTTTGATCCGCTGGAATCACCCGCAGCGCGGCAATCGTCGCCGCCCAACGTCTTCATTCCTGTCGCCGAGGAAAGCCGGCCTGATGGTCGCAATCGGCGACTGGGTGATCGACGAAGCCTGCCGTGCAGCGGCCTCGTGGCCGGACCCGATCACGGTCGCGCTCAACATCAGTCCCAAGCAGATCGTCGCGCCGGCGCTCCCCAATACCGTGAGCGAAGCGCTTGGCCGCTACAAACTGCCCGGCAACCGCATCGAGCTCGAGGTCACCGAAGGCGTGTTCCTCGGCGACAGCGGCTCGACCCTCGACGTGCTGAAGCGCCTGCGCGCGCTCGGCGTCGGAATCGCGCTCGACGACTTCGGCACCGGCTATTCGTCGATCGGCTATTTGAACAAGGCGGTGTTCCACAAGCTCAAGATCGACGGCAGCTTCGTGCGCGAGGCCGGGAGCCGCCCGGAGAACGTCGCCATCATCCAGTCGATCGTCCAGCTCGCGAAGAGCTTCCGCATGTCGATCACCGCCGAGGGCGTCGAGACCGCCGAAGATTTCGAGCGGATGCGCGAGCTCGGCTGCGACACCATCCAGGGCTATCTGTTCGGCCGTCCGCTCGCCTACGAGCGCGCCAACCAGATGGTGCGTCGGCCTCGGCGCCAAACGGATGGCCGGCTAGGGTTTCCCTTTCAATGGCTGATCTGTTCGGACCAGTCGCGGAGTCGAGATCGCAGCGCGCGCGGCGCTGTATTCCTGCGGTGTGATCCGGCCGTCGCGGTTGGTGTCGGCCATCTCGCGGAAGGCTTCGGCGGCGGCCTGAGCCTCGCCATCCGAAAGCATGATGTCGTGGTCGCGGTCGAAGAATTTGAGCGCCCAGTTCATCAGCACCCAGTCGCTCTCGAAGACGGTCCGCGCCGGCGTTGGGCGCGAGCGGGCTGTGCGACCGCGGGAATCGCCCAGACGAGAATTGAAAACGCCAGGAACAACCGGCCCACGTGCGCTCTCCTTCGCGCATCTGAACGCGCGAACAGCGGGCGCGTTCAGCCGGCGGCTGCGAGCACCGTTCGAACAGCCTTGTCGAGCGCCTCGGCGCGGAAGGGTTTCGCAAGCAGCGGGGCATCGGGCGCGGTTCGCTTCACTGCCTCGGTCTCGCTGTAGCCGGAGACGAACAGGATCGGCTGGCCGGGCTGATCGGCGAGGATCCGGCTGGCGACTTCGGCGCCCGAGAGGCCGGGCATGATGAAGTCGAGCACCACGAGATCCGCCTTCTCCCGCGCGAACTCGGCGAGGCCCTGGCGGCCGTCGCTCGCCTGGCGCACGCGATAGCCCTGCTCCTCGAGTGTCGCTGCGATGAACCCGCGGACGTCGGGATCGTCGTCGATCACCAGCACCGTCGCCGGCATTGGCGAAGCGTCGGCCTGCTCGGTCTCGCCGGGCTCCGCGAGCCTGCTTCGGCCGCTTCGCCGTCGGCCTTGCGGAAGAGGAGCTTGACGGCGGTCCCCTCGCCGGGAGCGGTTTCGATCCGCGCCGCGCCGCCCGATTGGCGCGCCATGCCATAGACCATCGACAGCCCGAGGCCCGTGCCCTTGCCCACCTCCTTGGTGGTGAAGAAGGGCTCGAACGCGCGGTCAGCGACTTCGGGCGGCATCCCGACGCCGGTGTCGCTGATGGTGAGCTCGACATAATCGCCGTCCTCGAGCTCGGGGTCGCCCGACACTCGCACCGGCTTGCTGGCGAAGGTCAGAACGCCGCCTTCGGGCATGGCGTCGCGGGCGTTGATCGCGAGGTTGAGGATGGCGACCTCGAGCTGGGTCGGGTCGGCCATCACCGGGCATCATCGCTTCGTCGAGATCGAACGCCTTGGTGATCCCCGGCCCGAGCACGTTGCGTAGAAGCGGCCGCATGTTCTGGATCAGCGGAGCGACTAGCGTCGGCCGCACCTCGAGCCGCTGCACCCGGCTGAACGCGAGCAGCTGCGCAGTCAGCCGCGCACCCCGCTCCGCGGCCGCAAGCGCGTTCTCCGCATAGCGTTTGACCTTAGGGTCGGGGGCGCGTTTGGCGATGATGTCGAGCCCTCCGACCACCACCGTCAGAAGATTGTTGAAGTCGTGCGCGATGCCGCCCGTGAGTTGCCCCAGAGCCTCCATCTTCTGGCTCTGCCGAAGCTGCTCCTGAGCGGTCTTCAATTCGGTGATGTCGCGCGCTTCGAACAGCAGATAGATGATGTCGCCCGCGGGCCCGCGAACCGGCTGCACCGAGACGTCGAGATGCGCCGTCGGCGCCCCCCCGCGCTCCATCCGCACCTCAATACCCCAAAGCCTGCCCGACGCCGCCTGCTTCACCCCCCTCTTCATCAAGCCGACGTGCTCGGGGTAGAGCTGGAACGTCGGCCCCTCCCAGATCTTGCGGCCGATCACGTCGCGCGCGTTCCCCGCCCGCCACGGAGTTCCCTGGCGGTTCAATTCGACGACCGTCCCGTCCGGCTCCATCAGCACGAGCACTTCGAGCACCGTGTCGAACACGGACCGGAAGCGCGCCTCGGACAGCGTCAGCTCGCGCGTCTGCGCCTCGACCCGCCCCTTCAGCTCGAGCTCGGATTCCTTGGCCAGAGTGATGTCGCTAGCCACCCCGATGAACCCGATGAGCTCCCCGTCCGGCCCGAGCCGCGGCTGCGACACGCTCCGCAGCCAGCGATATTCCCCGTCGCCGCGCCGGTACCGGCCCTCCAAGAGTGAACGGCTCGCCCGAAGCCTCGCCGGCGATGCTCTCGGCGACGATCCGCTCGACGTCGTCGGGGTGGATTATGGTGCGCCAGTCGAGCACCCGCGCCTGCTCGATGGGAAGCCCGGCAAACTCGACATAATGGTCGTTGACGAAGTCGCGGACGCGGTCGAGCCGGGTGACCCACATCATCACTGGCGCCGAATTGGCGATCCGCCGGAAGCGCTCCTCGCTCTCGCGCAGTGCGCGATCGCTGTCGCGCTGCTCGGTCACGTCCGTGATGATGACGATGACGCCCGCAATCCGCCCACTGGAGTCGGCCCACGGCACATAGTCGGTCTGCACCGCGACGACCCCGCGCGTGCGGATGCTCGAACTCACTGACGAAGAACATCCGCTGGCCCTGCAAGGCCGAGCGGAACATCGGCTCGCGGTGGACAAAGGCGGCCTCGCCGAGGACGTCGCGCATATGATGGCCAAGGATCTTCTTGCGCGGCAGGTTCAGCCATTCGGCGAGCGGCTTGTTCATGAAGCGGTAGATGCAGTCGGAGTCGGTATAAGCGACCATCACCGGAAGCACGTCGGCGATCGCCAGCATCGCCGGGAAATCGAGCATCCCGCCGAGGGCGGTGACCAGAGGCTGGTAATCCTTCGGCGTGCGCGGCGCCCCGACCGGAGAGTCGAGCAGCAATTCGTCGGGCGTGGGTGGGGGCGCGGGAGCAGGTGCCGACCCGCGCTTCGGCGCCGCCGTTTTCGACCGTGGTGGTTTTGCCCCTTCCGCCATGCCGCTATGATTCCGTGAAGTTCTTAAAGAGTCGAGTGACATACATTAATGCGGGAGCGCCGCGCCCAAGGGCCCATCACGAACTTTGTGACCCTTCCGCTTCTCATTGCTCCGGCACCAACTCCATGTTATAACACCCGTATGAACACGCAGCTCAAGATCACGAAGATCGGCAATTCCGCGGGCGTCGTCCTGCCCAAGGAATTGCTGGCACGGCTGCGCGTCGGCCCCGGCGATGTCGTCTACGCGACCGAGGCGCCCGACGGTGTCCGGCTCACCGCCGCCGATCCCGATTTCGCGGCGAAGATGGCGGTCGCCGAGACGATCATGCGTGACGACCGCGATATCCTGCGCGTTCTCGCGAAATGATCCGCGTTCGATGAGCGGCAAGCGCGTCGAGCCGGTGTGGCTCGATGCCAAGGTCGCCCTCGCAGTCCACGACCGTCAGCTCGCCGAGCATGGCGGCGGTGAGGGCATCCGCGACCCGGCATTGCTGGAATTTGCGCTCGCCCGACCGGTGAACCGATGGGCTTATGGAGAGGAAGAGGCGGATGACTACTGCGCGCTCGCCGCGGCTTACGCATTCGGAATCGCTCGCAACCATCCGTTCGTCGACGGCAACAAGCGCACAGCCTGGGTCTTCGCCCGCCTTTTCCTCGCGCTGAACCGCGTCGAACTTCGTTTCGCGCCCGAGGATGCGATTCGCACAATGCTCGCGCTCGCCGGCGGCGAGCTCAGCGAGGAGGAATTGGCCGACTGGTTCCGGGAGCGGGTTGGCGACCGCGGTTCTGGAGTTCGATGATTTAGTGAGCTGTCGTCCCGCGGGCGGAGGAGCCTAGCTCCGCGGCGGCGCTTGCCGACTGAAGGCCATCAGGCGAGTCTCGTCGACTTCATTGGGCCGGCGCGGCCGTTTGCCGGCCAATTCATCGAACATTCCCGCCAGGCGGAGGAGGAAATCGGCCTCGGGCCGCCCGCTGAACGCGGTCGCGGCCTGGCGGCGGCATTCTTTCGCTTCGGCTTTGAAAGTGTCGGGACGCATACAAGCTCCAAAATGGCGGAAGCGAACTCGAGGGGCAGAACGCGCGAATGCGGCATCGGGTGCGGCGGGCTGGCGATTGCGTGCGGGCGTGGCGGGAAAGCTACAACGTGGGATAGGAAGGGTGCCTAGATGTTGGACAGTGGATGCCTATTGGGGGTGGCCAATCCGGGACAGTGTACGATTGCCAACAGTAGCGAAAGGGGTTGAACTCTCAGGCAGCTAAGACGTGCTGCCGCATAAGGATCGTCATGGCTAGACTGTGAAGTGTCCTGCCTTCGAGGTTGTTTGCACCTTCAACGTGCAGCGATACGAGCTCGCGGTGCAGATCTTCCGCCGCTACTCGGGTGAAAGTCACTGGGAGGAGATGCTGCGGTAAAACGCCTTCATCTTCGAGTAGCCGCGCAACCCGCCGCTTCATCGCAAAAGACTTGCCTGCACCTGGGCCCGCAAGCACCCTTATCCGTGCCTCAGCGGACTGCGCGATTTCAAAAGCAGCAAATTCTATATCGAGCCCATCGTACCAAGCCATTCACATGCACTCACATGCAAAAGGATCGCCTTACCGGCAGCCCCCATTTCGATCGGCACACCTCGGCATAAGCCAAAAAAGAGATCGTCACGAAGTAAATTCGTGACGTCGAACGGGTTCAGCTCGCTTGAGGCTCGCCGCCCCGCCGGCCGGAATGCGCCGGCTCTACGCGCTGCCTCCCATCCGCTGCGCAGAGTGCTCACCTGCGCTCGGCGGCTTATTCCTCCCCCATCCTCAGCGCCGCAATAAACGCCTCCTGCGGGATGCTCACGCTGCCATACTCCCGCATCCGCTTCTTCCCCTCCTTCTGCTTCTCCAGCAGCTTGCGCTTCCGCGTCGCGTCGCCGCCGTAGCATTTCGCCGTCACGTCCTTGCGCAGCGCGGCGATCGTCTCGCGCGCGATGATCTTGCCGCCGATCGCGGCCTGGATCGGGATCTTGAACAGATGGCGTGGGATGAGGTCCTTCAGGCGCTCGCACATGCCGCGGCCGCGGGCTTCGGCGTTGGCGCGGTGGACGATCATGCTGAGCGCGTCGACGGGTTCGGCGTTGACGAGGATGCTCATCTTGACGAGGTCGCCGGCGCGGTGGCCGACCTGGTGATAGTCGAAGCTGGCATAGCCGCGGCTGATCGATTTGAGGCGGTCGTAGAAGTCGAACACGACTTCGTTGAGCGGGAGCTCGTAGCGCAGCTGGGCGCGCGCATGGCTGCCGGTGCCGACGTAGGTCAGGTCCTTCTGCACGCCGCGGCGGTCCTGGCAGAGCTTGAGCACCGCGCCGAGATATTCGTCGGGCATGTAGATGGTGGCCTCGATCCACGGCTCCTCGACCGCCTCGATGGCTGGCGTCGGGCCAGTCGGCGGGGTTGTGGATCTGCTGAATTGCACCGGCCGTCCAAGCGAGGTGCACTTCGTAGATGACGCTGGGCGCGGTGGTGATGAGGTCGAGGTCGTATTCGCGCGTCAGGCGCTCCTGGATGATCTCGAGGTGGAGGAGGCCGAGGAAGCCGCAGCGGAAGCCGAAGCCGAGCGCGGCGCTGGTCTCCATCTCGAAGCTGAACGAGGCGTCGTTGAGGCGCAGCTTGTAGAGGCTGTCGCGGAGCTTCTCGAAGTCGTTGGCGTCGACCGGGAAGAGGCCGCAGAAGACGACCGGCTGGACGAGCTTGAAGCCGGGGAGGGCGGCGGCCGCGGGGCGCCTGGCGTCGGTGATGGTGTCGCCGACGCGGGTCTCGGCGACTTCCTTGATCTGCGCGGTGATGAAGCCGATCTCGCCGGGGCCGAGCTCGCTCAATTGCTCGATCTTGGGGCGGAAGCAGCCGACGCGGTCGACGAGGTGGTTGGTGCCCGCGGCCATGAAGCGCACCTGCGCGCCCTTGCTTAAGACACCGTCGATGACGCGGACGAGGATGACCACGCCGAGATAGGGGTCGTACCAGCTGTCGACGAGCATCGCCTTGAGCGGAGCCTCCGCGTCGCCTTTGGGGGGCGGGATGGTGTCGACGATCGCCTGCAGCACTTCCTCGATACCGATGCCGGTCTTGGCGCTGGCGAGGACCGCGTGGCTGGCGTCGAGGCCGATGATCTCCTCGATCTCCTGCCGCACGCCTTCGGGGTCGGCGGCGGGGAGGTCGATCTTGTTGATGACGGGCACGATCTCGTGGTCGTGCTCGATCGATTGATAGACGTTGGCCAGCGTCTGCGCTTCCACCCCCTGCGCCGCGTCGACCACCAGCAGCGCGCCCTCGCACGCGGCGAGGCTGCGCGAGACCTCGTAGGCGAAGTCGACGTGGCCCGGCGTATCCATGAGGTTGAGCTCGTAGCTCCTTCCACTCGAGCCGCACCGTCTGCGCCTTGATGGTGATCCCGCGCTCGCGTTCGATGTCCATATTGTCGAGCACTTGCTGGTTGCCGCTCATCTCGCGCTCGGTGAGGCCGCCGGTCGCCTGGATCAGCCGGTCGGCGAGCGTGCTCTTGCCGTGGTCGATATGCGCGATGATGCTGAAGTTGCGGATCGGTCGATGTCTTTCATTGGGCCGGCGCGCTAGCAGAGCGCGCGGCTGTCACACGCGCCAGCCGGTACCGCCGCCTTCCGACTCGGTTGAATCCCTGTTAAAGGCCGAAGCGTCTAATCGAAGGGGGCTTTTCGATGATCAAATATGCGCTTTTGGCGGGTGCCGCGCTCGCGCTCGTTTCTACCGGCGTCCCCGGCCGGGGCGGCAGAACGACCAGAGCTCGGGCCATAAGGACCAGGCGCGCGGCGAACAGGAAATCCCTGTCTGCTCGCACCGCATCGGCACGCTCGCCATCGTCCCGCCCGACAAGGAATGGTGGCGCGAATTGAACCTCGGCAGCCCCGAGGCGATCATCAAGATATTCGTGCAGCAATCGGGCTGCTTCACCATGGTCAACCGCGACCGGGCGCTGAACAGCCGGGCGATGGAGCGCGCCATGGCCGAGCAGGGCGAGTTGCAGCGCGGCTCGAACTTCGGAAAGGGGCAGGTCAAGGCCGCCGATTATTTCCTCCAGCCAGACATCGTCAGCACCAACAAGAATTCGGGCGGCGGCGGCGCCGGAGCGGCGGTGGGCGGCCTCCTCGGCCATTTCGGCGGCGGTTGGGGCGCGGTCGGAGCGCTCGCCGGAAGCATCAACGTCAAGAAGGGCGAAGCCAACGTCACCTGGAACTCGTCAACGCCCGCACCACCGAGGAAGAAGCGCTGACCGAGGGCTATGCGCGCAAGACCGACATCAGCTGGGGCGCCGGCGGCGGCTATGCGTCCTGGTGGAGCGGGTTCGCGGCGGCGGGCGCGTCGGGCTATCAGAATACCGAGATCGGCCAGGTCATCGTCCTCGCCTATCTCGACGCCTACAAGAAGCTGGTCACCCAGCTCGGCGGCTATTCAGCGATCCCCGCGGCAGCGCCCGCGCGCTGAGGTTCAGCCTAGACGGCGTCGAAGGGCGGCTCCGAACGGGGCCGCCCTTTCTTCATGGAGCAGCCTTCGCCTCGCCGGCGCAGGGCAACACCGCGGGATTCACTTGGCAACGCCCTGGATTTGTTCGATATCCGGTCGCGTCCCAGGGGGGCTTGCATGGGTAATGCGTCGGGGGCGGCCGGGACGGAGCAGCGGGGCACGTCGGTTTTCCTGAGCTATTCGCGCGAGGACCGGGCGAAGGCCGAGGCAATCGTTGCCGCGCTCGAAAATCATCGGCTGACCGTCTGGTGGGACGGGCTTATCGAGGGCGGTCACGAGTTCGCCGACAAGATCGAGCGTGCGCTCACCTCGGCCGACACCGTCGTCGTTCTGTGGTCTCCGGACTCGGTTCATTCGCACTGGGTCCGGGACGAAGCGGCGAGCGGCCGCGACCGCGGACGGCTGGTGCCGGTCACCGTCGGCGGGGCGGAGCCGCCGCTCGGGTTTCGCCAAATTCAGCATATCGACCTCACCAAATGGCGCGGGGGCTGCGGAGCCAGCGAAATCGAGCAGCTCGTCCGCGCGGTCCTCGCCGCGGGCGGAGCGCCAGCACCCGAGCGCCCGCAGAGCCGCCGCGCGCCGCCGCTTGTTTCGCGGCGAGCGGCGCTGATCGGCGGAGTCGGCGGGGTCGCCGCGGTTGCCGGCGGCCTTATCGGCTGGGACGTGCTCAAGGGCGGGTCGTCGGGCGAGACGAGCATCGGCGTGCTCCCGTTCCGCAACCTCAGCGGCGACCCGGCGGAGGAATATTTCTCGGACGGGATCGCCGAGGAGCTGCGGGCAACGCTGAGCCAGGATGGCGAGCTCGCGGTGGCGGCCGAAACCTCGTCCGACCTCGCGGGCAAAACATCATCGAACCCGCGCGCGATTGCATCGGCGCTGGGCGTCAGCTTTGTCCTCAGCGGCAGCGTCAGGCGGGAGACCGACAAGGTCCGCGTCGCTGCGCAGATCGTCGACGGCTCGACCGGTTTCGACAAATGGTCGCAGACGTTCGATCGCAAACTCGACGACATCCTGGCGGTGCAGAGCGAGATCGCCGCCTTCGTCACCGACGCTTTGCTGTCCGGGATCGCAGCGAGCAAGGCGCCGCGCGACCGGCCGGGGGGGACGCGCAACAGCGCCGCCTTCGACGCCTATCTGCGCGGCATCGCGCTGTACAACCAGGCGGCGGGGCAGGCATCGGATTTCGCCGCCCTCGACCAGTTCAAACGAGCGGTCGCGCTCGACCCCAACTACGCCGTGGCTCAGGCGGCGCTGTCGCGCAGCAATACGGTGATCGCCAAGGCCTATGCCTCCCAGGGGGAGCTGAAGGGATATTACAGCAAGGCCGAGGAAGCGGCCGAGGCGGCAATCCGCATCGCGCCGGGCTTTGCCGACGGTTATTCGGCGCTCGGGTTCGCAATCCTCAACGGCAGGCTCAACGGGCGCGCTGCGGCAATTCCTTATCAGCGCAGCTTCGAGCTTGGCTTCGGGAGCGCTGCGATCCTGATCGCTTACGCGAGCTTCGCGGCGCGGACGGGGCGTTTCGCCGAGGGGCGGGCCGCCCTCGCTCGCGCACAGCGGCTCGACCCGCTCAACTCGACGGTGTTCCGCATCGCCGGTCTCTTGAACTTCGATGCGCGCGACTATGATGCAGCGGCAACCGCGCTAAACACGGCGCTGTCGCTGAACCCGAAGAGCGATGCCATCCACGCGACGCTTGGCGATCTCGCTCTAGTGCGGGGCGACCCGGCCGCGGCCCAAGTCCAATACGCGCTGGAACCAAATCTGATGACGCGGCTGTGCGGGCTGGCAATCGCAGACATGAAACTGTCCAATGCCTCCGCCGCCGAGGCGGAAATGGCGCAGCTGACGAGCAAATATCGCGACAACAGTTATTACCAGCAGGCGCAAGTGTTTGCGCAATGGGGCCGAACCGCCGACGCTTTGACCTCACTCGAGAAGGCAGTGGCCGCCGGCGACGCGGGCGTAATTCGCTCCCAATTCGATCCGCTACTTGATCCAATCCGAAAAACTGTCAGGTTCGCGGCGGTCGAGCGGGAGCTCGGCACCGCATGAGTCGCTTCTAAACCAGGGGGCCAAGATGAATTTGTTCAAAGCCACAGTCGCCGTAGTCGGGATTTCGCTCTGCCTCGCCGGGTGCAAGAAGGCGGACAACCAGAATGCGACCGACAATTCGACCATCAATGCAGCGACCGCGCCGGCCGCCGACATGAACGCGACGGACATGAACGCGACGGACATGAACGCGACGGACATGAACACCACGGGCAAAACGGCACACAAAGCTGGCCACAAGAAGGGCGACCCCGGCACGCGGGGCTGAGCGAAGCTGGCAAGTAGCGGGAGCGGTGATGAAGCCGCTCCCGACCGGCGTACAGGAGAAGCTTAATGAGCTTCCGTCGGGTGAATGCTTTGGCAGCGGCAGCCGGACTGTTGCTGGCCTTTCCTGTCCATCCGGCGCGGGCGGAAGGGCCGGTGAGGATTCTGAGCCCCTATGCCAAGAGGGGGCTGTTCGCTGACGTGAATGCGGGGCTATCCCCGGCGGATCGGACGAGGTTCGCCGCCCTGCTGAACAGAAGCGCGGCCGACGCCAGCGAAAAGATCTTCAACTATCTTGAGGCGCTTCCGCAGAACCAGCGCGCGGAGTTCGCAAGGTTCCTGCTCGCCCAGAAACCAGCCGACAGAGCTGCGGCGATCGACCGCACCGCCATCGCCATCAACGATATGCAACGGGTGAAGGCGCAGCAGCTGGAGGACGAGCGGAACCTTGATCCCGATTATAAGGCACTGAATCAAAGGCGCGAGCCCGCCGTCATCCTCGCGGAGGTCCTGGCGCAGCTCAGTCCGAAGGAGGGCAGCGAATTCCAGCAGCTGCTCGACGCCAGTCCGACGGCGACGCGCGAGGCGCTGATCGACTTTATCGGCCAGCTGCCGAGCATTGACTACGATGAAAAGGCGAAGCGCTACGTTCGGAAGAGCGATGTCGAGGGCGCCTTCGTGGCCGAGCTGCTCGAGCTGGGGCCGAAGCAGCGGGCGAACATCGTCGGGTTCATCGCGCGGCTCAACGCGGACCAGCGGGCCGGGGCCGCGGGCACGATCGCGACGGAGGATTTGCGCGGCAGCGACCAGTGGGAGAATTTCTTCCTCTACGTCGGATCGGCCGCGCCGGAGGAATCCTTCGGCACCCTATACCCGGTGAACCCGAGTCAGATGATCTTCCTATATGGCTTCGGTCCGGATGACGCGCGGTGGATCTACAACGGGGAAAATGCGGACATGGCCGCGTGCAAAGCGGCGAGCGGGAGCGGCGACACGGCCGCGGCGGTCGCTGCGTGCAAGTGGTATTTTTCGCAACCCGCGCCGGAGGTTTCCAATGGCGAGGAAGCCCCGGATATTCCCTGGCAGGTCGAGATCTACCGAGTGGGCGATGCGGGGTCGAGCAAGTTCACGAGGGCCGACCTGCGGTCCGAGCAGCTGAATTACGGGGCCGTCCGCAGCAATGAGGAGCGCGACGAAGCCTGCGGCGGCGTGCTGATCCCCGGCAACTGGGTGTTGACCGCGGCTCACTGCATCCAAGTCGATGGGAAGCCAGACGACTGGGTGCTCCACACCCGCCGGGTGCGGACGGGCACGAACTCGCTGCGGTCGGGCGGGACCACCTGGAAGATCGCCGCGGTTGTGGTGCATTCGGGCTATGACCCGGACCTGGTCCGCAGCGACATCGCGCTCATCAAGATCGAAGCCGACGCCAAGACGAAGCTGTCGGCGAACGGCAAGGCGCATCCGATCGAGCTGCCGCCGGTTAACGCGCCCGTGCCGGACGGTACCAAGCTGCTTCTTACTGGCTGGGGCATGACGGGTGAAATCGGGATCGACGGGTTGCGCGATGTCCACGGCCATGCGCGGACCAAGACCCTGCAGCTGCTCGCGGCAACGCTGACCAAGGTTCCCCTCAGCCAATGCCAGGAGAATAAGAATTACCGAAGCGAGCAATATGTCGTCGGGCCGGGCGAGGTGTGCGCGCTCGGCCTGCACAACCAGGATGCGTGCGACGGCGACAGCGGCGGGCCTCTGGTCCACCAGGTCAAGGGATGGACGCGGCTGGTCGGCCTCGTGTCATTCGGGCCGGGCTGCGGACTCGACAACACGCCTGGCATCTACACCGACGTCGCTTATTACCGCGGCTGGATCGACGACGCGATGGAGCACGCGCAGGCCGGGAAGGTCCTGCCCTGGCCCCCGCCCCCGCCCCCGCCCACGCCGCTTCGCTGACTTAAAACGCGTGCAATTCGACGCTGCGGTAACAACTGGGTTTACTGGCTTGGGCGGGCGCTCGGAAAATTTAGTATCGCGGCAGCGATCGGCACCGGAAGCGCGACCGCAATTCAGCGGCTCGAACGCCGTCCTTCGATCGTCCGCCGGCGGCGGAGCATCCAGCCGGTGAGGCCGAAGCCGAGGATCATCAGTGGAAATGGCGGTGGTATGATCCTCCTCGTTAACAGCGCCGGCCTGCGGGTGTGTACAAACGGCTCCGTCCAATCTGCGTAATGAGTTGAATCTTCTGCCTTCCACGCGGTAGCCGGCGACTCCTGATGCACCGAATGGGGGGATTGTGCGGCACAACGCGAAAAGACTGGTCGTTCTCATTGGCGCGGCGATGCTCCAGCTCGCAACGCCGGCCGCCGCCAGTGACTGGGTCGTCAAACCGCAATGGGTGAAGGCTCACGAGGACTTCCTCGCCAGCACCCCGCTGCAAGGCCGGGGCAGCGCCACGCGCGATGAAGCCATCGCCGCCGAATATGTGGCATCGCAGTTCGAAGGCTACGGACTCGAACCCGCACCGGGGATGACCAGCTACATCCAGGTCGGGCGGATCACGCTGCGTCAGAGCAGTGACAGTGCAACGGTCGAAACGACCAATGCCATCGGCTATTTGCCCGGCACGGACCCGAAGGCGGGAATCCTGCTGGTTTCGGCGCACCTCGATCACCTCGGCCTGACGCACGGCACAATGATGCCCGGCGCGAACGACGACGCATCCGGCACGACCGCGGTCCTCGAGCTTGCGCACGCGCTGGCGTCGGGCGAACGGATGCGGCGGGGCATCCTGTTCGTCTGCTACGGCAGCGAGGAACTCGGCGGTTTGGGATCGCGCTATTTCGGCGCGCATCCGCCGCTTTCCCTGTCGAGCATCGTCGCCAACCTCGAGCTGGAGATGATCGGCGTGCAGGATCCGAAAATGCCGGCCGGCTACCTGATGATGACCGGTTTCGACCGCTCGGACTTCGGCGAGATGCTGAAGAAGAGCGGCGCCCTGGTCGCCCCCGACCCTTATCCGGAGCAGCACTTTTTCCAGCGGTCGGACAATTACTCGTTAGCGCTGCAAGGCATCGTCGCCCATACGGTTTCGGGTTGGCCGCTGACCCCGACCTATCATCAGGCCACCGACACGGTCGCGAACCTCGACATCGCGTTCATGACCCGCGCGATCCAGTCGCTGATCGACCCTCTTCGCCTTATCGCCAACGGCAACGAAACGCCGCAGTGGCGGCCGGGAGGGCGGCCGACCGAGACGAAATAGAACGCTCGTTAGCCTTTAATCGCTGAAAATCATCGTCGCGAAGCAGGAACTCGACCGCGAGCCGGAGCTAGTTCGCGGTTTGCGGTTGCCACGCTTGGACGCCCGATCGCCACAGGATGAATGCGGTGATGTCGGCCTCTTCGGCATCCCGCGTCGCCTTGGTGGTCCCAAGACCGTGACCCGCCTGTTCCTCCAGACGGTAGAGGACCGGGCGATGGTTGGACATTTCCTCGAGCCGGGCGGCGAACTTGGCGCCTTCCCAGGGTTCGACGCGGGGATCGTTCAAGCCGCCGGTAATGAGGAAGGCCGGGTAGGCCTTGCCCGGACGACGTGCTGATAGGCGTCCATCGCATATAGATCCTTGAACCCCTGCGGGTCCTTGACCGTGCCGAACTCGGGAATGTTGGCCGGGCCCGCGGCCATCGTCTCCATCCGCAAGGCGTTAACGTCGCCGACGCGGGCGATTGCGCCGGCGAAGAGATCCGGACGTTCCGTCGCCGCGCGGCCGACCATGATGCCGCCGGCCGATGTGCCCGTGATGAAGAGCATGGCCGGAGTGGTGTAGCCTTTGGCGATCAGCGTTTCGGCGCATGCAATCGCGTCCCGCCATGTGTTCGGCTTGGTGGCGCCCTTGCCGCCGAGGCGCCACGCCTCTCCGAATTCGCCGCCGCCGCGGACGGCGCATTCCGCCCGGCTCACGCCGGCATCCACGTAGGGAAGCGTGCGCGTTCCGAAATAGGGAAAGGACGAGATGCCGTAGGCGCCGTAGGCGTCGAGCAGCATCGGGCGCGGCTTGATCGGTCCCGAGGGGCCAATGACGGTGAGCGGAACCTTGGTGCCGTCCTTCGCGGTCGCCCACAGCTCGGCGACGGAATAGCGCGCGGAATCGATTGGCGGATGGGTGTCGAGCTGCAGATCGACCAGCGCGCGCATCGCTGGGTCGTAGCGATAGTGGGCGAGCGGCGTCGCCCAGCCGTCAAGGCCGATCACAGCACCGGCTGCGTCAGGGTCGGCGCTCAGCGATTCGATCGAACCGCGGACCGGAAGCGCAATGTTTCGGTCTGTCCGGTGGGCGAGACGCGGAGCAGCTTGCTGTTCAGCCCCTCGCGCACGGCGACGTAGAGGCCGTCCCCGGCGGCGGCGATGTTTTCGACGAGACGATCGTTGCTCGCTTCCACCAGCGTCTTGGCTTGCGCGAGGCTGCCGCCGATCGGGACCGCGATCACCTTGAAACGCGGCGCGTCCTTGTGGAGTCATCAGATAGAGGAACCGGCCGTCGCTATCGAACCTTGTGACGCCGTCCTCGGTCGCCGCGAGCGGGGCCCATTGTTCCTTGCCGCTGCGCACCCAGTCGCGCTTGCCCCACCAAAGCTTCAGCTCGTTCTGGACGCCGTTGAAAGCGGCGAGCAGAATCGCGTCGCTGTGAGGGACCCGAATAAACCTGGCGAGACATTGGGATCGGTAATCGGGCCGCCCTTGATCATTGGGCCCACCAGCGGCTGCGTATCGCCCGTCAATGGCCAGAAATCGGCCGTGACGTTTTGATATTTGTCGGTGGCCTTCGGGTTGGGTCCGAGCTTCTGCAGCCGGGAGAAGAACAATCCCAAATCGTCGGGGAGCCAGGTCACGCCGCCGAACTGCGCGCGGTCGATCGGACCCGCAATCGTCTTGCCGCTCGCGACATCGATCACCGACATCTGACTATTCTCGGATCCGCCGCTCGAAACTCCGACTGCAATTTTTTGGCCGTCGGGTGAAGGCGCGATCCAGTCGACCGCATGCGGGACGCCGGTCGATTTGTTGATTTCCGTCGTATCGATCAGCGTTCGGGTGCCCGATGCGTCTTTGATTTTCAGGTTGAACTGGTCCGCACCGGGTGCACGCTCGAGATAGAAGATTCGTCCGCCGGCAAGCGCGGTGGTGCTAACCAGCCCGAATTGCGCGCCGAAGCTGGCCATCGTGTGCAGATAGGTTTGCTTCGGGCGGACACTGTCGAGAATGCCGTGGGTCCAGCTGCTCTGGGCCTTCATCCAGGCCGTCGTTTCGGCGTCGCGGCTTTCCATGTAGCGAAAGCGATCGACGACCCTGGTGCCGAAATAATCGTCAGTGACGGGCCGGGCGACGGCGGCGGGCGGCTGATTTTTCGGCTCGACCGGAACCGCTGCAGCAGCCGGACAAACGGCCAAAATCGCGACGAGCGCTAGTGTGATACGCATCTACTGTTCCCCGATATCGATTGGGCAGAAGCTATCACGAATTCAGCGGGGCAACAATCCCTGAAGGAGAGTTTGCGCTGGTCGCCGGGAAAGCGAAGCGCCGGGGCCTGATGCCCCTAGCTGCGCTCGGCCTGCCCTTCGCTTGCCCGCCGCCGGCGGAGCATCCAGCCGGTTAGGCCGAAGCCGAGGATCATCGTCATCCACGTGCCTGGCTCCGGCACCGGTGGAGGCGGCGGAGGCGGAGGTGGTGGCGGCGGTGGTGGAGGTGGCGGTCCGGGCGGCGGAGGCGGAGGGCCGGAGGCGGCGGCGGTCCGGGCGGCGGCGGGCCTGCTCCGCAGCACGGGATCACGATCCCGCCAGGCGGCGGCGGGATGATGATGATGCCCGGCGGGAGGCCCGGCGGCGGGGCCTCCTCGACGATCAACGGCGTAGCGGCGAGGCTTGCGGGAAGCAGCGCAGCGGGCGGAGCGAGGACATCGACCAGGCTGCCGGACAGTGGCGGGCTCGGAAGCGGCGGGCTCTCCCGCTCCGCAAGCACGCGGTAATGCTTGCGCTTGGTCTTGGTGAGCTCGCCCTTCACGCGCTCGCCGGGCGAACGCTGGCTCATCAGCTGGAGAAAGCTCTTGGCGCGCTCCACCGCTGCGCTGGCGATGTCGGCACCGGTGAAGCTGGCGAAGGACAGCGCCGCGGTCAGCGCGGCCGTGACCGATCCGCCGGCGACCAGGAGCGAGCGACGCCGCCGCCGCAACCGGCTGCCAGGCGTCCGGTGCTGGCCATAAGCGCTGCTCATTCCCTCTTTTGCCCCTTCCTCGACTCGGCGCACCGAACAGCAAATCTTCCGCTGCCGATACGATTAAGACCCCATTAAGGTTCCAAATCAATACAAATCGTGAACAGATTTTCCGTTGTGGATCAGTCTCGTAGTCGCATCCAATCTCATTGTGGGACGTTCACGACGTGCCCACTTCCCACAAGTTAACGGGTGGTTTACTATTACAGTTATGAAACGAACCGTTTTCACCCTGTTTTCGTGCCTCGCGGTTACGGCTGCGAGCGCCGCAGCGCCGTCGGCCGGCGGTGCGGTTGCGCGGAGCACGGCCAGGCCTGCCAACCAGTTCGTCGCGTGTTTCGTCGCGGCGCAGGACCAGGCGGCGCAGCCGTGGTCGTTCGTCCCGCGGGACAGCGGGGGCGGGACCTTCTCGAACGTCGGCGCAAAGGGCGTGGCGAGTCCGTACTTCCTGCGCATCGCCGATCGCGGATCGCGCCGCGAAATCAGGCTCGAAGCCACCAATGCCGCCTCCGGCGCGTCGGTGCTGCGCGCGGTCGACCGCTGCGTCTGACCTTGCGTTCGTTCATCGAAAATCCAGACGCGTTGCGCCACAGCCGTTGCGTTGAGCGGACGCGGCGTTAGAGTTGGGCGCCGCCGAAGTGCAATAAACCCGGAGATTTCAAGTTGATGCGCCCGATGAGCAGGCTCGCCTTTCTTGCAGCCGCGACTTGCCTCACCGCCCCATCATTGGCCGCAGCGCCGTCCACGCCCGCCGACAAGTCGGTTCCGGTCCCGACGCTCGTCAGCCAAGTGTCGATTCCGCACACCACCTTCAGGCTCGCCAACGGGCTCACGGTGATCGTCCACGAGGACCACAAGGCGCCGGTCGTCGCGGTCAGCACCTGGTACAATGTCGGATCGAAGGACGAGCCGCCGGGCAAGACCGGCTTCGCGCATCTGTTCGAGCATCTGATGTTCAACGGAAGCGAGGACCTGCCGGGCGACTATTTCACTTATCTGCAGCAGATCGGCGCGACCGATTACAACGGCACGACCTATTACGACCGCACCAATTATTTCGAGACTGTGCCGACGGGAGCGCTCGAGCGGACGCTGTTCATGGAGAGCGACCGGATGGGCCATCTGCTCGGCGCGATCACCCAGGGCGTGCTCGATAACCAGCGCAGCGTCGTCCAGAACGAGAAAAGGCAGGGGGACAGCCGGCCCGGAGGCCTGCTGCAATATGCGCTGCAGGAAAATCTCTTTCCGCCGGGGCATCCCTATCACCACACGGTGATCGGATCGATGGCCGACCTCGACGCGGCGAGCCTCGCCGACGTCAAGCAATGGTTCCGCGACAAATACGGGCCGAACAACGCGGTGCTGGTGATCGCCGGCGACGTGACGCCCGCCCAGGCCAAGCCGCTGGTCGAGAAATATTTCGGGCCGATCCCGGCGGGGCCGGTCAATCATCCGGCGATGGCCGGCGTGCCGACGCTCCCGAGGCCGAAGACGATCGCGATGAAGGACCATGTCGCGACCACGATCATCCAGCGCTACTGGGCGGTGCCGGGGCTGCTCGACAAGCAGCTCGCGGCGCTCGACATCGGCGGCTCGGTGCTTGGCGGGCTCGCCAGCTCGCGGCTCGACAAGATTATGGTGCGCGACGAGAAGCTCGCGGTCGCCGTCACCGCGCAGCTCAATCCGCTGCAGAGGGTCGGCATCTTTCCGTCGCCGCTTATGTGCGGCCCGGGGTCGATCCGGCGATCGTGGCGAAGCGGCTCGACCAGGTGGTCGCCGATTATATCGCCAAGGGCCCGACCGCGGACGAGGTCCAGCGCGCCGTGATGAGCGAAGTCTCGGGCCGCATCCGCGAGCTCGAGCAGGTCGGGGGATTCGGCGGCAAGGCGGTGTCGCTCGCCGAAGGACAGACGTTCACGCATGACAGCGACTTCTACAAAAAATCGCTCGCAACTTATGCGGCGATCACGCCGGCGGCGGTGCGCTCGGCGATGCAGCAGTGGCTCAGGCGTCCCGCGCTCAGCATCGTTCTCTCGCCCGGCGACCGTGCGGCCTATGCCGAGTCCAAGCCGGTGGTGAAGGCGCCGGAAGCGAAGACCGAGGGAGCGCTCAAGGGAACGCGGCAGCTCCCGCCGGTCGGCCAGCTCTCCGCGCTCGACTTCCCGAAGATCAGCCATGTCCGATTGGCCAACGGAATCCCGGTTGAATACGTCCAGCGGACGGCGGTCCCGGTCACGCAGGTCGCGCTTGTGTTCGACGCTGGATCGGCCTCAGACAGCCCCGATGCGCGCGGCCTTGCGTCGATGACGATGGACCTGCTCGACGAAGGCACTGCGTCCAAGTCCTCGCAGCAGATCGCCGAGGCGGAAGAGCGGCTAGGCGCCAACGTCAGCACAAGCAACGGCGCGGATCGCTCGTACGTCGAGCTCAATGCGCTTTCGCCGAACCTCGCCCCGTCGCTCGACCTGATGACCGAGGTCACCAGGGACGCCGCATTCCGGACGGGCGACATCGAGCGCATCCGGTCGCAGAAGCTGACCGCGATCGCGCAGCAGCAGAAGGACACCACACGGGTCGCACAGCGCCTGCTGCCGACGGTCATCTATGGCCCGGCGCATCCTTACGGCGGACCTCCGGGCGGCGACCCGAAGGCGATCGCCAAATTCGGCCCGCAGGACTTCGCCGGCTTCGAGCAGCGCTGGCTGCGGCCCGACAATGTGCAGATTTTCATCGTGTCCGACCGGCCGCTAAGCGAGGTCGAGCCGCTGCTCGAGCAGCGCTTCGGAAGCTGGGCTCCGCCGGCCGCGCCGAAGGGGGCGAAGGCCTTCACCGCTCCGCCGCCGCGCCCCGCGAGCGCAAAGATCCTGCTGATCAACCGGCCCGGCTCGCCCCAGTCGAGCATCGTTGGGGCGCAGCTGCTGCCGATCGATCCACGAGCCGACATCGTTCCGTTCGACACCGCCAACGACGTGCTCGGCGGGACTTTTTTGTCGCGGCTCAACATGGACCTGCGCGAGGACAAGGGCTGGTCGTACGGGGTTAATGGCGATGAATCGGTGCTCGAGCATGCGGTGGTCTACACCGTCTCGGCGCCCGTGCAGGCGGACAGGACCGGGGAATTCGCTGGCCGAGCTCAACAGGCAGATCGGCGATTTCCTGACGACCAAAGGGGTTACGCCCGACGAGCTCAAGCTCACCGTCGCCAACGACATTAACCGCTTGCCGGGAGAGTTCGAAACCGCCGGCGCGGTGCTGAGCGCGGTCATGAACATGGACGCGCTCGGCCGACCCGACGATTATTACGCGACGCTGGCGCCGAAGTACCGAGCGCAGACGACGGCCTCGCTCGACCAGGCGGCTCGTTCGGCCCTTGATCCCAAGGGCTTCGTGTGGATCGTCGCCGGCGACGCGGCGAAGGTGCGGCCGCAGCTGGAGAAGCTCGGAATGCCGATCGAGGTGGTGGAAGCGCCTTGATCCAGAAGCCTTTGACGCCGTCGCGTGCAACACGGGGAGGATGATGGACGAAACGACACGGACAGAATTCCTCGCCCGGATAAAGCGCCAAGTCACGGCGCTGACCGATCATGATCACGACGTTTTGAAGCACGTGATGGCGGTGATCCTGAAGCTGACCAACGATCCACGGTTGGGGCCAGTGACATTGCTGTCCCCGGATGAGCAAGCGCTCGAAAGGATCGATTTCGATACCGACGAGGCGATCAGTCCGGAACTGCGGGAGCGGATGTTGGGCCTGCTTCTCGATCAGGTGATCCTTGGCCGGCTCGCGGCTCCGCAACTCGTGGCGGAAGACGCCGAGCAGACGCAATTCAGCACATTGGGAGGAGCGTCGGCTACACTGACCGCCGAGGATGGAAGGCTCGTCCTGACTGATACATTCGGGCGGAAGGTGCGGGTCAGCAAACCGGTTATGGACGGGCCGAAGGTGACGTGGCGTATTTCGGACGACCTGCTGATGTGGGATGAATGGACCTGGCTGTAGCGCAGGTTGCTCGAGTTCGGAGGCGACGTGAAGGTGCGGACTCGGCGGGCCGAAACTGGGAGTGCCGATCGAGGTGGCAGCCAATTAGCCGATTAGCAGTCTGGCAATTCCAGATCGTCCAGCGTTCGCTTTAAAGGCCTTGCGGGCTAGCGCCAGCTTCTAACGCCAATCTGAAAGGTTCACGGGCGCTCGCTTCGCACGGGCTCATGCCTGTACCGCCATGCGAGCACGGCTGGCCAAACCAGGTTGAGGCTGCCCCACCACCAGTCAGCGGTAATCATGAAGGTGGAAAAAGAAAATGATAATCACAAGCGGCGTCAGTATGACGATCCCCAGCGGCGCCGTTCTTCGAAAGAACAGTGCGCCGCCCGCACGTGCCGCAAGGAGGACTCTCCTCTCACCTGCAAACGCCGTGCGGCCTAGGGTCCGCCTTCGACCCATTGCCATGTTAGCGCGGCGTCTGTTTTCGCGCTTTGCGCACATGAGCGCCTCGTTCCGGAACCGCATTCAGCCGCATCGGTTCAACGGAGCGTGCCTCGTCGACCCCGGAGATGGGCGATCGGTTGCATGGCAACAAACGCAGCGAGGCCGAATGTTCAGTTGGTATCGGAGTCGGTATCTCGACCTGCTTGGCTCCATTTACCTCTATAATGAACATCGCGGATACACGGCGATCGATCGCGTGCTCCATGCGGTGCGCGCGCGCTGGCCCGACGATCAAACGTTAATCGGGCGCATCCAGAAGCACCGGGCCGACGAACGTAAACATTATCTGATGTTCCGCCGCTGGTTCGAGCACCGCGGGACCATGCCGATCGCCGTCGACCGCACCTGCGGCCATATCGATCGCTTCGTCGGGATCATGTTTCGCTCGGCAATCGACGACCTCGATCCGCTTCAAATCGTCGGTCGCGACGACCTGTTCGAGCGCATGTGCCGGGTGATCTCGCTCACCGAGAAACGGGGCTACCGGCAGGTCCAGATTTTGCTGCGCCACCCTGTCGTGGCTGACGACCGGGCGTTGATGAAAATCTTCCGGATCATCGAACGGGACGAGCCCAGCCATTGGGCGCCGTACGACGATTGGCTGCGGGCGCATGGACGAAGGCGGCCAAGCTGTTGGGAGCGCGCGATCGATGCGTTCATCCACGGGGAGCTGCTCCTGCTCAAGCTCCCGATCCTGTTCATGACGCCGCAGCTCAACCGCCGCGACAAATGGCCGGACGAGCTCGATGAAGTCGCGCGGGCGAGCAACGGCACCTCCCAGCTTGCGAGTGGCTGAGCTGCAATGGTCGGACTGACGCAAGTTGAAGTTCGCGCATCAGCGACCGCACGAGCGAGCGTGGCTCGCGCCAGGTTCGGCGAAGATGCCACATGGCTCGGAGTCATGGTCGCCGTAACGGCGCTGGAGGTTTTGTGGTGGCTGGTCACCTGGGGAATGGGGATTGCGCCCGCCCCATACCTCTTGACCTATCTTGCTTTGGCCTTTGCCGGCCTCACCGCAGGATTGGCGCTTCGGCTGGTGCTGCAACCCACGGCGCCAGGCCCGAACTGGTCGAGCGTCATCCCCGGCACAATTGCCGTTGGCGTCGGCGCGAGTCTTTTCCTGCCCCTTAAATACGCCATCCCCAAGCTTATGCCATTCTGGCTCGACCGGCCGCTGGCGCAGGCGGAGAAGGCGCTATTTACGGCGGACCCATGGCTGCTGCTCGACCGCGCGCTGGGTTGGGCGGCGGTGCCGCTGGACCGACTGTACGGTCTTTGGTTGCCCACTCAGGCACTCGTTCTTTTTCTGGTCATGCTGCAAGCGCCATCCGCGGCGAAGTCGCGCGTTTTGATCGCGTACGTCCTCGCCTGGTTTTTCCTTGGTGTTGCGGCGGCGACAATCTTCTCGTCGGCGGGCCCGATCTTTTACGACCGGCTTTTTGGAGGCACGGCGTTCGCGCCGCTTCGCGAGACATTGCAACAGCGCGGCGCGTGGATTGTGCTTGGCGAATCGGATCGGATGTGGACCTCACTGGCTTCGGGACGGCCAAGCATCGTGGCGGGGATTTCCGCCGTTCCGTCGATCCACGTGGCGATCAGCGTCTGGATCTTTCTCGCCGCTCGCACGATGGCTTCGCGAACAGCGGGATACGCTCTCGCCTACGCGATCGTCCTCTGGGTGGGCTCGGTTCAATTGGGCTGGCACTATGCGACCGACGGGCTCGCCGGCGCGCTTGGGATGCTGGCGGTGTGGGGCTTGAGCCGCCCAGTGGAACGCAGGGCCTTTAGCCTTCTAACGGCGGCTCAATGTAGATCGTGACTGGGGCAAATTCTTCGGCTTCCAGCTTGCGGATGTCTTCTTCGAGCTCGTCCGCCGTTACTGTCACGATTTCCACGATGCGCGGGTCGTGCGCCAACGAGTGTCGTGTAGCCGACGTTCCACATTTATCGGCTAAGTCGCTTTTGTCCGCTTTCCACCAATTGCCGACATTAGCTAATCTGGTTGAACGGGCCTAGCTGCGCTCGGGGGGTTTCTTGCATGCACGTTCATTTGCCCAAGCCGCTTCATGGCTGGCGAGCGTTCGCCGGTGAAGTCGGAATTATCGTCGTTGGCGTGTTGATCGCTCTTGGCGCCGAGCAAATCGTCAAAAAGGCGCACGATCGGCAAGAAGCGGCGAAGACGGAGCGCGTGATCCGAAACGAGATTGGGCTGAATCTCGGCCGCTTGCAGTCACGTATGGGCATCTACAATTGCGTCCGCCAGCGCATCGACGAGCTCCAGACGCTTCTCGACGGCACCAGTTCCGACCCCGACTTCGCCACTCCAGCCTGGATCGGGCGACCGCAATATTGGACCTTCCTCAATTCCCGCTGGGAAGCGGAATCCCAGGCGGGGGGAGCTGCCCTGGTCAATGCCGGGAGGCTGTCCGATTATGGAATCATGTACAATCGGATGCAGAATCTACTCAACGAGATGGACGCCGAGCAGGCCGATTGGGCGAAGCTGCGAACGCTCGAGCACCTTCACCGCCTCGACAGCGCCGGGGCCCTGCAATTCAACCTTACGCTCCACGATGCTCGCTATCGCAATTGGCGGCTCGGCCTGGTCACTCTCCAATTGTTCGCCATGGCCAAGCCGCTCGACCTTCGTCCGCTTCCCAACACGACCTCGTCCGACCGCTCCATTTGCCTTCCGATCACGACGACGCGCGTCCGGGCCAACCAGCTGAGCGTCTGGCCGATCGGAGAACCGTAACGCGGCGGTCGACCTGGCGCTGGCCGATCAGAGGACCACTCGGGTGACGTGCCCCATCTTCCTTCCGGGTCGCGCTTCGTCCTTGCCATAGAGATGGAGGTGCGCCTCGGGGTCGGCGACGATCTCCGGCCAGCGGTCCATGTCTTCGCCGATCAGATTTCCCATCACCGCGCCGCGACCGACGAGCTTGGTGGAACCCGGCGGCAGATCGCAGATTGCGCGGATGTGCTGCTCGAACTGCGAGGTGACTGCGCCTTCGATCGTCCAGTGACCGCTGTTGTGCACTCGGGGGGCGATCTCGTTGACGATCGGGCCACTCTCGCTGGCGAAAAATTCCACCGTGAGCACTCCGACGTGGCCGAGCGCTTCGGCGATCCGCAGCGCCGCTTCACGCGCTTCGGCGACCTGCAGTGCAACGGCCTCGCCGCACGGCACCGTCGAACGGCGCAGGATGCCTTCGCCATGCTCATTCTGCGGCAAATCCCAGAAGGTGTGGCGGCCGTCGCCCCACCGCGCAACGATCACCGAGAATTCCGCGGCGAAGTCGATCGCGGCTTCGGCGATGGCGGGCTCTTCGCCGATGGCGTGCCAGGCCAATTCCTTGTCGCCCACCGACCGGATCCACGCCTGGCCCTTGCCGTCGTAGCCGTAGCGGCGAGTCTTGAGCACCAGCGGCAGGCCGACGTTTGATACGGATGCGGTCACGTCGGCGAGGCTTGCGATCTCGCGCCATGCGGCGACGCGCGCGCCGCATTGCTCGATGAATTGCTTCTCGGTGGCGCGATCCTGGGCGATCGCGAGCGAGCGCGTGCCGGGCCGCAGCTTCTCACCCAGTATCTCCAAGGCTTCGACTGCCAAATTCTCGAACTCGTAGGTCGCGACGTCCACTTGTGCGGCAAAGGCTTCGAGAGCTTGCCGGTCGTCATAAGCGGAGCGCGTGAAGCAAGCCGCGACGTCGGCCGCAGGCGCATGCTCGTGCGGGTCGAAGATGTGGGATTTGTAGCCGAGCTGAGCGGCGGCGATGGCGAGCATCCGGCCGAGCTGACCGCCGCCGACGATGCCGATGGTGGAGCCCGGGGGGGTGATCATTCCGGCGCTTCGGCCACCGACCCAGTCTGCTTCTCGCGCCACTCCTCGAGCCGCGCCGCCAGCTGCGCGTCGCCGTTGGCGAGCATTGCCGCGGCAAGAAGCGCGGCATTGATCGCTCCGGCCTTGCCGATCGCCAGCGTTCCGACGGGCACGCCGGCGGGCATCTGGACGATCGAAAGCAGGCTATCCATGCCCTTCAGCGCCTGGCTCTCGATCGGAACCCCGAGCACTGGAAGCGAAGTCATCGACGCCGTCATGCCCGGCAGATGGGCGGCCCCGCCGGCGCCCGCGATGACCAGCTTCAGTCCGCGCTGCCTGGCCGATGCCGCATAATCGTAGAGCCGTTTGGGCGTTCGGTGCGCCGAGACGATTTTGGTCTCATGTGCGATCCCGAGCTGGTCGAGAGTTTCGGCGGCGTGGCGCATCGTCTCCCAGTCGGAGCGGCTGCCCATTATGATGCCGACCAGGGGCTCGGTCATCGTCCCGCCTTGAAACAGTTGCTGAAGGATAGCTCGTTTAGGGAGGCGATTCGGGCTAAGCAACTTCGATTGGGGCGGCGGCTTGCCGAAAGGCCCGTCTCCTCAGTCAAGCTACTGGATTTCCAAAGGCTTTGGAATCGCGCTATGGCATCCGCTTATCGAAGAGGGCAGGCTCGGGGCAATGTCTGACCAGGTGACTGAAGACGCCGACGTGGAGCGGCTGGTCGAGGAGATCAGCCGGCTGCGGGGGCAGGTTGCGCAGCTTCAGGAGCGCGTCGAGCAGCTCGACCATCTCGCGCATCAGGACAGTTTGATCGACCTGCCGAATCGCCGCGGCTTTGTCCGTGAGCTCGAGCGGCTGATTGCGCGCGTCGGCCGCTACGACGCCCACGCAGCGATGCTGTTCGTCGACCTCGACGGATTGAAATCGATCAACGACACGTTCGGCCACCGCGCCGGCGACCAGGCCTTGATCGAGGTCGCCGGGCTGCTTGAGCGCGGCGTGCGCAAGAGCGACGTGGTGGCGCGGATCGGCGGCGACGAGTTCGGCATCCTCCTCGAATGTGCCGACGAGAAGAGTGCGCACGAAACCGCGGCGCGCCTCGTCGACATGATCGCCGATTGCGACTTCATGCATGAGGGCGATCCGCTACCGTTGAGCGTTGCAATCGGGGTCGGGATGATCGACGCCCACGACAATGCCGACGAAGTCATGGCCCGCGCCGACGAGCAGATGTACCGGCGCAAAGCGGCCTAATTCAGGTCGTAACGGCGCTCGACTGAAAGGTCGTCGCGAAGGTCGTAGACGATCGGCTGGCCGGTCGGGATCTCGAGGCCGACGATCTCGTCATCGCCAATGTTCGACAGATGCTTGATGATTCCACGCAGCGAATTGCCGTGCGCCACAACGAGGACGCGTTTGCCGGCGGCCAGCGCGGGGACGACCTCGGCTTCGTAATAAGGCAGCGTGCGGGCGATCGTGTCCTTGAGGCTCTCGGTATCGGGCACTTCGATGCCGGCGTAGCGGCGGTCGCGGCTGACGTTCCAGGGACTGTCCGCGGGCAGCGGCGGGGGCGGGATGTCGTAGGAGCGGCGCCAGATCTTGACTTGCTCGGCACCGACCTCGTCGATCATCTCCTGCTTGTTGAGTCCGGTCAGGCCGCCATAGTGGCGCTCGTTGAGGTGCCAGTTCTTCGCCGTCGGGAGCCACAGCCGGTCCATTTCGTGCAGCACGAGGTGGACCGTGCGGATCGCTCGGGTGAGGACGCTGGTAAAGCAGCAATCGAAGTCGAAGCTGCGCTCGCGGAGAAGCACGCCGGCAGCGCGCGCCTCGTCCACTCCCGCGGGTCGAGAGGTCGACGTCCCACCAGCCAGTGAAGCGGTTCTCGAGGTTCCACTGCGACTGGCCATGGCGCAGTAGGACCAGCGTCGGCATTAGGCTTCGACCTTCTCGCGCCTCGGTCTTCTCGGGAACCGCGGCCTTGAGCTCCGGCAGAATCCCGTGGAGCGCATCGAGGCACGCATAGGCCAAATATTTGGACCGCTGCGGCGACCAGCCGTAGACGTCGTCGCGCAGGTTGAAATTGTCCTTGAACGGCATTTCGAGAGTCATCGACACGCAGCCATAGCGCTCGGCGAGCTGGGTGGTGGACATCGACATGTTCGCCTGGCCGGGCGCCGGGACCTCATAGCCCTGCTCGCGCTGGAAATCGGGCGAAAGCCGCTCGAGAGTCTCGCTGAAGAGGTTGAACAGTTGCAGCTGGCGGTCGGTCAGCGAAGGGATGCCCTCGAAACCGGCGAGGAAGTTGGCGGGGATCGCCTCGTCGCCGTGGACGTCCATCGCGAAATCGACCCCGGTCTCGTCCATCGCGTTGCGGACGCACAGGACCTCGGGGCTCTTCTCCGCCGAAGGCGCGTGCCACTCGCGGTTGAGGTTCACTCCGGCGGCGTTGGTGCGCAGATGCCCGCGGCGCGATCCGTCGGGGTTCATGTTGGGGACGACGCGGAAGGTGCACTCGCTGCGCAGCAGACGCGCCACGGGATCGTCCTCGTCGGTCAGCTTCTCGAGCGCGCCTTCCATCCACCATTCGGCCATGCTCTCGCCGGGGTGCTGGCGGGCGTAGAGCCAGACGTTGAGCGGCCCTTCGCCGACGGTCAGGCAGTCGATGTCCTGTCCATCGAGGCTCTTGCCGAGCGAGCGGTACTCAACTCCTGGAAGCGCTGCGGTCTGCGTCACGAGATCGTGATGCCGCTCCATGGAATAAGGTGCGAAGTACGCGATCCAGACGAGGTCCTGCGGCGGCGTGAGCTTCATCGTCAGAACGCCGTCGGCGTAGCTGGTGTCGGTGATCCGCACCCATTCCTCGCGGTCGAGGCTCATCACGCCTTTGTAGTCGGGCCAGCCGTGGGGATAGGCCGAGCCGGCGCAATTGGTGATGCGCAAGGTGACCTCGCGCCCGGCCGCTCCGGAGACGCGGAAATAGAACCACTGGTAGAAGTCGGACATGTGATCCTTGACGATCTCCAGGTCGGCGCGGTCGCCGTCCTGGTTGACGACGCGGATGTTGCCCGCGTCGAACGAGCTCGAAATCGTGAGTGCCATTGCGCTGTGATACTCGGCTGAGGTGGAGTTTGGGCGGCTGATAGTGCCGCGCTGCGGATGAGGCAAACCTGGGCTCGCCGTCAGTCTTTGTCGCGGTTCTCCAGAATCTCGTCGACCGTGGGCGCGTCGGGATCGTTTATGTGCGGAGTGAGCGCCTCTCTTTCGAGAGCGGCTTTGAGCGCAGTCAGCTCGGTGTCCGTGAGGTTTTCGATGCCGACAAGTTCGGTTCGCGCCTGGTGAACGGAAATCAGGATTTCGTCGAGCTTTGCCTGGATTGCCGCACCGTCTCGATTCTGGCTGTTTTGGATAAGAAACACGGCCAGGAACGTAAGGACTGTAGTACCGGTGTTGATCACCAGCTGCCACGTGTCGGAATAATCGAAAAGCGGCCCAGTTACGGCCCAAATCACGCAGGCCAGCACGGCCAAAATGAACGCGGCGGGGTGCCCCATCAGGTAAGCGCCCCGGGATGCAAGATTTGCGAAGAAACGCCTCATTTGAGATTCCTCAAGACTGAATGAGTAGACCAAATCCCTGGCGTTGGCCGGTCGTTCCACTTCCGTCGCAACTTCGCCTGCATGGCGCGAGCGTCCTGCGGCTGGAATTCGGTGCGCGCCTTCGCTAGCGCGAACGCATGAGCAAAGTCCCAGTCCTCGTCACCGGCGGCGCCGGATATATCGGCAGCCACGCCATGCTCGCGCTCAAGGATGCGGGCTGGACGGTCGCGGTGATCGACGATTTGTCCAACGGCGTGCGGCGCGCCGTGCCGGAGGAGGTCCCGTTCTACGAAGGATCCGTCGCGGACGGCGCGCTCGTCGAGCGTATCTTCGCCGAGCAGGGCACGCAGGCAATCATGCATTTCGCCGGCTCGATCGTGGTCCCGGAATCCGTCGAGAACCCGCTCAAATATTATGGCAACAACACCGTCGCGACGCATGCGCTGCTCAGCGCTGCCGTCGGCTGCGGGCGTGAAGCACATCCTCTTTTCGTCGACCGCGGCGGTCTATGGCGCGCCGGAAAAAGTGCCGGTCGCGGAGGACGATCCGAAGGAGCCGATCAATCCCTACGGCGCGTCCAAGCTGATGACCGAATGGATGCTGCGCGATGCATCGGCGGCGCATCCGTTCAATTATGGCGCGCTCAGATATTTCAACGTCGCCGGGGCCGACCCGCAGGGCCGCTCCGGGCAGCAGGGCAAGGGCTCGACGCACTTGATCAAGGTCGCGGTCGAGACGGCGGTCGGCAGGCGCGATCACGTTTCCGTGTTCGGCACCGATTATCCGACGCCCGACGGCACCTGCATCCGCGATTACATCCACGTCAGCGACCTCGCCGCGGCGCACGTGGCCGCGCTCGAGCAGCTGATCGCAGAGCCCGAGCGCAACCTTACGCTCAACTGCGGCTACGGTCGGGGCCTGTCGGTGCTGGAAGTGCTCGATGCGGTCGACCGGCTGACCAACAAGCCGATCAAGCGCGTGATGGAGGGGCGCCGGGCGGGCGACCCGCCGAACCTCATCTCCGCCAACAAGCGCATCCTCGAAACGCTCGACTGGCAGCCGCAATACCAGGCCATCGACCGCATCGTCGGCGACGCGCTCGCCTGGGAGCGCAAGCTGCTGGAGCGCGCGACTTAGCCGTTTCTTTACTGCGGGAACGGTATTGCGGAGTGCATGCGGATGTTCCTGATCACGATCTTCGCGGTCGGCGTGATGGCGTCGATGCTTGGTCATCTGCCTTCGCACAGCCCGTCGCAGGACGTCGTCATCGTCAATAGGGCAGAGGTGGCCGATGAAGGCGACGGGGCGCAGAACGCCGCTCCCGAGTCCACATCGCAAAATGGATCGCTGGACATCCAGCGGAGCGACAACGGCCACTTCTATGCCGACGTCGACGTCAACGGCATCAAGGTCCACATGCTGATCGACACTGGGGCAACGGGCATCGCGCTGTCGCGGGAGGATGCGCGGAGCGCCGGCATCGCGACGTCGATCGGCATGAACGATGTGGTCGGCGAAGGCGCCGACGGGAGCGTGCATGGTGAGGTCGTCACGGTCGACCGCATGAGTCTTGGCAGCGCCAAAGCCGAGGGCATGCCGGCGATCGTGCTCAACAGCGGCGGGCAGTCACTCCTTGGGCAGGAGTTCCTTGCCAAATTCGCGTCGGTCGAAATCCACGGGGACAGGATGACGCTCAAGTGAGCTTTGCCATAGATCGTCAATCAGGTTGATAGTAAATATACTTGACTAAATTCGTGGGGAGGGCTACTGGGCACCTATGAACGACGATTCCCCATGGTATGAGAATGCGGTGCTGCCGGGTCTGCTACGGCACGCCCGATACACTTATGGCGCAGCAATGCGGGAGGCGCTCACGGCTGCGGGTTTGGACGATATCCCGCCTAGCGGCATGTATATCATCGGGAGCCTTGCGCTTCGCGGCGGCCGCGCGTCGATGCGCGAGCTGATTGGCGATCTCGGCGTCAGCAAACAGGCGACGAGCGAACTCATCGATACGCTTGTCAGCCGCGGTTATGTCGAACGTGCCGCGAGCGAGGAAGACCGCCGGCAGTTGCTGGTGACGCTGACCGAGCGCGGTCGGGACGCGGCGCGAACCCAGGCCGAGGTGCGCGACAGGATCGATGCCGCGCTGCAGGAGCGCGTCGGCGAGGAAGCCTTCCGCAGCACGCGGAAGACGCTGGCGGCCCTGATCGAAATGCGGCGCGAAGCCGCAGAGCTGGCAGATCCCGACGACTAAGGCAGCGACCTTGACTAAAGGCGGTGCTCTCTCTAGGTGAGCCGCCGGTTTTCACGAACCTTCCGACAACCCGATCCAAGAGAACGAGCAGGCGCCCGGCCATGAAGATTCGCAATTCACTCAAGTCGCTGAAGTCGCGCCACCGGGATTGCCGAGTGATCCGCCGCCGCGGGCGCACCTACGTCATCAACAAGACCAACCGCCGGTTCAAGGCACGCCAGGGCTAACGATCCGCCGCCTTGCGCTTCGGCGCGCGCTCAGGATTTCATTCCTTCACAAGACCGGCGACCCGTTTCGGCTGAACAATGATGTCAGCCCGGGTTCAGCTCGTCTGTGGTATGTAGCGC
Source organism: uncultured Alphaproteobacteria bacterium (assembly GCA_963785965.1). Taxonomy (GTDB): domain Bacteria; phylum Pseudomonadota; class Alphaproteobacteria; order Sphingomonadales; family Sphingomonadaceae; genus Sphingomicrobium. Next base: position 57,367 of record CAWAXE010000004.1, read on the forward strand.
ATAAGGAGTCGCGTGACATGAAGATCAGCAGAAAAGCGCTGGTGCTTGGGGGCGTCGCCCTTGTTGCGGCGGCCGGTTACACGACCATGGCCTTCGCGCAGGCTCAGCAGACGCCCAAGGGCTGGAATTATGAGATCAGGGACGGCAAGCGCGTGCCCAAGGCTGACCGAGTCACCAAGGCGGACGGTAGCTGGCGCGAGGAAGTGCGGCAGGGGAATTGCGTCACGATCAAGGAAAAGTCCGCGGCCGGCGAATATAAGGAAACTCGCCAGTGCAACCCGGGGTAAGGGTTTGCGCCTGACGCACCGCGGCCGAGCGCCGGGCTAAGCGTAACGCGCGAGCAGGGAATACAGAACTCGCTTTTCTGCCTCGATGCACTGCGACATCTGCCGCCGCACCTCTCGCGAGGCATAACAATAACCCGCCCAATCGCGTTCGATCGCGCCGACGGTCCACCTGCCGATGTGATCCGCCGTACATTTTCCGAGGTCCCAATCGATCGACGCCAGGAAACGAATGTCGTCCGAATCGGCGCGTCTCATCTTGCCTTGAAGATGTTGACGCGCGGCCTGCCAGACCGATCGACGTTGTAGACTGGCTCGGCCGATGCGAAATCGTGCAGCGGTGTAGCGCATCGCATCCGGAGCGACTTCCTGAGTGATTTGCTCCATCTCGCCAATGCATTTCAGCAATTCGCAGTGCGCCGCCCGAAGTCCGCTCAGCAACACTTCGGAAGCCCCGGTCTCATACGCCACCCGCACGCCTCCCTCAATGGAACAGCGGTAGGTCGCACACGATAAGTATCTGTTTCACAATGGTTCGTTGTGGATGAAATTGGCAGGGGGCAAGCGGCCTAGGGCACTTTGTTGAAAGACCCCTTCGGGCGCTGCTTGATGACGCAGTCGGGCAGCCCGCTGCCGGGAACGTCGCGGCAGTCGCGCACCTGAGCGCTGCCGTCGGGTCCGGCGAAAATCGCCCAGTTGCGAGTGAGTCCCTTGTCGTAGACGCAGCGGGCCATCCACATATCGAGGTTCTGCCAGGTGCCGACAAAGCCGGCATCGGTAATGCGGTTGCAGGTGTAGCCGGCGTCGTAGATCGCGCGCTTGAGGCCGATGGCGAGGTTGAATGCATCGAGCTTGTGCAGCTGCTCCTGCTCCTGCGCGCGCACTTTGATCGTGGCCTGGTTGTTCTGGGCCTGCTGCTCATCGCCGCAGGCGGAAAGGGCCAGAGCCGCAAGCAGCCCGATATATCGCGTCCGCATGTTTCCTCCTTCGGCCTAGTAACGAATCTGAACGCGCGCGGCTGCAGCCTTGGCGCGCTCGACGGCTTCTTCGACGTTTTCAGCCCGCGCCAGCGCGACTCCCATGCGCCGGTGCGACAGAGTCTTCGGCTTGGCGAAAATCCTAAGATCGACCGGTTTGCGCGGTGCGCCGACGGCGAGCGCTTCCGCGATCCCGTCATAGGAGAAACTCTCGCTCTCCTGGTCGGAGAGGATGACCGCCGAGGCTGACGGTCCGATGAACTCGATCGCCGGGATCGGCAGACCAAGGACCGCGCGCAAGTGCAGTTCGAACTGGTTGGGAAATTGCGAGATCATCGTCACCATGCCGGTGTCGTGCGGGCGGGGCGATAGTTCGGAGAAGATCGCCTGGTCGCCGCGAACGAAGAACTCGACCCCGAAGATGCCGTGGCCGCCGAGCGCTTCGACGACCTTGCGCGCCTGGAACCGCGCGGATTGCAGCGCTTCCTGCGGGATGGCAGCCGGCTGCCAGCTTTCGCGATAATCGCCAGCTTCCTGGCGGTGGCCGACCGGGGGGCAGAACAACACGCCGTCCTTGGTCGCCACGGTCAGCAAGGTGATCTCGCTGTCGAAGGCGATGAGCTCCTCGACGATGACTCGCGGGCGGTCGCCGCGCATGTTGGCGACCGCATAGTCCCAGGCCTTGCCGAGCTCTTCGGCGTCTCTTCGCCGTGCTTTGGCCCTTGCCCGAGCTCGACATCACCGGCTTGACCACGCACGGGAGGCCAATTTCGTCGGCCGCCGCGACGGCTTCCTCGCGGCTCTCGGCAAAGCGGTACTTCGAGGTGACGAGGCCGAGCTCGCGCGCTGCGAAGTCGCGGATCCCGTCGCGGTTCATGGTGAGCTGCACCGCCTTGGCCGAGGGGACGACGCGCCAGCCCTCCTTCTCGAGCTCGGTCAGAGTCGCAGTGTCGATCGCCTCGATCTCGGGCACGATCACGTCGGGCTTGTGCTTCTCGACCGCGGCCCGGAGCGCTTTGCCGTCGAGCATCGGGAAGACTTCGCAGGCGTCCGCGATCTGCATCGCCGGCGCATTGGCGTAGCGGTCGCAGGCGATCATCCGGCAGCCGAGGCGCTTGGCGGCGATGGCGAACTCGCGGCCGAGCTCGCCCGAGCCGAGCAGCATCAGAGTGAAAGTGTACATCGCCGAGGCGATAGCGGCGGCGCCATTGCTCGGCTAGACCGGCCGCAGACCGGGTGAGGGGACATTATGCGATCGATGCTGTTGATGGCCGCGGCCGCGCTTGTGACCGGCGCAGCGCCGGCCAAGAAGCTGCCGACACCGAACGACATCGTCGCAGGAGCGCCGGCGAGCGCGTGGCGGACGATCCCGGCCGACGACCTGCTGGTGATGGACCTGGCGAACGGCGGGCGCGTCATCGTCCAGCTCGCGCCGGAGTTCGCTCCGGTGCACGTGGCGAATATCCAGGCGCTCGCCCGGGCGAACTATTGGGCCGGGGCCACGGTCTATCGGGTGCAGGACAATTACGTCGCGCAATGGGGGCAGAACGAGAGCACCAAGCCGTGGCCCGCGGGCGTGACGCCCAAGCCGCCCGCCGAATATACGCGGCCGCTCAAAGGGCTTGCGATCAAGCCGCTGGGCTATCCCGATCCCTACGCACCGAGCGTCGGCTTCGCCGATGGCTGGCCGGTCGCTTATTCGCCGAAGGCGGGATGGGCCGACCTCACCCACTGCTACGGCTATGTCGGCGTGGGCCGCGATCTTTCGCCGGACACGGGGACGGGCGGCGAGCTCTATGCGGTGATCGGCCATGCGCCGCGGCACCTCGACCGCAACATCGCGATCGTCGGGCGGGTGATCGACGGGATCGACAAGTTGAGCTCGCTCCCGCGCGGGACCGAGGCGCTCGGCTTCTACAAGGACAAGGCGCAATACGCGCCGATCGCCCGGCTGCAGCTCGCGAGCCAGATGCCGCCGGCGGAGCGGCCGTCGTACGAATATATGGATACCGCGAGCGCGGCCTTCGCGGCTTATGTGCAGCTACGGGCGAACCGCCACGACGATTTCTATATTCGGCCGGCAGGCGGGGTCGACGTCTGCAACGTCCAGGTGCCGGTCAGGAAGAAAGTCTAGCCGTCAGACCGCCCAGGCGTGGGCGTCGCGGTTCTTGTGCTGGATGATCACCGGTCCGCTGTGCGAGCGCAGGCTCGCCTCGGCGAGCGGAAGCGCGGTCGAGCAGAAGGCGCATTCGGCGGAGATCCGGCCGACGATCCACTGCGTGCGGCCGCAGCCGGGGCAGTGATTGATCTCATGCTCCCGATAGACGGCGTAATAACCCCGCTCGTAAGGTTTCCACGTTTCGCTGAACATGAACGGCATCGCGGACCTTCCTTTCGGCAGCCCAAACGACCAACTCGCGGCGCGGTTGCGAAGACTCGGACGGGTTTGATCTGGAGCGAGAGAAGCGGGCGGCGAGGCGAGCGCTCAAGCCGACCAACCGCGCTTTTCAGCCGCTGACGGAGAAGCTCTTCACCGCCTCGACCGAAATCGGCTGGGCGAATTCGGCGCCGATCTTGTCGCCCGCGGTCCATTTGACGACGGCGTTGGCGCGTTCGCGGCCGGGGAGGATCAGCCACACCCGCGACCCGACCTCAAAACGGCCGTCGCAGGCAGCCATGAAGCCGCGCTCGGAGATGTTGAGCACCTTCGCTTCGATGCCGCTGGCGCCGAGCTCGCGCATCTTCGCGTCGACGTCGACTGGAAGCCGCTCGAAGCGCCGTCGGTCCGTAATAATCTTCGGCGATTCGCGCCTTGATCGTTCCGAAACTCATTTGCACCCGCCATTACTCCAGCGGGGCGGCGAAGGACAGGCCAATCCGGCCGTCTTTGACCCACCGGACCTGTGCCTTGACGAACCCGCGGCCGAGCAGCTGCACGGGCAGCCGCTCGCCGATATTGGGCACATGCGGGAAGAGGATCATCGCGCCCGATTTGGACACGTTGAGCAGCTGCACCACATGCTTGCGGCCGCGGAACTCGAGCACCGCGGTGTTGGACACGGCGGGATGGCGCAGTTCTTCCCGCTCGTCGATCGAGCGCTGGGCACCGCGCGGAATCATTCCGCCGTCGAGACTGAAGTTGGACGCCACCTGATGCGCCTTTCAATTGAACGCGGCACCACCTTAGCCAGCTTCGCTTAAGGATTGGTTTGCGACAAAGCCGGTGATTCGGGACGGCTGCAAATCGGTCGCCGAGGCGACTGGCGGGCGCCTGGGATCATGTGTATGCATTGTTGAACCGCGGGGGTCTTCGTTTAAATTGAACGGGTTGAAGGGTCCGACAGTCATGCGCGCGACGTCCTTGATGCTATTCACTACAGTCGCGTTGCTGGGGGCCGTTCCGGCCGCGGCGCAGGTCAAAACCGGTCTCGCGACGCAGGTCACCCGGCCGGATCCCCTTGCGCCGAAGCCTGTCGCCGCCAAACCGGCGAAGCCCGAGTCCGCGGCAACCGGAGCGCCCGTTCCCGGCAATCCCGACTTCAAGGCCGACCAGGCGCAGCGGCTCCGTTGCCGCCGCCTCCGGCGCTGCCGCCGGCGGTGTGGGACCTCGTCAGCGCCCAGGACCTGCTTTATTATATCGAGCAGATCGGCAAGGAGGGCCTGAACCCCGCCGATTACGATCCGGCGGGGCTCGCCGCGGCGATCAAGACCGGCGATCCGCTGGTCGTTTCGAAGGAAGCGACCGACCGCTTCGACCGGCTCTCATCGGACCTTGCGCTCGGCCATGTGAAGCGGTCCGCGCGGATCGATTGGTTCGTCACGGACGGCGATCTCGACGCCGCCAGGCAGGACGCGCTCCTGCGCAGCGCGCTCGCCCAGCACAACATCACTGCGGCGCTGAACGGCCTGCTCCCGACGCACCCGCAATATGCCGCGCTCAAGGCCGCGCTGGAAATGACGCCGGCGAGCGACAGCGCGAAGATCGCCCGCATCCGCCTCAACATGGACCGCTGGCGGTGGCTGCCGCGCGACCTCGGCAGAAATATATCATCGTCAACGTGCCGAGCTTTTATGCGACGCTGGTCGAGAACGGCGCCAACCGCTGGAAGCATCGGGCGGTCGCGGGCAAGCTCTCGACTCCGACCCCGCAGCTCAATGCGACCGCGGTCGGCGTGATCCTCAACCCGTGGTGGGAAGTGCCCAAGAGCATCGAGCACGAGGCCGCGGGCAAGAAGGGCTTCGTCCCGGTGATGGGCCCGACGGCAAGGTCCAGCGCTGGCGCCAGCCGCCCGGGCCGACCAATGCGCTCGGCCAGATCAAGTTCGTCATGCCCAACTCGAAGGCGATCTACCTCCACGACACCAATGCCCGCAGCCGCTTCAACAGCGACGTCCGGGCGCTCAGCCACGGCTGCGTCCGGACGCAGCAGATTCTCGACCTCGCGACGCAGCTGCTGGGCGACGACAACGGTCCGTGGACGCCGGACAAGATCCAGGCGGCGCTCGACAGCAAGAAGACGGTGCAGGCGAATTTCGTGAAGCCGCTGCCGGTCTATATCGTCTATTTCAGCTCCGCGGCGCTGCTCGACGGCTCGATCGTCGACTACAAGGATCTGTACGGCCGCGATCGCTGGCGCTCGCGGCGCTGCAGATGAAGGACGGCGGCGCGAGCCTTGCGCCGAAGCCGAAGCCGGCGGATCAGGTTGCCGAGCCGGCGCAGGCGAAGCCGAAGCCTGCCGGACAGGTGGCGTCGCGCTAAGAGGAAGCCTCTTGCGCGGTTTCTTATTGCTGTGAGCTTTCGGCGAATTCTCCGCCGCTGTCGGACTCGGGCCTAGGCCAGCTTCTCGGCGAAGATCATGCGGCCGCCGGCCAGCTTGCGCATGACCTCGTACTGACTCTTGCGCGACATCGCGAAGCAGCCTTCGGAACGGCCGAGCTTGCCGTGGAGCGGGATCATGTCCGGCTCGGCGTACCAGGCGTTGTGGATGACGATGGCGCGCGCCTCGGCGTTGTTGTTCGACCAGTCGAGGCCGCGAACCCTCAGCGAGAGGCCGTACTTGCCGTCGTAATAATCGGTCGTGACGTAGGTGCCGTTCGACGTGGCGTAGGAGCCGAAGTCGTTGGAGAAGCGCTCGACGATAGCCCGAGTGATCCGGATCCGAGCCGCGGCCGTGGCAACGAGGTGGCTCTCGACCGTGCCGTTGGCGAGATCGACCACGTGGAAGCGCGGCTCGCTCGAAGGCTGCGAGAAATCGGCGATGCCGATGGAGTCACGCGGCGCAGACCGTGCGAATCCAGCGCGGCCTTGGCCCGCGCGAACAGCTGCGGGTCGATCCCGCGGGCGCGGTTGGCGTCCGCACGACGGCGCGTTGCGGCGCGGCCGCGAAGCGGCGCCAGCGGATCCAGCCCCTGCGGGCCTGGAACCAGCTGCAGCACGCTCGAACTCGCGGCAGTAGAAAGGATCGCTCCGGCCGCCCCCATGGCGCCCAGACGCAACATCTCCCTCCGGTCCAAAGTCATTCAATCCCTCCGCTCGAAGCAACCTGTTTATCATTCAATGGGTTAATGGCAGATAACCCAAGTGCGATGTTTCCCCGTCCCACCGCGCCACATCCACGCTTCGTCGCAGTGTTCACCGCTTTGAAACGCCTTGAACCGAGGTGGACGCACTGCTAAGGGCGCCCGCTCGCCTTCGGCCGTATGGCTTTGGGAGGCCGCTATACTATTGCCATTGCAACGGGCCCACTGCCCGCCGCATTGGAATATGGGCATCAAGTGCCTGAATTTAAAGGAGTTTGACGGAACTTTATGCAGATCATCGTTCGCGACAACAATGTTGAGCAGGCGCTGCGCGCGCTCAAAAAGAAGCTGCAGCGCGAGGGCGTCTACCGCGAGATGAAGCTGCGCCGTCATTACGAGAAGCCGTCGGAAAAGCGGGCGCGTGAGCGCGCCGCAGCGATCCGCCGCGCCCGCAAGCTCGAGCGCAAGCGCGCCGAGCGCGAAGGCACGCACGCTAAGCCCAGCCGCACAAAGACGTGTCCGTAGCCGAAGCCGCCCACCGTCCCGCTGGAACCGGCCGGGCCGTCGCGTTGTGGCTTGCGTTCCTGATCGTCATTGCGGCGGGGATCGCCCTCGCCTGGTACGGAGCGGGGTCGCTGAGGCCCGAAGTGACCGCAAGCGGGCTCCAGTTCCGCACGATCAAGGCGGGAACCGGCGATCCGATCGGGCCAACCGACGCGGCGCTCATGGAGTATATCGGTTCGCTCGATGACGGGCGGGTGTTCGACAGCAGCGAGAATCACGGCGGACCGCAGCCGTTCGCAATGGCGATGGTGTTCCCCGGTTTTGCCGAAGCCATGACCAAGATGCAGGATGGCGGCCGCTACCGCTTCACGATGCCGCCGCGCCTTGCGTTCGGAAATGGCCCAACGCCGCAAGGCTTTCCCAAGGGCAGCGATCTGACTTTCGAAGTCCAGGTGCGCAAGGTCGTCCGCAACGGTGCCGCAATGATGCAGGGCGCGGGTCCGCCGAACCCGCCGCAATAAGGCGATCAGCCAGCGACGATTTCCGGCGGTTCGTCCTCGTCCGCCGCATGCTGGCGGCTGAGGTCGACCAGCACCACCTTCAGCGTAGCGAGAAGCGGGTCGGCGAGGAGTATGCCGAGGATCCCGAACAAAGCCGCCATCAGCAGTTGCATCGCGAGCAGCACGGCCGGCGCGATGTCGACGGTTCGCCGGGCGACGTACGGCACCACAACATAAGCGTCGATATTGTGCACCAGAAAATAGACGATGATGCACCAGATGCCCTGGCCGTAACCGGCACTAAACCCGACGGCGATCATCAGGACGCCCGAGGTGATCGCGCCGATATTGGGAATGAAGGCGAGGACTCCGGTCACGAGCCCGAGCAGCCCGGCCATCGGGACTGCCCCGAGCGTCAGTGTGACCCAGACGAACACCCCTTCGAAGACCATCGCAATCAAGCGGCCGAACAGCAGGCGCCGCAAGGTGAACCCGGCGTGCTCGACGATGCGGTAGAAGCCGGCGCGGTGCCGCAACGGCAGCATCCATGCGATCCCGCGGTCGTAGATCGCGGCTCGGCGGCAAGGAAGATGCCGATGACGATCATCGCGATGAAGCTCGCGACCGCGCCGATCGCAGTTCCGACCGCGCTCGTCAGGCGGCCGACCGAACCGAGCAGCTGGCTGCCAAGGTCGGTCGGCTGCCCCGGAGGCATCAGCCCCATTGAGCCGACGAAGGTCATCAGTCGGCCGAACTGCTGGGTGACGACATCGCGCAGCGCCTCGGCCTGGGCGCCTATCGTCGTTCCGGCGAACCATACGACCCAGCCAATAAAGCCGAAGCCGAGAATGATGGTCAGCAGCAGCCGCCAGCGGGCGCGGGATAGGGAGCCACCGGCCGAGCAGCCGGGTTCCGCCATCGAGGAACACGGCGAAAATCGCGCCGCCGATGATCAGCAGCAGCGGCTGGGCGAGAAAGATCACTCCCGCAACTGCGAGCGCCGATCCGAACCAGACGGCGGCCTTCGCCATCTCGCGCCGGACGAGCGGATCGCGAAACTCCGCCGGGCCCGGCCGCTCGATATGGGGCTCGGTCGTCGGCGGGCGCGGGCGCTCCCGGGCGGGCATCAGCTGTTCCGCGAGCGACCTTCCGGCGCGGCCCGAGCGGAATGCGTCGAACCAGGTCAGCGGGTTCCACCACACCGTGGTGCCGTTCAGTGAGAAGGTGATGAACTCGGCGCGGCCGCCGATATTCTCCCACGGCACCGGACCGCCGAGCCCGCCTTCATATTCGGGGACGCGGCTGTCGGCGGAATCGTCGCGGTTGTCGCCCATCAGCCAGACGTAGCCGGCGGGGATCGTCTCCGGACCGAAATTGTCCTCGGGCGTGGGGCCAAGCTCGACCGTTTCATAGGAGCGGCCGTTGGGCAGGGTCTCGCGGACGGTCGGGACCCGGCAGTACATCTTCCCGTCCGCTCCGCGCGCGCGGTAGTCGTAGAGCTCGGGTCGCCCGGCGACCCGCACGGCGAGTTGACGTCGATCGGGACCATCGTCGGCCGCTCGACCTGGCGCTTCACCGGCTGTCCGTTGATGATGAGCGTGCCGTCGACCATCCGCAGGGTGTCGCCGGGCAGTCCGATCACGCGCTTGATATAATCGGTCCGCGTTCCGGGCGGGGTGACGATGACGATGTCGCCGCGTTGCGGCATCCGGCCGAGCAGCCGCCCATGAAGCGGCGGCAGGACGTGGAAGCTCGGCGAGACCCACGACCAGCCATAGGGATATTTGGTGACGACCAGCCGGTCGCCCGTGAGCAGCCCCGGCATCATCGATTCCGACGGGATGTAGAACGGCTTGGCGACGAGGCTGTGGAAGGCGAGGACTGCGAGCAGCACCCACAGCAGGCCGCGGATCTCGCGCCACAACGCGGAGCCCTTTTCCTTCTCTTCGGCGGGAGGAGCCGCCGGCGTTCGGCGGTCGCTTCGGGAACGGTGTCGGTCAACAATCAGGGCTCCAGCTTGCGGGCGGTGAGGATGACGAAGGCCTGCGCCCAGGGATGATCGTCAGTCATGGTCAGGTGTATGTCGATGGCGTGGCCTTCCGGCGCAAGGGCGTCAAGCCGCGCCTTGGCTCCGCCGGCGAGCTGTAACGTCGGCGCCCCGACGGCAGATTAACGACGCCGATGTCCTTCATGAAGACGCCGCGCTTGAAACCGGTGCCGACCGCTTTCGAGAACGCCTCCTTGGCGGCGAAGCGCTTTGCCAATGTTCCGGCGCGGGTGTGCGGGCGCGACGCCGCCTTGGCGCGCTCGGTCTCGGTGAAGACGCGGTTGAGGAACTTGTCGCCCCAGCGGCCGAGCGATCGTTCGATGCGCTCGATGTTGCACAGGTCGGAGCCGATGCCGACGATCATCAGCCCCTCTCCCTTGCGGGAGAGGGTGCCGAGCGTAGCGAGGCGGGTGAGGGGGCGATGGAGCGAGATGCCACGCCCCTCACCCTCCCATTGCTGCGCAATGGGCCCCTCCCTCTCCCGCAGGGGGAGAGGGGCTTTCATCTCGCCTCGTCCATCAGCTCGCGCATCCGCCGAACGCTTGCGTCGAGGCCGGTGAAGATCGCCTCGCCGATGAGGAAATGGCCGATGTTGAGCTCGGCGAGCTGCGGGATCGCGGCGACGGGAACGACATTGTCGAAGGTGAGACCGTGGCCGGCGTGCGGCTCGATGCCGTTTTTCACCGCGAGCGCTGCGCAGTCGCTGATGCGCTTGAGGTCAGTCGTGCGCTCCTCGCCTTCGGCATGGGCGTAGCGGCCGGTGTGGAATTCGACGACCGGAGCGCCGAGCCGCAGCGCCGCTTCGACCTGGCGCTCGGTCGGCTCGATGAACAGGCTGACGCGGATGCCCGCGGCGCCGAGCCTGTCGACATAATAAGCGAGGTGATGTGCTGCCCCGCCGCGTCGAGCCCGCCTTCGGTGGTGCGTTCCTCGCGCTTCTCGGGGACGATGCAGGCGGCGTGCGGGCGGTGCTGGAGAGCGATTGCGAGCATTTCCTCGGTCGCCGCCATTTCGAGGTTCAGCGGGAGGTCGATCTCGGCCATCAGCCGGTCGATGTCGGCATCCGTAATGTGCCGCCGATCCTCGCGCAGATGGGCGGTGATCCCGTCCGCGCCAGCGTCGGCGGCGATATGCGCCGCGCGCACCGGGTCGGGATGATCGCCGCCGCGCGCGTTCCGGATGGTCGCGACATGGTCGATATTGACGCCGAGGCGGAGCCGCTCGGTCACGCCGCGGCGCGGCTCCCGGGCTTGACCGCCGGGATCGACGCGAGCTCGGGCGGAAGCGCGTCGGCGGAATAAGCCGGGACGTCGATGCGGATCAGCGGCGTGTAGGGCACGCCGAGGTCGGCGTTTCCGCCCGAGCGGTCGACGAGCGAGGCCGCGCCGATCGACCTTGCCGCCGGCGGCTTCGATCGCCGCAATGGCTTCGCGCGAGGAGAGGCCGGTGGTGACGACATCCTCGACCAGAAGCACGCGCTCGCCGGGCTCAGGCGAAAACCGCGGCGAAGCTCGAACGTGCCTTGCGGCCGTTCGACGAACATCGCGGGCTTGCCCAGAGCACGGCCCATTTCGTGGCCGATGATCACGCCGCCCATTGCCGGAGAGACGACCACCTCCACGCCATCGCGGATATCCGCTGGGAGCTTCTCAGCCAGAGCTCGCGCCAGCCGTTCGGCGCGGGCGGGGTCCATCAGCACGCGCGCGCACTGGAGATAGCGCGGGCTTCTCAGGCCCGAGGACAGGATGAAATGCCCTCGAGCAGTGCGTCCGCGGCGCGGAATTCGGCGAGGATTTGATCGTCGGTCAGCATCGGTAGCGGGCATTAGGCTGCGCTGCGTGGCCCATCAACACCCCGCTGCCCGACATCTTGGATCAGCGGCTTGAGGGTCCGGGAAGCCGCGCCTATAGAGCCTCGCAAATCGGAAGCGCAGACCCGCGCATTCCGAACCCAACGCATTGCCACCAGGGGTGAAGATGAGACGGATAGGATGGGCGATCGCCCTGGCCGCGGCCTGGCTTACACCGGCAGCCGCCCAAGCGCCCGCGAAACGCGCCAGCGCAGACCAGCGCGGCCGCGCCGCGTCGGGACGCCGCCGGCCGGAACCGCGCAAAATCCGGGCAAGCCTGACGCCGGTCAGCCGGCTGTCGTCCCCGGCACCACCGGTCACATGATCCCGACGCCCGGCATCGGCCAGCCCGACGGGCGCAAAGGGATCCAGGATCAGGTCACGCCCATCGGTCGAGGAGGCCGCCGGCTTCCACGATAACTGGCTGCTTCCGCTATGCGCGCTCATCAGCGTCGTCGTCCTCGCGCTGCTTCTGTGGGCGATGGTCCGCTATCCGCCGCGCCGCCAACCCGACGCCGTCGCGCAATTCGCACAACACCACGATCGAGGTGATCTGGACCCTGCGTCCCGGTCCTTATCCTGGTCGCGATCGCAATTCCCGTCGATCCGGCTGCTCCGCCATCAATACACTCCGCCGCCCGCCGACCTCACGGTCAAGGTCACCGGCCACCAATGGTATTGGAGCTACGAATATCCGGACAATGGCGTGAGCTTCGACAGCTATATGCTGAAGGAAGCGAACGACCCGACGCGCCAGGCCAACCAGCGCGCCCGCACCGACGCCGACGGTCCGCCGCTGCTCGCCGCCGACCAGCGCATGGTGCTTCCCGCCGGCAAGGTGGTGAAGTTCATCGTCACCGCCGACGACGTGATCCACAGCTTCGCCATGCCGGCGTTCTGGATCAAGCAGGACGCCAACCCCGGCCAGCTCCACGAGACCTGGGCCAAGGTCGACCGGCCGGGAGTTTATTTCGGCCAATGCTCGGAGCTGTGCGGAGCGCGCCACGCTTTCATGCCGATCGCCATCGAGGTGGTGCCGCCGGCTCAGTTCGCAGCGTGGGTCGCATCGAAGGGCGGCCACATGGCCGGCGCCGCGCCTCCGGCTCCCGACAGCACCGCGATCTCGCCGGTCTCCCAGTCGAATATTCCGACTGCCGCCCAGCCGACTCCGCCAGCGCCGCCGAGCGGCAGCCGCCCCGCGGTCCAGCAGCCCGCGACCGCCCAGAATAAGTAGCGAAGAGACAGCAATGAGCACCACTGCCGACGCACTCCATCTGACGCCGCACGAAGCGCGCGACGCGGAGCATCACGCCGATCACAAGCCGGGCTTTTTCACCCGCTGGTTCATGTCGACCAACCACAAGGACATCGGCACGCTCTATCTGATTTTCGCGATCATCGCCGGCGTGATCGGCGGCGTCGATCTCCGGGATCATGCGCTGGGAGCTGATGGAGCCCGGCATCCAGGTGCTCAACCGCGCCTGGCCGATCGGCGCCGGAACGGCGAACTTCGACGAATGGACCCACCACTGGAACGTGCTCATCACCGCGCACGGCCTGATCATGGTGTTCTTCACGGTCATGCCGGCGATGATGGGGGGCTTTGGCAATTGGTTCGTGCCGCTGATGATCGGAGCGCCCGACATGGCGTTCCCGCGGATGAACAACATCAGCTTTTGGCTGCTGGTCCCCTCGTTCCTGCTGCTCCTCGGCTCGACCTTCGTTTCGGGAGGGACTGGCCTTGGCGCCGGGACCGGGTGGACGCTCTATGCGCCGCTTTCGACTTCGGGGTCGTCAGGCCCAGCGGTCGACATGGTGATCTTCTCGCTCCACCTCGCCGGCGCCGCCTCGATCCTCGGAGCGATCAATTTCATTACGACCATCTTCAACATGCGCGCCCCGGGCATGACCCTGCACAAGATGCCGCTGTTCGTCTGGTCGGTGCTGGTGACGGCTTTCCTGCTGCTGCTCTCGCTTCCGGTGCTGGCCGGCGCGATCACGATGCTGCTGACCGACCGCAACTTCGGGACGACGTTCTTCGACGCTGCGGGCGGGGGCAATGTCGTTCTTTACCAGCACCTCTTCTGGTTCTTCGGGCATCCCGAGGTGTACATCATGATCATTCCGGGCTTCGGAATGGTCAGCCAGATCGTCGCGACCTTCAGCCGCAAGCCGGTGTTCGGCTATCTCGGCATGGCCTACGCGATGGTCTCGATCGGAGTGATCGGTTTCGTCGTCTGGGCGCACCACATGTTCACCACCGGGATGAGCGTCGACGAGAAGATGTACTTCACCGCCGCGACGATGATCATCGCCGTCCCGACCGGCGTGAAGATCTTCAGCTGGATCGCGACGATGTGGGGCGGATCGCTGACCTTCGAGACTCCGATGCTGTTCGCGATCGGCTTCATCTTCCTGTTCACGGTCGGCGGAGTGACCGGCGTCGTGCTCGCCAACGGCGGTGTCGATAATTACATGCAGGACACCTACTACGTCGTCGCGCACTTCCACTACGTGCTCAGCCTCGGCGCGATCTTCGCGATCTTCGGCGGCTTCTATTACTGGTTCCCGAAGATGAGCGGCCGCCTGTACAATGAGACGCTTGGCAAGCTGCATTTCTTCATCATGTTCGTCGGCGTCAACGTGGTGTTTTTCCCGATGCACTTCCTCGGCCTCGACGCGATGCCGCGGCGGATTCCCGATTACACGCCGGCCTATGCGCACTGGAATTACGTCTCGTCGGTCGGCTACATGATCACGATCACCGGCGTGGCTTTGTTCTTCGTCAATCTGTTCTGGTCGCTCGCGGCCGGAAAGAAGGCGCCGGACAATCCATGGGGCGAGGGCGCGACAACACTCGAGTGGACCTTGCCGAGCCCGCCGCCGTTCCACCAATTCTCGACCTTGCCCAGGATCGATTAGTGCCTTCGGGCAAGAGAAAGCGCTAGCCTCGTCTAGGTATCTCTCGACGGCGTCCGGCGCGGTGTTTGGCGACGATCTCCACGCCGGCGGTCCGCCGGCACGGGCAGTGCCTCGGGACGCTGCGGCTTGCGACGCTCGGCCTTCCGTCGCTCGCTTGTTCGGCGGTTCGCTCCCTGGCCGCCGAGCTGTCCCGTATCAATCGATACGCTGTTCGCAGCCGGATCGATCTCGCGGAGCTGCTTCTTCGCCGCGGTCAGCACCAGTGACAGGTGGGATCTGACGAATTCGCAGCGCTCGTCCTCGGACATCGCTGCGGCCTTGTTCGGGGGCAAGGCAAGGAACGCCTCAATGGCCCCTCGCGACACCGAAATACCGCGAAGCTTCCCGTCGATCCAGACATCGACGAGGGTGTTCCCGCCACTCGCCCTGATCGAGTCATTTTCCATCGTGAGTTCTCCCGCGCCCGGAGTGTTGTAACAGTCGCTGAGCGGCACGCGAACGCCCCTTGCCGCCAAAACGAGACATTCGGCTATTTCACCCGCTCGGCTTTGATGATCCTGATCCGCGGGTCGAGCATCTGTCCCTTCATCACGCCCTCGCCTTCCGTCGGAGAGGTCGGCGCGGCGAGGATCTTTCTGACGACGTCCATGCCCTCGACGACCTGGCCGAAGACCGCGAAGCCATCGGCATCGCCGTCGGGCGCGCCGGCGTCATAAGCCGGGGTGTCGCTGGCGAGGATGAAGAAGTCGGCTTGCGCGGTTCCGGGCTGGAGCCGCGCCATGACGATCGATCCGGCGACGTTGTGCAGACCGGTCTTCGCCGTGGACTCGTGCGCGATCGGCGGGAAGAGCTTGCGCGTGTCGCTGCGCACACCGCCCTGGATCAGTCCGCCCTCGCCGATGCGCAGCGCGCGGTAGAAGGTCTCGCCGTCCAAGCGGTGCGTGTCGACGTAGTGGAGGAAGTTGCCGGCGGTGATCGGGGCGTGCAGGCGGTCGACCGCGACGACGATGCGGCCAAAGCTGGTGTCGATCGCAACCGGGACCCGGTCGGACGTCGCGACTGGAGGTCCGGTCAGATCTCCGGGCGTGACCTGGGCGAAGGCAGGAGCGGCTGCGAAAACGGTCAGGAGCAAGGCGATTCGGATGAGCATGACCCTGAACCTAGGGGTTTTCGCTTCGCCGCCAAGCCCCTATAGGCCGCCGCAATGCCCACAGTCGAAATGACGAATCCAGCCGCGCTGCCGGCCGACTGGCGCGACATCCTCGCGCTGACCAAGCCGCGGGTGATGAGGCTGGTGGTCTTCAGCGGCCTCTGCGGAATGCTCGCCGCACCGCAGCTTCCGCCGCTGGTGCTCGGCTTCACCGCGATCCTGTGCATCGCACTGGGCGCGGGCGCGTGCGGCGCGCTCAACCAATGGTACGAGGCCGACATCGACGCGAAGATGCGCCGCACTGCGAAGCGCCCGCTTCCCGACGGACGCATGGATCGCCAGTCGGCGCTCCATTTCGGCGTCGGCCTTGGTGTCTTCTCCGTGCTTCTGATGGGGCTTGCGACGAACTGGCTCGCGGCAGCGCTGCTCGCGGTTTCTATCCTCTTCTATGTGCTGGTCTACACCGTCTGGCTGAAGCCGCGCACGCCGCAGAATATCGTGATCGGCGGAGCGGCCGGCGCGTTCCCGCCGCTGATCGGCTGGGTCGCTGCGACGGGTCATTTCGCAGCGCTCCCGCTGCTGCTGTTCGCGATCATCTTCCTGTGGACTCCGCCGCATTTCTGGGCGCTGTCGATGTTCGTGCGGTCAGATTATGCCGCGGCGGGAATCCCGATGCTGCCGGTGGTCGCGGGCTTTCAGAACACGCGCCGGCACATTTTCTACTATAGCCTGCCGATGGCTGCAGCGGCGGTCGCGCCGTGGCCTCTTGGGCTGACGGGACCGGTCTACGGAGTTGCCGCTGCGGCGCTCAGCCTCGCGTTCGTCGTGCTCGCCGTCCCAGTGTTCGTCAGCCGCACGGCGGAGACGGCGGAGATGCGGGCCGAGAAACGGCTGTTCGGTTTCTCGGTGCTGTATCTGTTCGCGCTTTTCGGCGCGCTTGTCGCCGACCGGTGGATCGCCTGGTGAAGCTTGAGGACGAAGTCGTGCGCCGCCAGCGCGAGCGGGCGCGGATCACGGCCTGGCTGCTCGGAGCCTTCGTCGTGCTGCTGTTCTTCATCACCATCGCCAAGACCGGGATCAACTGGTGAACAGCGCGGTGGCTCAGAACAAAAACGGCAAGACTTTGCTGATTCTGCTCTTGATTATTGCGGGGATGGTCGCGCTCGTGGCCGCGACTCCGAGACTGTACCGCGCCTTCTGCGAAGCCACTGGGTTCAACGGCACCACGCAGCGCGCCGATCGCGCGCCGGGAGCCGTGGCCGGACAGGTCAAGGTTCAGTTCGATGCGAACGTGCATCCAGGGCTGCCGTGGCGCTTCGAGCCTGAACAGACTTCGGTCAATGTCGCGCCGGGCGCGCAGACCAAGATCTTTTACCGCTCGCAGAACCTCAGCGCGCGAGCGATCACTGCGCAGGCGGTGTACAATGTCTCGCCCGACACGGTCGGGAAATATTTCAAGAAAATCCAGTGCTTCTGCTTCACCGAGCAGACCCTTCAGCCGGGCCAGAAAGTCGACATGCCGGTCGTGTTCTTCGTCGATCCGGCGATCGAGAAGGACCCGGACACCAGGGACGTCCACGAGATCACGCTCAGCTACACATTTTATCCGGTGGAAACGGTGACTGCGGCCCGCTAGAGCCGCGCACAAAGCCAGCACGAGGAAAGCCGCAACACATGGCCGCGACGAAGAACCACGATTATCACCTCGTAGAACCCGATCCGTGGCCGCTGATCGGCGCCGTCTGCGCCGGGCTGCTGTTCGGCGGCTTCGTCATGTATCTGCACGAGAACCCGTACGGGAAGTTCATGATGGGCCTCGGCGTCGCCGGCGTGCTGGTGACGATGTACAGCTGGTGGTCGAACACCATCAAAGAGGCGCACCAGGGCGACCATACGCCGGTCGTCCAGCTGCACCTGCGCTACGGGATGATCCTGTTCATCGCCTCCGAGGTGATGTTCTTCCTCGCCTGGTTCTGGGCCTTTTTCGATTCCTCGATCTTCCCGTCGGCGGTCGATGCGGTCGGCAGCGTGTGGCCGCCCAAGGGCGTCACGGTGTTGAACCCGTGGGGCTTCCCGCTGCTCAACACGATGATCCTGCTGTGCTCGGGAACGACGGTCACCTGGGCGCACCATTCGCTGATCCACGGCGACCGCAATGGGCTCAAGCTTGGGCTGATTCTGACGATCCTGCTCGGCCTTACCTTCACCTCCGTGCAGGCCTACGAATACGCCCACGCGCCGTTCGCCTTCAAAGGCAGCATCTACGGCTCGACCTTCTTCATGGCGACGGGCTTCCACGGGTTTCACGTCATCGTCGGGACGATCTTCCTGACCGTCTGCCTGATCCGCTCCTATCAGGGCGACTTCACGCCGCGGCAGCATTTCGGGTTCGAGGCAGCCGCCTGGTACTGGCATTTCGTCGACGTCGTGTGGCTGTTCCTGTTCACCTCGATCTACGTCTGGGGCGGCTGGGGCGCGCCGCACACGCCCTGACGCCCGGGCCGCCGATGCGCGAGAAGTCGGCGCTGGCGAACGCACTCACCGGCAATTGTCCGCGCTGCGGCGCACATAGCCTGTTCGCCGGCTGGGTTCGCTTTGCGCATCGGTGCGACAATTGCGGGCTCGACTATGACACCTTCAATGTCGGCGACGGCCCTGCGGCGTTCCTGATCTTTATCGTCGGCGCGATCGTGGTCGTCGGAGCGCTGGTGCTCGACGCCGCGGCCGAGCCGCCGTGGTGGGTGCACCTCATCTGGATCCCGATCACCGCCGCGCTGACCATCGGCGGGTTGAGGCTCGCCAAGGCGGCGCTGCTCGCCCAGGAGTATACGCACCGCGCGCGCGAAGGGCGGATCAGCGAATGACGCGCCGCGTGCCCGTGCTCGCGAGCCTTGTCGTCGCCGGGGCCGTTGCGGTGTTGATCGGTCTCGGCGTCTGGCAGCTGCAGCGCGCCAAGTGGAAAGAGGCTCTGCTCGCCCGTTACGAGCAGGCGGAAAAGCTTCCGCCGATCACCTGGCCGACGATTCCGCTCAAGAGCGACCAGCTTCCTTTGTTTCGTCATGCGACAGGGATGTGCGTGAAGCCTGTCGGCAAGCGCGCGATCGGCGGCGAGAATTTGCAGGGTGACCCCGGCTATGTGCAGATCGTCGACTGCGCGACCGGCGCGGAGGGACCCGGCATGAGCGTCGAGGTCGGCTGGGCTCAGGATCCGAACGCCAAATTTCAACTGGCCTGGTGGCCTCGTGAGCGGAGTCATCGTTCCCGACCGCAGGACCGGCATGCGCCTGGTCGCCGCCACGTCGCCGCCGGGACTGCAGCCGAGCAAGGTGCCGGATGCAAAGACGGCAAGCGCGGTGACTCCGGCCGGCCATCGGCTTTATGCTGCGACCTGGTTCAGCTTGGCTGCAATCGCGCTGATCATCTATGGCTTCGCGCTGCGGAAGCGCTGGAGAGAGAAGACGTGACGGCGGAGCTTCACCGGCTTGGCAACGGAATCGCGGTTGCGGTCGACCCGCTTCCGGGCGCGGAATCGGCTGCGATTGGGCTCTATGCGATGGTCGGCTCGCGCTCGGAGCCGGAGCATTTAAGTGGCCTAGCGCACCTCGTAGAGCATATGGTCTTCAAAGGCGCCGGCCCCCGCAACACGCGCGCGCTGGCCGAGGCGATCGAGAATGTTGGTGGCTCGATCAACGCCTGGACCGCGCGCGACCAGACGGTGTTCTACGGACGCACTCTGGCCAGGGATGCGGCGCTTCTCACGGAACTGATCGCCGATTTGGTGCGCGCCCCGCACATCAGCGAGGAGCATCTCGAGCGCGAGAAGGACGTCATTCTTTCCGAGCTCGGCGAGGTCTTCGATGCGCCCGATGACCTGGTTCACGACCATCTGTTCGAAGCCGCCTTCGAGGGGCAGCCGCTTGGCCGCTCGGTGCTCGGCCGCGCCGAGACTTTGCGCGCTGCCACGCGGGACGATTGCCTCAACTGGATCCGCGACGAGCTGGTGCCGCGGCGGCTGATCCTGTCGGCGAGCGGGAAGGTCGATGGAGATCAAATCCTGAGGCTGGCCGAGAAGCTGTTCGGCGACCTTGAGTGCTGGCCGGGGGTGCCTATCGGCTCGGCCGAGTTCACCGGCGGAGTGCGCAGCGACCGGCGGCGGTTCGAGCAGGCCCACTGGTGCCTCGGCCTCCCGGGAATGCCTGCGTCCGATCCGCGGGTGCCGGCGCTGTCGATCTTCGTCCAGGCGCTCGGCGGCGGAATGTCGTCGCGCCTGTTCCAGGAGCTGCGCGAGGAGCGCGGGCTCGCTTATTCGGTCGGCGCCTGGCACCAGGCCTTCGCCGACACCGGCATTGTCGCGGTGAGCTGCGCCGCCGACCGGACCCGCGCCGTCGAATCGATGAGCCTTGCGCGTTCGGTGCTCGCTGCCGCGGTCGAGACGCTCGACGACGCGCGAGGTCGGCCGCGCCCGCGCGCAGCTCGAGGCAGGGCTGCTGATGGCGCTGGAAACCCCGCACGGCCGCGGCGATCATCTGGCGCGCTCGATCGAGGTGTTCGGGCGCATCGTCGAGCTCGACGAGCTGCTCGGCAAGCTGCGCGCGGTAGATGCCGCCGCGGCGCGCTCTGCCGGAGCTGCGCTGCTCGACGGCCGGGCCGCCGTCGCCTCGGTCGGGGCGCAGCTCGCGCTGGCGGCGTGAGCGACCTTCAAACGCTGATTGCCGAGCCATGGTCCGACTGGGGCCTGATCGACTGCGGCAACGGGCAGAAGCTCGAGCGCTACGGCGATGTGGCCGTGGTCCGGCCCGAGCCGCAGGCGATGTGGGCGCCGGCCCGCGACGACTGGGACCCCGACGCGACGTTCGTCCCCGGCTCCGACGCGGAAGGCGGCGGGCGCTGGGTCGAGCACCGGCCGGTGCTCAAACAGTGGGAGCTGTCGCGCGGCGCCGTGCGCTTCCATGCGTCGCTGACTCCGTTCCGCCACCTCGGCTTCTTCCCCGACATGGCGCCGCAATGGGACTGGATGCGCGAGCGCTCGGCCGACGCCGACGTGCTCAACCTGTTTGGCTACACCGGCGTCGGGAGCTTGCTTCTCAGCGATGCCGGCGGGCGACTGGTCCACGTCGACGCGTCGAAGAAGTCGGTCGAGCAAGGTAAGGATAACGCGCAGCTTTCGGGCATGGCCGATAAGCCGATCCGCTGGATGGTCGACGATGCCGGCAAGTTCACGGCCCGCGAGGTGCGGCGCGGCCGGCGCTACGACGGGATCCTGCTCGACCCGCCCAAGTTCGGCCGCGGCCCGAACGGCGAGGTGTGGCGGCTCGAAGAGAATCTCGCGCCTTTGCTCGCCGATTGCCGCCGATTGCTCGACGCGAACAGCCGCTTCCTCGTGCTAACAGTCTACGCGGTGCGCATGTCCGCGCTGGCGATTGGCGAGCTGGTGAAGCAGACTTTCGGCGATCTCGGCGGAACGGTGGAAATGGGCGAAATGGCTGTGCGCGAGGAGTCGCGGGGCCTGCTGCTTCCCACCGCCATTTTCGCGCGGTGGTCTAGGTCCTAGCGGCGCGGATTGCCGCCGCCGTCACGAACGGCGCTCCAGCGAGGAAGGCGATCGAGATCGCCGACTCCAGCAACAGCGCGGCGTTTCCCCCGCCTCCGCTCACCGCAGCGCCGAAGATCAGCAGCGGCACTGCAAGCGGAAACAGCAGGAGCCCCGCGAGCGATCCGGCGCGGGGCAGGCCCGCGGTCAGCGCACGCGACTGCGACGGCCAGTGCGGCAAGACCGGGCATTCCGATCCACAGCGAAACGAGAATCGCCGCGAGCGCGACGCGGTCGAGACCGAGCAACGCCGAAGCGGGAAGCGCGGCGACGCATCAGCAGCGGCGCGAAGGTCAGCCAGTGCGCTGCGATCTTGCAGACGGCGATGACCTCCTCGGCCATGCCGTGGAGCGCGAGCTGATCGAGCACGCCGTCGGCGCGATCGGGCTCGATCAGGCGCTCGATCGGCAGCAGCGCGGCGGTCAGCGCCGCGATCCACAGCGTGCCGGCGCCGATGCGGCCGAGCAGCCGCGCGTCGGGGCCGACGGCGAAAGGCATCAAAGTGGCGATCAGCAGGAAGAAAGCGATCGGCAGCCACGCCGCGCCGGTGAAGCCGCGGCGCATGTCGCGCAGGATGAGCGCGCCGATCATCGGCCGAGCTCCAGCCGCGGCCACTCGCCGGGCAGCGGCTGGTGCGACGCCGCGAGCACCGCGCCGCCGGAGGCGAGGTGCGCTTCGATGACCGGCGCGAGCCGGTCGGCGCCTTCCGCGTCGAGCGCATTGAGCGGCTCGTCGAGCAGCCACAGCGGCGCGCCCGATGCTGCAACGCGAGCGAGCGTTGCGCGCTTGGCCTGTCCCGAGGAGAGGAGCCGCACAGGCACGTCGGCGAGCTGCGCGAGGCCCAGCGCGTCCATCGCTCGATCGACCGCTCCGTTCCAGAACATGCAGCGCACGCTTGAGCGGCAGCTCGCGATCGAGCGCGAGCGCGTCGTCGGCCAGCGCCAGCTTTGCGCGTTCGACCCGGCCACGCTCCTGGCGCAGTAGCCCGCCGCGAGGCGGATCAGGCTCGACTTGCCGCTGCCGTTCGGTCCCGTGATCTGCAGAAGCTGCGCCGGGGCCAAGCTCCAGATCCAGGCCTTCGAACAGCAGCCGCCCGCCGCGCCTCAGCGCAACGCCGTCGAAGCGCAGCAGCGGGGTCATTCGATGCCGTCCTCGAGCGCGTGCATGTCGTCGTCGGAAAAGCCGAAATGGTGGCCCACTTCATGGATCACGATGTGCGAGACGATCTGCTCGAGACTGAATCGGGTTGATTGCCATTCGGCGATGATCGGCCGGCTGTACAAGGTGATGCGTTCGGGCAGCGTGCCCGACTGGCTGACGCTTTGGTGGTTCAGCGGCACGCCCTGATAGAGACCGCTGAGCTGCATCGGGTGCGAAAGCCCAAGTCCGCGCGCGGTTTCAGCGTCGGTGACAGGTTCGACCAGCAGCACGATATCGCCGAGGCTTTCGCGGAAGGGCGAGGGAAGCCGGTCGAGCGTGCGCCGCGCGATGGCGTCGATGTCGGCGTCGGAGGGCATTCGGCCGGAGAGGCGCTCGGCGGGGGTCATGGTCGACGGCAGTAGGAGATCAGGCGCTCACCGAGCAACCTTGCCCCTCTCGCCGCCTCACCCTAGATGAGCGCCCTTCCAGCGAAATGCGGAGCGGTGGCCGAGTGGTCGAAGGCGCTCGCCTGGAAAGTGAGTATACGGCAAAACCGTATCGAGGGTTCGAATCCCTCCCGCTCCGCCATCCCTCGCCTAAGCGACGATGCGCAGCTTCCCGCGCTTGCCGGGCGCCTGGTAGCAGACCACGCCGAGCTCCTGCTGCAGCCGTTCGAGCTCGCGCGCCTTGGCTTCGCGTACGGCGTCAGTGTAGCGCTTCTCGCACTCGGCTTCTTCGTCGGTCTGCTGGCGCAGGTAGGAAATGGTGATCCTGTGGCCGAAAACCTCATCGCCGCGAAGCTTGAGCTCGGCTTCGGATTCGTCGGGCAGGTTGTCGCGAACCTCGACCAGCTTCCCGATGAGTTCATCGAGCGAGACATGCTCGCCGATTTCGATGAACTCCTTAACGCGTCTACTCATTCGTGACCCTCCCCGGCCCCGGGGCATTCAATACTGCGCCGGTAAATCCGGGCGCAACGCATATGTGAGTTTTATCCCCAACGAAGTTTCTCACCTGTGAATGGTTTAGCAATCCAAGGTGCAGACATTCGCGCCCGAAAGGACCGTGAATGATCCACGACGGCAAGTTGCGCCTGCGCGTAAGTCATTCGAAGACAGCACAATTTTCTGGTCTTCGAGCGGATCAACGCACCCGATTATTGCGCAAATGCAACAAGCGGTTGAAAAATTTTCTCGACGCTTCAAGTTCTTCACAATGACTGGCGGAGACGAGAGGGATTCGAACCCTCGGTACGGGAATTCCCCGTACGGCGGTTTAGCAAACCGCTGGTTTCAGCCACTCACCCACGTCTCCGGAAGCGGCTCAGGAGCCGCGGCTATATAGGGCAGATTTCCAGGCAGCAACCTGATCACAGTATCCAGCCGGGGCTGGATGGTCCCCCTCCCCGACAGCTGCGCTGCGAGGGCGGTATGGCGCCGCTTGCTCCGGAGCGGCGGACGCTTATTGGGAACGCTAACAGCGAACGGGGGAAGCATATGCGTTTGCAGCGGATCATCGGCTTGCTCGCCGCAATTCTGGTTATCGGGGTTTCGGCAGCGCAGGCCAACGCCGCCGCGTACAAGAACTTCCGCGTTGCGATTTACGTGCCGGTCAGCAGCACGAAACGCCTCGCCGACCCGGCCACTTTCGAGCGGGAATTCGCCCGCGTGTCGTCGCAGCTCAAGTTCGACAAGGTCTATATCGAAGCTTACCGCAGCCGGGAGTTCGCGACCGATGCCGAGCTGGATACCGTCAAGCGCGAGTTCCAGGCGAAGGGCATCCAGACCTCGGGCGGGGTCACGCTCGCCGCGGGCGGCTGGCCCGGCGGACAGTTCGGCACCTTCGATTACGAGAACCCCGCCGACCGCGCCGAATGCGAACGCGCGGTGCGGCTGATCGCGCGCCATTTCGACCAGGTGATCCTCGACGACTTCTTCTTCTACACGATGAAGACCGACGCCGACATCGCGGCCAAGGGCAATCGCAGCTGGACCGATTACCGGCTGGCGAAGATGCGCGAGGCGGCGCGCGACCTCGTGCTTGGCCCGGCGAAACAGGAGAATCCGCGCGCCCAGGTCATCGTCAAATATCCCAATTGGTACGAGCATTTCCACGGGCTCGGCTACGATCTCGCCGATGAAGCGCACATGTTCGATGCGATCTACACCGGCACCGAAACGCGCGACCCGGTGATCACCGACCAGCTGCTCCAGCAATATGAGAGCTACGAGATCGTCCGCTATTTCTCGAACATCCGCCCGGGCGCGAACCTCGGCGGATGGGTCGACACTTACTCGATTCGCTCGGCCGACCGCTACGCCGAGCAATTGTGGGATACGCTCTTCGCCAAGGCGCCCGAGCAGACTCTGTTCGAATGGTCGGCGATGTCGTCGCCGAAACCGGCGACGGCCGGCGAGCGGCCGTGGGCGAAGCTGAAGACCAGCTTCGACTGGAATGCGATTGCGCGGGCGCATCCGAATGCCGGCTGGGCGACTGCGGCCGACGCGGCGCTGCACATCGCGGACAGCGTCGTCGGCGAGCTCGGCAATCCGGTCGGCGTCGCGAGCTACCGTCCGCCGCATGCGACGGGCGAAGACTTTCTGCACAATTACATCGGCAATCTCGGAGTGCCGATCGAGCTCTATCCGGAATATCCGGCGAGCGCGCACACGATCCTGCTGACGCAGGCGGCGGCGACGGATCCGCAGATCATCGCCAAGATCGACGCGAGCCTGCACGGCGGGGCGAACGTGATCGTCACCTCGGGCTTCCTGGAGGCGATGCAGGGCAGACACTTCGACCAACTCGCCGAGTGGCGCACGACCGGGCATGTCATTTCCATCGACCGCTATTTCGACGGCTTCGGCGCCGGCAACGGGACTGAGCTGAAAGAGGCCGGCAAGACGGCGCCGGTGCTGTTCCCCGAAGTGCGCTTCTACACCAACGACAGCTGGGGGATCATCCGCGGGGTGGCGGCGGCCAAGGGCTTCCCGATCGTGCTGATGAACCATTATTCGAAGGGCACGCTTTACCTGTGGACGATGCCCGAGAATTTCGGCGACCTTTATTCGCTGCCGCGGCCGATGGTGACGCGGATCAAGGCCTATCTGTTCGGCGATGCGCCGGTCAGCATCGATGCGCCCGATCATGTGGCGCTGTTCACTTACGACAACGGCGCGTTCATCGTTCAGAACTTCCGCGACGATGCGGCGACGGTGCGGATTGCGCGGAAGAACGCTGCGGCAGGAAGCGGCTGTGATCCCGCCTCATAGCTTCCGGTTGTTTCAAGCGTTAGCTCGCTCCTCCCTGTTGCGCAGCAATGGGGAGGGGAACCGCTCAGCGAAGCTGAGTGGTGGAGGGGCCGGTCGGTGCCGCGCGGGGCCCCTCCACCATTCACTCTGCGGTGAATGGTCCCCCTCCCCATCCCCGCTTTCGCGGGGACAGGGAGGAGTAGCGAATCGTTCCGCATGGTAAACGGAATCGCAACCCAGCTTCCTTCACACGCCGGTCAACCAAGTGCGTCAAACTGTCGCGTGGAACCGGTGCATGCGGAGTGGACGCCGCACGCGCCAAGCGAAGTGGATGTGGCATGAAACATGAAGCGATTCTGGCGGAGCGGGAGCTGCTCCCCAGGGACCCGCGCGTCGCGGTTGGCCTCGCGTCCGCGTCGTATTGCGAAGCCGGTGAAATCGAGGCGCAGATCGTCAACCTGTCGAGCGACGGCTTCCGCCTGCACACGGCAAACCCGCTGCAGGTCGGCTGGGTGGTGACCCTCGAGGCCGCTAGGCAATTCCCGGTCAAGGCGCTGATCTGCTGGGCCTGCGACCTCGAGGCCGGCGGCATTTTTTCGGAGCCGGTGGCACTTTAGTAGAGTCCCGCCCTCAAATCTCAGCTGCGGCCGTGAAGACTCATAGCATCCCGCACCACGCAGTTCGAATGACCGCGCCAGCGACTGATACTCCGCTGCCGATGCGGATAGCTCTCGAGCGCGTGATGTGCTCCGAGGAAGCTGACGACAATGACGAAAGCGCCAAGACCGCTGCCACCACTCACGACAGCTCCAGCTTTTCCCGTGATATGCCCCGATCTCTAAAACGCTCACGACATTGTGTCTGGCGCTACACCCTCAGCGCCGCGGCGGCTTCGGCCTCGCGCTTCAGGTTGCGGGCGAGCTGGGCGAGGCCGTTGAGATATTGCGGCGGGACAATGGACGTCGCGGTAGTCGAGCGCCGCGGCGGCGCGCAGGGTCCACATCGGGTCGATCAGATGCGGGCGGGCGAGCGCGACGAGATCGGCGCGGCCGGCGGCGAGGATCGAATTGGCGTGGTCGGGCTCGTAGATGTTGCCGACCGCCATGGTCGCGAGGCGGCCCTCGTTGCGGATCTTGTCCGAAAACGGCGTCTGGAACATGCGGCCGTAGACCGGCTGCGCGTCGGCCCAGGTCTGGCCGGCCGAGACGTCGATCAGGTCCGCGCCCTCGCGCGCGAAGGCGTCGCCGATCTCCACCGCTTCGTCGGGCGTGACGCCGTCGTCGCCGGCCCAGTCGTTGGCGGAAATGCGCACCGACATCGGCCGGTCCGACGGCCAGGCGGCGCGCATCGCGGCGAACACTTCGAGCGGGTAGCGCAGGCGGTTTTCCAGCGAGCCGCCATATTCGTCGGTGCGCCTGTTCTGCAGCGGGGTGATGAAGCTCGACAGCAGATAGCCGTGCGCGGCGTGCAGCTCGATCATGTCGAAGCCGCATTCGAGACCCATGCGCACCGCGGCGACGAACTGGTCGCGCACCGCGTCCATGTCGGCGCGGGTCATCGGCCGCGGGCGCTGGTTGACGGGCGACCAGGGGACGTCGCTCGCCGCCATCACCGGCCAGTTGCCGTCGTCGAGCGGGAGGTCATTGCCTTCCCAGCCGAGCTTGGTGGAGCCCTTGCGCGCCCGAATGGCCGAGCTGGAGGCAGATCTTCGCCTTGCTGTTGGCGTGGACGAAATCGACGATGCGCGTCCACGCGGCGACGTGGTCGGCGTTCCACATGCCGGTGCAGCCGGGGCTGATCCGGCCTTCGGGCGAGACGCAGGTCATCTCGGTGAAGACGAGGCCGGCGCCGCCCATCGCGCGCTCGCCGAGGTGGACGAAGTGGAAGTCGTTGGGGACGCCGTCGACCGCCGAATACATCGCCATCGGCGAGACGGTGATGCGGTTCTCGACCTCCATCTCGCGCAGCTTGAACGGCGCGAACATCGGCGGCGCGGTTTTGTTGGAGCGGCCGTCGGTCGCGCGTTTCCAGAACCAGCGCTCGACCGTTTCGAGCCATTCGCGGTCGCGCAGGCGCAGGTTCTCGTGGCTGATGCGCTGGCTGCGGGTGAGCAGTGAATAAGCGAATTGCAGCGGCTCGAAATGGAGATAGCGGTGCAGCGTCTCGAACCATTCGGTCGAGTTGCGCGCGCTGTTCTGCAGCTTGAGCACTTCGAGGCTGCGCTCCGCCTGATATTCGTCGAGCGCGGCTTCGAGGGAGAGAGCCCCGTCCATCGCGAGTCGGAACTATCGCGATCCGCGTCCCGCTCTGGATTGCCGCGCAACTTCGGCGCCTCGCAATGACGCGGTGTGCAGCACTTCCGCCAGCTTGATCGCGTCTTCGAGCGCGAGCTTGGTGCCGCTGCCGATCGAGAAATGGGCGGTGTGCGCGGCGTCGCCGAGCAGGATGACGTTGCCGTGGCTCCAGCGCTCGCACTTGATGCGGCGGAAGTTGAGCCATGCCGCCGATCCGCGCAAATGCTCGGCGTTGGACATGAGCTTGTGGCCGTCGAGATATTTGGCGAACAGCTTTTCGCACAGCGCGATGGCTTCGGCCTGGTCCATCCGGTCGAAGCCGAACGCGCGCCAGGTCTCTTCCGAACATTCGACGATGAAGGTCGAGCAGTCGGGCGCGAAGCGGTAGGCGTGCGCCCAGATCCAGCCGTGCTCGGTCTCCTCGAACGCGAAGGTGAAGGCGTCGAACACTTTCGACGTGCCGAGCCAGACGAACTTGTTGGCGCGCACGTCGACGTCGACTCCGAACGCGTCGGCGTGCGCGTCGCGGAAGCGCGAGTTGGCGCCGTCGGAGGCAATGACGAGATCATAGTCGCGCCACTTGGGATCGGCGGGATCGCATTCGGCTTCGAAGTGCAGGACGACGCCGAGCTCGCGCGCGCGGTCCTGCAGGATTTGCAGCAGGCGCTTGCGGCCGATGCCGATGAAGCCGTGGCCCGACGAGGTGACGCACTCGCCGCGGTAATGGACGTCGATGTCGTCCCAATGCGCGAACTCGGCGGTGATGGTCGCGGCGGAGACCGGGTCGTTGGCGGTGATGTTCTCGACGGTGAGGTCGGAGAAGACCACGCCCCAGCCGAAGGTCACGCCGGGCGCGTTGCGTTCGAATACTTCGATCTCGTGCGACGGATCGCGCAGCTTCATCGAGATGGCGAAATACAGCCCCGCCGGCCCGCCGCCGATGCAGGCGATCTTCACGAAAGCGCCCGCGGAAGTTGGCAAAGTTGGCACGCAGCACGCGCGCGCGCAAGTGTCCTGCGCGCGAAACGCAGCGAATGCAGCGAACCTACGCGTGCGCGCGGAACGCGCAGCGCGTCGAGTCACAGCTCCCGGCGAGATGGGGTTCAGACTCGTCAGCACGGAACCGCATGGCCGCAGCATGGCACAGCAGCGCGGCTGTAGGACAGATGGGATGTCTGCTTAGGGTGGAAAGCTGCGCATTCACGCCTAGTCTCACTGCATGGTGAACCGGCCAGCGGCATCGCAGCACGTCATGCCGCTATGTCAGCAGCCTACGAGTGCTTCTTTGCCGACGAAGCAGGCGTCACCGCGCCCTTCAGCGATGCCGAGCTGGCCCGATGCCTTGATGGCGTCAGAACGGATGGCCAGCATTACTGGCCTCTGCAGGGCGCGACGCATTCGTGACGAGCATACGGCCGTCGCCGCTCTTCGGCATGAGTCGAAGTTCCGATGACCGCGTCTGCAGACCGACGCCACTACTGCACATACGAACGTCGGACTGACGCCGTCCGTCGGGACAGTGGTCTTACGACGAGCCAGCGACTCATTGAATGCCACGCACTGAACGCCGCTTTCCCATGCACCACGGTCGACGCAATGCACGAGTCGATGCAGCGCCGTCGTAATGTCCGCAATGGGTCGAAAGCGGACTCTTCAGCGCGCGAATCGACGCCGCGGACGAAGGCGCGGACGAGCGTGTTGAACGCGTCGGGGCGTTCGAGATTGGACAAGTGGCCGGCGCGTTCGATCGCGTCATATTGCGCGCCGGGGATGAGCCTGGTCAGCGCGGTGGAGAGCGCGGGCGGGGTGACTCGGTCCTCGGCTCCGCAAAGCACGAGCGTCGGCACGCGGATCGCCGCGGCGCGCTCGCGCTGGTCGGCGAGCCAGACGGCTTCGGCGCCGATGCGGTAAGCGGCGGGGTCGATGCGCGCCATGGTCTCGATGACTTCGCCGCGCACTGCCGGATCGGCCGGCTGGGCGAGGAGAACGTCGACGCGGCTCTCGGCGAACACGCGCATGTTCTCGCTGCCGGCGAGCGAGCGTTCGTAGATCGCGCGGCCGTCGGGGTGCTCGGCGAAGGTGTCGGCGAGGATCAGCGACGCGACGCGCTCGGGCCAGGCGTGCATACATCGCGATCGCCACGACTCCGCCGAGCGAGAGTCCGCAGACGTGTGCGCGGTCGATTCCGAGCTCGGTCATAGCGGCGAGGATCACCGCCGCATAATCGTCGCGCGAGGTGCCTTCGGGCGCGCTGTCGCTGTCGCCATAGCCGGGATAATCGAACGCGACCGCGCGGCGTTCGGCCGCGAAATGCTCGAGCTGCGGCCGCCACACGGATTTGTCCGAGCCGACTCCGTGGAGAAAGACGATCGGCGTGTGCACCGCCCTCGCCGGCTTCGTCATAGCCGATCGCAATGCCGGTGGCGGTTTTCACCCGGGGCATGGTCGCTATCTTGGCAGCGGTGGGGGGCGAGGCGCTAGCCTCTCGCAATGACCGCAATGACGCTGAACGGAGAAGGGATCGAGTACAGGCTCGATCCGGCGACGCCGTTGCTGTGGGCGCTGCGCGACGCGTCGAACCTGACCGGCACCAAATATGGCTGCGACAGCCAGGATTGCGGCGCGTGCACGGTGATCATCGACGGGCGCGCGGTCCTCAGCTGCAGCGTTGCGCGTCGGCTCGCTCGAGGGGGCGCAGGTGACGACGATCGAGGGACTGTCGCCCGACCGCTCCCACCCGGTGCAGCAGGCATGGCTCGCCGAGCAGGTGACGATGTGCGGCTATTGCGAGCCGGGGTTCATCATGGCCATTGCGGCGCTGCTCCAGGCGAGCCCGAGCCCGAGCGAGGAGCAGGTCGCGGCTCTGCCGAACATCTGCCGCTGCGGGGCTTATCCGCGCATCAAGAAGGCGATCGCGCGGGCCGCGCAGACGGCTGTTCCGCTGGCGTCGCCGGACTGACAAACATGAATATACGGCATCGAAACGATTAAGCGGCGGCTCATCTGCCAGGGAGCATTCCCTGCGTTGTAATGAACTGGAAAGGCTATTGTCATGCGTAAGCTCCTCATCTCCATTCTCCTGGCGAGCGCGGCCGCAAGTCCGGCGCTTGCCGATCGTCCCGATCATACCGACCGCGACCAAGCCCGTGCCGAGCGGCAGCAGGCCAAGGAACAAGCCCGGAGCTGAACGTGCCGTCCAGGTTCAGCGTTCGCAGATTAACGGCGCCCAAGGCCATATCGGCACTCAGCCGCTCGTAGCGCGGCAGTTGGTGCAGCCGAACCCCGGCCCCGATCCGCGTCAGGTCCAGGCGTTCCGCGGCGGCCGCGGCGGGAACAACGATTCCCCCGACAGCGTCCGCAACTGGCGCGGCGAGCGGCGCCAGCAGGTGGTCGAACAGCGCGAGCAGGTGGTTCAGGACCGCGGCAATCGCATGGACAACGGATCGCTGCGGCGTCTCGACCGTCCGCTGCCCCAGGTCATGCGCACGCGCGTTCCGGTGATCAGCGACGTTCCGCGGCCGGGCACCCAGCCGCGGCTGCGGGTCGACAACCGTCGTCGTGGCGAAGTGCGGTGGAGCACCAACTGGCGCCGCGACAATCGCTACGATTGGCGGAACTGGCGCGAGCGCAACCGCAACCGGTTCCGCCTCGGCATCTATTACGATCCGTTCGGCTGGGGCTATCAGTCGTTCGATATCGGCTGGCGGCTGTGGCCGAACTATTACAGCAGCAACTACTGGATCAACGATCCGTGACGATTACCAGCTGCCCTACGCCCCGCCGGGGACGCAGTGGGTCCGCTATTACAACGACGTGCTATTGGTCGATTTGTACACCGGCCAGGTTGTGGACGTGATCCACGGCTTCTTCTGGTAGAGCGCGGCAGACCGTTCATCGAAGGGGCGTTGCGGCATTGCCGTGGCGCCCCTTCTGCATTAGTCGCGTAATACACTAATTTCCCGCTTCCGAGGTGATCTTCGAATGAACCTAGCCGCTCGCCTGATTCTCTCCGCCTCAATGCTCGCATTCGCGGCTTCCGCCGCGGCCCAAGCGCCGGTAACGGCACCGGCTGTGCCCTCCACTCAGCAAAGCGCCCACGACCGGCTGTTTGAGCTGTTCAAGGAGAGCGATGAAGCAAGCCTCAAGCGCAATCCGGTGCAGGCGTTGTTTCGCGGCGACTTGCGCTACGCGGACCGGCTGGGCGACCTGTTCAGCGACGCGCATTATCAGGGAGAAAAGGCCGCCGCCGAGCACGACCTCGCAGCCCTGCACGCAATCGGGCGCGGGGAGCTCAACGCCTCCGACCAGCTCGCCTACGACGTGTTCGAATATCAAACCAAGGACGCGCTGCGGTCGCTCCAGCCGGAGTTTCTGACGATCAGCGAAGCGCTGCCGATGAATCACTTCTTCGGCATCCACACCGAATATCCGACCATCGCCAGCGGCCAGGGCGGAGCGCCGTACAACACGATCGTCGACTATGAGAACAGCCTCAAGCGGAACCGCGACTTCGCCGCCAATATTGACGAGGCGATTTGCCAGTGGCGCAAGGGCGAGGCGGAGGGCGTGGTCGACACCAAGCTCACCGTCCGCAACATGCTCGAGCAGCTCGACAACCAGCTCAAGCTGGCGCCCGAGGAGACGCCTTACTGGGGACCGATCAAGAACTTCCCGGCGGCGATCGGACCGGCGGACCGAGCGCGGCTGACGCAGGAATATCGCGATTCGATCGCCAATGTGATCCACCCCGCGCTGCAGCGCATGCGCGATTTCCTCGCCAACGACTATCTCGCCCATGCGCGCGAGGGTGTCGGCGAGATGTACATGAAGGGCGGCGTCGCGCTTTACGCTTACCAGGTGCAGTCGACGACCACGACCACCATGACTCCCGAGCAGATCCATCAGCTCGGCCTCAGCGAAGTGGCGCGGATCACCAAGGAGTTCGAGAAGGTTCAGGCGCAGATGGGCTTCAAGGGCACGCTGCAGCAATTCTTCGATTACATGCGGACCAGCCCCAAGTTCCAGCCCAAGACCAAGGAGGAACTCGAGCAGGGCTTCGCCAGCGTCAAGGCGAAGGTCGAGGCGAAAGTGCCGCAATTCTTCTCGCTGGTGCCCAAGACCGGGCTCGTGATCCGCTCCTATCCGCCGTATCGCGAGAAGTTCGAGGCCGGCGGAAGCTACGAGCAGGGAACGCCCGACGGCGCGCGCCCCGGCACCTTTTATTACAATGCCTATGATTTGCCCTCGCGCAGCATCTGCGAAGAGACGACCTTGTTCATGCACGAGGGCGAGCCGGGCCACCATTTCCAGATCAGCCTGGCGCAGGAGAATGCGTCCCTGCCGGCGTTCATGCGCTTCGGCGGCAACACCGCTTATGTCGAGGGCTGGGCGCTCTATTCGGAATCGCTCGGCTATCCAATGAGCATGTACAGCGACCCGTGCCAGCGTTTCGGCAACCTCAACGACGAAATGCTGCGCGCGATGCGGCTGGTGGTCGACACCGGCATCCACGCCAAGGGTTGGACGCGCGATCAGGCGATTGACTACATGCTGACCCACTCGGGCGAAGCGAAGACCGACGCGACCGCCGAGGTCGAGCGGTACATCGCCATTCCGTCTCAGGCGACGGCGTACAAGATCGGACAGCTGACGATCACGCGGCTGCGCGAGAAGGCGAAGGCGGCGCTGGGCCCGAAGTTCGACATCCGCGAATTCCATGCGCAGGTGCTGGACAGCGGCGCGCTGCCGATGGCGATCCTCGAGCAGAAGATCGACCGCTGGATCGCAGCGAAAAAGGCGAGCTGAGCGGCGCGAAGGCCGACGGAGAGGGTTCCGCTGAGCGGAAGGCGAACAGCAGGAATGAGTCGAAAGCGGACGCGCGCGCCGTACAAGGTCTTTGATGCCATTTTACCTACTATTTGTCGCGCTGCTGGCCTTCAGCCCCTTGATCGGGCCCCTGATAGGAACACTGGCTGGGCTGGCAGTTGGCTTCCAGTCCGCGATTGCTTTCATGTGGGTAGGCGTTTGTTCATCGCTACCGGCGTCGCTCGGTGCGGCGAAAGCCTTCGGGAATGATGAAGTCCAAGCGTATTGGCGCTATTTAGAGAGCTTCCCGAACGGTTCCCGTAAACGCGTTATGTCCGTGTGGGCGGGCGCTTCGCTAGCGTCGTTGGTCCTGGGAACTGCGGTGCTTCTCATACCGTGACAGCCTAGCGGCTAATGTCCGCAAATGGGTCGAAAGCGACACTTCCGCGACTGCCGTCACGACCCGGAGTCTCACATCGACCGACTATCATATGCCCATTGGAGCAAAGCCTGGCGCTGGCGCCGTCGGCAAAAGACATCTCCGGGATCGCAGTTCTTCCGCACCTGCGCGACATGCCGCCGGAATGCCCGCCAGCGCGCGATCTGCCGGTGGTCCTCTTCCGGCATGCGCCGCCCGGAGTAATAGCGGCAATACCACTGGAACCAGCCTCGCGGATCATCGGGGTGTATCCAACCTTTGGTTCGCCACACGGATAACGGCGCGCCGGCACTGACTCCGAAGTAATTCAGCGAGCAGTCTCGTAGGCCGGTCGCCAGCTTCGCTCGCTCAAACCAGCTGCGCGGGAACTCGTTTTGGCAATCGGTCATGTATTTTCCGCAAAAAACTCCCAGTTCGAGCATGTCCGCGGGGGTGAGATCGGGCGCAAAGCCAGGCTCGAACTCTTCGCCCATCGGGTGCACGCGCACGTAGCGATACCCTTCCTGCATGCGGTCGTTTGCCACCACCTCGTCCAAGGGAGACCTTCCCGGAGTCATTCGCCGCCGGAATTCGCGCCAGCTGCGGCCTCAGCGGCCGCCGCCCGGCGCGCCTCGCCGCGGGCCTTGGCGCGCTGACCGTAGAGGAACGACCACAGACTGAGCGCCCCCAACGTGCCGTAGCCGATGACCGGGTTGATGAGCAGATATTGGCGAATGCTCAGCACGAACACCAGCACCACCGACACGAGAACGTCCGCGATGAGGCCCAAACCCCACACCAGGGTCATCACCATCATTGTGCGGCGGAATCCTGCATGAATCTGCAGCGCCTCGAACTGCTGTGCTTCATCCTCGGATTTGCGCCGCATGCTCGCGCGCGCCAGCTGATAGATCAGCGGCTTGCCAATTAGCGCCGAGCCGAGAAACACGAGCCCGATCACTCCGGTGACGAGCTTCTCGCGGAGCTGGAGAAAGCGGACTCCGCCGCCGCCGAGCATTGCCAGGAGCGACAAGGCTATGCCGCTCACCACCAGCACCGACAGCGCGTCCAGCCGGCGGTGGCGAGCGAACTCGGCAAGGCTCCACAGGATAGGCGGAGCCGACGAGGCGAGCAGCGCTTTGACCTCGCCGAGCGGCGCTTCGGCGTAATTGTAGATCAGGAATGGCAAAACGAAATTGACCAGCGCCTCGACGAGGACGTGCGCTCCATTCTTGCGAAGGTAGACGATGGTGCGGGCGATCAACCCTTGCGGCGGGTCCACCCGACCTCCTTGCTGCCCATCATTCGGCAGAATGAACGGCCCACATCATAGCCGGTCGCCCTGCGAACGGAAGTGACGGCTGTGCGCGCCAAACTTACGGCGGATGAGCGACTGTTCGCAATGGGCCCTTGGGACGAGCCGAACACGCGGTTGAACCCGCCTGACCTGGTAAACGCACGGGTGATATTGCTTCGGAATGGCAGGGCGGCCGCGCCTCCGGCGAGGAAATTAAAAAAGCTGCGCCGTCTCGTCTGTTCCAGGCCCAGGCCGCACCAGCCGTTTCACACCGGCTGCAGGCCGTGTTCGATCACTTTCTGGAGCAGCTCCCGGTGACGCGGGAGAGCTGATCGCAGCCGTTCGGTCTGGACCGCATTGTCACGCATCGCGCGCTCAGCCAGGCGAACATCGGCGGACAGCGCGTCCGCTTCGACTTCGGTGCGGAATCCCATGCCGTAGAGCACGTACTGATAGCTCGCCGCCGGGAAGACCTCTTCGATGCGGTCGAATTCGTCGTGGAACCAAGGCGACTGATACTGCCATAGCTGCAGCAGGTCCTTTAGCCGGTCGGGGATCGTCGCCGGGTCCGCGTTGTCCCGCCAGAATGCCGTGTCCCGCCGCTTTGTGACCGCGTAATGCAGCTTCAGGAAATCAATGATGCGCCCCCACCGGTAGGTCGTCGCCGCGTTGAACCGGGACGCAATCACATCCATGACCTCGCGGCACGCCGGCATCTGTTCGGCAATGATCTTGGCCGAGAGCTCGACCAGCACGATGGCCGAAGCCTCGAGCGGCTCGAGGAACCCCGCGGCGAGACCCACGGCGACGCAATTGCGCTTCCAAAACGTTTCGCGATGGCCGCCGCGAATGCGGATTTTGCGGACGGACAAATCCTTGCCCGCGGGACCGATGTAAGCGCGAAGCTCGCGTTCGGCTTCGTCGTCAGAGATGTGCCGGCTCGAATAGACGTGGCCAATTCCGCGGCGGCTCGGCAACCCGATATCCCAGATCCAGCCGGCCGACTGTGCCGTCGAAATCGTGTGCGTCGCAATGGGTGTTGAGGGATTGTCATAGGGTACCTGCACGGCCAGCGCGGTGTCGCAAAAGAGGACATCGCTGCAGTCCTTGAAAGGAACGCCGAGCTCCTTGCCGATGAGAAGGGCGTGGAAGCCGCTGCAGTCGACGAACAGGTCGCCTTCGATTTCGCCCGCTTGTTCGGTGACGATGCTGCGGATGTCGCCGTCGTCGGTGAATGTTGCATGCTGCACGTCAGCGAGGACATGGCGCACGCCAAGCTTCTCGCAACAGTGGCGCTGCATGAACGGCGCAAACTTTCCGGCATCGAGGTGATAAGCGTAATTGACGATCGCCTCATATTCCGCGGTGGCGATCGTTTTGGGGGCGAGCCCGGCGTCGCAAATCCGGCCCTGCGGACACACTGCGTCGCAAAAGCTCGCGCCGTTTCCGCGAGCCAGCCAGTGGGGCACGAGATTGAGCTCGGAGAAGCTCTGCGGCAACACCAGCGGGTGGTAGTAGGCGTCGTCCGCCGCGCCCGTGGCCCAGCCGGCAAATTGGGCGCCTTGCTTGAACGCGGCCTCGCACTCGCGGAAGAAATCGGTTTCGGAGACGCCGACGCGCGACAGCGTCGAGCGGAGAGTCGGCCAAGTGCCCTCACCGACGCCAATGATCGGAGTGTTCGGGGATTCGACCAGGGTCACGGTGAACCCGCCGGGCATGCGGCTCTTGTGTTTCGCGGCGATGATCGCAGCCGTCAGCCAGCCGGCGGTGCCGCCGCCCACGATCACAATGTTTTTGACCGGCCGAGCCATGATCCTACGCAACCGAAAAAACCGGGGGTGTCAACGATTTGTGACACCCCCGGCAGGGGAAAGATTTAGATCAGCCGCGCTCTGGCGCTGCCGCCGGTGGTGGAGGCGGCGGTGGAGGCGGCGGCGCCGGACAGGTTGCCGTCGCGAGGATCACCGTTCCGTCGGCGCAAGTCTGCGTCGGCTCAGGCGGTGGCGCCGGCGGCGGCGGAGCAATCGGCGGAGGTGGCGGAGGCGGCGGAGCAGCGGCAAGATGGAACCGTACTCCCGCAGTGTAGCGGCGACCGTAATTCCAGATGTCCAGCGGCTGATCGCTAAAGCGGCCATGGGTGCTGTAATTGGAATTATTGATGTTGGTCACCTCGCCGAACACGGTGAACTGCCGCGTAATATCGTAGCTCGTCGAAGCATCGACCTGCAGCTGCTTGTCGACATAGACCGGTTCGGCGCCAAACGTGCCGCCCTGGCCCTGGCCGAGCTGCAGCAGATAGCTGCCGCGCCAGTTGGCCGCGACCCGGAATTGGAACCCGTGCTTGTCGTAGAAGCCGACGACGTTCGCCGAGTTGGCCAAACCCGTGATCGCAAACGCCTGGCCGGACACATCGCCAGTCGGGAATTTGCGATTGGTGTTCACCAGCGTCGCGTTGGCCTGGAAGCCGAAGCCGGTGTTGCCAAACACGTGCTGCCACGCAATCTCAAGGCCGCGAACGTCAGCATCGGGGCCGTTCACCTGACCGTTGATGTTGAAAATCGCCGGTTGGCCGGTGAACGGATCGTTGAGGCCGGGGAAGGTGACCTGGCGCACGCCGCCAACAATGAAGTTGGTCAGGTGCTTATAAAAGCCATCGATCGCGAAGTAGGAGTTGGGCGCGTAATACCACTCCACTCCCGCATCGAAATTGTCCGAAAGATACGGTTTGAGGTCCGGATTCCCGCCGGATCCGTTCAGGGAACCCCTCCGCAGCGATGCAAAGCCGATGGTTGGTTTGAGAGCACTGAGCTGCGGCCGGGTCAGAGTCCGTGACGCGTCGAGCCGGAATATGAGGTTCGGAGTCACGTCAAGCTTCAGGTCCATGCTCGGCAATAGGAAAGTATAAAAGGACTTTCCGGTAATCGTCTGTGAGCTGGAGAATGTGGGGGTAATCAATGTCGGATCGCCGGGATCGACCGTTAGAGCGGTGATGCCGCGCCCGATCGCCGACACATTCACGTGGGTATTCTCATCGCGAAGCGCCGCGTTAAAGTGGAACGGCATTCCCGCAATGTCGGTGACGAAGTTCGCTTTCACGAAGAAGGAAAGCGTCTTTTCGTCGACGTCGAGGATGCTGCCAGGATCAAATCCCGGTTCGGTGTTTATGCCCATCCCTTCGAGCGCATTGTAGATCGCGTATGGGCTGTAGACGACGAAGCCCGGAGCGAGCGCGTTGTTGCCATAGCCGGGGATGAAACCGCTTGTGCTAACGGTCCCATTAAAGGCGTCCGCGGGCAGCGGCCATAAGCCACCGGTTCGACCGGATGGAGTTCCATAGCCGGCAAAGCTGGCGAACACACCGTTGGCAAAGGTGCTCGCGCTATCGAGGTGGAATTTGTCATCGACATACTGGCCACCAAAGGTCAGCTTGAAGTTTTCGCTTTCCCAGCGGCCGACCAGCTTGGCCTGTTTCACCAGGTCAGTTCGATAATCGTCGATACGCACAATGACGTGCGATCCCATCTGAGTCGTATCGGTGAACTGGGAAGGATCGCCCGCCGGGCCGACATCATGGATGACCGGCAGATCGCTGCTGCTGGGTCCAGTGATTTGGACCCCGGTATTCGCACCGAGGATCGTCGAAACGCACCCGCCCGAGCTGCAGAACGGGCCGGCGGGGTCATTGTTGTACCCGCCGTAGCCGATGTCCATGCTGTCCTGGTAGCCGTCGCGGCCGGGGTTTTCTTCGGCTCGCGACAGCGCACCATCAGCCTCGAACTTCAAATTGTCGGTGGCGCTCCACTTCAAATTGGCGCCGAACTGGTTCCGTTCGTAAACTTGACGCGTCGGCATTCGCGTTGAAATCCATCGGCGAGCCAAACTGGTTGAAATCGACCACCGATCCGTTGGAATCATATTTGACGTTGCGCAGATCGTCGCCGTTGAACCACGCCGCATAGCCATAGTCGTTCGACTTGAGCGTCTGCTTCGAGAAATTGTCGTCGAGAGTCAGCAGAAGGCTATCGCTCGGCCGCCATTGCAACGCGAGCCGGCCGTCGACACGCTCATCCTTGGTTGTCTGTTGGTCCGCGCCAATCTGCTGCGGGAACCATGTCAGCACCGACTTGCGATTGTTGGGATCAGCCCAGGCGGCGCTGGTTGAATCGCTCGTCGGGATGCACGTCGTGTTGATCGGACCCGTTTGGCACGGTGCAAAAAAGGCCCCCACCCAGCCGGGGATGAACACGTGGTTAGTCTTCGTATCCTCGCGGGTATAAGTCGCGTCCGCCAGGATCCCCAGCGTGCCGTTGGCAAAGGTGTCGCTGATTAGCAGACCGGCCCTCGGGCGGACGTGGCCGTCGCGCGATTGAAGTGAGCCGCCCACAAATGCAGCCACCTTGAGCCCCGAATAATCGAAGGGCTTCGGAAGCAAAATGTTGACCGTGGCGCCGATGGCGCTGGTGGACAACTCGACGTCAGGCGTCTTTAGGACGTTCACCTGGCCAACGAAGTCGGCGCCAATCGTGGTGAAATCGACGTCGCGATTGCCAGTTGCGGTGGAGACATGTCTCCCATCAAAAAGCGTGTCGTTGAAGTCTCTGCCGAAGCCACGGACGGTGATTCCGTTGGCGTCGCCCCGTTGGCCCGCGCGCTGAATCGTGACGCCGGGAATTCGCTGCATCGCGGAAGCGATGTTCGGATCGGGGAACTTGCCGATGTCTTCGGCGGAGATCACGTCCATCACGCCCGGAGCGGCGCGCTTCGCGTTGAGGTCGCGCTGAAGCGATCCGCGAATACCGGTAATGACGATTGCCTGCGCGGTATTGTTCTGATCGGTGGCGCTCGGCAGAGCCGCCGGCGGCGGCGCCTGAGCTTCGGGCTGCGCTGCCGCAGCCGCATCGGCGGCAGCCGCGGTGACCGCGACATTTTCGCCGTCGCTCTTTGCCTTCTCCGCATAAGCAGGGCTGGCGGCCGCAAGGGCCAGCAGGCTCGAAGTGCAGCCGAGAATCAGCCGCCGCGAGGACAGGCTCCCGTTGCTGTTCACTGTATGAGTATTCGAAGGTCCCGAATTCATGTACGCCCCCTCTTCTTCGGACGAGCAGGCAGGCTTTCGCCAGCCCGAACGCTCGCCGCGATCGCGCCAAAATCAAAGGTCTTCCTGGAAAAAAGGTGCAACTTGTCTCACGCCGCACGAAGCAGCGTTATACCCTCTCCCCAAGAAGTCTCTCAACTCAACGCTACGCTAGCACAATTGTTAGCGCTATCAACAGAAAAGTTGTCTGAGTAATTAGAGGGTCTCAATTAGAAGCTTTTTTGCAGATGCGTTGTCCATTCCGAAGCGCTAGCAACGACGGGATTTGAGGGGGGTATTCGGGCTAGCGATGCAACAGCTGGAGATTCTCAATTCCGAGGCGCACCGGCACCTGCGCGTGCGGCCGCCGCAAGGTACGCCGCACTTCGTCCCGATCGTGGCCTCAGAATTTTCGAGCGCCGCGACCTGCTGCCCGATTCTCCTGAACAAGAGCGCGGAGACCGGGCGCTTCTATGCCGGAGCGATGTTCGGCTTTCGGCCGGGTGAGAATCTGGTCAGCGGCGAGCCAGGCGCCGCTGGCGCTTTTCAGCCTCTCGACATCGAGCGCCAGGGATTTTTCGTTTCCGCGGAGAATATCGCGATCGATGCCGAATCGCCGCGTTTCAGCGATAACGAGGGAGAACCGCTGTTCGACGAGAATAGCGAGGCGAGCGAGCCGCTGCGACGGATCCAGCGAGCGCTCGGGCTGCTCGTGGCCGGAACCGAGGAGACGGACGCCTTCATCCGAATCCTGCTCGAGCACCGCCTTGTCGAACCGATCGATATCACCCTCAGCTTCGACGATGGCGAAAAGTTTCACCTTGAGGGGCTCTACACCGTCAGTCTCGATGCGATTGCCGAGCTCGACGATGCCGCGGCTCTGTCCCTGTTCCGCAGAGGCCATTTGCAGCTCGCCTACACGATGGCCGGATCACTGCGGCAAATTCCCGTGCTGGCCAATCGCCGCAACGAACGCCTCGCCATCGGCGCCCAGCTCTAGCGATGTCCGGCCGGGTTCAAGACGTCCACGCGGCATCGTTCTTGGACCCGGAAGCTTTTCGCACCGGAGTAGCGGAGAAATGCGAGCCGGCAGTGCTTCGCGGGCTTTGCGCCGATTGGCCGGCGACCAAGGCAGCGGCACGTTCGTGGAAGACATTGGCCGATTATCTGGTCGCCCTCGATTCCGGCGCGCTGGCCCAGGCCTTCATCGGACCACCGTCGATCAGCGGCCGCTATTTCTATTCGGACGATCTCGCGGGCTTCAATTTCGAGCGCGTGGATATGCCGCTATCGGTTGCGCTCGACCGAATGAACGCCGCGGCGCGCGATCCCCAGCTGCCGTCGGTGTATTTTGGATCCATTGCCGCCGAAGATCACGTTCCCGGCTTTGCCGAACACAATCGACTGACGATTGTGCCCCGGCCGATCCTGCCGCGGCTTTGGGTCGGAAATGCCTCGCTGGTCAGCAGCCACTACGACACTTTCGACAATATCGCCTGTGTTGTCGCGGGCCGGCGGCGTTTCACGCTTTACCCACCCGCGGCGATTAGCGGTCTTTATGTCGGACCCATCGACTTTACGATGGCGGGACCGCCGGTCGCTCTCGCTGTCGGCAGTGAGCAGGGCGACCCCCGTTTCGCCAAGTTCGAAAGCGTGCGCGATCAGGCCTTGATCGCCGAGCTCGAGCCCGGCGACGCGCTTTATCTTCCAAAGCTCTGGTGGCACCAGGTTGAAGGGACCGAAGCGCTGAACCTGCTCGTCAACTATTGGTGGGACGGGTTCAGTACCGGACCGGATGCGCCGTACACGACAATGATGCTCGCCATGATCGCGATTGCCGAGCGCCCTTCGCTCGAACGAGCGGCATGGCGCGCATTCTTCGATCATTACGTTTTCCGCCCTGATGGACACCCGCTCGCCCATCTGCCGCCGGAGAGGCATGGCATTCTGGGGCCGCTCAAAGAGAATTATGGGAGAATTCGCGCGCGCGTAATGAAGACGCTGCGCGGGAGCTGAGTCGCCGCTGTCTTAGCGGCACTGCCCTCGCCTAAGGTTCGCTTGCGCAGACACGGAGCGGGGGTGTAACGAACTTAAGAAGGAACATCGGAACGGCGCCGTGAAACATGAACCCGGCGGGCGGCCGCGCCTCCACGGTACGATCGCTCGCGCCATAGGCATTGAGATCGTGAGCGGAGAGCGCCCGCCAGGTTACATCTTTGGCGGCGAGATCGAGGCGAGTGAGAAACTTAGCGTATCGCGGGGCGCGTATCGCGAGGCCATGAGAATTCTCGCGGCTAAGGGATTGATTGAAAGCCGGCCGAAAGCAGGAACAAGGGTCAGTCCGCGCAGCCAATGGAATGTGCTCGATCCCGAGGTCCTCGCCTGGAGCTTTGAGTTAGCGCCGCAGCCGCACTTCGTTCACGGCCTGTTCGAGCTGCGTGAGTTGATTGAGCCGGGCGCCGCTGCGCTCGCAGCCAAAAACCGGACGGATGACCATCTCGTTCTGCTTCGCGTCGCGCTCGATGAAATGGCCAGGTTCCCGCTTGAAACCGCCGAAGGGCAAGCCGCGGATCAGCAATTTCATCGAACGCTCTTTGCAGCCACAGGAAACGAGCCGCTATTAGCTCTCGCGAGCCCGATCGGGGCGGCCGTGCGATGGACCACGCGCTTCAAGACCCGCGACGGGCCGCTCTTGCGCGACCCTGTTCCGGACCACCAGCGGGTTTATGAAGCGATCGCAGCGGGCGACCCGAGGCGTGCCCGCATTGCCATGCGTGAGCTGATCCGCTGGGCGCT
Organism: uncultured Alphaproteobacteria bacterium; assembly: GCA_963785965.1. GTDB lineage: Bacteria > Pseudomonadota > Alphaproteobacteria > Sphingomonadales > Sphingomonadaceae > Sphingomicrobium. The sequence continues at coordinate 100,781 of CAWAXE010000004.1, forward strand.
CAAAGACATGCAGATGTCCTTCTGACCTTGAGCGGGAGACGCAGTCGAATGTCCGCAACCGGTCGAAAGCAAATATTCGAGGCTAAGACTGAGAAAGCGCTTCGGCGATCAGCTTGCGCGTGTTGTCGACGCCGTAGAGCGCGATGAAGCTGCCCATGCGCGGGCCTTGGCGGCGAGCCGAGCAGGGTTTCGTAGAGCGCCTGGAACCAGCCGCGCAGGCTCTCGAACGGGTGGCGCTTGCCGACTTCGAAGACGTGCGTCTGGATGTCCTCGGCCGTCGCGTCCGCGGGCGAGCTTCGCCAGCTCGGCGTCGAGGTCGCGCAGCGCCTCGGCTTCCGCCTCCGTCGGCGCGCGGCGCTTGAGGGTCGGCACGACGAAGTCGCGCGCGTAATTGACGGCGAGTCCGATCAGCTCGTCGAGCTCGGGGTCGCTTTCCGGCGACGTGCCGGGCGCGTAGCGCTGGACGAACTTCCAGGCCGTATCCTTGTCCGCGACGCCCGGCAGGCTGACGAGGTTGAGCAGCAGTCCGTAAGTCACCGGCAGCGCGCTCTGCCGGCACCTTGCCGCCGTGGATGTGGTGCACCGGATTGCCGAGCTTCTGCTCGATCGGCTGGTCCGGGATAATTGCCGCGGAACTGCCAATATTCGTCGACCGCGCGCGGGATGACGCCGATGTGCAGGCTCTTCGCCTTCGGGCTCGCGATAGATGTAGAAGGCGAGGCTCTCCTCGCTGCCGTAGCGCAGCCATTCCTCGAGGCTGAGGCCGTTGCCCTTCGACTTGGAGATCTTCTCGCCCTTTTCGTCGAGGAACATCTCGTAATTGAAGCCCTCGGGCGGGCGGCCGCCGAGGATGCGCGCGATCTTGCCCGACTGGATGACGCTGTCGATCAGGTCCTTGCCCGCCATTTCGTAATCGACGCCGAGCGCGACCCAGCGCGCCGCCCAGTCGACCTTCCACTGCAGCTTGGCCGAGGCCGCCGAACGCCGATTGCTGGACGCGGCCGCCGTCCTCGTCGTCGAAGGCGATCAGGCCGGCTTCGGCGTCGACCACCTCGACCGGCACCTGGAGCACGCGGCCGCTGGTCGGCGAGATCGGGAGCACCGGCGAATAGGTCTTGCGCCGGTCCTCGCGCAGCGTCGGGAGCATCACGCCCATGATCGCGTCCCAACCGCGCAGCACCTTGCGGATCACCGTCGTCGAAGCGGCCGCTGCGTGTAGCAATCGGTCGCCGAGACGAATTCGTAATCGAAGCCGAAGCGGTCGAGGAAGGCGCGCAGCATCGCATTGTTGTGGTGCGCGAAGCTCTCATGCGTGCCGAACGGATCGGGGATTTGGGTCAGCGGCTTGCCGAGATATTCGGTCAGCATCGCCTGGTTGGGGACGTTGTCGGGCACTTTGCGCAGGCCGTCCATGTCGTCGCTGAACGCGATCAGCCGCGTCGGGGCGCCGCCCGTCAGCTCCTCATAGGCGTGGCGGACGAAGGTGGTGCGCAGCGACTTCGTTGAACGTGCCGATGTGCGGCAGGCCCGAGGGGCCGTAGCCGGTCTCGAAGATCACCGGCTCGCCGGCCGGCTTGCCGTCCGGCCAGCGCTTCAGCAGCTTGCGCGCTTCCTCATAGGGCCAGGCCTTGGAATGCAAAGTGCTGCGGAACGGATGCTTCGAGCGTCGCTCATGAGCTGCGCGCTCTAGCGAAGGGTCAGGCGCCCTTCCAGCCGCCGTCATTGGATCATGCCCGAGCACTGCGCCATCGCGGCAGCAGCTGATCGACGAAGTCGGGGGCGAGACCACGCGAGATGCGACTGCAGTTCGTTCGCCGGCGATAGACTGCCCGCGAAACTGAAGCTGTCGGCTTAGACGCGGCAGACGGTTGGGCAACTGCCTAAGCGCGCGAGCTGCTGCGGGTCATCGTTCGGCCGTCGACAGCCACGTATCGAGCATGAGGAGGTCCAGCTCGGTGCGCGGGCACGCCGGAACCGAGCTGCGGCAGCGGCAAGATACGTGTAGGGTTTACCGCCGGTAGATGCGCGAGCGACGGCAGCATTGAAGCGTCCGTCAACTTCCGACCGATGCGGCAGCGGCGTTGCCAACGGTGAGCATCTCTGAGTCGAGCATGGACAAAGGACGCTGCGCGTGTTGAGGCGGGCGGGGTTCTTCAGCGCCATGAGCGCGGCGAAAGGTCGGGGACCATCGGCCAGGGCAGCGACGATGTCCGCAATAACGCCATGATCGAGGGTCAGTCCGCCGAAGGTCGTCCTGAAATGCACAGGGGCTGCCCTCCGGCGGCGCTGACAGCAGATAGACTCGGACGCATTGCCGCCAAAGACGCCCGAGCGTGCGCGCCGCGGGTCGCGGCAGAAGATATCCAGACGGAACCGCCGCATGATGACGATGTCCTGCACATCCTGGCGCAGGATGAGTAATCCGGCTCCGCCCTGATGATGGCGGCGAGCCCAGGAGGAAGGACATCCGGCAACAAGGCTTCCGGCAATGTGGCTGGGACCAACATAGCCAAGTCCGACAGCGCTTAGCTGGTGCGCTAATTGGAGTGCCACAGCGATGCCCAGGATCCGGAAGATATTCGTGGGCTGAGATAGGTCACGGTTGCGCAGCGAGCAGATCGAGATGCATCTGGAAGTAGTGGCATTTGCTCGAAGAGCGGCGCGTTCGCGTCCCTTAGCCGCGCCGAACATCGAAAGGGCGCCGCCGATCGCTGCGTTCGCGTCGCGCTGTTCTTGCTGAACTGCTTGGCGACATGCTGGAACGGGACGTGGCTGAAGCCAACCGGGCGGAGCTATTGTAGCCAAACGAGGCAAGGGTGCCGGGCTTGCTCGCTTGCGCTACGCACTGAAACACCGCGGCGCGGACCTCGGGTGAAACCCAGCTGAGAATGCCTTGCAGCAGCAGATAGTCGAAGTGCCAAGCTCGGCGGGCCAGCTTCCGCCGCCAGATCGAGGAAATCGGCCTGGATGAAACGTACGTTCGTCAGGCCCGGCCGCCGCCGCGAGGTCTCGGCCGTGCTGAAGTCCGGATCGAAATCGATGCCGACGAACTCGGCTTCGAGGATTGGCGGCGGCGAGCAGGCAGACATGGAAGCCGGTACCGCAGCCGAGGTCCGCGTAGCGATAGGACGGGCCAGTCCGCCGCGGCTCGAAACCCCTGCGCATCGAACGCAGAAGTCGAGCCAATCGGGCGCCATCTGCGGGAAGAAGTTCGCGGGATAGCCAACCGGCACATTGTAGCCGTGTCGCCGGTCAGCCATTCCGAGGCTATGCTCCTTTGAAGTCGTGGATTTCAAATTCGAAGTTGCCACTTCTGAATGAACGGCTCGGACGACTTTGCGCGAGCGCCAAATTGTGAAGCCGCGCGCCCATGCTGGCCTCCGGGAACGAAACGCGTACAAGGCGGACGCATGGCGCTCGCTCTTCCCGCGCTCCACGCAACCCACGCCGGAATCTGGCTGGCGAGCGGTGGCGGCACGGAGGAAATCAGCGTGCGCGAGGCGAGCCGCGGGGAAGCGATCGCGCGGGCGGCCGAGACTCCGCACATCATCCTCAACGCGCCGCTGGTCGGCAGCCGGCTCGGCTATCCCGAGCTCTGGGGCCTCGACCTGCTCGAGCTGTTCGCGTTCATCCACCCGGCGAGCTTCGTGGTGCCGACGGCCGCAGGATTGCGCCGCGCGCTCGGGCTTGGAGCGCCGGCGAGCGAGCCGACGCGGCCGCTGCTCTTCCAGCGCGATCGCCGGCAGGCCTGCTGGCGATACTCGCCGACGCGACTGGCGCGAACGCGAAGGCGCGTGGACGAGCGATGCGACGCTCGCACCGGCTGCGGCTGGCGGTGGGCGCCGCTGCTCGCGCGCGCGCCTCGCGCCGCCGGAGCGCGGCGAGCGGATGGCTGTTCTCGCGCCTGAACCAATGGGAGGAGAAGCGCCCGACCGGCCGCCGCCGCGCACGGTGCTCGTCGATGCCGCCGGAGGTCGCGGGCGAAGCTGGATGCGGCTGACCGGCGCGGCGCCGAGCGGCGCGAGGGCCAAAGCGCGATTATGCCGAAGCGTGACCGCGGTGTTCGCTCCGCGACAAGCGAGAGGGGCACCCGCACATGCTGCTCGCCCAAGCCGGGACCGGGATCGGCAAGACGCTCGGCTATCTCGCCCCGGCGTCGCTGTGGACCGAGCAGTCGCGGCGGCACGGTGTGGGTCTCGACTTTCACCAAGGCGCTGCAGCGCCAGCTCGACCGCGAAGGGCCGCGGCTGTTCCCCGACGCCGCGCGAGCGGCGCGGCGCGGTCGTCGTGCGCAAGGGCCGCGAGAATTACCTGTGCCTGCTCAACCTCGAGGACGCGCTGCAAGGCGGCTTCGCCGGGCGCGCGGCGGTGCTGGCGCAGCTGGTCGCGCGCTGGGCCGCTTACACGCAGGACGGCGACATGATCGGCGGCGACCTGCCCGGCTGGCTGCCGGCCTGTTCCGCCGAGCCGGCGCGATCCGCTCGCTCACCGACCAGCGCGGCGAATGCGTCTATGCCGGCTGCCCGCATTACCGCAAGTGCTTCATCGAGCGCTCCGCGCGCGCCAGCGCGCAGGCCGACCTGGTGATCGCCAACCACGCGCTGGTGATGGTCAACGCCGCGCGCGGGCGCGAGCACGCGCAGCGGCCGACGCGGATCGTGTTCGACGAAGGCCACCATGTGTTCGATGCCGCCGACAGCACATTCGCCGCGGCGCTGACCGGGCAGGAGGCGATCGAGCTCAAGCGCTGGATCGTCGGGCCGGAAGCGCGGCTCGCGCGGGCGCCGGCGCGGGCCTCGCCGCGCGGCTGGCCGACGTCGCCAGCTACGACGAGGAAGGCGGCAAGGCGCATCGCCGCCGCGCGCGAGGCGGCCGAGGCGCTGCCGTAGGACGGTTGGCTGCAGCGGCATCGCCGACGGCCTGCCGTCCGGCCCGATCGAGGCGCTGCTCGCCGCGGTGCGCGGCGATCGTCTACGCGCGCGACGAAAGCGGCGGGCAGGAAGCGGGCTACGGCATCGAGACCGAGGCGGCCGAGCTCGACGGCAATTCGTCGAGCTGGCCGCAGCAGGCGGCGAGCGCGCTCGGCCGCAGATCCGCGCCGCTGATCAAGCTCGGCGCGCGGCTCGAGGCGCTGATCGAGGACGCGCCCGACTGGCTCGACGCGCCAGGCCGCGCGCGGATCGAGGGCGCGCGCTTCGCGCTCGGCTGGCGCACCGACACGCTCGCCGCGTGGGGGCGCTGCTCGGCCGGCTCGGCGGCCCGGCCGATCCCGATTTCGTCGACTGGCTGGCGGTCGAGCGCGTCGACGCGCGCGAGTTCGACGTCGGCATCCACCGCCGCTTCCTCGACCCGATGAAGCCGTTCGCCCAGGTGGTGCTGGCCCCGGCGCACGGCGTGCATGCTGACCAGCGCGACGCTGCGCGACGGCGAGGACTGGGCGCGGCGATGCGCGCTCCGGCGCGCCGCACCTCGACGCGCCAGCCGCTGCTCCGAAGCCGAAAGCCCGTTCGACTACGCCAGCAACGCCGAAGTGCTGATCGTCACCGACATCAAGAAGGGCGACCTCGCCGGCCTCGCCGGCGCCTACGCGCGGATCATCGAGGCGTGCGGCGGCGGGGTGCTCGGCCTGTTCACCGCGATCCGGCGGCTGCGCGCGGTCCACGGCCGCATCGCCGACCGGCTCGCCCGCGCCGGGCTGCCGCTTTACGCCCAGCACGTCGATCCGATCGACACCGGCACGCTGGTCGACATCTTCCGCGACGATCCGCGCGCCAGCCTGCTCGGCACCGATGCCTTGCGCGACGGGGTCGACGTGCCCGGCGATCGCTGCGTTGCGTGGTGATGGAGCAAGTGCCGTGGCCCAAGCCACCGTCCTCCACCGCGCGCGGCGGGCGGCCGGCGGCGGCCGCGCCACGACGACGCGATCATCCGCGCGCGCCTGGCCCAGGCGTTCGGCCGGCTGATCCGCAGCAGGACGACCGCGGCCATTTCGTGGTCCTGTCCGCCGCTTTCCCGAGCCGCCTGCTGAGGGCGTTCCCGCCCGGCGTGCCGGTGAGCCGGGTGCCGCTCGACGAGGCGATCGCCCGAGTCGGAGGCCCGGCTTTCGCCGGCGGCTAGCGCTCGAGTCGCCTCGGCGAGGCGGTTGCGCAGGGAGATTAGCCGGAACACGTCGTTGATCGTCCTCATGATCGGGCTTCGGCGCTCGGCGGTGACCGGCCCGGCGCTGGTTCGTCATGCGGCTCCGATATCTTCGCGCTGCGCTCGCGCAGCAGCTCTGGACGCCGCGACCGTATAGCCTTCTTCGTTGAGAAGCCGGTTGATGGGCGCGCAAGATCCACGTCCGCGGGACGGTAATAGCGCCGATAGCCGGCGCGCTGCATCGGCCGCAACTGCGGAGCGCGTCTCCCGGTAACGCAGGATGTGCTCCGGAACTGCGGAGCTGGTCGGACAACTCGCCGATGGTCAGGAGAGCGCCGGGTTCCTTTCCGCCCGCACCTGGGTTGTCAGCCCTTCGCGATCCGCTCGCGCATGATCTGGCGGCGCGGAAGCTGATCACCCGCCGCGGCGCGATCGGACCTCGACACCGGTCTCGGGTTGCGGCCGATGCGCTGGCCCTTGTCGCGCAGGATGGAGGTGCCGAACCAGAGACCTGGGTTCGCGCCTTCGCTCAGAGCGTGGCACATGTGATGAAGAGCACGCGCTCGACAACGCCCCCCGGATCGGCGCGCGGAGGCCGAGCCGGCGATGAACGACATCCGCGAGATCGGCGGGTGTGAGCGTTCCGCTCGCGTCCATGTCGTTGTTGATGTCGCGGTCCCGAGATCGGCCATGATAGTCTCCCCGGATGGACGGCTTGCCCCCGCCGTATCAAATTACACTTTCGTAACTGGAATTCCGGCGCGGGCGGCAATCGGCTTTTCACCGGATATTCCAATCTTTTTCAATACCTGAGCGCCGCCGCCCCCCATGTAAAGCCGCCGCCCATCGCTTCCAGCCTCAACCAGGTCGCCGCGTTCCGATTCGCCCGTCCCTGACCGCCGTATCGAAAGCCAGCGGAACCGACGCGGCCGACGTGTTCGCATGCTCATCGACGGTGACCACGAAAGTCGGGGCAGGAAGTCCCAATTTCTTCGCTGTCGCATCCAGAATTCGGGC
>CAWAXE010000005.1:0-56437 GCA_963785965.1 uncultured Alphaproteobacteria bacterium
TGCTGTGTGGCGCCGCTGAGCCGGTTCGTATTGCTCGTCGACGAGCGCCGGTTCCGCGCCGTCGCGGCGGTCGTCGGCGACGTCAAGAACCGGACGAAGATGCGGCAGGTCTTCGAGAAGTACCGGCCCGGCGTGGTCTTCCACGCGGCCGCCGTACAAGCACGTCGCGATGATGGAGGCGAATCCGCTCGAGGCCGTGCGCAACAACACGCTCGGCACGCGCACGGTTGCCGAGGTCGCCGTCGAGTCGGCGCCAAGCGGTTCGTGCTCGTCTCGACCGACAAGGCCGCGAACCCGAAGACGGTGATGGGCCAGTCGAAGGCGCTCTGCGAATGGATCGTCGAGACCTAGGGTCACCGCGAGGACGTCGCACCCGGTTCGTCGCCGTGCGCTTCGGGAACGTTCTCAACTCGTCGGGGAGCGTGATCCCGATCTTCCGCAGGCAGATCGCCAAGGGCGGCCCGGTCACGGTCACGCACCCGGAGATGACGCGCTACTTCATGACGATCCCGGAAGCGGTGCAGCTCGTCGTGCAGGCGGGTGCGATCGGCGGCCGCGGCCAGGTCTACGTGCTCGACATGGGCGAGCCCGTGCGGATCGTCGATCTCGCCGAGAAGATGATCCGGCTCTCCGGCAAGGAGCCCGGCCGTGACATCGCGATCGAGTTCATCGGGCCGAAGCCGGGCGAGAAGCTGCACGAGGAGCTCGTCGGCGACGGTGAGACCGTGTCGCCGACCTCGCACGAGGCGATCCTGCTGCTGACCCGCTCGCCCGTGGAGCCGACGTGGCTGGAGGCCGAGTTGCGCGAGCTGGAGCGGCTCGTCGACGAGGGGGACACGCTGGAGGTCGTCGGCCGCCCTCAGCCGCATGGTGAGCAGGCCCGCGCGGGTGGCCGCGCCGCCGCCGGCGACCGCCGTCGCGACACTAGGCCCGATGCCGACGTTCGTCGTCGGGGACGTGCACGGGCACGTCGAGCCGCTTGGTCGCGGTCCTGCGCCAGGCCGGGCTCGTCGACGCGCGGCTGGCTGGTCGGGTGCCGATGCGCGGCTCTGGTTCATCGGCGACCTCGTCGATCGTGGCCCGGACGGGATCGGCGTGATCGACCTCGTCATGCGGCTCGAGCGCGAAGGCGACGTGCGCTGCCTGCTCGGGAACCACGAGGCCGCCCTTCTCGGCGCCCACCGCTTCGGCGGTGTCGAGTGCGGGGCTCCCGGTGTGACCTTCCGGACGGTCTGGGACGCGAACGGCGGTGTGGCAGCCGACCTCGCCCGGCTGCGGCCCCGAGCACCTCGCATGGATCGAGCGGCTGCCCGCCGTGGCGCGCGAGGGCGACTGGCTGCTGTCCACTCCGACACCGATCGCTACTGGACTACGGGCGTACGGTCGAGTCGATCTGCGCGCGGTCTCGGCGCGATCCTCGCGGGCGGCGACAGCCGACTCGCTCGCCGGTCTGCTCGAGCGCTCGCGGACCGGGGCGCTTCGGCGATCCCGACCGGCTCGGGCGGCTGCTCGGCACACTCGGGTGCGAACGGGTCGTGCACGGCCACACGCCGATCTGGTACACGTCGCGGGGCTCGCCCCGGCGCAGCGTCACCGCGCCGCTCGCTACGCGGGCGGTCAGGCGATGAACGTCGACCACTGCCTCTTCGCGGGCGGTCCGGGCTTCGATCGCCGACATCCGTGACGGTCGTCGTGCAGAGGCACGCTGTATCCGCTCGACTCTCGGTCCGATCGTCGAGGACCGTAGGCTGGGGCGATGATCCTCGACGGGCTGAATGCGGAGCAGCGCGCGGCCGCCGAGGCGGTCGCGCGGCCGCGTCTGCATCCTCGCCGGCGCGGGCACCGGGAAGACCACGACGGTCACGCACCGGATCGCCCAGCAGGTCGCGACCGGTGCGTTCGCGGCGGCGCGAGATCCTCGCGGTCACGTTCACGGAGAAGGCGGCGGGCGAGCTCAAGACGCGCCTCGCCGCTCTCGGGGTCGCCGGCGTGCGGGCGTCGACGTTCCACTCGGCGGCGCTCGCGCAGCTCCGGCACTTCCAGCCCGGAGCGGCCCGGCAGATCCTGCCGGCGAAGGCGCCGCTGCTGCGCCAGATCGGCAACCGCCTGCCCGGCGCGTACCGGTTCCGACCGGCCGGCGATCTCGCGACGGAGATCGAATGGGCGAAGAACCGGCGGATCTCGCCGGAGCGCTACCGGGCCTCGACCGGCGACCGCACGCCGCCGATCCCGCACGACCTGATGGCCGGGCGTCTACGCGAGTACGAGCGGCGGAAGACCGACGCGGGGCTGGTCGACTTCGAGGATCTGCTCGCGCAGGCGGTCGCGCTCTACGAGCGAGGACGAGCGCGCGGCGCGCGGCGTTTCGCGAGCGGTACCGGGCGTTCACGGTCGACGAGTACCAGGACGTGAACGGGCTCCAGCAGCGGCTGCTCGAGCTCTGGCTCGGCGCGCGCGACGATCTGTGCGCGGTCGGCGACGACTACCAGTCGATCTACGGCTTCACGGGTGCCGGGCCGGAGCACCTGCTCGCGTTCTCGCGCTACCGCCCAGGTGTTCCGGCTCGAGCGCAACTACCGCTCGACCGAGCAGGTGCTCGCCGCTCGCGAACCGGCTCGTCCGCGGCTCGGCGGCGCGCCCAAGACGCTCCGGGCGACCGACTCGCGGCCGGCGCCGGAGCCCGAGCTCGCCGGCTTCGCCTCCTGGGTGGACGAGGGCGATCATCTCGTGGCGCGCATCCGCGCGCTCCACGCGGCCGGCGTTCCGTACGAGCAGCAGGCCGTGCTCGTCCGGACGAACGCGCGCTCGGCGGACGTCGAGGAGGCTCCTCCACGCCGCGGGCATCCCGTTCCAGGGGGCGTCGCTGCTCGAGCGCGAAGGGCGCGAGTCGCTGCTCAGGCGCCTGCGCCCGGCGCGCGGGCCCGCCGGCGATGTCGTTCGCGAGGCCGCGCTCTCGCTCGGCTGGGAGCCGTCGCCCGCGGACGATCTCGGTGAGCGCGAGCAGACGCGGCAGAGCGACCTCGGCCGGATCGTCGCGATCGCGTAGCAGCTCGACGACGTCTCGGAGCTCGCGCCCGAGCTCGAGCGCCGGTTCGGCGCGAGTGTCGCCACGGGTGTGCACCTGCTGACCCTGCACCGCTCGAAAGGGCTGGAGTGGGACGCGGTCTTCCTGCCGCGGCTCGACGAGGGCGAGCTGCCGATCCGGCGTGGCGACGTCGACGAGGAGCGCCGGCTCCTCTACGTCGGGCTGACGCGGGCCAGGCGCCACCTGTCGGTGACCTGGAGCGGGAAGCCGAGCCGGTTCCTCGCCGAGCTCGGGGTCGGCCGCCGGGCAGGCCGGCCGCCAGACGGCGGGCAGCGGCGGCGGCCGAGCTGTCGCCGACGGGGCGGGCGCTGCGGGCGTGGCGGCTCGAGCGGTCGCGGGCCGACGGTGTCCCGGCGTACGTCGTCTTCCACGATCGGACGCTCGCCGAGATCGAGCACGCCGCTCCGACCTCGATCGGCGAGCTGGCGGCGATCTCCGGCGTCGGGCCGGTGAAGATCGAGCGCTACGGCGAGGACGTCCTCGCCGTGCTCGCGGGCTAGGCTGGTCGCAGCGGCCGACAGCAGCAGATCGAGGAGGACGCGCCGGGTCGCGCCGGACGCGCTCCGCCGCCGGGCCTGCGCTTGCGCAGCTCCAGGTCGTCCGGCGGACTCGAGCGGCCGCAGGCGTCCTCCGCGCAGGAGCTGCTCGTCGACCGCCCCGAGCCGGCCGGCGAAGACGGTGTAGACGGGCATGCCGAGCGCCACGGCCTCGCGGTTCATCGTCCCGCCGGCCGAGACGACGAGGTCGGCGAGCGCGACGAGGCTCGGCGCGTCGACGCGCGTGGTCGGGAACGAGGAGCGACGGGAGCCCGAGCGCCTGGATCGCCTCACGCTGCTCGCGCGTCCGCGGCAGGACGACGGCCTGCACCAGCGGGTCGGCGCCGAGCCGCTCCAGGACGTCCGCGAACAGCGGGTTGCCGTGGCGGTGGTAGAGCGGAGACGTCCGGCGGCGTGCGCACGACGACGAGCACGCGCGCCGGATCGAGCTCGAGCCGTGTCGAGGACGCCCGGGTCGGGCTCGAAGTCCGGCGAGGTAGTACTCCTCCTTCAGGCCCGGATAGCGGACGCGTCTTGCCGTGGCTCGCGCCGAGCTGCTCGAGCCGGCCGGCCGGGATCGCGTCGGGGACGACGACGCGCGTCGCTGCGCGGCAGCCGAGGCCGTGCTGCAGGCGCGCGAACTCGTAGTCGAAGGCGTAGGCCGACGGGATGCCGAGCGAGCGCGCCGACAGCGGCAGCTCGTGCGAGCGCGTGCGAGAGCGCGAGATCGAAGCCGCGCGCCCTTCGCGAAGCGCCGCAGCGCCCGCAGCCGGCCGGCCAGCGCGCGCGCCTTGCCGGCGGCGCTCGCGCCGCCGTGGCGCGGGACCGACCACCTCGTGCGCGATACCGGCGTGCGTCGAGGAGCTCGAGCGTCTGCGCGTACTCGCGCGCCGTCACCGTCACCTCGTGACCCCGCTGCTCGCAGCAGGCGCAGCAGCGGCCGGAAGAACGGCACGTGCGGCGAGTTCGTGATGTCGACCCAGACGCGCACCGTCGTGCCCAGCTTCTATAAGATTTGCTTATGGACACGCGCCAGCTGGCCGCGTTCTGCGCCGTCGTCGAGCGGCGGAGCTTCTCGCAGGCGGCCGAGCGGCTCGGCGTCACGCAACCCGCCGTCTCGCTGCAGGTGCGCGCGCTCGAGAAGCGGCTCGGGACGCCAGCTGCTCGACCGCTCCGGCCGGCGCGTGGAGCCGACCGAGGCCGGCTGGCGGCTGTACCGCGGCGCGCAGCGGCTGCTCCAGCTCGAGGAGCAGCTGCTCGGCGAGATCGCGGCCGAGGCGAGGGCGAGCTCGCCGGCGAGCTCTCGATCGGCGCGTCGACCGGGCCGGCGGCGATCGTCGTGCCGCTCCTGCTCTGCGAGTTCCAGCGCCTGCACCCGGCTGTTCGCGTCGCGCTCGAGGTGCACGACACCCAGACGGTGGTCGAGCGCGTCGCCGACCGCGAGCTCGAGCTCGGCATCGTCGGCGCCGCCCGCCGCCACCGGTCCGTCCGGTTCGAGCCGTTCATGCGCGACGAGGTGATCCTCGCGTGCCCTGCCCGGCCACCCGTTCGCCGGCCGCACGGTCTCGGTCGACGAGCTGCGCGGCGAGCCGCTGATCGTCATGCAGGAGGGCGCCGGCGTGCGGCAGGTGGTCGAGGACGCGCTGCGGCCGCTCGGGACGCAGCTGCGCGACCTCGACGTGCGGCTCGAGCTCGGCCTGCAGGAGTCGGTGCGAAGCGCCGTGCAGGCGGGGTACGGCGTCGCCGTTCATCTCGCGGGCGGCGGTCGAGATCCGAGCTCGCGGCCGGCACGATCGCGGAGGCGCGCGTCGAGGGCATGGACGCGACCCGGGAGATCTCGCTCGTGCGCGGCATCCGGCCGGGCGCCGACGCGCGCGGCCGAGGAGTTCGTCGCGTTCGTTCGCGAGCGGTACGCGGCTGTCGGCGCCGAGGACCTGAGGCAAGCGCGCCTAGGCCGGTCGGCGGCTGCCTGGCCGCGCCGACGACCCGGCGCAGGCTGACGACACCGACGACGTCCTCGCCTTCCATGACCGGAAGGTGGCGGAAGCCCTTGTCGAGCATGATCTGCTCCGCCTCCTCGCAGTCCATCTCGGGCGACGCCGTGATCGGGTTCTCGGTCATGAACTGGCGGACGCGCGCCTCGCTCGAGTGCACTCGGGCGGCCATCGCCTTCAGCAGGTCGCGTTCGGTCAGGATGCCGATCAGCTTGCCGAAGTCCTTGACGACGACCGAGCCGACGTTGAGCGCCGTCATCTGCTCGGCGACCTCGCCGAGCGTGTCCTCGGGCGCGACGGTGATGAACTCCGTGCGCATGACGTCCGAGAGCGTCGCCATCGCCTCGAGTGTAGACGACCGCTGCAGGTGTGCATGCGAGCGCGAGTCAGATGAACGGGATCACGATCGCGCACGACACCGCCTGCGAGCGCGCAGTAGAGCGCGAACGGGGTCAGCGGTTCGTCTCGAAGAAGCGCAGCAGGAAGCGCACGGCGAGATACGCGGTGACGGCGGAGCACAGCGACGCCGACGAGCGCCTGGCCGCGGACGCCGTCGCCCTGCGTGACCGAACAGGTCCGGGAGCTTGAGCACCGCGGCCGCACCGATGATCGGCGTCGCGAGCAGGAACGCGAATCGCGCCGCGTCCTTGTTCGAGAGGCCGACGAGCAGGCCGCCCCCCATCGTCGCTCCCGAGCGCGAGAAGCCGGGGATCAGCGCGAGCGCCTGCGCGGCGCCGACGGCGAACGCCTGCGGGAAGCCGACCTGCCGCGCGATGCGCGACGTCGTCGTCGGCGTCCGTCTCGCGGTGCGCGTCGCCGCAGGAGCTCGGCGCCGTAGAGCAGCACCGCCGTTCAGCGTCAGGAAGATCGCCGCCGACTCGGGTGAGGCGAAGATCTTGCGCAGCTGGTGCTCGAGCAGGAGACCGAGGATGCCGGCCGGGATCGTGCCGACGACGAGCAGCCAGCCGAGCTTCGCGTCGGAGTCGTCCTCGGCGATCGCCGCGGTCGCGCAGGCTGCGGCCGAGCCCCGGAGGATGCGCACCCAGTCGCGCCAGAAGAAGCAGAGCAGCACGATCGCGGTCGCGAGGTGCGTCGCGACCAGGAAGCTCAGGAAGTACGGGTCGTTCTGGTGGATGTTCCAGCCGAGCAGCTTCGGCAGGATCACGCTGTGACCGAGGCTCGAGATCGGGAAGAGCTCCGAGAACGCCCTGGAGCAGGCCGAGGACGACCGCCTGGGCGTACGAGATCAGCGACGGCGACGATCACGCAGGCTGCTTTCTTCCCCGGTCTGGAACCAGGCGAAGACGAGCAGGGCCAGCCCGACGAAGAACGAGGCGATACCGTGCTTGACGTGGTGGTGGCCGAGCCGGCCTCGTGGCCCGGGAAGAAGGACGGCAGCGAGCTGCGCCGGCTCCGCCCAGTAGACGACGCCGAGCGCGACCAGCGCGAGGCCGACGAGCACGGCGATTCCGATGACGAGAGGAGAGCGGGTGTTCACAGACATGCCTTTCGGTCGTGGACGAGGCCTGCCCGCCCCGACGCAAGTATGGCGAACCCTGCGGAACCACCTCCGGTTGGCATCAGATAAGCGCTGATAATGGCCGGCATTAGCGGATCCGCTGGTACCCTGTGACGTGTGCAGGACGCCTCTCGCTGTCGATGTGCTCGTGATCGGAAGCGGTGCTTCCGGCCTCGCTGCTGCGCTTTCGGCCGAGCGGCCGGCGCCCGCGTGGCGCTGGCGACCAAGGGCTCGCTCCAGGCCTGCAACTCGGCGAAGGCGCAGGGCGGCATCCAGGCGGCGTTCGCGGAAGACGACTCGCCGGAGCTCCACGCCGAGGACGTGATGCGCTCGTCCCACGACACGGCCGACCCCCGGCTCGTCGAGGTGCTGACGACCGAGGCGCCGCCCGTGATCCACTGGCTCGAGGAGCTCGGGGTCGAGTTCACGCGCGAGAACGGTGGTTATCGGCTGGCGCGCTGCGGCGGAGCCTCGCGCAAGCGCCTGTTGCAGGTCGGCGACAGAACCGGTCATGCGATCACGAAAGCCCTACGCGAAGCGTTCGAGGCCGGGGGCGGCACGGAGCTCCCAACCACCCACTGGCGGCGCTCGAGCCAGTCGGGAACGGGTGGCGGGCACGCTCCAACCCAGGGGTGGTGCGCCGTGCGGTCGATGCAGGTGCGGTCATCCTGGCGGCCGGGGGACGCTGCTTCGCGGAGGCGAAGGCGCGCGGCGAGCTCTCGACAAACCACCCGAACGCAACCGGCGAGGTGACCCGCCTCGCCCTCGCTCTCGGTGCCGAGGCCCGCGACCTCGATGCGCTCCAGTACCACCCGAACGGGGGCGCCTGGCCGCCGACGATGCAGGGGTACTCGATCCCCGAGACGACCCGCGCGTACGGCGCCGTCCTGCTCAATGCCGACGGCGAGGAGTTCACCGACTCGCTCGGCCCGCGGGATGCCGTCGTCGCAGGCGATCTTCGACGAGGTGGAAAAGGGAAAGGGCGTGGTGACGGAGGACGGCCGGCCGGCCGTCCTGCTGGACACGACGCGGATCGCGGAGGCCGACGCCGAGATCTCGCTGCCGTACATGCTGCGGCGCTACCGTGGGTCGGACATCGACCCGCTACGGGAGCCGATCCTCACCTATCCCGTCCTGCACTACCAGAACGGTGGTCTCGTGATCGACGAGCACGCACAGACGACGATCGCAGGGATCTTTGCTTGCGGCGAGATCGCCGGCGGCACGCACGGGCGGAACCGGATGATGGGAAACTCCCTGCTCGAGTGTCTGCGTCTTCGGTCGCCGCGCGGGGCGGGCTGCAGCGGAAATGGCCCGCGCTTGACCCGCCCGACCGTCACGACGAGGAGAATGGAGCGATGAGCACCGTCACCACGACCGACCTACAGCACGCCGTCGAGGACGCTGCGGCCCATCTCTACGTCTGGGCGCTCAAGGACATCCCGCAGGATCTGCGCGACGCGCTCGCGGCCGCGCGCGACAAGGAGACGTCGGTGACCGGCAAGCGCGTCCTCGACATCATCCACAAGAACGTCTCGATCGCCGACGAGCAGAAGAACCTCGTCTGCCAGGACACCGGTATCGCCGTCTACACCTGCCGCGTCGGGGAGCACTTCCCGCTCCACCCGACCGGGATCTACGAGGGGTTAAGGCCGGCACCGAGCGTGCGACGATCGAGCATCCGCTCCGCTCGAACGCGGTGCACACGATCACGCGCGAGAACACGGGGCCGAACACCGGCTACCGGCTGCCGATCGTGCACTGGGAGTTCATCCCCGACTGGGACGGGCTCGACGTCAAGTGCGTCCCCAAGGGCTCCGGCTCCGAGAACATGAGCTTCCTGAAGATGTGCGTCCCCGCGGACGGCGTGAAGGGGATCAAGCAGTTCGTCCTCGAGTCGATCGTCGGCGCCGGCGGGAAGCCGTGTCCGCCCGGGATCGTGGGTGTGGGCATCGGCGGCTCCGCCGACTACGCGATGTATCTCGCCAAGGAGGCGATCACCCGTCCGGTGGGGACAAGGAACTCGGGATCCAATCGTAGCGGAGCTCGAGGACGAGCTGTTCGCGCTGCTGAACGAGACGGGAATCGGCCCGATGGGACTGGGGGGAGACGTCACCGTGCTTCAGTGCCACATCGAGCACGCGGACACGCATATGACGCTGAACCCGGTGGCCGTCAACTACCAGTGCTGGGCCGCGCGCCGGGCCTCCGCCCACATCGACGCCGACGGGTCGATCCAGTTCGACCGGGACTTCTGATGGCTTCCCACGAGGTGAGGTTCCCGATCACGGATCCAAACGAAGGTCGAGCGCAATGATGACAATAGCCTCGTCGTCCGCATCATGATGAACGGCAAACAGGCAGCGGAGACCGATGTCGCATTGTTTCCGCGGAACGACGGCAAGGACACGCTGATGGCGGTCAGGATCCACACCGACCATGCGGCGCTCCGCGAGGCACTCGCGGGCACGTCGAAGGCGCGGCTCGCCTACGCGCCCGACTGGATGCTCAACCTCACCGCGCGCCCGGTGCTTCGCCAGCTCGCCGGGCAGATCGAGCAGGGCGAGGCGGTCGGCGACCCGATGCACAGTTTCCAGTCTCAGGCGGATTGGGAATCGTCGCTCCCGCCCGACAAGCAGCGCGAGGTCCAGGAATGGCGGCAATATGACGCATCGCGGCCGATGACCGACCCGAACGCGGACGCCAACAAATTTCTGAATGGGGGAGCCGAACAACCCCCCTCCCATTGACGGGGAGGGGGGGTATTCGCTCACCGGAACCCGGTCAGCTTAGTCGTTGCGTCAGCCGTTGTTGGACGACAGGCGCACGTTGCTGACGGCGCCGCGATAGTCGACGTTGCAGCGGAAGCTGAGGTCGCCGCGCGCGTAGCCCTGGTTCTGGTAGCCGCCATAGCCACGGTTGCCGGCATAACCGGTGCTGATCAACCCTTTGACGCGCAGCCCGTTGGAGCGGCGCTGGACGTCGGTAATGGCGGTGACGCGCATCGCCTGGCCGTAGCCGCGGTTATAGCCCTGGTTGTAGCCCTGGTTGTAGCCGTAATTGCCCTGGCCGTAGCCGCGATACTGGCTCTGCGCCTGCGCCATGGCAGCGCTCGCGCACTGACTGACCGCCTGGCGGTCGGTGACGTTGTAATTGTTGCCAAGCAGCTGATTGATGATGGAGCCGATGCTGTTGTTGGAGGCATAGCCCTGGTTGTAACCCTGCTGGGCATAGCCGTAAGCCTGGCCCGGGACCTGATACTGCTGCTGATACTGCGGGTAGGTCTGCTGCGGATAGGATTGCTGCGGATAGGACTGTTGCGGATACTGATATTGCGCCGCGGCGGGGGCCGCGAGGCTGCCGATCGCCGCCGTGGCGGCGAAGAGTTTCGCGAGATTCGTCATCGTGAATTCCTTGTTTTCTCCGGGAAATACCCTGGAGCTCAACAACAATAACGCTTGCGCGGCAAAAACAGTCGCATGAACCTAAAACAACAAGAACCATAACAACTGGCATTCGGCGCTGATCAGCCGCTGTTCCCTTCCCCCGCGGGCGGCGACGGAGACGGCGCCGGCGGCGGAGCGGGCGCAGCGGCGTCGCCACCCTCCGGCTGGATCGCGCAATTCTGCAGCCAGCGGTCGTCGCCCGATCCGGCCATGCTGCGGCAGCTGACGGTCACCTGCTGGCCCGGCCGCAACAGCTTCGCGTCGGCGACCGCCGCGTCGGCGAGATCGACTCCGAGCGGCGAGTCGGGATTGGAGGTTTTCAGCCGCATGTCGGTGCTGCCGTAACCATCGGGGACGATGCGGAGGAATTCGCCGCTAACCATCAATTCGCGGCCGCCGAACCGTTTCGCGGCGCTGTCCGGGTCGTCGTGATAGGCGCGGTAGATCTGCTCCGCGTCGGTCACCATGGGGCCCTTGCGCGGCGTGGAGAAGTGGATGGGAATGCTCGGCAAGGAGAGCTTCCCCGCGACCCCCGCCAGCAGCAGGATTCCGCCAGCGACGATCAGCACCCGCATGCGGTTGCCCTTCAGCTCCTCGTCCGGGCGCGCGCCCGGAGCGCGAAACCCGCGATCGCTCATGCCCGGATCGGTCGGCGCTCCGCATTTCGGGCAGAACTCCCGTAGCGCGGACACGTCGGCACCACATCTCCGGCACTGCACCTTTCGTCTCCTCGCCGCCGCACCCGTCGCTGATGCTGCCATAGAGGAGCAACACACGCCCAGGCAATGACCTGAGCGCCCCGCTAAACCGGCGGCAGTACGGCCAGGCACGCGGCTTTCTTGCCGCAGCGCTCGCATTTGAGGCGGGTGCGGATGCGCTCGAGGCTGCCGGTCCCGCACTTCCGCGCCACGTCGGTCGCGCCCATCGTGTTCGCCGCGCCGCAAGCCGTGCACTCGATGCGCAGGCTGCACCCGAAGCGGACGAGATCGGCGGCCGTGCCGACGTGTTTGTAGGACATCCCCGCGCGTTATCGCGGTGAGAACGATTCGTGAACATGGGTACGCAAAAGATTTACCCGCGCCGGCTATGACCGCGCGATGCCCGATGCCTACGCCGTCGCGACTGCTCTGCTGAGGCCGCTCGGGCCATTGTTCGTGCTCGGGTCGCAATTCTACTGGCCGACTTATCTCGGGGCGGCAGGCGTTGCGGCGGCGCTCTATGCCGCTCGGCGCAAGCGCGGCTTTCGTCCGCGGGCGCTGATCCGCCATCTGCTCCCGGCGCGGATCGTCCGCCACCCCTCGTCATGGCTCGATTTCAAGCTTTTCCTGATCGCGCTGGGTTACCTCGCCCTCCAGGCGCCGATGCAGATCGCCGCAGCGCTGCTGACCTTTCGCGGAGTGCAAAGCGGGTTCGACCTGCTGCTTGGGCCGGGGGAGACTGCGGGCACGCCCTCGCTGGCGGTCACCGCGGTCACGATCGTCCTCACGTTCCTGGCGATCGAGCTCGGATACTGGACGGCGCATTTCGCAATGCACCGCATCCCGGCGCTGTGGGAGTTCCACAAGGTCCACCATAGCGCCGAGGTGCTGACCCCGCTGACCGAGTGGCGCCAGCACCCGCTCGAGCTGATGCTGTTCCCGGTCGTCATCGGCGCGACGACGGCGGCGGTGAGGGCGCCCATGCTCCACGCGTTCGGCCCGCGCGCGCAGCTGATCGACCGGGAGCAGCCTGATCGTCACTGCATTCGCCTTCACCATCCTGCACTTGCGCCACAGCGAGCTGCCGTTCTGCGCGACCGGCTGGCTCGGCCGGCTGATCCAGTCGCCCGGCGCACCATCAGATCCACCATTCGACCAGGCCCGAGCATCACGACCGCAACCTCGGCTTTTGCCTGTCGCTGTGGGATTGGGTGTTCGGGACCCTGTGCCTGCCCGAGCGCGGGGCGCGCTATGTCTATGGGTTGGGCGAGGACGATCCGGCGCTGCGAACGGCGACGGGCAGCATGCTGGCGCCGTTCGGGCGCGCCGCGGGGCGGGCGGTTACTCCTTCTTCTCCGGGTCCCAGCCGCGCACCCGCACCTTGGCGTAGTCCAGGGTGACGCCGTCCGGCGCGCAGCCGGAGATCAGCACGTTCTCGAGCTCGTAGCGCCCGGCGTCGTTTTGCAGCACGGCGTCGGGAAAGGCCGCGCCGACCTTGCAGTCGAGCCACGGGAATTTGACCTTGACCCTGACGGCGCCGCCGCCGCGCTCCGAGCGGCGCGGCGACGGTCACCCAGCCGTGCTGGCGCTTTTCGGCGGCGCGAGCCCTGTCGTCGCGATGCGCGCCGGCCACCGCGCCATATTTCGCCGAGCTGGCCGGCGCCGCGCCCCACGACCAGGACAGGATCTCGATCCGCTTGCCCGCGCCGGCCTTCGCGGCCTCGCCCCCTTCGACTTTGCTCAGGACAGTTTGATGTCGCCGAGCTTCAGATAATAGTCCGCCGAAGCGGCGAAGGCGGCGCGGCCACCGCCGCCGCGACAAGAGCGCACATCGTAGTTTTGATGATCGGGCGCATGGCGTCTTCCTCCCCCGGCAGACAGACTATAGCGGGGCGATCATAGACCTGTCAGGGACGGCATCCCATGGCAAAGTGGCGCGAGGCCCCGAAGTCAGCCCGCGCTGTTAACTTTTTGCATAATCCAACGACTTAGGTCACTCTCCGAATCACTGGCTGGGGGACTGAGTCGCAAAGGGGGCCATTATCATCGTCATGCGCCGCATACCAGACGAGGAGCTTGCACCCATATTTGCGCGTGAAACCCGGAACGACGCCGTTGCGGTGCTCCCACGCCCGTTTGACCAGGTCCGACGTCACGCCGATGTAGAGCGTGCCGTTGCGTCCGCTCGCCATGATGTAGACGTAACCGCTTTCACAAGCGGAGCATGACCGCACTTCCGCTAAAGCTCCAGTGCGGGCCTGGGCCCCTGCCTTCGCAGGGGAACAGCTATTTCGCCCCAATCAAATCCGGTTCTTCCGGCTCGACCTTGCGCGCCCGCTTCGGCCGCACCGGCTTCGACTCCACCACCTTCGGTTTCACCGACGCCCGTTCCAGCATCGGCTGAGATACTGCCCCGTCGCCGACACCGCGACGTTCGCGATCGTTTCCGGCACGCCTTCGGCGATGATCTTGCCGCCATTCACCCCGCCGCCCGGGCCCAGATCGATCACCCAGTCCGCCGTCTTGATCACATCGAGATTATGCTCGATCACCACCACCGTATTGCCCTGCTCGACCAGAGCATGGAGCACTTCGAGCAGCTTGCGCACGTCCTCGAAATGGAGGCCGGTGGTGGGCTCGTCGAGGATGTAGAGGGTCTTGCCCGTCGCCCGCCGCGACAGCTCCTTCGACAGCTTCACGCGCTGCGCCTCGCCGCCGCTGAGCGTGGTCGCGCTCTGGCCGACCTTGATGTAGCCGAGGCCGACCTCCTGCAGCATGCGCATCTTGTCGCGGATCGCGGGGACCGCCTTGAACAGCTCGGCCGCCTCCTCGACGTTCATGTCGAGCACGTCGGCGATCGAGTGGCCCTTGAACTTCACCTCGAGAGTCTCGCGGTTGTAGCGGGCGCCGTGGCACACGTCGCAGGTGACGTAGACGTCGGGCAGGAAGTGCATCTCGATCTTGATCAGGCCGTCGCCCTGGCACGCCTCGCAGCGGCCGCCCTTGACGTTGAAGGAGAAGCGGCCGGGCTTGTAGCCGCGCGCCTTGCTCTCGGGCAGGCCGGCGAACCAGTCGCGGATTTGGGTGAAGGCGCCGGTGTAGGTGGCGGGGTTGGAGCGCGGGGTGCGGCCGATCGGCGACTGGTCGATGTCGATGACCTTGTCGAGCTGCTCGAGGCCGGTGATCTTGCTGCACGGGCCGCAGATGATGCGGGCGCCGTTCAGCGCGCGCGCGGCGCCGGCGTAGAGCGTGTCGATGGTGAGGCTCGACTTGCCGCTGCCGCTGACCCCGGTGACGCAGGTGAAGGTGCCGAGCGGGAAGGCGGCGGTGACGGTCTGGAGGTTGTTGGCGGTGGCGTCGTGGACGGTGACGTGCTTGCCGCTGCCTTTGCGGCGGGTGGCGAGGAGCGGGATCTCACGCCGGCCGGTGAGGTAGTCGGCGGTGATGCTCTCATTGCAGGCGAGCAGCTCCTCGACCGTTCCGGCGCAGACGACGTGGCCGCCGTGGACTCCGGCACCGGGGCCCATGTCGATCACATGGTCGGCGGCGCGGATCGCCTCCTCGTCATGCTCAACCACCAGGACGGTGTTGCCGAGGCCGCGCAGGCGCTTGAGGGTTTCCAGGAGGCGGTCGTTGTCCTTCTGGTGGAGGCCGATCGAGGGTTCGTCGAGGACGTAGAGGACGCCCGAGAGGCCGCTGCCGATCTGGCTGGCGAGGCGGATGCGCTGGCTTTCGCCGCCGCTGAGCGTGCCGCTGGTGCGGTCGAGGTGGAGGTAGTCGAGGCCGACATTGTGGAGGAAACCGAGCCGCTCGTTGATTTCTTTGAGGATTACGCGGGCGATTTCGTTCTGTTGCGCGGTGAGCTTTTCGTGGAGCGACGCGAACCAGCGCGAGGGCGTCGGCGACGCTTCGGCGAGAGGACAGGCTGATGTCCTCGCCGGCGATCTTCACGCTGAGCGCTTCGGGCTTGAGGCGGGCGCCGTGGCAGACTTCGCACGGCAGCGACGACTGGTAGCGGCTCAGCTCCTCGCGCATCCACGCGGATTTCGGTCTGCGCCATGCGGCGGTTGAGGTTGCCGATGACGCCTTCGAACGGCTTCTTGACCTCGTAGCTGCGCTTGCCGTCGATGAAGCGCAGGGTGACGGCCCGGCCGCTGGTGCCGTGGAGGATGACGCTGTGCGCTTCCTCGGCAGGTCCCTCCAGGGGACGTGGAGGTCGAAGTCGTAAGCTCGCGCAAGGCTGCTCAGCACCTGCATGTAATAAGGCGAGGGCGGGTTGGACTTGGCCCAGGGCACGACCGCGCCCTTGGCGATCGAGAGGTTGTGGTTGGGGACGACGAGGTCGTCGTCGAACACCAGTTTCTCGCCCAGCCCGTCGCAGGCCGGGCAGGCGCCCTGCGGCGCGTTGAAGCTGAACAGCCGCGGCTCGATCTCGGCGATGGTGAAGCCGGAGACCGGGCAGGCGAACTTTTCGGAGAAGAGGATGCGGCCTGCGGCGCCGAAATCCAGTTTGAAGCCCTGCTCCAGCCCCCCTCCACCAGCCTGCGGCTGGTCCCCCTCCCCGTTCCGGGGAGGATCGGCCGGGTCGAGATAGGCGAGCCCCTCGGCGAGCTTCAGCGCCTGCTCGAAGCTGTCCGCAAGCCGCGCTTCGATGCCTTCGCGGACGACGATGCGGTCGACCACCACCTCGATGTCGTGCTTGTATTTCTTGTCGAGCGCGGGGGCGTCCTCGATCGCGTAGAACACCCCGTCGATGCGCACCCGGGTGAAGCCCGCCTTCTGCCACTCGGCGAGCTCCTTGCGGTACTCGCCCTTGCGGCCGCGGACGACGGGGGCGAGCAGGTAGTGGCGGCTGCCCTCGGGAAGCGCCATCACCCGGTCGACCATCTGGCTGACCTGCTGCGCCTCGATCGGCAGGCCGGTCGCGGGCGAGTAAGGCACGCCGACGCGCGCCCACAGCAAACGCATGTAATCGTAGATCTCGGTGACGGTGGCGACGGTGGAGCGCGGGTTGCGGCTGGTGGTCTTCTGCTCGATCGAGATCGCCGGCGAGAGCCCGTCGATATGCTCGACATCGGGCTTCTGCATCATCTCGAGGAACTGGCGCGCGTAGGCCGAAAGGCTCTCGACGTAGCGGCGCTGGCCTTCGGCATAAATGGTGTCGAACGCGAGGCTGCTCTTCCCCGAGCCGGAGAGGCCGGTGATCACCGTCAGGCTCTCGCGCGGAATGTCCACGTCGACGCCCTTGAGATTATGTTCGCGCGCCCCGCGCACGCTTATGTGGGTCAGCATACGGCAGGCCTATGCTTCAGAATATGAGTCAGCATTGTGTCGGCTTCGTTCCGTTTATGTTCTAATCTAGCGCGAGGGGTCGCAGGCGGTCAACGCCAACCATTGGCACATGGGGATTCTGCGGCCATTCTGCCAGTGCCGGAATCGAGGAGGGGCAAGTCCATGAGAATATTGTACGCATTGCCATTGCTGTTCGCTGCGCCCGTCGCGGCGCAAATTGCGACACCCGCGCGACCGATCACCGATCCGCACAGCCTCGTCTCTCCGGCCGATCCGCTGGCAAAGCCGGTGCCGATCGGGGACCTCGTCTTCACGCGCGGCGCGCTGGACGCGAGCTGGAGCGCGGATGGGCGGCGGCTGTTCGTCTCGACCAACCTTACCGGCCGCTACAATATCTGGCGCATGGACGCGGACGGCAGCTGGCCGGTCCAGCTCGCCCAGTCCGAGGACAACCAGCAGGGCTTTGCAGTCTCCCCCGACGGCCGAACGCTCTACTACCTCCAGGACAAGGGCGGGAATGAGCGTTACGACATCTATGCCGTGCCGGCCGACGGCGGTGCGCCCAGCAACCTCACCAACACGCCCGAAATCCAGGAAAGCGGGCTGCTGATGGCGCCCGACGGGCGCTTCATGGCGCTGTCGACCAAGCGGGGCGACCAGGGGCAGATCGACGTCGCTGTGATGGACCGTGCGAGCGCACGGTGCGTGCGCTGACGCACGAGGCCAATCCGCAATGGGACTGGAGCGCGGTCGCGTGGATCGATAACGGCCGTGCGCTGATCGTCAACCGCAGCTTCGTCGGCGGCTCCGCTGGCGAGGTGTGGAAGCTCGACGTTGCGAGCGGCAAGGCGACGCGTCTGCTCGGCAAGCCGGACGTGATCTATACGGCAAGCGACGCGACCCGCGACGGTTCGGCGATCGCGCTGACCACGAACGAGGGCACGCACCAGCTGCACGCCGTCGTGTACGTGCCGGCTACCGGCGCGATCCGGAATCTGAAAGCAACTCCGTGGGAGCAAACGAGCGGCGCAATCAGCACCGACGGCCGAGCGATGGTGGTCCAGACCAGCGAGGACGGCCGCCAATCGCTCGAGCTGGCCGACCTCGCAACCCTTGCCGAGCATCCGCTGGCGATGCCGCCCGGAGTCAACGGAACAATCGGGACGCAGCCGTTCACGCCGGACTCGCGGCGGCTGCTGGTGCTTCACTCGGGCGCCGACACACCCGGCGAAATCCAGGCGTTCGATCTTGCGGCCGGCCGGATGATCCCTTTGACCCATCTCGCCATGGCCAGCCTCGCGCCGGAGCATCTGCCCAAGTCGCGCATCGTCACCTACCGAAGCTTCGACGGCACTTTGGTCAGCGCCGTGGTCACCATGCCGTTCAACCTCAAGCGCGATGGCAGCAACCCGGCAGTAGTCGTTCCGCACGGCGGGCCGACGGGCCAGACCAACGACGGGTTCAGCCGCACGGCGACGGCGCTCGCGAGCCGCGGCTATGTCGTGATCCAGCCCAATCCGCGCGGTTCGACCGGCTACGGGCTGGCCTTCCAGAAAGCCAATTACCAGGACCTCGGCGGCGGCGACCTCAAGGACGAGCTCGCGGCCAAGCAGTTCCTCGCCGACACCGGCTATGTCGATGCGAACCGGGTGGGCATCACCGGCGGCTCATACGGCGGGTTCATGACCCTGATGGCGATCGGCCGCGCGCCCGACGCCTTCGCCGCGGCAGTGGAGCAATATGAAATCATCGACTGGCGCACGATGTGGCAGCACGAGGACCCGTTGCTTCAGGCCTATCAGAAGACCCTTCTCGGCAGCCCGGACGAGGCGCCGAAGGTCTATGACGCCTCTTCTCCATTGACCTATATCCAGGCGGTGAAGGCGCCATTGCTGGTCTTGCAGGGTGAAAACGACATCCGCGTGCCCGTCGGCCAGGCGCGGCAAGTCGCGGAGGCGCTGAAGGCGCAGGGGCAACACGGTCGACGCCGTTTATCTATCCCGACGAAGGCCACGGCTTCTACAAGCGCGAGCACCAGCAGGACGCGCTGCAACGCACCGTCGACTGGTTCGACAAATATCTGAAGGGCGGGCGGTAGGAACGCTGCAATCAGATCATCCGGCAGAAAGGCGGCGGGTCCTTGGCCGTGCAGACGTCCGGCCTGGTGTGCGTAGTCTTCCAATAGGTCATGAGACCTAGCTGGCTCGCGATAGCCGGAAAACCTGGCTCGTTCAGAACTCTGCGCATGTTTGGATACCAAAATAGCGCTGGCCCCGGGTATTCAACGGTCGCCAACCGGGCCGCAATCTGCAACGCTTCGTGGTCCGCACCAAGATCCGCAAGCAGCCGCGCAACGGCATCATTCTGCTGGTTTTCGGGTAGTGCAAGAAGGGTCTGGACGGCTTGCGTCTTCGCTCCGGGATTTCCCGATGTTACTGCGCGATATCCCTTCAACAGCGCTGTGCGCCGCTCCGCGGATATCGGTGATGTGGGGTCGAGCAGAGGTTTGATATCACCGGTCGCGCTTGCCTCGTACACCGCAATTCCTTTTGCGAAGTCAAAATCGGGAGCAAGGTCGATGGCCGCGTCGAAATATTGTCCCGCCTCCTCCCGCTTCCCCGCGGCGACAAGCACATCGGCCAGACTAAGGGGCGTGTACACGTACAGTGCCAGCATGTCGTCCGCCTGGCGCAATTGATCGACCGCGTCCGCAGTTCGACCGACGTTCGCCAGCATCACGCCATATTGATGATGCTCGCACCCGCAATCCAGCCGTCGGGCCGCGACGGCACGCTTCAACAGACTTTCCCGGGCCAGCCAATCGTGCCGATCGACCAACATCGATTTGATGTACAACGCCTCACTGTTTTTGCCGTCGATCGCGACCGCGCGGTCGGCGGCCTGACGGCCGCTTGCGCGCGCTTCCTCGGCGAAACGATCGTTTTCCGCACTCATCGCAACTTTCCAGTACGCGCCGGCAACGGCCGCCCAACCCCAGGAGAAGTCCGGAACGGCAGCGACGACCCGCTGCGCCGGAACCAGGGCTTTGCGTCCCTCGGACATGTTGGGATCCCAATGGCCCTGGCAGAATTGCATGTAATCCCTGAGGACGCTTGTCGGGCAGCGGCTTGTAATAGGTGGAGGCCCCGAACAGTCCGCAGCGGACGACATTGCCGGCATCGACCGCGATGTGGCGCGGAACTTTCGAGGCTTCCTTCCCGTCGTAGTTGAAATTGTCAGTCCACAGGGTGGCGCCGGAACGCTCGTTCGTCAGGCGGGTGATGACGCGAATTGTTTGTCCGTCCCGCTGGATGGTGCCGCCCAAGGCGTAAGCAGGCGCCGCGCCTGGCGCCGGAGCTGTTGCAGTCGAAACTCCGACAACGCCGTCGGCGTTGAATGCAGCCGCAATCTCGGCGTCGACAGTGGCTACGAATGGTTGCAGGCAAGTCCGCGGACAGGAGTTGGAACCCGCCTAGGCGCACCGTCATGCTATGTGCTGCCGCGGGGTGCGGTCGAAGCCACCACGACGCACCAGCCATTACCAGCACAAGCAAGCCGGCCACGGCCGCAATCCAGATCGGACGCCGCGAAGCGAAAGTTGTGCGGCGGGGAGGCTGTGCGGCAGCCGTGGTGGCGACCGGTTCCGCATCTGAAATCTGCTTTATGCGGCTGACAATCGAGTCGATCGACTTGTCCCAGCCCGTGGAACGCGTCGATCCACTGGCGCGTCGACAGCTCGTACGCGAAGGCATCGCTCGGCTCGGCGTCCTCGATCCTCAGCGCCAGCACCGGCAGCTTGTAGTTGCTCGCCAGCGAAAGCTCTTTCTTGATTTCGTCACTAATGTTGGCGGCTTCGGAGAAGACCAGGACCATCGCCGCGTGCATCGCGAATCGCGCGCACGATTTCTTCCTGGTAATTTTCACCCGGGTTTCACGTCGCGGCATGAAATCCAGCATTGCGTGCCGCGGCGCTCGACGGCCTTGCAGACCGACAGCGCTTCCTTGCGGTCGGCGGTCGCGTAGCTGACGAATACCTGGCGCGCGTCGCGGCTTTCGTCGCCCGGCAACTGTTTCGGGTTTATTCACGGCCATGCCCCTCGCCGGAAACCGAAAATTTACGGCGGTGCTAGAACGGAATCGAGAAGTCATCGGAAAGCGGGTAGCTCGCAACCTCCTCATAATGCGCGCCGTGGCGGGAGAGGCGGCTTTCGAACAGGGTGAAGGCGTCGACTTCGAACGGTTCGGAGACAAGGCCGCGCTGTGCGTTCGAGGAAGTCTTGCGACCTCACGAGTGCGGCGGCCTTTCCAGCGGGCGAGGGTGATATGGGGATGGTAGGCGCGGCGCTCGGGCTCGAGGCCGACCTGCATGCAAATGCGCTCGACCTTTGCGGCGAGCGCGGCGAGCGGCTCCTTCGGCTCGACGCCCGCCCATAACGCGCCTGCGTTGCGCTGCTCGAAGCGGCCGACGCCATTGATGCGGACGCGAAGAAGCGCCCGGCGTGGACGCGGCCGAGCGCGCCGGCGAGATCGTCGGCGAGCGGCCGGTCGACCTCGCCGACGAAGCGCAAGGTCAGGTGCAGCTGCTCCTCGTCCTGCCAGCGGAATTCGGGGCTGTCGTCCATCGCGTCGATCAGCAGGTCGCGGATCGGCTCGGGCGGTCGGATGGCGACGAACAAGCGGTGCATGGCGCGGCATTTAGCGAGATCGCCTCTCGCGAAGCACCTCCGGCCGGCCAAAGGCGTCGCGGGCATCAGCCATGAAAGCGGCTCCGTTGGCGAATTCGATGAAGAATGCGCGGCGTTCGAGCGTTTCAGCGCGCGAAGGACAGGGCGCTCCCGCTCTGTCCGACGATCCCGAAGAGTGGAGGCCAGTGAGCATGCAAAATCGCGAAGAAAGCCAGCAGACCGGAACGAGGAACGAGACCTACAATGTGATCTCGATCATGTATCACGCGCTGCAGGGCGCGGAGAACTGCCGGACCTACCTCAACGACGCGCAGGACGGTCAGGCCCGCGAGTTCTTCCAGCAGGCGCTGCAAGCGCAACGCCAGCTCGCCGACCGCGGCAAGGAAATCCTGCAGCAGGTGCTGCAGAATGACACCGGCGGATCGAGCGCGTTCGGCTGGGGCCAGAGCCAGAGCCAGTCCGGCTCGAGCGGCCAAAGCGCAGTCCGGCTCGAGCGGCCAGAACTTTGAAAGCCAGGGCGCCGGCCAGCCGACGCGGCGGCGGCAACTTCTAAACCGCCAACGCGTGCCCCGGCCAACGCGCCGGGGCACCATCATTCTTGACGCCGTCCCGCGTGGGAGTTCCAATCTCGCCAGCCCCGTGCCAGTGTCGTCGTGCAAACGGGGGCGCCAATGAGCGGGAAGACCGAGTCTCAGCCAGGACGAATATGAGGAGCTGCTGAAGCCGATGGCCAAGGAGCTCGCCGCCATGGCGCGCTGGGTGTCCGAGACCGGGCAGCGTATGGTCGTGGTGTTCGAAGGCCGCGATACCGCCGGCAAGGGCGGCTCGATCGACATGTTCGCGCGGGTGCTCAACCCGCGCCAGTGCCGCATCGTCGCGCTTCCGAGCCCGAACGAGCGCGAGCGCACCCAATGGTATTTCCAGCGCTACGTCGAGCATCTGCCCGGCCGAGGGCGAGATCGTGCTGTTCGACCGCAGCTGGTACAATCGCGCCGGCGTCGAGAAGGTGATGGGCTATTGCACGCCCGAGCAGACCGCAGGCCTTCCTGCAATGCCGTGCCGGAGTTCGAGCGGCAGCTCGTCGACGACGGCATCCTGCTGTTCAAATATTGGCTGTGCTGCGACCAGGACGGTGCAGGAAGAGCGCTTCGAGAACCGGCTGTACAATCCGATGAAGCGCTGGAAGCTGTCGCCGATCGATATCAAGGCGCGCGACGCATTACGACGATTACACCGAGGCGCGCGAGAATGATGCTCGCCGCGACGCATACCGATTTCGCGCCGTGGACCCTGGTCGATTTCAACGACCAGCCGCTCGGCCGGCTGACGCTGCTGCGCGACTTGCTCGACCGCGTTCCCGACACCGAGCTTCCGCTCGCGGACATTCCGTGGCCGCCGCTGGATCGCAGAGCCGTTGAAAGAGCGCTATGCCGTGCTGAAGCCGATCCCGAGTTCAAGGTTCCCAAGAAGGCCAAGCACGATCACCACAAGCATCACGAACATTGAGGCTTTTGCAGTGGGGCTGCGGATCGCATAGACGGATCTGACAGGCGGCAATTCTGACAGGGGGATACGGAATGCGCGCGATCCAAGCTGCTGGTTCAGCTCACTATTTATTATGTCGTCATCGCCGTGCGTCGTGTTCACGGCGATCAAGATCTGGCCGGCGATCACTGGATGGCTGCCGATCGGCGGTGTTGAACAGCTGATCAGCCAGCCCGCGAAAAACCCGCTTCACGCAACCGAAGCGGTTCGCGCGGCGCACGTCGAGCAATCTCGGGCAGAGCCTGTTCTGGCTGGCCGTGGCCATCATCGGCGCGCTGTTGACGTCGTTGCCGGTCAGCTGGGTCTACATGGGGATCCGCAACGACGAGGAATATGACCAGTCGCTGATCAACACGATCCTTGTGCTGCCGATGGTCGTCACGGGCATCGTCATCATCGTCCAGAACTCCCTCGCCCTGGCATTCTCGCTCGCCGGCATCGCCGGAGCGGTGCGGTTCCGAAATTCGTTCAAGAGCTCGGGCGACGCGCTTGTTCATCCTGCTTGCGGTCGCGATCGGCCTCTCGGCGGGCATTGGCGCGGTCGAGCTCGCGGCGCTGCTCACGCGTCGCGTTCAACTACACGTTCGTGGTGCTGTGGATGACCGAATATGGCGAGCGCGCGGGGATGAAGCGCTACATGAGCGACTACAATCCGGCGACTAATCCCGACCCGATTGCGGTTGCCTCCGGTCGCGGCCGAGCCCGAGAAGAAGTGAGCCTCAGCCGAGGCAGCGATTGATGACTTTGGAGCCGACGTCGGAGTCGGTGGCGATGTCGGCGAAGAACTTCTCAAGGTAAGCGCCGGCGCGTTGCTGCGTCGCCGGCTCGAGGCCCGGCACTTGGCTCAGCACTCCGATGATCTGCGGATGCAGCGCGCGCATCTCTCGCGCAGCGGCGACCACCGATCGGCGTTGTGAATGCAATAGCCGCGGTAGAGGCGCTGCGCGGACGTCGCTGATGTCGAGCTCGGCGGGTGGTGTCGCATAAGGCGCATTCACGAAGCCGGAGAAATCGAAGTCATACGGGATTGGGATCGTCGCGCCTGGCGCGGCCAGGCCGACGAGCTCGGCATTGTGACAGCAATCCTTGCCGACCGGCCCGGCGCGCATCGACCAGTCGTGGTTGGCGAGCAGGTGCTCGAAAAGCGCGTAGCGGCCGGCGTCGGCCGGGCTCAGGTCGGACACCGGAATGCGCTCGCCGGCATGGACGACTTTCAGGCCGTTGCGATGCGCGACGTCGCTCAAATCCTCGAGGAAATAGCCGACGCGTTGAGACGATCGGGCGGCCGTTTGCGTCGCGATAATCGATGTTGGCGAGCCGCGCGCGAAAGCTCATCGGAGTCAGCAGATTGTACATCCGGTAGGCTGCATATTCGAGCAAGCACATATTGCTGGAACGACGGCCGCGTTGCGGCAGTGGGTGACGAGCTTCAGCTTCTTCTGACCGGCGAACAGCGAAGTCGGCGGCGGCGGCGCGGTGAAGTCGACGCGCAGCGGCGGGAAGTCGCAGAGTCTCGGAAGTCCGGCGGGTGATCCCGCGAGCCGCGAGGCTGATCGGCAGGCTCTGGCCGTTGGGATCGGTCAGAGTGCCGGCGATCGTGTCGTGGCCTTCGCGGTTACGGGTGATTGTCGAGAGCGGCGCCTGGATGACGATATGGATCGGGTCGGGCGAGCGCGAACAGCGGTTTCTCGGCTTGCTGCGCATGTGCCGGTGTGGCGAACACGAGAGCCAAGGACGCGAACGATTGCAACAAACGTCAACTTCATGACGCCGGTCTCCCCACAACATGCGGAATCATTTGGTCGCCGATGATCTCGAGCCAGCTCAGCGGTCCGCCGTAATAGCGCGAGATCCCGGTATCGATGCGCGCGAGACGGCCGCCGTTGGTGATCGCGATTCCCGGAAGGATGCGGCGTATGGCCGATGACCAGGCGCTGGGCGCCGTAAGCGGCGAGCACCGCCGTAAGCTCCTCGTCGATCGTCGGGCGGGGCGTGCCCGCGGGCATGGCGGCCCGCTCGGCCTCCGCCTCGGCGTCGCGGCCGACGAGCCCGCGATACCACAGCGGCCCAGCGCGTCATTGAGGATTGATTTGGGGCTGTCGTCGGCCGCCACCATGGCGGCCGCGACGCGGCGGTTGATCTCGTCCATCGGGATCTTCGCATATTCGCCGCTGAGCCCGCCGTGGACGAACAAGGTGCCGCCGATCTTGGCCACGGCCGGATTGCGCGTCGCCCATTGGCCGAGCTCGCCCGACGGCGCTCCAGGCGAGCCTGTGCTCGACCCAGCCGAGCGGATGCTCGGCCATCCAGTTGGCTCGGATCTGCTCGGGCGTAAGCTTCGGGTCGAGGCACGGTATGCGGCCTCGAGCCGTGCGCGATTTGCTTCGTAGACGCGGTCGCGCCGCGCTGCGGATTGGCTATCGGCGAATGCGGCATATTCGCCCGGCGTCGTGTAGCGATAGTCGCCGAGCAGGTTCATCGCTTCGTGGTTGCCGAGGATGACGACGACCCGCCCGCCCGAGCGCGGCGCTTCCTTCTGCAGTTGCTGCAGGCTGCGGATGATCTTCGAGTGAGTCCGGCTCGCGGTCGGTGATGTCGCCGAGCTGGACGAGCACGGTCTTGCCGCCGGACCAGTGGCCGCGCGCATCGATGACCCCGGCGGCGCGGGCGATCGTCAACCACGCCTGGCCATCGCCGTGGAGATCGCCAACGGCGACGAGACGCTGCGGCTGCTGCGCCGCTGCTGAAGCGGGCGCGCTGATCAGCGCAGCCCATATCACTATCAGCGGCCAGAGGAGCCGCCGAAAGAACGCCGCTGCAACCCGCGAGGACATGGACGCACTGTCGCACCGGAGGCGTGGCTGGACAATGGCGTTAATGTTGCGTTCGGCGAGACGTGATCAATCAGCCGTTCGGCACTCGTCGTGTTTCGCTTGAAGTCCCTTCCGGCATCCACGATATATGTCTGTAGTGCGAGACGGGGCCTTTTGCCCCCGCAAAGGAGTAGAAATGGCTGAATGGAATGACCCGCGCACCGCTACCGACAGGAGTGGCGTCGTGAATGCCGCAACGGTGGGCGTCCCGCGCGCCACCCGCGATGCTGGCCTTCGGTCGTACATGCTTTCGGTCTACAACTATATGGCGTCGGGCGTGCTCCTGACGGGTATCGTCGCATTGCTGTTCGCGCCTTATGCTCGGCAGGTACTGATCAACCCGACTGGGCAGGGCATGAGCCCGATCGGCTGGATCGTGACTTTGTCGCCGCTCGGCTTCGTATTCGCGATGAGCTTCGGCGTGAGCCGCATGCGCACCAGCACGTTGCAGATGCTCTTCTGGGGGTTCGCGGCGGTGATGGGCCTGTCGATGTCGACACTGTTCCTGGTTTATACCGGAGTGTCGATCGCGCAGACCTTCTTCGCGACCGCCGCTGCCTATCTCGGCCTAAGCGTCTGGGGTTACACGACCAAGCGCGATCTCAGCGGGATCGGCACGTTCCTGATCATGGGCGTGGTCGGCCTGCTGGTCGCGATGCTGATCAACATGTTCATGCGCTCCAGCGCGATGGGCCTGGCGATCAGCGCGATCGGCGTGCTGCTGTTCGCCGGACTCACCGCCTACGACACGCAGCGGATCAAGAGCATGTACTTCCAGGTCGCCGGCAGCGACATGCTCGGCAAGGTCGTCATTATGGGCGCGCTCAGCCTGTACCTGGACTTCATCAACATGTTCCAGTTCCTGCTGAGCTTCATGGGCAACCGCCGCTAAGCGGCCGCAGCTTTGAATTCGAAGGGCCGCTCGGAAACGGGCGGCCCTTTTCGTAGTCGGCTACTTTGGCTGCGCAGTTCCGTTGGCCCGCGCACGGAAAATCTGCTCGAATTGCGCGAGCTCGTCGGGCGCGATGTCGGACACGGCGGCGAAGCGGAGGCCATTGTCGCCCCATTCGGTGACTGCAAAGCCCTCCTCGGTCGAGGTCCGGTCGTGGCCGCGAAGCGCCCGGCCAGACGAACAGGTTCACCGTGTGCAGCCGGCGATGATAGACGATCGCCGCGACCGTTTTCCCGTCGATCGAGTCGAGCCGTCCGCCGGCGAGCGGGAAGCCCTGGTCGGCGAGCTCCGGCACCGGCGGCGCGAAATCGATCCTGCCGTTGAACCACGGTTTGACGATGTGCTGGTTGGTCGTCTGGACGTCGGTGAGGTGCCCCGGCTGAAGCGAGCGGACGTGGCTCGAGATGAGCTGCTGCTCGAGGCCCGAGTGCAGTGACGGCGGTAGAAGCAGCAGCATCGCTAACGAGGCTGCCAGCGCTCCGCCGGCGGCAGGGGCGAGCCAGCCGAGCATCGGACGCCGTGCCCGCCTTGGCGAAAGCTCCGGGACAGCCGCAGCGATCCGCTGATGAAGCGTTTCGGGCGCCGAATAACGCACGCCGTTGGTGCCGATGAGGTTACGGAGGGCCTGCTGTCGCTCCAGCTCCTCGCGGCAGCCGCTGCAGCGGGCGACATGCGCTTCGACGAGCGCAGTGTTGGCCGCGTCGAGCTCACCGTCGAGCCGGCCGCCGAGGAGCATCATCTGGTCGGGACAGGCGGGCATCAGGTCGCACTCCCTGCGGATTCGTCGCTGGATTCGTTGCCGGATTTTCTGGGCGGAAGCAGCGCCTCGGTGAGGATCGCCCGGCCGCGCGAGAGGCGCGACATGACCGTCCCGACAGCGACTCCCGCGACTTCCGCGATCTCCGTATAGGACAGGCCCTCCATCTCGCGCAGGACCAAAGCCTCGCGAAAAGGCTCGGGCACCGCTTCGATCGCGCGCCGGAGCCCTGCCGACCTCGTCATTGCGGACCGCCGAATCTTCCGGGCTTGGGAGTGGGTCGGGCTGGTTCATGAGCTCGTCGGCTTGGTCCAGTGAAAGATCGCTTTCGCGCAGCATGGCCGAGGTCGCGGCCGAGCTCATGGCGGTTCGGCAGCAATTGCGCACGATGGCGAACAGCCACGCGCGCGGCGAATCTCCGCGGAACTGAGCGAAGGCCTGGAACGCGCGAACGAAGGCATCCTGCACGATATCCTCGCTGAGCACGGGGTCGCGGGTCAGGTAGCGCGCCAGATTATACGCTCCGTCGAGGTGGGGCAGGATCTCGTGCCGGAAGCGCAGCGCGACCTCGTTCCGGGGCGGCAGCTCGTTGCTGACCACCAGATGCGGCGTAAAGAAGCGCGTCGCGGTTTTCTTCACGACTGCCCAGTCCGCATGCTGCCTTCACCCCTTGACGATGATCTTGCCCGTCATGTGCGGGTGAATGGAACAGAAATAATCATATTCACCGGCCGTAGCGAAAGTGAAGGTGAAGCGGTCGCCGGTGTCGAGCACTTTCGATTTGAAGGCGCCGTTCTTCGCCACGATCGTATGCGGGATATCGTCGTCGTTGACCCAGTTGACGGCGGTGCCGGGTTTGACGGTCACCGCTGGAGCCTGAAAGGTGAAGTTGGCGATCTTCACGGATTGGCTCGGGGCTGCCGCAACGGCAGTCGAAGTTAGGCTCATCGCGAGCGCGCCGGCGGTCAGCGCGCTGGCCATCAATGCAACTGCGAAAACTCTGCGGAACATGGAATTTCCTTCTCGTCAGGCGGCCAGGGTGGAGTCGATGAGCGCGATCCGCTCGCGGCCGCGCACGAAGCTGGCGCGTGGTGATCCCGAGCATCGCATGCAGCTGCTCGGGCGGGACTTTAAGCGGTCCCGGGGAGGGGGCGGTCCCCGGGACCGGCTGGGGAAAGGCTGTCGAGCGCGCCGTATGGAACGCGACATGCCCTTCCACCTTCTGCGTGATCTGGTGGATGTGCCCGTTGAGCACGGTGACCGAACCGAACCGCGCCAGCAGCTTCAGCGCTTCGGCGGAATCGTCCGTGCCCCAGCCCCAGTCGGCGTACACGGTCCACAGCGGGATGTGGGCGAACACGACGATCGGCGTGGAGGATGGCCGTCCAGCCAGGTCCGCCTTCAGCCATTGCAGCTGCGCTGCGCCGAGATTGCCCATTCCGCCGGGCTTCAGGTCGGCGACATTGACCAGCGCGACGAAATGCACGCCCTTGTGGTCGAAGCTATACCAGCCCGGCCCCTTGGCTTCCCTTGCCGAAACGGTTGAGGAACGCCTTTCCGCCGGCGGGATCGAGCATGTCATGCTCGCCGGGGATGAAGAACACCGGGCAGGCCCGCTTCCTTCAGGATCTGGTCGGCGTCGTCGAATTGGTCGTCGCGCGAGAGCTGCGACACGTCGCCGGTATGAATGATGAAATCAGGCCGTTCGCGGAGCGCCTTCACCTTGGCGACGGCTTCGCGGAAGGTCGCGCGGGCGTCGGCATTGGGCGGCTTGTTGAAGCCGATGTGGCTGTCGCTGATCTGCAGGAAGGTGAAAGAGGCTGCGCGTGATGGACGGAGGGCGCCGCCAGTGCGGCATCGAGCCCGATCGAGCTGCCGACGCCGCCATTGAAGGCAAACAATGCGCCGGTGCCGGCCCACGCCATGCATTTCAGGAAATCGCGGCGGTTGTCGCCCTCGCCATCGAACATCGACCGTCCTTTCATCCAGCAGTCTGGTGAGAGGACTCGGCGTCGCGCGAATTTATTCCCGTTTCAGGTCGTGGTGACTTCGGAAGTGCAGCCCAGCTCCTCGGCCAGTTTGTCCAGGCGCTTTTTGACCGGCGGCCCGACGAGCGCCGCATTCGTTGGCGTTGTGGAGAGCGTGATCGTCGTCCCATTCTTGCGCAGTTTCGCAAGCTGAAGCGCTGAGCCGACCCCGCCGGACAAACGTTCGCCCAGACGCATCGCAAACCCCCATTGTCGCGCCCGTTCGAGGTCACTGCCGCTGCAGAGCCGGTCAAGGGCGGCGTCGGGCAAACCTTCGCGGCCGAAATTGGCCGACAAGGCTTGAGCCATGATCACCCGGCCGCGCGCATCGACTGCCGCCCAATTTCCGTGGAGCGCCATTTCGATCCCGCGATCGGCGCGGAACGGCGCGCTCGCCTGCCACGCGACGTCGGACAAGAGGCAGGAGGCGAGCCGCAGCCGCCGCATTTCCGGCGCGTCCTCGAACAGCGGCGCGATCCATGCATCGAGCAGGTCGCCATGCTCACCGAACCGGTGCTCGCCGCCGCCGGCAGCGCGTGCTTCCTCCGTCAGCGGGTCCATCGACCGGGCGCGGCGATCGAGCTTCGAATAGAGCAACCCTTCGCGGATGCCGAAGCTCGAAACGACAAGCCTTGCAGGCTCGAGCTCCTCGACCAGCAGGTCGAGCAACATCGCGGCGATTGGGGACGTGGCAAGCCGCTGCGGCGCGATCGGCTCGGCGAGTTGGGGGTCCTCGGAATTGAGAACATTGCGGAGCTCGCGCGCGCGTCCGGGCTTCATGCGATATTGGTGCGTGACCGGAAGCGGAAAATCGGTGGCGATCATGTCGATGCGCGCGAGTGCGCGCCAGGAGCCGCCAACCATATAGAGCGCGCGGCCGGTGCTGCGTTTCGACAGGCCGGACTGGCTGAGCATCGTTCGGATCTGATCGCGTGCCGCCCGTTCGCTTTTCGCGCTCGAATCCAGCCGGAGCACGCCCAAAGGCATTGAGATGCCGCTGCTTGCGGCTCCGGCGCGGACATCCACCAGCTCCAGGCTTCCGCCGCCGAGATCGCCGACGATCCCGTCGGCATTCGGAATGCCCGAGAGCACGCCTTCCCCGGCTAGGCGCGCCTCCTCCGTCGCGCTGAGCACCTCGCATTCGAGGCCGATGCGTTCGATCTCAGTTACGAATTCCGCGCCGTCGCTTGCATCACGGACTGCAGCGGTCGCAAGCACGTAGGTCTGGCGGACCTTCATCTGGTCGATCAGGAGCTTGTAGCGGCGCAGCGCCGCGAGTGCTTTCTCTCGCCCTTTCTCGGACAAGGTACCGGACTGCTCGAGACCTGAACCGAGCCCCGCGAGAACCTTCTCATTGAAGATCGGCGTGGGGATCCGCTCGGGCCCGGCATAGACGACGAGCCGGACTGAATTCGACCCGATGTCGATGATTGCTACGGGTTCGGCAGTCGCCACGCGCTCAAGTCACCGTCCGCGGTTGAAGCGCAGCTTCGGGACCTTGCGGCCCTTTTTCAGCGCCTGGCCGCGGCCCGATAGCGACGGGTTCGACATGAAATATCTGTGCAGGTTGAATTCCTGGCCTGGCTTGGGCTGCAGCCGCGTATAGGTTCCGTCGGCGTTCAACCGCCAGCTCTGCTCATTGTCGATAAGGTTGGCCACCATCACCTGGTCGATCAGCTGCGCGTGCACCGTCGGGTTCTCGATCGGGAGCATATATTCGATGCGGCGGTCGAAGTTTCGCTGCATCCAGTCGGCCGAGCTGATGTACACTTTGGCTTCGGGATGCGGCAGCTCATGGCCGTTGGCGAAGCACCACAGCCGCGCATGCTCGAGGAAACGCCCGACGATCGATTTCACGTAGATGTTGTCGGACAAGCCGGGAACGCCCGGGCGCAGGCAGCAGATGCCGCGAATGACAAGGTCGATCGGGACGCCCGCGCTGCTCGCTTCATAAAGCTTGTCGATGATTGCTGGGTCGACCAGCGAGTTCAGCTTCGCCCAGACGCCCGCGGGCTTGCCTTCGCGCGCACTTGCGATTTCCGCGTCGAGCAGCCGGATGAGCTCAGTTCGCATCATCTGCGGCGAGATCACCAGCTGCTTCAGATTGCGCGGCTCGAGGTAGCCCGTGATGTAGTTGAACAGCTTGGCGACATCGCGGCCGAGCTTCGCGTCGGCGGTGAAATAGCTGAGGTCGGTGTAGATGCGCGCGGTCACCGGGTGATAATTGCCGGTGCCGAAATGGCAGTAGGTGCGGAAGCCCTTCTCTTCGCGGCGGACGACCATCGAGACCTTGGCGTGGGTCTTCCAGTCGATGAATCCATAAACGACCTGGACTCCGGCGCGCTCGAGCGCGCTCGCCCACATCAGATTCTGTTCCTCTTCGAACCTCGCCTTCAACTCGACCACCGCGGTGACCGACTTTCCGGCTTCGGCTGCGTCGATGAGGGCGCGGATGATCGCCGACTGGCGGCCGGCGCGATACAGCGTCTGCTTAATCGCCACGACGTCGGGATCGGCGGCGGCTTGCTGGATGAACTCGACCACCACCTCGAAGCTCTCATAGGGGTGGTGGACCAGGATGTCCTTCTCGCTGATCGCCGCGAAACAGTCGCCGCCATGCTCCCGAATGCGTTCGGGAAAGCGGGGATCGAACGGCGGGAACTTGAGGTCGGGCCGATCCTCCTCGACGAGAACCGAGAGACCGGCCATGCCGAGGAAGCCGCGCGTTTCGGACGTGGTTGCACTCGCCGCGTTGAGGCCATCCTTGACGACTTCGACGAGGCTTTCCGGCATTCCTGGCTCGAGTTCCAGCCGGACGACTTTGCCGCGGCGACGGCGCTTGATCGCTGTCTGGAAGTAGCGGACGAGGTCCTCGGCCTCCTCCTCGACCTCGATGTCGCTGTCGCGGATGATGCGGAACCCGCCCCCGCGCAGGACGTGATATTTGGGGAACAGATAATCGGTCTTGCGACGGATCAGCGTTTCGAGCGCGATATACCGGCCTTCGCGCCCGGGGATGCGGATGAAGCGCGGCAGGCTCGCCGGGGCCATCACCAGCTCGCGGACCGTCGTGCGCCCCTTCTTCAGCTCAAAGATCAGGCTGAGCCCACCGTTGGGAATGAACGGGAAGGGGTGTGCTGGATCGATCGCCTGGGGGGTCAGGATCGGAAAGATCTGCTCGCGGAAGTGCTTGTCCAGCCAGACCTCCGCCGCCTCGTCTAGCGGCTCGTCGGCGGTCACGTACATGCCAGCGGCGGGCAGCGCGGCCTGAAGAGCGCCCCAAACTTCGTGCTGGTTGGTGACCAGCCGGTCCGCCTCCACGTTGATCGCCGCAAGCTGCTGCGTCGGCGTCAGTCCATCGGTTGAGCGTTCCTCGACGCCGAGCGCCTGATGCGCCTTCAGCCCAGCCACGCGGACCATGAAGAATTCGTCGAGATTGCTCGCCGAGATCGACAGGAACCGCACGCGTTCAAGCAACGGGTGGTTGGGATTGCTCGCTTCTTCAAGGACCCGGCGATTGAACGCGAGCCAGCTGAGCTCGCGATTGAAGTAGCGCGACTCTGCTTTGGGCGATTCAGCGCCGGCAGCCGCCACTTCAGTGACGCTCTCCATCAGCTTTTCGGAGTTAGGAGGGATACGGTCGATCTTGCCCACGGCATGTCGCAGAACTGAACAGAGGCCTGTTACAATGTTGTGACGGAAATTGGTATGACGCCGGCGTTCGCGGAGTTGGGAGGGGCAAGCTGTGGCCAAGACGAAGAAAAAGAAAAAAGACAAAGCCGGCAAATCCGAGTCTGGCGGCAAAACGTCGAAGATCGGCAAGCGCCTCGAAGACTTGGCGAACAATCGGTTGGTCGCCGACATCGTCGCTGCAGCGCTGGTCGCTACAGCCTCCGCGCTCAAGGACTCGAAGAAGGCGAAGGCCCTCGCGGCGAGCGCCGGCGAGGAGCTCGAAAATCTTGCCAAAGAGGGGGCCGAGCGCGGCAATGCGATGTGGAAGCTCGCCTTGGAAGTCGGACGGCGCGCGATCGACACCATTGCCGGTGATGAAGCCAAGCCAGCTACCAAGTCCAAGTCCAAGGCCAAGGCCAAGGGCAAAGCAGCCAAGCCGGTTTCCAAGTCAGGACGGACGTCGAAATAGCCCTGCGCCGGCGGCGAGCGGCGGACGCTTGTGGCCGCGAAGGCCCCACTCGAAGATCTCTGAATGGTCTAGCCGCAGCGCGGCAGACGATTAAACTGGCCGCATGAAAATCGTCGGACTGCTGAGGCACGCAAAATCGAGCCGGGATGATCCGCACCTTGCGGACATCGACCGTCCGCTGACCCCCCGAGGCGTGCGCGCGGCGGAGCTCATGGGCGCCGGAGTTTCGCCAACGCGACGCAGCATTCGATCTGGTCCTGGCGAGCCCGCGCGCCGGCGGGTGATCGATACGATCGCAAGTTTCGAGACGGGCTATGGAAAGCCGCTCAGGCCGACTTATGAGCCAGTCCTCTACGAGAATTCGGCGGCAACGCTCCTCAACGTATTGGCGGGCATCGGCGATGAAGCCGAACGCATTTTGCTCGTCGGGCCACAACCCGAGCATGCAGATCTGGGTACGACGCTCGCAAAGCCTGAGGACGCGCTGCGCCGGAGCTCGCCGGCCACTTTCCCACAGCGGCGGCCGTGCTCATCGAGCTTCCGATCGACCACTGGAGCGACTTCGGACGGGGAGCCGGGCCAAATCATCTGGTTGTTGAAGCCCAGACGATCTGGATCACTGACGCCGAATGGACGAGTTGAAGATCCGTGTCGGCGATGAGCAGGTTTCGGGTCTGTTCCTCCGGCCGGCAAATGCCAGGCGCTGTACCTATTCGCCCATGGCGCGGGGCTGGGATGACCCACGGAGCATGGACTCGAATGCGCGCG
The DNA here is from genome assembly GCA_963785965.1 of uncultured Alphaproteobacteria bacterium. Classification (GTDB taxonomy): domain Bacteria; phylum Pseudomonadota; class Alphaproteobacteria; order Sphingomonadales; family Sphingomonadaceae; genus Sphingomicrobium. The sequence continues at coordinate 34,319 of CAWAXE010000005.1, forward strand.
GGCTCGCCGAACGCGGTATCGCGACCTTGCGCTATCAATTCCCGTACATGGAGAAGGGGGCGAAGCGGCCGGACCCGCCGCGCATCGCGCATGCAGCAGTGCGAGCGGCGGCGGCCGAGGCAGTGCGGCTTGCGCCGGACTTGCCGCTTTATGCCGGCGGCCGGTCATTCGGCGGGCGCATGACTTCTCAAGCGCAGGCGGCGGAGCCGCTTCCACGGCGTGAAGGGGCTGATTTTTCTCGGCTTTCCACTGCATCCAGCGGGAAAGCCAGGCATCGAGCGCGCCGAGCATCTCGCGCGCGTGCAACATCCCGATGCTGTTCGTGTCGGGCGACCGCGATGCGCTGGCGGAGCTGGAGTTGTTGAAGCCGGTCGTCGCTGGTACTCGGGCGAGCGCGCGACGCTGCACGTGGTGCGCGGCGCAGACCACAGCTTCAGAGTTGCCGCAAAGGAGGCGAAGCGCTCGCACCAATGTCGACTATCAGCCGGAGGCGGAAGCGCTCAACGCGGTCGCCGACGTGGATTAGCCGAGGTGCGCCGGTTAGCCGTGACAGACGGGCTAAGATTGGCTTGGCAGGCAGGGAGATCTTCGATGTGCGATAGCGACAATCACCAGGGTTTCATCGTCGACACCTCCGTTCACGCGGCGATCGCGTCGTTCTCAGCATGTCGGCAGCGGCGGCAGTTACGGCGCTGCCCACGTCCGCTTTGGCCGCAGACGTGATTGAAAGGACGTCATGGTGCCCACGCCCGATGGTCATGCCGACGCGGCGCTTTTCCATCCGGCGGGTCGGGCTCGTGGCCGGCCGTCCTGATGTGGCCGGATATCCTTGGGTTGCGCCCCGTTTTCCGCGAGATGGCCGCCGGCTGGCTTCGTCAGGCTACACCGTCCTGGTGCCAAACCCCTTTTATCGGGTGAAGCGCGCGCCGATCGTCACCGGGCCGTTCGACTTCGACAACCCACGGATCGGCGAAGCTCGAGGGTTGCGCGATGCGCTGACCGACGCGGCAATCGATCGCGATGCGGCGGCGTTCATCACCTTCCTCGACCGGCAAAAGCAAACCAATCTGCGCAAGGGTGCCGGAGTGCAGGGCTATTGCTTCAGCGGCCCTTCGCGTTCCACACTGGCGCCGCCCGATCCGATCGCATTCGCGCTGTCGCAACTTTTCACGGCGGCGGCCTCGTGACCAAGGACTCCGATAGTCCGCACCTGCTGATCCCCAGAACCAGAGCGAGCTTCGTTGTCGCGATTGCGCGCAACGACGACCAGAAGCAGCCCGATGCCAAAGATGTGCTGAAAGCGACCTTCGCGTCGGCGAAGCGGCCTGCGATCGTCGAAGTTATCCCGCCGACCACGGCTGGTGTGTCGCCGGCAGTCAGACCTACGATCAGCCGTCGGCCGAACGCGCCTGGACCGAGTTGTTGCGCCTCTATCGGGCGAACCTCGTCTGAGAATTCGCGCTCAGGCCGGTTGCGGCTGGGGCTGCGGCGGTCGCAGATCCATCTCGGCGATGAGCTTTTCGTCGATCTCGGTCGCGCGCTGGTAGGCGGCGCGCGCCTGCAGGCGGTCGCGATAGCGGACGAAGCTGTCGCGCTCCGGCAGCATTCCGAACTGCATCGGGAACATGATCTGCGAGCCGACATAGACGTCGGCCGCCGTGAAGCGGTCGCCGCAGACATAATCGCGCAGCGTGAAAAGCTCGTCGAGCGCGGCGATGGCGCGCTCGAAATTGCCATAGCCGAACATCCGCTCGCGCTCCGCCGGCGACCTGCCATCCCATCGCCTGGTTTGAGACCGCCGCTTCGACCGGCCCCGCGGCGTAGAAAAACCAGCGGTAATAATCCGCCTTCTCCTCGTCGCGCGGGCCGAGCCCCGCTCCAGGGAATACGTCGGCGAGATAGGCGCAGATCGCCGCGCATTCGGTGAGGATGTGATCCTTGTGCTTGAGCGCCGGAACCTTGCCCAACGGATGGATCGCCAGATAGCGCTCGCTCTTCATCTGGTCGTACGGGATGATCTCCGTTTCGTAGGGCTCTCCGACCTCCTCGAGCATCCAGCGGACGATGCGTCCGCGCGACTGCGGGTTGGTATAGAGGATGAGGTCGGCCATTTCGGCGACTCCATTCAGCTGGAACAAATCAGCGAACTACGCTTATTGGCGCTGCGGTTCTCAAGCTCAACCGCGCTCACCTTTCTTCGGTGGCGTGGTCGTGCGGCAGGGGCGTCGGAGCAGCGCTGTCGCGCTCGGCGGCCGATCGATCGCGCGCTGCACGGAATTCGCTGTCGGGGCTCCAGTTGGGCCATTCACGCGAATTGGCGAGCCGCTCTCCGACCAGGTGGAGCAGATTGGCGTCCTGCGCCATGCCGCGGAAATCCCACTTGGGATCGAATTCGTCGGCTCGGCTGGTGGTAACGCTTGTCGGTGTAGTCGGACGCCAGTGCTTCACCGCGCGCGATCCCGCCATTCAACAGGTCGTTGCCCGGCTTGAAGCTGATCGCCGGAACGCCCTGCTTGGCGAAGGAGAAATGGTCGGAACGGTAGAAACCGCCGCTCTCTGGGTGCGGGTCGGGCGTGAAGTAGCGGCCTTCCTGTTTCCCGGCTGCGATGAGATCATCAAGCAGGTCGAGCTTTGCGGTGCCGGAGATGCTGAAGTTCTTTTCCGGTCCCCAGACGCCCATGGAATCGGTGTTGAGCACTCCAACTGTCTTGCCGAGCGCATAGAGGGGGTGGGTCGCGTAATATTCGGAGCCGAGCAGGCCCTTCTCCTCGGCGGTGACGGCGAGGAACACGACCGAGCGATCGGGCCGCGGACCGCGCACGAAGGCGCGCGCCTGCTCGATCAGCTGGGCAATGCCGGTGCCGTTGTCGACTGCGCCGTTGTAAATGGTGTCGCCGCGCGCGTCCGGCTTGCCGATGCCCAGATGGTCCCAGTGTGCGCTGTAGATCACCGTCTCGTCGGGATATTTCTTCCCTGGAAGCAGACCGACGACATTGTGCGATGTGATGGTCGCGACCTGCGCCTGAAGTTTGGCGCTGAGCGTCGCCTTTAGCGGGATCGGCTGGAAGTCCGCGCGCCGCGCCGCGACTTTCGCCTGGTCGAAGTTGAGGCCTGATGCAGCGAAAATCTGCTGCGCGAGCGGCAGCTGGATCCAGGTTTCGAACGGCGTGTGTACCGCCGCCGGGTTCTGCCGGACGATGTCGAACATGGTGTTGGTGTTCGAGTTCTTGACGGTGTTCCAGCCGTAGGAGGCAGGCGCGGTCTCGTGGATCACGAGCACGCCGGCGGCGCCGCGGCGCGCGGCCTCTTCATATTTGTAGGTCCAGCGGCCGTAATAGGTCATTGCCTTGCCGCCGAACTTGCCGGCGACCGGCTCGCCGGGGCAGCCTCGAAATCGGGGTCGTTGACGAGCACGACAAGCAATTTGCCCTTGACGTCCTGGCCTTTGAAATCGTCCCAGTTGCGCTCGGGCGCGGCGACTCCGTAGCCGACGAAGACCAAGGGCACGTTGGCGAGATTTACGCTGGTCTGGCCGTTCATCGGCGAGCGGACGGCGATCTCATTGCCCTGCGTCAGCGGAAGGCTCTGGCCGTTGCCGAGGTTCAGCGTGAGCTGCGGAGTGCCGACGATCTCGGACTGCAGCAGCGGCACCGCCTGGGTCCAGCTGCGCTTGCCGTTGACCACGTCGCCGCCCGGCTCGAAGCCCGGCCGAGCGGAACTGGTCGATGATGTAATTGACGCGTCTTGACCTCGGCCGGGCGTGTTGACTCCGCGCCCTTCGAAAGCGTCGGACCGAAATCGTCTTGTCGATCTCCGAAAGGCGATACGGGCTGAAGGTGCCCATGGATGCGGCGGTCAGCGGAACGGCGGCCAGCGCGATCGCACTCGCCGCGAGCCAGCGGAATGTCTTCACAGTCTGTCTCCCCAAAATGCACGGCCGTGCACAGGCCGCAGGACGGCCAGCGAGCCAAAAGGTTGCAAGCGCCGTTAGTTAGTGCGCCGTCGCCGCGGAAGAGCCTTCGTTCGACGCGACCGGATGAGCGCTCGGGTCGGTGCGGTAGCGGTCGAACCAGGCGAGGATCGCGCTCGCCTTGGCCGCGGCCTGGCTCGGCCGGGCGGCGATTCCGCCGTGGCTCGCTCCCGGGACTTTGACGAGGGCTGTCGGAACGCCGCGCAACTGCAGCGCCTCATAATATTGCTCGGCCTCGCTGTCGGGCGTGCGATAGTCCTCGGCGCCGACGACCACGAGCGTCGGAGTCTTGACGTTGCCGACGAGGCTGAGCGGCGACCGCGCCCAATAGCCGGTCGGGTCTTCCCACGGCTTCTTCGCGAACCAGTAGGGCGAGAGGAAGGTCGCGATGTCGGAGGTGAGCCCGAAGCTCGCCCAGTCGATGACCGGTTTCTGCGTCGCTGCCGCGCGGAAGCGGTCGGTCTTGCCGACGATCCACGCGGTCAGCACGCCGCCGCCCGATCCGCCGGTCACGAACAGATTGTTGGGATCGACGTGCGCCGCTCGCGATCGCCGCGTCGACGGCGCTCATCAGGTCGTCATAATCGTGGCCGGGATAAGCCTTGTCGATCTGGTTGGCGAACTCCTCGCCGTAGGAGGTCGAGCCGCGCGGGTTGGTGTAGAGCACGACATAGCCAGCCGACGCGTAGAGCTGGTCGTCGGTCGAGAATTGCGGGCCGTAGGCGGCGAACGGGCCGCCGTGGATCTCGAGGATCATCGGATAGCGCTTCGCCGGATCGAAGTCGGGCGGAGTGACCATCCACGCGTCGATCGGCCGCTTGTCGTAGCTCGAGCCGACCGGCAGCTTCTGCACCTGCGCCATGGCTTTCGCGCCAAGCTGCTCATTGAGATGGGTCAGCCGGCGGACGCCATTCCCAGCAACAATGCCGATGTCGGACGGGTGCAGCGGGTCGCCCGCTCGTGACCGCGACCGCGCCATTTTTCGCGACACTGAACTCGCCGCCGGCATAGGGCCGGTCGAGCCCCGCGCCGGTGAGGCCGCGACGCGACCTCGCGGATCGAGCCGTCGAGGCCGACGCGCTCGACCTTGTTGGTGCCGCGGTCCTCGACGAGCACGTAGACTGCGCGGCTGTCGGCGGACCAGGCCGGATCACCGACGGAGCGGTCGAGCGAGCCGGTGAGCACGCGCTTGTCCGAGCCGTCGAGGTTCATGATCGACAGCTGCGCGTTCTGGTAGCCGAGCTTGCGGTCGTCGAACCCGACAAAGGCGATGTGGCGGCCGTCGGGCGAAACCGTCGGCGCATTGTCGGGACCGACACGGCTGGTCAGCGCGACCGGCGCACCGCCGTCGATGCTGACGCGATAGATCTCGCTTTCGAGCGGCTCGCGCTCCCAGTTCTTCGACAGATCGGCGCTGAACAGGATCGAGCGGCTGTCCGGAGTCCATGAACGCGCCCGCCGGCGTGCGTCGCGCCGAAAGTCAGCTGGGTCGGAGCGCCGCCGTCCGACGGCACCCAGAAGATCTGGTAGTAACCGGGCTTCAGATAGCCGTCGTCGTCGGTGCGGTAGGTGACCGCGTCGATCACCTGGAGCGGGTCGGCCCATTTGGCGCCTTCGGGCTTGTCCGGCGCCTTGCCGAGCTTGGGCCCGTCGTCGGGCACGAACATGGTGTAGGCGATTCGCCGCGCCGTCCGGGGACCAGGCGACAGCTCCCGGGCTGTCGGGCAGGCCGGTGATGCGCGCGCTTTCGCCGCCTGCCATCCAGCGGACGTAGAGCTGCGGATTGCCGCCTTCGGCTGCGACGTAGGCGAGGCGGCTGCCATCGGGCGACCAGCGCGGGGAGAAATAGGAACCGGAGCCGGCGAGGAGCGGGCGCTGCTGCCCGGTTGCGGCGTCGACCAGCCAGATCGTCGAGCGCGCTTTGTCGGTCATGATGTCGTTCGACTTGCGCACATAAGCGATTGTGCGGCCGTCGGGGCTGATCTGCGGATCGGTCGCGACCTCGAGGTTGAACAGGTCGTTGCCGGTGAAATAGCGGGTTGGGCCGGTCGCGGGCGCGGCATGGGCAGGCGCGGCGAGCGCGGTGGCGGCAAACAGCATCGCCAGCGGCGAAAGCGCGTGGAATCGTTTCACGAAATTGAACTCCCCTCCGGGTGGATGGCGTCAAGATTCAACTTTCGGCGGGCGGCGGCAAGCATGTTCTCGACGGACGGGCTGCGATAGCTCGCAAACGCGTTTCGCTTGACCGGTTGCACCTTAGAGCTGTATTGCACATGTAATACAGGAGGTCGCGATGAACCGTTCAGTATTGCTCATGCCGCTGGCGTTGCTCGGCGCGTGCAATGTGCATTCGAAGAACCCGGCGGACTCCGGCGACGAGAATGTGACCATCAATGCCGACGAGAATGGGCAGATCGCCTTCAACCTGCCGTTCGTGCAAGGCCAGGTGAAGGTGCCCACGGGTATGATGCACAACGGCAATTTCGACATCGACGGCGTGAAGCTGATGCCCGGCAGTCAGGTTACCGGCTTCAACGTGTTCGCAGCCGACAAGGGTTCGACTGTCAACATGACCTTCACCGCGCCGGCCGCGCCCGATGCGGTGCGGTCCTATTTCGTCGACCAGTTCAAGCAGAACGGCATCGACGCCGCGCTTGCCGGCGATACGGTCACCGGCAAGAGCAAGGACGGCAGCCCCTTTACGATCCAGGTCGCGTCAGCCGCGCGCGGGTCGCAGGGCAAGATCGTGGTTCAGAGCAAGGATTGAGCGCCGCCGTCAGGCGAACCGATTGATCAGGTTCTCCAGATACTCCTGACGTCCGGAGGGTGGCCGCTTCTGACTGTCGTCGGCTTTCAGCGTCCGGTCCGCGAGCTCATCCAGGCTCATTGAAGTCAGCGCCTGCCGCCCGAAGTCGCTCTTCCAGCCCGAGTAGCGGTCCTCGACAAAATTCCGGAAGCGTGCCATCCTCGATGATCGCCGCGGCGTTGAGCAGCGCTTTGGCAAGCACGTCGATGCCGCCGACGTGGCCGTAGAACAGGTCCACGGGGTCTACCGACTGACGACGGATCTTCGAATCGAAGTTGAACCCGCCGGTGTCGAAGCCGCCGCCCTTGAGGATTTCGAGCAGCGCAAGGGTAAGCTCCGGCACGTCGTTGGGGAATTGGTCGGTGTCCCAGCCGTTCTGCGGATCGCCGCGGTTGATGTCGATCGAGCCGAGGATGCCGAACGCGACCGCGGTCGCAATCTCGTGCTCGAAGCTGTTGCCGGCCAGGGTCGCGTGGTTGGCTTCGATGTTGACATATACTTCGTTGAGCAGCCCGTACCGCTCGAGGAAGCCGTACACCGTGGCCGTGTCGCGGTCGTATTGGTGCTTGGCCGGTTCGTGGGGCTTGGGCTCGATCAGGATTTTGCCCGTGAAGCCGATCTTGTGTTTGTGCTCGACCACCATGTTGAAGAAGCGAGCGAGCTGGTCGAGCTCCTGGCCGAGATTGGTGTTGAGGATCGTGTCATAGCCTTCACGGCCGCCCCAGAGGACATAGTTCGCGCCCCCCAGCCGATTGGTAGTGTTGAGCATCTCGCGCACCTGGAACGCGGCCCAGGCGAAAATTTCCGGGTCAGGGCTTGTCGCGCCGCCCGCGGCATAGCGCGGGTGTGAGAACAGGTTCGCGGTGCCCCACAGCAGGCCGACGCCGGTACGCTCCATCCGCTCTTGCATCTTCTCGGCGAGCAGCGCGAGGTTCCGCTTGTGCTCCTGCGGCGTGTCGGCGGTGGCCATCGCGTCCACGTCGTGGAACGTAAAGAACGGCACGCCCAGGCGCTCGAAGAAATCGAACGCATTGTCGAGCTTGAGTTCCGCCATTTCCTGACTGCACGGCTGACCGGGGTTCCACGGTCGGCGGAACGTGCCGACGCCGAAAATGTCGTTCCCCGGCCAGGCGAAGCTGTGCCAGTAGCAGACAGCGAGGCGGAGGTGCTCCGCCATGCTCTTGCCGAGTACCTGCCGGTTGGGGTCGTAATAACGGTAAGCCAGCATGTTTCTGCTGTCCGGGCCTTCATGTTTGATCGGCGCGATGTCCGCGAAAATCCTGTCCGTCATTGAACGTCTCCAAAGCTCGAACTCGAGTGCGGCGTAGATATTGCGGAACCTGGGCTGTCGCTCCGCGAAATAAGAGACCAGGTCCGGTTCGGGCTCGACCGTGGCGATGACCGGTGGAGCGGCGAACGCTTCCGTCGGGCTGGCTCCGCCGGCACCGGCCATCGCCAGGCGGGCCGCGCCGTAAGCCGGGCCGACGTCCCCCACGGCGCGATAGAGCAGCGGCACATTCAGCGCTCCAGCGAGAATGCGTCCCCAGAATGGCGAGCGCGAGCCCCCGCCAGCGACCGTCAGCGAACTGACGGTCGAGCCTGCGCCGGTGATCACGTCCAGTCCGTCGCGAAGTGCCATTGCGACGCCCTCGACCACGGCTCTGGCTATCTCGGGGCCCCCTGTGGCGGCCGTCATGCCCGACAGCACCGCCTTGGCGTGGGGGTTCGCGTGCGGCGTGCGCTCGCCCGTGAGATAGGGAAGGAAGATCGGTACGTCCCCGGTCGCACCCTCCGCGCGCGCAAGCAATGCAGCAACGTCGCGATCGCCGAGAAACGCCGCCGCCCAGTCCAGGCACGAAGCCGCGCTTAGCATGACCGACATCTGGTGCCACTTGCCCGGCACGGCGTGGCAGAACGCATGAAGTCCCCTGGCGGGGTCAGCGCGAAGCGTATCGGTGACGACGAAAACGACGCCCGAGGTTCCGAGCGAGATGAAGGCATCGCCGTCGTTCACCGCTCCCAACCCGACGGCAGCCCCGGCATTGTCGCCGGCGCCAGCGACGACCGGCGCCTGCTCCAATCCCCAGGCGTCCGCTACTTCGCCGCGCAGCCGGCCAGTGATCTCGGGTCCTTCGTGCAGGCTGGGCATCGCGTTCTGGGCGAGCCCGCAAGCGGCGAGCATCTCTGCCGACCAGCGGCGGGCGCCGACGTCCAGCCACGACGTGCCGCTCGAATCGGACATGTCCGACGCTTTCTCGCCGGTCATCAGGAAACGGATATAATCCTTCGGCAGAAGGACGGTCTTCGTCCGCTCGAAGATCTCGGGCTCATGCTTTCGCACCCACAGCAGCTTGGGGGCGGTGAACCCGGGCATGACCGCATTGGCGGTGATCTCCCGCGCGCGCGGCTCTGTCCGCTCCAGCTCGACGCATTCGGCGCCCGAACGCCCGTCGTTCCAAAGGATCGCCGGGCGAAGCACCCGATCAGCCTCGTCGAGCAAAGTCGCACCGTGCATTTGGCCCGTGACCCCAGCGGCCTTTACCTGTCTGCGGTATTCGGGCTTGAGGGCCATCACCGCGCGGTTAGTTGCTTCCCACCACTGGGCCGGGTCTTGCTCCGAAAAAAGCGGGGCCGGACGCGAAACGGTCAGGGGCGCAGTCGACTGATCGAGGAGTTCGCCGGCTTCGCCCGCGATCACCGCCTTGACGCCGGAAGTTCCGATATCGATGCCCAAATACATGGCGCTTCCCGTTCCGCTATGTTAGCGCTAACGCTGTTGCTTTGGACTGGCAAGCCGCGCCTTCGGTTGAGCGCTCGCTGCCCGGATGTCGAGGGGATATTGTCATGAGGAAGATCGTTCTCGCGGGGGTCGGCGGATTGGGGACGATGGCAATTGCGCAGGGGCCGGTTGCGCCCAACGGCCGCCACTATCTGTCACAACCGCTGGTGACCTCGATCTACACTGCCGACCCCTCGGCGCACGTGTTCAACGGCAAGATCTACATCTACCCGTCCCATGACGTACCGACCAAGATCCCAGACGACGATCTCGGCAGCGAATATGCGATGCACGATTATCGCGTGCTGAAGATGGATCGCATTCCGGGACCCGCGACCGTCGGGCCCATCGCGCTCGACCTCAAAGACGTGCCCTGGGCCTCAAAGCAGGCGTGGGCTCCCGACGCCGCCTACAAGAACGGCACTTACTATCTGTATTTCCCCGCCCGCGACAAAAGCCGCGACAAGAACGGGCTCGGCGCCTTTCGCATCGGGGTGGCGACGTCGAGAAACCCGATGGGTCCGTTCAAGGCGGATCCGCAACCGATTCCCGGCAGCTTCAGCATCGACCCGGCGGTGTTCACCGACAAGGACGGGCAAAGCTACATGTATTTCGGCGGAATCTGGGGCGGCCAGCTGCAGCGATGGCACAAGGGCGTGTACGATGCCAAGGGGTCGGACACCGACCTGCACCAGGACGACAAGCCGGCGCTGATGCCCAAGGTCGCGCGCCTGGCGCCAGACATGAAGCATTTTGCCGAAACGCCGCGGGACGCGGTGATCGTCGACGGTCAGGGCAAGCCCTTGCTCGGCAAGGATCACGACCGCCGCTTCTTCGAGGCGTCATGGATGTTCCGCCGCGGCGATACGTACTATTTTACCTATTCCACGGGCGACACACATTTCCTCGCCTACGCCACGGGTGACAATCCATACGGGCCATTCCGCTATCGTGGGCATTACCTGCTCCCCGTTCAGGGCTGGACCACGCACGATTCTATCATCGAACGGAACGGCAAGTGGTGGCTATTCTACGCGGACAATCAATTGTCCAACAAGAACCATCTGCGCGATGTCAAGGTCACGGAGCTTCACTTCAACCCCGACGGCTCGATCCAGACGATCGATCCGTTCAAGAATTGAACAGAGCCTAACCGAGCGTCCGGAGCGGAGGCCGGGAGTTTCTTCCGGCCCTCCTGGACCTTGCGATCCTACTCCGCCGCGGGCGCGGTGCCTCCCGCCTTCTTCTTGGCCCCGGGTTTGTCCGCCTTCGGCTTCGCCAGCTTCGCCTTCGCCACCTTGGGCGGCGCCGGAGCGATCTCGAACGCTGGCGCATTGTCCTTGATGCGGACCTTGACCTCGCCGCCGTTGACCAGCTTGCCGAACAATAGCTCCTCGGCGAGTGGCTGCTTGATCTTCTCTTGCACCAGGCGGCCCATCGGGCGCGCGCCGTAGAGCTTGTCGTAGCCGCGGCTGGTCAGCCACTCGCGCGCCTCATCGTCGAGGTCGATGTGGACGTTGCGGTCGGCAAGCTGCAGCTCGAGCTGGAGGATGAACTTGTCGACGACGCGGGCGACCACCGCCGGCGGCAAATAGGAGAAGGGCACGATCGCATCGAGGCGGTTGCGGAACTCGGGCGTGAACATTTTCTTGACCGCGTCCTCCTGCATGTCCTCGCGGCTCGAGGCGCCGAAGCCGATGCCTTCGCGCGCCATGTCAGCTGCGCCGGCATTGGTGGTCATGATGAGGATGCAGTTGCGGAAATCGACCGTCTTGCCGTGGTGATCGGTGAGCTTGCCGTGATCCATGACCTGCAGAAGGATGTTGAACAGGTCCGGGTGCGCCTTCTCGATCTCGTCGAGCAGGAGCACGCTGTGCGGATGCTGGTCGACGGCGTCGGTGAGCAGACCGCCCTGGTCATAACCGACATAGCCCGGAGGCGCGCCGATCAGCCGGCTGACCGCATGGCGCTCCATATATTCGGACATGTCGAAGCGCTGCAGCGGGATGCCCATGATCGAGGCGAGCTGGCGCGCGACTTCGGTCTTGCCGACGCCGGTGGGTCCCGAGAACAGATAATTGCCGATTGGCTTGTCGGCGTCGCGAAGGCCGGCGCGCGACAGCTTCATCGCCGATGCGAGCTTCTCGATCGCGAGGTCCTGGCCGAACACGACGCGCTTCAAGTCGGCGTCGAGATGCTCGAGCACCTGCTTGTCGTCGGCGCTGACCGATTTGGGCGGGATGCGCGCCATGGTCGCGACCACCGCCTCAATTTCCTTGGTCGTGATCACCTTCTTGCGGCGGCTCGGCGGCACCAGCATCTGCATCGCGCCGACTTCGTCGATCACGTCGATCGCCTTGTCGGGCAGCTTGCGGTCATGGATGTAACGCGCCGACAGTTCGACCGCGCTCTTCACCGCATCGGACGTGTAGCGGACCTTGTGGTGCTGCTCGAACGATGAGCGCAGGCCGGCAATAATCTTGATCGTGTCCTCGATGGTCGGCTCATTGACGTCGATCTTCTGGAAGCGGCGGAGAAGTGCGCGGTCCTTCTCGAAATGGTTGCGGAATTCCTTGTAGGTGGTCGATCCGATGCAGCGGATCGCGCCCGAGGAGAGCGCGGGCTTGAGCAGGTTCGAAGCATCCATTGCTCCGCCCGATGTGGCGCCGGCGCCGATCACCGTGTGGATCTCGTCGATGAACAGGATCGCGTCGGGCAGCTTCTCAAGCTCGTTGACGACCGACTTCAGCCGCTCCTCGAAGTCGCCGCGGTACCGCGTGCCGGCGAGCAACGCACCCATGTCGAGCGCGTAGATCACGGCGCCCTTCAAGACGTCGGGGACGTCGCCCTCGACGATTTTGCGCGCAAGCCCTTCGGCGATCGCGGTTTTGCCGACGCCCGGATCGCCGACGTAGAGGGGATTGTTCTTCGACCGGCGGCAAAGGATCTGTACCGTGCGGTCGACCTCGGGCATGCGCCCGATCAAAGGATCAACCTTGCCCGCCTTGGCCTTTTCGTTGAGGTCGACGGTGAACTGCTTGAGCGCGGACTCCTTCTTGCCGCCCTCTTTTTCGGTCTTCTCCTCGGTCCCCTCGGGCGCGCGCGGCTCGGCCGCAGTATCGCCCTTGCCGACTCCGTGGCTGATGTAGGTCACTGCATCGAGGCGGCTCATGTCCTGCTGCTGGAGGAAATACACCGCGTAGCTCTCACGCTCGGAGAACAAGGCGACGAGCACGTTGGCGCCGGTAACTTCGTCACGGCCCGAAGACTGGACGTGCAGGATCGCGCGCTGGACCACACGCTGGAATCCGCTTGTCGGGGTCGGATCGGTCGCGCTGTCTGCGACCAGAGCCCCAAGCTCATTGTCGAGATATTGCTTCACGGACGAGCGCAGCTCGTCCCGGCTAACTCCGCAGGCGGTCATCACCTTGGAGGCATGCTCGTCGTCGATCAGCGCGATCAGAAGATGTTCGAGGGTCGCATACTCGTGCCGACGGCGGCTGGCTTCCCCAAGCGCATTGTGGAGGGTCTGTTCGAGTTCGCGAGCGAAACTGGGCATGGACTTTCTGGACTCCGCGCCCGGCAGGAGCAACCGGGCTCAAGGGTTAATGTCATACGCCTGCGTCGCCCAATCAAGGGCGCGAACTCACACCTTCGGCTATTTATGGTTAACGTCTCTTGAAGAAGTGCCTGGCGTTCATGCTCGGCCACTTGAGTGGGATCTCCGGCCATGGACTTCCATCTGCCCAAAGTGCCGCACAGCTGGCGCGAGCTCGCCAAGGAGATCGCCATCATTGTGCTAGGCGTGCTGATCGCCCTGTTCTTCGAGCAGCTGGTCCAGGAGTGGGATTGGCGACAGAAGGTTCAGGCCGCGGACAGGGCGATGCGCGATGAGCTTCTTAACGACGACGGTCCCGAAATTTACGTGGACGCCGCGATTCATCCCTGCATCGTGTCGCGCCTCGACGCAATCCGCTCGGCGGTCGAATCAGGCAAACCTCGGGCCGAGATCGCGAAACTGACCGCCGATTTCTGGACCCCTTTCTATACCTATGACAGCACCGCCTACACGGCGGCTGAAGCGTCCCAAGTGTCCTTTCACTTTGACCCGAAACAACTTTATCCGTTCACCCAAGTCTACGCGTCAATGCCAATCGTGAACCAGATCAACGCCCTTCAAGCCCGCGATACGGCTGCCCTCAAGGCGTTCCGCCGAACTGGCGGGGCGGTGTCGGGCGAGGAAGCCGATCGTGTGCTCGGCGCCGTCGAGGCGCTTCGCAGCGACGATCATACGATGTGGTTTGGCGCTGAATTCATTGTGCCGTTCATCCGCAGCGTGGGCACCCTCAATCGGCAGTACACGCAGATGACGATGCAGACGATGCGGAGGCATTACGGAAGCTGTGTCAAGGATTTGCCGCCGGATTTCCCGACGCGTGTGACACCAGACTATTGAGACAGCCTTCCGCCGCGGCGAGAGATCTCAGGACTTCTTGAACAGCTCCTCCGCCGCAGAGCGGTGGGTCTCGACGCGCTGGATGTGGGCTTCGACGCGGGCAATCTCCACCTTGAGCGATGCGATCCGCTCGTGCAGCTCGTCGATCGAAATCGGATCGAGGTCCTGGCGTGCAAGCGCCACCAGCGGATCTTCGGGCTTGCTCGGGAAGAGGTCTTCGAGGTCCACGGCGCGAATTGTTGACCCATGCGGGCGCGGCGTCAATAAGCGCGGCGCTGTGCCGAGCATCCCCGCCTCGATGATGGCCGTGGTCGCGCCGCAGCCCGATGGAGCGGAGGAGCTTGCCCTGGTCGAGCGGCCGGTGCCGAAGCCCGGTCCCGGCGAAGTGCTGGTCAAGGTCGCCGCGGCCGGGGTCAACCGCCCCGACATTTTGCAACGCCGCGGCCTCTATCCGCCGCCGCCGGGAGCGCCCGATATTCTGGGCCTCGAGATTGCGGGCGAAGTGGTCGCTGCGGGCGAGGGCGCCGAACCGCTCATCGGTGAAAGAGTGTGCGCCCTGGTCGCAGGCGGAGGGTACGCCGAATATTGCGCCGCGCCCGTGGGAACGTGTCTAGGAGCGCCCGACGCGATCTCGCTGGTCGAAGCCGCCGCAATGCCGGAGACTTTGTTCACCGTCTGGGTGAACCTGTTCGAACGCGGCTTCGCGGCCGACGGCGATTGGGTCCTCGTGCATGGGGGCACCAGCGGCATTGGAACCATGGCGATCGCACTCGGGCAGCTGTTCGGGCTCCACCTCATCGTAACCTGCGGAACCGACGAAAAATGTGCGCGCGCGATTGAGCTCGGTGCTGGCGCTGCGATCAACTACCGGACGCAGGATTTCGTCGAGGAAGTTCACCGGGTGACCGATCGTCACGGTGTCAACGTCGTGATCGACATGATGGGCGGCGAGTACGTGCCGCGCAACCTTGCCTGCCTCGCCGAGGAAGGACGCCATGTTTCGATCGCAGTGCAGGGCGGCGCGACTGCAGAGATCGCCATCGTCGATATTATGCGACGGCGGTTGACCCTGACCGGGTCAACGCTCCGTGCGCGTCCGGTCGAGTTCAAGACCATGGTCGCTGACGAGATTGCGAAGACCGTCTGGCCTTACGTCGCTGGCGGCAAGCTAAAGCCGGTGATCGACAGCGTCTTTCCGTTGAGCAGAGCGGCGGAAGCGCACGCGCGGATGGACGCGGGCGATCATGTCGGCAAGACCGTGCTGACGATCCCCTAGAAGCTATAGAAGGTCGTGAGGATGGTGCCGAGCGCTGCTGCATTCGCGATCAATACGAGAACGAGCGCCACCTTTCTGACCACCGGCGGTGCAGTTTCGCCGCGTCGCATCAGGGCGATCGCGCCGAGTGGAAACACCGGAATGAAGTAGCGGCCCTGGATCCCATCGATGGTGACGGCTCCGCGCGCCGCCAGTGTCATGAACATGGCAATGGTGATGAGTAGCGCGACCGCAGCGAAGATTATCAGCAACCAAATCCTGCGGGTCCTGGTAAGCGCATTGGCGTCCCGATCGCCGTAGGCCATCATCGCCAACAGGGCTGCAATGCCTGGAATCGCGGCAATTCGAACGCCCGGCACCGTCGCGTCGCCGAAGGTGTAGAGGCGGGCCCATGCCGATGGCAGCCAGAATAGCCAAGTTCGGCCGATCAGCAGTGCAAAGTCGATCGGACGGGACATGGCCCACGACACCTGCTCCGCGAAGCTGGGCATCCCCGGAAGAAAAGGATCCACGACGGCGTGCGCGTTGAGGCTCATCCAGGCATAAATCAGCACCGCAGCAGCCGAGCCGATCAGCAGCGGCGGCAACAGCCAACGTCGCACTGGGATGCCTCGCGGAAGCGGCAACGCAGCTACTGCCACGAGCGGCAGATAGGCGAATTTCGCCACGGAAACGGCGACACCGGCGAGGCCGACGACTGCTGCGCGCGAGCCGGTCCATCGCTTTTCGGCGGCAATCCTAAGTCCCCCTGCCGTGAGCAAGAATCCTCCGCCATTGACGAGAGCATCCTGGCCGAAAGCTGCGGCTCCAGCCGCCATTGGCGGAGAGAGCGCGATGATCAGCATGAGCCAGCGGCCGAACGGGACGAGCTTCAAAGCCCACACGACCAGCCGATGCACAGAACGAGGTTGAGCAAACGCCCCAATCTGAGCGTCCATTCGACGGAAAGATTGGCGGATTTCCCAATCTGGACCGCGAAAATCTGCGGTAGATATCCAACTGGCGAGTAAACGACGGATCCGAAAAAATCGTAGTAGATCGGCTTCTGATCGCTGCCGATCGGAGTGTTCCGAGCGAAGATTTCGGAAATCGGCCGGCGGATGATTTTCGGCTCAGCCAAGGGGACAACGGACCCTATCTCTCGGACGGTGGCCTCGCGGAGTCCGGGTGGGAGTTCGCCACCCGACTGCGCACCGCGCCGCTCGCCGGTGAACTGCAATGAACTGATCTGCCAGGCCCGATCCAGATGCTGATTTTCGTCGAAACTCTGAAAGGGCGGAGTCAGCAACGCGTAAGCCGCATAGAGGAACGGCGCGATCAGGACGAAAAGGCGGTCCGGGCGAATTTCGTCTCGCGTGGCTCGCATCTGATCGGCGAGCGGCTCAAAGGCGGTCATCTTGGCTGCCGAACGGACGTCGGGTGTCGCACGATCGAAGGCACGTTGCGCATGTCAAAGTTGAGCGCCGAGAGCAGCAACTGCAACCCGCTGAGAATCGGAAGAGCAGCGATCATGACCTGGCCGGCCGTCGCTGCCTGGCCATAGAGGTACGAAGAGAGCCAAAAGGTCGAGCCAGCGACGATTCCGAAACCGAGGACGAGCACGCCCAACAACGCCTCCAGAGTGGCCAGCGAAAAATCGCGGATCAGGTAATGCACCACAAATCGCCGAAGGGAATTTCGCAGCGTTTTGGCAAGAAACGGAAAAATTATGCGGCGGACGCTGAGGTTGCTCTGCTCCTCGCCGTAGATCGCCGCCATCGGCACGTCCTGCACCACCGCTCGGATGAGATACAGGTTGAGCAGCATGTCCGTCTCAAAGAAGTACTTCTTGTCGATGTTGCGCTTGAGGATGAGCTCGCCGATCGACCGGTGCATGGCCGTATAGCCATTGGTCGGATCAAAGATGTTCCAATAGCCGGACGACAATTTGGTCAGAAATGAAAGCGCGCTGTTTCCGATCAGGCGGACGAACGGCATTCCCTGGACGTCCTCCAGATCGAAGAAGCGGTTGCCCTTGGTGTAGTCGGCCGCGCCCTCGGCGATCGGCTCCACAAATTGCGGGATCAAAGCCGGATCCATCTGGCCGTCGCCATCAATTTTGACGAGCACGTCATGGCCGTCTGCGAGCGCCTGTCGGTATCCCGTCAGAACCGCTCCGCCGACGCCCTGGTTGGTTGCGTTATAGAGAACCCTGACGCGCCTATCGCTGATCGTCTTCTCGATGAGCTTGCCGGAACCATCGGGACAGGCGTCGTCGACGCAGTAAATCGCTCCGACTTCAGGCCCAATGCCGTCAATGACGGCCGCGATATGCGCCGTCACTTTGTAACAAGGAATGACCGCCGCCACCCGAAGCGGCACCGTTATCGCGGGATGACGGATTGCGGCATGAAACATCAGCGGCGGACCGAAGCGTAAGAACGGCGCCATGCGGTGACCCGGAAGAGGGTGGGGAACACCGGCACCTTCCGTGCTTCGACCAAGGTGCAATGTTCGGACATGATTGCTTCGATGTCGAAGATCGTCGAGTGATGATAATGGCCCGAGAAACCCGCGAGACGGCGACCCAGCCGATAAAATCCGCTCTCTGTCGGGCCCGAAAGAATGAACACGCCGTCGGGCCTCAGGAGCGGCACGAGACGGTCAACGAGCTCGGGGATGTTCTCATTATGCTCGAGCGAGTCCAAGGCGAATATGGCGGCGAAGCTGTTGGCCTCCGCCTGATCGAGGGTCGTTCTCCGGGTTTCCTGCCATTCTCCGCAAGCGCCGGCGAGTAGCTCGTCCTGCTCGATAATGGCGTAAGTACCGCGCTTGCGGAGCAGTAGGCCGACTTCGCCGGTGGCGGCACCAAAATCCAGGATTGGGCCTGCGGCGGCATGCCGCTCGTAAAGGCTCGCGGCGGCCTTCGTCCGCTGCCACGCAACCCAGGCGGCGAGCTTGTTCGCATGGACATAGGAGGGAACGCAGCTTTCCTCGAGCTTTTCGAACTGGCGCGTCACGTCGAAGTGCGACTGAAGCACGCTGCGGCGAGCCGCGATCGCTGTGCCGAAGACCAGCCTGTCGAGCATCCCAATCCCCCGCTGAACTGTCGGTCCAGCCACGCGAGCACCGCTCTGACATGGATTTTACTCACAAACGGTTAACCAAGATTTTGCAGCGCCTTTCGCCGGCAAAGCAACTCAGTCGAGCCGTGTGAGCTTTTCATGTCGAGCAGATTTGCGGATATGAACTTCGAGATTTCAACGGAGAGAGTGCGATGTCCGACCGCCTGGTGCTCCATGAATATGCCGCGTCAGGTAATTGTTACAAAGTCCGGCTGACCGCGGCGATCGCCGGAGTTCACCTCGAGCGGTGCGAATATGACATCATGAAGGGCGAGACGCGGACTCCCGAGTTCCTCGCCACCGTCAACGCCAACGGGCGCATCCCCGTGCTCCAGGTCGGCGACCGCTTTATCCCGGAAAGTAACGCGGCCTGCTATTTCGTCGCCGACGCCTCGCATCTCATCCCGACCGACCGGTTCGAGCATGCCGACATGCTGCGATGGATGTTCTTCGAGCAATATAATCACGAGCCCAACATCGCGACTTTGCGCTTCTGGATGTGCTCGATTGGCCTCGACAATCTGAGCGATCTGCAACGGCTGCAGATGCCGGCCAAGCGGCAGGCGGGGAATGCGGCGTTTGGCGTCATGGACGAACACCTCGCCGGTCACGACTGGTTTGTTGCCGGGCACATGAGCCTCGCCGACATCTGCCTCTTCGCCTACAGCCACGTCGCGAGCGAGGCGGACTTTGATCTCAGGCGCTATCCGCATGTCGGGCAGTGGATAGAGCGCATGAAGGGCCAGCCGCGCTACCTGGCGATGGATGCGTGATCGCGCCTACCGGCCGGGCGCCCGTCCCATCTTTTCATCGGCCCATCGGATGAAATGTTTCATGTTCGGCGCGTCGGTGTGGCCGCCTTCGTGCTGTCGCCAGGCGAGCTCGCCGTCGAGCAGGTTCGTTCCGATGGGCGGCTTCACTGCCGTGCGATAGTCGATGCCTTGGCCGAGGTCGTGCGCGCCGAGCAGGGTCCATGCGCGGCCGGCGGCGATCGTCGCCATGAAGCTACCTTGCTGGTCGAGCCAGAGGGCGTCGCCGGCGGCGGGATTGCCATAGCTGACGAAGGCCAGCCGCGGCGCGACGAGCGCGATCAGCTCATGCGAATCGACCGGCAGGTCGTTGGGCGTTTTCGCTCCGAACTTCGCGTCCGACGCCGCATATTTGAGGAAATTGCCGGCCATCCAGTGATACTCGCCGGTCGAGGCCAGGTTCTCGACCGCCTCCCCGAAGTTGCGGCGGAAGGGCGCCGCCCCGCCTTCGCCGGACGAACCGACCAGCACCATATAAAAGCGCGGATCGAAGGCGGCGGTCACCAGTGCTGCCTTGCCGTAGCGCGACACGCCTTCGATTCCGACATGCTTCGAGTTCGACCTCGGGCAGCGTCTGCAGATAATCGAGCGCTCGGCTCGCGCCCCATCCCCACGCGCGCAGAGCGCCCCAATCCTCAGGCCTGCGCCGAGTCCCGTGGTTGGTGAGACCGATGACGCCGGTCCGCAAGCCCGCGCCATTGTCCGGCTGGATGGTCGCCGGATCGAGCAGCGCCACTCCCCAGCCATCGGCAATCAGGTCAGTGATGCGCTCGTCGGACGGCGGCGGCGCGAAGAAACCGGGCTGCTTGACCAATTCGAAGCCCGGATGCGCTTTGAATATGGTTGCAAAGCTCGGGTCCCGCTCGGCGAGCATCGCTTTCAAGGTTTGATCGAGCTTTGCCGCTTCCTGCGGGTTCGGCTGGCTCGGCGACGGATAACGCGCGGCGGCGAACATGATCAGCACCGGCACCGGCCCCTTGGCGTTGGCCGGAAGCGCCAGCAGCATCCGCATGTCGATTCTGATCGCCGGGTCGCCCTTGTTGTCGAGGTGACCGACGATCTGCCTGGCGATGACCGGACGGAACGCAACGAACTCCGGATCGGCCGAAGCGACGCTCCAGGTGACCTTCGGCGCGTTCGCGGGCACGCGCCCGTAGACCTCGCGCTCAAAACCCTCGACGATCTCGGGCCGCCTTTGCTTCCACCACTCACTGGCAGTCGTCACCTGCTGGCCGTCGTGCGTAGTCATGAGGTCGGGCCAGATCGGCCACGGGTTGGCCAGCCGCTCATTGGTGTTAGCGTGATTGGGATCGGTATCATTGCCGCTCGGCCCGGGCCGCAGCGTGCGGATCCCCAAGCTGGTCCATCATGTCCCGATGGTCCTGCTCGGCTGTCCAGGGGCCTTTGTCCGGAGCAATCTGGCTCAGAGCGGGCGCCGCTGCCACCGCCGCTGCCAGTGCCGCGCACAAACCGAGCCATTCTACGTGCGGCACCATCACGCGCTCCTCCACAACAACTGGGGTAACGCTACCATCCCCTCGCTGGAAGCCACTGCTGGAAAATCGTTGGAAGGTGTGGGAGCGCCTCACTTGCCCCGGCGGCGGCGCCGGTTTACATCGCCGGCAACGCTGGCCGCTCCGTGAGGGGCGGCCCTATTCATTTCTAACACACGGAGACATTCCAGTGGCCCAGCCTCTGATGCCCCACGCGACCGCCGCCTGGCTGGTCGAGAATACCTCGCTCACCTTCGAGCAGATCGCGGAGTTCTGCGGCCTGCATATCCTCGAAGTGCAGGCGATCGCCGATGACACCGCGGCCACCAAGCTTACCGGCCGCGACCCGATCCGGGCTGGCGAGCTGACTCACGAGGAGATCGAGAAGGGGCAGGAAGATCCCGATTACTCGCTCCAGATGCACAAGGCTCCTGAAGAGGTCCGGCGCACACGCGGACCGCGCTACACGCCGGTTTCCAAGCGCCAGGACAAGCCGGACGGGATTTACTGGATTATCAAGAACCACCCCGAGGTCACGGACGGGCAGATCAGCAAGTTGATCGGTACCACGCGCACGACCATCGCCGCGATTCGCGACCGCACGCATTGGAACATGGCGAACATCTCGCCCAAGGACCCGGTGACGCTCGGCCTTACCAGGCAGCGCGAGCTTGATGCCGCGGTGGCCAAGGCGGCCAAGGCGGCCGGAATCCAGGCGCCGACCGATACGCGGTTCGACAGCGACCGCGCCGCATTGATCGAGGAGCTTCGTCACGAGCGCGAGCGGCACGTGCGCGAGGCCGAAGCGGCACTTGCGGGGGTGGACGACGAGGCGCTGCGCGACGAGATCGTTCCCGGCATCCGCGACCCGTTCAAGAACACGCCGCTCCCTTGATGCTGCCTTGATTCGAGGGCTGGTGAGGCTCACAACTGCCGACCATGGCCACCGTTGAGGACGTCAGTCAGCTGAGCTTCGAGGCTGCGCTCGCGCGGCTCGAGGAGATCGTGCGCACGCTCGAGAAAGGGGAGGCGCCACTCGACCGCTCGATCGAGCTCTATCAGGAGGGCGACCGCCTCAAGCGCCACTGCGAGGCGCGGCTCAAGGACGCGCAGGCGCGGATCGAGCAGATCGCCTTCGGCAGCAATGGCAAGCCGGCCGGCCTCAAGCCGTTCGATGCCAGTTGAGACGATCGACCGCTCGGCCGGCGAGCTGAACGCTGAGGCCGCGCGGGTCCGCGCCGACGTCGACGATTTCTTCGCCCGGCTGCTGGCCCCGACCGGGGACGGCCGCGATCGGCTGTTCGAGGCCATGCGCCATGCGGCCATCGGCGGCGGCAAGAGGCTCCGCCCGATGCTCACCATAGCCGCCTCGCGAATGTTTCCGATCGATCCGGAGCGGGCGCTGCGCGTCGGGTGCGCGATCGAG
>CAWAXE010000006.1:0-178096 GCA_963785965.1 uncultured Alphaproteobacteria bacterium
AAGTACCACTTTGAGCGAAACGCCGTTTAGCCCAGCATTTCCTGCTCGAGCTTCTTGGCCATTTCTTCGATATTCTCCGGCGGCCAGCCGGGAATGTCCATCCCCAGCCGCAGCCCCATGCTGCGCCAGCACTTCCTTGATCTCGTTCAGGCTCTTGCGCCCGAAGTTGGGCGTGCGCAGCATCTCGGCTTCGGTCTTCTGCACCAGGTCGCCGATGTAGATGATGTTGTCGTTCTTGAGGCAATTGGCGCTGCGCACCGACAGCTCGAGCTCGTCCACCTTCTTCAGCAAATAGCGGTTGAGCTGGTTGGTGTCGGCGGCGATCTGCTCGGCGGCCAGCGGGATTGCCGAGCCCATCATCGGCGAGGGCGCCATGCGCACCTGGCCCTCCTCGAAGTGGACGAACAATTGCAGCTGGTCCTGGAGGATCCGCGCCGCATAGCCGAGCGCGTCCTCGGGCGTCACCGTGCCGTCGGTCTCGATGGTCAGGGTGAGCTTGTCGTAATCGAGCTCCTGCCCGACGCGGGTATTCTCGACCTTGTAGGCGACCTGGCGCACCGGGCTGTACAGCGCATCGACCGGGATCAGCCCGATCGGCGCGTCGGCCGGGCGGTTGGCCTGGCTCGGCTGATAGCCTTTGCCGATGTCGACGGTCAGCTCCATGTTGAGCGTCGCGCCTTCATCGAGATGGCAGATGAGGAGGTCGGGGTTGGTGACCTCGATGTCGCCCGAAACCGCGATCATGCCCGCGGTGACGTCGGCCGGGCCGGTGGCGCTGAGGTGCAGGCGCTTGGGCCCCTCGCCTTCCATCTTGAGCGCGATCTGCTTCACGTTGAGGACGATGTCGGTCACGTCCTCGCGCACTCCGGTCAAGGAGCTGAACTCGTGCAGCACGCCGTCGATCTTGATCGAGGTGACGGCGGCGCCCTGGAGCGAACTCAGCAGCACGCGGCGGAGCGAGTTGCCGAGCGTCATTCCAAAGCCGCGCTCGAGCGGCTCGGCGACGAACACCGCGCGGCGGCGGACATCGCCTCCGCCCATCTTCTTCTCCAGCGCGTTGGGCTTCTTCAGTTCCTGCCAGTTCTTTACATTGACGGCCATTTTGTTTCCTGCCCTTTGGCGAGACGTCTCCCGCCGTTTCAAATTCATTCGTCATCCCGGGGACATCTCGATTGAGTGTCCCCGCGCGACGCTTCGCCTACACTCTCCGCCGCTTCGACGGCCGCACCCCGTTGTGCGGGATCGGCGTGACGTCGCGGATCGAGGTGATCGTGAAGCCGACCGCCTGCAGCGCCCGAAGCGCGCTTTCGCGGCCCGAGCCGGGGCCCTTGACCTCGACCTCGAGGGTGCGGACGCCATGCTCCGCGGCCTTCTTGCCGGCATCTTCCGCGGCGACCTGCGCCGCATAGGGAGTCGACTTGCGGCTGCCCTTGAAGCCCATCATTCCAGCCGAGCTCCAGGCAATCGCGTTGCCCTGCGCGTCGGTGATGGTGATCATCGTGTTGTTGAAGCTGGCGTTGACGTGCGCGACGCCGGCGCTGATGTTTTTGCGCTCCTTTCGGCGGATGCGCTGGGGTGCTTGGGCCATTAAGTCTTACATCCTTCAAAAGCGGAGAACCGGCGCTGCGGGCTTCTCCTCACGCCATCCGGCGGAGAAAAGCGGCGCAACAGTCCCCCGGACTGTCGCTGCTGCTTATTTCTTCTTGCCGGCGATCGGCCGCGCCTTGCCCTTGCGGGTGCGGGCGTTGGTGTGGGTGCGCTGGCCGCGGACGGGGAGGCCCTTGCGGTGCCTCAGGCCGCGGTAGCAGGCGAGGTCCATCAGCCGCTTGATGTTCATCGCGGTTTCGCGGCGGAGGTCGCCTTCGACCTGGTGGTCCTTGTCGATCGCCTCGCGGATGTGGAGGACTTCCTGGTCGGTGAGGTCCTGGACTCGCTTTTCGGCGCTTATGCCGAGCTTTTGCGTGATCTGCTGGGCGGTCGTGCGGCCGATTCCGTGGATGTAGGTGAGCGCGATTTCGACGCGCTTGTTCGTCGGGATATTAACCCCAGCAATACGTGCCATTCTTCTCCCTCTTCAAGCTCCACAGGCGTCGAAGTTACGGAGGGAAAATCCCACGCGGCTCCGCGCCCATCTCTGCGCTTCAAAATCCCGCTCTCAAACGAAAAACCGACGCGCGCACGAATGCGCCGCCGGGAACCGGTGGATCGGGATGAGCGCGAAATAGGATTGCACCCTGCGTTAGTCAAGCGGGACGACACGGATGCTGGAGATTGCGCGACCCTCGCGCTAGTGACCGGCCATGGCCGACCCGCCTACCAAGCCCGATTGGGAAAAGCTCGCCGCTAAAGAGTCGCGCGGCAAGGACCGGTCGCGCGAGACGGTCGAGCAAATCCCGCTGAACACTGTCTACGGCCCCGAAGACGCAACCGGAATCGACAGCGGCTACCCCGGTCTGCCGCCCTTCACCCGCGGCCCCTACGCGACGATGTACGCCGGGCGTCCCTGGACCATCCGCCAGTACGCCGGCTTCTCGACCGCCGAGGAATCCAACGCTTTCTACCGCCGCAACCTCGCCGCGGGGCAGAAGGGGCTCAGCGTCGCCTTCGATCTCGCCACGCACCGCGGCTACGACAGCGACAATCCGCGCGTCGCCGGCGACGTCGGCATGGCCGGCGTCGCGATCGACACCGTCGAGGACATGAAATTGCTGTTCGACGGCATCCCGCTCGATCAAGATGTCGGTCAGCATGACCATGAACGGCGCGGTGCTTCCGGTCATGGCCTTCTTCATCGTCGCCGGCGAGGAGCAGGGCGTTCCGCACGACAAGCTCACCGGCACCATCCAGAACGACATCCTGAAAGAGTTCGCGGTCCGCAACACCTACATCTACCCGCCCGAACCCTCGATGCGGATCGTCAGCGACATCATCGCTTATTGCGCGGCGGAGATGCCCAAGTTCAACTCGATCTCGATCAGCGGCTATCACATGCACGAGGCCGGGGCGACGGCGGTGCAGGAGCTCGCCTACACGCTCGCCGACGGCATGGAATATGTCCGCGCGGCGCAAGGCGGACGGGCTCGACATCGACGATTTCGCGGGGCGCCTGAGCTTCTTCTGGGGCATCGGCATGAACCTGTTCATGGAGGTCGCCAAGCTCCGCGCCGCGCGGACGCTGTGGCACCGGATCATGACCGATCTCGGCGCGCAAGAAGGACGAAGTCCAAGCGGCTGCGCACGCATTGCCAGACGAGCGGCGTCAGCCTGACCGAGCAGGACGCGTACAACAACATCGTCCGCACCACGATCGAGGCGCTGGCGGCGGTGCTCGGCGGCACGCAGTCGCTGCACACCAACAGCTTCGACGAAGCGATCGCGCTGCCGACCGATTTCTCCGCGCGCATCGCCCGCAACACGCAATTGATTCTCGCGGAAGAAAGCGGGGTGACCGCGGTCGCCGACCCGCTCGGCGGCAGCTGGTATGTCGAGAAACTGACCCGCGAACTGGAGGAGAAAGCCTGGGCGCTGATCGAGGAAGTCGAGGCGCATGGCGGGATGACCAAGGCGGTCGCCGAAGGGCTGCCCAAGCACCGCATCGAGGAAGCCGCCGCGGCGCGCGCGGCGAAGGTCGACACGGGCGAGACGGTGATCGTCGGGGTCAACCGCTATCGGCTGGCCGAAGAGGAAGAGCACGACATCCTCGAGGTCGACAATGCCAAGGTGCGCGCTGGCCAGATCGCGCGGATCGAGAAGGTGCGCGCGGGACGTGATGAGGCGAAGGTGCGGGCGGCGCTCGATGCGCTGACCGAAGCGGCCAAAAATCCTCCCCCAGCTCGTCTGGGGGAGGGGGACCATGTGAAGCATGGTGGAGGGGGCGTGCAGGGCCCAGCCCCTCCACCGTCACTTCGCGACGGTCCCCCTCCCCGGCAGCTCGAGGAGGATTGGAGCGAACCTCCTCGCCCTCTCCGTCGAAGCGGCCCGCGCCCGCGCCACGCTCGGCGAAATCTCCGACGCGCTCGAGCGCGCGTTCGGGCGCTACGGCACCAAGCCCGAGCCGGTGCGCGGAATCTACGGCAAGGCGCGGCGCGACGGGCGCTGGAAAGCCGCGGAGGAGGGCACGCGATCCGTCGCCGAACGCCTCGGCCGCAAGCCGCGGATCATGGTCGCCAAGATGGGCCAGGACGGCCACGACCGCGGCGCCAACCTGGTCTCGTCCGCCTTCACCGACCTCGGCTTCGAAGTGATCCCCGGGCCGCTGTTCCAGACCCCGCGCGAGACCGCGCAAATGGCGGTCGAGAATGACGTCGACGTGGTCGGCGCAAGCTCGCTCGCCGCGGGCCACCGGACGCTCATCCCGGAGATGATCGAGGCGCTGAAGGACATGGGCCGCGCCGACATCAAGGTGGTCGCGGGCGGGGTCATCCCGCCGCAGGATTATGCCGCGCTCCGCGCCGCGGGCGTGCAGGCGATCTTCGGCCCCGGCACCAACCTCGCCGACGCCGCCGACGAAGTGCTGCGCCTGCTCGGCCACAACCGCCCGCCGCTCGACGAGGCGGCGGAGTGAGGCGATGCTCTGCGAGCGACAGCTTTCGCTATTAGTCGGCTGCGCTACTCTGCCTCCGAAGCATCGATCCGAGCGGTGCGACCGCGTTGATCGAGACTGCGAAGCAAGTCGCAAGCGACCTCGTGGTGGATGGCGATCGATATTGCGCGACGGATGACGGTGATTGCGATCTCAAGCGCTTCCAGGATTGTCACGCAGCAAGGCTTCTGGACGGCAATCGATGCGCAGATAGATTCTCGATCCACGTTCTGCAGGACAGCAAGCGTGACGGCTCATAGCAAGGATGCTCTGCTGCGTCCAATGAACGCAATTTCCTTCTGCTATCGCCCCAACTGTGTCGCGAGGGGCATTCCGGACTGGCATTGACTCCGTTCGCCGAGGACCCAGTCGAGCGACGATCGCGACCATCGCTGATCCGGACTCGCGACCCTGCGCGTTCGACCGGCGGACAAGAGCGCTCGATGTTCAAGAAAATCCTGATCGCCAATCGCGGGGAGATTGCGTGCCGGGTGATCCGCACCGCGCGGCGCATGGGGATCAAGACGGTCGCGGTCTATTCCGACGCCGACGCGCGCGCGCCGCATGTGAAGATGGCGGACGAAAGCGTTCGGCTCGGCCCGCCGCCCGCGTCCGAATCCTACCTCAAGGCCGAGCTGATCATCGACGCGTGCAAGGCGACCGGCGCCGAGGCGGTGCATCCGGGCTACGGCTTCCTGTCGCGAGCGCGAGAGCTTCGCCAAAGCGCTCGCGAAGGCCGGCATCACCTTCATCGGCCCGCCGCCCAAGGCGATCGCGGCGATGGGCGACAAGATCGAATCCAAGAAGCTCGCGCAGAAAGCGGGCGTCAACATCGTCCCCGGCTATCTCGACGACATCGCCACGACCGCCGAGGCGCTGAAGATCGCCAAGGACATCGGCTTCCCGGTGATGATGAAGGCCTCGGCCGGCGGCGGCGGCAAGGGCATGCGCCTCGCGTGGAACGAGAAGGACGTGCGCGAGGGCTTCGACAGCGTGAAGCGCGAGGGCCTGGCCAGCTTCGGCGACGACCGCGTGTTCATCGAGAAATTCATCGAGCAGCCGCGGCACATCGAGATCCAGGTGCTCGGCGACCAGCACGGCAACATCCTCTATCTGAACGAGCGCGAATGCTCGATCCAGCGCCGCCACCAGAAGGTGGTCGAGGAAGCGCCGTCGCCGTTCGTCACGCCCGAGATGCGCAAGGCGATGGGCGAGCAGGCGGTCGCGCTGGCGCGGGCGGTCGGATATTATTCCGCGGGCACGGTCGAGCTGATCGTCAACGGCGCCGACCCGAGCGGCAAGAGCTTCTACTTCCTCGAGATGAACACGCGGCTGCAGGTCGAGCATCCGGTGACCGAGGAGATCACCGGCCTCGACCTGGTCGAGCAGATGATCCGCGTCGCGGCGGGCGAGAAGCTGGCGTTCACGCAGGACGATGTGAAGCTCGACGGCTGGGCGGTCGAGACGCGGGTCTATGCCGAGGACCCGTACCGCGGCTTCCTGCCGAGCACGGGACGGCTGGTGCGGTACTGGCCGCCGGTGCAACCCCCTCCCGCTTCGGGAGGGGCAGAGCGCGAAGCGCGAAGTCGCGAGCGCAGCAGGCCCACCCCCGGCCCCTCCCGCGACGGGATGCGAGGTGCGCGTCCGCGTCGACGACGGCGTCGCCGACGGCGGCGAGGTCAGCATGTTCTACGACCCGATGATCGCCAAGCTGATCACCTGGGCGCCGACGCGCGAAGCGGCGATCGACGCGCAGGTCGACGCGCTCGACCAGTTCGTGATCGACGGCATCAGCGACAATGTCGATTTCCTCTCCGCGCTGATGCAGCACCCGCGCTTCCGCAAGGGCGACATCACCACCGGCTTCATCGCCGAGGAATATCCCGAAGGGCTTCCACGGCGCGCCGGCGGACGCGCAGCTGCATCGCCGACCTCGCGGTGATCGCGGCATGGTCGCGGTGATCATGCGACGAGCGCGCGGCCGAGATCGACGGCCAGCTCGGCCCGCCGACGCACCGCCGTGCGAGCGCGTGGTGCGGATCGGCGGGCGAGCGAGCATCGCGTGCGCATCAAGCCGTACAAGGGCGGCACGCTCGCGGTGCTGGATGGCGGCGAGCTGATCGACATCGTCGGCCGCTGGGTGCCCGGGCAGCGGCTGCTCGGCGGTCACCGTCGACGGCCGCCACCGCATCGTCCAGGTCCGCCGCGCCGGCCGCGACTGGGAGCTGCAGACGCGCGGCGCGAGCCACAAGGTGCAGGTGCTGCCGCCGCACGTCGCCGAGCTGGCGAAGCACATGATCGAGAAGGAGCCGCCCGACCTCTCGCGGCTGCTGCTCGCGCCGATGCCGGGGCTGCTGACGCGGCTCGACGTCGCGGTCGGCGACAAGGTCGAGCCGGGCCAGCCGGTCGCGGTGATGGAAGCGATGAAGATGGAGAACATCCTCCGCGCGCCCAAGGCGGCGACGGTCAAGGCGACCCCGGCGAAGGCGGGCGACAGCCTCGCGGTCGATCAGGTCATCGTGGAGTTTGAGTGAGGCTTCGCATGCTCGCTGTCGATTGCGTCGTGGGCTCTGCCACCGACCGATTGCTGACGTAGGCGTCTTCAGCCAGCGTCGCAGCGGCTCAATCGAACTTCGTCGCTTCGCTCGAACGATGTCCGGAACGTCCATGCTGACGACGGCAATTGTCCGCTGCGTGACACTTCGATCGCAGAATACTTCGAGCATCGCATCGTCCGATCGGCGCAGAACGCTGACTGTCGATCGCATCGGCTTCGATCTGGCAGCGTCTAGTCCGAGTACAGCTTGCATGCCAGTGCAGACCGTGGCAGAGTGATCGCATGCTCACATTGACAGCCACGTGATGCTAGCAGGACGATCGTGTCAGACTGATCGTCGTACAACGTTGCGAGACATGCCGCGACCACGCTGCCAGAGCAAATGAGCGCATTGCCGACGCAGTCACGTTCACTGCATGCGTATCATGGCTCCCTCAACTCACTCCGCCTGAGCTTGCCCGTCGCGGTCTTCGGCAGCGCCTCCACGAACTCGATTTCGCGCGGATATTTGTAGGGCGCGATCTGCGTCCTTGACGATGCGCCTGCAGCTTCTCGCGACCAGCTCGTCGCTGGGCTCCGCGAACTCGCGCAGCACCACGAACGCCTTCACCTTCTGCCCGCGCTCGGGGCAGGGCA
Organism: uncultured Alphaproteobacteria bacterium; assembly: GCA_963785965.1. GTDB lineage: Bacteria > Pseudomonadota > Alphaproteobacteria > Sphingomonadales > Sphingomonadaceae > Sphingomicrobium. The sequence goes on from CAWAXE010000006.1 coordinate 7,776, forward strand.
CGCCGATCACCGCGCATTCGGCGACCGCGGGGTGCGACAGCAGCGCATTCTCCACTTCGGGCGCGCCGATATTGTAGCCCGAGCTGACGATCATGTCGTCGCTGCGCGCGAGGTACCAATAGTAGCCGTCGGCGTCGCGGCGGTAGGTGTCGCCGGTGACGTTCCAGCCGTTCTCGACATAGTCGCGCTGGCGCGGGTCATCGAGGTAGCGGCAGCCGGTCGGGCCCTTGATCGCGAGGCGGCCGATGCCCTCGTCCAGCGGATTGCCGTCGGCGTCGAGCACGGTCGCTTCGTAGCCCGGCACCGCCTTGCCGGTTGAGCCGGGGCGGACGTCGTCGCCCGCCGCGGAGACGAAGATGTGCATCATCTCGGTCGAGCCGATGCCGTCGGTGATCGCGATGCCCGTGCGCTCCTGCCACGCGCGCCAGATCGCCTCGGGCAAATGCTCGCCGGCGGAGATGCAAGTAGCGGAGGGTTTTCAGCGCCTCGTCGAGGCTCGGCTGCGACAGCATCGCCTTGTAGGCGGTCGGCGCGGTGCCGAGGTGGGTGACCCCGTGCTTCACGATCGCGTCGAGCAGCTTCTCGGGCCGCCTTGCTCGATCGTCGCGCTCGCCGCGCCGAAGCGCAGCGGGAACATCGGCGTGATGCCGAGCCCGAAGGTGAAGGCCATCGGCGCGCTGGTCAGGAAGACGTCGCCGGGCTTCGGGCCGACGAGGTGCTTCGCGAACGTGTCGCACGGCGCGAGCACGTCGCGGTGGAACTGGACGCAGCCCTTGGGCACGCCGGTCGTGCCGCTGGTGAAGGCGATCATGCCGGGTCGTCGCGGCCGGTGTCGGCGGGCGGCAGCGGCTGCAGCGAGGCGGTGCGCGTCTCCAGCTCGCCGTGCCCGTAATCGCCGTCATATTTGACGATGTGCTTGACGAAGTGCGTCTGCTCGACCGCCTGGCGGAAATCGCCGATGAAGCGGCTGTCGACGATCGCGTGGCAGATCTGCGCCCGCTCGATCACCGTCGCGATCTCGCCCGGGCGCAGCAGCGGCATGGTCGCGACCACCACGCCGCCGGCCTTGAGCACGCCGAGCCACGCGGCGAACATCGTGTAGCCGTTCGGCCCGCGCAGCAGCACGCGGTTGCCGGGGATCAGCCCATGCTCCTCGACCAGCAGCCGCGCGATCCGCCCGCTGAAATCGTCGAGATCGGCGTATGTCCAGCGCCCATGATCGTTGACCACCGCCAGCGCGTCCGGCGCGCCGCCCTTCAGCAGCTCCGCCGCCGCGTTCAGCCGCTCGGGATATTGCAGCTCGGGCAGGTCGAAGCGGAATTCCGGCAGCAGCTCCGGCGGCGGCAGGCGGTCGCGGACGAAGCGGATCGTACGTCATTCGCCACCGCCGCGAAGCGGCAATGGATCTGGTTCACACGAAGACACGAAGAGCGGAGCGCCGAGACGCCGCGCCACTCTTCGTGCTCCTTCGCGATCTTCGTGTCCTTCGTGTGAAAATCATTCTCCTCGACCACCGCCGTCGTCTCGATTTCGACCTGGGCCGCGCTCTCGACCAGGCCCTTCACCTCGACCAGCGCCATCGCCGGATAGTTCGGCGCCCATGATCTCGCGCCACGCGGCGCCGATCTCGTCGCGCGAATTGAGGTAGTCGGAGCGGTCGGTGACGTAGCAGGTCATGCGCACGATATGCTGCGGCCCCGCGCCGTCCTGGGCGAGGATCTCCAGCGTGTTCATCAGCGCCTGCGCGAACTGGCCGTGCAGCGTGTGCTCGGGGAAGCTCTCGTTCTCGTCCCAGCCGACGATGCCGGCGGTGAAGATCATCCGCCCGTGCGCGCTGATGCCGTTCGAATAGCCTTTGGGCCGCGGCCAGTTCGGCGGTTGAAGCACCTTCATGGCCGCACCTCCTTCAGCAAATCGCGCGCGATGATCTGCCGCTGCACTTCGCTCGCGCCTTCGTAGATGCGCAGCGCGCGGATGTCGCGGTACAGCTCCTCGACCTTGACGCCCTTGGTGACGCCGGCGCCGCCGTGCATCTGCACCGCGGCGTCGATCACCTGCTGCGCGGCTTCGGTCGCGTGGAGCTTGGCCATGGCGGCGGCGCGGCGGTTGTCGGTGCCGCCCGACATCCTGCTGCCAGGCGGCGCGGTAGATCAGCAAAGCCGACGCATCGATCGCCAGCGCCATGTCGGCGAGCTTCTCCTGCGTCACCGCATTGTCGGCGAGCGTGCCGTGCCGAGGCGGCGATTGCTTCGCGAAGCTCAGCGCTTCATCGAGCGCGCGCCGGGCGAAGCCGAGCGCGGCAGCGCCGACCGTCACTCGGAACAGGTTCAGAGTCTCCATGCCGATGCGGAAACCCTCGCCCGGCTCGCCGATGATCGCGTCGGCGGGGATGCGGACGTTGTCGTATTTCAGCCGCGCGAGCGGGTGCGGCGCGACGACTTCGATACGCTCGGCGACGGCGACCGCTTCGCCGGCACGATGAATGCCGACAGCCCGCGCGCGCCTTCGCCTTCGCCAGTGCGCGCGAAGGTCACGTAGAAATCGGCAATTCCGCCGTTGGAGATGTAGGTCTTCTCGCCGACCAGCACCCATTCGTTGCCGTCGCGCATGGCGGAGGTGGCGATGTTCGCAGCGTCCGATCCGCACGCCGGTTCGGTCATTGCGAAGGCGGCGATGGCTTCGCCGCTCGCGACGCGCGGCAGCCATTCGCGCTTCTGCTCGATGGTCCCGAACAGCGAGATCGCGCCCGAGCCCGAGCCCCTGCATCGCGAAAGCGAAATCGGCGAGCGCGCTGTGATAGGCGAGCGTCTCGCGCGCGATGGCGAGGCTGCGCACGTCGGGGCGGTGCTTCGCCGTCGGCGACGCAGAGCTTGAGGAAACCGGCGCCGCCAAGCTCGCGCACCAGCGTGCGGCATTCGCTGTCGAGGTCGTCCGGCGTAGCGATTGGCGAGATTGGTCGTCGCACCAGCGCCTCGAGCTCGTCGCGCCAGCTCGCGGTGACGCTCCTCGAAGAAGGGCCAGCGATAAGGATCAGTCACCCTGGAACTCCGGCGTGCGCTTCGCCGCGAAGGCCTCGTAGGCGCGCTTGAAGTCGTTGGTTTCCATGCAACGCGCCTGCGCGCGCGCTTCCATCTCGAGCGCTTCCTCGATCGAGACGTTCCACTCGGCGTCGAGCTGGCGCTTGGTCACCGCATGCGCGATGCTCGGGCCCGCTCGCCAGCTCCGCGCGAGCGCGTGCGCTTCGGCCAGCACGTCGTCGACGACGCGGTTCCAAAAACCCCAGGCGAAGCCTTCGTCGGCGGTCATGTTGCGGCCGGTGAACAGCAGCTCCGCCGCCCGGCCGTGGCCGATGATCCGCGGCAGGATCGCGCACGCGCCCATGTCCGCGCCCGACAGGCCGACGCGCGTGAACAGGAAGGCGGTCTTCGCGCTCGGCGGGCCGAAGCGGATGTCGCTGGCCATCGCCAGGATCGCTCCCGCGCCCGCGCAAACGCCTTCGACCGCGGCGATGATCGGCTGCGGGCAGGCGCGCATGGCGCGCACCAGGTCGCCGGTCATCCGCGTGAACGCGAGCAGCCCGTCGGCGTCCATCTTGGTCAGTGGTCCGATGATCTCGTGAACGTCGCCGCCCGAGCAGAAATTGCCGCCCGCGCCGCGGATCACCACGGCTTTCACGCCATAGTCCTGGTCGAGCGCGCGGAACGTATCGCGGAGCTCGTCATAGCTCTCGAAGGTGAGCGGGTTCTTCCGCTCCGGCCGGTTGAGCGTGACCGTCGCGACCCCGTCCGCGAAGTCCCACAGGAAATGCTTCGGACGCGAAATTCGCGGCGTCGAAGCTCACGCGCTCGTTCCTCCGTCGATGGTGATCGCCGCGCCGTTGATGTCGCGGCTCAGCGGCAGGCACAGCATCGGCGATGACGTTGCCGATCGCCTGCGGATCGACCAGCCGTCCGCTCGCATTCATGTTGGTGATGATGTCGCGCGACTGATCTTCGCTTCGGCCGGTGATCTCGCGACACGCGCGCGACCGACTGGTCGGTCATCGGCGTGTCGACATAGCCGGGGCAGACCGCGTTCACCGTCAGGTTCGTCTTCGCATATTCGGCGGCGAGCGAGCGCATGAGGCCGAGCAGGCCGTGCTTCGACGCGGCATAATGCGCGGCATAAGGCACGCCGCGCAGGCTCGCGACGGAGGCGACGAACACCAGCCGGCCGTTCTCGCTCTGCCAGCAGATCGGCGAAGCGCCGCCTGCGCGCAGTCGAACGCTGCTGTCAGGTTCATGGCGATGATCCGGTCCCAGCTCTCGCGAGTCATCTTGTGGAACGGCGCGCTCTCGGCGATGCCCGCGTTGACGATCAGCATTTCGATCGGGCCGTTCAGCGCGCGCGCCTCGTCGAACGCGTGCCGGATCTGCTCACGGTCGGTGACGTCGCAGCGAACTGCGCTTCCGCCGACATTCTCGGCCACCTCGAGAAGTGGTTCCATCCGGCGGCCGAGCAGCGAAATCTTGGCTGCCCGCGGCGTGAAGGTGTGTCGCGGCCGCGGCGCCGATCCCCGTCCCGCCGCCGGTCACCAGCGCGTGCCGCCCCTCCAGCGCCTTGGTTTCCATGCGTTCAGCATTGGCCGAAGGGCCTTGGCGTGGCAAGGCGCGGCGATGAAGCTCGCAATCCTCGAAACCGGGCGACCGCCCGGCGATCTCGAAGACGAAGTTCGGCAATTATCCGTCGATGTTCGCGCGGATGCTCGGTCCGGAGTTCGAGATCGAGACCTTCGACGTCGCGGCCGGCGAGTTGCCGGGCGATCCGGCGGCGCACGGCGCCTATCTGATCACCGGGTCACCCGCGGGCGTCTACGACCCGCTGCCCTGGATCGCTCCGCTTTCGGATTTCATCCGCAGCGGCGAAGGCCAGCAAGATGGTCGGCATCTGCTTCGGGCATCAAATCATGGCCGAGGCGCTCGGCGGGCATGTCGATGAAATCGGAGAAAGGCTGGGGCGCGGGGCTGCAGCATTACTCGATCGTCCGCGTCCGAACCGTGGATGGACGACTGCTAACGAAGTCGCAATACCCGCGTCGCATCAGGATCAGGTCGTGGTTCAGCCGCCCAACACTGAAGTGGTCGCTTGCTCGTCGTTCACGCCGTTTGCGGGGCTCGCCTGGACCGACCGTCCGGCGATTTCCTTCCAGTTCCATCCGGAATTCGCGCCGGCTTTCGCCCAGGCGCTGATCGAGATGCGCTACGATGTCGTGCCAGACCCAGAGGCGGCGATCGCTTCGCTCGACGCGCCCAACGACAACGCGCGCGTGGCGGGTTGGATACGGCGCTTCCTGCAGGCATAGGCAGCCGCAACGTCAGGGGAGCTTGAACAGATGAAGACCCGCGCCGCCGTCGCTTTCGCGCCCAAGCAGCCGCTCGAGATCGTCGAGGTGGATCTCGACGGGCCGAAGGCGGGCGAAGTGCTGGTCGAGATCATGGCGACGGGCATCTGCCACACCGACGCCTACACGCTCGACGGCTTCGACAGCGAAGGCATCTTCCCGTCGATCCTCGGCCATGAGGGCGCGGGCGTGGTGCGCGAAGTCGGCCCGGGCGTGACCAGCGTGAAGCCGGGCGATCACGTGATCCCGCTGTACACGCCCGAATGCCGCCAGTGTAAGTCGTGCCTTTCGGGCAAGACCAATCTCTGCACCGCCATCCGCGCGACCCAGGGCAAGGGCGTGATGCCGGACGGCACCAGCCGCTTCAGCTACAAGGGCGAGACCATCTTCCATTACATGGGCTGCTCGACCTTCTCGAACTTCACCGTGCTGCCCGAGATCGCGGTGGCGAAGATCCGCGAGGACGCGCCGTTCAACACCAGCTGCTACATCGGCTGCGGAGTCACGACCGGCGTCGGCGCGGTGGTCAACACCGCCAAGGTCGAGCCCGGAGCGAACGTCGTCGTGTTCGGCCTCGGCGGCATCGGCCTCAACGTCATCCAGGGCGCGAAGCTGGTCGGCGCGAACAGGATCGTCGGAGTCGACATCAACCCGTCGCGCGAGGAATGGGGCCGCAAGTTCGGCATGACCGACTTCATCGACGGCCGGACAGAGACCGCCAGGCGATCATCGACGAAGTGGTCAAGATCACCGACGGCGGCGCCGATTATACGTTCGACGCGACCGGCAACACCGAGGTGATGCGCACCGCGCTCGAATGCTGCCACCGCGGCTGGGGCACGAGCATCATCATCGGAGTTGCCGAGGCCGGCAAGGAAATCGCGACGCGTCCGTTCCAGCTGGTCACCGGCCGCAACTGGCGCGGCACGGCGTTCGGCGGCGCCAAGGGCCGCACCGACGTGCCGAAAATCGTCGACTGGTACATGGACGGGAAGATCGCGATCGACCCGATGATCACCCACACGCTGAAGCTCGAGGACATCAACAAGGGCTTCGACCTGATGCATGCGGGCGAAAGCATCCGCGCGGTGGTCGTTTATTGATCGATTAGGGGAGGGATGAATGTTCAGTCATGTCATGGTCGGCAGCAACAATATCGAGCAGTCGAAGCGCTTCTACGACGCCGTTTTTGCGGCAATCGGCGCGAAGCCGGGGATGCAGGACGAGAAGGGCGTCAACTACCGCCACAACGGCGCGATGCTGATGGTCCGTCCGCCGCTCAACGGGGAAGCCGCGTCGTACGGCAACGGCTCGACGATCGGCTTCAATCTCGACTTGCCCGAGCGGGTCAGCGCCTGGCACGACGCCGGCGTCGCCGCGGGTGGCACGTCGATCGAGAACCCGCCGGGCATTCGGGAAGGCAGCTTCGGCAAGCTCTACCTCGCTTATTTGCGTGACCCCGACGGCAACAAGCTCTGCGGGCTTCACCGAATGCCGGCGGAGTGATGGCCGACAAGGTCAACATCCCGGAGAAGCTCGACGAGCTTCTCCGACCATGGGCGCCGCGGATCGTCGCCCGTTACAACGACAATGAAGTGCGGCTGGTGAAGGTCGAAGGTGAGTTCATCTGGCACCAGCATGACGACACCGACGAACTGTTCCTGGTGCTCGACGGCACGCTCGACATCGAGCTGCGGGAGCGCACCGTGACTTTGAACGCGGGCGAGCTGTTCGTTGTCCCGCGCGCGACAGAACATCGGCCGTGCGCGCGAAAGGGCGAGGTCAAGCTGCTGCTGATCGATCCCAAGGACATGCCCAACACCGGCGATCCTACGACCGCGACCAAGGCGGTCGAAATCTGACGATGGAAATCGTCTCGGAGAACAAATCCCACGGCGGACGGCAGCTGGTGTGCAAGCACGCCTCGATCGCAACCGGCACGGACATGACTTTCTCCATCTATCTCCCGCCGCAGGACGGACGGCGGCGCCCGCTGCCCGTCATCTGGTACCTGTCGGGCCTCACCTGCACCCACGCCAACGTCACCGAGAAGGGCGAATACCGCGCCGCCTGCGCCGAGCTCGGGCTGATTTTCGTCGCGCCCGACACGAGCCCGCGCGGCGAGGGTGTCCCCGACGGAGAGGGGTATGATTTCGGGCTCGGCGCAGGATTCTACGTCGACGCGACGCAGGAGCCGTGGTCCGGCCATTATCGCATGTGGACTTATGTGACCGAGGAGCTTCCGGCGCTGGTCGCTGCGAAGTTCCCGATCGACGAGGCCCGGCAGGGCGTCACCGGCCATTCGATGGGCGGCCACGGCGCGCTGACAGTCGCGCTGCGGCATCCCGGCCGGTTCCGGTCGGTGTCCGCGTTCGCGCCGATCGTCGCTCCGGGCCAGGCGCCGTGGGGCCAGAAAGCTCTGGCGGGTTATCTTGGGAACGATCGCTCAATTTGGCGCAAGCACGACGCCGTGGCCCTGATCGAGGACGGCGCGCGCGTGGCCGAGATCCTCGTCGACATCGGCGATGCAGACCCGTTCATCGAAAATGAATTGCGCCCGGAACTGCTTGAGCGAGCATGCGCCCAAGCGGGCATACCGCTCACGCTCCGCATCCAGCCGGGATACGACCACAGTTACTATTTCATCTCGACGTTCATGGCCGAACATCTCGCCTGGCATGCGGAGAGACTGAAGAGGGGATAAGCCATGACGCTCAGCCGCCGCTCGTTCATCCAGACCGCGGCGGCGATGGGCGCCACGCTCGCATGGGGCGGCCCCGCCCGAGCATCTCGCATGCGGTGGACCGAACGCCGCGATGTTTATCCCGAAGGCGTCGCCTCGGGCGACCCGGACCCGCAGAGCGTCATCCTGTGGACTCGCCGGCCATTCGCCGACGGGCAGCGCCACTTTCTCAGCGTCGAAGTCTCGGAGGACGAGGCTTTCGACCGGGTCGTTGCCCAGGCACGCACGCCCGTATCTGCGGCTGCCGACTGGACCAGCCGAGTGCTCGTCGGCGGCCTCAAGCCATCGCATGTCTACTGGTATCGCTTCAGCGACCCTCAAGGGAACGGCAGCCGTGTCGGCCGCACCCGCACCGCGCCCCATGCCGATGATCCGCGTCCAATCAATTTCGCCTTCGTCAGCTGCCAGGACGTCAACGAAGGCAAGCTCAACGCCTATCGTCGAATGATCTTCGAGGACGAGCGCGCCGCGCCCGCGGACCAGCTCGGGTTCCTGCTGCATCTCGGTGACTTCATCTATGAGGTGGTCGAATATCCCGAGGAAGTGAAGACGCGTTACGACCGCACCATCTATGAGGTCGCGCGCATCCCGAATGGGGGCAAGGTCGGCAATTTCCACTTCCCGCTGACGGTCGACGGCTATCGCGCCATCTACAAGGGTTATCTCGCCGATCCGGATTTGCAGGACGCCCGCGCGCGGTGGCCGTTCGTCGCCATGTGGGACAATCATGAATTTTCGTGGCAGGGCTGGCAGAGCATCCAGAAGGCCGTCAAGGAACGGCCTGGACAGAGCATCAAGGTCGCGGCCAACCAGGCCTGGTGGGAATATCTGCCGTCGCGCTGCAAGAAGGTCAGCGGTCCCTCGCTCGAGAGCTTCGATCCGCCGACCTTAAAGGACGTCGCGATCGAGAAGTGGGACGAGAACGGGCTTGGCGACGAGCCCAACAATCTGGCCGCGATCCACAGCCTCATCGGCTATCGCTCCTGCCGCTACGGCAAGCACCTCGACCTCATCATCACAGACCAGCACAGCTATCGCAGTGCAGATCCGTTCAGCGATCCGGAGGTCGGCAAGTTCGGTCCGGAATATCCGGCGATGTTCCCCGAGGATGTGGCCCAGATTCTCGACGGTGGCCGCGCCTTCAACGGCGGCAATCCGCCCGCCGAGGTCAGCTTTAACCACCAGCATGTCCCCAATCCGCAACGCGGCGCGCCGCCGCAAACGATCCTCGGCGCGGAGCAGAAGGCCTGGTTCAAGGACCGCCTGCGGCAGTCGACGGCGACCTGGAAGATCTGGGGCAATTCGCAGGGCGCACTTGATCTGCGCGCCGATCCACAGAATCTCCCGGCCGGCCTGACCAAGGAATCCTGGCCCAAAGACACTTATGCATCGCTAAGCACCGGCGATTACGGAACGGCCTATGCGGAGCGGACCGAAATCTACGATCTCATCCGCGATGCGAAGATCACCGGCTTTGCAATCGTCTCGGGCGATCGCCACAGTTTCTGGGCGGGATACGCGACGGCCCAGCTTCCCCCCGAAAAATTCGAGCCGGTCGGAGTGAGCTTCGTCGGCGCCTCGCTCTCGAGTGCGGGAGCGATGGAAGCCAACGAGCACAGCTTCCCGAAGCAGCATCCGCTTCGTTCGCTGTTTCTCGCCGATCGGCCCGATGGCGCGAAGCCGGACTGGACCTTCAACATGCTGCTGAAGCACGGCGTCCGCTCATGCCTCGAATATGCGAAGACCTTCGACCGCGCTCGAGCGCGGGCCCTCTCAAATCCCGCGCTCTCGCCGCATGTGGAGTTCGTCGATCAGGGCGGGACACGGCTATGCGAAAGTGCGATTGTCCGGCGATGAGATGCGCACCGAATTCGTCTGCATTCCGCGTCCCGTCATGCGCAGCGATCGGGCCGACGGTGGCCCGCTCCGCTATCGGGTCGCACACACGGCCAAACTGTGGGCCCCGAGCGAGCGTCCGCGGCTGGTGCAGCATATCCTGGAAGGCGACCCCGGGCTCTCCATCTAGGCCATTGCCTTGAACGTGGAATGGCAAGTTCTGTGCGTGGCGACCGCGATCGCCTGCGGGCTGCTGATCGGCATCGAACGTGGTTTCGATCTCCGCGAGCTCAAGCCCGGGTCACGGATCGCCGGGGTTCGCACCTTCACGCTGGTCGGGCTCGTCGCCGGGCTTGCCGGCCTGGCTGGGGCTCTCGGCCAATCCTTCGCTGGCGGCGCGCTCGTCGCCGGAGCCGTCGCGGTGATCGCGATCGGTTACGCACACCGCCCGAAACTTGCGCAACGGCCGGATGCGACCACCCCCGTCGCTGCGCTGGCGACGATCGGCCTCGGCTTCATCGCCGGGATCGGGCAGCCGGGCTTTGCCATTGCGGGCGCGACCATCGTTACCCTGCTCCTCGCGCTGAAGGCCGAGCTCCACGGCCTGCTCGACAAGCTCGACCAGGACGATGTGAAGGCGCTCGCCCGCTACGCCGTCATCGCTGGCGCGGTCCTCCCCTTCCTCCCCAACGGCCACTACGGCCCGCTTGGCGCGTGGAATCCGCAGAAGTTGTGGCTGGTCGTGGTGATCGTCACCGGTTTTTCGTTCCTCGGCTATGTCGCCAACCGAATTTTCGGCGAGCGTCACGGGACCATCGCCACCGCTTTGATCGGCGGGCTTTACAGCTCGACCGCGGTCACCCAGTCGCTTGCGCAGCGGCTCGGGAGCGAGGAGCGCGGCGGCGCCGAGCCAGCCGGAATCGCGCTCGCCACCGCGGTCATGTACCTCCGCGTGCCCGTGCTGGTCGCAATCCTCGCGACGCGCGCTTTTGTCCCGATCTCGTCGGTCATCCTGCCGGCGATGGTGACCGCCTGGGCGGCGGGCTTTTGGCTCTACCGCACGGCGCCCCGCCACCAGGGGCCGACCCCGCCGGGCAACCCGATCAAGCTTCTCCCGGCACTCGGCTTTGTCGCGTTCGTCGCAGTGGCGGCGGTGGCCGCAACCTGGGCGCGTGGGCAGTTCGGCCAGAGCGGCATTGCAGTGCTGCTGCTGATCATCGGCAGCATGGATGTCGATGTTGCGATCGTCACTTTGGGCGGGCTTCCGGCAGCCGCGATTTCGCCCTTGCTCGCAGCAATCGCAATCAGCGGCACGATCATCGTCAACATGGCCGTCAAGATCGGGATCACCCTCGTTTACGCACGCCGAAAGGGCGTTTCGGCGGCGCTCGCAATGACGGCCAGCGTCGCCGTGCTTGCCGCCGCGATCGCCGTCGCCTGGATGCAGCTCTAACTGATCAGGCCGGTACGAATTTGAGCGCGAGACCGTTCATGCAGTAACGCAGGCCGGTCGGCTTGGGACCGTCATCAAACACATGACCGAGGTGCCCGCCGCAGCGGCGGCACAGCACTTCGGTGCGCTCGAAGCCGAGGGTGCGATCCGATCGCGTGACGATGGCGTTCGGAAGCACGCGGAAAAAGCTCGGCCAGCCAGTGCCACTTTCGAATTTGGTCGCCGAGCTGAACAGGGGCAGGGCGCACCCGGCGCAATCGAAAAAGCCTTTACGATGCTCTTTGAGCAGCGGACTTGAGAACGGCCGCTCGGTCGAAGCTTCGCGGAGGACCGCATAGCGCTCCGGCCCGAGGAGCCGCCGCCAATCCGCGGGCGTGTGGCTCACCTGGAACTTGCCGGCGCTCACCGCCAGCGTCGACGTGCTGCCGAGCAGCACTGCCGCCACGCCCACCCCTGCGAGTCCAATCAATTCGCGTCGGCTGATCAATTCGTCTTGCATTGTCGAGTCCATCGTCCAGCTTTGCTGAACGCTCGTTGAAGCTCAGTGCTGCATCTGCAGGTTCATCAGCTCCGGGGACGCGCCCATGTTGGCGTTCATGTGCGCCATGATCCAGATCGTCCCGACCATCACCAGAAAGACGATGAGCACGCCGAAGGCGAGCGCGAGCACGTTGTTGGTGTTGTCCGGGCCGCTGGTGATGTGGAGGAAAAAGACCAGGTGAACGCCCATCTGCGCGATTGCGAGCACGACCAGCCCGACGGCGACGCCCGGTCCCCACAACGCCGACGTCGAGGCGACCCAGAAGGAAACGCGGTGAGCAGGAGCGCAAGACCGAGCCCGATGACGTAAGCGGCGGTCTCGCTCAGCAAAGGGTCGTGCGGCTGGCCCGGAGCGACGTTCATCCGCTCGGCTTCGGGTTCGGTCATGGCAAGGTCCCGATCAGATAGACGATGGTGAAGATGGCCACCCAGATGATGTCCAGCGCGTGCCAGAAAATGCTGAGGCAGAGCAGGCGGCGGACGATGTGCGGCTGGAACCCCTTGGCCCAGATCTGCGCCATCATCGTCCCGATCCACATCAGGCCCGCAGTGACATGCGCGCCGTGGCAACCGACCAGGGTGAAGAAGGAAGAGAGGAAGGCGCTGCGCTGGGGCCCGGCGCCGATGACGATCATTCCGGCGAACTCGCGCAGCTCGATGATCAGGAACACAAGACCGAGCAGCCCGGTGAGGACCAGCCACGCTTGGGTCCAGACCATGTTGGCGCGCTTCGCGGCGACCATGGCCAGTCCGCAAACGAAGCTCGACAGCAGCAAGCTGACCGTCTCGACCGCGACCAGATTGCGATCGAACAGCTGGCTCGTGACTGGTCCACCGTCCGTCGCATGGACCAAAGTCGCGTAGGTAGCGAACAGCGCCGAGAACAGCACCATGTCGGAAAGGACGAACAGCCAGAAGCCGTACGGAACGACAATGCTCTTCGACTGCGGGCCGCGGTGGCCGAGGCCGGTGTCCTCCGATGCGCCGTGTGTCAGTCCGATGGTTGCGGCTTCGGTCGTCATGTCGATTGGCTCAGATTCTGGAGATGTTCCTTACGAATGCGCCGCCGCTCACGCGCGTTCGCCCGCACCTCCTCGACCGGGATCACATGCTCATGCTCGTCCTGCCAGGAGTACCAGACCAGGACCGCGAAGGCGCCGATCAAGCCGAGGATCGCGAGCCACCAGATATACCAGATGATGGCGAAGCCGCAGACGGAGGCAAAGAAGGCGACGATGACACCGACCGGCGTGTTCAGCGGCATCTCGATGGGCTGGTAGTCCGGCTCTTCGATGAGCCGGTCGAGCTTGATCGCGGTTTGCTTGCGCGTCCAATAGGCTTCCTCGCCGTGGACATCGGGGAGCACCGCGAAATTGTAGTGCGGAGGCGGCGACAAGGTGAGCCATTCCAGCGTCCGCCCGTCCCACGGATCGCCGGTCACGTCGCGACGCTGGTCGCGGGTCTTGATCGAATAGAGGAGCTGCACGACCGTCAGCACGATCCCCAGACCAATGATCACCGCGCCCACCAGCGCTACGTTCAGATACGGCGCCCACGTGGGATCGGGGATATGCTGCATCCGCCTCGTCGCGCCCCACAGCCCAAGCACGTAGAGCGGCATGAAGGCGAGGTGAAAGCCGATGAACCAGCACCAGAAGACCGCCTTGCCCAGCCGCTCGTCGAGCGTGAAGCCGAACGCCTTGGGAAACCAGTAAGTGTAGCCCGCCATCAGTGCGAACACGACGCCGCCAATGATCACCTGGTGGAAGTGGGCGACGAGGAACAGGCTGTTATGCACTACGAAGTCCACTGGCGGGATGGCGAGCAGGATTCCGGTCAGCCCACCGACGACGAATGTCAGCATAAAGCCGATCAAATAGTGCATCGGCACGGTGAAGCGGACGCGGCCGCCGTACATCGTGAACAGCCAGTTGTAGATCTTCACCCCGGTCGGAATGCCAATGATCATGCTTGCAATGCCGAAGACCGCGTTGACATCGGCGCCGGCGCCCATGGTGAAGAAATGGTGCAGCCAGACGCAAAAGGAGATGATGCAGATCGCGAGTGTAGCAAAAACCATCGACCGGTAGCCGAACAGCGGCTTGCCGGAGAAGGTCGCGGCCACCTCCGAATAAATGCCGAACGCGGGCAGCACGAGGATGTAAACCTCCGGATGCCCCCAGACCCAGATCAGGTTCATGTAAAGCATCGAGTTACCGCCACCGTCGTTGGTGAAGAAATGGAAGCCGAGATAGCGGTCGAGCATCAGCAGCGCCAAAGTCGCGGTCAGGACGGGGAACGCCGCCAGGATCAGCAGGTTCGACGCCAGCGACGTCCAGCAAAACACCGGCATCCTCATGTAGCTCATGCCTGGCGCTCGCGTTTTGAGGATCGTCGTTACGAAGTTGACGGCGGTCAGCACCGTCCCGACCCCCGAAACTTGCAGCGCAACAAGATAATAATCGACGCCGACACCGGGCGAGAAGGCTCTTTCGCTCAGCGGGGGGTAGGCGAGCCACCCGGTGCGGGCGAACTCGCCGACGAAGAGGCTGAGGTTCACAAGCAGGGCGCCGGAAGCGGTCAGCCAGAAGCTGACGTTGTTCATCGTTGGGAAAGCGACGTCGCGGACCCCGAGCTGCAACGGCACGACGAAGTTCATGAAGCCGATCACGAACGGCATCGCCACGAAGAAGATCATGATCGTGCCGTGCGCGGAGAAGATCTGGTTGTAATGCTCCGGCGGCAGATAGCCCTGCGACTGGCCGATCGCGAGCGATTGCTGGGCGCGCATCATGATCGCGTCGGAAAAACCGCGCACCAGCATCACCAGCGCCAGCACGATGTACATGACCCCGATGCGTTTGTGGTCGGTGGATTTGACGTATTCGTTCCACAAATACGGCCACCAGCCGTTGCGCCAGACCCAAATGGCGATGCCGGCGAGGGCGAGCGCGATAACGATCGAAGTAACCAGTGGGATAGGCTGGTCGAGGGGGATCGCGCTCCAGGACAATTTGCCGAAAAGGGTCATGGCCTTGTTCCGTCGACAGGCTGGTTGTGCTCCGGCGCGGGGATCGGATTGGGCAGTGCCCTGTTGGCGACAATGGCGTCGAACAGGCCCGGGGCCACGGCGCCGTAGGTCACGGGCTTCACGTAACTGCTCGGCTTCTCGAGTTGGGCATAGCCAGCGGCGTCGAGCGTTCCTCCGGCACCGCGCGCGCCTTGCGCCCACATCGCGAACTGGTCCGGCGGCAAGGCCTGGACCTTGAACTGCATGCCCGGGAAGCCGTCGCCACTGAAATGCGAGGACAGCCCCTCGTAGACGCCCTGCCGGTCCGCCTGCAGGTTCAGGCGCGTCGTCATCCGCGGCATGGTGTAGATCATCGTGCCCATCTGCGGCACGAAGAATGCGTTCCAGACGGTCGCGGAAGTCAGTCGGAAGCTCACCGGAGTGCCGGCGGGAACGACCAGCTGATTGACCGTCGCGATGCCCTGGTCGGGGTAGATGAACAGCCACTTCCAATCGAGCGACACCACTTCAACATTGATCGGCGGAGCGGCCGACTTGAGCGGCTTGCTCGGCTCGAGATCGTGGCTTCCGATCCACGCGATGCCGCCCAGCAGCATGATGGTCATTGCGGGAATCGCCCACACCACCAGCTCGACCGCGCCCGAATATTCCCAGTCGGGACGGTAGGTCGCCTTCGCATTGCCGCGCCGGAACCACCAGGCGAACGCGATTGTCGCGATCATCGTTGGAATGATGATCGCCAGCATGATCGCCGTCGAATTGATGAGGATGGTCTTCTCGGCGCTGGCGACGGGTCCGACGGGATCCAAGAGGCCACGGTTGCACCCGGCGGTCAGCAGGGCTGCGCCCGCCAGCCCCGTGCGCCGCATCGCTTTCAGAAGGCCCCCAGATGCGTTCACAAGTCCCCGGTTCTTGAAGCAAGTTCAAAGCAAGACGCACGGACAAGTCGTCGTTGCGCTCATACTCGACAATCCGGACAATTACCTATTTTCTTAGCGCTCGCGACACATTGAGCGCGACCGCCTCGTGGATGAGCGCCTTCAACGCCTGTTCGTCGACCGTATCACCGTCATGAAAATCCATCGCTCGCCGGGTGCCGCCGTCGAGGCTGGAGTTGAACAGGCCCGATGGGTCCTCCAGCGAAGCGCCCCTGGCGAAGGTCAGCTTCACCTTATCCTTATAGGTCTCGCCGGTGCAGATGATCCCCGCATGCGACCAGGTCGGCACGCCGGACGGGTTCGACGGCTTGCGCCATTTCACCTCCTCGACCACGTCCGGATCGGCTTCCTTGATGAGCTTGCGGATGCGCGCGAGAAGCTCGCCGCGCCAGCCCCCCAGCCGCTTCGATATTCGCATCGATTAGCTGAGAGTCCGTCATTGCCATTTCCGCTGTGCTGGTGACCCCAACGGGAATCGAACCCGTGTTTTCGCCGTGAAAGGGCGACGTCCTGGACCGCTAGACGATGGGGCCGCTTTTAAAGCGGCTCGCCGGTTAGGCGAGGGCCGCCGGAGGGTCAAGCAAGCGCGGCGTCTTCGACGTGCATCTCGGCCGCATTGCCGCCGTTATATTCGTCGCGCTTGATCGTGCCGGCTAGCCACCAGCGCCGGTCGCCGGTGGACTCGAGCAAGGCCTGCCCCAGCTCGGTCGCGGCACTGCGGAAAGCGATCCACTTGAAGGTTTTGCCGTCATCACCGCAGGCGAGGCCGCGGACATGGCCGTTGCCGACGATGCTTGTCTTCAGCAGCCGCGCCGGCCCGGCGGCGACGTGCGGGCTCGGCCAGCCGGCGCCATAGGGGCCGGCTGCATCGAGCGCATCGCACAGGTCGCCCGACACCCCGCCCGGCGCAAGCAGCGCATCGAGCAGCAGCGCCCGGTCGCCGCGCGATTTCTCGACGTCCGCAGCGAGCCGCTCATTGATGAACTCGCGAAACGGCTCCAGCCCGCCGGGCGCAAGCGTCAGTCCAGCGGCCATCGCATGTCCGCCACCGGCGACGAGTAGACCATTGTCCTTCGCCGCGAGCACTGCCGCGCCGAGATCCACGCCGCTGATCGACCGGCCCGAGCCTTTGCCTGTCCCGTCCTCGGTCTCGGCGATGACGATTGCCGGACGGCCGAAACGCTCCTTGATCCGCCCAGCGACGATGCCGATCACGCCCTGGTGCCACCCGGCGCTCATCACGGTGATGACCGGCGCACCGTCGAGCTTCGCCGCTTGCTCCTCCGCCTGCTCGCAAACGAGCATCTCGATCGCCCGCCGCTCTTCATTGAGGCGGTCGAGTTCAGCGGCGATGCTCCGCGCCTCTTCGGCATCGGTGCAGGTCAGCAGGCGTACGCCGAGATCGGACTTGCCCACACGCCCGCCAGCGTTGATCCTCGGACCGAGCGCGAAGCCGAGATCGCGGCAGCTCGGCGGCTTCACCAGCCGGGCCGCTTGCGCAAGTGCCGTCAGGCCGATGTTCTGGCGCGCCGCCATGATCCTCAGACCCTGCGTGACGAAGGCGCGGTTGAGGCTCTTCAGCCGCGCCACGTCGGCAACTGTGCCGAGGGCGACGAGGTCGAGCAGGTCGAGGATCTTCGGCTCGGCAAGCGCCTCGAAGGCGCCGCGTGCGCGAAGCTCGCGCAGCAGCGCAACGCCGAGGAGGAAGGCCATCCCGACCGCCGCGAGATGCCCGTGCGCCGCCCCGTCCACGCTCTCGTCGAGCCGGTTCGGATTGATCATTGCGAAAGCGACGGGAAGCAGGCTGGCACACTGGTGGTGGTCGACGACAATCACGTCGAGGCCCGCTTCGCGCGCGCTTCCTCGAGCGCTTCGAAGGCTTGGGCTCCGCAATCGACGCACACCGCGACGCTCGCTCCGCGCGCCTTCAGCTCGACCAGCGCTTTGCCCGATGGGCCATAGCCCTCCATCAGCCGGTCCGGGATATAGACGATCGGCTCGGCGCCGAGGCGGCGCAGGAGCAGCACCAGCAAGGCCGCGCTGGTCGCACCGTCGACGTCGTAATCGCCGAAAATCGCGATGGATTCGCCCGTCTGGACCGCATCGGCGAGGCGTTTCGCGCCCTTGTCCATGTCCTGGAAGCAGCTTGGATCGGGTAGGAAGTCGCGAATCCGTGGATCGCGGTGCCGGGCGAGATCCTCGCGCGCAACACCGCGGGCGAGCAGCAGCTCATCGACCAGCGCGTCCATGCCCAGCCCCGGCTCACCGGCGCGGCGCCAACGCCACGGCTGACCCGTGACGGAAGCGTTGATGCCGAGTGCAAACTGGGGCGACTGAGCTAGCGTAGCGATGGCTTCCCCCTTTCGCGGCAACTTAGGCGAGGCCGGCCGCAGCTGCCAGAGCGGATCAGAGGTCTTTCACATATCGCCGGAACGGGGTGAGCTCGGCCACCTGATCGTAGAGCTTGCGCGCTGGGTTCGCTTCATGCGTCTGCCAATAAACTCGCGAAAGCCCCGCCGCTGCCGCACTCGCCATAGACATGCTCGATCAGCGCCCGGCCCACGCCCGTCCCGCGAGCCTCCGGCGCTGTGAACAAGTCCTGCAGGTAGCAGATGTCCTCGATCATCGTCGTGTTGCGATGGTGGAGATAATGGACCAGCCCGACGAGCTTTCCATCGCGCTCCGCGACCGCGGCGAACACCGGCTCGTCAGCGTTGAAGAAGTGGGCCCAGGTCATTTCGGTGATCTCATCCGGAAGCACCCGTTCGTAGAAGAGATTGTATCCGTCCCACAGCGGCTGCCATTGCTCGCGGTCTTCTGGCCGGACCGGTCGGACGATCATCGGGTCAGGCCTGGCCGAGATCGCGCAGCAGGTCGGTGAACCACGGCACCGACGTGTCGAACGTTTGCCGCCGGCGATCCGCTCGAACTCGATCGCCCGCAGCTCGCCGCCGCGCTCCTCGTCCTGGCCGACCACGCCGGACTCACCCCGCAGCGCTGCGTCGACCGCGTATCGCGTGCAGTCCCGGATCAGCGCGAGGTCGGCATCATTCGCCGCGGCCGAGCGCGAGAAGTACCCGCTCTTCTGCACCAGCACCTTGTCGGCGCCGAGCTCGGCGGCGAACTGCTTGGCGAACCATTGGCCGGGATTGATCTTGTCGAGGTGGACGTGGCCGAACGGGTCGCGCGGCACGTCCTCGCCCGCCGCCTCCATCGCCGCCACGATTTCGCTCACTCCGGCGCCCTCGGAAATGAACAGGTTCACGCCATCCTGTTCGTCCATGATCGATCGGAGCCTCTTGGCCTCGTCGGCGATGTCGAACGGCCGCTCCGGAATGAAGACCGCGTGGACGTCCCAGCGAGCGGCGGAATTGTCCAGCCACTCGGCGAACTCAGCGCCCTGGACCCATTGGTGGTGCGCCAGCGCGGTGGCCGCTGTGAGCCATCCGCAGTTGCGGCCCATGACCTCGTGCACAATCAGCATCCGCGGGTTCGTTGAATGCTCGGCGATGATGTTGCGGGCGTACAAGTGCGCCCTGCTCGGCCGCGGTCCACGCGCCGAGCGTTTGCTTGATCGGCACCACGTCGTTGTCGATGGTCTTGGGGAGGCCGACGACGGTGAGCTCGTAGCCGTTGCTGCGCAGGTAGGCGGCGAGGTCGGCGGCGGTGCCGTTGGTGTCGTCGCCGCCGATCGTGTGCAGGACGTCGACGCCGTCGCGGCTCAGCTGCTCGGCAGCGACGTGCAGCGGGTTCTGCCCGGGTTTCACGAGGCCGCGTTTGACGCAGTCGTCGACGTTGGTGAGCTTGACCCGGCTGTTGCCGATCGGGCTGCCGCCGAAGGCATGCAGGCGATGCGCATGCGCCCGCACCTCGTCGGTCACCTCGACGGATCGGCCGGTGAGCAGGCCCGCGTAGCCGTTGAGGTAGGCGATGATCCGCACGTCGGGCGCGACCTCGGTGTAGCGCTCGATCAGGCCGCCAACGGCCGAGGAGAGGCAGGGCGCGAGGCCGCCTGCAGTGAGCATTGCAACGGTCATGACAGGCACGCCCGCCGATAAGGGGCCTAGCCGCCATCGTCCACCTGATGCTGCAGCAGCTCGGAGCGGACGCGTACCGCGCGGGAGGCGAGCATCGTTTCGAAGAGGAAGATCGCGAAGCCGCAGCCGATCACCAGCATCGAGGCGATGAACAGAAGCGCGATCGTCGTCCCGAACTCGGTCCCGGTGAGGCTCGCTGCGAACAGCAAGGCGACGAGGAGGCAGGTGAGCAAGGCCGAAAGCACCGACAGGAAGATCGCCCAACTGACCAGGCTCATGCGCCTGTCGAGCACCCGCAGTTCACCGATCCACCGATCGTGCTCGGCGCCGCGGCTTTCGAGCAGCCGCGGCTCGACTGCGCGCGAGCGGTCGATGATGCGCGAGAGGCGCGAGGCGCAGACGTTGAGGAATGCGCCGATACCGCTCAGCAGGAACACCGGCGCGACCGCGAGCCGCACGATTTCGGCGACGGTGATGACGGACAGGTTGGGCGCGGCCTGGATCATGCGTGCTCTATGCACGGATGCGCCGCTCATCCAGATCGACCACGTCAGCCCGTAGGTGCCTCGCGGCGCTCTGTTTCGCGCAGCTCGCAACCTCGAGCAGCAGCAGTCCGTTCACCGCGAAGCTTGCGGCGAGCACCCAGGCGAAGCTCGCGACGAGCTCGGCGGTCGGCCCAAAAATGCTGATCACCAGCGTCGAGATGGAAAGGCCCGCGATCAGCAGCGCGGCGAGCAGGAAATCCATGCCTGCCGAAAGGCCGGTCCACATCCGCACCGATCCGCGCGGACTCGCCGCTGGCGATCGCGAGGATGACGCTGCGCACCAGCAGCCAGCCGATCACCGGCGTAACCATTGGAAAAAAGTGGGTCTCCGGATTGAGCAGGAACAGAAGCCCGGCGAGCGCGGTGACTCCGCCGGCCGTCATCGCGAATAGCCTTACCTCGCGCCGCAGCGAACCGGCGACGGCTTCGATCAGCCGCTGGCGACCAGCAGTCCGCCAATCATATCGGACGAGATGCTCTTGCCCGCGGGAAGCAGCGCCGCGCCGGCGGCGAGGATGATGATGGCGATGCCCGCGACGCGGATTCCCCGCGCGCGGGTGCGGTCCGACATTCCTGCTCGATCTCGGGTCGCCACAGCACCCTCATCCTTCCATGGCGCGAACCAAGGGCCGCGCCTGCCGGTTCCATCGGCGAAACGTTACCACCTAAGGCGCGATGACCCGCAGCGCCTTCTTGCGGATGCGGTAATCGAGCGGCGGCGCGACTCGCACGACCTCGCCGTCGAGCGACACCGCGAGCTGGCTGCGGCGGCTGGAGACGCGCAGCCGTTCGACTCCGTCGAGCCGCACCATGTCGTCGGGCCGGCTGCGGTTGAGCAGCGCGCGAACGCTCGCCGCGATGAGGCCGCGGCGCGTCTTCTTGCGCATGACCAGCACGCAGAGCTCCCATCCTCGAGACTGTCGCGCTGCCCCGGCGCGCCGAGGTCGATCCGGTAATCGTTGTTGCCGACGAACAGCAGAGGCGTGTCGATCTGCGCCTTCTGATCGTTGACCGTGAGCGTCAGCCGCTGGTGGTTGAAGCGGACGAGCGTCCGCAGCGAAGCGACGATCATCGCCAGCCGCTTGCTGCGCCCGAGCCGCCGGCGCTGGACGTCGCGGTCGACGACCATCAGCGGATAGAGGCCGATCGCGCTGTTGTTGATGAAGATGCGGTCGTTCATTTCGGCGACGTCGACGCGCCGCTCCGGCCTTGGCCGCGATCAGCTTCGCCGCCTCGTCGAGCGCGGTCGGAATGCCGAGGTCGCGGGCGAAATGGTTGAGCGTTCCGAGCGGCAATATGCCAAGCAAGGTGTCGGTGCCCGCCAGCGCCGAAGCGGCGGCGCTGATCGTTCCGTCGCCGCCGCCGACGATCAGCAACGGAGCGCCGCGTTCGGCAACTGCGCGGCAGCGCACTTCGCACTCGCCGCCGTCGACCAGCTCGATCTCGCATCGACTCCCGCCTTCACGAAGCGCCGCGCGCGACCTTTCGGCAAGCTCAGGGTCGGCGGCGAGCGTGCCGCCGCCGCGGTTGATCAGAACGGGGACGCGCACCATTGCGCTTGACGCTCGTCGCGTTAGGCCAGCTCTTCCGGTGCACTCGCCGACGCGGCTGGGAAATCGTGTGCGATCTTCATCGTCACGTTTTGACCGGCTTCTCCGCCCTGTCCGTTCATTCGCATGTGCATCATCGTAGCTCTCGGGTGCGTAGGTGCCGCTGACGTTCATCGTCATCTGCCGGCCTTCGCCCGTGGCACAATGCATGGCCGCGTCGATCTTTCCGCCGCCCATGTTGAAATGGTCGTAGCGGCACTGGTTGCTCTTGCCCGAGAAGAAGTCTTCCTTGGGCCGCTTCACGTCTGCTTCGGTGATGCAGGACTTGAACGAGTGCGCCTGCTTCGCGGCCATCACCCGCTTCATCTGCGCCTGCACTTGAACCGGCATTCCGGGCATTCGACATCTCTTCCATCGTCGTCGTCGACTCCCACTGCTCCGGGACGCACCAACTCGTGCCCGGCGGACGCGGCCGCGACCTTCGATGCAACCTCGCCGACGCTCGCATTGGTAGCGTGCACTTCGGGCGACTTGTTGCACGCGGCGAGCGGCAACACACAGACGATCAGACACACGGCATATTTCATCGTTCAGCCCCCTCTCGTGGCGGCGCGTTGCACCGCTCCAGCGGCTCCACCATATGCGTTCGCAATGGCGATTCAAATCCGCACCAGCCTGGCCGAGCCGGAGACCGAGGGCTTCGTTCCACACAAGCCTGCGCGTCCGGAGAAGGCGGAAGGTGGCAAGGCGTTCAAGCTGGCCTCGGAGTACGAGCCTGCCGGGGATCAGCCGACGGCGATCCGCGAGCTGACCGAACAGGCGCTCGACGGGGAGAAGAGTCAGGTGCTGCTGGGCGTCACCGGCTCGGGCAAGACGTTCACCATGGCGAAGGTGATCGAGACCCTGCAGCGCCCGGCGCTGGTGATGGCGCCCAACAAGATTCTCGCGGCGCAACTTTACGGCGAGTTCAAAAGCTACTTTCCCGACAACGCGGTCGAGTTCTTCGTCAGCTATTACGATTACTACCAGCCCGAGGCCTACGTCGCCGCGCTCCGACACCTACATCGAGAAGGAGTCGAGCGTGAACGAGGCGATCGACCGCATGCGCCACTCGGCGACGCGGTCGCTGCTCGAGCGCGACGACGTGATCATCGTCGCCTCGGTCTCGTGCCTCTACGGCATCGGCTCGGTCGAGACTTATTCGGCGATGACCTTCAGCCTGAAAAAGGGCGCGATCGACGATCAGCGCGAGGTCATCCGCAAGCTCGTCGCGCTGCAGTACCGGCGCAACGACCAGGCGTTCGCCCGCGGCAATTTCCGCGTGCGCGGCGACAGCCTTGAGATTTTCCCGTCGCACTATGAGGACATGGCGTGGCGCGTGTCGTTTTTCGGCGACGAGATCGAGGACGATCAGCGAGTTCGATCCGCTCACCGGCAAGACCATCGCTGTCGCTCGACAGCATCAAGGTTTATGCGAACTCGCACTATGTGACGCCGGGGCCGACGCTCAAGCAGGCGATGGAGGCGATCAAGCACGAGCTCGCCGAGCGGCTGAAGGAACTGACCGCCGAAGGGCGGCTGCTCGAAGCGCAAAGGCTCGAACAGCGCACCAACTTCGACCTGGAAATGATCGCCGCGACCGGCTCCTGCGCGGGCATCGAGAATTACTCGCGCTTCCTCACCGGCCGCCTTCCCGGCGAGCCGCCGCCGACCCTGTTCGAATATCTCCCCGACAACGCGCTTGCTGTTCATCGACGAAAGCCACCAGACGGTGCCGCAGATCGGCGCGATGGCGCGCGGCGACCACCGGCGGAAGATCACGCTCGCCGAGTACGGTTTCCGGCTGCCGAGCTGCATCGACAACCGGCCGCTGCGCTTCAACGAATGGGACGCGATGCGGCCGCAGACGACCTTCCTCTCGGCGACCCCGGGCCCATGGGAGATGAACGAAACCGGCGGCGTCTTCTCCGAGCAGGTGATCCGCCCGACCGGGCTCATCGACCCGCCGGTCGAGATCAAGCCGGTCGAGGACCAGGTCGACGATCTCGTCAACGAGGCGAAGGAGACGGCGCGCAAGGGCTATCGCACGCTCGTCACGACGCTGACCAAGCGCATGGCCGAGGACCTGACCGAATATCTGCACGAGGCGGGCCTCAAGGTCCGCTACATGCACTCGGACGTCGAGACCCTGGAGCGCATCGAGCTGATCCGCGAGCTGCGCCTCGGCGTCTACGACGTGCTGGTCGGCATCAACCTGCTGCGCGAAGGCCTCGACATCCCCGAATGCGGGCTGGTGGCGATCCTCGACGCCGACAAGGAAGGCTTCCTCCGCTCCGAGACCTCGCTGATCCAGACCATCGGCCGCGCCGCGCGCAACGTCGACGGGCGCGTGATCCTCTACGCCGACACCATCACCGGCTCGATCGAGCGCGCGCTCGCGGAAACCGGCCGCCGGCGCGAGAAGCAGCTCGCCTACAATGCCGAGCACGGCATCACGCCCGAAAGCATCAAGCGCAACATCCACGACATCATGGCGCACGTCGACCGACGCGCGAGGGCGTCACCGTCGACACCGGCGACGAGGAACGCCCGCACCTCGTCGGGCACAATCTCAAGGCATACATCGCGCGACCTCGAGGAGCGCATGCGCAAGGCCGCCGCCGACCTCGAGTTCGAGGAAGCCGCGCGCCTCCGCGACGAGATCCGCCGCCTGGAGGAAGACGATCTCGGAATCCCCCACCCCGACCGCGTCGCCCCGCGCCCGCTCGGCAATTCCAGCGAAGGCAAGCCCGGCACGCGCAAGGGCCGATTCGGCAAGCAGCAGCGCACGAGGTTTGGCGGGCGGCGCGGCTAGGCGCCGCCCGACTTAGACTACCGAAGCACGCCCTTCTTCTCCATGCTCCACGCATACCAGAGCAGGAATGCGGCGATCAGGATGATGAGATAAGGCACGACGCGTCATCATCGGGCCGTGGCGCCTTCGAGCGGCGGCGCGAGCGCGATTTGCCAGCCGAGGCTGAGAACTGCGCCGACGAACGAGAGGCCGAAGGACCAGACCGCCCAGCGGCTGCGCATCAGCAGGAGCACAGCACCGAGCAGGCCGAGCCACACGCCAAGACCCCATCCGAACTTCGCATACATCGGCATGCCGTCGATCCACGCGAAGGCCGCGCTCGGATCGACGCCGGGCATCGCTTTAGCGATATAATCCGTGTTGCGCATTCGGGTCATCGTGTAGTCGAACGCGCCATAAGCCGTTGAACACGAGCGACAAGGCTCCGACGATCCACAAATGCGCGGGCGTCCGCGCCGACACGGCTTGTTGCATGTCCTTCCCCCTCCACGCCGCGGGTTAGCCGCGCGGCGAGGGATGAGGCCCTCAACAGCAATTCAAGTCAAGCAGCGGCGAAGATCAGGCAGCGTGTGCTGGGCTAATTCGCAGGATGCGGCTTCAGCACCTTACCGAGCGCGGCCGGCGAGCGATTCCAGCTCGTAGGGCTTCTGCAGCACCGGAAAGCCGTGGTTGCCGGTCACCTGTTCGCTGTAGCCGGTGGTCAAGAGGATCGGCAGTTCGGGAAAGCGATCGCGCACTCGGCGCGCGAGTTCGATGCCGCTGATTCCGCCGGGCATGACGACATCCGTGAAGATCGCCTTGGGCTTGTCGCCGCTCGCCAGGCGATCGAGCGCTTCCTTGGCGCTGTGCGCGACGAGGCTCTCGTAGCCGAGCTCATTCAGCAGCCCCGCCGCAAGCTCCGCAACCAGCTCGTCATCCTCGACCACAAGCACCCGGCCGTGCGAGTGTTTGCCGTTCGCCTGAGTGACGCCCGCCGCGGGGCCGCGGCTTGTCGGCAGGTAGAGCGTGAAGGCGGACCCCTTGCCCAGCTCGGATTGGACAGTGACAGTTCCGCCCAGCTGCTTGGCGAAACCGAAGACCTGGCTGAGGCCGAGGCCGGTACCCTCGCCAAAGCCCTTGGTGGTGAAAAAGGGCTCGAACACCCGCTCCATCGTCTCCGGACTCATGCCGGTGCCGGTGTCGACCACCCTGAGAGCGACATGCTCACCGCGCAGTCCGTCCGGCTCGCCGTCGAGCCGCTCGTTGGTCGCGCTGATCTTGAGCTTGCCGCCGCTCGGCATGGCGTCGCGAGCATTGAAGGCGAGGTTGAGGAGAGCGAGCTCGAGCGCGCCGGGGTCGGCGTCGATGGGCCAGACAGCGGTCGGATGTTTCGATGATCAGCTCGATGTGCGAGCGCAGCGACGGCCGGAGCAGCGTCGTGGCTTCGGCCAGCAGGCGGGGCAACTCAACCTGCCGTATCTGGAGGGGCTGCGCCCGGGCGAAGGCAAGCAATTGCTTGGTGAGGCCGGATCCGCGTTGTGCTGAATTGCGGATGCCCTCGAGCATCCGCTTGACCTTCTCCGGGTCGCGAAGATTGCGCGAAGCGAGGTCCGTCGCTCCGAGGATGGCGGTGAGCAGATTGTTGAAATCGTGCGCAAGTCCGCCAGTCAGCTGGCCAAGTGCCTCCATTTTCTGCGAACGGAACAATTGCTCCCGCGCGTCTTCCAGCCGCCGCTGCGCATCCCGCTTCTCGGTCATGTCGCGCGTGACCTTGGCGAACCCGATCAGCTCGCCCTTGCTGTTGCGCATCGCGTCGACCACGACGCTTGCCCAGAACCGCGTGCCGTCCTTGCGGAGGCGCCAGCCTTCGCCTTCGAACTTGCCCTCCTTGCGCGCTGTTTCGAGGACCTTTTTGGGCAGCCCTGCTGCACGGTCCTCCTCGGTGTAGAAGGCGGAGAAATGCTTGCCGACGATCTCGTCTGCCGAATAGCCCTTGATGCGCTCGGCGCCCGGATTCCAGCTGGTTACCTGCCCTTCCGGGTCGAGCATGAAGATCGCATAATCGACGACCGATTGGACCAGCAGCCGAAAGGCTTCGTCGTTGACGTCGTAGGCCACTCGGTCCTGAACCCCTCCGTGGTAGATTAAGTCATCAATCCCTGAAACGGCAGCGGGTTGCATGCAAGCCGATCATTTAGCCACAGCCGATGTGCACGGCTGCAATGCTGGTCTCTGTCGACTGTGAAAACCGCAAGGCCAGTCCCGGACGGAATGTCCAGGGTGTCGGAGTGCGGGAGCCTAAGCTCGCCCCAGGTTCGTGGTGACCATTTCTATCCGGTTCATAAAACTTTCCTACATCACACCTATATGGTTATAGACTCGCGACTCGGAGGAGGAATAGCGGGTGGAACAAGTCGTCGACGTCGATCAGTTGATCGATGCCCTCGATCGAGCGCGAGGGCGGGTATGTCAGCAATCCTGCCGACAAGGGCGGGCCAACCTGCTTCGGGATCACCGAGGCCGTCGCCCGGACCAACGGTTACGCTGGCCCGATGCGCCAGCTCCCGCGTGAGGACGCGGCGGCGATTTACAAACGCCTATACTGGCTGCGGCCCGCGTTCGACCAGGTCGCCAGGCGCAGCGCCACCATCGCCGCGGAGCTGTTCGACACCGGGGTCAACATGGGGCCCGCGGTTGCCGCGACATTTCTCCAGCGTGCGCTGACCGCGCTCAACCGCAACGGTCACGATTATCCCGACCTGATGCCGGACGGGAAGATCGGGACGGGCACGCTCGGTGCGCTCGACGCCTTCCTTGGGCTGCGCGGAAAGAGCAGCGGCGAGACCGTGCTGCTGCGCGCGCTCGAAGCGCTTCAGGGCGAACGCTATCTGCGCCTCGCCGAACGCCGCCCAGCCAATGAGGCGTTCCTCTACGGCTGGCTGGCGAACCGGATCGGTGAGCAATGACGCGCGCGCAGGCGCGTAGGCCTGTGACCTTTGGGACCTTTCGACTGGAGAAACGCCCGTGAGCCCGCTTCCGCCGCCTATGACTTTCGCCGAGGGCCAGCGCCTCGTTTACGGCCTGTTGGCCGCAGCCGCCGGCATGTTCTGCGGCGCCTGCGCCGTCGCCATGGTCGCTCTCCTGATGTGGGGCGGCTGGTCGCCCGCCGAGGAGCATAGCATCGTCGTCATCTTCGGCTGGTCGCTGGGCGGGTTCATCGCGGCGATGGTCGCGGTGATCGTCGGCCTTCTCGCCGGCGGACCGGTCGGCCGCTTCAAAATGACCGCAAGCAAAGATGGCGCCTCGTTCGAGGCGGACTCGGAGGCCCAGCCATGATGTTTCTGCGCTTGATCAACGTCCAGGGGATCGCCGGGATCGCCGTGTCGCTCGCCCTCGCTATCCTGCTCGTCATCCAGAAAGGCGAGACCCGCCACTGGCGCAAGGCGAGTGACCACTTCGAGCAGCTCTATCAAGGTGAGCAGGCGGCGCTCGCCGGCACCGTCGCCAATTATCGCGCAGCAGCCGAGGCAGCGCGTGCCGCCGACCGCGCCAATGCCCATCGCGTCGCCGCCGAACAGGCGAAAATCAACGAGGAGAAATCCGATGAATTCGAAACACGCCTTGCTGCTGCTCGCGCTGCTGCTGAGCGCCTGCGCCACGGCGCCGAAGCCGCAGCCGATCCCCGCAGTCGCGGAGCAGCGCCAGTGCCCGGCCTATCCGCTGCCGCCGGCGGACTTGCTCAAGCCGCCGGCCAAGACGGATTTCTATCGCCGACCGCCTCACCGCCACCGAACAAGCCATCCAGCTCGACGAACTGATCAAGTGGGTGAAAGCGCAGGCGCGAGGTGCAGCCCGAACGCCGATCCGCCAAAGCCCCAGTAGCAGCGTCGCCGTTGCCGCTTCCGCAGCCGCGGATTAGGGCCAGTTGGATGATCACGATCGTCCTGCTCATCGTCTCGAACATCTTCATGACCCTGGCGTGGTACGGGCATCTCAGGTTCCCACACCTGCCGATGGTCGCCGCCGTCTTCATCGGCTGGGGCATCGCGCTGATCGAATATTCGCTTCGCCGTGCCCGCCAACCGCATCGGCTACGCGCATGGCTTCACCGGCGGGCAGCTCAAGATCATCCAGGAAGTGGTCACCTTGGGAGTCTTCGCGGTCTTTGCCGCGACCGTGCTTAAGGAGCCGATCGGCTGGCGCTATTTCGGTGCGTTCGCTTGCCTTGGCGGAGCCGCGGCTTTCATGTTCATCGGGCGCACCTGAGCCGAGGCCAAGGGGGAGGGGCATGAGATCCGGACCGGCTGAATGCATTGACCGACGGGCTCGTCGCCATCGTGCTCACGATCATGGTGCTCGAGCTGAAGTTTCCCGCCGAGCCGAGTCTGCACGCGGTCATCGCGGTCATGCCGCTGCTCGCCGCCTATCTCCTGGCCTTCGTCAACATCGGCATTTACTGGAACAACCATCACCACATGATGCAGTCGGCGCGCAAGGTGACCGGCGCTGTCCTGTGGGCCAATCTGCCTTGCTGTTCTGGCTGACCCTGTTCCCGCTGATGATCCGCTGGATTGATCAGGCCGGGATCACGCCTTGGCCGGTGGCATCATTCGGCGTTGTTGCTCGTTGGCGCATCGGCGTCATATCGCTGATCCTGGAGCGTCGCTCATGGCCGTGCCGAGGGCCCGGAATCGCGGGTCAAAGCGCCATCGGCGGCGGCTCCAAGGAATGGATCAGCTTCGCTCTCTACTTCGCTGCCGTGCCGGCGGCATGCGTTTCGCCGTTCATCTCGATCGCCATTTACGTGACGTCTCGGTCGATGTGGCTCGTCCCCGATCGGCGGTTTGAGAAAGGATGCGGCGCATGACGACACGCAACGCCTCACCTCCTTCACGGATGGCGTCATCGCGATCATCATCACCATCATGGTGCTGGCGCTGCCGGTGCCGAACGCGCCCGGAATGGCTGCGCTGCAGCCCCTGTCCGTGCTGTTCGCCGCCTACGCGCTGTCGTTCGTCAAGGTCGGGATCTACTGGTCGCAGCACCACAATGTCGTTCAGGCTGCGCGGAAGGTGAACGGGCAGGTGCTGCTCGCCAACCTGTTCTTCCTCTTCTGGCTGAGCCTGATCCCGTTCGTCGTCCGCTGGGTCGGCGAAGCCGGCGTAACTCGCGACACCGTGCTCGCGTTCGGAGTGATCATGCTGCTCACTTCGCTGTCTTTCGCGCTGCTGCTCTACGCGTTGCTCCGCGCCAACGACGCCGACGCGCCGATCGCGAAAGCCGCGCGGCGCGGCGCGCAAGGGGCTGGTCACGATCCTCGCTTACGTCCTCGCGATCGCGGTCGCCTTCCTGTGGCCGCTGGTCGCCGTGGCAATCTACATCGCCGTCGCCGCGATGTGGCTGATCCCCGACAAGAGGTTCGAAGCGCTGATCGATTAACAGCGGTGTTGCCCTGGCGCAGCACGCCAACCGAATTGCGCGCCTGGGGTGACTTACAACCTTGTCACTAAATGCCTCCCGATTCTAAGCTCACGTCCGAAGCCCGGCAGAGTAAGTTGGGCGGAGGGGAGAGCATCATGAGCAAGCGCCGTCATTTCGGGCGCGTCCTTGCGGGCGCGGCAATCGCTGTCATCGGCTTCTGCGGCACGCCGGCGGCGGCGCAGCAGGTGGACCGCATCGTGGCGTTCGGCGATTCCTACGCGGACGACGGCAATGCGTTCCAGCTCCTCGGGATCGACCCGGTCACGACCATAATTTATCCAACCGGCCGCTTCACCGGCGGCACCAATTACGTCGACACACTCGGTACGATTTACAGCGCTGACGCCGCGAGAATTTCGCCATCGGCGGAGCGCTCACTGATAACAACAACACCACTCCCCCGCTGCCGGGCTTTACCTATGAATGGTTGACCTTTCTCACCGGCGGAGGCGGCGTCTTTCCGACCGTTTCGGGCACGTTCAGCCCCGGGGACCTGGTCACCGTCTCCATCGGCGGCAACGATGCGCAGAGTCTATACATCAGGCGGGGGCACGGTTGCCGGCGCTCCCGCGGCCGCGTCAGTAGCGGTTACGAACGCGACGGCAGGGCTAAACGCATTGGTCAACGCCGGCGCGCCGACGATCAGCTTCCTTGCCGGCAATACCGCCCTCCTGCCGGAAGTCGCAGGCGATCCGAGCGCGCAGGCAGTCCGTGCCGCTTACTCGAAAGCTTTCAATCAGGGGATGCAGACGACGCTGGCCGGTTATGCGGCGAACGGGACGATCGTCGATTATCTCGATCTGACGCTACTGCTCCAGAACGTGCAGGCCGATCCGTCCGCCTACGGCTTCACCAGTGTCGGCCCGTGCGCGCCGATCGCGCAGTGCGTCGCCGACTCCACTTACGCCAACCAGTTCGTCTTCTGGGTCGACGGATTGCACCCGACCTCGCGCACTTCGGCTCTGTTCGCGCAGTATATCGCGACTCAGCTGCAGGCGCCGCTAACTCTCGAGGCGCCGAGCGAGCTTGGGCTCGACACCGCGCGGCAGTTCGCGCGGACGCTGACCGGACGCATGGACCTCAGCTCGCCGCGCGACGGTGACTTGGCCAAGGGCCTGCAGGTCTTCCTGGTCGGCGATTATCTGAAGCCGCGATGTCGCACCCGATCTTGCGACGGACGCATTTGAGATCCGCGGTTATGGCGTAACTGCGGGAGCCCAATATGGCTTCGGCAATGGAGTCGTCGGGATCGCCGGCAATTATTCGCGGCCGAAAGCTAGCTTCACCAACGATGCGTCGGAGACGCGCGACCGCACGTGGCAGATCGGCGGCTACGGGGCGGCAGACCTGCTCGGCGGCTTTGGCCAAGCCTATGTCGGGTACGGCCATGACGATCATCGCATCGCCCGCACCGGCATCGTCCTTCCCATCAATGCCTCGCCGAGCGGCAGTCACTGGGTCGCCGGGGCCAAGGCCGGCTACCTTGCATCGCTGGGCCTTTTGCGCGTGGGGCCAGTCGTGGCGCTCGATTACGCCAAGGCAAAAGTCGGCGGCTACAGCGAAAGCGGCGATCCTGCGCTGACGCTCAATGTGGGTTCCTCTTCGGCCAAGGCGCTCGAAGGCAGCATCGGCGCCGAGCTCCGCGGCAGGGTTGAGGCCGGTGGCGCGGGCATCCGGCCCTTCGGCAGCGTCGTCCTGGTAAAGGACCTTATCGGCGATGGCCGCACGATCGAGTTCGCGCAGACCTCGGCGCCGACGATCGTCAACAGCTGGCAGTTCGCCGACCGGTCGAAGCACGTTTACGAGCGCGTCAGCGCCGGCGCGAGCGCTCGCCTCTTCGGCAGAGTCAATCTGGATGCGCTGGTTTCGACCACCTTCGACAAGCGCGACGGCAACGACACTGCCGGCGCATCTGGGGCTGAGCGTCGATTTCTGACCAACCTCGGCAGGAGCGGGCGCTTGCAACGGCTGGTGCCCTCTCCCACTTCCGCTCCAAGGCAGTTTGGAGACTGGAATTGGACAGCTGGCACGGAACGACGATCCTCGGCGTGAAGAAGGGCGGCAAGACCGTCATCGCCGGCGACGGGCAGGTTCATGGGCAATACGGTGATGAAGCCCAACGCCAAGAAGGTCCGGCGGATCGGCGAGGACGGGAAGGTGATCGGCGGCTTCGCCGGCGCGACCGCGGACGCTTTCACCTTGTTCGAGCGGCTGGAGAAGAAGCTCGAGCAATATAACGGCCAGCTGCTGCGCGCGGCGGTCGAGCTCGCCAAGGACTGGCGCACCGACAAATATCTCCGCAACCTCGAAGCGCTGATGATCGTCGCCGACGCCGAGCAGATGCTGATCCTCACCGGCAACGGCGACGTGCTCGAGCCCGAAGGCGGGATCGCCGCGATCGGTTCGGGCGGCAATTACGCGCTCTCCGCGGCCAAGGCGCTCGCCGATTACGAGCAGGACCCGGAGGTCCTCGCCCGCCGCGCGATGCAGATCGCGGCGGAAGTGTGCGTCTTCACCAACGACCGCGTGACGATCGAGACGATTGAAGGCTGACGCCGCTTGAACCGCGCGTTGAGCGCCTCCAACATAGCGTTGCGAATGAACTATCACAGCTCCATTCCCCCCAGAGGCGGCCGGGGACTCATCCGAAGTGCTCAAGGACAAGCTCACTCCCAAGGCGATCGTCGCTGCGCTCAATGAGCACATCATCGGCCAGGACGATGCCAAGAAGGCGGTCGCGGTCGCGCTGCGCAACCGCTGGCGGCGGCAGCAGCTCTCGCCCGAGCTGCGCGACGAGGTCACGCCCAAGAACATCCTGATGATCGGCCCGACCGGCTGCGGCAAGACCGAGATCAGCCGCCGCCTGGCGAAGCTCGCCGACGCGCCGTTCGTCAAGGTCGAGGCGACCAAGTTCACCGAGGTCGGCTATGTCGGCCGCGACGTCGAGCAGATTGCCCGCGACCTCGTCGAGGAAGCGGTCCGGCTGGAGCGCGAGCGCCGCCGCGCCAAAGTTCGCGCGGCGGCCGAGGAAGCGGCGATGGACCGGCTGCTCGATGCGCTCACCGGCAAGGGTTCGAGCGAAGCCACGCGCCAGAGCTTCCGCCAGCGCTTCACCGACGGCAGCCTCAGCGCGGCCGAAGTCGAGATCGAGGTCGACGAGGCGCCGGCGCTTCCGTTCGAGATCCCCGGAATGGGCGCGCAGGTGTTCGATCTGAAATCGATGATGGGCAAGCTCTCCGGCCAGGCCCCGCGCAAGCGCCGCAAGCTGAAGGTGCCCGAGGCGTTCGCGCGGCTGACCGAAGAGGAAGCCGACAAGCGCGTCGATCCCGACGACATCAACCGCGTCGCGCTCGCCGACGCGGAAGCCAACGGCATCGTCTTCCTCGACGAGATCGACAAGATCGCGGTCAGCGACGTTCGCGGCGGCTCAGTCAGCCGCGAGGGCGTCCAGCGCGACCTCCTGCCGCTGATCGAAGGGACCACGGTCGCGACCAAATACGGGCCGCTGAAGACCGACCATATCCTGTTCATCGCGAGCGGCGCGTTCCACATGGCGAAGCCCGCGGACCTGCTGCCGGAGCTCCAGGGCCGGCTTCCGATCCGCGTCGAACTGAAGGCGCTGACGGAGCAGGATTTCGTCCGCATTCTGTCGCAGACCCGCGCCAGCCTGACCGAGCAGTATCAGGCGCTTGCTCGGCACCGAGGGGGTTACCATCACCTTCGCCGAAGACGGCATCGAGGCGCTTGCGCGCATCGCCGCCGAGGTCAACGAAGCGGTCGAGAATATCGGCGCTCGGCGGCTGCAGACGGTGATGGAGAAATTGCTCGAGGATGTGAGCTTCGAGGCGGAGGACCGCCGCGGCGAGACCCTGGTGGTCGACGCGGCCTTCGTCGAGCAGCAGCTGTCGAGCATCGCCAGAAACGCCGATCTCAGCCGCTACGTGCTATAACTCCCTCCGCTCCAGGGACGATGCGAGCGTTCGCGGTAGACGTCCGCGAGTTCCGGTATCGCCAGACCAGGCCGGGACGAACGGCGGCCACACGCTCGCCTTCACCCCGGCGAGCCGCAGCCGGTCCGCGACCCAGCAGTTGCACGTGCGAACTGCGCTCGCCTTGCCCGTCGCCTGGTAGAACGCGTCGCAGCAGCCGTAGCCCGGATGCGCCGATGCTGCGGCCGCCCGCGAGCGTCGAGCTGCGAAATCGGCGCGGATCGCCGCCCACAGCCGCCGGTACTCCTCGGGCCTCAGGCGGATCTCGCGCACTGCGTAGGACGGGCTTGGCACATATTCGACGTGCATCACCCGGTTGCCGCCGGTCAGCGCCGACCAGATCGTCCGCGGCGTGATGTCCCACCACGTCGGCGTGTTCAGATAGACCCGCTCCTCGCCCGAGCCGAACGCAATCCATTGCGCGTTCGGGTCCGCGGCGGCGAAGTCGCTTTTCGGCACCAGCGGCGCCCAGTCGAGCCCGTCCGCCTTCACCGGCATGATGATGTCCGCGTGGATGCCATTGTCGGCGATGTAGATGGTCGTGCCCTGCGCGCGGCTCCTGCCAGCCGCGGTTCACCGGAACGAGCGAGCCGATGAGCGCCGCCGTCAGATACAGTGCGGGCAGCGCGAGCACGGCGGTCAGAAGCTCGTCCCACCAGCCGCCCCGCTCTTGTCTTCCGCCGTCGCCGCGCCACTTGCCCTCCAGCCGCACCTTGCCTTGAGTGGTGGCCCTGCCTAGATGCGCCAGCCAAGTCGGGGCGTAGCGCAGCCTGGTAGCGCATCACACTGGGGGTGTGGAGGTCGCTGGTTCGAATCCAGTCGCCCCGACCATCACTCCTTCAACGGAAAGTCAGCAGCCAAAGATGTCCAGCCCACCGATGTTGATGATGATGCAGGCGGCCCCCGCGGGCCAGTCCGGCACCGCGGGCATATTGATCGGCATCCTGCCGTGGCTGGCGATCTTCGTCATTTTCTATCTGCTGATGATCCGTCCGCAGCAGCAACGGGTGAAGCAGCACCAGGCGGCGATCGCCGCGGTCAAGAAGGGCGATGAAGTCGTCACCGGCGGCGGCATCCGCGGCCGAGTCACCAAGGTGATGGACGATGAGGCGGAGGTCGAAATCGCCCAGGGCGTGAAGATCCGCGTGGTCAAGTCGACGATCAGCCAGGTGCTGACGCCAAATGCGAAGCCGGCCAACGACTAATGCTTGAATTCCCGCGCTGGAAAGTCTGGCTCGTTTCGCTGGTCGTCGCGCTTGGCGTCCTGCTCTCGATCCCAAGCCTCATCGCGGGCACCCAGGCGCGGTCAATATTGGCCGTCGTGGCTGCCGCAGTACAAGGTCAATCTCGGCCTCGACCTCGCCGGCGGAAGCCACCTCCTGCTCGAGGCCGACCAGGCGGACGCGCTGAAGACGCGGCTCCAGGCAATGGAGGATTCGGTCTCAACCGAGCTTCGCCGCGACCCGCGCATCGATATCGGCGACATTTCGACCGCCAACAGAGCGCTGTCGTTCATGGTGCGCGACCCGACCCAGGTCGACGCGGCGGTCGAGCGGATGCGCAAGCTCACCCAGCCGGTCGCGCTCACTGGCAACCGCGACTGGGATGTCACCGTCGTGGATTCGACGCGCATCGTGCTGACCCCGACGCCGAGCGGCACGGCCAAGGCGCTGAAGGACGCGATGAGCGTCGCCCGCGACGTTGTCGGCCGCCGCATCGACCCCTCGGGTACCAAGGAAATTACGGTTATCACCGAGGGCGGCAACCGGATCCTCGTCGAAGTTCCGGGGGTCGAAGATCCCGAAGCGCTGAAGCGGCTGGTCGGCCAGACCGCGCGGCTCGAATTCAAGCTCGTCGATCTGTCGGCAAACCCGCAGGACGTCCAGCAGGGCCGCGCGCCACCGGGCAGCCAGGTGCTGCCGATGGCCAAGGGCGGCGGCTTCATTGCGGTCAAGCGCCGGGTGATGGTCTCGGGCGACCAGATCACCAAGGCCAACCAGGGCTACGACCAAAACGGACGGCCCGGATATCGAAATCACCTTCAACACGGCGGGCGCGCGCCGTTTCGGCCGCACCACGCAGGAGAATGTGGGCAAGCCCTTCGCGATCATCCTCGACGACAAGGTGCTGTCCTACCCCAACATCAACGAGCCGATCCTCGGCGGCAACGCACAGATCACCGGTGATTTCACCGTGCAGAGCGCCAACGATCTCGCGGTCTCGCTCGCCTCGGGCAAGCTGCCGGTCAAGCTGATGCCCATCGAGGAGCGAACGGTGAGCGCCGAGCTGGGCGCAGGATTCGATCCACAAGGGCGCGATCGCCGCCATCGTCGTCGGTGCTCGGCGTGGTCGTCTTCATGCTCGTCACCTACGGGCGCTTCGGCGTCTATGCGAACATCGCGCTGGTGGTGAACGCGTTCCTGATCCTCGGCATCATGGCGATGTTCAATGCGACGCTGACATTGCCCGGAATCGCCGGCTTCGTTCTCACCATCGGCGCCGCGGTCGACGCCAACGTGCTGATCAACGAGCGCATCCGGGAGGAAATCCGACGAGGAAGGCGACTGATCGACGCGGTCGAGACTGGCTATCATGAAGCTTTCCGCGCGATCTTCGACGCCAACGTCACCCACGTGATCTCGGCCGGCATCATGGCCTATTTCGGCTCGGGCCCCGTGCGCGGGTTCGCCGTCGTGCTGCTCATCGGCGTCGTCACTTCGGTGTTCACCGCCGTTTACTTCACCCGCATGCTGGTGGCGCTGTGGATCCGCCGCGCCCGCCCGCGCGAACTGCACATTTGAGGCTGGCGCAATGAAGCTCCTCAAGCTCGTCCCCGATCATACGAACCTCGACTTCATGCGCTGGCGCAACCTCGCGCTGATCCTGTCGATCGTCGCGACCGCCGCGTCGATCGCCTTCACCGCCTATCGGGGATTGAACCTCGGCATCGACTTCATCGGCGGCGAGGTCGTGAGGGCCGAGTTCGCTCAGCCGGTGCATATCGATGATCTTCGCACGCGCGTCGATCGGCTGGGCGTCGGTGAAGCAAGCATCCAGGCGCTCGGCAACGACCGCACCTACCAGATCCGCCTGCCCAAGCCCGCTGGATCCGACGCAGCCGCCAATGCGACGGTGACCAAGCTCCGCGCGGCAATTCCCCAAGCCTACCCGGGCGCGCGGGTCGCCGCCGGCGAGTCGGTTTCAGGGAAGGTTAGCGAGGAGCTGGCGCAGGACAGCGCCATGGCCATCGGCTTCGCCATGATCGGCATCGCGATCTACATTTGGATCCGCTTCGAATGGCAGTTCGGCGTCGGCGCCCTGCTCACCCTCGCCCACGACATCGCAATGACCCTCGGATTCTTCGCCTTCACGCGGCTGCAGGTCGACCTCAACGTCGTCGCCGCGTTCCTGACCATCGTCGGCTATTCGCTGAACGATACGGTCGTCATCTACGACCGGATCCGGGAGAATTTGCGAAAATACCGCAAGATGGCGATCTTGCCGCTCCTCAACCTCTCGCTCAATGAGACGCTGGCGCGGACGGTCGTCACCTCGCTTACGGTGCTGCTTGCCCTCGGGGTGCTGATGTTGATCGGCCCTGAGGTGATCTTCGGCCTCGCCATCGCGATCTTCCTCGGCGTGGTCATCGGAACCTATTCGTCGATCTACATCTCGGCGCCGGTCCTCGTCTGGCTGGGCGTTACGCCGCACAGCTTTCTTAAGCCGGACGACAGCGAAGCGGCCGAAGCGCAGCCGGCTTGAGCCGTTCAGCGACTGCCAAGGTGTTCCCGTCCATCCCCGCGCTTGGCCTCTCCCGGAGGCCGCGCTAATGAGGTGCCCATGCTGAAGCTCAACCGTGCTGCCATCGCGCTCATCGCCTGTGCGGCGGCCGTTCCACTCACCGGCTGCGCCCATGGCAAGGGCGCCAAGGACACGTCTTACGTCGCCCGCGACGTCGCCAGCTTGTACGGCGCGGCCAAGCGGACGATGGACCAGGGCGACTATGAGCAGGCCGCTAAGCTGTTCGACGAGGTCGAACGCCAGCACCCCTATTCGGAATGGGCCCGGCGCGCCCAGCTGATGAGCGCGTTCAATTATTATCTGGCGGAGAAATATACGGACGCGATCTCGTCCGCGCGGCGCTTCGTCACCATCCATCCGGGCAATTCCGAAGCGCCGTACGCCCAATATCTGATCGCAATGAGTTACTATCAGCAGATTCCCGACGTCACTCGCGACCAGTCGGCGACGCAATCCGCGTCGGATGCCTTTGGCGAGCTGATCCGCCGCTATCCGGACACGCGCTACGCCGCCGACGCCCGGCTGAAGATCGATCTCATCAACGACCAGCTCGCCGGCAAGGAGATGGAGATCGGCCGTTTCTACCAGCGTTCGGCGCAGTGGCTCGCCGCGACCTATCATTTCCGTGAAGTCGTCGACAAATATCAGACGAGCAGCCACACGCCCGAGGCGCTCGAGCGGCTGGTCGAATGCAATCTCGCGCTCGGGCTGCCGGATGAAGCGCGCAAGAACGCGGCGGTGCTCGGCGCCAACTTCGCCGGACACCTTCTGGTATCGGCAATCGCTGAGGCTGCTCATTAAGGAGCAGCAGCAAACGCAGCGGACGGCCTCGCGGAAGTGAGCCCAAAGCGAGCGCCATGCTGAGGCAGCTCGCAATCCAGAATGTCGTGCTCGTCGAGCGCGTGGAGCTCGAGTTCGAACGCGGCCTCGGGGTGCTCACTGGCGAGACCGGCGCGGGCAAGTCGATCCTGCTCGACGCGCTTGGGCTCGCGCTGGGATCGCGCGCGGAGACCGGCCTGGTCCGCGCCGGGCAGGAGGGCGCGGCAGTCTCGGCCGAGCTGGATCTTGAGCTGGATCATCCTGTCGCACGCATCGCTTCGCGAGCAGGGGGTCGAGGTGGACGCGGGTGAGCCGCTGATCATCCGCCGGACGCTCAAGAGCGACGGCGGAAGCCGCGCGTTCATCGGCGGCTCGCCAGTGCCCGCGGGCTTTCTCCGCGACGTCGGCGCGCTGGCCGTGGAAATCCACGGGCAGCACGACGATCGCGGCTTGCTCAACCCCAAGGGTCACCGAGCGCTGCTCGATGCGTTCGGCAAGCTCGACTCCGGCGCAGTCGCAGCCGCCTGGGCGGAGGTCACCCGGATCGAAACGGAGCTCGCCGGCGCGCGCGCCGAAGCTCGGCGCGGCCGAGCGCGACCGCGAGTTCCTCGAGCATGCGAGCGCGAAATCGGGCGAT
This sequence comes from uncultured Alphaproteobacteria bacterium, assembly GCA_963785965.1. Lineage (GTDB taxonomy): Bacteria > Pseudomonadota > Alphaproteobacteria > Sphingomonadales > Sphingomonadaceae > Sphingomicrobium. The sequence continues at coordinate 47,389 of CAWAXE010000006.1, forward strand.
CTGGCACCCGAAGAAGGCGAGGAAACGCGCCTCGCCGAACAACGCGCAGCGATGCAGGCCGGCGTGAAGGCCGGCGAATTGCTCACCGGGCTCGACGAGCTGCTCGGCGGGTCGGAAGGCGCGCTCGCGCTGCTGCGCCAGGCCGCGCGGCGGATCGAGCGCGGAGCCGCCGACCACCCGCTGTTGGCGGAGGCGCTGGCGTCGCTCGACCGCGTCGCTGATCGAAGCGAGCGAGGCCGAAGACCGGATTGCCCGCGCCGCCGATGCTTTGGCGTTCGATCCCGCCCGGCTTGAGCAGGTCGAGGCGCGGCTGTTCGAAATCCGCGCGCTCGCCCGCAAGCACCGCGTCGAGCCCGATGCTCTGGCCGCGCTCGGCGAGCAGATGCGCGAGCAGCTCGCCGCGATCGACGCCGGAGGCGAACGCATCGCCGAACTCGAGCGCGAGCTGCTCGCCGCGCGCAAAACCTATGCCGCAGCCGCGGACAAGCTCAGCGGCGAACGCCGCGACGCGGCAGCGCGTCTCGATGCCGCGGTGATGGCGGAGCTGCATCCGCTGAAGCTCGATTCCGCGAAATTCCGAACTGCGATTGCCCCTGTCGAACCGGGCCCGTCCGGCACCGACCGGGTCGAGTTCGAAGTCTCGACCAATCCCGGCGCGCCGTTCGGACCGTTGACCCGAATCGCGTCGGGCGGCGAGCTGTCGCGCTTCATCCTGGCGCTGAAGGTCGCGCTCGCCGAGGCCGGAACCGCCGCGACGATGATCTTCGACGAGGTCGACCGCGGGGTCGGCGGCGCGGTCGCAAGCGCGATCGGCGAGCGGCTCGCGCGGCTTGCCGAGCAATCGCAGGTCCTCGTCGTCACCCATTCGCCGCAGGTCGCCGCACGCGCGTCGCACCATTACCGGATCGAGAAATCGCACGGGCCTGACGGCACGCGCACGACCGTCCGCAAGCTCGACGAGGCCGAGCGCCGGGAGGAGATCGCGCGCATGCTCTCCGGCGCTGCGATCACCGACGAAGCGCGGGCGCAGGCCTCGCGGCTGCTCGATGCCGCATGACCGGCTACGTCGCTTTGCTCCGCGGCGTGAACCTGGTCGGCAAGAGCACGCTCAAGATGGCCGATCTCAAGGCCATCGCCGAAGAGCTCGGCCTCGATCGTCCGCGAACCTTCATCGCCAGCGGCAACTTGCTATTTGCGAGCGGCGAGCCCGAAGAGAAGCTGCGGCGCATGCTCGAAGAGCGGCTGCAGGCGCATATGGGCAAGGACGTACGCGTGATGCTGCGGACCGCAGATGAAATGGCGGCCGTCGTCCGCGCCAATCCCTTTCCGGATGCGCCGGGCAATCAGCGTACAGGCGTTCTTCATGAACGAGCCGCCGCCGGCTAACCTGCTGGAAGGCGTCCGCAACAAGGCCGACGACGAGCGCGTCGCGGCCGGCGCGCGCGAGGTCTTTGTCGCTTACGGCGAAAAGGGTATCGGGCGGTCGCGCCTGCGAATCCCGGCGGCCGAGGCCGGGACCGCGCGCAACATGAACACCGTGGCCAAATTGGCCGAACTGGCGAAGGAAATGCAATGAGCCGCCAAACCCAGGTTCCGCTCGACTTCGAAGGCGAGGCGCTCGAAGGCGTGCTCGTCGGCCGCCGCGACAGCCAGGCCCGCCCGACGGTCATCCTGATCCCGACCGTGATGGGCGTCTCCGATCTCGAGATCGGCTTCGGCACCCAGCTCGTCGAGCTTGGCTACAACGCCTTCGTCGCCGACATTTTTGGCAAAAAGTTCCGCGGCTCGCCGCGCGACGTGATGTTCGGCGAGCTCAATCGCCTGAAGTCCGACCGCGCCGCGCTTCGCCGCCGGCTGCTCGCGATCCTCGATCAGGTTCGCGGCCTTGGCGAGGTCGAATCCGGAAGCATCGTGGTCGCTGGCTATTGTTTCGGCGGGATGTGCGCGCTGGACGTCGCCCGAAGCGGCGCGGATATCGGCGCCGCCGTCTCCTTCCACGGCCTGTTCGATCCGCCGGATCTCCCGCCCGAGAAGATCACCGCCAAGGTCGTTGCCTTTCACGGCTGGGACGATCCGATGGTCCCACCCGAAAAAGTGGTCGCGCTCGGCCAGGAGCTGACGGAGGCGGGCTGCGACTGGCAAATCCATGCTTATGGGCACGTCGCCCACGGCTTCACCAACCCGAATGCGCACGAGATCGGACTCGACGGAGTGCGCTACAACGCCCTTGCCGCCGAACGTTCGTGGACCAGCTTCATCAACTTGCTCGAGGAATTGTTCAGCGGGCATGAGTGACGCGCTAAGTGAAGCGGACGCGGCCGAACGGCTCGCTGTGGCTAGGGAAGGAGATCGCGCGCCACGATCAGCTCTATCACGATCAGGACGCGCCCGAATTTCCGACTCCGAATATGACGCGCTGGTGCGCGAGAACCGCGAACTCGAAGCACGCTTTCCGGAACTGGTCCGCGCCGACTCCCCGTCGAAGCGGCTCGGCGCGGCACCCACGACGGCGCTCGCTAAAGTGGCGCATGCGCGGCCAATGCTCAGCATCGACAATGCGTTTTCAGACGCGGAAGTGATCGAGTTTGTCGCGCGCGTGCGCCGCTTCCTCGCGCTCCCCGCGGACGAGCCGATCGCGATCACCGCCGAACCGAAGATCGACGGGCTGTCTTGCTCGCTTCGTTACGAGCGCGCCGAACTCGTTCTCGCCGCAACGCGCGGCGACGGCACCGTCGGCGAGGATGTCACCGCCAACGCGCGGACGATCACGGACATTCCGCAGCACATTCAAGACGCGCTCGACGTGCTGGAAGTGCGCGGCGAAGTGTACATGTCGAAAGCGGACTTTGAGGCGCTGAACGCTCGGCAGGAGTCGGCGGGCGGCAAGATCTTCGCCAACCCGCGCAACGCTGCCGCTGGCTCGCTGCGCCAGAAAGACGCGTCGGTCACGGCCACTCGCCCGCTGCGCTTCCTCGCGCATGGCTGGGGGGAAGTGAGCGAACCTCTCGCGACAATGCAGCTGCTCGCGATGAAGAAGATCGAATCCTTCGGCTTTGCCGTTAGCGACCTGTTGAAGCGCTGCCACAACGTTGAGGAGATGCTTGCGCATTATCGCGAGATCGAGCGCGTCCGCGCCGATTTGCCCTACGACATCGATGGCGTCGTCTACAAAATCGAGCGGCTGGACTGGCAGGAGCGGCTGGGCCAGGTCGCCCGCGCTCCGCGGTGGGCGCTGGCGCACAAATTCCCCGCCGAGAAAGCCGAGACGACGCTCGAAGCGATCGACATTCAGGTCGGCCGCACCGGCAAGCTCACGCCAGTCGGTCGTCTGAAACCCGTCGGGGTCGGCGGCGTCATCGTCGCCAACGTCACGCTCCACAACCGCGACGAAATCGCACGGCTCGGCCTTCGCATCGGCGACCGCGTGCGCATCCAGCGCGCCGGCGACGTCATCCCGCAAGTGGTCGAAAATCTGACTCGCGACGAGCCGCGCCCGCGCCTACATCTTCCCCGACCATTGCCCGCAGTGCCGCAGCGAGGCGGTGTCAGAGGAAGGCGAAGTCGACGTCCGTTGTACGGGCGGACTGATCTGCCCCGCACAGCGCTTCGAGCGGCTGCGGCATTTCGTCTCGCGCGGCGCGCTCGACATCGAGGGCTTGGGCGAGAAATCGATCGCCGAGTTCATCGATCTCGGCTGGCTCAACTCGCCCGCCGACATCTTCCGCCTTCACGCACACGGCGACGAGCTGCTCGGGCGCGAGGGATGGAAGGAGAAGTCGATCGACAATCTGCTCGCCGCCATCGAAGCCAAGCGCGAGCCGGACGGGCCGCGATTCCTCTTCGGTCTCGGCATCCGCCACGTCGGCATCGTCACCGCGCGCGACCTGCTCAAATGCTTCCGCACGATCGACGAACTCCGCCGCGTGGCAACGTCCGGGAATGCGCAGGCCGAATTGTCGTCGGTCGAAGGCGTTGGGCCAGTCGTCGCCGAAGCTCTCGTCGATTTCTTCCACGAGCCGCACAATTGTGAAGCGCTCGACGACTTGCTGTCTGAAGTCTCGCCGAAACCGTTCGTCAGTGAAGCAAAGCAGACCGAATGGAGCGGCAAGACCATCGTGTTCACCGGCAGCCTGGAAACCATGAGCCGCGACGAAGCCAAGGCCCAGGCCGAACGCCTCGGCGCGCGCGCGGCCGGCTCCGTAAGCGCGAAAACGGATCTCGTGGTGGCCGGCCCCGGAGCAGGCTCCAAGCTCAAGAAAGCCGAGGAGCTCGGAATTCGCGTGATCGGCGAACTGGACTGGGCTCGCATCGTGAACGCCGCTGCCGAGGGTTAGAGTGTCGCATTAGTTTCTTCGAAGCACCATCACCGGCCATTCGCCGGAGCCCCGATCAGCGACAGTGAAGCCGAGGGCTTCGTAAGCTGCGGTCACCGCGTCGATCTGCGTGTTAAGCAGCCCCGCCAGCACCGCCGTCCCGCCCGGCGCAAGGGCATGCGTGAAATCTTCCGCCAGCTCAATCAGCGGTCCCGCAAGGATGTTCGCCACGATCAAATCGAACGGCGAGCGCGCCGACAACATCGGTGAATGCATACCGTCGGCGGCCACGAGGAGGAGCTCGCCTCTCCCCATGCCCAGCGTCACGCCGTTGATGGCCGCATTCTCGCGCGCGACATTGATCGCCTGGCTGTCGATGTCCGTGGCGATGCACTTCGTTTGGGGCCACAGCGCCAGCGCGGCGAACGAGAGGATCCCGGTCCCGGTCCCGACGTCGGCGATGTTGCCGAAGCGTGCGCCGCTTCGCTCGATCGCGTCCAGCGCCTCAAGGCAGCCGGCAGTCGTCGCATGCTGGCCCGTGCCAAAGGCGAGGCTGGCGTCGATTTCGAACGCGGTCGCGCCCTCTGGCACGGTCCCGCGGTACATCGGCGTGTGGACATAGAAGCGGCCGGCGCGGATCGGCTGCAGTCCGGCTTGGCTCATCGTCACCCAATCCGCTTCACCCAATTGCTCGACCCTGGGTCCACCGCAGCCCAGCCCGGCAATCGTCTTCAGCTCGGCGGCGAGCGGCTCATGATCGAAATAAGCGTGGATCAGCCATTCGTCCGGCTTCGACGGGTCCGGCTCATCGGCGACAAGCACCGGCGGGTTCGCGGCACCTGGAAACGGCTCAGCCGTCGCGATCGCCTCGCCTTGCGCGCGCCTGCACGGGATCGTGACGCGCCAGCTCACTCTCCGTCCTCAGCGCACGTAGCTGGCGCCGTTGACATCGATCACGCTGCCCGTGGACGACGCCGGCGCCTCGACCGCGAGCCAGTGGATAACTTCGGCCACCTCGTCGGTCGAAGCCACGCGCCCCAACGGAATGTCGGCGACGATCGCCGCTCCGCCGCGGCCAGCCAAATATTCCTCGGTCATTTCGGAAACGGTGAACCCCGGCGCGACCGCAAAGCAGAGGATGTTCTGCGCCGCATAGCCGCGCGCGATCGTCCTCGTCATGCCCACCATCGCGGCTTTGGACGCGGAATAATGCCAGTGCTGCGGCGAATCTCCGCGAAAGGCGGCGCGGCTGGCGACGTTGACGATCCGTCCACCTTCGCGCTCGCGGAAGTGGGCGATTGCAAGCCGGCTGAGGTCGGCTGCGGACTGGAGGTTGATGGTCAGCGTGCGGTGCCAGGCGGAGTGCCACTCCTCGTCGTCGGCAAATCAGCGACGCTCTCATAGATGCCGGCATTGTTGACGAGGGCGTCAATGCGTCCGCCGAGACGCCCCAGCGCCGCCTCCCAGATTTTCGCCGGTGCTGCGGGATCGGCGAGATCGCCCGCAATCAGCTCGTCGCTGCCGCGCGTGGAATGGCCGACGACATTGTGACCGGTGGACTTGAGCAATGCGTAAGCGGCCGCGCCGATGCCGCGGCTCGCTCCGGTGATGAGGATGTTCATCCGCGCGCGCTTAGCGTGCGTCCCGCTTCTCGTCACTCCCGCGAAAGCGCGAGCCTAGATTGACCCCGCTTTCGCGACCATGACGATCAGGCCGCCATCCCGCTAACGAACGCCTTGGCCGACGTCTTGAAATTGGCGATCTCTTCGCTGAACCGGCCAAAGCCTTGCTCCACCTGATCGATGTCCTTGGCGACATTCTCCGTGTCGCTGCGGATCGCCGCGATCGTCGAACTCATCGAATCGGCCGCGAGCGCGGTCTCGTCGACCGCGGCGGTGATCATCGTCACCGTCTGCGCCTGCAGCTTCCATCGCCTGGCGGATGCGGTCGGCCGAGCTCTGCACTTCCTCGACGGTGCCCTGGATCGAGCCATTGGCTTCGACCGTCTGGCGGGTCGCCTGCTGGATCGCAGTGATCTTGGCGGTGATGTCGTCGGTCGCCCGAGCGGTCTGTGATGCGAGGCTCTTCACTTCCTGCGCGACGACTGCGAAACCGCGGCCGGCATCGCCCGCGCGCGCCGCCTCGATCGTGGCGTTAAGCGCGAGCAGGTTGGTCTGTCCCGCGATGTCGCGGATCAGGCTGAAAGGATCGATTCGATCGCCTCGACGTGCGCCGAAAGCGCCTGGCTGACCTTCACCGCCTCGCTTGCCTGATCGCCGGCGCGGATTGCCACGCCTGCGGCAACTTCGACTTCCGAACGCGCATCCTCAATCGCGCGAATGAGGCCCGCGGCGGTCTGCGCGGCTTCGCGCATCGCGACCGCCGACTGCTCCGCCGCTGCGGCGACTTCGCTTGTCTTGCCGAGCATTCCCCGCGCCGACGAGGCGGTCGAGCGGGTACGGTCCGTCAGCGCCTTCGATTGCTCGGTGCGTGGAGCCAACCAGCTCGGCGACGCGGCGTTCGAAATGCTCGCTCTCCTTGCCGCGCTGGTCCGCCGCTTCGATCGCCTCGAGCAGCGCAACCTGCGCCAGGATGATATCGGTTTCGAACGTGCTCAGCCGCATGAACGCGCCCAGGCACTCTTGCAGCTTGTCGTGGTCGCTGGAGAATTTGTCGACCATGCGCTCGAGGACTCGGCTGGCCGCTTGAGTCGCCCAGCAATGTAGACTGGCACCGAGGTCTTCTCGCGATAGATTTGCCGTCCATATTCGGCGATCGCCTGGACCCATGCTGCGTCGACGCCCGCGGCGTAAACGGCAGCGTAGCGCTCAGCCCGCTCCGGTCCAAATTGCGCCAGGACCACCTCGGCGATCACATCGGCGGCATTCTCCCGCAGAAGCTGAACGTCCCGGTCGAGCGATCCGCCAGGATTGTAGGCGGCAAGCCGCGCGCTCACCATCTGATCGGTCAGCTTCTGCAGCTGTCCAGTCTCGCCACTCATCGATCCGCTCTCCGCTTCGCTTGACCTTCGGTTGAGGAACGCTTTGACGCATAATGGTTAAGAGCCGGTTAGGCGGGCAGGACGAGCGCGGTCGAAACTTGCCTCTGCGGGAGCGCCGCCCTAAGCGGCTGACGCGGCGCGGACCCGCGCGCGCCTCGTGCAACTCCAAGTCAGGGCAGCCATGGCCGCAACCAATCCACGTCCGCTATCGCCGCATCTCACCATCTGGCGATGGGGGCCGCACATGATCGTTTCCATTCTGCACCGGGCGACCGGAACGGCACTGTCGATCGCCGGGACTTGCAGTCCTCGCCTGGTGGCTAATGGCGATCGCGCAGGGGCAGGACTCCTATGCCCACTTCACCAAGATCGCGACGCACCCCGTCGGCGTGATCGTCCTCGTTGGCCTCACCTGGTCGTTCTTCCAGCATCTGCTGTCGGGCATCCGCCACCTCGTGATGGATAGCGGCGCGGCGTTCGAGCTTGGCGTGAACAAGACCTTTGCAATCCTGACCCTGGTCGGCTCGGTGGTCCTCACTGCAGCCCTGTGGATTTATGTCCTGGAGTACCGGCCATGAGCCTCGGCGACAGCGCAACTCCGCTCGGCAAGGCCCGCGGCATTGGCTCGGCTGGTGAAGGCGGCGAGCATTGGCTGACCGAGCGCGTCACCAGCATCGCCTTGCTCCTGCTCGGCACCTGGCTGATCGCCTCGTTGCTGATCCTGCCCGACCTCCATCAGCAGACGGTCCTCGAATGGCTTCGCGCACCCAGCGGCGCCGTGCCGATGGCCCTGCTCATCATCATCGGTTTCCGCCACGCGCTCGACGGAATGAAGGTGTTCGTCGATGATTATGTGCACGAAGAGGGCAACCGCTTCGCGGTGAACACCCTCCTGCTGTTCCTCGCCGTCGCCGGCGGAGCGCTCTCACTCTACGCCCTCGCCAGCATAGCCTTCGGAGGCGCCGCTTGAGCGCCTACAAAATCGTCGATCATACTTATGACGTTGTGGTCGTCGGCGCGGGTGGCGCCGGCCTTCGAGCGACCACGGGCGCCTCGGGCGCCGGGCTCAAGACCGCCTGCATCACGAAAGTGTTCCCGACCCGCAGCCACACCGTCGCCGCGCAGGGCGGGATCGCCGCAAGCCTCGGCAACATGGGCCCGGACCACTGGACTGGCACATGTACGACACCGTCAAGGGCTCGGACTGGCTCGGCGACCAGGATGCGATCGAATATCTCTGCCGCGAAGCGCCTGCGGCAGTGATCGAGCTCGAGCATGCCGGTTTGCCGTTCAGCCGCACCGCCGAAGGCAAGATTTACCAGCGGGCGTTCGGCGGAATGACCCAGAACATGGGCGAAGGGCCGCCGGCGCAGCGCACCTGCGCCGCCGCCGACCGCACTGGCCACGCGATGCTCCACACGCTCTATCAGCAGAGCCTGAAGCAGGACGCCGACTTCTTCATCGAATATTTCGCGCTCGATCTGATCATGCAGGACGGCGTCTGCCGCGGGGTCGTCGCGCTCAATCTCGACGACGGCTCGATCCACCGCTTCCGCGCCCAGGCCGTGGTGATCGCCACCGGCGGCTACGGCCGCTGCTATTTCTCATGCACCGGCGCGCACACGCAGACCGGCGACGGCAATGCGATGGTGTTTGCGCGCCGGACTGCCGCTGCAGGACATGGAATTCGTGCAGTTTCACCCGACGGGCCTTTACGGCGTCGGAGTGCTGATCACCGAGGGCGCGCGCGGGGAGGGTGGTTATCTCACCAACTCGGAGGGCGAGCGCTTCATGGAGCGCTACGCCCCGCACGCGAAGGACCTCGCCAGCCGCGACATCGTTTCACGCGCGATGGCGATGGAAATCCGCGAAGGCCGCGGAGTCGGCGAGCAAAAGGATCACATCTGGCTGCACCTCGACCATATCGACCCGAAGATCCTTGCCGAGCGGCTGCCGGGGATCACCGAGACGGCGATGACCTTCACCGGCGTCGATCTCACGCGTCAGCCGGTGCCGGTCGTCCCGACGGTGCATTACAATATGGGCGGCATCCCGACCAACTATCACGGCGAGGTCGTGACCCTGAAGGACGGCATGCCCGATGCGGTGGTGCCGGGGCTGTTCGCGGTGGGCGAAGCGGCGTGCGTCAGCGTCCACGGCGCCAACCGCTTGGGCTCGAACAGCCTGATCGACCTCGTGGTCTTCGGCCGCGCCGCGGGCCTGAGGCTGGCCGAGACGATCAAGGTCGGCACGATCCAGGAGGATTTGCCCAAGGACTCGTCCGACCTCGCGCTCGCCCGGCTCGACAAGTTCCGCCATGCCGAGGGCGGCAGCCCGACCGCCGAGGTTCGCCTCGACATGCAGCGCGTGATGCAGTCGGACTGCGCCGTGTTCCGCACCGACCGCACTCTGGCCGAGGGCGTCGCCAAGATCGACAAGGTGTTCAAGCGCATGGCCGACGTGCGCGTCACCGACCGCAGCCTCATCTGGAACAGCGACCTCGTCGAGACTCTCGAGCTCGACAATCTCCTCGCCCAGGCGGTGGTGACGATGCACTGCGCCGCGAACCGCAAGGAAAGCCGCGGCGCGCACATGCAGGAAGATTATCCCGAGCGCGACGACACCAACTGGATGAAGCACACCATCGCCTGGCTGGACGGCTGGGGCGGCAAGGGCGGCGGCGTGAAGATCGACTACCGTCCGGTCCACGAGTTCACGCTCACCGACGATATCCAATACATCAAGCCCAAGGCGCGGGTGTATTGAGGCGCTGATGCCTCTGGGCGCTGTGCGCGTGATGCTGCGCCTGCGCAAAGCGGCCATGCCTCTGTCACTGTTGCCGACGCTCCCATCGTAAACTAAGCCGCTGTCGCTAGCCGCAGGGGGCTGACATGTTCGCTTGGTTTCAACGCGTGCTTCCACGGAAGAGCGACTTCTTCGGCATGTTCGAGGCGCATGCGGCGACGCTCGTCGCGGCCGCCGAGGCGATGGACAAGCTGGTGGACGGCGGTCCGCGGAAAGAGGAGATCGCCGAAGTCGAGCGGCGCGAGCACGAGGCCGACGACATCATCCGCCAGGTGCTGACCGACGTCCGTCGCACCTTTCTCACCCCGTTCGACCGCGGCGCGATCACATCGCTGATCGCGGCGATGGACGACGCGATCGATGAAATGCACTCGGCGGCGGTGGCGATCGACCTTTACGAGCTTGACCGGTTCGAGCCGGAGATGAAGCAGATCGTCGGCATGGCGGTCGAGGCTGCGCGGCTGACTGCCGAGGCGATGCCGCTGATGCGGAACATTACCAGGAACGGGGCTCGGCTGCACGACATCACCGAAAAGGTCGTCGAGCTCGAAGGCGCGGCCGACGATGTTCACGCGGCCGGCCTGAAAAAGGCGTTCCAGGCGGATTCCGAAAAGCCCGATGCAGTTCATCGTCGCGCGCGAAATCTACAAGCATCTCGAGCGCATCGCCGATGCGTTCGAGGATGTCGCGAACGAGATCGACGGCATCGTCATCGATCACGCCTGATGCACGAGCTCGCGTTCCCGCTCCTCGTCGGGTTGATCGTCGTCGCGCTCGCCTTCGATTTCCTCAACGGCCTGCACGACGCCGCGAACTCGATCGCGACCGTTGTCGGCGACGCGGCTGATCAGCCCCGTCGGCGCCGTCGCCTTCGCCGCCTTCTTCAATTTCGCCGCTTACTTCCTGACGCTGCAGTGGCCGTCGCTGCAGAAGGTCGCCGAGACCATCGGCAAGGGCCTGATCGACAAGGACCTGGTGACTCCGGCGGTGGTCTTCGGGGCGTTGGTCGGTGCGATGTTCTGGAACATCGTCACCTGGTTCAAGGGCATTCCGTCGTCGTCGAGCCATGCGCTCGTCGGCGGGATCATCGGCGCCGGAGTCGCCCATGCGGGGTTCGGCGGAATCCAATGGGCGGGCCTCAACAAGACGCTCATCGCGATCGTGTTGTCGCCGCTGCTCGGACTCGATCCTGACCATGGCGATCATGCTCGCGACGAGCTGGCTCGGGGTGCGCGCCAGCGCCCGCGGGGCCGAACGGACGTTCCGCGGCCTGCACCTCGTCTCGGCTGGCGCTTATTCGCTCGGCCACGGCCTCAACGACGCCCAGAAGACGATGGGCGTCATCAGCCGTCCTGCTCTATTCGACCGGCCATCTCCACGGCGCATTCCACGTCCCGCACTGGGTCGCCTTGAGCTGCTATGTCGCGATCGGCCTCGGCACGCTGACCGGCGGCTGGCGCATCATCGAGACGATGGGCACGCGCATCACCAAGCTCAACCAGCACCAGGGCTTCTCGGCCTCGGCCGGCGGATCGGTGATGCTGTTCGCCGCCTCGTATCCTCGGCATCCCGGTATCGACCACGCACACCATCGCCGGCTGCGTGATCGGCGCCGGCGCCGCCCGGCGCGCTTCCGCCGTCCGCTGGGGGATCGCGGGCAACGTGGCGATCGCCTGGATCATCACCATCCCCGCGTCCGCGACCGTTGCGGCGCTCTTCTATTGGCTGGTCACGAGGTTTTAGCCGCGCCGCTGCATTGACGTATTTGTCTGACTAATTACGGGTTGCCGCTGTCGATCGAAAATCAGGGAGTGGTGATGCGTTTCTCGTTGATGCTGGCGGGTCTGTGCGCCGCCTCGCTCTCAGCCGCGGCCAGCGCGCAGGCCGCGCGCAAAATCGATCTGGACGTTGCGCGCGCCACCAAGCCGCTAGACCGCTTCTTCGATCTGTCGGTCGGCTCCGATTATTCCGGCACGATGAGCCGCGACGATGCCCAGGCGCAGCTCAAAACCGCGGTCGACGAGCTCGGCTTTCGCTACCTCCGCTTCCACGCCATTTTCCACGACGCGCTCGGCACGGTGAAGCAGGGACCAGACGGGCGCATCACTTACGATTGGACCGCCATCGACAAGCTCTATGACAACCTCCTCGCACGTCACATCAAGCCCTTCGTCGAACTGGGCTTCACGCCCCAGGCGCTGAAGACGTCCGACAACAAGATCTTCTGGTGGAACGGCAATACCTCGCACCCGAAGCCGGAGGCTTGGCGCAGCCTCGTCGCCGCCTTCGTCACCCACGTCGAGCAGCGCTACGGCAAGCCGCAGGTGCGCAGCTGGTTCTTCGAGGTCTGGAACGAGCCCAATCTCGACGGCTTCTGGGAAAAGGCCGACCAGGCGGCCTATTTCCGGCTGTACGAAGACACCGCGCGCACGATCAAGGCGATCGACCCCGAGCTCCGCGTCGGCGGCCCATCGACCGCGGGTGCGGCGTGGGTGCCCGAGTTCCTGTCCTTCGTCGCCGCCCGCAACGTGCCGATCGATTTCGTCACCACCCATAGCTACGGCGTGGACGGCGGCTTCCTCGACGAGGAGGGCAAGGACGACACGAAGCTCTCCCCCAAACCGGACTCGATCGTCGGCGACGTCCATAATGTGCGCGCGCAGATCGCAGGCGTCGAAATTTCCCAACCTGCCGCTCTATTTCACCGAATGGAGCACCAGCTACACGCCGCGCGATCCGGTCCACGACAGCTACATCACAGCGCCCTGGATCCTGACCAAGCTCAAGGGGGCCGAGGGCTTTCTCCAGGGCATGAGCTACTGGACTTACAGCGACATCTTCTACGAATCCGGGCCGCCGCCCTCTCCGTTCCACGGCGGCTTCGGGCTCATGAACATCAACGGCGTCCGCAAGCCGGCTTGGTTCGTCTACAAATATCTCCACGCGCTTGGCGGCAACGAAATCCCGACCGCAGATGGGGAGACGTTCGCGGCGACCGACGGCAGGCGCGTCGAGGCTTTGGTCTGGGATTGGGTCCAGCCGAAGCAGGACGTTAGCGACCGGCCCTATTATACAAGACTGCATCCGGCGGCAGCGGCGGCGCCAGTCACCCTTCGCTTCTCAAACCTGCGGCCGGGCTCCTACCGTCTGCAGGTCCGCCGCACCGGCTTCCTGAAGAACGATCCGCAATCCGCCTGGATCGAAATGGGGAAGCCGGTGACGCTCTCCTCAGCGCAAGTTGCGAAGCTGCAATCGCTGACTCGCGATCTCCCCGAGCGGAACGCGCTGCTGCGGGTGGCCGCGCGCGGCGCGTGTTCCCTGACCCTGCCGATGCGCACACAGGACGTGGTGCTGGTGACGATGGAGCGCGTCGGACGCTAACATGCAGCGTTGGTGCCCAGGAGAGGACTCGAACCTCCACGCCCTTGCGAGCGCCAGCACCTGAAGCTGGTGCGTCTACCAATTCCGCCACCTGGGCACGAAAACCGGATTTAGTGGTAGGCGGGCGCGCTTAAAGGGCGGCGGCGCGCCTTGTCAACGCCGGGTCCGCACGGCAAAGGCGCGACGATGATCGAGCGCTCTGAAGAGCTGGTGACGGTGTTCGGCGGGGACGGATTCATCGGCCGCTACGTCTGCGAGCTCCTGATGAAAAGCGGGGTCCGCGTGCGCGTCGCCTCGCGCGATCCGCGCAATTCCTATTTCATCCAGCCGCTCGGCCAGGTCGGCCAGTTCGGTTTCGTCCAGGCGGACATCACTAATGCGGACAGCGTGCGGCGTGTCGTCGACGGCACGAGCGCAGTCGTGAACCTTGTCGGCGTCTTCGGCCGCAAGATGGAAGCGGTTCACGTCGACGGCGCTCGAAACATCGCCGAAGCGGCGCGCGATGCCGGCACTCGGGCGCTGGTCCACGTGTCCGCCATCGGTGCCGACCCGCAGTCCCCGTCAAACTACGGCCGGACCAAAGGCGAGGGCGAGCTGGCTGTGCGTCGGGCATTCCCCAAGGCAACGATCGTCCGGCCGTCGCTCGTGTTCGGGCCCGAAGACGATCTCACCAACCGGTTTGCCGCGATGGCTCGGTTGCCTTTCCTTCCGGTGATCGCCGCCGATCGCAAGTTCCAGCCGGTCTACGTCCGCGACCTTGCGCGGGCCATTTCGAAGAGCCGCGCTCGAGCCTCAGCTCTACGGCGGCAAGACCTACGAGATCGGCGGTCCTCAGGTGCTGACCATGGCCGAGCTCAACGCGGCGATCGTCGAGCTGAGCGGGCAGGACACCGAGATCGTGCCGGTGCCGGACGTCTTCGGAAATTTGCTGTCGCGTTTCGGCTGGATGCCCGGCGCGCCCCTGACCCGGGATCAATGGCTGATGCTCCAGCGCGACAATGTCGCGGGCAAGGACGCGACCGGGCTCGAGGCGTTCGGGATCGAGCCCACTCCGCTTGGCGCGGTCGCGTACGAGTGGCTGGACCGCTTCCGCTCGGGCGGCAAATTCTCCAGCCGGCGAATTCATTTGACCGCCGTCTCCTGAACCCGGACCCGATCCCCTCATGCCCATCCTCCTGATCGCGATCATTCTCGGCATCGTCGAGGGCGTCACGGAATTCCTCCCAGTCTCCTCGACCGGCCACTTGATCCTCGCCACCGAGCTGCTCGGCTTCAATGCGGATCAGTGGAAGGCGTTCAACGTCATTATCCAGCTGGGCGCGATCCTGGCCATCGTCGTGCTCTACTGGCGCACTTTCTGGGCGGTGATCGAAGGACTGTTCCACGCCAATCCGGTGTCGCTGAGGTTCGTCCGCAACATCCTCATCGGCTTCCTGCCGTCGGCGATCCTCGGTTTCATCCTCATCAAGCATATCGAGGCTTTGCTGGGCGACCCGAAGGTTGTCGCCGTCGCCTTCATCCTCGGCGGAATCGCGATTTTGGTGATCGAGCGGCTGGTCAAACGCGCCGGACGTCGTCGGTGTCGCCGAAATGCCGGTCAAAACGGCGGTCGGTGTGGGCATCGCGCAATGCCTCGCAATGATTCCGGGAGTCAGCCGTTCAGGGGCGACAATCATGGGGGCCCTCGCGCTCGGCGTCGAGCGACGCACTGCGGCGGAGTTCAGCTTCTTCCTCGCCATTCCGACGATGCTCGGTGCCACCACGCTCGAATTCGTCAAGAACCGCCACGAAATCATGGCGGGTGCCGGCGGAGTCGGCTTCGGCGTTGTCGCAGTCGGTTTTGTCGTCAGTTTCGTCGTCGCACTCGTCGTTGTGCGCGCCTTTGTTCACTACATCTCGCGCCACGGCTTCGCGCCGTTCGCCTGGTACCGAATTGTTGCTGGCGCGGTCGCTTTGGTTTGGCTCACTATGCGCTAAGGTTTATTTCGCGCCCGCTGAGTGCTAAATTATTCAGCAAGTTAGAGGGTGATCTCATGCGTATGAAGCTGATCCTTGCACCGTTGCTGCTGTGCGCCAGCCCGGCGTTCGCGCAGCAGCCGCCGCAAGTTGTGCCGCGGCTCGCCGACCCAGCAGTGGCTGACCGCCTGGCGAATGCCGCTCAGGCGGTCTCCGATGCTTTGCTCAACATCCCCGTCGGCGATCTCAAGGCCGCGGCCGAAGGGCGGCGGGCGACGCCGGACGAAAAGAGGATGACCGTGCGCGATCTCGCGCGGCGCGACGACCCGGATTTCGACCGCAAGCTCCAGCGGCAGATCGCCGAAGCGAGGCCAATGGTCCGCCAGAGCATGAAGGCGCTCAACGAGTCGCTCCCGGCGGTGATGCAGAGCCTGCAGCAGGCGCAAAGATCGCTCGAACGCGCGCTAGCGAACCTGCCCGACCCGACCTATCCGCAGCGCTAGTGCGTCATTGCGAGCGTAGCTGAAGCAATCCACAGCGGCGCTTGGATTGCCGCGGCTCCTTCGGAGCCTCGCAATGACGGTGGACTAGGCGACCGGCCCCGCTAAAGCTGCCCCGCCATGTGGCAGCTCTTCCAGTTCCCGCTCTGCCCGTTTTCGCGCAAGGTCCGGCTCGTCCTCGCCGAGAAGGGCGTCGGCCATGAGCTGGTGCGCGAGAACCCGTGGGAGAAGCGCGACGAGTTCATCGACCTCAATCCGGCCGGCGAAACTCCGGTCATGGTCGACCCGACCAGGGCATCACGCTGATCGGATCGCAGCCGATCGTCGAATATTTCGACGAGACGGTCGACCGAATGCCGATGATCCACGGCAATGCCGTGCTCCGCGCCGAGATCCGGCGGATGACCGAATGGTTCGACATCAAGCTCTTTCGCGAAGCGGTCGAGCCGCTGATGAACGAACGGATGCGCAAGCGCCTGGTCAGCCGCGAAAGCCCGGACACGCGCGTGCTGCGCGAGGCGATGCGCATCGCGTCCGAGCATCTCGACTATCTCGATTATCTTCTCGACCACCGCCGCTGGCTCGCCGGCCCGGGCCTAAGTCTCGCCGACTTCACCGCCGCCGGGCACCTGAGCGTGATCGACTATCTCGGCGCGCTGGACTGGCGCGGCCACAAGCAGACCAAGGATTGGTACGCCGTCATGAAATCGCGCCCCTGCTTCCGGCCGCTGCTCGGCGAGCGAATGGAGGTGATCGTCCCGCCAGGCCATTACGACAAGGTGGACTTCTAGGCGGGGATCAGCGCACCGCGATACACATTGTCTTCCAGCGTCCGCCCCGCACCCAGCGCGACGCAGCTCATCGGATCGTCGGCCACCCGCACCGGCAGACCCGTCGAATCCTGCAGCACGGTGGCGATTTCCCGCAACAGCGAGCCGCCGCCGGTCATGGTGATACCCTGGTCGATCACGTCGGCCGCAATCTCCGGCTGCGTATGCTCCAGCGCCGTGCGCACGACTTCGACGATCTGGTTGACGGGCTCGCTCAGCGCGTCGGCGATCTGCGCCTGGTTGAGCTCGACCTCGGCGGGCATGCCGCGGCCCACGTCGCGTCCGCGCACGTGAGCGATCGAGGCCCTTTCCGTCGCCCGGCCGCACCGCGGAACCGATTTCCAGCTTCACCCGCTCGGCCGTGCCTTCGCCGATCAGCAGATTGTAATTTCGCCGCACATAGGAAGCGATCGCATCGTCCATCTTGTCGCCGCCCACGCGCGCCGAGCGGCAGAGCGCCAGCCCCTGGAGCGAGATCACGCCCACTTCGGTCGTGCCGCCGCCGATGTCGACCACCATCGATCCGACCGGCTCTGCGACCGGCAGCCCCGCGCCGATCGCGGCGGCCATCGGCTCTTCGATCAGGGAGACGCGGTCCGCTCCGGCGTTGCTCACCGCGTCGCGGATCGCGCGGCGCTCGACCGAGGTCGCGCCCGAGGGGATGCAGATCACGACCTCGGGCCCGCGCGAGAAGCGGCTCGGGCCGCCATGCGCCTTGCGGATGAAATGCTTGATCATCTCCTCGGCGACTTCGAGGTCGGCAATGACCCCCGACGCGCAGCGGGCGGATCGTTTTGATGTTCTCCGGGCGTCTTGCCCATCATCAGCTTGGCGTCGTCGCCGATCGCCCGCACCTTGCGGACTCCGTTGACTCATCTCCATCGCCACCACGGACGGTTCGCTGGTGATGATTCCGGCGCCTCGGACGTAGACCACGGTGTTGGCGGTACCGAGGTCGATCGCGATGTCTCGCGACGAGAAATTGAACAATGATCGCACGGCTGGCCCCCGGCCTAAGAATCGGGATTTCAAAGGCTTAGGCGGTTCTCGCAAGCCGTCACTATGGTTAATGGGGGTTAAGCACGAGCCGTTGGTTTATCGCGTCCAAGTGCAGAGGCCCCGAGCGCCGGTGAGCGATTGCTCAGCACGGGAGCCAGAGACGCGGAATGCCGGACGGCCTGCGCCCCCAGGGGCGCAAGGCCGACGGTGCGGATTTACTCCACGCCAGCCATTGTGGCGTCTCAGTTTCCGCCGACAAATCAGGCGAGTTGCAGATGTTCCGTGCCGCGTCTGCGGCGGCGGAACGCACAACCAATTGCGCCAAAGCCCAGGAGCATCATTGCCCAGGTGCCAGGTTCCGGGACGGCGCTCTCGGCGAAGAAACCGCCATATTGAATATCGTCGATCTCGGTCCCGGGTGGATTGGAAATCGTCAGCATCGAAATGCCGCCCGCGTTGCTCGCGCCGTAGAATCGGTCTTCGCCGGTGCCGCCCGTGAATGATCCGTCGGCGCTGTTGCCGACGATGATTCCGAGAGAGACGCCGTTCTGGTCGAACGCCTCGAACGTAATCGGATTGTTGCCGTCGGTCCACACGAGCCCTGCCGAGGTTGGAAGCGAGCCGAGCAAGAGCGCGTCGAACGTGATTGTTGCAGACCCGTTCGTCCAGATCGAGTTGCCGACATTGCCGTTTCCGCCGTTGCCTACCGAGTTGATCAAGCCGCTGCCGACAAAGCAGTCGGTTCCGGCGATGCATTGACCGGGACCGGTGACGGACAGGCCGAGCGTGTTGATCGATCCATCCTCAACATCTTCGAGGTAGAACCAATCGAACGTGGCTGGATTAAATGGGCTATCAGCCTGCGATAGATAGGGGGTCGGTCCTACCTCTTGCGCATGGAGAGGCCCGGTCCAGCAAAGAGCGGTTCCGGCAAGTGCGGTAAAGATCAGCTTTTTCATTGCGTCCCCCGTTGTTCAAACGGTCAAAAAAGCAATTGCTATGACGCACAAGAAACGCAGGACGCGCTCCATCGTCATTAATTTAACGTTAACGAACGCGTAGACTTAACGTTCCGTCGCCGCAACCAAATAATTGAGCCGCACGTCATCGCTCAAATGCAATTGACGCGTCGGGGACCAGGCGATGCCTTCGACGTCGACGCACTTCAGCCCCGCGTCGCCAAGCAGCAGCTTCATCCTCTCGGGCGGGATGAACTTGTCGAAATCGTGCGTACCCTTGGGAATGCGCCCCAGCCCCTCTCCGAGCGTGATCATCATCAGCTTCGACCAGCCCGTCTGATTGGGTGTCGACAGGATCAGCAGGCCGTCGCGCGCGAGCCGCTTCGCCAATGCCGCCAAGGAACGCCGCCGGGTCGGCGACATGCTCGATCACCTCCATGCACGTGACGAGATCGAACCGGCCCTCGATTTCCAGCACGTCCGCGGCGCGGTAATCCACGTCCAGCCCCATCGCATGCGCGTGCATCGCGCGCAACCGCGATGAGCTCCGACGAAGCATCCACTCCCGTGACCTTCGCCCCCAGGCGCGCCAGCGGTTCCGCCAGCAGCCCCGCCCCGCAGCCGACATCGAGCGCCGTCTTGCCCTCCAGTGGCCGCCGCACACGTTCGTCGCACTGCCAATGCTGGTCGATCATGTCGCGGATATATTTGAGCCGCACCGGGTTCAATTTGTGCAGCATCGCCTCGGGCCCGTCCGGGATCCCACCAGTCGCCGGCGTGGCTGGCGAACTGCCTGACCTCCTCGGGCAGGATGCTCGTTGCCGCTCGGGTCAGGCCCTCGCTCGTGCTTGTCTCCACCATGTGCGCCCCCTAACAGGGCGCCGCCCTCAACCCAAGGACGCGCTCTCCAGCCATGCCCCGCATCGTGATGAAATTCGGCGGCACGTCGATGGCGGGTATCGAGCGCATCCGTCACGTCGCCGGGCTGGTCAAACGCGAGGCCGAGCGCGGCAACCAGCTCGCGGTCGTGGTCTCGGCGATGGCGGGCGAAACCGATCGCCTCGTCCAGCTCTGCAAGGAAGCCGCGCCGCTCTACGACCCGCGCGAATATGACGTGGTCGTCGCCTCGGGCGAGCAGGTCACCGCCGGGCTGCTCGCGATCACGCTGCAGGGCATGGACATGAACGCGCGTTCCTACATGGGCTGGCAGCTGCCGATCCGCGCCAGCGGCCACAGCGCCGCCCTCATCGACCATATCGACGCGAGCGTGCTCGAAAACGTGTTCGCGCAAGGCGGGATCGCGGTGATCCCCGGCTTCCAGGGCATCACCGCCGAAGGGCGATCTCGCGACGCTCGGCCGCGGCGGCTCGGACACCTCGGCGGTCGCGCTCGCGGTCGCCGTCAAGGCCGACCGCTGCGACATCTACACCGACGTCGAGGGCGTCTTCACCACCGATCCGCGCATCGTCCCGCGCGCGCGGAAACTCCAGGCCGTCACTTACGAGGAAATGCTCGAGCTCGCTTCGGTCGGCGCCAAGGTCCTGCAGACCCGCTCGGTCGGGCTCGCAATGCGTTACAACATGCCGCTCCAGGTCCTCTCGTCGTTCGAGGACCGGCCCGGAACGCTGATCGTCGGCGACGACAAAATCGAGGAACTGAACATGGAAAAGCAGCTCGTCACCGGCATCGCGCACGACAAGAACGAGGCGCGGGTCACGCTGACCGGCCTCCCCGACCGCGCGGGCACCGTGGCCGCCATCTTCGCGCCACTCGCCAGGACGAACGTCAACGTCGACATGATCGTTCAGAGCGGCGCCGGAACCGGCAAGGCGAGCACGCTGACCTTCACTGTGCCAACCGCCTCCCTCGCCCATGCCGTCGCCGAGCTCGAGAAAGCGAAGGAGGCGATCGGCTTTGAAACGATCGTGACCGACACCGACGTCGTGAAGATCAGCGCGGTCGGGATCGGCATGCGCTCCAACGCGCGGAATCGCGGCCAAGATGTTCGAGACCCTGGCCGAGCGCGGGATCAACATCCTCGCCATCTCGACCTCGGAGATCAAAGTCTCGGTGCTGGTCCCCGAGGACTATACCGAGCTCGCCGTGCGCGTGCTCCACACCGCCTTCGGCCTCGACGCGGAGCAAGCCGCGTGAGCGGTGAAGGCCTGATCGCCGAGCCGCGCGCGGTGCATCCGACCGCCGGCCACGCGCGCCTCAAGGAGTTGATGCACCGCGGCACCGAGTTCCTCGGCTGCGACGTCGCGATCATGGGCGGCGCGATGAGCTGGGTTTCCGAGCGCAACCTCGTCTCCGCCATCTCCAACGCGGGGGGCTTCGGAGTGATCGCCTGCGGTGCGATGACGCCCGACCTGCTCGACACCGAAATCGCCGAAACAAAGGCGCGCACCAGCCGCCCGTTCGGCGTCAACCTCATCACCATGCACCCGGACCTCGCGGAGCTCATCGATGTCTGCGTGAAGCACCGCGTCGGCCACGTCGTGCTCGCCGGCGGGCTTCCGCCCGGCTGGGCAATGGACAAGATCAAGGCGAGCGGCGCGAAGCTGATGGCGTTCGCGCCCGCGCTCGCGCTCGCGAAGAAACTGATGCGCTCGAATGTCGATGCGCTGGTGATCGAAGGCATGGAGGCCGGCGGCCATATCGGCCCGGTCTCGACCTCCGTGCTCGCGCAGGAGATCCTGCCCAACGTCAGCCACGATATTCCGGTGTTCATCGCCGGCGGCATCGGCCGCGGCGAGGCGATGGCCGCTTACCTGGAAATGGGCGCGGTGGGGGTCCAGCTCGGCACCCGCTTCGTCTGCGCGCACGAGAGCATCGCCCACGCCAATTTCAAGAAAGCGTTCATCCGCGCCTCCGCGCGCGATGCGATCCTGTCGGTCCAGATCGATCCGCGCCTGCCCGTCATCCCGGTCCGCGCGCTCAAGAACCGCGAGATAGAGCGCTTCGCCGCCAAGCAGCGCGAGGTCGCCGATCTCCTCGACAAAGGCGAGATCGAGATGGCCGAAGCCCAGCTGCAGATCGAGCATTACTGGGCGGGCGCGCTCCGCCGCGCAGTGATCGACGGCGACGTCGAGAGCGGCTCGGTTATGGCCGGCCAGTCGGTCGGCATGGTCACTCGCGAGGAGCCCGTCGCAGCGATCATCCAGGAGCTGGTCGACGAAGCTGCCGCCGCACTGGAGAGCCGCGGATAGCGCTGCTCGACCACCCAATTGGCGCAAGCTCATGGGACGGACCGTGCCTCAGCTCCGCTGAACTTGACGCTCGGAAAGGTGCCTCCATCTTCGGTCGCGGCTATCCTGAGCGTGAGAACATTGGAGCCGATCATGCATTGTGCCACGCTCGTTTCCGCTGCCCTGGCATTGGCGATTGTCGTTCCTCCGTTAGCCGCGCAGCAAACCCCGACCGACCAGACGCTTCCGCCGACGCTGCAAAGCGCGCCCGAAGTTCCACAAGCTCCTGCGTCTGATTCGCAAACCGCTCCCGAGCCGCCACCCCCGTTTCCACCATGCCCCGAGCGCCCCCAACGCACCGGTGGGTCGACGTTAACGGCCGTCGAACTTCACATGCCCATCGCCGCGCGCAGCGTACCCATCGCCGCACCCCGCATGCCCATCATCACGCCACGCGTTCCGCGCACAAGACGGAGCGATGGTGCCGCAGCCTCAGCCACCGGCAGAGGTCCCGGCACAATGCGTGCCGGGCGCTCGCCGGCCATCCACACCGCACGGCAAAGCATCGGCATCACAAGATCCGTCACGGCCGCGTCCATCATCACAAGGCGGTGCATCGCCACCGGACGGCGCGCCGCGGCTAGCGCTCGTACAGGGTTCGCCAGTTTCTCGTCAGTTCCGAGCTGCCGACCTCGGGCGCCATACGTGCGAGTGGATCTGCTGGTTGCGGCCGCCTGGGCGTCAGGCGCATGCGTCGTAACGTCGGTCCAGGCCGAATATCATCAACGTGAAACGTAGTCCGTGGCGCGGCGCGGCTCCATCTGATAGCCGTCCGCCATGCCGCTTTCCGCCGCCGCTTCCGCCCGCGAGATTCTGACCGGTCTGCACGGGATCATGGCCAAGCGCGGCTCGGCCCAGAACAAGCTCGACCGGGTGGTCGACTTGATCGCCGCGGCAATGGGCAGCGACGTCTGCTCGATCTACCTGCTTCGGGACAATTTTCTCGAGCTGTTCGCGACTCATGGCCTGAGGAAGGAAGCGGTGCACGTCACCCGCCTGCGCATGGGCGAGGGCCTGGTCGGCACAATCGCCGCGGAAGGGCGCGTCCTCAACCTCGCCGAAGCCGCCGATCATCCGGCATTCGCTTACCGGCCCGAAACAGGCGAGGAGCGCTTTCACAGCTTCGCCGGCGTGCCCATCGTTCGGCTGGAAAGCCCCATCGGCGTGCTCGCGGTCCAGCACGCCGAGCCTCGGCGCTACGAGGATGTCGAGATCGAGGCGCTGCAGACCGTCGCAATGGTGCTGTCGGAAATGATCGCCGGTGCGCGGCTGGTCGACGGCGCCCGCCGCGGCCGCCTGCGCGGCGCCGGACCGCTTCGGCTGTCGGGTCTGAAGCTCGTCGCTGGAATGGCGCGAGGCGAGGCGGTGTTTCACGAGCCCCGCATCCTGGTCGAGCACACCGTCGCCGACGACATCGAGGCCGAGCGCGACCGCGTCTACTCGGCCTTTCGCAAGATGCGCGAGCAGATCGACAATATGGCCCGCGACGCCGAGTTCGGGCTGGCCGGCGAACATCGGGAGATCCTCGAGACCTATCGCATGTTCGCTTATGACGAGGGCTGGTCGCGGCGGATCAACGAGGCAATCGACAGCGGCCTCACCGCCGAAGCTGCGATCGAGCGCGTCCAGCAGCGTACGCGCGCTCGAATGCAGGAGATCGACGACCCGCTCCTGCAGGAGCGCATGCACGATCTCGAGGACCTCTCCAATCGGCTGCTGCGCATCGTCTCAGGGCGGATGGGCACCGCCGCGCAGACTGGCCTGACGCGCGATGCCGTGCTGATTGCCCGGAATCTCGGGCCCGCCGACTTGCTGGAATACGACCGCCGGCGGCTGAAAGCCGTGCTGCTCGAGGAAGGATCGCTGACGTCGCACATGACGATTGTCGCGCGGGCGATAGGAATACCGGTGCTCGGCCGCCTCCATGATATCCGTCACAGCGTCCAGGAGGGCGAGACGATTCTCGTCGACGGCGACAGCGGGAGCGTCATCATCCGCCCGAACCGGCAGTTGGTCGCCGGCTTCGAGCATCGCATGGGGCTGAGCCAGAGGCGCCGCGCCGAGTTCGCTGCAGTGCGCACGCTTCCGGCCAAGACGCGCGACGGAGTGCACGTCAGCGTCATGGTCAACGCCGGTCTCGCCGAGGACGCGGCCAGCCTGGACATGACCGGCGCCGACGGCATCGGCCTGTTCCGCACCGAGTTTCAATTCCTCGTCTCCGCGACCCTTCCCGGCCGCGAGCGCCAACAACGGCTCTATAGCAAGGTGCTCGAGTCCGCCGGAAACAAGCCGGTCGTGTTCCGCACCGTCGACATCGGCGGCGACAAGGCTTTGCCTTATCTGTCGGACGATGCGGAGGAAAAAGCTGAGAACCCGGCGATGGGCTGGCGTGCGCTGCGCCTGTCGCTTGACCGCTCGGCCCTGATGCGCGCGCAGTCGCGGGCGCTGATCGAGGCGTCGGGCGGCAAGGTGCTCCGCGTCATGTTCCCGATGATCTCCGAGCCGTGGGAATATGAGCAAGCGCGCGCCCTCTTCGAAGAGCAGGTCGAATGGGCACGGAAAGCGAAACGGCGGGTGCCGAAAGAGATCCTGTTTGGGGCGATGGTCGAGGTGCCGAGCCTCGCGGAAATGCTCGACCAGCTTCTGCCGCGGGTCGATTTTCTCTCGATCGGCACCAATGACTTGACCCAGTTCCTGTTTGCGGCCGACCGCTCCGATCCGCGCCTCGCCCACCGTTACGATTGGCTGAGCCCGGCGATCTTGCGCTTCGTCAAGCGCATCCTCGTCTCCGCGCGGGCCGCCGACGTCCCGGTCCGCGTCTGCGGCGAGATGGCGGGCCGCCCGTTGGAGGCGATGGCTTTGGTCGGAATCGGCGCCGAGAACTTCTCGATTACTCCGGCGGGCGTGGGCCCGGTGAAGGCGATGGTCCGCTCACTGGACGCGGCCGCGGTGCGCAGCCGTGTCGATCAGCTGCTCGCCCGCCCGCCGCGCGATATGCGCAAGGCCTTGGCCGACTGGGCGCGGAGGCATTCGGTGACAATTGGTTGACACGCGTCGCAGAGCCCTCAAACAGGGGCTGCCAGCCGGCGTGGTTGAAAGCGAGGCGATGGACCAAGATCTGCTCGAACCGGACGTCCCGACCGTCGGCGAGCGGCTGCGGGCGGCCCGCGAGGAAAAGGGCCTCAGCCTCGAAGACATTGCGGCCCAGACCCGAATTCCGCGCCGCCACCTCGAAAGCATCGAAACCGCGGATTGGGACGCGCTTCCGGCGCCCACCTACACTACGGGGTTCGCTAAGAGCTACGCATCGGCCGTCGGCCTCGACCGCACCGAGATCGGAGATCAGCTACGCGCGGAAATGGGCGGCCAGCGTTTTTCCGCCAACACCACCGAAGTGTTCGAGGCCGCCGACCCGGCCCGGACAATGCCCAAATGGCTCGTTCTCGGTGCAATCGGCGCCGTCATCGTCCTCGTCGCCCTGATGAGCTGGCTCAACAGCCGCTCGCTCGAGCAGCCCGACTCCGCGAACACCAGCGCGCCACCGCCCGCAGCGGCGGCTCCGGCACCAGCGCCACAGGCCGCCGCGCCAGCTCAGGCCGCACAGGGCGCGGTCGTGCTCACTGCAATCGACGCCGTGTGGCTCCAGGTCACCAAAAAAGGCGGGGCGATTATCTTTGCCGGAATGCTCCAGCCGGGTCAGACGCTCACGGTCCCGCCGACCGCCGCCGCTCCCGTGCTCAAGACCGGCAAGCCCGAGGCGCTGCGCATCACCGTCGGCGGTAAAATCGCTCCGCAGGTTGGCCCCGCGGCGACGACGGTCAGCAACGTGAGCCTGCTTCCCGCTGACCTGCTGAAAATCGGACCCGCAGCGGCTTCGGCCGCCGCAATGCCGGCGTCGGCAGCGCCACGAGCGACCGCGCCAGAACCGCGCCCTCGCGTCCGCCGGCCCGTGGCGACAACGCCCGCACCGCCTCCGGAGACCGCTGCGCCGCCCACAACCAACACCGGCGAATGAGATTCATCGCCGGGCAATCCGCAATCGGGCACAGTCG
The DNA here is from genome assembly GCA_963785965.1 of uncultured Alphaproteobacteria bacterium. Classification (GTDB taxonomy): domain Bacteria; phylum Pseudomonadota; class Alphaproteobacteria; order Sphingomonadales; family Sphingomonadaceae; genus Sphingomicrobium. Next base: position 73,433 of record CAWAXE010000006.1, read on the forward strand.
CCTGGCAGCAGAGTGGGGAATTCTTTCGTGAAGTCATTTCGTCCGATCGCCGCGCTCGCGGCCGCCGCAGCCATTGCGCTCGCGCCCGCCGCCGCGCTCGCCCAGCGCCAGCCGCCCACGCCCGAGCAGCGCATCGACCGCCTCGAGCGCGCGGTGAACCAGATGCAGCGCCAGGTCTTTCCAAAGGGGCGCCCGGCGGACACCGCCGGCTTCTCCGACGAACCGGCGGCGACGCAATCCTCGGTCGCGACGCTCGACCAGCGGCTCGACGCGCTCGAACGGCAGATGTCCGACCTGCTCCGCGCATCGGAAGAGAACGGCCACCGGCTGCAGACGCTCGAATCCGATCTGGCGAAAGTCCGCAGCGACCAGGAGCAGCGCCTCTCGACCCTCGAGCAGCGCATGAACGAGGCGGGCACGGCAACCGCCGCGTCCCCGCAAACGGCGGAACCTACTGCCGAGCCGAAGCCGGCCGCGAGCAAGCCGGCGACCAAGCCTAAAGGGTCCATTACGGCCAAGGCCGAGGGCGGCCGCCGCCTGCCATCGACGATTTCCACCGCCGACGCGACCCCCGCCGGCGACCCCGGCGAGGACGCCTACACCCAGGGCTTCCATCTCTGGGAAGCGGGGCAATACGACCAGGCGATCGCGGTTTTGAAGTCCTTTGCCGCTGCCTATCCCAAGCACCGCCGGGCGAGTTACGCCAACAACCTCATTGGCCGCTCGCTGCTCAGCAAGGGCCAGCCCCGCGAAGCCGCCGCCGCCTTCCTTTCCAATTACCGCAACAACCCCTCGGGGGAGCGCGCGCCTGACAGCCTGCTCTATCTCGGCCAGGCACTGATGCAGCTCGGCCAGCCGGGCCAGGCGTGCAAGGCCTATCAAGAGCTCGACGCGGTTTACGGAGCGAAGATCCGCCCGGACCTCAAGAAGCAGGAAGCCGACGCGCGGACGCAGGCGCAGTGCAGTTGACCGTCAGCCGAGGCTGACCGTCATCTTGGGCTGATCCGGGATCCGCCTTTCTTCCTACTTCGCTTCCACAAGCCTAAGTCCGCGGTCGCGATGACGGACATCCCGAAGCTCGATGCGGCCTTGATCGACCGCTTTTCGCGCGATCTTGACGCGGTGATCGCGCCCGGCGCGCGCATCGGCATTGCCGTCTCCGGCGGGCCCGACAGCCTCGCGCTGCTGCTGCTCGCCGCGGCCGCGCGGCCGGGCAGGGTCGAAGCCGCGACGGTCGATCACGCGCTTCGCCCCGGCAGCCGCGGAGAAGCGGAGATGGTTGCCGGCGTCTGTACCGAGCTCGGCGTTCCGCACGCGATCCTCACTGCCCAATGGGACGACAAGTCGGCTACGGCCATCCAGGAGCGGGCGCGCACGAAGCGCTACCGCCTGCTCGCCCAGTGGGCGACGGAGCGGAAGCTCGACGCCGTCGCCACGGCGCATCATCTCGACGATCAGGCCGAAACCGTGCTGATGCGCCTCGCCCGGGGTGCCGGCGTGCGCGGTCTCGGCGCCATGCGCCCTGTCGCCATCGTCCCCGGCAGCGAAATTCCCTTGCTCCGCCCGTTGCTCGGCTGGCGCCGCGCCGAGCTCGAGCAGATCTGCTCGGCCGCGGGCGTGCAGCCCGCGCGCGACCCGAGCAATGAGGACGAACAGTTCGAACGCATCCGCATCCGCCGCGCGCTCGCCGAAGCCGACTGGCTCGACCCGGGGGCCCTCGCCGCCAGCGCCGCCAATCTCGGCGAGGCCGAAGTGGCGCTCGAATGGGCGACGGAGCGGGAGTGGGAGCGCGCAGTGACCTGCAGCGAAGCCGAAGTGCTTTACCGTCCCACCGGCGCCCCGTCCGAAATCCAGCGGCGAATCGTCGCGCGGGCAGTCGCGCAGCTCGCGACCGAAGGCGATGGCGCGGACCTCCGCGGCCGCGAGCTCGACCGTGTGCTTTCCACCCTCGCCAGCGGCGAGAAATCGACCCTGCGCGGAGTGCTTTGCAGCGGCGGCGAAACGTGGCGCTTTGTTCCGGCACCGAACCGGACTCGACCTGTGGATAAGTTGCGTTAAATTCCGGTTCAACGACTCGGGCGAGTTGGCGCTTCATCAGGGAGGGGCGACGTGGAATCGAACATCCGCTTTTTTCGCCGCCGGGCGAGCGAGGAGCTGGCTGCGGCCAACCGCGCAGTCACCGAATCCGCGCGCGAACGGCGGATGATCCTGGCGGGCGTTTTCCTCGAGCGGTTGAAGGTGCTGGAAGCCAGCAGCGCGACGGCGGACTTAGGGTCAGCCTTCAAATGGACGAACCGCCGCTCGGCAAAGTAGGCGTCCACTTTCGACCGCCGTCCTGATCGCTGATCCTAGCCGCGATTGTCAGCGCCACCCACTGCCAAACCAGCGCGGCAAGCATGAACAGCACCAGGCCGGCATGAACCCAGCGTCTAGCGGTCAGAATGAGCACTGACGAAATGACAACAAGGGTGAGATTGCCGCTGGCGAGGATCCAGCGCGTGGCCTCAGCCACAGTCGTGCTCGACGTTGCGCGGCGCGACACCGTCGATGCGGTGATGCTGACGGCCAGAAGCAAAAACAGCGTCCAGAAATAGGTGCGATTCTCAAAATAATAGGAGTCGAGGTCCAATCCCTCCGCCGGAACATCGTCCGGCAAAGCGGCGCTCGCGATGAAGAAAAGCAACAGAAGGGTGAGGAAATCCGGCAAGAAGCCGCCCAGGGTAAACGACGTTCTGGAGCGCCATACGTCGAAGAACACCCACCAGAATTGCACCGTGCTGAGCAGGATCAAGAGCGCGAGCGAGAGCGGCAACCAGTGCCAGCCGACCCGGTCACGGGCGCGCAGCAAACGATGCATGCTCGTCGCCAAATCGGTCACTGCCAAGGCCAGGATGATCGACGCGAATGCGGCAACATATTCACTGGCGGTCATGAGCTATGCTTACCGGCAGTGTGGGTAGCGGCCAAGCGGCAGAGCGTAGCGAGAGGATTTCTCCCCGTTGCGATCGAGCGATCTGCAGCTACAGACGGCGCAATGAGGCGTTGGCTCGTGCCGTTCCTGCTCCTGTTTGCGTCGGCATCGGCTGTGGGTCATGCTGCGTCGCCGAGGGAGTACTCGTCGGTCGACGCTGCGGTTCACAAGGTGATGGCGAACACCGGCGCCAGGGGATTGGCGCTGGCGATCATCGACGGCGGCCGCGTTCGCTATGTCCGCGCTTATGGCGTGCGCAACGCGCAGGGCGATCCGCTGAAGACCGACACGATCATGTACGGCGCGTCGCTGACGAAGACGGTCTTCGCGTACACGGTTCTCCAGCTGGTCGATGAGGGGAAGTTGGCGCTCGACACGCCGCTCGCCGCCTATCTCGACAACCCTCTGCCGGAATATGACACCGAAGCCATCTATCCGGAAAAGTACGGACCTTATCGCGACCTCGCCGGCGATCCGCGATGGAAACGGATCACCGCGCGCCACGTGCTCACGCACTCGACGGGCTTCGCCAACTTCTCGTGGGATGAGCCCGACCAGAAGCTGCGCATCCATTCCCATCCTGGCTCGCGCTACAGTTACTCCGGCGAGGGAATGATCCTGCTGCAGTTCGTTATCGAAAATGGACGCAAGGACCTTGGCCTCGGGCTGGATCTGGGCAAGCTCACTCAGGCCAATTTCGGCAGGTTTGGAATGGCGCGGACGAGCCTGCAGTGGCGCCCCGACTTCAGGCCCAATCTGGCGGACGGATTCGACGACCAGGGCAAGGCCGTTGCGCACGACGAGCGGTCCAAGGTGCGCGTGGCGGGCTCGATGGACACGACGATCGCCGATCTGGCCAAATTCGCCGCCGCGCTTGTCCGCGGCGACGGGCTGAGTCCCGCTTCGTTCGCGGAAATGGTCAAGCCGCAGCTCCACATCGGGACTGCGACCCAATTCCCGAATTTCGCGCCTGAGCTGCCCGTCGAGCGCCAACGCAAGGACCTCAATGCCGGTCTTGGAGTGGTCACCTTTGACGGACCGCAAGGCCACGGCTTCTTCAAAGGTGGCCACGACGGCCAGACTGCGAACACGCTGGTCTGCGTCCAAAGGACGAAACACTGCGTGCTCATCCTTTCGAACGACGTGCGGGCGGAGGCCGGTTTTGCCCAATTGGTCGAGGTTCGTCCTGGGCGACACCGGAGTGCCGTTCGACTGGGAATATGGCGACCGCGCCGGGAAGTCCTGAACGCGAAGAACGCGTGATGCGCGGTAGCGGAACGCCGTTCGACATCGGGCGGTTCGCCGCATTTCGGGCCGCCCGCGTTCACCGCTCCCTAAGGCCTGCATTGTTATTGAGGCCAATGAGCCTATTTTAGGACGAAGCGTTTTGCCTCTGAAAGACGAATGATGAACGACAAGGACAAGAAGCCCGGCAACCCCTGGACCAAGAGCCTGCTCATCTGGGTCGGAGTGCTGTTCGCGCTCGTCCTCTTCGTGCAGATGATCGACGGCGGCTCGCGCACCGCGGCTGGAACGCCGATCACTTACTCGGAATTCCTGCGTCAGGTGAACGACGGCAACGTCACTTCCGTCACCATCGCCACCGACGCCAGCCGCAATTCGGCCATCGTCGGCAAGCTCGCCAGCGGCGAGACCTTCCGTACCGTCGCCCCCGGCGACGCCAGCGTCTCCGACAAGCTGATCGCCAAGGGCGTCGCGGTCCAGGTCAAGGCCGAGGAGCAGTCGAGCATCTGGCTCTACATGCTCTACAATTCGCTGCCCTTCCTGCTGATGATTGGCATCGCTTTCTTCGTCATGCGGCAGATGCAGAAGAACGCCGGTTCGGGCGCGATGGGCTTCGGCAAGAGCCGCGCGCGCATGCTGACCCAGAAGGAAGGCCGAGTGACCTTCCAGGACGTTGCCGGGATCGACGAAGCGCGCGAGGAGCTGCAGGAAATCGTCGAATATCTGAAGGACCCGGGCAAGTTCGCGCGTCTTGGCGGCAAGATCCCCAAGGGCGCTCTGCTCGTCGGTCCTCCAGGCACCGGCAAGACGCTGCTCGCACGCGCAATCGCGGGTGAGGCGGGCGTTCCCTTCTTCACCATTTCCGGATCGGACTTCGTGGAGATGTTCGTCGGCGTCGGCGCAAGCCGGGTCCGCGACATGTTTGACCAGGCCAAGAAGTCGGCGCCGTGCATCGTCTTCATCGACGAGATCGACGCCGTCGGCCGCCACCGCGGCGCCGGGCTCGGCAACGGCAACGACGAACGCGAGCAGACGCTCAATCAGCTGCTGGTCGAGATGGATGGCTTCGAGGCCAACGAAGGCATCATCATCATCGCCGCCACCAACCGGCCGGACGTGCTCGATCCGGCGCTTCTGCGCCCCGGCCGCTTCGACCGTCAGGTCACGGTCCCACGTCCCGACATCGACGGCCGCGAGCAGATCCTCGGCGTGCACATGAAGAAGGTGCCGCTAGCCCCCGACGTCGATCCGCGCGTCATCGCCCGCGGAACGCCCGGCTTCTCCGGCGCCGATCTCGCCAACCTCGTCAACGAGGCGGCGCTGCTCGCCGCCCGCCGCGGCAAGCGGCTGGTCGCGATGCAGGAGTTCGAGGACGCCAAGGACAAGGTGCTGATGGGCACCGAGCGCAAGTCCATGGTCATGACCGAGGACGAAAAGCGGATGACTGCGTATCACGAGGCCGGCCATGCCGTGGTCGCACTCAACGAGCCCGCGTCCGACCCAATCCACAAGGCGACCATCATCCCGCGCGGCCGTGCGCTGGGCCTGGTGATGCGGCTGCCCGAGCGCGACAGCTATTCTTATCACCGCGACAAGATGTACGCGAACCTCGCCGTCTCCATGGGCGGGCGAGTCGCCGAGGAAATGATCTTCGGTTACGACAAGGTCTCGTCAGGCGCTTCGTCGGACATCCAGTACGCGACCCAGCTCGCGCGCGACATGGTGACCCGCTGGGGCATGTCGGAGACGCTTGGTCCGCTGCAATATGCCGACCCTGACGAGGAAGTGTTCCTTGGCTATTCGGTCAACCGCCAGCGGCTGATGTCGAACGAGACGGCGCAGGCGATCGACAAGGAAATCCGCAAAGTCGTCGAGGACGGCTATGAGCGGGCGAAGCACGTGCTGACCGAACAGCGCGAGCAGCTCGAGACCCTCGCCAAGGCGTTGCTCGAATATGAGACGCTGAGCGGCGACGAGATCAAGAAGGTGCTCGCCGGCGAATCGATCGACCGCAGCGGAGTCTCCGGGCCAGCGATCCCGGCCGCAGGCTCCTCGATCCCGAAGGCCAAGCGGCCCAAGCCGGGAAGCATCGGCGGTCCCGCCGCGGCGGGCGCCTAGTCGACCACTCCGATCGCGATCGCCGCCGCGAGGAACATCGCAGCAGCGACGAGGGCAAAGGTCATCAGCGCGATAGTGCGCATGATCGCGCTGAAGCGGCCTAGCTTATAGGTTTCCTTCAGGTGCCGGTACATGTGGAACGGCGGCACGAAGAACAAAAAGCCCGCGATGCTCGTCAGCCCGACGGAGATCAGCAGGCCGCCGGCCACGACGAGCAGCATCATAAACGATAACGAGTAGGTCACGAAGACCGTGTGGTCGTAGGTGTTGTATTGGCGCCGGAAAGGGAACAGCAGCCACATGAAGGGCACCGACATGGGGATCAGCATCCAGCTGTATTTCGATGCGGCGTCCTGTACCTTCATCGAGACCAGGTCCGGATTCGCCCGTACATTGGTGATGAACGGGCGGATCCAGCCGGGTGTTTGGTCGTCCGTCGGTGCCGAAGCAAAATTGGCGCCGGACATCGCCTTCTGAACATCGGCGATGTCCGCTTTCTTCTTTGCAATCCTCTTGTCGATGTCCGCGACGTCCTTGCCTGCCGTAGTCGCGACCGTCCGCTTCCTCTCCAAACTCGCGATGGCTTGCTGGTCGTCCGCGGTCGCAGCCTTGAGCCCTTGCTGCATGGTCTTGGCGCCGTGAGGCGTCAGCGCACCGGTTAAGTTGAGCACTGCAAACATTGCGAAAACCGTAAACAGGTACAGCGCCACCGGAGAGATGAACCTGGCCCGCTCGCCGGCAATGTAACGGCGGGTGATTTCGCCGGGACGCCAGGCGAGCATCGGCAGTGTGCGCCAGATCTTGCCTTCGAAATTGAACAGGCCCTGGAGGAAATCCTGGAAGAAAGCGCGGACGGAGCGGTGGATATGCGCCTTTTGCCCGCAAGCAGAGCAGTAGGGGCCGATCAGCCTGGTTCCGCAGTTTAGACACGATTTCTCGTGCGTGTGACCGTCGGCCTCCCCGGCCTGAGGTTCCACCGCGCGCGCCAGCAGACCGCCCGTCACCGCTTCGCCGACTGCTTCGATTCCGTCCATCAACGCCCCCGTGCGCAACATTATGCGCGCTTGGGCACTCATGCTAGCTCAGAGCCGCATGGCGCGCATCGGTCTCCTCGGCGGCTCGTTCAACCCCGCCCACCACGGCCACCGGCACATCAGCCTCCAGGCCGCCCGCGTGCTCGGGCTGGACGAGGTGTGGTGGCTGGTCTCGCCGGGCAATCCGCTAAAGGAGGGCGCGAAGGACATGGCGCCGTTCGAAGCCCGGCTTGCCTCGGCCAAACGCATGAGCCAGCGCGCGCCGATCCGCGTCAGCGATTTCGAGCAGCGCCAGGGCACGCGTTATACAATCGACACCGTGCGCCGCCTGAAGCGTCTTTACTCGCAGCACCGCTTCATCTGGTTGCTCGGAAGCGACACCTTGCCAAATTTTCACAAATGGCGGGATTGGAGGGGTTTAGCGGGTGAAGTGCCGATTGCGGTGATTCGCCGGTCCGGTTATGATTCCGCTGCCCGCGCGGCGCACGCGATGGGTTGGCTCGAAGGTTCGTCCATCCTTCGAGCCAGGCTTTTCACTGGACGGACTGGAGTCCACCGGCGATCTATCTGCTTCGCCTGCAGCCCGATCCGACATCCGCGACGGCCATTCGCGCGCACGATCCGCACTGGCATCGCCGGCTGCATTCGCCCGCCCGGGGCGCAGCGTCCGGCGCGGCCTTAGCCCCAGGAGACCTCTTGACCGAACGTCCCGCTGAGACCGCCGCCGAGCCCGGCCGCACTCCTTTCGACGTCGAAGACCTCCATCGTCTCGTCCTTCAATCGCTTGATGCCGACCAGGCTCAGGAGGTCGTGTCCATTCCCCTCGCCGGAAAATCGAACATTGCCGATCACATGGTGATCGCCTCCGGCCGCTCCACCCGCCAGGTGGCGTCCATGGCCGTTAAGCTTGCTGACAAGATCAAGGAGCGATTTGGCAAAAACGTTCGGATCGAAGGGCTGCCGGCGGCCGACTGGGTGCTGATCGATGCGGACGACGTGATCGTCCACATTTTTCGGCCCGAAGTGAGAAATTTTTACAATTTGGAACGAATGTGGGCGTTTGGCGATGATTCAGGCGTCAGCGCCGCTGCACGCGGGTGAGGCATATGCGTTTCATAGCAATTCCGCTTTCTCTGCTGGTATTCCTCGCGCAGCCCGCGGTTGCCGCGTCATCCGCCGATCTCGCCAGCCTGGAACAGCAGCTAAGCTCCTTTGTCTCCAGCAAGTCTGCCGACGTCGGCATTGCCGCGGTAGACCTCAACACCGGCGAAACCGTCAGCATCAAGGGCGACACGCCGTTTCCAATGGCAAGCACCGTCAAGGTCGCGATCGCCGCCCTTTATCTGTCGCAGGTCGACCATGGACAGCGTTCGCTGGACGACACGATCAACGGCCAGTCCGTTCGCAAGCTCATGGCGCGGATGCTCATTTACAGCGATAACCGCGCCGCCGACATACTATTCAAGGACGTCGGGGGTCCCCGTGCCGTCCACGGCTGGCTCCACGACAACGGCATTTCGGGCGTCCACGTCGACCGGACCATTGCGCAGCTGCTGAGCGCCAAGCGGGACCTGTGGGATCGCCGCGATTCGAGTACGCCTGTGGCGATGGTCGAATTGCTTCGGCGCATCTACAAAGCCGAACTGATCAGGCCGGAAAGTCGAAACTACCTTCTTGACCTCATGGCCCGCTGCGAGACCGGCAGGAACCGCATGAAGGCGCTGCTGCCCTACGGCGTCACCGTCGAACACAAGACCGGCACTCTGACCGGCCTTGCCGACGATGTCGGCTTCGTAACCATGCCCGATGGTCATCGCATTGCGGTCGCCATCTTTGCGCGAGGCGGCAGCGACCGGCCGCGCACGATCGCGGAAGCCACGCGCGCGATCTACGACGGCTTCAAGGCGATGGTGACCTGGCCGTTCGGCTCGCCAGCCTTCACGCGCTAGCGGGTGCTGCTGCACATCGTTGCACGCGGGAAGATCGGCCGCTCTCCGGAGGCCGAGCTCGTCGAGCGCTATCTCAAGCGGATCGCCTGGCCGACCAAGGTCACGGAGATTCCAGAAGCCGGTGGAAATGTTCCTGCGCTGCCATCCAACAGCATGGTGATCGTCCTCGACGAGCGCGGGAAGGCGCTGTCATCGGTGCAACTTGCGAGCAAGCTCGAACGGTGGCGAGACGATGGCAAGCGCGAGGCGCGGTTCCTCATTGGGGCGCACGGTGGCCACGATGAGGCCGAGAGGAGCGGCGCCGAAGTGTTGCTTTCGTTCGGGCCGGCGACCTGGCCGCATCTGCTCGTCCGGGCGATGCTCGCCGAGCAGCTGTTTCGTGCCACATCGATCCTTGCGAACCATCCCTATCACCGCGAAGGATAGCTGGATGCGCCGCATCGCGCCCCTCCTTATCGCCTTGCCCTTGCTTGCCGCTGCGAGCGCCCCGGTGCAGCAGGCGGGCGTTCCCCTCGCTGCCGAGCTCCAGCAGGCGCGCGCCGAACAATCCGCAGCGGAAGCGGAGGCGGCGAAGCTCGAGCACGCCGCAGCCCAAGCGCAAGGCGAAGCCGAGCGCCTCCGGGCTGAGCAGGCCGCCGCTGCCCAGAACATCGAAGCCGCCGAAGCGGGCATCACCGCCGCTGACACGCAGCTTCGGCTCGCCTCGGCCTACGTCGCAGCTCATCGGCAGCGCCTCGCCGAGGAGCAGCAGCCAGTCGCGTCGCTGCTCGCCGGTCTAGCGATGATGGCACAGCGGCCGCCGCTGCTAGCGCTCGCCAACCAGGGAAGCACGGACGATCTCGTAGAGGTCCGCATCCTTTTAGATTCCACGATCCCGGTGATCCGCCGCCGGACGGCGACGCTCTCCGCGCAGCTCAACGAAGGACAGCGGCTCGAAGAGGCGGCGGCATCGGCGCGCGCCGAGCTCGTGCAGAGCCGGCAGGAGCTGGCCGGCAGACGTCAGCAATTCGCGGCGCTCGAGCAGCGCGCCCTGCAAATGGCGGCTGCGTCCGGCGGACAGGCGCTCAGCGCTGGCGATGTCGCGCTTGCTGCTGGCGAGACCGTCGAGCAGCTGCAGAGCGCGCAAGCCAACAACCGCGACATCAGAGCCCTCGCTACGCAATTCGCGTCCTCGGAGCCTGCACCGCCGCGGCCGCTTCGTCCTGAAGGTCCATCGCTGCGGGCTCCCTTCGCCTATGAGCTGCCAGCCGGCGCGCCGGTAACCGAGGGTCTGGCCGCGGTGAACGCAAGCGGCGTTCGCTCACGCGGACTGACGATCGCAACCTCTCGCGGCGCGGCTGTGACGGCTCCTGCGGGCGGAGTGGTGCGGTTCTCAGGTCCATTCCGCGACTATGACGGGATCCTGATCATCGACCATGACGGCGGATGGATGAGCCTGATCGTGAACGTCTCGACCGAGCTCAGGCCCGGCGACCGCGTCCAGCTGGGACAGCCGATCGGCCGGGCTCTCGGCCCGCTGCAGGTCGAACTGTCTCAAAATGGGCGCAGAATCTCCCCTGCTCTCATCGCAGGTTCATCTGAGAGCCTGTCAAATGGCGCAAAAGGCGGCTAAACGCGTGCGCCGCCGGAACAGGAACGCGAAGCGATGAAATTCACCACGAAACTCTTGCCGCCGATGGCGCTCGTCGGAGCGCTCGCACTGGTTCCAGTGACCGCCAGCTCCTTCGCTGCCGCGGACACGACCAATTACCAGGAGCTCGAGAAGTTCATGAGCGTCTACGAGCGCGTGAAGGCCAATTACGTCGACAAGGTGGACGACCACACGCTGATCAAGGGCGCGATCGACGGCATGCTCTCCGCGCTCGATCCCCACTCGAGCTATGTCGAAGCTTCCGACTTCGACCAGTTGAAGACCACGACCGATGGCAATTACGGCGGTCTCGGCCTCACCGTGTCGATCGAGGATGGTGCGGTGAAGGTCGTCGCTCCGACGGAGGACACGCCGGCGTGGCGCGCAGGGATCAAAGCCGGGGATTATATCACTCACATCAATGGTGACCTGGTCTACGGCCTCAATCTCGACGAGGCCGTCTCCAAGATGCGCGGCGAGCCCGGCTCGCCGATCAAGCTGACGATTGTCCGGCCCGGCCGCGACAAGCCGTTCGACGTGAGCATGGTCCGTGAGCGGATCGAGCTTCGTCCGGTCAAATGGGAGATCAAGGACGGGATCGGCTACCTCAACATCAACACCTTCTCCGGCAACGTCGGCGACCAAACCAAGTCGGCCCTGGTGGCGATCGACAAAGCGACCGGCGGCCACCCGCTCGGCTATGTCGTCGATTTGCGGTCGAACCCGGGCGGGCTGCTCGACCAGGCGGTCGACGTGGCCGACGATTTCCTCGACAGCGGCGAGATCGTTTCACAGCGCGGCCGGGAGAAAGACGATATCGAGCGTTATTATGCGCGTCCCGGCGACATGGCCCACGGACTGCCGGTCGTCGTTCTCACCGACGCCGGCACCGCCTCGGCATCGGAAATCGTCGCCGGTGCACTCCAGGATCACCGCCGGGCGTTGATCATGGGCGAAAAGAGCTTCGGCAAGGGCTCCGTGCAGACGGTCGTTCAGACCGGTCCCGAAAGCGCTTTGAGGCTGACGACGGCCCGATATTACACGCCGTCGGGCCGTTCGGTGCAGGCAGGCGGGATCGAGCCCGACATCGCCGTCCCGCAGCTCTCGGATCCCGACTACAAGGACCGCAAGGTGGTGCGTGAGGCCGATCTTCGCCGTCACCTCCTGGCGCAAGCCAAGGTCGAGGACAAATTGCTGGAGGCGGACGACACGCCCGATCCGCGCTTCTCGGCCAAGCCCGAGGAGCTGGAGAAGAAGGGGATCAAGGACTTCCAGCTTTATTATGCGCTGAACACGCTGAAACGGCTGGCGGCTCCGGCGGCGGTCGCCTCCGCCGCGCCCTCGAAAAAGTCGCGCTAAGGTCCGGATGAGCGAAGCCGTCGCGGCCGGCGCGCGTAGTCCGCTTCTGCCGTCGGCAGAGGCGGCGCGGCTGATCGCGCTGCTATTGCCTTTGGCGTTGCTTGGCGGTGCCTTCGGGTCGCAATATTTCGGCGGACTTTACCCGTGCGAGATGTGCTGGTGGCAGCGTTATGCGCATATGGCGGCGCTCGTGCCTGCCGCGCTCGCGTTCACGGCACCGGCTTCGACGTCGCGCTCGCGCGCTCTGATTTCGCTTGCAGCGCTTGCGATCGCGGTCTCTGGCGGCATCGGGGTCTATCACGCGGGGGTCGAAGCCAAGATCTTTCAGGGGTTCACAACCTGCACCGCAACCGTGCACCGCGGTGCGTCGACTGCTGATCTTTTGAAGGAGATCACCCACGCGCCACTGGTCCGCTGCGACGAAGTGCAATGGTCGTTCTTCGGAATCTCGATGGCCGGATGGAATGCGATCATCTCGCTAACGGGCGTGGCGACGATCGTCATTCTGCTGGCGAAGGCGGTGCGGCGATGAGCCGCTGGCGTCCCGGCGACCGGCGGCCCGACCGCGCGGCGATGCTGCGTGTGGACCAGGCCGGCGAATATGGCGCGACACGGATCTACGCGGGCCAACTCGCCGTGCTGCGGCGCAATTGCCCCGAAGCCAAGCTCGTCGCCCGCATGGCGGCGCAGGAGCAGCGGCACCTCGACCGGTTCAACACGCTCATGGCCGAGCGGCGCGTGCGCCCCACGGTGATGCAGCCTTTGTGGAACGTCGCGGGCTTCGCGCTTGGCGCTGCGACGGCGCTGATGTCCGAACAAGCGGCACTCGCCTGTACCGACGCGGTCGAGACGGAAATCGACAAGCATTACTCAAGCCAGCTCACCGAGCTCGGCGAGGAAGACCCGGAGTTTGCCGCCGATATTGCGGGCTTCCGCGCCGAGGAGCTCGAGCATCGGGACACGGCTCGAGCCGCGGGCGCAACGGATGCGCTTGGCTACCCGCTCTTGACGGCGGCAATCCGTGCCAGTTGCAGGGTGGCGATTGAACTGTCGAAGAGGATATGAGGAACTTCGGGCGGCTTCGCCCGCTGAAATTGCTGGAAAGGACGCGTGTACGACCATGACCAAGCTGGTGATCAGTCTCGCCACGGCCGCTGCGACGGGGTTCGCGGTCCTTCCTCCGGCAGTTGAAGCCCAGACGCAGGGCAGCAACGTCGCCGAGATCATCGTCTACGGAAACGACGCGTGCCCACGCTCGACCGAGGACCAGGTCGTCGTCTGCGCCCGCCGCCCCGAGGGCGAGCGCTACCGCATCCCCGAGAAATACCGGCAAAGCGGCTCACGCCAGGAGACGGAGGCGTGGGCGAGGAAGTCGCGCGTGCTGGAGACGGTCGGCTCGACCGGGATCAACAGCTGCTCGCCGGTCGGCCCGGCGGGCTATACCGGTTGCCTGACCCAAGTGATCCGCGAAGCGCACGGGCAGCGCCAGCAATCCAACGACGATAGCACTCCGCCGCAGTAGCGATCCGTCGAAAAGCGCTTGCCGTAGCGGCTTTGCTCGTTACGCCTGCGTGTCATTGCTGCCGGGGAGCCAATGATTGACCGCAGCTGACGCGGCACTCCAGCCTTCGCTAGGGCACTCCGGCGGCTTTTTGGGCCACCCGAAGGGCCTCGCTTACCTCGCCTTCACCGAAGCCTGGGAGCGGTTTTCTTATTACGGGATGAGCGCATTGCTCGTGCTGTACATGGTCAATCGGCTGCTGCTGCCGGGCCACGTCGAGCATGTCACCGGCTTCGCCGCCTTCCGCGCATGATCGAAGGTCTGTTCGGACCGATATCGACGCAGGCGCTCGCCTCGCAAATCTTCGGCGTCTATTCGGGCTTCGTCTATTTCACGCCGGTGCTCGGCGGCTGGATCGCCGACCGCTATCGGTCAGCGCAATGCGGTGGTGCTGGGCGCGCTGTTGATGAGCGGCGGCCATCTTGCGATGGCATTCGACCAGAGTTTTCTGCTCGCGCTGTTGCTGCTGATCATCGGATCGGGATGCTCAAGGGCAACATCTCCGCGCAGGTCGGAAGCTTTATCCGGCCGACGACGAAGACGCGCCGCACGCGCGGCTTCGCGATTTTTGCACCGGCATAAATATCGGCGCGGTTGCGGGCCCGCTGTTCTGCGGGTTCCTCGGCGGAGCGCTACGGCTGGCACATCGGCTTTGGCGCCGCCGCCGTGTTCATGTTGGGCGGGCTTGCGACCTATCTCGCCGGCTATCGCCACCTTGCGGCGCGGGTCGAGCGGAGCGCGCGCATCCCGGCAGCCGCGTTGACGGGCGAAGACCGAAGGATCGTTGCGGCGCTCGTGGCGGCGATGGCGATCACGATCTTCCCGCACATTGCTTATTATCAGCTCGCCAACGTCCTTCCGATTTGGCTGCAAGAACAGGCCAACATGAACGCCGCGGGATTTGCCGTGCCTATCCCCTGGTATCAGTCGATCGATCCGCTGTTCAGCATCCTTGGCCTGCCGCTGCTGTTCGCATTGTGGCGCTGGCAGGGGCGGCGAACCGGCGAGCCATCGGAGTTGAGGAAGATCGGACGGGTTCGTTGATCTGTGGCGGCGCAAACCTCATCCTCGTTGCCGCGATCATCCTCACTTCCGGGCGTGTGCTATGGCTGTGGCCCTTCCTCTACTGCGCCGTTCAGGGGATTGGCTTCATGTATTTCTGGCCGCCGCTGCTTTCGCTCGTCTCCCGCGCCGCGCCGCCCAGGATCAACGCGACGATGATGGGCGGCGCTTTCCTCGTGCTATTCGTCGCCAACAATCTCATCGGCTACATCGGCACTTTCTATGAGCGGCTAGGCCCGCTCGGCTTCTGGGCGCTGCACGCCGGGATCGGCGGCGTCGGCGGCCTGCTCGCATTCGTCTTCAGCCGCACCTTCGGCCGGGTGCTGGAGCCCCAGCCGCAACCCGAACGTTAGGAGGTCGATCATGAGCGTTGCCGAGGCCACCCCCGATTTCGAACAGGGCACCCACGACGACCGCGCTTTCCTCGGTCATCCGAAAGGGCTCGGCTTCCTCGGCTTCACCGAGGCCTGCGAGCGCTTCTCTTATTACTCCATGCAGACGCTGCTGACGCTCTACATGGTCAATTACCTGCTGCTGGCGGGTCATATCGAGAAGGTCACAGGGCTCGCGTGGCTGAGAAGCTGGCACTATCCCGGCCTTGACGGCCAACCCCTCTCATCGGCGATTTTCGGAGACTACACGTCACTCGTCTACCTCATGCCAATTCTTGGCGGGATCATCGCCGACAAGCTGACCGGGCGGCGCATCGCGCTGATCGCGGGGGCCCTGGTGATGGCGCTCGGCCATTTCCTCATGGCGTTCGAAGGCGCATTCCTGTTCGCGCTGCTCGCGCTCATCGTCGGCGTCGGCTTGTTCAAGGGCAATATCGCAACTCAGGTTGGCGAGCTCTACACTGAGCGCGATCTGCGTCGTGCGATGGCCTTCCAGATCTTTTATATCTTCATCAACGTGAGCGTGATCGCTGCGCCGCTGATTTCCGGCACGCTCGGCCAGGAAGTCGGTTGGGACTACGGCTTCGGGTGCGCCGGCGTCGTGATGGTGCTGGGGCTATTCATTTATTTGTCAGGCCGAAAGTGGCTGCCCGCGGATCTCGCGGCCGCCGACCGTGACCGCAATCAGCTGATTGGCCGAGTGATTGCCGGAGCCGTAGGCATTGCAGCGCTCGTCCTCGTCTGGCTGCTCATCTCCGGCATATTGTTCGCTTCGTGGCTGGTGGGGACAATCTCGGGGCTGGTGATGGTCGGAATCCTGTATTGGTTCCTCACGAGAAACCTCAATCGCACGGACAAATTCTCCGTCCTCACGTTGTGCATTCTCATCCCGGTCATGGCCGTCTCGTTGCTTACCAATCAGGAGATTTTCAACGCCTACCTCGTCTGGGGCGACCAGCAGTTCAACCTCGCCTTCATGGGCAGGACGCTCCCAAGCAGCTGGCTCATCACGCTCGATGCGACTTTGAGCTTCTCGATGCTGGTGGCCGTCGCGGCTTTCTGGAAATGGTGGAGCCTCAAGCACCGCGAGCCCGACGAGATCAGCAAGATGATCATCGGCAGCGTGTTCACGATTGCAGGTGGCGGGTGCCTGTTTATGGCTGCCCTGACGCAGCCGGACGGGGGCAAGATCGGGCTGTTCTGGCCGTTCATGTTCCATCTGCTCAACAGCATCGGCTTCGCGCACATCCTGCCGATCAGCCTGGCCTTGTTCACCAAGATCGCGCCGAAGCAGATCACCGCAACAGTGATCGGCCTCTACTATCTGTCGTTCTTCGCCGCGAACAAGATGGTCGGCTATGTCGGCGGTCTCTATTCGAGCCTCCCCACCACGACGTTCTGGCTGATCCACATCGCCAGCGCAGCATTTGGGCTGGTCGCATTCGCAGTCTTCAAGATCGTGCTCGGCAAGCGCATGGGCGGCACTGGCGTCGCCGAGCAGGTGGAAGCGCTGAGTTAGGGGACGACGGGCAGCAGCACCGCGCTGGCCGTCGAGCCGCCGTGGAACACGCTCTGCGTGGCTTTTCGATAGTCGCCGGGCTTTGCGTAAAAAATGTTCGGGACGAACGTCTGCGGGTTGCGGTCGTAGAGAGGGAACAGGCTCGACTGGACTTGCACCATGATCCGGTGACCGGGCAGGAACACATGATCGACGTTGGGCAGCCCGAAACGATATTCTTCCACTTTGCCGGGCTTCAGCGCTCGCGGCTTGGCGAAGCTGTCGACGTAGCGCCCGCGGAAGATCTCGATCCCGATCGGCAGCTCATAGCCGGCCATGCTCGGCTTGGAGCCCTGCGACGGCTCCTCCGGCGTCTCGTTCGGATAAACGTCGATCAGCTTCACCGCCCAGTCACTGTCGGTCGCCGCTCGTCGCCGCGAACAGGTCGACCTGCGGCGGGCCCATGATGTGCACCGCCTTGGTGAGCGGCGCGCTGGTGTAGGAGAGGACGTCGGTCCGGCCATCGACGAAGCGCTGATCGTGCACCAGCCACGTATGCCACTGGTCCGCATCGCCTGAGCTCAGCGGCCGGGGAATGAACGGCACAGGTTTGGCGGGATCGGAGACATAATCGTCATGACCCGCAGCCGCGGGGCGATCGAACCCGGCGCGGTTGCCGGCCGCCAGGTAGAGCGGCGTCGGCGTTCCCATCGGCCACCGCGGCAATTCCTCCCAGCGGTTCGCGCCGCTCGCATAGGTCAGCACCGCCGGCGTATGCGGGTCGGGCGCGCCCTTGAGATAATGGTCGAGGAACGGCTTCATCCATTGCGTGCGCCACTGCGCCGAAGTGTCGCCGTTGAACGTCAGCGCGCCGAGCTCATAGCCATAATGGTTGGCGCCCGAGTGCCGCCACGGGCCGATCGCCAAGTGCAGCAGCTCGCTGCCTTCATACTTGTCCTTGAGCGCGCGGTACACCGCCGGAGCTCCGTAGCTGTCCTCCTGGTCCCATTCGCCGACCTCGAGCATCGTCGGTACCGTAAGCGGTCGCGCGGCCATCCATTTATCGACCGCCTGGCCCGACCAGAAATCCGTGTAGGCCGGGTTTTGGAGCAGCTTCTGGACGAACGGATAATTCTCGATCCCTAGCCGGCGCGCATAGTCGCCCATCGATCCGGCTTCGAGATAGCGTGTGTAATCATCGCCGGTGCCGACGGCGATCCCGCCATCATCTCCCTTGGCGGTGCTTTGCGAAACCGCGAAATCGAGGCTTCCGGTGCGGAATGCGCCGTTGTGGAACCAGTCGTCGCCGCGCCAGCCGTCGACCATCGGGCTTTCGGGCACCGCCGCCTTCAAGGCCGGGTGCGGGTTGATTTCCGCGGCGAGCGTCAGGAAGCCAAGATAGGACGAGCCAATCACGCCGACCTTGCCGTTCGATTCCGGAACGTTTTTCACCAGCCAGTCGATGGTGTCGTAAGCGTCGGTCAATTCGTCGATGCCGGTGTGGTTGAGCGGCCCGACGACGGGGCGGTTCATCACGAACTGCCCTTCCGAATGGTGCATCCCGCGGATGTCCTGATAGACGCGGATGTAGCCGTCCTCGACGAACTCCTTGTCCATGATCGGCAGGATATCGACGATCGACTGGCTCGGCGTGCGCTCGGCGCTGCCCTTCGCGTCATAGGGCGTGCGCGACAGCAGGATCGGCCCGTTCGCGGTGCCCTTCTTCATGACGATGACGGTGTAGAGCTTCACCCCGTCGCGCATCGGCACCATCGCCACGCGCTTGATGTAGTCGGCTTCCGGCAGCACCGGATTGTAGCTCGCGACCACGTCGGGCGTCATCGGCGTGACCGGGCGGAGGTCCGGCGGCGATCAGGAAAAGCGAAAGCAGCGAAGAGGAGAGGCGCAGGACATGGCGATTCATGCGCCAAGCCCTAGAAGCGCGTCGGGCCGCTCGCAACATCACCCGCCATCGCTCGTTAAATGCGGCGATGGCCGGGCTTGTCAGCGAAGGACTCCAGCGAGGCGCTCGAGGCCGAGCGGCGGATCGAGCCGCGCAGCAATGTTCGCGCTGCGTGGGAGGCGTTGTTCAAGGATGCGCGCAGCTGCACCCGCTGCGACCTGTACAAATGCGCGACGCAGACCGTCTTCGGCGAGGGGCCGCTCGATGCATCGATCATTTTCGTCGGCGAGCAGCCGGGCGATCAGGAGGATCTCGCCGGACGGCCGTTCGTCGGCCCAGCCGGTGCGGTTTTCGATGCCGCGCTGGAGCAGGCGGGAATCGACCGCTCGACGGTCTACGTCACCAACGCCGTCAAGCATTTCAAGTTCGTGCTGCGCGGCAAGCGGCGCATCCACAACAAGCCCGATGCGGGCGAGATCGAGGCGTGCCGCTGGTGGATCGAGCACGAGCACGAGCTGATCAAACCAGCGGTGACCGTGGCGCTCGGAGCAACGGCGGCGCGGTCGTTGCTGGGCAAGGTCGTGACCATCGGCAAGCTGCGGGGTGAGCCGCAGGCCCTGGTCGACGGTAGCGAATGCTGGGTGACCGCGCACCCGAGCTCATTGTTGCGCATTCCCGATGCGGAAGGCCGCCGCGAGGCCCGGGCCCTCTTCCTGCGGGATCTGAAGCGGATCAAAGTTCGGGCTGAGGAGCTGGCCTGACACACTGTCGCTTGCAATTGCGAACTATTCGCATTAGCGACAATGCACACCAAGCGCACGAGGCATATCATGAACCGTTGGATTGTGCTGGGCCTCGGCCTTGCAGGGCTCGCTGCAACTCCGCTGCAGGCCGAGGACGACGTCTTCGGTTACACCTACGCGGCCGAAACCCTGCCCAAGGGCGAAACCGAGATGGAGCTGTGGGCGACCGACCGGCGCGGCAAGGACGCAGGCCATTACGATGCTCAGGATTATCGGCTGGAGGTCGAACACGGCTTCACCGACCGCTTCACCGTCTCGGCCTATGCCAATTTCGCCGGCCACCACATCCGCGGGCTCGATCCCGAGTTTCAGCGCGTCGACCGCAACTTCGCCTTTCAGGGCGTCTCGGCCGAGTTCAAATATAATGTCCTGAGCCCCGACAGGGATAACGTCGGGCTGACGTTTTACGCGGAACCCGGCTGGTCGCAAATCCGCAAGATCGAAGGCGACAGGGTCACCGAATATGAGCTCGAACTAAAGGCCATCCTCCAGAAGAATTTCGTGAATGATCGCCTGATCTGGGCCGCGAACCTGACGGTTGAACCCGAGTGGGAGCACGACAAAGAAGCCGACGAGACCACCGGCGAGCGCGATTGGGAGAAGGAGCTCAAGGTCGAGCTGACCAGCGGCATCTCCTATCGCGTCGCGCCGGGTTGGTACGCAGGGGTCGAAGGCCGCTACGCCAGCGTCTATCCCAATTGGACGAGCGGGCTGGACCGCGAGGCTTATGCGGTGTCTGCCGGTCCGACCGTTCACTATCAGGCGAAGAAATGGTCGGCGACGCTGACCTATCTGCCGCAACTGTTCGGCTCTCCCAGTCCCGGCGGCAGCCGCGCGCTCGGCGAGTATGAGAAACGCGAGCTTCGGCTGAAGATCGGCTACGAGTTTTAGCGCAAAGGGCGTCTGCGCTCAGCGCCGTTCGAGGATCAGCGGCAACCCGCCCTTGGGCCGCAGGGTCACCATGCCGGAGACGCGCACCTCGCGTCCCGGCACGGGCCTGAACCGCCATCGCGCCAGCCAGATCGCGAGGATGGTCAGCGCCTCCGCCATCGCCAGCCGCGCGCCGACGCATGTCCGTGGGCCGCCGCCGAACGGAATGTACTGGAATCGATGCCGCTGCTCCTTGCGCTCCGGCGCGAACCGCTGCGGGTCGAACACATCGGGGTCGTCCCACAGCCGCTTGTGGCGATGGATGATCCACGGCCAGATCGAAACGAGGTCGCCCGGACGGATCTCGTTATCCCCGAGCTGGTCGGCGGCCACCGCTTCGCGGTCGAAGCGCGGCACCGGCGGATACAGACGCAGCGATTCTTCGAGGATCGAGCGCAGCAGCGGCAGCCGGTCCGGCAAATCGGCCTCGGCACCGGAGGCGAGCGCCGCCGTCGCTTCGGCGGCCGCCTGGTCCTGAAGGTCGGGCTGCTCGCTGAGGAGATAAAGCGTCCACGCCGTCGTGTTGGCCGTGGTCTCATGCCCCGCAAGATAGAAGGTCGCGGCATTGTCCACCGCAAGCTCGAGCGCCTCGCCTTCCGGGAAGCGCTCCATCAGCGCGCGGATCACGTCGGTGACGAAATCCTGCGGAGCGCCCGGCGCAAGCCGCTCGCGCACCAGCTGTCCGAGCGTGTGGCGGAGATATTTTTGACCGCGCCGCCCGCGCCGCCCGCGTGGTGTCACCGCAATCAGCGGCATTCCCAGCAGCACCTGGATGCGCGCTTCGGATACGCCTTCCATCGCGCCGGTGATATGGTCCATGGCCTCGCGGCTGGTCAGCCGCGCGTCGCCACCGAACAAAGCCTCGGAGATCACATTCATCGTCGCCGTGGTCGCCTCGACCGCCATGTCGCGCGCGCCCGCTTCCCATGAAGCGGCCATCGCCTGCCCGACGCGAGCGAACACCGGCACCAGCGCATCGACCGCGGGCGGAGTGAAGCTGGCGGCCACGATCTTCCGCTGCGCCCGCCACAGCTCGCCGTCGGAGCTCAGGAGCCCGCGCCCGATCGTCGGCGCGAGGATGCGCTTCACCAGCCGCGGCTTCTCGTAATTGGCCGCATTGTCGAGCAGGACTCGCTGCACCCACTCGGGTTTGAGTACGACATGCACCGGATGGCCGAGCACGACGCGCTTGATGTGCCACGCGTCGAAGGCGAGCTCCGACCAGCCATAAACGGCGGTCCGCGCCCGCTCGCCGAAGAGCCCGCGCAACGTGTGGACCGGCGTGGGGCGCCGCGGCGGATGCGGCGGGATGAACCGTTGGCTCACTCCGCCGCCAGCAGCGTCTCCGCTCCGCCGAGGTCGACTGAAACGAGGCGGCTGACGCCTTTCTCGATCATGGTCACGCCGTAGAGCCGGTGCATTCGGCTCATGGTCACCGCATTGTGCGTGACGATCAGGTACCGCGTGTCGGTCTCCCGCGTCATCCGGTCGAGCAGGTCGCAGAAGCGCTCGACATTGGCGTCGTCGAGCGGCGCGTCGACCTCGTCGAGCACGCAGATCGGCGCGGGGTTGGTCAGGAACAAAGCGAAGATCAAAGCGATGGCGGTCAGCGCCTGCTCGCCACCGGAGAGCAAAGTGAGCGTCGATAGCCGCTTGCCTGGGGGCTGGGCCATAATTTCGAGACCGGCTTCGAGCGGATCGTCGCTTTCGACCAGCTCCAGGTGCGCCTGACCGCCGTCGAACAGCGTCGTGAACAGCCGCCGGAAATGAGCGTCGACCTTCTCGTACGCGTCGAGCAGCCGCACGCGGCCTTCGCGATTGAGGTTGCCGATCGAGCCGCGGAGGCGGTGGATCGCCTGCGTCAGTTCGTCGGCCTCCTCGGCGCCTTTGGTGCGGGCGGCGTCGAGCTCGGCCAGTTCCTGCTCGGCTACGAGATTGACCGGTCCGATGCGCTCGCGCTCAGCCGTCAGTCTTTCGAGCGTGGCCGATTCGGAATCGGCATCGCGCACCTCGTCCGCATCGAACCCGAGCTTCTCAGGCAGCCGCTGGGGCACGCATTCGAATTTCTCGACCGAGGCGTGGGCGAATTCGGTGCTGCGCGCCTGCTGCGCTTCGGCGCGGGCAGCGGCGGCGGCGCGGCGCTCGCGCGCATCGGCGAAGCGTTCATTGGCACCCGACACATCGGACGATGCGGCGACCAGCGCCTCTTCCGCCTCACGCTCCGCGGCCGAGGCCTCGCCGATCGTCGCCTGGCTTTCATTGTTGGCCCGCTCGAGCGAGGCAATCTGCTCGTCGAGCTCAGCCGGCTCTTTCTCCAGCCCGGCACGCTCCGCTGCCTGCTGCTTCTGCCGCTCGACAGCCCCGGCCAGCCGCTGCTCGGCGTCGCTCTGGCGCTTGCGCCACTCGGCCTGTTCGCGCCCACCGGCACTCAGGCGCTCGCGGTCGGCCGCAGTCTCGCGCGCCTTGGTTGCGGATTCGGCGCGTTTCTCGGCCACTGCCGAGGCCGCAGTCGCCGCTGCGCTGCGGGCCCTTTCGACGTCATGCTCCAAGGTCGCAGGATCGGGGAGAGCAGCGAGCGAGCGCCCGGCTGCGGCGACGGCGTCCTTGGCCGCGTCGACCACTGGCTCCAGATCGGTCTGACGTTCAGTCAGTCCAGTCCGCTGGGCTTCAATCCTCTCGAGCGCGGCTATAGCGGAATCGCCGGCGCGAGCGGCATCGCGCGCGTCGCGCTCCGCCGCGAGCGCTGCGTGACGGGCCTCCTCCGCGACGGTCCGGCATTGCTCCATTTGCGTTAGCGCCGCGTCGCGTTCGGCCGTGGCAATTTCGACCGCCTTCTCCACGGCAGGCAGCTCGGCGGTCAGCGCCGCAAGACGGTTGGCACGCAGCAACCGCTCCGCCGCCGCCGCGCCGGAGCCTTCGGCGACGAAGCCATCCCAGCGCCGCAGTCGCCCGTCGTGTGTCACCAGCCGCTGCCCGACCGCGAGCGGCTGTCCCGTATCCTCATCGGCAACCGCGACTTGTTGGAGACGGCGGAGATCTCCCCCGGCGCCGACACTCGGTCGGCCAGGCATTCGCAACCGGCTGGGAGCTTCGGATCGCCAGGCAGCGCTTCGCTGCCCTGCCAGCGGCGCGGGCTGTCGCTACTACCGACGGCAGCGTCGGCATCTTCGCCGAGCGCCGCGGCAAGCGCGCGCTCGTATCCGGGCTGCGCCTTCAGGCTGGCGATCGCCGCGCCCCCACCATGTTCGAGCGCCCGCGTAAGCGCATCATGTTCGGACTTGGCCGCGGATAGCGCTGCCCGCGCGGAGGCTAGCCGGCTTTCCACGCTGTCGCGCCGGTCGCCGCCTTCCGCCCGGCCTTGTTCGGCTTCGACCCTGCGCGCTTCGGCTTCGGCCAGCGCCTGCGCGGCAGTCGTCGCCTTCGCTTCCGCTGCGTCGCGCGCCGCGGCTTGCTCGGCGCCGTCGCCGAGCGCCTGCAGCTGCTCTGCGAGTCTCCCCCGCTCCTGCTCCGTGCGTGCCAGCTGCGCCTGCGCCGCCTCCAGCGCCGCATCGGCCACGCGGCGTTCGGCGCGCATTGCCGCTTGCCGCGCGAGCAGCTCGGCCAACGCAGCCTCAGCCTCGCGCGAAACCGTCTCGGCCTTGCTCAGTTCGGCGGCGATCCGCGCCGAATGTGCCTCGGCGTCAGCGAGCCGCTGCTCGATCGCGGCGCGCTCTGCATCGAGCTGTACGATCGCGCCCGCCGCGTCGCTCTTGAGCGCTTCCTCACGCGCAATGTCGCCGGTCAGCGCAGCGTCGAGCCGGTCGAGCTCGGCGATCCGCCGAGCGACAGTATCGCGCCGCGCCCGTGCGCCGGCCAGTTGGTGCGCCAGTTGATGCCCCTGCTCGCGCAGCTCCGCGAGTGCGTTCCGCCGCTCGGTCAGCAGGACATTGGTGCGTTCTTGCGCTCCCTGGGCATCCGCGATCGCGCTCTGAATCGAGGCGACTTCCTCGCCCGCCGAGCGAGCTTCGGCATTCGCAGCTTCAGCGGCGCGCTCCGCCTCCACCCAGCGCGCGTGGAGCAGCCGCGCCTCGACGCTGCGGATCTGCTCACTGAGCTTGCGATACCGCTCTGCCGCTCGCGCCTGCCGGCGCAGCGCCGCCGCGCGTTGCTCCTGCTCGCCGAGGATTTCTCCGAGGCGGACGAGATTGGCTTCGGTAGCGCGCAGCTTCTGCTCGGCATCCTTGCGCCGCGCGTGGAGCCCGGAAATGCCTGCCGCCTCTTCGAGCAGGAAGCGCCGTTCGACGGGCTTGGAGGCAATGACCGCGCTGATCTTGCCTTGACTGACTAGCGCCGGCGAATGCGCGCCGGTGGCGGCGTCGGCGAACAGCAAGGAGACGTCCTTCGCACGGACGTCGCGCCCGTCAATCCGGTAGGCGGACCCGGCGCCGCGTTCGATTCGCCGAGTGACTTCGCTTTCGCCGCGTCCACCTTCCTCGGGCGCATCCCGCTCGAGCAGGATCGAAACTTCCGCGAAATCGCGCGGCGGCCGCGTCGCAGTCCCGGCGAAGATTACGTCGTCCATGCCCCCGCCACGCAGCGACTTGGGGCTCGATTCGCCCATGGTCCAGCGGATCGCCTCGAGGAGGTTGGATTTGCCGCAGCCGTTCGGCCCGACAACCCCGGTCAGGCCCGGTTCAACGCGAAGTTCGGCTGGCTCGACGAAGCTCTTGAAGCCGCTGAGCTTGAGCCGGCGGATTCTCAACGCCTCCTGCCCTCCCCACCCTCACGTCATCCCCCGGCAGCTTCTAGCTGAGGCTCAAGTTGCTCCCACGTCGCCGCGTCCGTGACCTTGCCGTTAATGAGGAAAGTCGGAGTGTGGTTGATGCCCGCGCCTTCCGCAGCCTTCGTGATGTTGAGCAGCCGGTCGAGCGCCTTCGGATCGGAGAGGCATTGCCGCGCGCGCGCCGATGTGACGCCAAAACGCGCGGCAATCTGCGGGAAGCCGGCGATCTCGCTTAGTCGAACCATCCGCTGCGCGTCGGACATGCTCTCGATCTCGGCCTTTTGCGCGTCGGTCATCTTTGCGACCCTGTCAAACCACTGGGGCTGCGTCGCATAAACGACCTCCGACATCGGAAAGAATTTGGCAGCCCCGGCGCAATGCGCGAGCAAACTCACAGCAAATGTCAGGTGCATTGAGGAGGAAGTTGCGGAATTCGTAGCTGACCCGCCCGGTCCTGACATATTGCTGCACGAGCGGCTTGTAACCCGTCTCCTCAAAATGCCGGCAGTGCGGGCAGGCGAGCGAACCATATTCAACGAGCGCCGTCTTGGCGTAGGGGTTACCCATCCGAAACCCGCCCTCGGGCGTCGCGCCAACGGTCGCGACTCCAGTCGCGGGCCGGCGCCGCCTTCGCTCCGATGGCCGCCACGGGCACAAGGCAGAGTGCGGCCGCGACTGCGACTGCGGCAGCTCTCATTTGAGCGCGTCCTGCAGTTGCGGCTCAAGCTTGTCCCAGCTTGCCGTGTCGCTGAGCATCTTGCCGTTTATGACGAACGCGGGCGTTCCCGTGAAATCCGGAAACTGATTGCCCACGTCGCTCGTGACCTGGACCTCATGGTCGATCATCTTCTGGTCGCTCAGGCACTGGTTGCTCTTGGCCTGCGGCACCCCGCGCGCAGCCGCCCAGTCCTGAAATCCAAGAAGGCTCGCCATGGCAACGAACACTTGATTGTTCGGGAGATTCTGGATCTGGTCCAGCTTGTCTTTCGGCGCCGCTTCGAGCTTCGCCATCCAGACCGGCTGATCTTTGTAAAGTGCGCGCGCAAGCGGGAAGAAGCTCTTCAGGCCGTTGCAGCGAACTATCAGGTCGGCCGCCATGTCGATCGGCCCGTGGATCAGGTACGGGCGGAATTCCCAGCTGACCTTCCCCGGCTTCACATATTTGTCGATCAGCGCCGGCACCCCTTCGTCGTCAAAGGCTTTGCAGTGCGGGCAGGAAAGCGAGCCGATCTCCACCAGCTTCACCTTGGCGTTCGGATTGCCCATCATGAAACCCGCCGAGGTCGCATTGACTACGTCGCTCCAGTTGCCGCCGCGGGGCGGGGCTGCCTGGGTGATCGTCACCGTCTCATTGCTGGCGGGCGTCCCGCTGGTCTCTTGTTCTTGTTGCAGGCGGCGAGCGCTACAATTGCCATGGCAGACGCCAGAAAGTTGCGGACCTTCATTGGTTTCAATTGCTCCGGTTGATCGCGGGTATTTCTGCCTCGGCTTCCTCGGGAAGCAAAGGCGGGCCGCTGGTAGCGGCAATTTGCGCCGCAAGCGACTCCAGGCACGCGCGGAGCTCGGGATCGGCGATCTCGCGCAAGCCTTCGCCAAGATCGTTCGGCACCGCGCGAAGCTGCGGCCTCTGCGGTCGCGGCGGCGCGGACGGCGGCTTCCCCTGGCGAAAGACGATTCGGTTGATCGCCGCATAGCCAAAGAAACGGTTCACGCGGTCGACGATCATCGGCGTCAGATGCTGGATCAAAGGCGCGTGGGCGCCCTCGACCAACAACGTCAGCACCCCTCCCGACTTCGAGCGCGCCGGAAAGCGGATCGATTCGGGCGAGGAGACCTTGGCGTAGCGCTCGCCGACGATCTCCGCCCAACGGCTGACTATTGAGCTCTGGATGAAACCGAAGCGCCGGAACGACGGGTCGCCGATGCCGCCGACGAGATCGCCCGCCGAGCGCGTCCGGCAGCTGCGCGGCGCGTCCTCTTTGTCCTGCTTGCGCTTCGTCATCGGCGTTGAGCATGCCATAGCGGAATCGTGACCGCCAATGCCGCCGCGCTGCTGCTTCAACATTATGTGGATAACTTCCGGCGTCTGCCGTGGCGCTCCGCGCCGGGCGAGCCGCCGCCTGAGCCGTATCTTGTCTGGCTAAGCGAAGTCATGCTGCAGCAGACCACCGTCGCAGCGGTCATTCCGCGGTTCGAGCGCTTCGTCGCGCGCTGGCCCTCGATCGAGGCGCTCGCCCAGGCCAGCGACGAAGACATTCTCTCCGAATGGGCGGGCCTCGGCTATTACGCCCGTGCGCGCAACCTCATCGCCTGCGCCCGGGAAGTCGCGCGCCGCGGCGGATTCCCGGCCAGCGCCGTTGAGCTTGTTCAGCTACCCGGCATCGGAGGCTATACCGCGGCGGCAATTTCGGCGATCGCATTTGGCGAACGCGTTGCGGCGGTGGACACGAACGTAAGCCGCGTCATCACCCGGCTGCATGCCTTGAAGCAACCCGCCAGGACGCAGCTGGAACGTTTGACGCTCGAGATGATTCCCAACGGGTGCGCCGGCGACTTCACGCAGGCAGTGATGGATCTCGGCGCCACCATCTGCCGTTTGAAAGCGCCGCGATGCGGGGTCTGTCCGCTTCACAGTCATTGCCTGGCTTACGCGAGCGGCTCACCGGAAGACTATTCGGTTTCGAAAACGCGTGCGCCGCGACGGCACATGAATGGTGTCGCCTACTGGATCGAGCGCGATGGGCACGTCTGGCTGGTTCGCCGGCCCGCGAAAGGACTGCTCGGCGGAATGGCGGGGCTGCCGGGAAGCGACTGGACTGTGGAGCCGCCGGAAACGCATGCGCCGAACCTCGGCAGGGTGCGCCATGTCTTCACCCATCTCACGCTCGATCTCACGATCGTCGGCCGCTCCGAGCCCGTCGGCGATGGCTGGTGGCACCCGCTCGACCGCATCGCTGAGGCAGGTTTGCCGACGCTCTATCGCCGCGCGGCCGAGTTAGGGCTGGCAGCGATCGAACGGTCCCGCGCCGCAGCTTGAAGTAGCCCGCACGCGCCCGTAAAGGGCGGCGCAAATCCATTCATCTCGCCTCCTTAGAAAATCAGGGAAACTTCATGGACGATCGCTTCAACACCATCGCCGGCTGGGTGCTGTTCGCGGGGATCGTCGCATTGGGATCGTCGATCGTCGCCGGCGAGATGTTTTTGAGCGAGCGCCCCGAAAAGATGGGATATCCGATCGCGGGGGTAGAGCAGGAGGGTGCGGGAGCTGCCGCCGCCGAGCAGCCGATCGAGGTCTTTCTCGCCAAGGCGGACCCCGCGGCGGGCCAGCAGGTGTTCAACAAATGCATGGCCTGCCACAATGCCGACAAGGGGGGCGCCAACCAGATGGGGCCGAACCTGTGGGGCGTGCTCGGCGAGCCGATCGGGCAGGGCAAGGGCTTCGCGTTTTCGGATGCGCTGTCGAAGAAGGGCGGCACCTGGAACTGGGACAATCTCAGCCAGTGGTTGACCAGTCCGCGCGCCTTCGCGCCGGGCACCAAGATGACTTTCGCCGGGCTTGGCAATCCGCAGGACCGTGCCAATGTGATCGCTTTCCTCAACACCCACACCGATGCGCCCAAGCCGCTTCCGGCCGCCCCGGCAGCGGCGGCGGCGGGGAAGGAACCCGGCACCGGTCCAAACAACGGTCCGCAAAAGGCCGGTAAACAGCCCGTCCTGACCGAGCAGCAGGCCGGCACTAACCCGAAGAACGTGGGCGGCGAGGGCGCTCCCAAAGTCGCCGGGACTGCGGGCGCTAAGAAGCCTTAGGCTTTCGCCCCGCTCATTCCGGCGGGGCCGTCTGCGCCGGGATCGGCTGAGGATGATCCTCGTAGAAGCGGCTCACGAAATCCCACGCCTCGTCGGCGTCCTCGCTCCAGTGGATTAGGTCGAGGTCGTGCGGTGAAATAACGCCCTCTTCCACGAGGCCCTCGAAGTTCACCATCCGGCTCCAAAAATCGCGGCCGAACAGGAGGATCGGGAGCGGCCGCACCTTGCCCGTCTGAACTAAGGTCAAAAGCTCAAACATCTCATCGAACGTGCCGAAACCGCCTGGGAACACGGCGACAGCCCGCGCCCGGAGCAGGAAGTGCATCTTTCTCAGCGCAAAATAATGGAACTGGAAGCTGAGCTCCGGAGTGACGTAGCGGTTCGGCAGCTGCTCGTGCGGAAGCACGATGTTGAGCGCGATCGACTCGCAGTCCTCTTCCCACGCACCGCGGTTCGCGGCCTCCATGATCGACGGACCGCCGCCCGAGCAGACTACGAAGTGACGTTTGCCTTCTTCGTCGCGGCCGCATCGGCTCGCGTGTTTGGCGAGCTCGCGCGCGACTTCGTAATAGCGTGACTTGGCTTTGAGGCGTTCGGCGACCGCCTGCTGCTCGGCGTTGGTGGCGGCGGCAACGAGCGCGTCGGCCATGTCTGGCGATGGAATGCGCGCGGAGCCGTAGAACACGAACGTCGAGCCGATGTTCGCTTCGCTGAGGAACAGCTCGGGCTTCAACAACTCGAGCTGGAAGCGGACCGGGCGCAGGTCTTCGCGGAGCAGGAACTCACTGTCCTGGAACGCAAGCTTGTACGCCGAGCTCTCGGTCTGCGGGATCGACGGCACGTGTTCGGCGGCACGCGCGTCGACCGCCGAAGTCGGAAAGATACGCTTGGGCGGGTACGGTTGAGTCATCGCCGCCGACTAGCCGCAAAGTTCGACAGGGTCACGCCGCCGGAGGAGCCTCCTTCTTTGCGCCCCAGTCGATCCGACGCGTGGCGTACATCACTCCGGCCAGCGCCACGAAGAGCAGTAGCGAGCCGATCAGCAGCGAGAAAGCTTCGAGGTCTGAGCCTGAGTTGGACGCCAGCGGATACTCGCGGAATCATCCGGGGCTCAGTTT
Organism: uncultured Alphaproteobacteria bacterium; assembly: GCA_963785965.1. Lineage (GTDB taxonomy): Bacteria > Pseudomonadota > Alphaproteobacteria > Sphingomonadales > Sphingomonadaceae > Sphingomicrobium. The sequence goes on from CAWAXE010000006.1 coordinate 103,575, forward strand.
TGCGTGGTTTTTCGCCGCGCGTAGGAACCCCGCTCGGACCTTCAGTCGCCCGGCCAGCCTTCGAACAAGGACGCGCGATTTACCTTGAGGAGGCGCTTCGCCTCTTTGGCGCAGGCGTCCAGGTCGTCTTTGAGCATCGCAACGGCGGTGTCGATTTCGTCGTCGCTGAGGCAGCTCCCGGTGAGCTGAAGCGAACGCGCGATCACCCGCGCGCCGTAAATCCCATGTTCGACATGCAACTTGTCGAGAATACCGGTCATGCGCGCCTCCGTGTTTAACGCGAAGTATACAGGACTTTGCGTCGGACGCGACCGAAACTCTAGTTACAACGATGACACTTGAGCGGCGTCCGGCGCTCGCCCATCTCGCCTAGATGATCGACATCCGCCCTTTCAACACCCTCGGCCACGCCGACCACGGCTGGCTCAATGCCCGCCATCATTTCTCTTTCGCCAATTATCACGACCCCGACCGCATGGCCTGGGGCCGGATTCGCGTTTGGAACGACGACCAGATCGCCGCCCAGAGCGGATTCCCGCCGCACCCGCACCGCGACATGGAGATCGTGACCTACGTGCGCACCGGCGCGATCACGCACCAGGATTCGATGGGAAACAAGGGCCGCACCGCCGCGGGCGACGTCCAGGTGATGAGCGCCGGCACCGGCGTGACCCACGCCGAATATAATCTCGAGGACGAGCAGACGACGCTGTTCCAGATCTGGATCGAGACCGACAAGCCCGGCGCGCAGCCGAGCTGGGGCGCGATGCCGTTTCCGAAGGATTCGCGCGAGGGCGCGTTCCAGCTGCTTGCCAGCGGCGATCCCGGTGACGGGGCGCTCACGATCAACGCTGACGCGCGGGTGCTCGGCGCGACAGTCAAAGCCGGCGAAGCGATCGCGCTCGATGCCGACCCCAACCGCCACCTCTACCTCGTCCCAAGCGGCCGCGTGCGCGTGAACGGGGTCGATGCCAGCCCGCGCGACGGAGTCGCAATCACCGGCGAGAACCGGATCGAAATTGAAGCCGAGGACGACACCGAACTGGTGCTAGTGGACGCGCGTTAGGGCCGGCCGAATTCCGGCGCCGGTTCATCGAAGCCTGTGCTTGAAACGCATCGTTCGGCGGGCATGGCCCGGCGCGCCATGAGAGTCGGCGCGATTCACGAACAAGAGCGGGAGTTGATGAGGGCGGGTTTGCGCTTGGCGATGGTGGTTTGGACGGCCGGCGCTTGGCTCGGCCGCGGCACGGCGCTTGCGCGCAGAGCGCGCCGGCGACGACGACCAATACGCCCGCTGCCGATGCGGTCGGCCCAAGGAGCTGCAGAATTTCAGCCTCTCCGGGACAGTGACCCGGCCTGCGGACCAGCCGCCGCAGCGGACTGCGACGCAACTTCCGCCGAGGCGCCAGCGCGCCGAACACGCAGGCCTCCGCACGACCGAGCCCGCAGCCGCCCGCAAGAACCGCCGAGACCGCTCCGCCGCGCGTCCGCGCGCGCCAACGACACCGCCCAGACCGGCGCGCCAGCCGATAGCGCAGGCCGCAGCTCACGCCATCTTCCGTCGCGCTTCCCGCACTGCAATCGTCCCCACGCCAGCCGCCGCCGCCGCTCGCGGCACTGCCGGCGGCCGCCTTCCGGCTTTACCGCCCGAGCCCGACGGCCAGCCCGCGCCGCAGCACGATTTGCGTGCTGGCCATGGCTGCTGGCCGCCGCTTGCGCTCGGGCTGGGCGGCGCATTCCTTGTCTGGCGCAACCGGTCGCGCGAGGCGTTCGCGGGCGGCCCACATTCGACCTCTTCTGTCCGCGCCCGAGCCAGCGCCTGCCGCCAGCACCTCCGCCCGAGCCGAAGACGCCCGCGCCGGCACCGATCCCGCGCCGCTCGGCTCCGCCGGCTCCGGGCGGAATCGTTTCCACCCGCGCTGCGACCGTGGCTGGAAATCGCCTTCCAGCCGCTGCGCTGCATCGTCGAAGAGACCCGCGTCACATTCGAATTCGAGCTCGAACTATTCAACTCCGGAAATGCGCCCGCGCGCGACGTCCTGGTGGAAGCGAGCATATTCAACGCCGGCGCCGACGCAGGAGCAGGACATCGGCGCTTTCTTCGCCCAACCGCCGGTCGAAGGTGAGCGCACCGCCGCGATCCCCCCGCTTCAGCGCATGACCTTGCGCAGCCAGGTCGTTGCGCCGCGCGAGCAATGTGCAGGTTCTGAGCATCGCCGGGCGCCAGGTCTTCATTCCGCTGATCGCCTTCAACGCGCTCTATCGTTGGGGCGCCGGCGAGGGGCAGACGTCGGCCAGCTACCTCTCGGCCGCGACACCAAGGGCGAGAAGATGGCGCCGTTCCGGCTCGACCTCGGGCCGCGCATGTTCCGCGGCGTCGGCGCGCGCGCCGTCTACCCGCAGTCGGCGCTGCGGAGGACCTAAAGCACGCTGCTGTTGTAGCTGTGCCAGGCGAGCACCGCCGCCGCGCCGCGGTACGGCCGCCAAGGTTCGGCCAGCTCGCGCAGCTGCTTTTCGCTCGGCTTGTCCGGCAGACCCAGCAGCCGGCCGATCTCGACCATGACCGCGAGGTCGCCGGCGGGGAAGACGTCGGCGCGGCCTTCGGCGAACAGCAGATAGATTTCCGCCGACCAGCGGCCGATGCCCTTGATCTTCGTCAGCAGCGCGATCGCTTCCTCATCGTCTTCGGGCAGGCTGCCGAGATCGAGTTCGCCCGAAATCACCAGCTCCGCCAGGCTGCGGATGTAGCCGGCCTTCTGCCGCGACATGCCGGCGGCGCGCATCTCCTCGTCGCTGGCGGCGAGCAGCAGGTTGAGGTCGGGCGGCGAGCCGAACGCGGCCTCGAGCTTGGCCCACATCGATCGCGCCGCGGCGACGCTGACCTGCTGGCCGACGATGGTGCGCAGCAGGGTGTGGGCGCCCGGGCTCGCTGTTGCGCGGCTCGGGAATGCCGTGCTGCTCGACGACGCGCGCGAAGGCCGGCTCGCGCTCGGCGAGCGCCTCGACATGGCTTCGGATGCTCTCGCTCGTCCGAACCATCAGGCGATGCTCGCCGCATAAAGCGCGATCGCGGCCGCGTTCGAGACGTTGAGGCTTTCGACCGCGTCGCTGATAGGCAGCCGCGCGAGCGCATCGCAATGCTCGCGCGTGTTGGGCCGCAGGCCCGGCGCCTTCGGCGCCGAGCACCAGCGCGACGCGCTGCGGCCCGAGCGCGTCGCTTGAGTCTCAGTCTCCGCGTCGCCGGCAAGCCCGATCCGCCAGAACCCGGCCTCGCCGATCTCCTCGAGCGCGCGGGCGAGGTTGACGACGCGCACCCAGGGCACGCGCTCGAGCGCACCCGACGCCGCCTTGGCCACGACTCCGCTTTCGGGCGGCGAGTGGCGGTCCTGGGTGACGATCCCGATCGCGCCGAATGCAGCGGCCGAGCGCAGGATCGCCCCGACATTGTGCGGATCGGTGACCTGGTCGAGCACCAGCAGGACTGCCCGCTCGCCGGCGCTCGGAGGAGGTCGTCGAGCCAGACTTCGTCGAGCGGCTCGACCTCGATCACCACGCCCTGGTGCGGCGCATCGTTCGGTACCAGCCGGCCGAGGTCGGCGACGTCGGCGAACGTGACCGGGACGTCCTTGGGGAATTGCATGAGCGCCGCGGCTTCACGCGTCGCCCACGCCCGCAGAACCTTGCGATGCAGGGTTGTCGAGCGCGGCCGCGACGGCATGCCTGCCCCAGAAGCGCGGCCGGTTCGGCGTGCCGTGGCTTTGATGCGATTTCTTGCGGCGCGACATGGCGCGCCGCTTAGCCGCGCGCGCGCTGCGAGTCCAGCGCGTTCAGGTCGCGCGCGATCTCGGACGCTGCGCTTCGGCCGGTGTCGCTGCCGCCAGGCGCCGATGGCAAGGATGAGGAGGATCGGATAGCTCCAGAAGCGCTCTGCGGCGCGCATAGGCGATGCGGGACGAGACGGCGTCGATCGCCTTCATCAGATGCGACGATGCTGGTGGTCAGCTGAAGGCCCGCGACCCACAGCGGCCAGAACCGATCGGACGCGAGCGCAATGGCGATGAACGCGACGAGAACGGCGAGTATCGACGATCAGGTCGCTCGATCTCGAATTGCGCGTAGCTGCGATGAGCGGGATGCACAGGATCGAGCGGAGTTGGCCGAGATGCACACGGCGCCGCGATCCGCTCGTCGCTGCGGCCGCGCAACAAGCGCATAGCCGCACGATCAGCGAGCAGCAGCAGGTCAAGTAGAAGAATCGCGGATCATGGGAGCAGCGACCGGACCAGCATTCGCTGGCCCGGTCAAAGCTCCTGTCAGGCGACGACGCGAAGATCGGCGTGCGCGATCTTCGGGCAGCGATCGCCGTCGCCGAACCCGACCGTGCGCAGGCCCGGGATCGATCTTGCTTGGTTTCGGCCAGAGGACCGCATGGCAGTTGGCCATGTCCGCCGCGGGCGGCGACCAGACCGCTGGTGGTCGCGGCGAGCTCCTCGAACGCTGCCTGGCTGGTGAGAAGCCGACGCCGGCGACGGCGCTGGCGTGGACCATCCGGATCTGAAGCTCGGCCAGTTCGACGAGCGCGGCTTCGATGCTGTCTTCGACCGCGCGGACCTGGGTTGCGACTTCGTAGGCGGCATTTTCGATCATTTGTTTGCGCATGACTGCTCCTTCCCCGGCGCGATCGCGCCGGAGTGGCTGTCGGACTGATTTGAAGTGCCGGTGCTCGGTCTAGCTGCTGAGCAGCCGGCGAGGCTTTCGAGCCCGGCGAGATACATGCCCGCCGAGAACGCCGCTCCGATCGCGATCGCCGCGATCCAGAACAGCCTCTGGCCGACACTCATCTCATTCCGGGGGTTGCTCCTCGTTGCGAACGGCAGTTGCAGGGAAGGCCAGAATGATGCGGGCCTCTGCTCGGTAAGGAAACCAGCTCCCCAGCCTCCCCTGCGCGGTCAGCGTGCCGAATTTGATGACTGACCGCGGCTTCTGGGTGGCCGGTTCTGGGCTGCCGCCTCAATGTGCGGCGATTGATGTATCAACCGCTGATATGGCCCGCTGTATTGCGGCGACGATGCGCGCCGCCTGGGCGCGCCGCTCGACGCCGAGGATCTGCAGCGCCTGGCGAATGCGCTGGTCGACCGTATGCGGAGAAATGTGGAGCTCGGTGGCGATTTCTTTCGATGAGAGATGCTGGTCGACGAGGCGCAGGCAGTCGAGCTGGCCGGGCGTCAGGCGCGCGACCGCGCTGGCCATCGCGTCCGCTGCGGTCAGGCCTTCCGGTCCATCGGCCGGTCTCAGGCACGCCCGCCCGTCTCCTCCAAGGCCAATTCCACCCCGCGCAGCATTGCGGCACTCCCCGAGCAGCGAGTCCGCAGCAAGTCTTATGCCATATCCCTGAGCTTGACCAGTTTTCCGCGGATTCTGGGCCATGCGGGTGAGAACTTTGGTCCGAAATGAACTGTATTACCGCCAAACCAAGTCAATCAGCGCTTGCTGGCTGCGGGCACCGCCGCTGGACGGCGCAAGTCCTTAGCGCAAGTCGGCTGCGATCTGCACGACAATGGTGGAGAGGGCTGGATTCGAACCAGCGTACGCTTGCGCGGGCAGATTTACAGTCTGCTGCCTTTAACCACTCGGCCACCTCTCCAAGGTGAGGCAGGCGCGCCATGTGGCGGCGCGGCCATGTGCTGTGTCAACGCGCTCCAACGAGCGGGAGCGCCGGTCGCCCCTCGCTGCCGCTCGGGGCGCTCCAAACATCGACCATCCCCCGGATGCTCGCGAGTCTGGAGCGGGTGAAGGGAATCGAACCCTCGTCGTAAGCTTGGAAGGCTTCTGCTCTACCATTGAGCTACACCCGCCCGGGCTGGCCGCGCGGCCAATGCCATTCGCCGCTCGCGCGGCGTCAACCGAGTTGCGGCGCTTGACGGACGGCAAGTCTCTGCCTTACCAAGGCATTCGATGACGCACCTGAACGCCATCGCCGCGATTCTCGACCGCTCACCTGTGGTGGCGCGGCCCGACCTTTGCGGCGCGATGGCGCGACTGATCGACTAGCCACCGATCATCGACTGCCCGCCCGCCACCGGCGGGCTTTTTTGTTTCAGGTGACCATTCATGAACCAGATTGCGACTTTCCACCGCGACGCCGCTGCCGCGCTCCGGCGTCGCACCCGCGGACATGACCCGTCGCAGCCGGTCCCCAACCCGCTGCCCAAGCTGCTGACCGGCGAAGACCTGCCGATCGAGGATTCCGAGCATCTGTTCGAGCGGCTGGTGCTCGGCAAGCTCGAGCCGGCCGAGATCGCCGGCATGCTGATCGCGCTGCGGATGAAGGGCGAGACCGCCGAGGAAATGATCGGCGCCGCGCGCGCGCTCAGCGCCGCCGCGCTGCCGTTCGACCGGCCCGGATTATCTCTATGCCGATTGCTGCGGCACCGGCGGCGACGGATCGGGGCTGATCAACGTCTCGACCGCCACCGCGTTCGTCGCCGCGGCCTGCGGGCTGCCGATCGCCAAGCACGGCAATCGCAGCGTCAGCTCGCGCTGCGGCTCGGCCGACGTGCTCGAAGCGCGTCGGCGCGAAGATCGACCATCCGGCCGCAGAGGCGCGGGCGCTGCTCGACGAGACCGGCTTCTGCTTCCTGTTCGCGCCCGCCTATCACCCGGGCATGAAGCATGCCGCGCTGGTGCGGCGGCAGCTCGAAGTGCGCACGATCATGAATCTGCTCGGGCCGTGCATCAATCCGGCGCGCCCGCCGGTCCAGCTGCTCGGGGTCGCCGATCCGAAGATGCTTCGGCGGATCGCCCAGACGCTCGCCGCAATGGGGGTCGAGCAGGCGCTGGTCGTCCACGGCTCCGGGCTCGACGAGGTCGCGCTCCACGCCGAGACCCGGGCGCATCCGCCTGTCGGGCGACGAGATCGAGGAGATCGAGATCACGCCGGAGGATGCGGGGCTCGAGCGCGCGCCGCTCAAGGCCGTCGACGGGCGGCGATGTCGCCGAGAATGCCGCGCGGCTGAAGGCGCTGCTCGCCGGCTCGCGCGGCGCGGGCGGAGGAGGACATCGTCATCCTCAACACTGCCGCTTTGCTGCTGACGGCCGGCAAGGCCGCCGACGCTTGCGCGAAGGCGCCGCGCATGGCGCGCGAAGCATTGCAGTCGGGCCGCGCCGGCGCAAGTGCTCGAGCGGTTCGTCGAGGCGAGCCGTGGCTGAAGCGCCGGATTCTCGGCGAGATCGCCGCGGCGAAGCGCGAGGAGCTTGCGCGCGCGCTTCGACGGCGTCTCGCTCGACGCGCTGCGCGCCGCGGGCGCAGCCGACCGCGCGCAGCCTCGCCGACGGCGCTCGCGCAAGCCCGGCGCGCGCTTCATCCTCGAGATCAAGAAGGCGTCGCCATCGGCGGGCGCGATCCGGCCCGGCGCCGATCCGGCCGGCTCTGCGCGCGGCTATGCCGGGGTCGCCGATGCGCTCAGCGTGCTGTGCGATCGCGCCTTATTTCGGCGGCTCGCTCGACGATCTCGCGGCCGCTCGGCGGCGAGTTCGACGGACCGATCCTCGCCAAGGACTTCTTCATCGATCCGCGCCAGGTCGCCGAGGCGCGGATCGCCGGCGCCGACGCGGTGCTGGTGATGCTGTCGCTGCTCGACGACGACGCGGCGCGAGCGATGATCGCCGAGGCGCGCGCGCTTCGGCATGGACGCGCTGGTCGAAGTCCATGACGAGGCGGAGATGCGCCGCGCGCTGGCGCTCGGCGCGCCGCTGATCGGCATCAACAACCGCGACCTGCGCGATCTCTCGATCGACCTCGCCACGACCGAGCGGCTCGCGCGGCTGGCGCCCGGATCGCCTGCTCGTCTCCGAATCCGGGATCGCGAGCGCGCGCCGACGTCGAACGGCTCGCGCCGCGCGTCGACGCCTTCCTCGTCGGCTCGTCGCTGATGCGCGCCGCCGAACCCGGCCCAGGCGGCGCGCGAGCTCGTTTTCGGACGCGTCAAATTGTGCGGATTGAATTGCGGCGCGGACGTGCGCGCCGCCCGGCCGGCGGCGTTCGCCGGCTTCGTCTTCGTTCCTGGCAGCCCCCGCCAGGTGACGGCAGACGAAGCCGCGCCGCTGGCCGGCACTGCCCGCCACGCGGGAATGCTGCCCGTCGGGGTGTTCCGCGACGCGCCGCTGCACATGGTCGGCGACATCGCGACCCTGCTCAACCTGCATGCGGTCCAGCTGCACGGCCGCGAGGACGCCGAATATGTCGGCGCGCTTCGCCGCGAGCTTCCGGACGGATGCGAGATCTGGACGGCGCTGAGCGTCGGCCGCGACCCGCTGACGAGCCGCGGCGGCGACCGGCTGGTGTTCGACAATGCCGACGGCGGCAGCGGCAGCACGTTCGACTGGTCGCTGGTCGAGGGCCATCCAGAGCTTCGGCGATGCGGTCATGGCCGGCGGCATCGGCGCCGGACAACGCGCGCGCGTGCGCGGCAGCCTCGGCGCTTATGCGATCGACGTCGGCTCGGCCGTGGACGAGCGGCCGGGGCGCAAGTCGCCGGAGAAGATCGCGGCGCTGTTCGATGCGCTTCGCCCGGTCTCCCGCGAGCGGATGCGCGAATGCGCCTGAACGGCCGCTTCGGCCGCTTCGGCGGCGCTTATGTGCCGGAGATCCTCGTCCCCGCGCTCGAGCAGCTCGAGGCGCGTTCCTCGACGCGCAGGACGATCCGGCGTTCGCCGCCGAGCTCAACGATCTGCTCGCGAACTACGCCGGCCGGCCGACTCCGCTGACCCGGTGCCGCAACCTGCCCGGCAATATCTATCTCAAGCGCGAGGACCTGCTCCACGGCGGCGCGCACAAGACCAACCAGGTGCTCGCGCAAGGGCTTCTGGCCAGGCGCATGGGCAAGACGCGGCTGATCGCCGAGACCGGCGCCGGCCAGCACGGCGTTGCGACCGCGATCGTCGGCGCGCTGCTCGGCTTCGAGACCATGATCTACATGGGCGCGGAAGACGTCGAGCGGCAGAAGCTGAACGTCTTCCGCATGGAGCTGATGGGCGCGACGGTCGTACCGGTCGAGAGCGGCGGGCGCACGCTCAAGGATGCGATCAACGAGGCTCTGCGCGACTGGACGGCGAGCTTCGAGAATACGCATTATTTGCTCGGCACCGCGGCCGGCCCGCACCCCTTCCCGACTGATGGTGCGCGAATTCCAGCGGGTGATCGGGCGCGAGGCGCGCGCGCAGATCCTCGAGCAGCTCGGCCGGCTGCCCGGATGCGGTCGTCGCTTGCGTCGGTGGCGGGTCGAACGCGATCGGCCTGTTTGCCGACTTCATCGACGACGATGTCCGGCTGATCGGAGTCGAGGCGGCCGGCAAGGGGCTCGCCGGCGAGGAGCATGGGGCGACCTTGCTTCGTGGCCGCGCCGGAATCCTGCACGGCGCCGAAACCTACGTGCTGCAGGACGAGGACGGGCAGATCGCCGACACCTGGTCGGTGTCCGCCGGCCTCGATTATCCCGCAGTCGGGCCCGAGCACGCGCATCTGAAGGATAGCGGACGCGCCGAATATGTCGGTGCGACCGACCAGGAAGCGCTCGCTGCGTTCAAGGCGCTGGCGGAGAGCGAAGGCATCATCTGCGCCTTCGAATCCGCGCACGCGCTCGCCTATGCGTTGAAAGTGGCGGAGGCGGAGCCGGACGCGGTCATTCTCGTCGGCCTGTCCGGCCGCGGCGACAAGGATGTCGCACAAGCGCAGGCGTTGCTCGCGTGAGCCGGTACGCGGCAATGTTCGAGCGGCTGGCGCAACGCCGCGAAGGCGCGTTCGGCGCATTCCTGATGCTTGGCGATCCGGACCTGGAGACCAGCGCGCGGCGGCTTGACGCGCTGGTCGAAGGCGGCGCGGACATGATCGAGGTCGGGATTCCCTTCTCCGACCCGGTCGCCGATGGGCCAGTGATCCAGGCAGCGGCGCAGCGCGCGCTCGCCGCCGGAGTTCGCGTGGACGACTGTTTCGACCTCATCCGCGGCTTTCGCGAACGTCATCCGGACGTGCCGCTCGGCATCCTCACCTACGCCAATCTCGTTGTCGCCCGCGCCGGGTTCGCGCGCGATGCCGCCGAAGCGGGCGCCGACAGCCTGCTGATCGCCGACGTGCCCGCGCTCGAGGCGGAACCCTTCGCCCGCGACATGGAGCAGGCGGGGATCGAGCCGGTGCTGATTGCCGCCGCCAACACACCGGACGCCACGCTCGACCGCATTGCCCGGGTCTCGAAAGCGTACACCTATTGCGTCAGCCGCGCCGGCATCACCGGCACCCACGCGGGGGGAGAGTTCGACGCTGGATTGATCGCTCGGCTGAAGGAAGCCGGCGCTCCACCGCCGGTTTTCGGCTTCGGAATTTCGCGGCCTGAGCATGTTCGGCGCGGCGCTCGACGGCGGGCGCCGCCGGGGTAATTTGCGGCTCCGCGATCGTCGATCTCGCGTCCCGCGGCGGGAACATCGCCGCACTGGTTCGAACTCTCAGAAGACTTCGACTCGGAACGAGTCGGCGACGCAATGATTGAATCCGTTTGAATAATTCGGAGTCGAAATATGGCGGCGCGTCCCATTTGGCGAGGTCAGATCCGGTTGGCTTTGGTCTCGATCCCGATCGAGCTTTTCCGGCAACGCGCAGCGGCGCGTCGATCCAGTTCCATCAGGTGCACGAGCCCACCGGCAAGCGCATTAAATATGAGAAGGTGGTGCCCGGGCTCGGGCCCGTCGACCGTGACGAGATCGTCAAGGGCTATGAGGTTTCGAAGGGCCACTACGTCCTCCTCGATCCGGAGGAGATCGAAAGCGTCAAGCTCGAGAGCCGCAAGACGCTCGATCTCGTCGAATTCGTCGATGAGGACGGGATCGACGCGATGTATTTCGACAAGCCCTATTATGTCGTGCCCGCGGACGACCTGGCCGAAGAGGCTTACGTGGTCCTTCGCGATGCGCTGAAGGCGGCGAAAAAGGTCGGCGTTGGCCAGCTTGCCATGCGCGGACAGGAATATGTGGTGGCACTCAAGCCCTGCGGGCGCGGACTGCTTCTCGAGACTCTGCGCTACGCCGACGAGGTGCACAAATCGTCCGGCTTCTTCCGCGACATCGGCGACCACAAGCCCGATCCCGATCTGCTCGACATGGCTTCGATGCTGATCGAGCGCAAAGCGGGCGAGTTCGACCCCAAGGAGTTCCACAACCGCTACGTCGATGCCCTCCATCGGCTGATCGAAGAGAAGCAGAAGACGCCAGGGCGAGAAGATCATTGAGGAGCCCGACGCGGCCGGGGCCGAAGGGCTCGAACGTGATCGACTTGATGGCGGCCTTGAAGCGCAGCCTGGGCGACGAGAAAAAGGCGCCGGGAAATCGAGGGGCAAGAAGTCGGAACACCGCGCAGGAAGGCCGTCGGCAAAGAAGGCTCCGGCAAAGACGGCGGCTCGGCAAGCGGGCGTGAACCATGGCCCGTGCGCGCCGCTCGATATCGACACCTACAACCGCAAGCGCGACTTCGCCAAGACGAAGGAGCCGCGGGGCCGGAAGCTCAAGGGGAAAGGCGACAGCTTCGTCGTCCAGAAGCACGAAGCCTCACGGCTGCACTGGGATTTCCGCCTCGAGCTCGACGGAGTGCTGAAGAGCTGGGCGGTGCCCAAAGGACCGAGCCTCGACCCTGGCGAAAAGCGCCTGGCGATGCGGACCGAGGATCACCCGCTCGACTATGGCGATTTCGAAGGCACGATCCCCGCCGGCGAATATGGCGGCGGGACGGTGATGCTGTGGGATCACGGCCGCTGGATCCCCGATCCGCGCAAGGACCCGAGCAAGACGATCGAGGAAGGGCCATCTGCACTTCACCCTCGAAGGCGAGCGGATGAAGGGCGAATGGGTGCTGTTCCGGCTGAGCCCGCGACCCGGCGAAAAGGGTCAGCCGTGGATGCTAAAGAAAGTGACCGACGAATATGCCGATCCCGATCATGGCGACGCGTTGGTCGAGGATGGCGTGACCAGCGTCACGACGGGCCGGACCATGGCCGAGATCGCGGCGGGCGAGGACGTCTGGCGCTCCAACCGTGGCGGTCAGAAAGGCGGCCGGGCGAAGAAGAAGTCGAGCAAGGCGCCGCCCGCGTTCCAGGAGCCGCAGCTCGCGACTCTGGTCGACGAAGTGCCGGCCGGCGACAGCTGGATCCACGAATATAAATATGACGGGTACCGGCTGTTGCTCGCGCGTCGGCGACGGCGTCGCGACCGCGTGGACGCGCAATGGCAAGGACTGGAGCGACAAGTTCAAGGCGCTGGTGAAGGCCGCGGCGAAGCTTCCCGCCGGGTGCCTCATCGACGGCGAGGCGGTTGCGCTCGATGACGAGGGCCGCCCGAGCTTTCAGCTGCTTCAGTCGACGCTCAAGGACCAGAAGGGCGCCAACCTCGCCTTTTACGCTTTCGACCTGCTCATCGACCGCGGCGAGGACATCCGCAAGCTGCCCAATATCCAGCGCAAGGAGCGGCTCGCGGCGCTCCTGCAAGCGCGTGCCGGCACCGATCCTCTATGGCGACCACGTGATCGGTCGCGGCGAGGAGCTGTTTCGCGAGATCTGCCGGATGGGCGGCGAGGGCATCATCTCGAAGAAGGCCGGCGCTCCGTATCGCGGCACGCGGACGCGCGACTGGCTCAAGATCAAATGCATCCAGCGCCAGGAATTCGTCATCGTCGGCTGGTCGGAAAGCGACAAGCGCCGGGGCTTCCGCTCGCTACTGCTGGCGGTGAGGGACAAGGGCAAGCTCACCTACGCCGGCAAGGTCGGGACGGGCTTCAACGCGAAATTGATCGAGGATCTGATGGAGCGGATGGAGCCGCTCGAGACCGGCAAGGCCGCGGTCGAGGTCCCGCGGCCCGACCGCAAGGGCGCGCATTGGATCGAGCCGAAGCTCGTCGCCGAAATCGCCTTCAGTGAGTTCACCGACGACGGGGTGCTGCGTCACCCAAGCTTCATTGCGCTGCGCGAGGACAAGCCGGCGAAGGAGGTCGTGCGGGAAGTGCCGAAGCATACGGAGAGTGTCACGAAACCGTCCAAACCGAAGCGGGCTTCAAAGGCGAAGAAGGCGCACGCGACCGCGGAGGACTTCGGCATCGAAATCAGCAGTCCGGAACGCGTAATCTTCCCCGAGCTCGGGCTGACCAAGAAGGATCTCGCCGATTATTATGCGACGATCGAGCCGCTGATCATGGTGGATGCGGCAAAGCGGCCGATCACCCTGATCCGCTGTCCCGGCGGCCGCATCGGCGAATGCTTCTTCCAGAAGCACGACAAGGGCACATTCGGGCCGCACGTGAAGCAGATCCCGATCGAGGAGAAGGACGGACATACCGAGGATTATCTCTATTTCGACGACGTTCGCGGCCTGCTCGCTGCCGTCCAGATGGGAACGATCGAATTTCACGGCTGGGGGAGCAAGGTCGACAAGGTCGAATATCCCGACCGGCTGGTGTTCGACCTCGACCCCGACGTCGGCCTCGATTTCAACAAGGTGAAAGCGGCGGCAGTCCGCCTGAGAGGCCTGCTCGAGGAGCTCGGTCTGAAGAGCTTCCCGCTGCTGTCCGGGCGGCAAAGGCATCCACGTGGTCGTTCCGCTCGATGCGTCGGCGGACTGGCCGGCGGTGAAGAGCTTCGCCGACCGCTTCAGCCGGGCGATCGCCGAGGCCGAGCCCGACATGTTCACCGCCAACATCCGCAAGGTTCAGCGCAAGGGCCGCATCTTCCTCGACTGGCTGCGCAACCAGCGCGGAGCGACCGCGGTGATGCCTTATTCGGCCCGCGCTCGCGAAGGCGCGCCGGTCTCGGCGCCGGTCACGTGGGACGAGCTCGACCGCTTCGACAGCGGCCATCACTTCAGCATCCGCGACGCCGATGAGCTGCTCAAGCGCGCGTCGTCGAAGGCGCTCGCCGGCTGGGGCAAAGCGAAGCAGGCGCTGCCCGACCTTTAGCTGCGCATCCTTTGTGCCGTGCTCACACCAGCCGGTTGCGAGCGATCACTTCCTTGTACCAGGCGGCGCTCAGCTTGGGCGTGCGCTTCTGCGTCGCGAAGTCGACATAATGGATGCCGAAGCGCTTGCTGTATCCGTCGGCCCATTCGAAATTATCCATCAGGCTCCACAGGAAATAGCCCTTGAGCGGATAGCCTTCGGCGACTGCGCGGTGGAACTGGCCGATGTAGTTGCGCAGGTACATGACCCGGTCTGCGTCATCGATCCTGCCATTCTGGACGGGATCGTCGGCCGACGCGCCATTCTCCGAAATGTACAGCACCTTCGGCTTCCACAGCTCGCTGACCTGGCGGACGCCCCAATAGGCGACTTCCGGACCGACGATCAGCCACGGCGACGCCATCCGCGGCGATGAGGGGATGTGCGGGATGGTGGCGTAGCCGCGCGGCGACGCATCGGCGCGCACCCATTCCGGAGCGTAAATGTTGAGCGCCGACGAAATCGAGCGGACTGCCGATCGCAGCCATGTCGCCGGCCTGCACCTTGGGCGCGTTGGCGCCTTCCTGCGCCAGATATTCGTCGATGTAGCGGCCTTCCATGACCGCCGTCAGGAACATCGCGTTCATCTCGCGCGTCGCCTTCTTGGCGGCGGCGATATGCTCGGGCGTCTCAATCACCGGCACGTAAAAGGTCGTATTGTCCGCCAGTCCGACCTGCGTTCCTGGCTTGGCGTGGGCGCGGATCGCCTGCACGCCCAGGCCGTGCGCGAGCACGCCATGGTGGCGCACCTGGTTCACCTGAGCCGGCGGGAGCTGTAGCCCCGGCGCGTGGACGCCCTGAAGGTGGCCGAGATCGGTGAAGCAGCGCAGCTCGTTCACCGTCATGAAGTGGTGCACGCGGTCGGACAGCTGACCCGCCATGTATCCAGCATAATCGGCAAAGGCCAAGGCCGTGTCGCGGTTCTGCCACCCGCCCGGAAGCGCGGCCGGCAGGTCCCAGTGGAACATGGTGACGTACGGCTCGATGCCGTTCGCCAGCAGATCGTCGACGACGCGCTTGTAATGGTCGACGCCCTTCGGGTTCGGCTGTCCCCGCCCTTCGGGAAAAATCCGCGACCAGGCGATCGACATTCTGTAGGTGCTGACGCCCGAGCTTCTTCAGCAGCTGCGTGTCCTCGGCGTAGCGATGGTAGCTGTCGGTCGCGACATCGCCATTTTGGTTTCCGAACACTTTGCCCGGCGTGTGGGAAAAGACATCCCAATTGGTCGGCCCCCGGCCGTCTTCTTTGACGGCTCCTTCGATCTGATAAGCGGCCGTCGCACAGCCCCAGCGGAAATCCTTCGGAAAGCTGAGATCGGTCGGGGTTCCCTGCGCGGCGAGCTTTCCCGCAAGCAGGGTCGCCGCCGAAGTCGCTCCGAGAATCTTCGCCGCCTCGCGCCGACTGAAACCGCTCATTCGCCTCTCCCCTCCCGAATTCGCTCATAGTTAGCACCATGGCTGCCGCTGACTATAGACGCATTGCGCGCGCTGGATCCCAGCCCGTCTGCGGGTAGAAAGCGCCATGCGTAATCCAGTTTTCCCCGCGCTTCTCTTTCTTCTCACCGACGCGTCGTCGAAGTCGCTCGCCGGCTGGGGCAAAGCGATGCAGGCGCTGCCAGAGGCTTAAGTGTTAGCGCGGCGTTGCGGCCAGGCGACTCATCAATATCGCCGCGCGCTTCGCTTGTAGGGCGATCGAGGGGATGTTGACCCGTTCGGCCGGTGTGTGATCGCCGTCGCTTGCGGGCCCCAGGCCGGCGAGCCCATCGACGTCGGCGGCAACGAAACTGATGTCTCCAGCGCCGCGCTTTACCGGATCGAGCTCGGCCATGATCTGAAAGCCGGCGTCACGGTTGACGTGGTTGAGCGCGTCGAGGATCGCCCGATTGCCGGGGGTCGGCGGCATCGGGGGATAGCCGCCGCTATCGAAGACGATAGTTGCCTGGGTCCCCGGCAAGGATTGGGCGACGATCGCCCGCATCCTCGCCTCGGTGCGTTCGATCTGCGCACGATCGATCGCGCGCAAGTCGCCGCGCGCAACGGCGACCGGCGGAATGATGTTGGTCTTGCCTGTCGCCTCAAGGCGGATGCGACCCTCATCGAGGTCCGCTGTGGTGCCTCCCCCACTCAGGCCGACGCTGTAAGTGAGCTTGTCCTCCCGCAATTCGCGACGGAAAGCGTCTAGAATCCGCGACAGCTCGTAAATCGCGCCATAGCCGCTATCGGCCGTGAATACGCCGCTCGAATGGGCGCTCTTCGCCTTGACCTCGATCGTCCAGCTGCCGGCGCTACGTCGGGAGGTCGAGCCCATGTCCTTGCCGGCGTCCCTCACGAGCCCCTCGAAGTCGAGCGCAACATCCGCCCATTTGCCGGCGGCGATCAGGTCGCGCCGCGCGACCTCGATCGGCTGGCCGGCGTCTTCTTCATCGCCGGTTAAAAAGACAGTAATGTCGGCGTTCTTGAGCGTGCCCGCTTGCTGCATCGCGCGCAGCGCGGCAACGATGACCGCATCGCCGCCCTTTGTCGTCGGCGGCGCCAGGACCATGGGCCCAATCGCCTTCGCGCCGCCAGTGCTGGAACGGCGAATCTCCCTCGAACACGGTGTCCAGATGACCGATGAGCAGCAGACGCTTGCCGCGGCCGTTTCCTTTGTGGCGAGCAACAAGGTGGCCCGACCGATGCGCCGCCTTCATGTCGATCCACTGAAGCTCCATGCCGAGCGGTTGAAGCTCGGCGCCAACCATTTTCCCGACCGCCGCAACGCCGCGGAAGATTGAGCGTGCCGCTGTTCTGCTCGACCCATCTCGTCGAGCATCGAAACAGTACGCGCCTGCTCGGCATCGACGGTCCGTATCATCGCCTGTTCCGCCGGTGTGAGTTGGGAGGCCGCGCGAGGCGATGCCGCAGGACAGAGCGATGATCAAACGCACGAAGGGCGAAAAGCGCATCACCTCAAATCCGGCGAATTTGTCCGTCGCGCGGATCAAGTCCGTCGAGCACGCCCGGCTCGCTGAACAGATGCCCGCCGTCAGGGATGAGGTTCAGCTCGACCTCGGGCCATGCCTGCTTGAGCTTCCACGCCGCGACCGGCGGAGTACAGCAATCGTGCCGCCCCTGGACGATCACGCCGGGAATGCCGCGCAGCTTCGCCGCTCCGCGAAGCAGCTGCCCTTCCTCGAACCAGCCGTTGGTCGCCATATAATGGTTCTCGATCCGTGCGACCGCGACCGCGACCTCGGGGCTGGTGAAATGCTCGACTGTCTCGGCGCTCGGGAGCAGGGTGACGATCTCGCCCTCCCACTTGCTCCACGCCTTGGCGGCGGTGAGCTGCACGTCCTTGTCGTCGCCGGTCAGCCGCTTGCGATAGGCCTCGACCAGATCGCCGCGCTCGGCTTCGGGGATCGGCGCCAGGAACTCCTCGAACTTGTCGGGATAGAGCTGTGACGCGCCGCCTTCTTTGTACATCCAGTCGATTTCATATTGATCGAACAGGAAGACCCCGCGCAGCACGATCTCGGTCGTCCGCTCGGGATATTTCTGGGCGTAAGCGAGCGACAGGGTCGATCCCCAACTGCCGCCGAACACCTGCCACTTTTCAACTTTCGCGACCTGCGTCGCAGCTTCTCGATATCGTCGACCAGGTGCCAGGTCGTGTTCGCCTCCAGGCTCGCATAGGGCGTCGATTTGCCGCAGCCGCGCTGGTCGAACACCAGGATCTTGTACTTCTCCGGGTTGAACTGCCGCCGGTGATCGGGGCTCGACCCGCCGCCAGGCCCGCCATGCAGGAAAACCACCGGCTTGCCGTCAGGGTTGCCGCATAGCTCCCAATAGAGGCTGTGGCCGTCGCCGACGTCGAGGTGCCCGCTCTCGTAAGGGTCGATCTCGGGATAGAGCGTGCGCCGCGCGCGCGTCTGGACGTCGAGCAAGGGAAACTCCTGTGGAGGCCAAATTCGCGGGCGCTTGTGAGGCCTGAATGTCAGCCGCGCAATAGCGTGGATTTAGACGGCGTCGGCGACGATCCGCCGCAGCACCCAGCGCAGCTGTGGCCGTCCGTCCTCCACGTCGAATCCGATCTCCCGCTCCATCGCATCGGCGGTTTCCTCGACGCCGAGCGCCGTCATTCCGAAGAGATGGCGGCAGAACTCGCCGGCCTCGTCGAAGCTGTCGAACGCCCAGGGCAAATCGAGCAGTTGGTCGTCGGCGATTTTGAAGCCCGCGGCTTCGACCGCTGGAGCAGTTCGCTCGTCGAGAAAGCGGCCCTCGTGCCCGAGCGGGCAATTCTCCGCGACGAAGCCGTTGAGGAAGCGCGCCGGAGCCGTATCCACCGCCACGTCCGCGAGCACCACCCGTCCTTGGGCGGGAGCAGCCGGCGCATCTCACGAAACACGTTGGGTGAGGTTCGGTTCGTGATGCAGTCCGGCGAGGCTGACGACATAATCCACCGACTGGTCCGCCAGCGGCACCTTGGTGATTTCCGCAAGCAGCCGCTGGAGCGGCTTGGGCCATTCGACGAAGAAATCTGTCGCCGGGTCGACCGCCAGATAGTCCATTTCCGGCCACAGATAATCAGCGAGATACCCGCCGCCCGAAGGCATGTCGCAGACGAGCCCCGGCGGAGCATCGCGGATTGGACCGAGCACCGCCAGGAACTCGGCGTCGCGAGCGCGCGGTGATTGGCGCATCGCATAATGATAGTCTG
The DNA here is from genome assembly GCA_963785965.1 of uncultured Alphaproteobacteria bacterium. Taxonomy (GTDB): domain Bacteria; phylum Pseudomonadota; class Alphaproteobacteria; order Sphingomonadales; family Sphingomonadaceae; genus Sphingomicrobium. The sequence continues at coordinate 122,294 of CAWAXE010000006.1, forward strand.
CGGCGCGCTTCTCGAAGATCTCGGCGTAGGTGTCGAACACAGTCGGATCCTTACGCCGCGCTCTGGGCGTGTGTCCGCGTCTGCTTTTGCAGGCCGAGCAACTCGTAAAAGGCGCTGCGCGCGGGCTCGACGCAGCGCGCAAGGTAAGCGAAGCGCGAATCGGGCGACAGCGGGAAGAAATTCATCGTCGCATTGGCCTCGAACAGCACCACTCGCCCGTCAGGTGCAATGCCAAAATCCATGCCGAAGAAATCCAGCGGCATTCGCTCGCGAACCGCAGACAGGACCTGTTGGACCTCGTCTGAAAACGCGCCCTCTCGCGTCGCGAACATTGCTTCCTCGGCGGCGATCAGCTCGGGCCGTTCCGCCATCACCCGCTGGCGATCGCTGGCATGCACGTTCCAGTCATCGGAAGCCAACATGTGACGGAATACGCGCCGCTGCCCGATGAAGAAGACTCTGTACTTGCGGCAGAGTCCGTCGGCGCTGCGGAAGTCGACGAACTCGGTGGCGAGATGCTCGCCCCCGTCGATTGCTGCTGCCCGGAGGAAGTCGAGGTCATCGAACTTGCCGACGATCCGGCCGGTGTGCGTTCCCGCCCGGCGCACGATGACCGGGAAGTGCAGTCCGACGCCTTCAATCGCCTTGGCGGCAGCGACTGAGTTACCGCCACGCAGGCGAATCACCCGCGGCACGATCAGCCCCGGCACTCCGGCCAGCTTTCGCGCCACGAGGTCGCGGGTCGACTGCAGCACCGCTTCCGGATGGTTGATCACCGGAGCGCGGTAGCCCCGGACGAGCTTGCGCAGATTTTCGAGTACGCGGCCGTTTTCCTCGGCTTCCGTGATGAGGTTCGAGAATGCACTCGTAGCCCGGCTCGAGCGCGCGCTGCTGGCGGAAGAAATTGCGGGTGATGAGGGTCCGGTGGAAGGGCACATCTTCGCCGATGAGGCGATGGAGGTCGCTCGAGCCGGCGACTGACATCTGCCCGCCCGCAACTTCAATGCGCTCCTCATGATCCGCTCCGAAGATGATCGAGAAGCTTGACCGGCGCTGACATTCCGCGCGGGCCTAGAAACTGAACTCGTCGTAGATCCGGCTGACGTCGCCCTGCCATTCGCCATGATATTTGGCGAGCAGGCGATCGGCGGGGGTCATTCCGGTCGCAATCACGTCGCGCAGCGGATCGAGGAAGCCGCCTTCATTGTCGCCGGCGCTGTTGAGCTGCGCTCGGCGGGTGAGCCCGCCGGCGGCGACGTCGAGGACTCGTGCCGCGAAGTCGCGCATCGACTGGCCGTCGGGCGTGACCGCGTCGAGCGCGAGCCTCGGCACCTCGTGCCGCAGCCGTTCGCGCTCGCCGATGCTCCAGTGCTTGACCAGATCCCACGCCGCATCAAGCGCCTCGCTGTCGTAGAGCAGCCCGACCCACAGCGCGGGAAGCGCGCAAATGCGGCTCCACCGGCCACCGTCGGCGCCGCGCATTTCGAGGAAGCTCTTCAGGCGCACCTCGGGAAAGGCGGTGGAGAGATGGTCGGTCCAGTCGGTCAGCCGCGGCTTTTCCCCCGGCAGCTGCGGCAGCTTGCCGTCGAGGAAAGCGCGGAAGCTCTCGCCCGCGACATCGATGTATTTTCCGTCGCGGAACACGAAATACATCGGCACATCGAGCGCGTAATCGCAGTAGCGCTCGTATCCGAAGCCATCCTCGAACACGAACGGCAGCATTCCGGTGCGGTCGGGGTCGGTATCTTCCCAGATGTGGCTGCGGAAGCTCTTGTAGCCGTTGGGTTTGCCTTCCGTGAACGGCGAGTTCGCGAAGAGCGCCGTCGCGACCGGCTGCAGAGCGAGGCCGGCGCGAAACTTCTTCACCATATCGGCTTCAGACGAGTAATCGAGGTTCACCTGAATGGTGCAGGTGCGCAGCATCATGTCGAGCCCGAGGCTGCCGACCTCGGGCATGTAGCGGAGCATGATCGCGTAGCGGCCCTTGGGCATGACCGGCAGGTCTTCGCGCCGCTTGTCGGGCCACATGCCAAGCCCGAGGAAGCCGAGCCCGAGCCTCTCTCCAACGGCCTTGCACTGATCGAGATGCCGGGCGGCCTCGGCGCAGGTCTGGTGAAGGTTCTGAAGCGCCGCTCCGGAAAGTTCGAACTGCCCCGCCGGTTCGAGGCTGATGGCGCCGTCCGCTCCCTTCAGCGCAATGACGTTGCCGCCTTCTTCGACCGGCTCCCATCCATATTCGGTCAGCCCCTTGAGGAGGTCGCGGATCCCGCCTCGCTCGTCGTAGCTCGGCGCGCGGTGGTCTGCGAGCCGATAGACGAATTTCTCGTGCTCGGTGCCGATGCGCCAGTCCGCACGAGGCTTCTCCCCGCCCCCGAACACCGACAGGAGGTCGGCGCGGCTCTCGATCGGCGGGCTTTCCCGGGTGTCCGTGCGCTGCGTCATGCGGGGCGGCGCTTAGCGGTGGTCCCGCAGCCACGCCAGCACTTCCGCCTTATGGCGCGATAAGCTCAGCGCCAGTCGCCCGCGACGGCCATGTAGACCGCGAGCGCGGCGACGGCCGCCGTCTCTGCCCGGAGAATCCGCGGCCCGAGGGAGACGGCGACGCTGTTGGCGGCGGCGCGGATCAGTTCGCGCTCCTCGTCGGTGAACCCGCCTTCGGGGCCGGTGAGGAGCACCGCCGCCCCGGGGCTGAAGGCTTCCGTCGCCGGCTTTCCGCCACGTTCGTCAGCGAAATAGAGGGTTCGTTCCGGGTCGCGGCTTCTGAGGAAAGTGTCGAGCGGGACCGGTCTTGCAATCGGCGGAACCGTCGTGCGGTTGCACTGCTCCGCCGCCTCGGCGGCGATCGTCTCGAGCCGCTCCAGCCTCACCCGCTCGACAATCGTCCGGCTGGTCGTCACCGGCACCAGCCGAGCCGACTCCGAGCTCGGTCGCTTTCTCGACAAGCCAATCGCTCTGCGACCGCTTCACCGGCGCGAACGCCAGCCAGCAGTCGGGCATCGCCTCCTGCTGGCCGCGTCCTGCGCTCGAGGACGAGCGTCATCCGCTTCTTCCCGGCCTCTGCGATCCGCGCCAGCCACTCGCCGGAGGCGCCGTCGAACAGCAGCACCTCGTCGCCCGCCTTCAGCCGCATAACATTGCCGAGATAGTTCGCCTGACCGGCGTCGGTGTCGATCGCGCGCCTTCGCCCAGCGGCCCGCCGACGAACAGGCGCGGCAGGCTTTTCGGCGGCCAGGCTGGCGTGGCGGGCATTGTCGCCACTAGCCTCAATCGCAGGAATGGCGATAGTTGGTGAATGTGACCGCCACCACAGACATCGTGCCCGACAGCGAGCGGCGCGGGTTCATCGGCGCGCTGCCGCCGCGCCTGAGGCCCTTCGCGTCGTTAATGCGGCTCGACCGGCCGATCGGGACTTGGCTGCTCTACTGGCCGTGCGCGTGGGGCGTCGCGCTCGCCGGCGTAGGGGACGTTGGGACCTGTTCGCCTGGCTCGCGCTCGGCGCGTTCGCAATGCGCAGCGCGGGCTGCGTCTACAACGACATCGTCGACCGCGATCTCGACAGACGGGTCGAGCGGACGCGCCTGCGGCCGCTCGCGAGCGGGCGAGTGTCGCTGCGCGCGGCATGGATGCTGATCGCCGTCCTCTGCCTGGTGGGCCTCGTCGTTCTGCTTCAGCTCAATCCGCAGCGCGCCGTCGTCGCCTTGGTCAGCGTCGCGCCGGTTGCCCTGTACCCCTTCATGAAGCGCATCACCTGGTGGCCGCAGGCGTGGCTCGGGCTGGTCTTCTCGTGGGGCGCGCTCGTCGGTTGGCCGGCGGTGACCGGGAGCCTCGGCTGGTCGGCACTCCTGCTGTGGTTCGGAAGCATCGCCTGGGTGATCGGTTACGACACGCTCTACGCGATCCAGGACATCGAGGACGATGCGCTGGTCGGGGTCAAATCCTCAGCCCGACGGCTTGGCGACAACGCTCCGCTCGGAATCGCCCTTTTCTACGCGCTCGCGCTGATCCTGTGGGGCGCCGCCATCTGGTCGGTCCGGCCCGATTGGGTCGCGCTCCTCGCGCTGGTCCCGGCGGCGCTGCACCTCGCCAATCAGGCGCTTCGAGCCGATCCCAAGGATGGCGAGCTGGCTCTGCAGCTGTTCCGCTCCAACCGCACCTGCGGGTTGCTGGTGTTTCTGGCGATGCTGGTCGTCGGCCTTTCGGCGCGCTAGGCGCGCGCTCGATGCAATCTCCCGAAGACGCCCGGCGCATTGCCGAATCGCTGGTCGAACGCGGAATCGCCGCGGGAGCGACCGCGGCCGACGCGCTGTACATCGGCGAGCGCTCGTCAGGCGTGCAGGTGCGGCTCGGCGAACTCGAGGACGTCAGCCGCTCAGAGGGCGAGCAGATCGGCCTGAGACTGTTCGACGGCGCAGCGATCGGCAACTGTCGCCTCGTCCGATCTGTCCGCGGAAGCGCTGGGCGTGCTGGTCGAGCGGTGCCTCGCAATGGCGCGCGAGGCGCCTGAGGACCCGTACGCCGGCCTCGCGCCTGCGGATCTCTTGCAGTCCGGCGAGCCGCCGTTCCTCGACGCGCTCGATCCGCTCGAGCCCGATCCGGCCGAGCTTCGCGACGCGCGCGCTGGAGGCGGAGAATGCCGCGCTGGCCGTGTCCGGCGTCACCAACTCCAGCGGCGCCGGAGCGAGCGCCTCGGCCTCGACCATCGCGCTCGCGACTTCAGGCGGCTTCTCCGGCGCTTACCGCACCAGCGGGCACGGATGTTCGGCGAGCGTCCTTGCCGGCGAGGGCGCGACGATGCAGCGCGACTATGCCTCGCACAGCGCGCGGCATCTCGCCGACCTCGATCCCGCCGCCGAGATCGGCCGCAAAGCCGGTGAACGCGCGGTCGCACGGCTCAATCCAACCCGCCCAAAGCCCGGGCCGTTATCCGGTGCTGTTCGACCCTCGCGTGTCGCCGAGCCTGCTCGGCCATTTTGCCGGCGCGATCTCGGGCGCGTCGATCGCCCGGCGAACGAGCTTCCTCCAGGACAAGCTCGGCGGCCCCGTGTTCGCCAGCGGCAGTGACGATCGTCGATGACCCGCTGCGACTACGCGGCCTGCAGGTCGCGCCCGTTTGACGCCGAGGGCGTGCGGGTGTCGCGCCAGGAGCTGGTTTCGGGGGCGTGCTCAATCAGCTGGATCGCGGAAAGCGCATCGGCGCGGCAGCTCGGGATCGCGCCCACGGGGCATGCGGCGCGCGGCGTCAGCGGCGCTCCCGGCGCGAGCCCAAGCAACCTCTACATGGAAGCGGGATCTCGCAGCCGCGAGGAATTGCTCGCCGCCTTTCCCGAAGCGGTGCTGGTGATCGAGCTGATCGGCCAGGGCATAAATCCGGTCACCGGCGACTACAGCCGCGGCGCGGTCGGGTTCATGGTGCGCGGCGGTGAGATCGCCGAGCCGGTGTCCGAGATCACCATCGCCTCGAACCTGATCGACATGTTCGCGACGCTCGAGCCCGCGTCCGACCTCGAGTTCCGCCGCGGCGTCGACGCGCCGACGATCCTCGTGCCGGAGATGACAATAGGCGCAGCCTAGGCCTCGGCGGCAATCCTCGGCACGCCCAGGCGCGGGATTTCGATCTTGGGGCAGCGGTCCATCACGACTTTCAGGCCGGCGGCTTCGGCCATTGCGGCGGCTTCGTCGTTGATTACACCGATCTGCATCCACACGGCCTTGGCGCCGACGAAGATGGCCTGCTCAACCGCTTCAGCCGCGGCTTGCGGCCGTCGAAAGATATCGACGATATCGATCGGGACCCCAATCTGCGCGAGCTCGCGCCAGACGTACTCGCCATGCACGTGCTCGCCCGTGATCTGCGGGTTCACCGGAAAAACCCGATAGCCCCGGTCCTGGAGGAATTTCATCACCCCGTAGGAGGCGCGATTGGGCCGGTCCGACGCGCCGATCATGGCGATCGTGCGCGCATTCGTCAGAAGCTCGGCGATGTCATGGTCGCGGGTGAGCGGCATGGTTCGATAACGGCTCAGTGAACCGGTGTTTCCAGCGTCTCGAGCAATTTGCGCGCGATAGTGGCGAACACCTCGGCCTCGGTCCCGTCCGAAGCGGCTGGCGGGGTTCCCGCATCCGACGCTTCCCGGATGCTGATCGACAGCGGCAGCCTGCCGAGAAACGGCACGCCCATTTCCGCCGCGGCGGCTTCGGCGCCGCCGCTGCCGAACGGGTGCGACTCTTCGCCACAATGCGGGCATTCGTACGTCGCCATATTCTCGATGATCCCGAGCACCGGCACGCTGGTCTTGCGGAACAGGTCGATCGCGCGGCGCGCGTCGATCAGCGACAGGTCCTGCGGCGTCGAGACAATCACCGCCCCGGCGGGACGCGAGCGCTGGATCAGCGACAGCTGCACGTCGCCGGTCCCGGGCGGAAGATCGACGAGGAGCAGCTCGGTATCGCCCCATTCGGCCTCGACGAGGTTCGCGAGCGCGCCCGTCGCCATCGGGCCGCGCCAGGCGAGGGCATGGCCGGGAGAGACGAGCTGGCCCAGCGAGAGGAATCTCACGCCGTGCGCTTCGACTGGAATGAGCTTGTCGTTCTCCGCCGTCGGCTTCTCGATGATTGCCGAGCAAGGTCGGCTGCGACGGGCCGTAAACATCGGCATCGATCAGCCCAACCTTCCTGCCTGCTTTGGCAAGAGCGACCGCAAGGTTCGCCGAAACCGTGGACTTGCCGACGCCGCCCTTGCCACTGCCGATTGCGATCAGGGTGCGGTGCGGCTGCGCAGCGGTGAGCGCGATCCGCGCTTCCTCGACGCCGGGCACGTCCAGCGCCGCCGAACGGAGTTCATCCTCGAACGCCTGCCGCTCCGAATCGCCAAGCCCGCTCGCGTCGGCGACAATCGTCGCGACCCCGCCAACGAGCTTTCGCGAGCGAATTCGGTCGTCATGCGGCAGGTCGATGAGCGGGTCCACCGGATGGGCCATGGTGGGCACATAGGAACCGCAATGCCGCTTGCCACTGTTTTTCGCTGCGGCGCCGTCTATATTCAACGCCGATGAGCAATATTCTGGGGTGGGGCGGCCGTCTGCGCGGCCTGTTCGCCGATACCAAAGGTCCATGGGGCCAGGGCAGCGGCGGCGATGAACCGCCGGCCGACGAGGATAAGGGCAGCGGCCCTTGGGGCGAGCCGCCCAAGCGGCGGCGCGCGAGCATCACGCCTGGCGCTGGCGTCTCCTCGCTCGACGAGTGGCTGCGCCGCGGCCGCGCGCGTTTCGGCGGGGGAGGGCTGCCGGGTCGGCCCGACCGGTCGCTGATCGTCTGGGCCCTTGTGGCGGCCGTCCTGTTGTGGCTGATCGCAACCTCGATGCACTCAATCGCGCCGGGACAGCGCGGCGTGGTCACGCGCTTCGGCCGCTACAGCTACACGCTTGGCCCGGGTGTCGGGTTGACGCTTCCTTCCCCGATCGACCGAGTGCAGAAGCTTGACGTCGAAAGCATCCGCAGCGTCGATATCGGCTCGGAAGCGAATAACGATTTGATGCTTACGGCCGACCAGAATCTGCTCGACATTGCTTATTCGGTGCGCTGGAACATCCGCACTCCGGAGCTCTATCTGTTCGAGCTTGCCGAGCCCGACGCCACCATTAAGGAAGTCGCCAACAGCGCGATGCGCTCGGTGGTCAGCCAGGTCAGCCTTAACGACGCCATGGGCGACCGTCGCGCCTATATCGAAGGGCAGGTTGCCGAAACCATCCAGCGCGTGCTCGACAGCTATCATTCGGGCATCCAGATCCAGGGGATCGCGATCAAGCAGGCCGACCCGCCCGCCGACGTCAACGACGCGTTCAAGGAGGTCACCGCCGCCCAGCAGGACGCCAAATCCTACATGAACCAGGCGAACGCCTATGCGCTCCAGCTAACGGCCAAGGCGCAGGGCGAGTCGGCCGCGTTCGACAAGGTCTACGAGCAATACAAGCTGGCCCCCGAGGTCACTCGACGGCGCATGTACTACGAGACCATGGAGCAGGTGCTTTCGAAAGTGAACAAGACCATCGTCGAGGCCCCCGGAGTCACGCCCTATCTGCCGCTGCCCGAGGTGCAGAAGCAGCAGCAGTCGTCGGAGCGAGCGCAATGATCGAGCTCGTGCGCCGCCGCCCGCTGTTGATCGCCATTGTCGGCGTCATTCTCCTCGTCATCCTGCTCGGCAGCTTCCCGATCGTTCCCGAGACCGAGCAAGCGGTCGTCGTACGCTTTGGCAAACCGGTGCGGATCCTCAACCGCTATCTGGCCGGGCGCCCAATCGGCGGCCAGGGCGCCGGAATCTCGTACCGCATTCCGTTCGCAGAGGAGGTGGTGTGGATCGACAAGCGCGTGCTCGACGTCGATATGGCGCCGCAGCAGGTGCTGTCGACCGATCAGCGCCGGCTCCAGGTCGATGCGTTCGCCCGCTATCGGATCGTCGATCCGCTGCTGATGTACATTCGCGCCACACCGTCGAGAATTTACAGGGCCAGCTGAGGACCATCCTCGGCTCGGAAGTGCGCAACGAGATTGGCCAAGCAGCCGTTCGCCGCGCTCCTTTCACCCGAGCGGCAGGGCGTGATGGATGACGTCCGCAAGGCGCTGAATGGGAATGCCGCCGAATATGGCGTGCAGATTATCGACGTCAGGATCAAGAAAACCGATTTGCCCGACGGCGCACCGCTCCAGTCCGCGTTCGAAAGCATGCGCACCGCGCGGCTCCAGGAGGCGCGCTCGATCCGCGCTCAGGGGGCTAAGCAGGCGCAGATCATCCGCGCTCAGGCAGACGCCAACGCGGCGCATACCTACGCTGCTAGCTTTGGCAAGGATCCGGAATTCTACGATTTTTACCGCGCGATGCAGAGCTATCAGTTGACGTTCATCGGTGACGGACAGGAGAAGGTGGCGCCGACTACCATCATTCTGTCGCCGCAGAACGACTATTTGAAGGAATTCTCTGGACACTCCCACTGAATTCCGCGCGTTCAAAGGACATTCAGCCAACACTGCCATTAGCGCCTTGCGTCCAGGGCCAATTGATGGAGTATCGATGAAACCGAAGGAGTCCGGAAAAGTGCGCTATGCCTACGGGGTCGCGATGGCCCTGCTTCTGGGGGGAACGGCATTCTCTCTCGCCACTGGGCAGGCGGGCGCTCAGGTCGCGCAGAACGCGCCCGGAACCTCCGCGCTCGCGCCACGCCCCGGCGCGCCGATGTCGTTTGCCGACCTCGTCGCCAAGCTGCAGCCGGCAGTGGTCAATATTTCGACCAAGCAAAGGGTCCCGGTCAAAGCGCAGACCGATCCGCTCGAGGAATTCTTCCGCCGGTTCGACCCCAATCAGCAGCAGGGCGGCGGCGGCAACAGCGGGGGCGGAGGGCAATGGCGCACCAGCCGCGGACGCGCGAAGCGGGCTCGCTCGGCTCGGGCTTCATCATCTCGCCCGATGGCTACATCGTCACCAACAACCACTTGATCCAGGGGCTGACCGGCACCGGAACGGTGGACACTGTGACCGTTACCACTACCGACCGTAAGGAATATACCGCGCGCATCGTTGGACGGGACGAGACCTCGGACCTGGCGCTTCTGAAGATCGACAGCCGCAATTTGCCGTTCGTCCAATGGGGCGACAGCACCAAGGCGCGAGTTGGCGACTGGGTGATCGCAATCGGCGATCCGTACGGTGTTGGAAGCACCGTTACCGCCGGCATCATCTCCGCGCTTCACCGCGGGATCACCGGCGTCGGCGCCTACGACCGCTACATCCAGACCGATGCGGCGATCAACATGGGCAACAGCGGCGGCCCGATGTTCGACCTCAACGGCAACGTTATCGGCATCAACTCGGCATTGATCTCACCGACCGGCGCCTCGGTCGGCATCGGCCTTGCCATTCCGGCCGAGGCCGCAAAGCCGGTCATCGATTTGCTGATGCGCGGGCAGCGGCCTTCGCGCGGGTACCTCGGCGTGGGCTTGCAGCCGCTCGACGAGAATCTCGCGCCGAGCTCGGGCTGCCCAAGGACAGCGGTGAGATCGTCCGCTCGGTCGTCCCCGGCGGCCCCGCTGCACGCGCCGGGCTTCAGCAGGGCGACGTAATCGTCAAGGTTAACGGCCAGCAGGTTACCCCGGAGCAGACCGTTTCCTATCTCGTTGCCAACACTTCAGTTGGCTCGCGAGTGCCGCTCGAGATCGTCCGCGGCGGGCGGCGGGCGACGGTCAACGTCGCGGTCGGCGAACGGCCGACCGAGGAGCAGCTGGCCAAGCTCAGCGGAGGCGACACCGGCACTGCCATCGTCCCCGGCGCTGCGACGGTCGCGCCGCAAAAGGCGCTTGGCCTGTCTCTATCGCCGCTTTCGCCCGACCTGGCACGGGCCGCCAACCTGCCAGCGACAGCGCGCGGGTGTGATCGTCACCGCCGTCGATCCGAACGCCAATGCAGCGGAACAAGGGCTTCAACGCGGCGACCTGATCGTCTCGGTCAACAACCAGCCGGTGGGCAATCCGGCGCAGGTCGTTGCCGCGGTCGATGCAGCGCGCAAGGCTGGCCGGTCGAGCGTGCTGCTACTGGTCAAGCGCGGCACTTCGCCCGAGGCGTTCGTCGGCATCGACATCACTGGAAAATAGCTCGCGTCGAGCTTTGTCCGCGCGCACTTGCGCTGCCGTCGCTGCTGCGCGAAGTGATGTGGATGGCGATTACCGCATTAGCGACTGTGCTGCTCGTTGCCGCGCCCGCCACGGCTTCGCCCGCAGGTCTCGTATGAGCTCCACCAGATGGAGATGGCGGGCGGGCTCGAGCTCAAGCCAGACGGCCACTTCCGTTATGCGCTCTCCTACGGTGCCGTCGATGAGGAAGGCGAAGGCGACTGGACATTCGACGGCAAAGCCGTCCGGCTGACCAGCAATCCGATGCCCAAGGCGCCGAGCTTCGAGCTGGTGCGCGACGACCCCGCCCGCAAGGGCGACCTCTACATGACACTGCAGGATCCCGGTTTCCAATGGGGCCACCCGCTCGAAGCGATTGCCGTGGAGGCGAGCGAACGGGGCTTCGAAATTTCGGCCGACGATTCCGGCCGGGTCGATCTGACGGGCAAACCATCGATCGTCGCGCTTGCTCCCGAAATGCCGGTGTACGGTCCAACGGGCGATATCTTCCCCTTGTCGGCCGATCGCGGCCATCGGCTGCTGTTCCGCTTCCGCGCGAACGACCTCGGCAAGGCGCGCTTCGACAAGGAGCCGCTCAAAAAGGACGGCGACGACCTGCTGATGGAGCGATACGATACAAGCTTTCGCTTTGTGAAAGTTCGGCCTTAAGGAGAATTTGGGGAGAACGCGTACGTGGCCAAAAACAGTTGCCAAGTGATCGAGGCGCTCGAACGCGAGTGGCGCGATGCCTTGTGCAACAAGGACATGGACCGGCTACGCACCCTGGTTCACCCGGATTTCGTACTGATCGGCACCCGCTCGACCGGCCCGTTCATGATGAACCGTGACGAATGGCTGGACGCGATCCAGCGGCGCGAGATCGACACCATCGAACTGGAGGTCAGCGACGCGACCGCGCTCGAGCAAGTGATGGTCGGCACGGTCCATGCCAAATGGCGCGTGAAATATCTCAACCGGATCATTGAGGACTGCGTGCTGCTGACCGACGTGTGGGTGTTCGATGAGGGCCGCTGGCGCGCGATCCGCCGCCATTCGACGCCGGCTCCGGCGGGCGAGTGCGCAAAAACATAAGGGGACAGTTGATGGCTCGGGACGAGGCGCTCCGCGCCGGCGATAATGTCAAGGAACTGACGATCCGCGGGATCCTGCTCGGGGCGGTGCTGACCGTCATCCTGACTGCGGCGAACGTCTATGCTGGGGCTCAAGATCGGCCTCACCGTCGCGACGTCGATCCCCGCCGCGGTGATCTCGATGGCGGTGCTTCGCTCGTTCAGGAATTCGACGATCCAGGAAAACAATATCGTCCAGACGATCGCGTCGGCCGCCGGCACTTTGTCCGCGATCATGTTCGTCCTTCCGGGCCTGGTGATGATCGGATGGTGGACTGGTTTCCCGTATTGGCTGTCGGTCGCGGTGATCGCAATCGGCGGCATCTTGGGCGTGATGTATTCGGTGCCGCTCCGCCGCGCGCTGGTGACCGGCGGCGACCTCCCCTATCCCGAGGGCCTTGCCGCTGCGGAAGTGCTGAAGGTTGGCGCGGGCATCGGCGGCGCCGAGGAGAATCGCCGCGGTCTGCTTCTGATCGTCTGGAGCTCGCTTGCTTCGGCCCTGTTCTACGCGCTTGCGCAGACGAAGCTGTTGGCTTCGGAGGCCGCTAAATCCTTCGGCGTCGGCTCGGGCGCGACCACTGTGTCGGCGAGCCTGTCGATGCTGCTCATCGGCGTCGGCCATCTGGTCGGTGTGACCGTCGGCATCGCAATGCTGGTCGGGCTCATCATCAGCTGGGCCTTTCTCGTCCCCCACTATACCTCCCTGGCGGGGGCGATCCCGCCCGGCACCGGGATCGACGATTTCGTGCACGCCGTGTTCGTGGGCAAGGTGCGTTTCATCGGAGCAGGAACGATCGGCGTTGCCGCGATCTGGACGCTGCTCAAGATCATGGGCCCGATCATTTCGGGCATTCGCTCGGCGCTTGCGGCCAATCGCGAGCGCAAGGCCGGGCGCGGCGAAGCGCTCCCGCTTACCGAACGCGACATTCCGATCGGGATCGTCGCCGGCACCATCCTCCTGCTGATGGTTCCAATCGGGTTGCTGCTCTACACCTTCGCGAGCACGAACCCGATTGCCGCCAATCCCGCCGTGACGATCCTCCTCAGCATCGTCTACATTCTGATCGCTGGCGTCGTGATCGCATCGGTGTGCGGATACATGGCCGGCCTCATCGGCGCGTCCAACAGTCCGATTTCGGGTGTCGGCATCCTGTCGGTGGTCGGCATTTCACTGATCCTCGCTATGATCTTTCCGCACGCCAGCGGCGAAGCATCTAAATCGCTGGTGGCCTTTGCGTTGTTCGTCACCGCTGTCGTGTTCGGCGTTGCCACGATCTCGAACAATAACTTGCAGGACCTCAAGACCGGCGAGCTCGTCGCGGCGACGCCGTGGCGGCAGCAGGTCGCCCTGATCCTGGGCGTCTTGTTCGGCGCCGTCGTCATTCCGCCCGTGCTCGATCTGCTCAACACCGCGTTTACCTTCCAGGGGGCGCCCGGCGCGAAGGAAACTGCTTTGGCTGCTCCGCAAGCGGCACTCATCTCGGCCATCGCCCAGGGCCTGCTCAACGGCAATTTCGACTGGGGACTGATCGGCATCGGCGCTGCGATCGGCGTTGTCGTAATCATCATCGACGAGGTCTTGCGCAAATCGAAGCATGGCGGACTTCCACCGCTCGCGGTAGGAATGGGAATCTATCTGCCGATGGCTCTCACGCTGTTGATTCCGTTCGGCGCGCTTCTCGGCTGGTTATACGACCGCTGGGCGGCCGGGACCCGCAATCCGGAGTTCGCCCAACGCATGGGCGTGCTCCTTGCGACCGGCCTGATCGTCGGCGAAAGCATCATGGGGGTCGTCTACGCCGGAACCGTTGCGGCGACGCGCTCGGACGCGCCGCTTGCGTTGGTCGCGGAGAACGCCTGGGCGGTGCCGATCGGGATCGTGGTTTTCCTCGCCCTCGTCTTGGGCTTTTACGCCTGGACGCGGCACGAAGCTGGCGTTGCGGCGGTTCCCGGCGATGATGCCGTCGCGCCCGAATCGACCTACCGCTAGCTCAACCTCGCCCGCGGTACGGCTGGACCCCTTGGTCGGGCAGCCACAGTCCTTCGGGCGGCGGCCCGCTTTGCCAGAAGACGTCGATGGGAATCCCGCCGCGCGGATACCAATAGCCGCCGATCCTCAGCCACCGCGGCTTCATCTCGTCCATCAGGCGCTGCCCAATGCCGACCGTTACGTCCTCGTGGAAGCCGCAATGGTTGCGGAAAGACCCGAGAAACAGCTTGAGGCTCTTGCTCTCGACGATCGTCTCGCGCCGGCGCATAATCGATCACCAGATGGGCGAAATCGGGCTGGCCTGTCACCGGGCATAACGAAGTGAATTCGGGCGCTGCGAACCGCACCAGGTACAGCGCGCCGGGCCGCGGGTTCGGCACATAATCGAGCGACCGCCTCTTCGGGTGAGGTGGGAAGGCTGCTGGGCTTGCCAAGGTGGGTCGTCTCCATCGCGCGGCCAACTAGCAGGGGCGGCCGCGCAAGCCTATCCTGCTCGCATGGACCCGCTCGTTTCCACCGAATGGCTGGCGCAGCATCTGGGCGAGCCGGACCTCGTCGTCGTTGACGCCTCCTGGCACATGCCGGCGAGCGGCCGCAGCGGTCGCGATGAGTATCTGGCCGCCCATGTCCCCGCAGCGCGCTTCCTCGACATCGACGAGCTCAGCGACAGGCAGAACCCAGCGCCGCACATGCTGCCGAGCGCGGAAGAGTTCGGCGCGGCGATGAAGCGTCTCGGCATCGGCCGGGATGACCGCATCGTCGTTTACGACAATTCTCCGATCCATACCGCAGCGCGCGGCTGGTTCATGCTCCGCCACTTCGGCGCAGAGCAGGTTGCGATTTTGGACGGCGGGCTTCCGAAATGGCTGGCCGAGGAACGGCGGACCGAGAGCGGTGAGCCGGAGCCGCGCGAAGTGCGCTTTGAGGCGGTTGAGAATGGCGGCGATGTGGCGACCAAACAGGAAATCCTCGGCGGAATGCACGAGCCTTTGCTGGACGCCCGCGGGAAGGGCCGCTTCGAAGGCAGCGAAGCGGACCCGCGCCCCGGGGTCGCACCCGGCCACATTCCCGGCGCGCGCAATCTCCCTTTCGCTGCGCTCTACAATGAGGACGGCAGCTTCAAATCGCCGGGAGAGATGGAGCGTCTTTTCGCCGAGGCCGGAATTGACCCGGCGCAGCCGTTCGTCGCCAGCTGCGGCTCCGGCGTTACCGCCAACAGCCTGATCTTCGCCGCGCATCTGCTCGGCAATGACCGCGCGAAACTCTATGATGGAAGCTGGGGCGAGTGGGGCGCCGACCCGGCGACACCGAAAGCGTTGGGCCGCTTAGCCGAGAATGACGCGCGAAACCTGCGCGAGCTCGCGGCGGATCTGTTCGACCAGCTCCTGGCTCGCCAGCGCATGCGGCTCGCGGCCGTTCTGCCGCTCGTCGAGCAAAGCCTCGACTCCGGCCGCGGTCGTCCCGACCAGGCGCGCCGATCGATTGTCGAACCAGCGGCTGCTTTGCTTCGCTGGCTTCGTCCCAGCGCAGAGGCCACTGCCGTCGTCGCCATCGACGTCCGAAGCTGGTCCGCCGCCGAACGGCTCGACCAGGCGCAGCGCATGGCGGACGCTCGCGAGGCGCGAAATGGCCTCGGCGTAAGCCTCGGGTCTTTGGTCTGAACCCGGAACGGGCTGTAAATGCAGCATTGCTCCGGGCTAACCGGAGGGCTAACAGATCAGTGAAATCTGACCCCTGCCTTCAGGGGAGCTCTAGGCCCCGCTGGTCGCGTCGACGTCGCGCAGGATCCAGCCGCGCTGGGGGATCGTCTCGATGAACTCGGCGCCGCCCGAGGCATTGCGCAGCTTCTTGCGCAGCTTGGAGATGAACACGTCGATGATCTTGGGCTGCGGCTGGTCGTCGGAGCGCCGGTAAAGATGCTTGAGCAGCATCGCCCGGGTGACGACATTGTTGCGCGCGAAGGCGAGCAGCTCGAGCACGCGATATTCCATCTCGGTGATCCCGATCGGGTGCCCGTCGATGCGGATCAGGCGCTGCATCTGGTCGACCGAAAGACGGCCGCCGCAGAAAGTCGCCGGCATTTCGCCGCCGGTCGCCTTCAATGAAGCGAGCAGGCGCGACGCGGCTTCCTCGCTGTCCTCGGGCGAAACGGTGCGTGGGCTACCGATCAATGCCTGCTGGAGATCGGCGAGGATGCGCGTGCGCTTCCTCGACCAGGCGCGTGCCTTCCTCGAAGCGGCGGCGCGATCGGTCGAGCATCGATTCGACCTCGCCGAGGCGGGCGGAAATTGTGTCTTCGGCCATGTTAAGAGTTCGCTCCCCCCGTCGGCGTCACTGCCCGGCCTGCGCCGAGGCGATGGAGCTGTCTGCCGGCTGCGCCGACAGGATAGTCAGCGTCGTCGGCCCCTTGTCGACGATGCGCGTGTCGGGATCCCATGCGGTCGAGCGGATGCCGATCTGGGCGGTTTCGCGACCGGCCACGTCGAGCAAGCTGGTTTCACCGGCACTGCGCAGCGCCGGTCCGCCGAACAAAGCGTCGACCGCCTGCTGCTGGGCTTCGCCGGCGAAGGCCGGCAGTGCCCGCCACCGGTGGCGCGAGATTGAAGTCTGGCGGAACGATCAGCGGCGCGCTGCGCGCGACTGCGAATTCGTCCGGGCTCCGCGAGTGGCTCTTCAATGCGGCGCAACCGCTGGTCGAAACCGCAGCGACCATCACGAGGGCCGAAAGCACTTTACGCATGTTCGATAGTCTCCTTGGGACGATCCTTACGAGTGAGGAACGCGCGGAGCAACAGGATCGCCACCGCAATGCTAATCGCTGCGTCGCCGACATTGAAGATCAAAAACGGCCTGAATTCGCCGAAGTGCAAGTCGAGGAAGTCCACGACATAGCCGTGCAGGTCCGATCGAGGATATTGCCTAGCGCCCCGCCCAGCACCATCCCCAGCGCCGCCTGGTCGATCCCGGTTCTTCTCGCGCCCGATCCACACCGCGACGCCGATGGCGATCGCGCAGGTCACCGCGACCAGCATCCAGCGGCCGACATCCGTCTGCGCGTTGAACAAGCCGAGCGAAATGCCGATGTTCTGCGGTGTAGGTGAAGTTGAAGATCGGCAGCAGCACCAGCTGGTCGCCAAGCTGCGTTGATGCCGAGGGGACCGGTAACGAGCCATTTCATCAGCTGGTCCAGCCCAAAGACGATCAGCGCGATTGCGAAGCCGAGACGGTGCTTGTTCACGAGTGAAAGGTCCCAAAGGTCACAGTCCTCCGCGTGCGCGCGCGCGTGCGCGGCGAGGCGCCCCGGCAGAGTGGCGAATTCGATCGAAAATGCGTTCACATCACCATCAAGCATAAATGGGCGGCTGTAGGACAGCCTTTCCTCAGCCATTCACGACCCCGTCGCAGCGCGCGCAGAGATCGCCATCGCTTTTCACCTCCGGCAAATAGCGCCAGCAGCGCCCGCATTTGTGGTTATCGGTCTTGGCCACGCTTCGAGTATCGCCCTTCTGGACTGTCGAGATGATGAACAGCTCTGCGAGATCCTCTGCGGCGTCTCGGTAGCTCGGACACCGTAGCTTCAGCCTCAAGGCTTGATCCGATGACCTTTCGCGGCGCAGCGGCTCGATCGCTTCGGTGACTGGTAGCGCGAGTACTCGCGCAGAAGCGCCCAATTTGCCTCATCCGGCAGTCGACCGTCCGCACGGACGATCTCCGGCCATTCGAGCAGGTGCACAGACCCGGCGTCGGGATAGCGCGTGCCCCACACTTCTTCGCTGGTGAACACCAGCACCGGCGCGAGCCACCGCACCAGCGCGTGGAACAAGGTGTCGAGCACCGTCCGGTAGGCGCGGCGCTTGTCGGTCTGGATCCGCTCGCGGGTTCACCTCGCAATAGAGCACGTCCTTGCGGATATCGAAGTAGAAGGCGCGACAAATCCTCGTTGCAGAAATCGGTCAGCGCGCGGACGTAGGTGTTGAAATCGAAGTCGTTGACCGCCTGCCGGAGCTTCGCGTCCAGCTCGGCCGTGAGGTGGAGCATGTAGCGCTCGAGCTCGGGATAAGCCGCGACATCCTCCAGCCGCTCCTCGTCGCTGAACCCCTCCAGCGCGCCGAGCAGATAGCGGAACGTGTTCCTGAGCTTGCGATACTGGTCCGCGACCCCGGCGAGGATTTCCTTCCCGATCCGGTGGTCCTCGGTGAAGTCGACCGACAGCGCCCACAGCCGCAGGATGTCGGCCCCATATTCCTTCATCAGGTCGATCGGGCTGACCGTGTTGCCCAGGCTCTTGGACATTTTCATGCCCTTGGCGTCCATCGTGAAGCCGTGGGTCAGCACCGCGTCATAGGGTGCGCGGCCGCGCGTTCCGCAGCTTTCGAGCAATGACGACTGGAACCAGCCGCGATGCTGGTCCGAGCCTTCGAGATAGAGGTCGGCCGGCCAGCGCTCGTCGGGCCAGTGGCCGCTTTCCAGCGTGAACACATGGGTGCAGCCGCTGTCGAACCAGACATCGAGGATGTCGGTGACCATCTCGTAATCGTCGGGGTTGCGGTTGCCGAGGAAGGCGGCGGCGTTCGCTGCATCCCAGGCATCGACGCCTTGCTCGCGGAAGGCGGCGACGATGCGCGCGTTGACTTCGCGGTCGACCAGCAGCTCGCCGGTTTTCCGCTCGACGAACAAAGCGATCGGCACGCCCCACGCGCGCTGGCGGCTGATCACCCAGTCGGGGCGTCCCTCGACCATCGAGCCGAGGCGGTTGCGGCCCTTTTCCGGCACGAAGCGGGTGTCGGCGATCGCCTGCATCGCGAGCTGGCGCAAACTAGCCCCTCCCCCCTCCGCGGGGGAGGGGTTGGGGAGAGGGGGCGTCTGGGAAAGGGCAGCCCCCCCTCTCCCCGCTCGCCTGCGCGCGTCGACCCTCCCCCGCGGAGGGGGGAGGGTTGATCGGCCGATCCATCGCGATGAACCATTGCGGGGTGCAGCGGTAGATGACCTTGGCCTTCGACCGCCACGAATGCGGATAGCTGTGCTGGAAGTCCGCGCTCGCCGCGAGCAGCGCGCCGGCCTCGCGCAGGTCCGAGCAGATCGGCCCGTCGGGCGCGTTGAACTTGGCGTTGATCACGCTGCCCTGGCCGCCGAGCCACAGCCAGTCGGACCGGTAGAAGCCGCCCGCATCGACCGCGAACACCGGGTCGATGCCGTTCGCCTTGCACAGCTCGAAATCGTCCTCGCCATGGTCGGGGGCCATGTGGACGAGCCCCGTGCCCTGGTCGGTGGTGACGAAGTCGCCGGGCAGGAACGGCCGCGGCTTGGCGAAAAAGCCGCCGAGCTTGTGCATCGGGTGGCGGGCGATGGTGCCGGCGAGGTCGGAGCCTTTGAACGGTCCTGAATCGACCAGACGGGTAGACTTCCTTGTCGCCCAGTCTGATCGCCGTTCGATCGGCTCGCGAGTCCGACTGCAGAAGTCGCTCAGCAAGCGCCTGACGCAACGATGAAGCGAGTCAGAGAATCTGAACCGTGTCCCGCTCGGCTAAGATTCGAGCGTTCGACAGATCGTACTCAACGTCAGGATTGTAGGCGACGCCTTGGTTGACCGGGATCGTCCACGGCGTGGTCGTCCAGACCACGGCCTGCGCGCCGACCAACTCCATGATCGGGCTTTCGACGATCTCGAACGCGACATCGATCTGGGTCGAGACGATGTCTTCATATTCGATCTCGGCCTCGGCCAGCGCGGTCTTCTCGACCGGCGACCACATCACCGGCTTGGCGCCGCGATAGAGCTGGCCGCTCTCGGCGAACTTGAACAGCTCGGAGACGATCGTCGCCTCCGCGCCCTTGGCCATCGTCAGATAGGGCTGGTCCCAGTCCGCGCTGACCCCGAGCCGCTTCAATTGCTCGCGCTGCACGTCGACCCAATGCTGCGCATAAGCGCGGCACTCGGCGCGGAATTCCTTCGCCGGAACCTCGTCCTTGTTGAGCTTCTTCTTGCGGTACTGCTCCTCGACCTTCCACTCGATCGGCAGCCCGTGGCAGTCCCAGCCGGGCACGTAGGGCGCGTCCTTGCCGAGCAGGGTCTGCGTCCGCACCACCATGTCCTTCAGCGCATGGTTCAGCGCATGGCCGATGTGGATGTCGCCGTTGGCGTAGGGCGGGCCATCGTGGAAGATGAACTTCTCGCGGCCCGCGCGGCTTTGCGCAGCGCCGGTACAGGTCCTCCTCCTTCCCACCGCGCAAGGATCGCCGGCTCCTTCTGCGGCAGCCCGGCCTTCATCGGAAAGTCGGTGCGCGGAAGGAAGACGGTCGAGCGGTAATCGGGTTTCGCGGGCGCGTCAGCCATGGATGCGGCGCTCTAGCGGCGCGGGTATGCGGATTGCAAACCCGCCATCTCTCCTCCCTGTCGGCGAAGCCGATGGGGAGGGGGACCATCGAACGAAGATTCGGTGGTGGAGGGGCCAGCGCGCCTCTCGTCCGGGCCCCTCCACCATGCAGTCTTCGCTGCACGGTCCCCCTCCCCACGAGCTTCGCTCGCAGAGAGGAGAAGCCTACTCGAGAGCCAGCAACTTCCGCGCTGCAGCCTCATCGTCCCGCATCTGGGCGACTAGCGCCTCGACATCGTCGAACTTCTTCTCCTCGCGGATGTAGGCATGGAGCGCGACCTCGATCGTCGCCCGTAAAGATCGCCGTCGAAGTCGAACAGATGCGCCTCGAGCAACTCCTGCGGCGGCTCGAAGGTCGGGCGCACGCCAAGGCTTGCAACGCCGGGATGCTCGCTGCCGTCGTCGAGCGTCACCCGCACCGCATAAATGCCGTACTTCGGCCGCAGATAGTCGCCGAGCTGCAGGTTCGCGGTCGGATAGCCGAGCTCGCGTCCACGCTGGTCACCGCGCTGCACCACACCCGCGATCGCATAGGGCCGCGAAAGCATCCGCGTGGCTGCGCCGGTCTCCCCCGCGATCAGCGCGTCGCGGATGCGTCCGGACGACACGCGCTCGCCGTCGACCAGCACCTGCGCGACCGCCTCGGCGGCAATGCCGCTGTGCGCGCCCAGCGTCTTCAGCGTCGCGACGTTCCCGGTGCGCCCGCGGCCGAAGGTGAAGTCGTCGCCGGTGATTACGCCCGCGGCGCCGATCCGCCCGGCGAGCAGCCGGGAGACGAAATCCTCGGCGCTGGTCGAGGCGAGCTCGGCGCCGAACTCGAACACCAGCATCGCGTCCGCGCCGGCGTGGGCGAAGAGCTTGTCCCGCTGGTCAAGCGTGGTCAGCCGGAACGGCGGGACCTCGGGCTTGAAGAAGCGCACCGGATGCGGGTCGAAGGTGGCGACGATCACCGGCCGCCGCTCGTGAAAGGCGCGTGCGACGGCCCGGCTGACCACCGCCTGGTGGCCGAGATGGAATCCGTCGAAATTGCCGAGTGCGACGATGCTCCCCTTGAGGCTGTCGGGGATGCCGCCGTCGAGGGTTAGGCGCTGCATTGGTGCCGGCTCTATCGGGCAAATCAGCGAGTGGGAAGGTGACTGCGGAGCAGCCGGTATTCGTGCCAGGCGAGCGCCATCACGATCACGTCGAGGAGGCTGAAGCCGATCAGCCCAACGTCATGCGTGTAGGTGAACCGGTAGAGCTGGTAGGCAATGAACAGCGTCAGGACTGCGAAGGTCGCGGGATAGGCCCAGAGTTTCTCGCGGAGCAGGCCGATGGCAAGCGCCATGTTCACGATGCCGTGGCTGACCAGGAAAAAGACGTAATAATGGTGCTCGTGGCCGCTGAACGTGGTGGCGAACTTCGACAGGCCATTCTCGATCCAATCGGGCTTGTCTTCGCTCGCCCGGTAAAGCCAGCGGACGATTGCGCCGGTGTTGAATAGGCCGAGCGCGATCCCGCCGGCGATCTCGACCAACGCATGCAGCGCCTTCAGCGAAACGCTGACGACGAAGATCTGGTGGATTCGCTTTTCCCGCATCGCAGAAGGCGTCTTAGTGCGCGGACTTCGGCGTCTCCATGATTTCCGTAAGCACCCCGCCCATGTCCTTGGGATGGACGAAGAAGACCGGCGTTCCATGCGCGCCGATGCGCGGCTCGCCGAGGACGCGCGCGCCCTTGGCCTCGAACTCGGCCTTGGCGGCGTGGATGTCGGGCACCTCGAAGCAGACATGGTGCTGGCCGCCGAGCGGGTTCTTCTCGAGGAACTTCGCGATCGGTGAGTCCGCGCCGAGCGGCTCGATCAGCTCGATCTGGCTGTTCGGCGTATCGACAAAGCAGACGCGGACGCCCTGCGCGGGAAGGTCGAACGCCGGCCCGTGCGGCTCCGCTCCGAACATGGTGCGGTACATGTCGAGGCTCTTCTCGATCGAAGGCGTCGCAACTCCCACATGGTTGAGGCGGCCGAGTTTCATGATTGCACCGTCATCCCGGCCTTGAGCCGGGACCTGCCTTTCTTCAGACCCTCAAAGAACAAGGCGGGTGCCGGATCAAGTCCGGCATGACGATCTAATGTTCGACCTTCACTTCCGTCGTCACCGAATTGGCGATGAAGCAGGCTTCGTGCGCGCGGTGGTGGAGGTCGGCGATGGCGGCTTCGTCGGGCGGGTCGCCGGCCCAGGTGACGCGCGGGCGCAGCGTGACGCGGGTCATAGCCATCTTGCCGTCGGCGCGCTTCTCCAGCACGCCTTCGGCCTCATCGACATAATCGTCGATCACCAGCCCCGCACGGCGCGCGAAGTCGACGAAGAAGAGCATGTGACACGACGACAGCGAGGCGATGAACGCCTCCTCCGGATCGACTCCGCCTGATCCGACCAGGGCGCGGGAACGATGTGCGGGCTGGCGCTCGCCGGAACCACCGCGCCGCCGTCGAACGCCCATTCATGCGCGCGGCTGTACTGGCCCTTGGTGAAGTCGCCGTCGCCCGTGCGGCTCCAGCGGATCGTGGCGGTGTAAGTGGTCATTTTGCCAACGACCAGATTCGTTGCACTATCCCGCCTATCGCGAAAATCGCGCCAAAGATCTTCATGAACCAGCGGGTGCCTTCAGCAAAAAATCGATCGAGATCGATCCTGAAGGCGAATTTCTCGGGATCGTCGTCCCTCCAGACCTTCCGACTGAGCCCCCCGTGGCGGATGAGCCCATCTCTTTCTGCCTTATCCGCCCGATATGAATACAAACGACCAAACCAATCGGCGCTCAAATAGACGAGAATTCCGGCCCCGACGAAGATGAGCAATTCAATCATAGCGGGATATTGTCGTGCTTCTTCCACGGATTTTCGAGCTGCTTGTTTCTGAGCTTGCGTAGCCCCATCGCGACGCGTCGCCGCGTCGAGTGGGGCATGATCACCTCGTCGATGAAGCCTTTGCTCGCCGCCACGAACGGGTTGGCGAAGCGCTCTTCATATTCGCGCGTGTGCTCGGCAATCTCCTCCTTGGTCTTGCCGCGGAAGATGATCTCGACCGCGCCTTTCGCGCCCATCACCGCGATCTCGGCGGTGGGCCAGGCGTAGTTCAAATCGCCGCGCAGATGCTTCGAAGCCATGACGTCGTAGGCGCCGCCATAGGCCTTGCGGGTGATGACTGTGATCTTGGGCACCGTCGCCTCGGCGTAGGCGAAGAGCAGTTTCGCGCCATGCTTGATGATCCCGTGATGCTCCTGCCCGACGCCGGGAAGGAAGCCGGGGACGTCGACGAAGGTCAGGATCGGGATGTCGAACGCATCGCAGAAGCGGACGAAGCGGGCGGCCTTCTTCGCTGAATTGATGTCGAGGACGCCGGCCAAGACCATCGGCTGGTTGGCGACGACGCCGACCGTGCGGCCCTCGATCCGGCAGAAACCAACGATGATGTTGGCGGCGTGCGCCGGCATCAGCTCGAAGAAGTCGCCCTCGTCCGCGACCTTCCGGATGAGTTCGTGCATGTCGTAGGGCGTCGCCGCGCTCGGCGGAACGAGCGTGTCGAGGCTGTCCTCGATCCGGTCGGCCGGATCCTCGCACGGCCGCTCGGGCAGATCGTGGCGGTTCGACAAAGGCAGGAAGTCGAAGAATTCGCGCGTCGCCAGTAGCGCGTCGATGTCGTTCTCGAACGCGACGTCGGCAACCCCCGACTTGGTCGTATGCGTCACCGCGCCGCCCAGCTCCTCTTGCGTCACGACCTCGTTGGTAACCGTCTTCACCACGTCGGGGCCGGTCACGAACATGTAGCTCAGTCCTTCACCATGAAGATGAAGTCGGTCATCGCCGGCGAATAGACTGCGCCGCCCGCGCACGGCCCCATGATCAGGCTGATCTGCGGGATGACTCCGGAGGCGAGGACGTTGCGCTGGAACACTTCCGCATAGCCGCCCGAGGTGGCAACACCTTCCTGGATGCGCGCCCCGCCGCTGTCGTTCAGGCCGATCACCGGCGCGCCGACCTTCATCGCCATATCCATGACCTTGCAGATCTTCTGCGCGTGGCGTTCGGACAGCGAGCCGCCGAACACGGTGAAGTCCTGCGCGAACACGTAGACCAGCCGGCCGTTGATCGTGCCCGATCCGGTGACGACGCCGTCGCCGGGGATGCGCTGCTCCTCCATTCCGAAGTCCGCGCAATTGTGTTCGACGAACATGTCATATTCTTCGAAACTGCCGGCATCGAGCAGCACGCTCAGCCGCTCGCGGGCGGTCAGCCGGCCCTTGGCGTGTTGCGCTGCGATGCGCTTCTCGCCGCCGCCTTGCCGCGCCAGTTCGCGCCGCTTTTCGAGCTCTTCGATGGTGGTCGCCAAGCGCTGGTCTCCTCGTCCTGGCGTCCTTCCACGCGGTGTTCGTCGGGTCAATCGGGCGGGCTGGCGATTGTTGCGGCGCAGCATCGACACTATATCGCTAATCTCGATCAGACGCGCGGAACCCAAATCGCCTCCGCTCCGTTCATTCACGTGCAACAGACAACACGGAGGTTAAAGGAAAAATGCTGACTCGCGCCAGGGTGCCAGTGGAGTACGAAGCCGAGCCCTCGGCAGCTGATCCGGAGCCCACAACATTGATATGCTTCTCGCACCTGCGGTGGAACTTCGTGTTCCAGCGGCCGCAGCATCTGATGTGCCGTTTCGCGCGCACGATGAACGTCATTTACTGGGAAGAGCCGTGCGAGATCGGTCGCAAGGAAACCGCCTACCTCCAGGTCCGTGAGGCCGACAACGCCAATGGCGTGCGCATCATTGTGCCGCACTTGCCCGAAGGAATGCCCGAGGACGCGCGCGAGGCCGCGCTGAAGCGCTTGCTCGACGCCCATGTCGCCTCGCTGCGCGGCGATCTGATCGCCTGGTATTACACGCCGATGATGCTGCCGTTTTCGCGGCATCTCGACACGGATCTCACCGTTTATGACGCGATGGACGAGCTCTCGAAATTCCGCTTCGCCCCGGCCAAGCTCCTGGAGCTGGAGCAGGAGCTCATCGACAAAGCCAATATCGTCTTCACCGGCGGATCGAGCCTTTACGAGGCGAAGAAGGGCCGGCACGACAACGTGCATTGCTTCCCTTCGTCGGTCGACCGCGTGCATTTCCTGAAGGCGCGCGCCCGCCAGTTCGACCCGGCGGACCAGGAGGAGCTCCCGCGCCCGCGGCTCGGCTTCTACGGCGTGATCGACGAGCGCTTCGACACGGAGCTGCTTGCACAAGCCGCCGAAATGCGCCCGGACTGGTCGTTCGTGATGCTTGGGCCAGTCGTGAAGATCGCGCAGGAGGACCTGCCGCGACGCGGCCAACATCCACTATTTGGGTGCGAAGACCTACGCCGAGCTTCCGGCCTATCTGTCCGGCTGGGACGTCGCGCTGATGCCGTTCGCGATGAACGAATCGACGGAATTCATTTCACCGACCAAGACGCCCGAATATCTCGCGGGCGGGAAGCCGGTCGTGTCGACTCCGGTTCGCGACGTCGTGCGCCATTACGGCCAGTTTGAAGGCGTGTTGATCGCCGACGACGCCGAGAGCTTCGTCGCGGCGTGCGACAAGGCGCTTGAACTGTCGGGAACGCCCGAAAGCGGCTGGCTTGCCGAAGCCGACCTGGCTCTATCGGCAACAAGCTGGGACACGACACAAGCCCGTATGGCTGGCCTCGTTGCCGACCTCCTCGGCACCAGGAGTGCGACCGCCTCTTCGGCGCTGCTCGTGGCGGCGGAATGACCGGCCCTCTTTTGCGCCCGGCGCCGCGCTACGATTATCTGATCGTCGGCGCTGGTTTTGCCGGTTCGGTGCTCGCCGAGCGGCTGGCAAGCCAGCACAACGCGCGCGTGCTGCTGATCGACCGGCGCAATCACGTCGGCGGCAATGCCTACGACGAGGCGAATGCCGACGGCATAATGTATCACAAGTACGGCCCGCACATCTTCCACACCAACAGCGAGCAGGTCGTCGAATATCTGTCGCAATTCACCGAGTGGAGGCCGTACGAGCACCGCGTGCGCGCCCTGGTGCGCGATCAGCTGGTGCCGATCCCGATCAACCGCACGACTCTCAACATGCTGTTCAACGCCAACCTGCAGACCGAAGAAGAGGCGGCCGAGTTTCTCGCCTCGCGCGCGGAGCCGGTGGACGAGATCAAAACGTCCGAGGACGTCGTGATCAATGCCGTCGGCCGCGAACTCTACGAACTCTTCTTTCGCGGCTACACGCGCAAGCAATGGGGCCTCGACCCCAGCGAGCTCGACAAGCAGGTCACCTCGCGGATTCCCGACGCGCACCAATACCGACGACCGCTATTTCAGCGACACGTTCCAGGCGATGCCGCTCCACGGCTACACCGCGATGTTCGAGAAGATGCTCGATCACCCGCTGATCGAGATTCGAACCGGGGTCGATTTTCGCGACGTGCGCGACGAGGTCGAGGCCGCCCACATCATCTACAGCGGGCCCGTCGACGAATATTTCGATTTCCGCTTCGGCAAGCTGCCGTACCGCTCACTGAAGTTCGATCACCAGACGCTCGATGAGGAGTGGCACCAGCCGGTCGCGGTCGTGAACTATCCGGATCCGGATGTGCCCTACACCCGCATCAGCGAGTACAAGCATCTCACCGGACAAGAGCATCCGCGGACAACGATCACGCACGAATATCCGTCGGCCGAGGGAGATCCTTATTATCCGATTCCGCGGCCGGAGAATCAGGCGCTGTACAAGCGCTACGAAGCGCTTGCGGACGCGACCGACGACGTCACGTTCGTCGGCCGGCTAGCGACGTACCGCTATTACAATATGGACCAGATCGTCGGTCAGGCGCTGGCGACATTTCGGCGCATCGACGAGCGGACGCAGGAGACCGCACTCGCCGCCGAGTGAGGCTGTCAGTCGCGCCCGGAATTTGCGGCGCTGTACCGCTCCAACTCATCGCCAATCAGGCGGACGACGTGCAATACGTTGGTCGATCCGGCGGTGCCGAACGGGATTCCGGCCATGCAGATCACCCGGTCGCCACCCTTGGCGACCTGGTGGCGGAGCGCCATGCGCTTTGCCTTCTCGACCATCTCTTCAAAGCTCGCAACGTCGCGGGTGTGGATCGCATGCACGCCCCACAACAGACCCATGCGCCGCGCCGTCGTCATCGATGCACTCATCGCCAGCAACGGCACTGGCGGCCGCTCGCGCGCGATCCGGCGAGCGGTCGAGCCCGAGCTCGAGTAGCAGAGCATCGCGGTCGCCGAAACGGTGCTCGCAATCTGCCGCGCCGAGCTTGCGAGCGCGTCGGCGGTGGTCGGCTCGAGCCGCGTCTGGGTGAAGTGGATCCGCGCCTGATACGACGGATCGCGCTCCACGCTGGCAGCGATCCGGTCCATCATCTGCACCGCCTCAAACGGATATTGGCCGCTGGCGCTTTCGGCCGACAGCATCACTGCATCGGCGCCGTCGTAGATCGCCGTCGCGACGTCGCTCACCTCGGCCCGCGTCGGCGTCGGCGAAGTCACCATCGATTCGAGCATTTGCGTCGCAACGACGACCGGCTTTCCGAACTGCCGGGCGCAGGCGACGATCTTGTTTTGTAGCGGCGGGACCTGCTCCGGCGGAAGCTCGACTCCGAGATCGCCGCGCGCGACCATCACCGCATCGGCAAGTGCGATGATGTCATTCAGCCGATCGATCGCTGCCGGCTTCTCGATCTTCGCGAGCAGCGACGCGCGCTCCCCGATCAACGATCGCGCCTCGGCGACGTCCTCCGGCCGCTGAACGAACGACAATGCAATCCAGTCCGCTTTTTGCTCGAGCGCGAACTGAAGATCGTCACGATCCTTATCGGTCAACGCGGGGATCGGCACGACCACATCGGGGACATTTACGCCCTTGTTGTCCGAGACGGCGCCGCCGACCCTCACTTCAGTCACGATTTGCCGCTCGTCGGCCTCCAGCACCTTGAGGCGAATCTTGCCGTCGTCGATCAGGATGTTGGTTCCCGGCTGAATCGATTGGAACAGCTCCGCATGGGGCAGCTGGACTCGTCTGCTGTCGCCGGCCTTGTCCTGTTGGTCGAAAATGAACCGGCTGCCCTTTTGCAGAGCCGTCCGTCCGCCTTCGAAATGGCCGACCCGGAGCTTGGGCCCCTGAAGATCGAACAGGATGGTGGTTGGGCGCCGGAATTCTTTCTCCAGCGCGCGGATGTGCTCGACCAGCTTCGCCTTCTGCTTCCGGTCGCCGTGGCTCATGTTGATCCGGAACGCGTCCGCCCCGGCGAGCAGAAGCCTGCGGATCATCTTCGCGTCGCCCGACGCCGGACCGAGCGTCGCCAGGATCTTCACCTTGCGCGTGCGTGGAGGAAGAAGAGTCTCGGCCACCGTGTCTCCTGGGGATAGGGCGCGCCCGCCATAGCCGCTTGATATGACGGTTCAACCCGCTAGAGCCGCGCTTCACACGTCCAAATCGGAGTTTGAAAGATGGCGGAAGGCACCGTCGCGGCCGACCAGCTGCGGCTGTTCATCGAGCGGATCGAGCGTCTGGAGGAGGAGAAGAAGGGCATCGCGGACGATATTCGCGACGTCTATGCCGAGGCCAAGGCCAACGGCTACGACTCCAAGATCATGCGCATGATCGTGCGCTTGCGGAAGATGGAGACGCACACGCGCCAGGAGCAGGACGCACTGCTGGAGACCTATCGCCAGGCGTTGGGTCTGGCGTAAGGAATAGCCATGGCCGGCCATTCCAAATTCAAGAACATCATGTACCGCAAGGGCGCTCAGGATAAGAAGCGCTCGGCCTTGTTCTCGAAGCTCAGCCGCGAAATCACGGTCGCGGCGAAGATGGGGCTGCCCGACCCCGAAGCGAACGCACGCCTGCGGGCGGCGGTCATTGCTGCCCGCGCCCAATCGATGCCGAAGGACAATATCCAGCGGGCGATCGACAAGGCTTCCGGTGGCGATGCGGAGAATTACGAGGAGGTCCGTTACGAGGGCTTCGGCCCCGGCGGTGTCGCGCTGATCGTCGAGGCGCTGACCGACAACCGCAACCGCACCGCGACCAACATGCGCACGATCTTCTCCAAGAACGGCGGCAATCTCGGCGCGAGCGGAAGCGTCAGCCACGGCTTCGAGCGAATGGGGCTGATCGAATATCCTGCCACAGCAGGGGACGCGGAAAAGGTGCTCGAAGCCGCGATCGAAGCCGGCGCCGAGGACGTCGAACTCGGACGAGGACGGCCACCGCATCTGGACCAATGTCGAAAATTTACACGAGGCCGCAAAGGCGCTGGAGCCGATGCTCGGCGAAGCGGAGAGCGCCAAGCTCGCATGGAAGCCGCAGACCGACGTCGAGGTGCGCGGCGAGCAGGCACAGCAGCTCGGCCGCATCATGGAAGCGCTCGAAGAAGACGACGACGTGCAGACCGTCTGGGGCAACGAGCGCATCCCCGACGAGGAGTTGGCCCACCTCGCGTGAAGATCCTCGGTCTCGATCCCGGCCTCGGGACCACCGGCTGGGGACTGATCCGGGCGGACGGCAATCGTCTCGGCCACATCGCGAATGGGCAGATCAAGACCGACGCCTCAGCGCCCGCTTCCGCAGCGCCTTTCGAAGCTTGCGGAACAGCTTGAGACACTGATCGCCGAGCATCACCCGGATGCCGCCGCCGTCGAGGAAGTGTTCGTCAACGCCAACCCGCAATCGACGCTGAAGCTCGGCCAGGCTCGCGGCGTGGTGATCATGATCGGCGCGCGCGCTGGTCTGGAAGTCGGCGAATACGCCGCGCGGCTGGTCAAGAAAGCCGTGGTCGGCGTCGGCAACGCCGAGAAGGCTCAGGTCCATGCCATGGTCGCGCGCCTGCTTCCCGGTGTGAAGATCGCCGGCCCCGACGCCGCCGACGCGCTGGCCGTGGCGATCACCCACGCGCATCACTTGGCGAGCAGAGACGTATCCCCTAGTTCGTCATTCCCGCGAAAGCGGGAATCCCAGTTCTTTCTGAAGCGAGAGGGACCCCGGCTTGCGCGGGGTGACGAAAAGATACGGTTGACAGGATGATCGCGCGCCTCTCCGGAAACCTCGCCGAATTGACCGCCGATGGCGCGGTGATCGACGTCGCCGGTGTCGGATATCAGGTGCATTGCAGCGGCCGTACATTGGACGCGATCGGGCCGGTCGGCGGCGAAGTGCTGATCCTCACCGAACTACAGGTGCGCGAGGACGCGTGGACGTTGTTCGGCTTCGGCTCGGCCGATCGAGCGCGACTCCTTCCGGGCGCTGACATCGGTGCAGGGCGTCGGCGGCAAGGCTCGCGCTCGCGATCCTCTCCGTTCTTTCGCCCGACGATCTCGCCCGCGCCGTCAGCCAGGGCGACAAAGCGATGATCGGCCGCGCCAACGGCGTCGGCCCCAAGCTCGCCGCCCGCATCGCCAACGAACTCCAGGGCAAGCTCGGCGTGGTCGGTCTAACTGGCGGCGCTCCAGCGCCCCGCGCCGGAGCGGCCGCCGATGCCCTCTCCGCCCTCGCCAACCTCGGCTTCAAGCCGGCCGAAGCGAGCGCGGCAGTCAACGCCGCGCAGGACGAGCTCGGGCCGGAGGCGAATCTCGATGCGCTCGTGCGACTGGCGTTGAGGAAGGCGGCGAAGTGATCACACGAACCGCGTCCTGCCGCTGCGGCCAGCTGAAGGCGACTGCCATTGGCGAGCCGGTGCGAATCTCGGTATGCCACTGCCTTGATTGCAAGAAGCGCTCTGGTAGCGCGTTCGCGGTGCAGGCGCGCTGGCCGGCGGAGCAGGTAACGATCGAGGGCGACTCAAAGAGCTGGGTCAACGTCGCGGACAGCGGCAACCGCATCACCTTCAATTTCTGCACGGAGTGCGGATCCGACGTGCACTACGAAATTGACGGCAAGTTCGGCGGTGTGGTCGCTATTCCCCTGGGAGCGTTTGACGATCCCTATTTTGCGACGCCCGCATTCTCCGTCTGGGAACGGCGCAAGAACGACTGGGTCGAGATCCTCGGAGAGGTCGAGCACACCGACTGAGGTTCAACCTCCCCAGACGTCGCCGTAAAGCCGCAGCAGGTTGCGGCCCAGCAATTTCTCCACCCGGGTCGTGGTCCAGCCGCGCTTCATCAGATCGCTCCCAAGCCGCTCGAGCTTGTCGATGGAATTATAGTCGCGAACGATGGTGAACACGTCCGGCCCTTCGCCTGGAGCGGCAATTCCCGCGGCCTTGCGCTGCTCATAATCCTTGCGCGCATCCTCCACGGCCTTGGCGTCGATCACGAGCGGGAGGACTCCGCCGTCCGTGCCGATCGACACGTGGTCCTCGCCGCCGACCTTGGCGACATGATCGATATGGTCGAGCAGCATCGCGCCCGTCGGATGGCTGTCGGGCGCGAGGTAGGGCATGAAATAGACGCCGACCACGCCGCCCTTGTGGGCGACGCCGCGGATCGCCGCGTCAGAAACATTGCGCGGGTGATCGGTGATCGCGCGCGCGCCGGTATGGCTGATCGTCAGCGGGCGCTTGGCGAAGGCGATTGCCTCGTCGATAGTCCGGGCACCACCATGGGCCAAATCGAGCAGCAGCTTCTCGGCTTCGATCCGGCGGATGGTGTCGCGGCCGAGGTTCGTAATGCCCGAATTGCGCGGCTCAATTGATCCGTCACCGCTCAAATTGGCGAGATTGTAGGTGAGCTGGACCGCACGCACGCCACTTTTCTTCATCTCCGCAAGCCGGTCGAGCGCCGGACCGACCATCGCCGTGTCCTGAGTGCCGAGAATCACACCGAGCTTCCCCTCGCGCTTGCAGACGAGAATGTCGGCGGCCCTTTCGACCAGCTTCAAACGGTCGGGGTTGGCTGCGAAATAGGAGTGATATTGGTCGAGCGACTTCTGAAACTGCTCCCACGAGTCTGCGTGATTTCCGACAGGAAGCATGGTGTCGCGAACGACTGTGAGGCCTGTCGCCCGATACTCGGCCCAGCCCCGGTCGCTGAGCCGCAGCTGATCGTCCGGCGAATAAGGATCGTTGATCCCGCCAAGGCCGTCGATGACGACGGCGTTTCGGTACCAAAGCGGCGATGCCATGCCCTTCCCAAGCGCTGGACCCGCGACGAGCGTGGCTGCCGCTCCGGCCACGACCGTTCGCCGATCGACTTCCATCGGATTGCCCCTCGTTAAGTCCAAGCTCAAGCTCGCTGCTTGTCGCGGCGCAACTCATCTGCGAATCAGGGGTGGATGGCAACGGACCCTGCCCGCATCACTACGCCCGAGCGGACCGCGGAGGACGTCGACCAGGCGCTTCGCCCGAAAAGCCTCGACGAGTTCATCGGCCAGCAGTCGGCGCGCGAGAATCTGCGCGTGTTCGTGCATGCGGCGAAAGCCCGTGGCGAGGCCCTCGATCATGTGCTGCTCCACGGGCCCCCGGGCCTGGGCAAGACCACGCTCGCCGGTATCCTGGCGCGCGAGATGGGGGTCGGCTTCCGCGCCACCTCGGGCCCGGTGATCGCCAAGTCGGGCGACCTTGCGGCGCTTCTCACCAACCTCGAGGACGGCGACGTCCTCTTTATCGACGAGATCCATCGCCTCAACCCCGCGGTCGAGGAAGTGCTCTATCCGGCGATGGAGGACCGCGCGCTCGACCTGATGATTGGCGAAGGTCCGTCGGCGCGCTCGGTTCGGATCGATCTCCCGCGTTTCACCCTGATCGGAGCGACGACGCGCCAGGGGCTGCTGACCACCCCGCTGCGGGACCGCTTCGGAATCCCGGTGCGGCTCAATTTCTACACCGTCGAGGAGCTGGAGTTGGTGGTGCGCCGCGCGGCCCGCTTGCTGAGCGTCGACCTCACCGACGATGGCGGCCGTGAGATCGCGCGCCGGTCGCGCGGCACTCCTCGCATCGCCGGGCGGCTGCTCCGCCGGGTACGCGATTTCGCCCATGCCTCCGGTTCGGACACGATTTCCGCGGAGGTTGCCGACAAAGCGCTGTCGAGGCTGGAGATCGACTCACTTGGTCTCGATGCGATGGACCGGCGTTATCTCACCATGATCGCCGATTTGTATGGCGGTGGACCCGTCGGCGTGGAGACCCTCGCCGCCGGACTTTCGGAACCGCGGGACACGATCGAGGACGTGATCGAGCCCTTCCTCATTCAGCTCGGCCTCATCGCCCGGACCGCACGAGGACGCGCCTTGAACGGCCGCGGCTACGCCCATCTTGGCTTGCCGGCGCCGCAGGGCGGCCAAACGGGTCTGTTCGACGAAGGAGTCACTCCGAAATAATGCGCTTCCTGCTTATTGCCGCTGCCGCGCTGTCGACGGCCGCCCCCTGTCTTCGCAGACAAGCGCTCCAGCCGTCGCGCCGGATTACGGCAGCGATTCAACGTGGCTCTGTTTACCCGGACGCAAGGACCTCTGCTCGACTCCACTGCCAACGACCGAGCTCAACGCCAATGGCTATGGGTCGAAGGCTCTCAGCCCGGTCGCCAAGGACCCGCCGATCGACTGCTTCTACGTCTATCCGACGGTCTCCAGCGATTCCGGCATGAACAGCGACCTTAACGCAGGCCGCGAGGAGAAGATTGCCGCTGAAGCCCAGTTCGCGCGCTTTGCTTCGGTGTGCCGTCCCTTCGCGCCGATCTATCGCCAGATGACGCTCGGCGCGATCGCCGCCTATTCCGCCGGCGTCAGCATCGATGCCGCAGCGATGCTCGCTTACTCGGACGTGCTCGCCGCCTGGCGCAACTATCTTGCGACGAGGAACCAGGGCCATCCCTTCGTCCTCATCGGCCACAGCCAGGGCAGCCTGATGCTGCAAATGCTGATCGCCCGCGAGATCGAGAATAATCCCGCGGTCGCTAACCGCATGAAACTCGCGATCATTCCCGGCTACGACTTGCTCGTGCCGCAGGGGAAACTGGTCGGCGGCACGTTCAAGAAGACGCCGCTCTGCAGTGACCCGAGCCAGACCGGCTGCGTCATGGCCTGGAGCAGTTTCCGCGAGAAGAACGTCCCGCCCGCAGGCGCCATCTTCGGCTATGCCGACCAGCCGGGAATGACCGTCGGCTGCGTCAATCCGGCGCTTCGCGGCTCGCGCGATTGGGTCAAGCTCGACAGCAACTGGTTCGCGCGCTCGACGCTTCCAGTGCCCGGTGGCCCCATAGAGTGGTCGAGCGAAGGGCCGCCGCCAACGCTTTATCTGCATACCGAGGGTCTCGTGTCCGCCAAATGCATCAACGACGGTCCGCGCGGCTACTTATGGGTGCACACCAACCACAATCCCGGTGAGAAGCGGACCGACCGCATCGGCGGCGAAGTGGCGGTGTTCGGCATGTTCCTCCCGGGTTGGGGGATGCACCTCGCCGACATGGCGATCGCGCAAGGCGACCTGATCCGCGAAGTCGGCGAGATCGGTAGGGCGAAGTGAGCTTCGACCTGGATGTGCCTTATCGGGGCGGCTTTGTGGGCCGTGAGCATCATTTCGCGCTCACGGTCTATTTCGAAGACACGGACGCCTACGGCATCGTCTATTATGCCAATTACCTGAAGTTCATGGAGCGGGCGCGCTCGGACATGATCCGCGTAGTGGGAGTCGACCAGTCGGCCGAGCTGCGCGCGTCGGGAAGCGCTTATGCCGTGGTCGAGGTCGACATCCGCTACCGTAAGCCGGGCAGGCTCGGTGACGACCTTCAGGTCATCAGTACGGTCGATCAAGTCCGCGCATCGTCGGTCCACATTCAGCAGCGAGTCATGCGTGGGTCGGAAATGTTGTCCGATGCGCGGTTGACCGCGGCCTTCCTCGACAGCGAAGGCCGGCCGCAACGGCAGCCGAAAGATTGGGTCGAGAAGTTCAAGGCGATTACCGTTTGAGTCCGATACTCTCCCGAATGCAGCGATTCCTGTGGATGGCGGCAGCAGGCGCCATCAGCACTGCGGCGCATTCACAGCAGGCCGGGACCGCCGCAGCCACGGTCGTCGCCGTTCCGCCGCTCAGCACGCCGAGCGACAAGCCGACGTCCGCTGGCAGCACACTCAGCCTCGCTTGGCAGGCGTCGAAGCTAATCGCGCAGGACCTCGGGGGCACTTCGGAGATCATGCCTCTGCCGCCAAGCCAGAAGGACTATTATTCCTATCCAGAAGTCACCGCGCCGACATTCTCCAAGTGGCGCGCGGCCGGCGCGAAGATGCTCATCACCGGATTCGTCCAGGCGCGCTCCGACGACCGCGTGACCTTTGGCTGCTACGTTTACGACGTCGACAAGGGCCGCGAGGTCGGCCGCAAGGGGTTCGTGGTCGGGCCCGGCGAATGGGGCCGCGCGGCGCATAAATGCTCCGGGCTGGCCTATACCGCGGTGACCGGCGCTCCGGGAGCGTTCGACACGCGCATCGCTTATGTCGCGGAGAGTGGCGCGCCTTCTGCGCGGGTGAAACGCATTGCCATCATGGACAGCGACGGCACCAACCATTCCTACCTCACCGCCGGAGAAACGATGGTGCTGACCCCGCGGCTTTCGCCGAAGGCCGCCCGGCTGGCTTTTGTGAGCTTCGCCGGCGGGAAGCCCCAGGTGCGGCTGATGGACGTCGCTTCAGGCACGCAGCGGCCGCTGGTTGCGAGCGATGCGATGAGCTTCGCCCCGCGCTTCTCCCCCGACGGAACGCGCCTCGCCTTCGCTATGATGCTCGGCGCCAACAGCGACATCTACGTGGCGGGCGTCGACGGCGGCGCTGCGCGGCGGCTGACCTCCGCGCCAGGCATCGACACCGACCCGAGCTTCTCGCCCGACGGAAGCAGGATCGCATTCGAAAGCGACCGCTCGGGCAGTCAGCAGCTCTACATCATGAACGCGGACGGCTCGAACCAGCGGCGGATCACCTTCGGCGGCGGCTGGTATGCATCGCCCGAATGGAGCCCGGACGGCGAATGGATTGCTTTCACCCGCCACTCAACAGCGGGTCGCAGTATTGGGATCATCAAAGCCGGACGGCAGCAGCGAGAAATCGCTGACCAGCGGCCCCGGCGATGAAGGGCCGAGCTGGGCGGCGAGCAGCCGCGAGCTGATCTTCCAGCGCTCCCAAGCGACCGGAGGCACGGCGCTGTATCGGCTGTCGCTTGACGGCAGCGAACCGCGCGCTGTGGTCTTCCCCAGGGCGGATCCGATCCCGACTGGTCCGGGGTGATGGACTAAGCCGATGCGCCGCGCCCTTCTCCTTGCGGTCGCCATCGCGCTGGCGGTCCCCGCGGGGGCGCAAAGGCGCTTGCCGGTGATCATCCCCCTCGGGCGATCGCAGCCCGCCGCCTCCCCAGCTCACCGGCATCGACGCCTTGCGCGCCGACTTTCTCGCCCGTTCCGGTAGCGGACACCGTCTATTTTCGGAAGTGACAGCGCGATACTCGGAGCGCCCGCGCAGGCGACGCTCAGGCGCAGGCATGTGGCTGCGCCAGCATCCCGAAGTTGTGGTCCGGATCGAGGGTCATGCGGAACCAAGCGACACCCGCGATCACGCGCTGGCGATCGGCGCGCGCCGGGCGGAAGAAGTCCGCGATTATCTGGTTCTGCTGGGAGTGCCGGCGGCGCAGCTCAATGCGATGAGCTGGGGTAAGGAGCGCCCGGACTGCCGCGGGCGGTGACAATATTGGTGCGCTGACTTATGCGGCGCGGCGCTGGGACGGGGTCACGGCAAGCCAGGCTCGCGCCTGCCGCTGCGCTTCGGCGATTTCGCGCGCCGGTCATCTCGAGCGCGATCTCGGCGCGGCATTCTTGACCGCGGGTGCAGCCCGACAATGCAGCGAGATTGAACCATTTGTGCGCTTCGATGAGATCGACCGCGATGCCCCCGCGTCCGGTCGAAAAGGTTATTCCAAGCTCGAATAATGCGTCGACGTCGCCGGTTTCGGCATCGGCAAGGCGGC
The DNA here is from genome assembly GCA_963785965.1 of uncultured Alphaproteobacteria bacterium. Taxonomy (GTDB): domain Bacteria; phylum Pseudomonadota; class Alphaproteobacteria; order Sphingomonadales; family Sphingomonadaceae; genus Sphingomicrobium. The sequence goes on from CAWAXE010000006.1 coordinate 159,382, forward strand.
TCCGGATCAGGAATTCCGCACTTTTCTGACTGATGGCACCCATGATTGTCCCCCGGTCTCACTTGTTGACTGGAGATTGGTCGGGTGATGGCAAAGAAATGGTTAACGCGATTCAACCATGTGTCAAACAGCGAGATTGTCGATCAGGCGCGTCGGTGCCGATGACGGCGGCTGCGATGAGGCGATTTCCTCCTCGGGCTGATCCAGCGGCTCGAGCGTGGCGGCATCGACCAGCGCCAAATAGTCGATCCGCAGAAAGCCGGCGTCGATCAGCGACTGCTTGCCCGCTGGAGTGCGGCGGGGACCGGCGTGCCGCCGAGGATCGCGTCGCGCGCCGCATTGAGTGCATTCGGAAGCGCCACCGCCCGCCGCCGTTCGTCCGCCGAGAGAAAGCTATTGCGTGAGGACAGCGCGAGGCCGTCCGGCTCGCGCACCGTCGGCACGCCCACGATCTCGACCGCCAGGTTGAGGTCGGCGGCCATCCGCCGGATCACCGCCAGCTGCTGAAAATCCTTTTCGCCGAACAGCGCCAAATCGGGCCGCACCGACGAGCAAGAGCTTGGCGACCACGGTCGCGACGCCGTCGAAATGGCCGGGCCGCGCTTCGCCTTCCCAGCGCTCCGACACCCCCGAGACGCTGACCGTGGTGGCAAACCCAGCCGGATAAATATCCTCCGTCGACGGAATCCAAAGGAGGTCGCAGCCGTGCTCACTCAGCAGCCGGCTGTCCTGTTCCTCCTGTCGCGGATAGCGGCCGAAGTCCTCATTGGCGCCGAACTGCATCGGGTTGACGAAGATGGTCGCTGCAACTGTGTCCGCGCGCGCCTTAGCTTGCTCGATCAGCGCGATGTGACCGGCGTGCAGCGCGCCCATGGTCGGCACCAGCGCCAGCGTTCCGCCGCCCAGATCGGAACGGGCGCGTGCCAATTCTTCACAGGAACGAACCGTTTGCACCCGAGTCCCCGCTCAGTTAATCTCCGCGTGGGGGGCGCTCTTGAGGCGCTGTGGGAAAAGATCAAGCCATGACACAGCCGCATTTCATCGTCTTCGCCAACGAAAAGGGCGGGACCGGCAAGTCGACGACGGCCGTGCATACGGCAATTGCACTGGCCGCATCCGGCCATCGAGTCGGAGCGCTCGACCTCGACAGCCGTCAGCGCACGATGACCCGCTATCTCGAGAACCGCGACGCAACCATGCGCCGGCTCGAAACCCAACTACCGCACGCGACCTACGAAGTGCTCGAGGACCATAGCGAAGAGGGGCTGTCCGCGGCGTTCGCGCGCCTGGCGAAGGACGCCGAGGTGATTGTCGTCGACACGCCCGGCCGCGATGACCCGATCGCGCGCTCGGCCATCCTCAAGGCCGACACTCTCGTAACGCCGATGAACGACAGCTTCGTCGATCTCGACCTCATCGGACAGGTTCATCCCGAGAATTACAAGATCACGCGCCCGAGCTTCTATGCCGAGCTGATCTGGAACAGCCGCACGGCACGAGCCAAGCAAACGGGCAAGGGCGTGGACTGGGTGGTGCTCAGAAACCGCCTCCAGCATATCGAATCGCACAATCTTCGCCGTGTCGGCGCAGCACTTGACGAGCTCGCCCGCCGCGTCGGCTTCCGTGTAATCCCCGGCCTCGGCGAGCGCGTCATCTACCGCGAGCTCTTTCCCAAGGGCCTCACTTTGCTCGACCTGCAGCAGCTCGGCGAAGTCGGCCTCGGCCACATCACCGCCCGCCAGGAGCTGCGCGAGATGATCGCGGGCCTGGCGATTCCGTCGGGCGAGGTTGAGCAGGCGGCGTAGCGCAAAGAGCGTGACCAATTCTGCGATTGAACAAACGCCGCGTTTCGTGTGTTCGCCTTCGCAATGACCCACAATTTCAACCCCACCATCCTCCGCGAATATGACATTCGCGGAATCGTCGGCGACACGCTGACCGAAGCTGACGCCTACGCACTCGGCCGCTCCTATGCGGCGCTAGCGCAAGAGGAAGGCGCGCGGCGGCTCGCGGTCGGCCGCGACGGTCGTCTCCACTCCGGGATGCTCGAAGCGGCGCTGGTCCGCGGCCTCACCGAAGGCGGGATCGACGTGACGCTGGTCGGCATGGGTCCCTCGCCCATGCTCTATTTCGCCACGCATTATCTCGATGTCGATGGCGGCATCCAGGTGACGGGGAGCCACAACCCGGCCGACTACAATGGCTTCAAGTTGCTGCTCAAAGGCCGCTCGGTGTTCGGGCAGGAGATCCAGGCGCTCGGCCGCCGCTCGGCCTCCGGGGACTGGAGCGACGGCAACGGCAGCGTCGAAGAGGTCGACATCCGCGAGGCCTATGTCGACCGCTTGCTGCAGGACTTCTCGGGCAAGCCGTTCCGGATCGGCTGGGACGCCGGCAATGGCGCCGCCGGGCCGATTCTCGACATGCTCGTCGACCGGCTTCCCGGACAGCACCACGTGATCTTCAGCGAGGTGGATGGGCGCTTTCCCAACCACCACCCGGATCCGACGGTCGAAGCGAATCTCGAGGACCTGAAGCGCCTCGTCGCCGACAAGCAGCTCGACTTCGGCATCGCCTTCGACGGCGACGGCGACCGCATCGGCGCGGTCGACGGCAAGGGGCGGGTGATCTGGGGCGACCAACTGGTCATGATCCTCGCCGAGGCGGTGCTTCGCGAGTTGCCCGGCGTCGACGATCATCGCCGACGTCAAGGCGAGCCAGACCCTGTTCGACCGCGTCGCCGAGCTCGGCGGCAAGCCGCTGATGTGGAAGACCGGCCACAGCCTGATCAAGTCGAAGATGAAGGAGACCGGCGCGCCGCTCGCCGGCGAGATGAGCGGCCACATCTTCTTCAAGCACCGCTGGTACGGCTTCGACGACGCGCTCTACGCGGCGGTGCGGCTGATCGAGGCGGTGAGCGCGAGCGGCAAGAGCCTCACAGAGCTCAAGGATGCGATGCCGCAGGCGGTCGCCACGCCCGAGCTGCGCTTCCAGGTCGACGAAGTGCGCAAGTTCGCCATCATCGAAGAGGTCCGCGACCGCCTCTCCGCCGACGGCGCCAAGGTCGACGCGACCGACGGCGTGCGCGTCAGCACCCCCGACGGCTGGTGGCTGCTCCGCGCGTCGAATACGCAGGACGTGCTGGTGGCGCGGGCCGAGGCGGCGGACCAGGCGGGGCTCGACCGGCTCGTCGCGGACATCGACGATCAGCTGGCCAAGTCAGGCGTGGAGCGGGTCGACGCCGCGCACTAGCGTCCCCGCTTCAGAGCCCGGCGAACAACAAAACGATCCCGCCCACCACCAGTACCGACATCGCAAACCCGGCGAGCGCCCATAAAACGCCGACCAAGGGGCGTTGCCTTGCCTCGTGAACAAACCAGCTCGCCTCGACGATGATGAAGAAAAGGACGGCCGCAGCGAAGATGATGGCCGCTGGAATGTTCGCGGCGCGTTGCGGCAATCGCGTAATTGTCGCTGCAATGCTGCACAGCAGGACCACCGGAGTGGTCGCAAAACATTGCGCGTAAAACACCGGCTGCAGCGTGACCCGGTCGACCTGGCGGCGCATCGCGGCGAGAGCCAAAACCCCGGCAACCACCGGCAGCGATGCGAAAACGATCAGCCTGAAGAGTATCAGGCTGCTGTTGTCGGTGATCATCGCAGCGAGCCCGACGCCGTCATCGATCAACGCATTGTTGCCGACGACCGCCACTTCAAAGCTATTCGCGGCGATGACCGTGAGCAGCAGGAAGATCGGCGGACTGATCACGTCCCGGAACTGTTCCGCCGGTGCGAGCTTCAGCTCATCCTCGGTCCGCTCCATCATCTGCAGCGGATGGCGCACCGCTCGCCACATGGTCCGCGGGTAAAAGACGAGCCAGGACATGACTTCGTAGAGGAGAACCTCGAACGATTTCAGGAATATCAGGAAAGGCATATGCTCCCCATCCGTTCACGCCTGATCGTGTAACGCAAGCTTATTGTCCGCGCGAATGCCCGTTCGAGTGCCGCGGCTGCCACTCGCAGGCCGGTCATGTGCACCAATGCTTGAGCGATTCCTCGCGGCATGGTCATCGCATGATAATGCCATTGTAATCCCACTGGCTTACCTTATAATGACATGTGAAGGAGCCGGCTATGCAGACCGCCCGCGTGACCATTTTGATGACTCCGGAGAAGAAGGCTGCCTTCGACGCAATTGCCGCCAAGCGGGGGATCTCCACCGGGGAATTCCTGCGACAGGCGGCTGACCGGGCAAGCAATGACGATTCGGCGGAGGAAGAAGAACTGGCCGCACTGGTCAGGGAATTGGCGGACGCCGTGCCGGACATGGAGAAACGCCTAAAACGCTCGGCAAAGCTGTTGCGCGACTCGGCCCGAGAGGTGGACGTCATGCTGCGCCAAGCCGGCGTTCGAAAGTGAGCGCGCTCAGCGATGCGCTGAAAGGCGTTAAACAGCTGCTGCTAATCCAAAAGCAGGTCGAAGATCTGGAGCAGGCTTCCGAGCTCCATGCATCCGCTCTGCGTGAGCTTGCGCGTGACGTGATCGCCATCGACAAACGCGTCGTTCGAATTGAGACGATGGCCGAGGTCGCTGCGACCCGTGCGGGTTCCTCTGCCCGACGTCTGCCAAAGAAGTGACGCCCTAGTCGTCCTCATCCTCGTACCCCACCAGGTTCAGCTCGCAGGCCTTGATCTGGTGGGTCATGCACCAATGCTTGAGCGCTTCCTCGCGGCCGTGGGTGATCCACACCTCGGTGGGCTCGAGCTCACTTATGGTCATGGTGAGCTCGTCCCAGTCGGCGTGGTCGGAGATGATCAGCGGCAGCTCGACATTGCGCTGGCGGGCGCGCTGGCGGATCCGCATCCAGCCCGAGGCCATCGCGGTCACCGGATCGGGCAGCCGCCGCGACCAGCGGTCGTTGAGCGCTCCGGGCGGGGCGATGACGATATGGCCCGCCATCTCCGCCTTGGTCGCGCCGGTCGCGGGGCGAAGCTCGCCGAGCGCGACTCCAAAACTCTCGTAGAGCTGGTTCAGCCGTTCGATCGCGCCGTGGAAATAGATCGGGTCGTGGTGGCCGCGCGCGCGCAGCTCGCAGATGATCCGCTGCGCCTTGCCGAGCGCATAGGCGCCGACCAGCACGCAGCGGCTCGGGTCCGAATGCAGGCGGTGGAGCAGCCGGTCGATCTCGCTGCCCGTGTCGGGATGGCGGAACACCGGCAGGCCGAAGGTCGCCTCGGTGATGAAGATGTCGCACGGCACCGGCACGAAGCAGGCGCAGGTCGGGTCCGGCCGGCGCTTGTAATCGCCGGAGACGACGACGCGCTCGCCGGCATGCTCGAGCACGATCTGCGCCGAGCCGAGCACGTGGCCGGCGGGGACGAAGCGGACGTCGACGTCACCGACGCGGAGGCTCTCGTCATAGGCGAGCGCCTGCGCCGTTCTGCGGCCCGCAGCGCACTTCCATGATCGCCAGCGTCTCCGCCGTCGCCAGCACCGCGCCGTGACCGCCGCGCGCATGGTCGGAATGGCCGTGCGTGATCAGCGCCTTCGGCTTGGGCTGCGAGGGATCGACCCACGCGTCCGCCGGGCGCACATAGATGCCCTCGGGGTGGGAACTCGATCCAGGAACCCAATCGCGCCATTGCGAGCTATATAGGCAAGAAGGCCGGGAGTTCCCGCTAAACGGAGGAAAGCATGGACGTAGCCCAATGGTGGATCATCGACATCGTCGGCCCCGCGATCCTCCTCATCGTGCTCATCTGGCTGGTCATGCGCCGCGGTTCGACCGGCAAGACCGGCCGGACCGAGCAGGCGACGCGCGAAGGCTATGCCGACGAGGAAGTCCGCCGGCGCGAGGGGACCGACACCGCTGAAAAGTGAACGCTCCCGCCGGTCGTAGCCGACTGGTTTCAATCCAAAGGCTGGCAGCCGCGGCGGCACCAGCTGGAGATGCTCGACCTGGCGCGGCGCGGACGGAGCGCGTTGCTGGTCGCGGCGACCGGCGCGGGCAAGACGCTGGCCGGGTTCCTTCCGGCGATCTGCGAGCTGGCTGAGCAGCCGAGCGAAGGGCTGCACACGCTCTACGTCTCGCCGCTGAAAGCGCTCGCGGTCGACGTCCAGCGCAACCTCATCGGTCCGGTCGAGGAAATGGGCCTGGCGATCCGCGTCGAGACGCGCACCGGCGACACGCCTTCCGATCGCAAAGCGCGGCAGCGGGTGAAGCCGCCGCAAATGCTGCTGACGACGCCCGAGTCGCTGAGCCTGCTGCTGAGCTACCCCGAGGCGCCGCAGATGTTCGAAGGCTTGAGGACGATCATCGTCGACGAGCTGCACGGCTTCGCCAAGGAGAAGCGCGGCGACCTGCTGTCGCTGTCGATGTCGCGGCTGCAACGGCTCGCGCCCGGTGCTGCGCCGCGTCGGATTATCGGCGACCATCAGCGACCCTGACGCCTACCGCTCCTGGCTCGCGCCCGACGCGGACATGGAGCTGATCGACCTCGTGATCGGCGATCCAGGCGCTGAGCCGGACCTCTCGATCCTGATCCCGGAGGGCAAGATCCCGTGGGCGGGGCACTCGGGCTATCATGCGATCGCCGACGTTATGCGGCTGATCGAGCAGCACCGGACGACGCTCGTCTTCTGCAACACGCGGGGTCTCGCCGAACTCATCTTCCAGAAGCTATGGGACGAAAACGACCAGACGCTGCCGATCGGGATCCACCACGGCAGCCTTTCGGTCGAAGCGCGGCGCAGGGTCGAGGCGGCGATGGCCGCGGGCAAGCTGCGCGGTCTCGTCGCGACGGCCAGCCTCGATCTCGGGATCGACTGGGGCGATGTCGACCTCGTTGTCCAGATGGGCGCCCCAAAGGGCTCTCGCGACTGCTGCAGCGGATCGGCCGCGCCAACCACCGGCTCGATGAGCCGAGCAAGGGCATGATCGTGCCGGGCAACCGCTTCGAATATCTCGAAACCCGCGCTGCGCTCGACGCGATCGATGACGGCGAGCTCGACCCCGAAGTCTTCCGTCCCGGAGCGCTCGACGTACTCGCGCAGCACATTCTCGCAATGGCCGTCGCCGCGCCCTTTCAGCAGGACGAACTCCTTGAGGAAGTGCGTTCCGCCGCGCCGTATGCTGGCCTCCAGCAGGACACGTTCGAGGAGGTGCTAAACTTCATTGCGACGGGCGGCTATGCGCTCAAAGCCTACGACCGTTTCCGCCGGCTGGTGCCAGAGCCCGGCGGCCTGTGGCGCATCGCCCGCCCGGCCATTGCCCAGCAGCATCGGCTCAACGCCGGAGTCATCGTCGAGCAGCCCCTGCTCACTGTCCGCTTCCGCAACGGCCGAAAGCTGGGCACCGTGGAGGAGGGATTTGCCTCGGCGCTCTCGCCCGGCGACCGCTTCTTCTTTGCTGGCCTCAGCCTTGAGGTCGAACAGTTCAAGGACACGGACATCATAGTCCATGCCTCATCGAAGCGGGGGCAGATCGTCACTTACGGCGGCCAGCGCATGTCGATGTCGACGCACTTGGCGAACCGGGTCCGCGTAATGCTGGCCGACCGCAACGACTGGAGTCGCTTCCCCGACGATGTCCGCGAATGGCTCGAGGTGCAGAGCGAGCGGTCGGTCCTTCCCGAGCCGCATCAGCTGCTGGTCGAGACCTTCCCGCACGAGGGCCAGCATTACATGGTCGCCTACAGCTTCGAAGGCTGGAACGCGCACCAGTCGCTGGGCATGCTGATCACCCGGCGCATGGAGACTGCAGGCCTGAAGCCGCTGGGCTTCGTCGCCAACGATTACGGCCTTGCCTGCTACGGGCTCGAGCCGATCCGCGACCCCAAGGCCCTGTTCTCGCCCGACATCCTCGAGCGCGAATTCGTCGAATGGGTCGAGAGCTCGTACCTTCTCAAGACCGCGTTCCGCGAGGTCGCGGTGATCGGCGGCCTCGTCGAGCGCCAACATCCCGGCAAGCGCAAAACTGGACGCCAGGTGAGCTTCTCGACCGACCTCATTTACGACGTCTTGCGCCGTTACGAGCCCGAGCATTTGCTGCTGCGCGCGGCATGGGATGACGCGCGGCGGCGAATGACCGAACTCGGCCGTCTTGTCCGCCTCGTCGACCGCGCCTCGGCGACCATGCTCCACGTCGAAGCCGAGCGGATCACGCCGATGGCAGTGCCGCTGATGGTGATCGTCGGGCGCGAAGCGCTCCCGCCCGGCGCCGAGGCCGACGAAATGCTGCTGACTCAAGCCGAAGCGCTTGGCGAGGAAGCGATGCAGCTGTGATTGTTCATTGCCGGTGAAGATTGCATCTGCGAGTCTTGGGACATGCGACGGGCGCTTCTCATTGTCCCGCTGGCGTTGACCGGCTGCGTCGTGGGTACGGTGGCGAGGACCGCGGTGGATGTCGCGACAATTCCGGTGAAGGTGGTGTCCGCGGGGGTCGACGCGGCCACGACCAGCCAGTCCGAGCGCGACGAGAAGCGCGGCCGTGAAATCCGCAAACAGGAGGAAGAGGCCGGCAAGCAAGCGCGCCTTGCCGACGAGCGCTGCCGGAAGCACCGGCCGCTCCCGACCGACTCGTGCTTCGCGGCGGCACCCCGCTGAGATACTTCCTCGACACCGAATATAACGGCTGGGGCGGTACCTTACTGTCGCTGGCACTGGTGCCGGACGGTGGGGAAGAGCTTTACCTGACGCTGGACTGGGACGGTGCGCTCGAGCCTTGGGTCGAGAAGAACGTCATCCCATATCTCGACACGGTTTCGGATAGCCTCGTTTCAGCCCGGCTGAGCAGAGCGGATGCGGCGCGAATGGTGGCGCACTATCTCGCCGGCGATCCCGAGCCGCTGATCGTCGCCGATTGGCCCGAAGACATCGCTCAGTTCAACATGCTCCTTATAAGCGGGCCTGGCACGATGGTCGAAGTGCCTTCGCTAACCTTCCGTTTCTTGCCGCTCTCGGGCTTCAGCACGGCGGCAAACAGCAAGGTCCCGCACAACGCGCTGCACGATGCACGCGCGCTTCGCGATCACATTCTCAGCCTGGAATAGTCACTCCGCCGCAGTCTTCAGCAGCATCTCACCGGAGTCCTCGCGGTCGATCCAAGTGAGGTCGTGGAGCTCGAGCTCGCGCCCATCATGCGCCTGGACACAGATCTTGCGCACCGGCTTTCCGTCGCGCCGGTCGGCGAGCACAACGCGCATCTTCCCGTAGCCCCATTCCTCGCCCCACTGGCGCAGCGTCAGAAACACGGGAAGCAGCCCTTCGCCCTTGGCCGTGAGCGAATAGACGACCTTGCGCTTGTCGGACGGGTCCGGCGTCCGCTCGAGGATCCCGCCCGCGACCATTTTGGCAAGACGATCGGACAGAATGTTGCGCGCGATTCCCAGGCCCGCCTGGAACTCCTCGAAATGTTCAAGACCGTTAAGGGCGCCTCGAAGGATCAGAAATGCCCATTTTTCGCCGATCAGCTCCACTGCGGGCGGGATCGGGCACAACAACGCCGCCTCCTTAAAACGATCGATATCCATCAATCTGCCGGCATTCGCCGCCTTCTTCTCCCTGTCCAATCTCATGAAAGCACATCGCGGTTCAAAAAAACAGTTGCAATATGAAACTATACATCCTATTGGTTGCTAATCGCAACTTAAAACAGGATGAACCGCGATGCTCCGTTCCACTTTAGCCTTCTGTGCACTTGCACTGACCGCGACGTCCGCCGCAGCCTCTAGCTATTCCGCCAACCCCGCCGTCCCGGCTTCCGGCCGGTTCATTACGCGCGACATCGTCTGGAATTGCGGCCCCGCCGCGTGCCAGGGCGCAACCGATGAGAGCCGCCCGCTGGTGCTCTGCCAATCGCTGGCCAAGCGTGCCGGGCGACTCGAAAGCTTCATCGTCGACGGGCGGGCGCTGAGTGCGCGCCGAACTCGATCGCTGCAACACGTCGGCCAAGGCGCCGCAGACATCGGCGCTCGCCGCCCAGTAAGTCCCCCGCGGGGCCGCGTTTCCCCTCCGCGGCCCCGCCTCCTCCTTTCGCGCTTGCACAAAAGCGTTGCGCCGCCCCATCTTAGGGACGTGCTGAGACAGTACGAACTGATCGAGAAGGTTCGCACCTACGATCCCGACGCGGACGAGGGGCTGATCAACCGCGCCTACGTCTTCTCGATGAAGGCGCACGGCTCGCAGGTCCGGGCGTCGGGCGACCCTTATTTCAGTCATCCGATCGAAGTCGCCGGGATCCTCACCGATTTGAAGCTCGACGATCAGACGATCGTCACCGCCATCCTCCACGATACGATCGAGGATACGCTCGCCACTCCGGAGGAGATCGAGAAGCATTTTGGCAAGGACGTGGCGCGCCTGGTCGACGGCGTGACCAAGCTCAGCAAGATCGAAGCTCAGTCCGAGAACGAACGCGCCGCCGAGAACCTGCGTAAATTCCTGCTCGCGCTCAGCGACGACATCCGCGTGCTGCTGGTGAAGCTCGCCGACCGGCTGCACAACATGCGCACGCTCCATCACATCCCCTCAGAGGACAAGCGCCGGAGAATTGCCCGCGAGACGATGGATATTTACGCGCCGCTCGCCGAGCGGATCGGCATGTACGAAATGATGACCGAGATGCAGACGCTCGCGTTCAGCGAGCTTGAGCCCGACGCGTTCGCCTCAATCACCCGGCGGCTGAAACAGCTGACGGAGCAGGGCGGCGATCTCGTGAACCGAATCGGCCTCGGCTTGCAGCTGTACCTCGCCGACAACGGCCTCGAAGCCGAAGTCACCGGGCGTCAGAAGCACCCTTACTCGATCTGGAAGAAGATGGCCGAGCGGCACATCAGCTTCGAGCAATTGTCCGATGTGATGGCCTTCCGCATCATCGTGAAGGACGTCGGCGAATGCTACCGTGCGCTTGGGTTGATCCACCGCCGCTGGCCGATGGTTCCGGGCCGTTTCAAGGATTACATCTCGACGCCCAAGCGCAACGGGTACCAAAGTCCTGCACACCTCGGTCATCCACGATTCCAAAATGCGCATCGAAATCCAGATTCGCGACCGGCAGATGCACGAGCAGGCCGAGCGCGGGCTCGCTGCGCACTGGGCCTATAAGGAAGGGAAGCCCAAGGGCGAGATGAACATCCCATGGGTCGATGACCTCGTCGAAATCCTCGACCATGCCGAAAGCCCCGAAGAGCTGCTCGAGCATACCCGGATGGCGATGTACCAGGACCGGATCTTCGCCTTCACTCCCAAGGGCGAGCTGATCCAGCTGCCAAAGGGCGCAACCCCGGTCGATTTCGCCTACGCGGTGCACACCGACCTCGGCGACCGCACGGTCGGCGCCAAGGTCAATGGCCGCGTGGTTCCGCTGCGCACGATGCTCGAGAACGGTGATCAGGTCGAAATCCTCGCCTCCGAGGCCCAGCACCCGCAGCCCTCGTGGCTGCGCTTCGTCGCGACCGGCAAGGCCCGGGCCGGCGTTCGCCGCTTCGTCCGCCACAAGGAGCGCGACGAAACCGTCGAGCTCGGGCGAAAAATCTATGACGAGATCGTCGCGCGGCTGCCGGCCGAGCTCGACAAGGATGCGCTGAAGCGCGCGTTGAAGAAGCTCAAGATCGAGAACGCGGACGAGCTGATGATCGCGATCGCGCGCAAACGCGTCAGCGACGAGGCGCTGATGGAGGCGCTGATGCCCGGCTCAGCCGGCGGCGACGTCGCCGCCGCGCCCGCTCGGTCAGCGCACGGCGATCTCGATCAAGGGGCTGACGCCGGGTGTCGCCTATCACCTCGCCCAATGCTGCCACCCAATTCCCGGCGACCGCATCGTCGGGCTTCGGCGCGAGGACGAGGAAATCGAGGTCCACGTCATCGGGTGCGACACGCTCGCGAGCGGCATAGACGCCGACTGGCTCGATCTCGCCTGGGGCGAGGGGTCGGACGGCGGCGCGGCGCGCCTGTCGGTGATCCTGCGCGACATCCCGGGCGCGCTCGGCACGATGTCGAGCATTTTGGGCGCCAAGCACGCCAACATCATCAACCTTCAGCTGGTGCACCGCGACGGCAGCTTCCACACCTTCCAGCTCGACATCGAGGTCCACGACCTCGCGCATTTGCATGCGATCATCGCCGCATTGCGTGAGACCGATCCGGTCAGCTCGGTCGAGCGGATCTAGACCCGCGCGGCCACGCGCTGCTGACGCGCATGGGCGTCGCCGGCGGCCAGGACGGCGAGCATCACCAGGTCGGACGCGCTCGCGGTCATCGGCGCGATCTGCACCGGCATTTCGAGCCCGAGCACATACGGCCCGAGCACGCTCTCGCCGCCGAGCTCGCGCAACAGTTTGGCGGCCAGGCTCGCCGACTGAAGTCCGGGCATGACGAGGATATTGGCCGGGCCCGAGAGGCGGGTGAATGGATAGTAGCGCCTCTGCATGTCGTAATTGAGTGCCACGTCGGGCGCCATTTCGCCTTCATATTCGAAGTCGGCGCTTGAAACCGTCGAGGAGCTTGACAGCGGCGCGCAGCTCATCGATATGCGTGCCCGGCGGATTGCCGAATGTCGTGTAACTGGTGAAGGAGACCCGGGGCTCGAGCCCCATGCGTCGCGCGAAAGCGGAGGCGCGCATCGCAATTGCAGCATATTGCTCGGCGGTCGGCCGCTCTGTCACAGCGGTATCGGCGATCAGCACGGTATGGCTGCGGCTGACGATCACATTGACACCGAAAGGCGTCGCGCCAGGTTCATCGTCGATCACCGTACGGACCTGCCGCAACGACTGGCTGAATGGCCTGGTCGTGCCGGTAATCATCGCGTCGGCCTCGCCGAGCGCGAGCATGGCCGCCGCAAAATAATTGCGGTCCTGATTCACCAGCCGTTCGACTTCCCGTCGCAAGAAGCCATGGCGCTGGTGCTTGGGATAGATGTGCTCGACCGCGCGTCCGACCAGAGGCGAGTTGCGGCTGTTGAGCACCTCATAATCCTGCGGATTCTCGACGCCGATCTCTTTCAGGAGATCGTAGACCTCCTCGCGTCCCACCAGCACCGGAGTGCCGTAACCGCCTTCCTTGAACGCGATTGCCGCTCGCAGAACATTGGGCTCCTCGCCTTCGGCGAACAGCACGCGCTTCGGGTCCGTGCGCGCCGCCTCATAGGCGAGGCTCATCACGGCCACCGTGGGATTGAGCCGCGCCCGCAGCTCCTGGCGATACGCTTCCATGTTTGCGATCGGCTTTTGGGCGACACCGGTGCGGACCGCAGCTTCCGCGACGGCGGAAGCGACGACTTCCATCAGCCGCGGATCGAATGGCGCCGGGATGATGTAATCGCGCCCGAAGCTGTTCGCCTTCCCGCCATAGGCGGCGGCGACCTCTTCGGGCACCGGCTCGCGCGCGAGCCCGGCCAAGGCTTCGGCCGCGGCGATCTTCATCTCGTCGTTGATCGCGGTCGCGCGCACATCGAGTGCTCCGCGGAAGATGAAGGGGAAGCCGAGCACGTTGTTGACCTGGTTGGGGAAGTCCGAGCGGCCAGTGGCGAGGATCGCGTCCGGACGCGCTTCCATCGCGTCCGGCGGCCAGATTTCCGGGTCGGGATTGGCCATGGCGAAGATGATCGGCTCCTTGGCCATCGTCTTCACCATCTCCGGCTTGAGCGCTCCGGCCGCCGAGAGGCCGAGGAACACATCGGCTCCGACGCACGCATCGGCGAGCGTCCGCGCTTCGGTCTCCACCGCATGCGCCGACTTCCACTGGTCGAGGTCGGTGCGGCCCTTATGAAGGACGCCCTTGCGGTCGCACATCGTCACGTGGTCGCCCCTGACCCCCATCGCCTTCACCAGCTCGGTGCAGGCGATCGCCGCGGCTCCGGCGCCGTTCACGACCACCCTGATGTCCGCGAGCTTGCGCCCGGTGATCTCGCAGGCGTTGATCAGCCCGGCCGCAGTGATGATTGCCGTGCCGTGCTGGTCGTCGTGGAACACAGGAATGTTCATCCGCTCTTTCAGCGTCTGCTCGATGACGAAGCAGTCCGGCGCCGCGATATCCTCGAGGTTGATCCCGCCGAAGGTCGGCTCGAGCAATTCGACCGCGTCGATGAACCGTTGCGCGTCCTCGGTCGCGACTTCGATGTCGATCGCGTCGACATCGGCGAAACGCTTGAACAGCACCGCTTTGCCTTCCATCACTGGTTTTGCGGCGAGCGCGCCGAGATTGCCCATGCCGAGGATTGCGGTGCCGTTCGAGATCACTGCGACCAAATTGCCCTTGGACGTATAATCATAAGCGCAGGCCGGATTCGCGGCGATCGCACGCACCGGCACCGCGACGCCAGGCGAGTAAGCCAGACTCAAATCCCGCTGCGTCGCCATCGGCTTGGTGGCGACGATTTCGATCTTTCCCGGCCGCCCCTGCGAGTGAAACTCGAGCGCTTCGGCTTCGGTATATCTGACGTTCGTTTCGGACATCGCGCGGCGCCTTAGCGGAGTGGCCGCGCAAGAGTCACGCACGGCCGAATCCAGAGTCGATTGCGCGGTAGCTACCGGCTACCACAGACTCATGGCCCGCGCCGACGCCCCAACCCCGATGATGGTTCAGTATTGGCGTCTCAAGGACGAGGCCGGCGATGCTCTGCTTTTTTACCGCATGGGCGACTTCTTCGAACTCTTCTTCGACGATGCGAAGATCGCTTCGGCATGCCTCGACATCGCGCTGACCAAGCGCGGGGAAGACGCGGGCGAGCCGATCCCGATGTGCGGAGTGCCGATCCACGCCGCTGAATCCTATCTCGCGCGGCTGATCAGAGCGGGCCATCGAGTCGCCATCGCCGAGCAGACCGAGAGCCCGGCCGAAGCGCGCAAGGCGCGCGGCTCCAAGGCGTTGGTCGACAGAGCGATCATTCGCCTCGTGACGCCCGGCACGCTCACCGAGGAAACCCTGCTCGAGTCCGGCTCGGCGAATTGGCTTGCCGCCGTCGGCCGCGCCGGCGATGATTGGGCGGTTGCCGCGGCGGATATTTCGACCGGACGCTTCGAGCTGATCGCCTGCGGTCCAGGCGAGCTCGCGCCCGAACTTGCGCGCCTCTCGCCGGCGGAAGTCATCGCGAATGAGTCGGTGCCGGGCATGCACACCTCACGCGGCAAGGGTGGATTCGACAGTCTAGCCGGCGAGCGGGCGCTGAAGAGCCGATTCGGTCTTGCGACGCTCGACGGTCTCGGTTCACCTTCGCGCGCCGAGCTTGCGGCCGCCGGGGGCCTGCTCACCTATCTCGACGCCACGCAAAAGGGTGCGGGCATCCTCCTCGATGCGCCGCGCCGGATCACGCGGGCGAGCCAAATGGCAATCGACGTGGCCACTCGCGACAGCCTTGAGCTCACGCGCTCGATCACCGGATCGATCGCCGGGAACCTGTTAGGCGAAATCGACCGCTGCCAGACCGCGGCGGGACGGCGCCTGCTTGCGGAGGACATTTCCGCGCCGTTGACCCACAAGGCCCCGATCGAAGCTCGCCTCGCGCTCGTCGCATGGCTGCACGACGATGCCATCCGGCGCGAACGCACGCGCCAGGCGCTGAAAGCGATGCCGGACTTCGCGAGAGCGCTCGCCCGGCTTGCGGCTGGGCGGGGAAGCCCGCGCGACCTCGCGCTGCTGCGCGACGGCTGGTCAGCAGCCGCTGAGTTGAAGCGCGAACTGGAAGTGGAATCGGATCGCCCGGCGCTCCTTGAATCCCTGCTACCGCGGCTTGGTGGTCATGAAGGCCTGGTCGAAAAGCTCGCACGCGCGCTGGTCGCTTCGCCGCCGATCGACTCATCGAAGGGCGGCTACATCGCCGAAGGCTATGATGCCGCACTCGACGAATTACGCGACGCGGCCGCGCACGGCCGCCGCGCGATTGCGGCTCTGGAGGCGCGCTACCGCGACGCGACGGGCGTCGCTTCATTGAAGATCCGCCACAATGCGGTGCTCGGCTACCACGTCGAAGTCTCTGCGCGGCACGCCGACAAACTGATGGCGCCGGACAGCGGCTTCACCCATCGCCAGACGCTCGCGGGGGTCGTGCGGTTCAACTCGCCGGAGCTGCACGAGGAAGCGAGCCGAGTCGTCGAGGCGGGCGCGCACGCGCTCGCCGCCGAAGCCGCGCACGCCGAGGATCTGACCGCGCTCGCCATTGCCAGCGCAGCGCAGATCACCGCGACGGCCGAGGCGATCGCCCGCATCGATGTCGCCGCCTCGCACGCCCACCGTGCGGCCGAGGGCGGCTGGACTGCGCCGCAACTCACCGACGAGCCGTGCCTGGAGATAGACGCGGGCCGGCATCCAGTGGTCGAGAGTGCGCTAAAGGGCACCGGCGAGCGCTTCATCGCCAACGATCTCTCGCTCGGGCCATCTGATCGGCTGTGGCTGATCACCGGACCGAACATGGGCGGAAAATCAACTTTCCTAAGGCAGACCGCGCTCATCGCAGTGCTCGCCCAGGCAGGAGCGTTCGTCCCTGCAGCCCGCGCCAAAGTTGGGATCGTCGATCGCTTGTTCAGCCGCGTCGGCGCGTCGGATAATCTCGCCCGCGGCCGCTCGACCTTCATGGTCGAGATGGTCGAGACCGCCGCGATTCTTGCCCAGGCGACGAAGCAGAGCCTCGTCATCCTCGACGAGATCGGCCGCGGCACTTCGACCTATGACGGGCTCGCGATTGCCTGGGCCGTGGTCGAGGCCATGCACGATCAGCTGCAATGCCGGACTTTGTTCGCGACTCACTACCACGAGCTGACGCGCCTCGCCGGCCGCCTCGACGCACTCTCTCTGCACCACGTGCGGGCGCGCGAATGGAAGGGCGATCTCGTCCTGTTGCACGAAGTCGCCGACGGCGCTGCCGACCGCAGCTACGGGATCGCGGTCGCTAAGCTCGCGGGACTGCCGCCCGCCGTGGTTGCCCGCGCGAAGTCGGTGCTCGCCAAGCTCGAGGCCGGCCGCGATGCGACTGGAGGGATCGCCGCCGGACTCGACGATTTGCCATTGTTCGCCGCGACTGCGGAACCCGGGCACGCACCCGATCCCATCATTGCCGCGCTCGACGACATCGAGCCGGACAGCCTCACCCCCCGTGAAGCGCTGGAGCAACTCTATCGACTCAAGCGGTTGGGAGCGCGGCAAGAGACATGAGCTTCCTCGATGTCGAAAACCGCCGGGCGATCATCGACCGCCGCGGCCTCGCCAGCCGGATCGGCGGACTGCGCGAGAGCAAGAAACTCACCGCCGAGACTGCGGCGATCCTTCGCGGCGCGCTCGACTACGGCCGTGCCGAAATCGCCAGGCGACTGACCGAAGCGCCCGGGAACGGCCGCGCAGCGGCGCAGGCGACGGCCTTCCTCCACGACCAGCTCGTGCGGCTTGCTTACGATTTCGTGGTCGAGCGCCTGCTCGAACAGCCGCTTAGCGGCGAACTGGCGCTCGTCGGCCTCGGCGGCACCGGTCGCGGCGAAATGGCGCCCTTCAGCGACCTCGACCTGATGTTCCTCACGGCGAAGGCGCCGACTGCCGATGTCGAACGCGCGTCCGAAGCAATCCTGCATCTCCTCTGGGACCTGAAACTCAAGGTCGGCCATTCGGTGCGCTCGGCCAGCCAGCTGAATCGCGCTCGCCAAAAAGGACATGACGATCCGCACCGCCTTCCTCGAAGCGCGCTGGCTATGGGGCGACGACAAATTGTTCGACGCCGCGATGCGCCGCTTCCGCAAGGACGTCGTCGCCGGGACAGCCGCCCAATTCGTCACCGCCAAGCTCGCCGAGCGCGACCAGCGCCACATCCGGATGGGTGACAGCCGCTATGTCGTCGAGCCCAATGTCAAGGACGGCAAGGGCGGTCTTCGCGACCTTCACACGCTCTACTGGATTGGCAAATACGTGCATGGCGTCGAGCGGCCTGCGGATCTCGTCGGAGCGGGCCTTCTGACCGCGGCCGAATTCCGCCGATTCGACCGGGCCGAGCGCTTCTTCTGGGCCGTGCGCTGCCATTTGCACCTGCTCGCGGGCCGCCCCGAAGAGCGCCTCAGCTTCGATTATCAGAAGCGCATCGCCGAGGTCATGAACTACGCCGACCGGCCGGGCAAGTCCGCCGTCGAGCGCTTCATGCAATTCTATTTTTTGAATGCAAAATCGGTCGGTGACTTGACCGGCGTGTTCCTCGCGCAGCTCGATGAGCAATTGGGCAAGAAGGGCTTCCGCTTCGCTTTGCCAACGATTCGCCGCACGCCCAAGCGCCTTGGCGGATTCATGCTTGATCGGGGCCGGTTGACGGTGCCGTCCGACGAATTCTTTCGCGCCGATCCCGTCCGTCTGCTGGAGATGTTCGCGCTGGCCGCACGCGAGCGGCTGGAGGTTCACCCGGCAGCGATGCGTGCCGCCAGCCGCGACGCGGTGCTGATCGATCGCAAGGTGCGCGACGACCCCCGCGCCAACTCCCTATTCATGGAAGTTTTGACGTCGCTACATTCGCCAGAGATCGTGTTGAGGTGGGTTAACGAGGCGGGCGTATTCGGCCGCTTCGTTCCCGACTTCGGCCGCGTCGTCGCGCAGATGCAGTTCGACATGTACCACCATTACACGGTCGACGAGCATTCAATCCGGGCGATCGGTCTCCTCGCCCAGATCGAACGCAGCGAGCTCAAGAGCGACCATCCGCTTTCGACTGCGATCGTGCAGAAGCAGATCGCGTCGCGCCGAGTCCTCTACG
>CAWAXE010000007.1:0-64322 GCA_963785965.1 uncultured Alphaproteobacteria bacterium
CAGGCGGCCAGCTTTAGATCATAACTGTCAACCGATTTTGTCATTCTCACCAGCGGATCCGCGTGAGCATAGAACAGACACAGCTGCTTCTTGCCCAGATAGTTCTTCACCACGACCCGAATGCCATTTACATTCCAGTTGTCCATGTTGTGAGCGAAGGTATCAACTCCAAGATCGCCTTGGCCCGGATGGCCGTTGTACTCGAAGTGCATCGTCATCCCTCTCAGTTCATCATAGGTTTTGGGAGAGGGAAACCAGCATCGAACGTCATGCATACTGCGGTTTGGCCACGCGTCGCCGCCAACCGACTTCAAGTCACAGCGCTGATCAGTCCCACCGACACCCTGATACGACCAACGCACCCATGCTGAACTATCTGATCTCAAATCGTCATCGCCGGTCCAAACTGTGAACACAACGGCAGCAAATCGGTCCGCCGTTTGGGGGGATTGAACGTCCGCCTGAGGGGCGCTTGGATTGCGCATGACCGGTCGGGGCGCCGGCCGGATTTGCGGCGACGCAGACAGCGAGAGACCCGCTAGCAGGAAGAACGGAACGGCGCGCGTTACAAGGAATCGCATCACTTGTTCTCCTGCCCGCCAGCAGCGATTTCGGTGTCCGTCAGGTCGTAACCTTACTCTTTCTTTCGCCAACGTTATAGCCGGCTCGAGGTCAACGCCATTCGACGCTGAACTGCCCAGAGCGGCCCCGCGACCGTTTTGCCTGAAAGCGTCAGAGGGCGAGCTGGGCTGCAAGAGACGGAACTGGTGCATTTAGTAAACTGTCACCGTCCTCCCCGCAGCCGAAGCGGACGTTGCGGATCCCTGAGTAATTGCTGAAGATTTTTTCAAATGCGTAATTCTGCTAGGAAACCTGTAAGCTAGATTGGCGGGGAACTTGTCTGCATTGAATTCCGGCAGCTGATTTGCAGGAGAGCCAATGTGCGACTAATTGAGTATTGCAGAATCGCAGTGTGCGCCTCGGCCATTTGCCTCGGAGCCTCATCAGCGCTTTCGCAGTTTCGAAACGCACCGCGGCCCATCCTAACGAACCCCAACGCTCCAACTGTCGAGCCACGACAGGCCGGGACGCGCCATCACGAACTGTACACGGCGCTGGAGTTCAACGTCTGGACCGGCGATGATGACTTGCGCGCGTACAGCGGTGCCTGGGTAGATATCACCTTTCCTGGCGAAAAGACCCGAAAATGCGTCCTTCACGAAGTCGCAGAGGACAGCTGGGAGAACGGTTCGAAGCATCAAGGGCACCAATGCGTTCTTGCGACGCCGAGAACTTGGCCTCAACTCAAGGCGGCGCGAATGTTCTTGAACTTCGACGGCAGGCGGCACCAGCATCCATACGACACTGGCGACAACTGGAATGTGGATGAAGTCCGGGTGATCGCCATTGATACTGCGGACAAGCATTTTCCTTGCCTGCTCGATGCGAAGAACGGGCCATATCTCGTGAGGTTGACCCTCTCGCACACAAGTTACGAGCTGACGGAGACGGTCAATCGCTGTTGACGCACCGGAGGATGAATCATGCGCACTTTCGTCACACGTGTCATACCGATCTTCCTCGCAGCGGCGATCTCCGCGGCCGCGTCTCCGCAAATTCCGATGAGGCCGCAACCGATCATTCAGAACCCGAACGTTCCGCGCCCGCCGGCGGGAAATCCCAAGCCGGGCACGGGCGGCCCTTCGCATCACGAGCAGTACACCGCGTTGGAATTCACCGTGTGGACCGGTGACGACGATTTAAGACCGCAGAGTGTGGCATACGTGGACCTCAAGTTTCCAGATGGCACTACCCAAAGATGCGTTCTTCACCCGAGCCAGGATGATGGCTGGTCCAACAACACCACCCACCAAGCCCGGCAATGCATTTTGTCGAGCGCGAAAAATTGGAACCAGCTCCGGTCCGCAACGATGCTCTTGGTTCTCAGACAGTAGCATGGAGGCATTCCTCGAAATGGGCGATAACTGGAACGTTAACGCAGTGCGGGTGACGGCGATCGATCCGGCCGACAAGCACTATCCCTGCTTGCTCAACGTAAGGGCAAAGCCAATGCTGGTCAGGCTAAAACCAACTCTGCCAAGTTACGACATCACCCAGACGGAGAACCATTGCTGACCGGCAGGAGAAGTGAATTATGCGAGCTTTCGTCACACGTGCCATTCCGTTGTTTTTAGCCGCGGCGATCTCCGTGCCAGCCTCGCCACAGATCCGTACGGCTCCTCAACCGGTGGTGAGAAATCCCAATGCGCCACAGCGCGACGTTCAGCGGCCGCCAGTGAGGTTCACCAACTTGGCGTTCACGATCTGGACTGGCGACGACGATTTGCGGGCGAACAGCACCGTCGGTGCCGATCTCCATTTCGGGGACGGCACAACGGTTCATTGCGACCTTCGCCCTGGAAACATTCATGGGACAACAATTCGGTCCATAGCGGTGCTCTCTGCGCGCTGCCGGCGCCAAAGACGCTTGCGGAGCTCAAGGGCACGAAAGTCGATCTAGTTTATAGCGGCGACCCTCATGCGGCGGTGAGCACAAAGAAAGCGACAGAGATGAATTTCGATACATTCGACAACTGGAACGTCGCCAGGGTGCGCGTCTTCGCTCGGGACCCGGCGCAGCACCAGCAGACCTGTCTTCTCGATGTGAAAGGCAATCCGCTCGTGCGGATGAAAGAGACGAACTACTCTTTCCGCCTGACGGATGTGATGAGCGGTTGCTGAATCGAACAGGCTGCGGATGAGGAGGCTATATGAGGGCGGTATCTTGGAAGGTGGTTCGAGGAGGCCTTGTGTTGGCGGTGGCGATACTCTGTGGTGGGCCAGCTTACGCGTCAGCAAGCGATGCTTGTGCGCTGCTGACCGCGCCTGAAGTAAGTTCCGTGCTCGGCACGCCAGCAAAGGCGGGCCAGCCCGTCACTCCAACTGATCACAAGGTCTGCATTTGGAAGACCGTTGATGGTCGCTCCACGATCACGCTGATGCTGCAGCCGTCCTCGGCCTTTGACGGGGGGCTACGCCTTGCAAGCTACTCAAACGGCAGCCTCAAGCCCGCCCGAGTAGCGGGGCTTGGCGAAGGCGCCTACTTCCTGCCGGTTGGCGACCAGGTCGCTCTCATGGTCAAGAAGGGTGGCGTGGCGCTCAAAATAGCCGTTTACCAGCACGGCCCAATAGATCCCAAGGAGGCCGCTGAGCGGGCGCTGGCCGGAAAGGTCATTGCACGGCTGTAAGCTCAGCCGTCCGTCCGTGGCTCTATGCTCCTCGCGCTGGTCAGCCGCGATTTTCGGTTTCTGTCAGTGGCCCGTCAGCTTTGCTGTAGTCCAGGCGTCGACCCCTCCACCATTGGCTCTTCGGCCAATGGTCCTCCTCCCCATCGCTGCGCGATGGAGAGGAGAGAGGACATATAAAGCTTTCTTTATATGTTGGCCTGGGCTAGGGGCGGGGCGACTTTGTGGGCCCGCTTTTGGCCTCCTTTAACCCAAGCTTTGGAGAATCTCGACGTGGCGACGCAGGCTGAAACCCGTTTCAACGACTATGTCGTCAAGGACCTCGGCCTCGCCGATTTCGGCCGCAAGGAGATCGAGATCGCCGAGACCGAAATGCCGGGCCTGATGGCGCTGCGCGAGGAGTTCGGCGCGTCGAAGCCGCTGAAGGGCGCGCGGATCACCGGATCGCTGCACATGACGATCCAGACCGCGGTGCTGATCGAGACGCTGATCGAACTGGGCGCGCAAGTGCGCTGGGCGTCGTGCAACATTTTCTCGACGCAGGACCATGCCGCGGCGGCGATTGCGGCGCGCGGCATCCCGGTGTTCGCGATCAAGGGCGAGACGCTCGAGGATTATTGGGATTACGCGGCGCGGATCTTCGACTGGGGCCGCGACACACACCGCCAACATGATCCTCGACGACGGCGGCGACGCGACGATGTTCGCGCTGTGGGGCGCTCGGGTCGAGCAGGGCGAGGAGCTGTTCTCGCCGTCCAACGAGGAAGAGGAAATCTTCGCCGCGACGCTGAAGCGCTTCCTCACCGAGCGCCCGGGCTACCTCACCAAGACGGTCGAGGCGATCAAGGGCGTGTCGGAAGAGACGACGACCGGCGTCCACCGGCTGTACGAGCTGGCCAAGCAGGGCAAGCTCCCGTTCCCGGCGATCAACGTCAACGACAGCGTGACCAAGTCGAAGTTCGACAACCTCTACGGCTGCCGCGAGAGCCTGGTCGACGCGATCCGCCGCGCGACCGACGTGATGCTCGCCGGCAAGGTCGCCTGCGTCGCCGGCTTCGGCGACGTCGGCAAGGGCTCGGCGCGCAGTCGCTCCGCAACGGCGGCGCGCGCGTGCTGGTGACCGAGATCGACCCGATCTGCGCGCTGCAGGCGGCGATGGAAGGCTATGAGGTCGTGACGATGGAGGAGGCGGTGAAGCGCGCCGACATCTTCGTCACCGCGACCGGCAACATGGACGTGATCACGCTCGACCACATGCGGGCGATGAAGAACATGGCGATCGTCTGCAACATCGGCCACTTCGACAGCGAGATCCAGATCGGCGCGCTGGCCAACATGAAATGGACCGAGATCAAGCCGCAGGTCGACGAGGTCGAGTTCCCCGACGGCAAGAAGATCATCGTGCTGTGCAAGGGCCGGCTGGTGAACCTCGGCAACGCGACCGGCCACCCGAGCTTCGTGATGAGCTCGAGCTTCACCAACCAGGTGCTGGCGCAGATCGAGCTGTGGACCGGCGCCGACAAGTACGGGAACGACGTCTACGTGCTGCCCAAGCACCTCGACGAGAAGGTCGCGCGGCTGCACCTCGACAAGCTCGGCGTGAAGCTGACGACGCTGAGCGACAAGCAGGCGTCGTACATCGGCGTGCCGGCCGAAGGGCCGTTCAAGCCGGATCATTACCGCTACTGACGACGAGCATTAACGTCCTGCTCTCAATCGAATAGCTTCCTTTTTGCAGGCTCGCTCGCCTTAAGAACGGCCGAGGGAGCACTCGCGGACGCATGAACGCCTATTCTGGCTCGATTGTGGCGATTGTCGCGCTGGCTTTGCTCTGGCTGGGCATTGCGGCGGCGATTGCCTTTGTCGCGGCGCGGCGTTTTCGGCTGGCGCGAGCAGGTGCTCGGCGCGGCGCAGTCGAACGCGACTTTGCTCGAGCTGACTCCGGCGCGGCCGCTGGTCGTCCGGGCCGACGACCGCATCGAAGCCGATGCGCAGCTGGTGCGCGAGCTGGGGCTGAAGTCGCAGCCGAGCCGGCTTGCGCGAACTGGCCGGTAACGACAGCGGGATTGTCCCCGACGATCTCGAAGGCGCTGACAGAGGAGATCGAGGCGGCGCGCGTTTCCGCCGGCCGAATCTCGCGCAAGGTGCGGGCGAAGGCTCTGGCCGGGTGTTCGACGTGCGCGGCGGGCCGGCGCCGGCGCCAGAACCCGCGGGCACAATGCTGCTCTGGTTCTTCGATACCAGCGCCGGCGAGGAGGAGCGCGCGAAGCTCGCGCTCGCGGCTGCGCCAGACCGAAGGCGCGCTCAACTCGCTCACCCACCTGATCGAGGCGGCGCCTTTCCCGATGTGGTACCGCGGCCCCGACCTCAAGCTCGGCCTCGTCAACAGCGCGTTCGTCGACGCGGTCGAAGGGCGAAGACGCCGCCGACGTGATCGAGCGCTGCCGGAACTGATCGACGCCGAAGGCGAGGACAGCGCCATCGCCACGCGCCCGCAAGGCGCAGGAGAGCGAGCCGCATCGTCTCGCGCATGCAGCCGGCGATCATCCGCGGCGAGCGGCGCATGCTGCGGATCGTCAACGTGCCGCTGTCGACCGGCGCGGTCGCCGGCTTCGCGGTCGACGTCCAGGACCTCGAGGACGCGCGGACCGAGCTTACGCGCCACATCGAATCGCAGCGCGAGCTCGCCGACCGAATGACCGCCGGCACGGCGCAGTTCGATGCCGACCGCAGCCTGAGCTTCTTCAACCGGCCGTTCGCGGCGATGACCGCAGCTCGATCCCGACTGGCTTTCGGAAAAGCCGGAATTCGACCGCGTGCTCGATCGCATGCGCGACACGCAGCGCCTGCCCGAGACCCGCGACTTTCCTGTCTGGAAGGAACGAGCGGCGTGACTGGTTCACCAGCGCCGAGGAGGTGGTCGAGGAAGAATGGATGCTGCCCAACGGCGACCATTTGCGGGTCGTCGCGCAGGCGCTGCCCGACGGCGGATTGAGATTGTTCCTCGAGGACCGCACCGAGCAACTTCGCCTCGCCTCGGCGCGCGACACGTTGCTGAGGGTGCGGGCGGCGACCTTCGACAATCTGTTCGAGGCGATCAGCGTGTTCGCCAGCGATGGGCGGCTGTATTTGTGGAATCGCCGTTTCCTCGAGGACTGGGAGCTCGACGAGGAGTGGCTCGCCACGCATCCGCGGGTGGACGAGCTGGTTCCGGCAATGGCGCGAAAGCTGGTCAACCCGACGACGGCTGCGCAGATCCGCGAGATGGTTCGCCAGACGACCAACGAGCGGCAGTCGTCGAGCGGGCGGATCTCGATGACCGACGGGCGGCATTTCCAGTTCGCGGCAGTTCCGCTGCCCGACGGAAATGCGCTGTTCACGATGGTCGACGTGACCGACTCCAGCCGCATCGAGGCGGCGCTTCGCGAGCGCGCCAAGGCGCTCGAGGAAGCCGATCGGGTGAAGACCGATTTCGTCGCCAACATGAGCTATGAGCTGAGGACTCCGCTGACGTCGATCGGCGGGTTCGGCGAATTGCTTGGCGGTGGCTATGCCGGCGATCTCAGCCCGAAAGGGAAGGACTATGTCAGCGCCATCCTCGAATCCGTCGAGCGCCTGTCGAAGCTGATCAACGACGTGCTCGACCTCACCACCGGCGACACGCGCGGAGTGGCGCTGGAGATCGAACGCGTCGACATCGCAGGCCTGTGCCGAGCCGCTGCCGATACGGCGCGCACGAGAGCGGCCGAGAAGGCGCAGAAGCTCGACACCGGCATTTTGCCGGCGGCCGGGTTCGTTTTCGGGGACGCGCGCCGCCTGCGCGAATCCATTGAGCACGTGCTGCATAACGCCATCGCCTACACCGACCGCAAAGGCCGCATCCTGCTCAAGGCTGGCGGGGATGCTGACAATGCGGTGATCTCCATCAGCGACAACGGCTCGGGCATTGCGGCGAAGGACCTGCCGCGCGTGTTCAACCGGTTCGACCGCGTGGTGGAGGAAGGCGTGCGTGGCGAGGCGGCTCTGGGGCTTGGATTGCCGCTGACGCGCCAATTCATCGAGGCGCATAGCGGGACGGTCGAAATCGAGTCGAAGAAGGGCAAGGGGACTACGGTCACTCTGACCATCCCGCGCGGGTCGAAATGATCCTGGCGGATGAAGAGGCGACGGCGCTGGCCGGCGCCGCTGTCGCCGCGCGGGTTCGGGCGGGGGAAGTGATTACGCTTTCAGGGCCGCTTGGCGTCGGGAAGACGGCGCTGGCGCGAGGCTTTCTGGCGGCGCTGGGTCACCCGGGCGAGGTGCCGAGCCCGAGTTTCGCGATCGTTCAGCCATACGAGGACGTCGATCCCCCCGTGTGGCACGTCGATCTTTACCGCATCGAGGATTCCTCAGAACTCGATGAGCTCGGCCTCGATTCCGCGGGGGATGCGGTACTCCTGGTCGAGTGGCCGGAGCGGGCTGGTGAACGCGCCTGGCCCGATGCGCTTCAGCTGACCCTCGACTTTGGCGAAGCGGGCGCTCGGCGCTTGACAGCGAAGGTGCCCCCGTCATGGGAGGGGCGATGGCCTCCACGATGATTCCGCCGCCTTATGCGCATGAATTCCTTGCTTCTTGCGGGTGGCCGGGAGCGCAAATTCTGCCGCTTGCGGGCGATGCGTCGTTCCGCCGCTACTTCCGTGTGGTCGAGGGCAACCGCACCGCGGTGCTAATGGATGCGCCCCCGCCCCACGAGGACCCGCGACCGTTCGTCGCAGTCGCTGAATGGCTGGCGTCGGTGGGGTTGAGCGCCCCGCAAATCCTTGCGCGCGAGATGGACAAAGGCCTGCTTCTGCTCGCCGATTTCGGCGACTGGCGGCTGCGCGAGATCCTCGACGAAGATCCGCAGCGGGAGCGCGACTTGTACGCGCTTGCGACGGATGTCCTGGTTCACCTGCACCGGCACCCGCCGATGGAAGGTCTTCGTCCCCACGGGCTCGATCAATGGCTCGACGAGCTGATGCTGTTCACTGAGTGGTATTGCCCAGCGGTCGGCGCCGACGTCGATGTGGAAGCCTATCGCGCGGCGTGGAGCGAAGCCCTCGCTCCGGTTGCGGAGGACGGCCTCGGCCCAGTGACGGTCCTTCGCGATTACCACGCCGAGAACATCATGCTGATCGGCGACCGCGAAGGCGTTGGACATTTCGGGCTGCTCGACTTCCAGGACGCCGTCGCCGGCCACCCCGCCTACGACCTCGCTTCGGTGCTCGAGGATGCGCGGCGCGACGTTCCGCCGGACATCGAGCGGGCGATGATCGACCGCTACGTCGCCGCGACTGGTCACGGCGAAAAGTTCGAGCGCGGCTACTGGGCGCTCGCCGCGCAGCGCAACACGCGCATTCTCGGGCGTCTTCACGCGGCTGTGGAAGAGGGACGGCAAGCCCCACTACCGCCGCTTCCAACCGCGGATGTGGGGCCTGCTCGAACGCGATCTCGCGCAGTCGCACCTGAAGCCCGTGCGCGACTGGTTCGACGCCAATATTGCGCCCGAGCATCGCCGTGAGCCGTGGAGGGATGCCGCGTGAGCCAGGCCAAGCGCGCGCTTCGTCTTCGCGCCGAGGTCCCGGGCGAAGTTCCGCATACCGCGATGATCATGGCCGCGGGCCTCGGCAAGCGCATGCGCCCGCTGACCGCGACCCGGCCCAAGCCTTTGATCGAGGTCGGCGGCAAGGCGCTGCTCGATCACGCGCTCGAAAAGCTCCGCGCGGCGGGCGTGAAAAAGGTCGTCGTCAACGTCCATTATCTGGCGGACGCCCTCGAGGCGCATCTGGCCAGCCGCGCGCACGGGCTCGAGGTCGCCATCTCCGACGAACGCGGCTTGCTGATGGAAACCGGCGGCGGGTTGGTGAAAGCCGCGCCGCTGATCGATTGCGACCCGTTCCTGGCGCTCAACAGCGACAATCTGTGGGTCGACGGGCCGGCGGATACGCTGAGGTTGCTCGCCTCTCACTGGGACGATTCCAGGATGGACGCGCTGCTGCTGCTGGTGCCGCTGGCGCGGGCGGAGAACCACCGGGGCATGGGCGACTTCCACATGGACCGGACGGGACGCCTGCGCCGCCGTGACAAGAGCTATGTCGCGCCATTCGTCTTTACCGGGGTGCAGATGATCTCCAAGCGCCTGCTGCGCGATGCGCCCGAGGGGCCGTTCTCGACCAACCTCCTGTGGGACCGCGCGATCGAGGAGGGCCGCTGCTTCGGCGCCGTCCACCAGGGGCTGTGGTTCGACGTCGGCACGCCCAAGTCGATTCCGATGACGGAAGCGGCGCTCGAGAATGCCTGAGCGGGCGGCCGAACGGCCCGCCGTCTTCACCATCCCCGCCCACCGCTCGTTCGCCGACGCACTTGCCGCCGGACTGATCCAGCGCTTCGGCAAGGACCCGCTGGGGCTCGCCAGAGGCCGGATCCTGCTGCCCAACAACCGCGCCGTGCGCGCCGTCACCGAGGCGTTCGTCCGCGCGAGCGGGAGCGGGCTGCTGCTGCCGCGGTTGATCCCGATCGGCGATCCGGAGCTCGACGAGCGGATCGGCGGCGCGCTCGAGCCGATCGACGATGCCGAGCCGATCCCGCCGGCGATCGACCCGCTGCAGCGGCTGCTGACGCTGGCGGAGCTGGTTCGCGGCGAGGGCGTCGGCAGCACCGAGGCGCTTCGTCTGGCGCAGGACCTCGCGCGGACGCTCGATCTGCTGCTGGTCGAGGAGGTCGATCCGCGCCGCCTCGCCGATGCGGCGGCCGATGCCGCCGACCTGGCGCTGCACTGGCAGGTCTCGCTCGAGCGGCTGCGGGCGATCATCGACGAGTGGCCGAGGCGACTGGCGGAGCTCGGCGCGATCGACCTCGCCGACCGCCGCAACCGGCTGCTTGCGCCGGCTTGCGCGACCGCTGGGCCGACGAAGCCGCCGCGAGGGCTTCACGGTCGCCGCCGGAATCACGACGACCGCGCCGGCGGTCGACGGCGTTGCTGCACCGGGTCGCGCGGATGCCGCGACGGGATGGTGGTCGTGCCCGCGCTCAGCCTGGCGAGCGTCATGCCCGAGGAGGAATGGGACGCGCTCGGCCCCGACGAGCAGGGCAGCGGCGAGCAGACGCATCCGCAATATCATCTGAAGCTGCTGCTGGACCGGATGGGCGTGGCTCGCGGCGAAGTGCAGGTCTGGCCGGCGTCGGGCCGCGCCGCCTCGCCGGCGGTGCGCGCGCGGGCGGTCGCCAACGCGATGACCGCCGCCGACTTCAGCGACAAATGGAGCGCGCTCAAGCCGCCCGAGCGGCGGCTGACCGGCGTGCGCGCCGCCGAGTTCGCCGATGCGGCGGCCGAAGCGCAGGGGATCGCGCTGGCGCTGCGGCGAGCGCTCGAAACGCCGGGGCAGACGGCGGCGCTGGTCACGCCCGACCGGATGCTCGCGCGGCGGGTGTCGGCGTTGCTCCAGCGCTGGGGCATCGAGGCGGACGACAGCGCCGGACGGCCGCTGTCCGAAACGCCGGCCGGAACCTTGCTGCTCGGCATTGCGGCGGCCGCCGCGGAGGAGCTTGCGCCGGTGCCGTTGCTCGCTCTGCTCAAGCATCCGCTGGTCGGCGGCGAGGGCGACGACCAGGCTCCGCTGGCTCGAGACGCGTGCGGACGTTCGACCTCGCGCTGCGCGGGCCGCGGCCCGGCGGCCGGGCCTGGAGGGCCTCGACGCGCACATTCGCGAGCGCGAGGCGGAGCCGAAATATCGCGGCTGCGCGGTGCGTGGGCGAAACTGCGTCCCGCGTCCAGCCGATCGCCGGAATGCTCGCGAAGCCGCTCGGCCTGGCCGAGTTCGCTCGGCGGATTGTCGGCCGCCGCGGACCGCGCTGGCGGGCGACCGCGCCGTGGCGCGGGGCCGACGGGCGGATGGCGGCCGAGCTGCTCGCCGAACTCGAAGCTGCGCCGGCCGCGCGGCCACGATGGCGATCAGCGCCGAGGACGCCGTGCCGGTGCTTCGCGACCTGCTCGAGCAGCAGCGTGTTCGGCCGCCCTATGGCGGGCATCCGCGCATCTTCATCTGGGGCCTGCTCGAAGCGCGGCTGCAGCAGGCGGACTTCATGGTGCTCGGCGGGCTCAACGAAGGCGTGTGGCCGGCGCGCGCCCGCGCCCGATCCGTGGCTCGCGCCGAAGATCCGCGCGAACCTCGGACTGCCCGGGCTCGAGTATCGGATCGGCCTGTCGGCGCACGATTTCGCCAGCGCGCTCGGCGCGCCGCGGGTGCTCGTCACGCGAGCGCGCCGCGACGCGCGCTCGCCGACGGTCGCGTCGCGCTTCTGGCTGCGGCTTGCAGGCGATGACCGGCGGAGTGACCCGCGACACGCGGCTCGAACGGCTCGCGGCCGCGCTCGACGATCCCGGCGAGCTCGCGCCCGCCGAGCGCCCGCGCCCGCAGCCCGCCGGCCGAGATTCGCCCGCGCGAGATCTCGGTGACGTCGGTCGACCGCCTGAAGGCCGATCCGTTCGCCTTCTACGCGCAGGCGATGCTGCGCTTGCGCCGGCTCGACCCGGTCGACGCCGACCACAGCGCCGCGTGGAAGGGCATCGCGGTCCACAAGGTGCTCGAAGAGTGGCTCGATCAACGACGAATGCACGCCCGAGGCGCTGCTGCCGCGCGCGCGGGCGCTGCTCGACGAGCGAGACGATCCACCCGATGCTGCGCGCGCTGTGGCAGCCGCGGCTGATCGAAGCGATCAACCAGGTCGCGGAGTGGGAGCGCGAGGATCGCGAGGCCGGGCGCCTGCCGCTCAAGGCCGAGATCGCGGGCGAGACGGAGATTGCCGGAGTCACGGTCAACGGCAAAGCCGACCGCATCGACCGGCTCGCCGACGGCGGCCTCGCGATCGTCGATTACAAGACGGGCAAGGCGCCCGCGCAAAAAGCCGTCGACAAGGGATTTGCGCTGCAGCTCGGGCTGCTCGGGCTGATCGCGCGCGCCGGCGGTTTTCCGGAAGTGGACGGCGAACCGGAAGCGCACGAATATTGGTCGCTGACCAAGGACCGCGACAAGTTCGGGAAGCGCGTGTGCCCGGACAAGAATATGGGCGCGGCCGAGTTCCTCGCCCATGCCGAAGCGCATTTCCGCGATGCGGCAGGCAAATGGCTGACGGGAGACGAGCCGTTCACGGCCAAGCTCCACCCGGCTTACGCGCCCTACGGCGACTACGATCAGCTGATGCGGCTGGAAGAATGGTACGGCCGCGAATGAGGGCCTAGCGCCTCGGCTTCTTCTTGATCTTGGACGCGTAGAGCAACGCCGCGACGATCGCGGCCGAGCCGATGCCGACGGCGACGCCGGCCTTGACCAGCTTGCTGCGCCGCTGTTCGTCCGCCTCGTTCCGTTCGTTCTCGGCCATCGTCTGCTCCTCGGCGTCCCAAATATGGCGTCATGCTGCGAGCTTGGGAAGGCTGATGGCACAGCGAATCAAGCCTCTTCACGAGCTTCAGGGCGACCAGGCACGGGCCGCCGATCCACGCGCCCACGCGGCGCTGTCGGCGTCGGCGGGCACGGGCAAGACGCAAGTTCTGACCGGGCGCGTGCTGCGACTGCTGCTGTCGGGCGCTGCGCCCGGAGACGATTCTCTGCCTCACCTTCACCAAGGCGGCGGCGGCGGAGATGGCCAACCGCATCGGCGCGCGGCTCGCGGCATGGGTGCGGATGAAGGATGCGGACCTTGAAGAAGGATCTGTTCGCACTGGGTGAGCGCAACGATCCAGTGACGGTCCAGCGCGCGCGGCGGCTGTTCGCCAAGGTGCTCGAAGCGCCTGGCGGGCTGCGCATCCAGACCATCCACAGCTTCGCGCAGACGCTGCTCGCGTCCTTCCCGGCGGAAGCGGGGATCGCGCCCGGGTTCCAGCCGCTCGAGGGCCGGGCCGAGCAGGAGCTTGGGCGGACCACGCTCGCCAATTTGTTGGCCGACGCGGAGGCGAGCGGCAACGAAGGGCTGATCGGCGACGTGCAATGCCTCAGCCTGCGGCTCGGGGAAGGCGCGGCGGTCGATTATCTGATGCGCTGCGCGAGGGCGCAGGAAGCGCTCGCGGCTCTCGGTGCGCCGGAAACGATCGAGGCGCGCCTGCGCGCGATGATGGGGCTGCCGAATGAGTCGGTCGAGGATTATCTCGCCCACCATTGCGGCGACGACGGCTTCGATTGCGACCTTCTGCGGGCCGTCGCCGATGCGAACCGAAGGTGGGGCGGAAAGACGGGGCTGGGCCACGCCGGCGTTATCGACGATTGGCTGGCGCTGACCCCGATCGAGCGCGCCGCTGCCCTGACGGACCTGCGCAAGATCGTTCTGACGGACAAAGGCACGCTCAAGGTTTCGCCGGGTCAATCAAAGGCCGAGCCGCACTATGAAGCTCACGCAGGCCGGCTCGCCGATCTCATCGGCGAGTTGTTGCGCGTCCAGAATGCCGGCGCGGCTTGCGAGCGACATGGCCGCGGGGCTTCGCGCAGGGCAGGCGTTCGCCGACGCCTACGCCCGTGCCAAGCGCGCCGCCGGCGTTGCCGATTTCGACGATCTGATCCGCTGGACGCGCAAGCTGCTTGCCCAGCCCGGAATGGGCGAGTGGGTGCGCTACAAGCTCGACCAGCGCACCGACCATATCCTGGTCGACGAGGCGCAGGACACCAACGAAGCGCAGTGGGACATCGTCCGCGCGCTGGCCGAGGAATATTTCAGCGGCTCACCCGAGGCCGAGCGGCGGGTTCGCACCTTGTTCATGGTCGGCGATTTCAAGCAGGCGATCTACGGCTTCCAGGGCACCGATCCGCGCGAATTCGAGAAGATGCGCTCCGAGGTACGGCAGAGGTCGGAGGCGCTGCGGACAGCCGAGGAGATCGGCGCTCGAATTCCGCGACCTGTCGATCAACGCCAGCTATCGCTCGGCCCAAGCGGTGCTCGATGCGGTCGATGCGCGTGATCCAAGAGGTCGGCTTTCGTGAAATGGGCCTGCCGGAATTTCCGCCGAAGCATGTCGCGCACCACTCCGCCCGGCCCGGGATGGTCGAGCTGTGGAAGCCCTTCGCGCTGGAGGATTCGGGAGGAGGGCGAGGACGGCGAGGAGGGCTGGCTCGACGCCGACGCCCGCGCTTATGCCGACAAGCTTGCGCAGCAGGTGCGCGCGTGGATCGACGAGGCGCCGGTGCTCGAATTCGACCAAGCGGCCGCTGACCGCCGGTGACATCCTGATCCTGGTGCGCAGCCGCGGCGAGCTTGCGTCGCTGATCGTCGCGCGGCTGTTTCGCCGCGGGCGTGCCGGTCGCTGGGATCGATCGCCTGTTCCTGTCCAAGCCGTTCGCGGTGCGCGATTTGCTCGCGGCGGTCACCTTCGCGGTGCAGCCGCTCGACGACCTCAACCTCGCCAACCTGCTGGTGTCGCCGCTGATCGGCTGGGACCAGCAGCAGCTGTTCGATCTCGCCCACGAGCGGAAAGGGCGGCTGTGGCGCGCCTTCGCGAACGGGCCGAGGAGCGCGAGGATTTCGCGGCGGCGCACGCGGCGCTCGGCGAGCTGCTGGCGATGGCCGATTACACGACTCCGTCGCTTTTCCTCGAGACGATCCTGTCCGGTCCGCTCGATGGCCGCCGCAAGCTTTACCGCCGCCTTGGCCTCGCGGCGCGCGATCCGATCGACGAGCTGATGACCGCGGCGCTCGAATTCGAACGCAACGAAGTGCCGTCGCTCGAGCGCTTCCACGCCTGGTTCGCGCGCGGCGATGTCGAGATCCAGCGCGACCCGTCGCGAGCGCACGAATGCGGTGCGGGTGATGACGGTGCACGGCGCCAAGGGGCTCGAAGCGCCGTACGTGATCCTCGCCGACGCGACCGCCGATCCGGCGAACCTCGGCCGGCGCAATCCGCCGCTCGACCTGCCGATCGGCGGCGAGAAAGTGCCGGTGATCCGACCGCGCAAGGCCGAGCTGGTCGAGCCGTTCTCGAGCATCATTGCGCTTGAGCAGGCGCGCGACCTTCAGGAGCATTGGCGCTTGCTTTACGTCGGCATGACCCGTGCGAGCGAGCGGCTGGTGGTCGGCCGGGATCGAGCCGACGCGCGGCGTTCCCGAAAATAGCTGGCACAGGCGCGTCGAGCGCGCGCTGACGTCGCTGGGAGCTGATGCCGGAAGCGGACGCGCGGTGGAGGCTGCGCTGCAGCGCTATCGCGGACAGATCGCGCTGAGGGCTCGTGAAGCCGAAGACTTCGCGCGTCGAACTCGGCCCGCCCGCTTTGCCGGATTGGGTGCGCGCGCCGGCGCCTGCCGAGCCGCGCCCGCCGCGGCCGCTCGCGCCGTCGCAGCTCGCCGAGGACCGCGAACCGGCTCCGCCGCCGACGCCGCAATCGCGCGCCGCCGCGAGGCGCGGGACCTTGATCCACCAGCTGCTCGAGCGGCTCGCGGATGTGGAACCGATCTGCCGCCGTGACCGGGCCCTGCAATGGCTTGAGCAATCCGCCGGCATCGCCGACGCGGCGCAACGGGAGGAGATCGCGGACCAGGTTTGTCGGGTCTTGTCCGATCGCTGCTTTCGCTCCGTTGTTCGGCCCCGGCTCGCTCGGCGAGGCGCCGCTCGCGGCGACCTTGCCCGACGGGCGGGTGATCGCCGGAACCGCCGACCGGCTGCTGATCGAAGAGAGCCGCGTATCGGTTCTCGACTTCAAGACCGGCCGAGTTCCCGACAGCGACACGCAGGTCCCGGCGGCGCATCGGGCCCAGATGGAAGCCTATTCCGAGGCGCTGCGGGTGATTTTCCCGGGACGGCACATCCGCGCAGCATTGCTCTACACGTCCGGCCCGAAACTGATCGAAGTCATGCCTTGAGCGCCGTGGGCGCGAACGCCCATATGGCCGTTACACCGTCACCCATGCCGAGGGAGATTCGCGCGTCATGCCCACCAAATCCGTCACCGATCAGAGCTTCGCCAGCGACGTTTTGGGGGCTTCCGGACCAGTGCTGGTCGATTTCTGGGCCGAATGGTGCGGCCCGTGCCGAATGATCGCCCCGGCGCTCGAGGAAATCTCCGCCGAGCTCGGCGACAAGGTCACGGTCGCCAAGCTCAACATCGACGAGAATCCCGACACGCCGAGCCGTTACGGCGTGCGCGGAATCCCGACCATGCTGCTGTTCAACGGCGGCCAGCCCATCGCGCAAAAGGTCGGCGCTGCCCCGCGCAGCCAGATCCAGCAGTGGCTGGAGAGCAATCTCGAGACTGCGAGCCAGTCGAAAGCGGCTGGCCCGCACTCACCGCAGAAGCTGCGGTGGCCGAAGCTCGACGAGGGCACTGGACGCACCTTGTCCGCGCCCTTCGTCCAGACGAGATCGCCGTCGGCACGCTTGCGCCTTAATTGACTACGGCTAGGCCGCTCCTTACATCGCCCGCGACAGTTTCCCAGAGCGACGGCGAGAGGTTTTCGCCCCATCCTGAACGCACGGGTATTTAAGGGAATTCCATGTTCGCCGCAGTGGCAAAAAGCATCTTCGGATCGGCCAACGATCGCTACGTCCGTAGCCTCGGCAAATATGTCGATGCGGTCAACGCGCTCGAACCGAATATTCATGCGCTTTCGGACGACGAGCTGCGCGGGCAGACGGAGCTCTTCCGGCAGCGGCTGGCCAACGGCGAAAAGCTCGAGGACCTGCTTCCCGAAGCGTTCGCCACCGTTCGCGAAGCGGCGATCCGAACGCTTGGCCAGCGCCATTACGACGTCCAGCTGATCGGCGGCATCGCGCTCCACCGCGGTGAGATCGCCGAGATGAAGACCGGCGAAGGCAAGACGCTGGTCGCGACCCTCGCGGTCTATCTGAATGCGCTCGAAGGCAGGGGCGTCCACGTCGTCACGGTCAACGACTATCTCGCCCGCCGCGACGCCGACTGGATGGGCCAGATCTACCGCTTCCTCGGAATGACCGTGGGCGTGATTGTACCCAACTTGCTCCGACGAGGAGCGGCGTGAGGCCTACAATTGCGACATCACCTACGGCACGAACAACGAGCTCGGCTTCGATTATTTGCGCGACAATATGAAATTCTCGCGGGCGCAGATGGTCCAGCGGCCGTTCAATTACGCCATCGTCGACGAGGTGGATTCGATCCTGATCGACGAAGCGCGGACGCCGCTGATCATCTCCGGCCCGACCGACGACAAGTCCGACCTCTACATGAAGGTCGATCAGCTGGTGAAACTGCTGCAGCCGTCCGATTACGACAAGGACGAGAAGCAGCGGAGCGTGGTCCTCACCGAGGACGGCACCGAGAAGGCCGAGCGGATGCTCGAGGAAGCCGGCCTGATCGAAGGCCGCAACCTCTACGACATCATGAACACCCAGGTCGTCCATCACTTGAACGAGGCGCTGAAAGCCAACGTCATGTTCAAGAAGGACATCGATTACATCGTCAAGGATGGGAAGGTCGTCATCATCGACGAGTTCACCGGCCGGATGATGGACGGGCGGCGCTGGTCGGACGGGCTTCACCAGGCGGTCGAAGCCAAGGAAGGCGTCCAGATCGAGCCCGAGAACCAGACGCTCGCCTCGATCACTTTCCAGAACTATTTCCGGATGTACCCGAAGCTCTCCGGAATGACCGGCACGGCGATGACCGAGGCCCCGGAATTCTTCGACATCTACAAGATGAACGTGGTCTCCATCCCGACCAACGTGCCGGTCCGCCGCGTGGATGAGGAAGACGTCTTCTACAAGTCGATGCCGGAGAAGTTCGCCGCGATCACCCAGGAAATCAAGGCGAAGCAGGAGCATGGCCAGCCGGTACTGGTCGGTACGATCTCGATCGAAAAATCCGAGATGCTATCCGAATATCTCAACAAGGAGGGGATCAAGCATTCAGTGCTGAACGCCCGCTTCCACGAGCAGGAGGCGCATATCGTCGCTCAGGCGGGCAGCATGGGCGCAGTGACGATCGCGACCAATATGGCCGGCCGCGGCACCGATATTCAGCTGGGCGGCAACGTCGACTTCCGCATCGAGGACGAGCTCGGCAAAATGGAGGGCGGACCCGAGAAGGAACAAGCGATCGAACGCATCCGCGCCGAAGTCGCCGAACAGAAGCAGCGGGTGATCGACGCCGGTGGCCTTTACGTGCTCGGCACCGAGCGCCACGAGAGCCGGCGCATCGATAACCAGCTGCGTGGCCGGTCGGGCCGCCAGGGCGATCCGGGGCTGTCGAAATTCTATCTGAGCCTCGATGACGATTTGCTGCGCATCTTCGGTCCGCAGACGATGTTCTCCCGCCTGATGAACAAGAATCTCGAGGACGGCGAAGCGATCATCTCGCCGTGGATCTCCAAGGCGATCGAGACCGCGCAGAAGAAGGTCGAGGCGCGCAACTACGACATCCGCAAGCAAGTCGTCGAATTCGACGACGTGATGAACGACCAGCGCAAGGTCATCTACGAGCAGCGTGCCGACATCATGGACGCGGAAACGGTCGAGGATGTCATCAACGACATGCGCGCCGAGACGGCCGCTTCGATCGTCGCGGTCCACTGCCCGCCCGGCACCTATCCCGAGCAGTGGGATGTCGCAGGGCTGAAGGAGAGCATCGATCTGGTGTTCGGGCTCCAGCCGCCGGTCGAACAATGGCTGGAAGAGGAAGCGGTCGAGCCGGACCTGATCATTGAGCGGGTGCAGGGCCTCGCCGACGGCGTCATGGCCGAGAAGATGAGCCAGCTCGAGACCGACAGCCGCAAGTCGGTGGAGAAGCAGATCCTACTGCAGACCCTCGATCAGTACTGGAAGGAGCACCTCGCGACGCTCGACGCGCTGCGCCAGGTGATCCACCTCAGGAGCTATGCCCAGAAGAAGCCGATCGACGAGTACAAGCAGGAAGCATTCCTGCTGTTCGAAAGACTGCTGGTCGCGATCCGGGAAGAAGTGACCCGGATGCTGATGCGCGCGCAGTTCCGCCTGGAGGACGCGCCGCCGCCGGTGCTCCCCGATTTTATCACCCAGCACCTCGATCCGTTCTCGGGGGACGACGACACGGCCGACATCGACGCGGCGACGGGCGCGGTGCTGTCGAACCTGCCGCTGCTCAGCATCCCGCAGCCGCCGCTGCCGTTGCGTGAGCCGCAGGGCGGCGTCGTCGAAGCTCCGATCAGCCGCAACGCGCCGTGCCCATGCGGCTCGGGCAAGAAGTACAAGCATTGCCACGGACAGCTCGCGTAGCTGCGACACCGGTCGTCACTGACCGGGCCGAGCTGAGGCGCGCCTACCGGCCCGACGAAGAGCAGGTCGTCGCCGAGCGTCTCAATGAGGCGCGGGTCGAGGCCAATGTGCTCGGTGAAGCCACGGCGATGGCGCGGACGCTGGTCAAAGGGGTCCGGGCGCAGAAGCCGTCGGGCATCGACGCGTTCCTTCACACCTACGATCTCGGCTCCGACGAGGGCATCGCGATGATGTGCCTGGCCGAGGCTTTGCTGCGGATTCCCGACGCGCACACCGCCGACGAGCTGATCGCCGACAAGCTGGCCGGACCGGACTGGTCCGAGAAGCTCGGGGCGTCAGGCTCGTCGTTCGTCAATGCGACGACCTTCTCGCTGCTGCTGACGGGCAAGGTGCTCGAAGGCGCGGCTGACCAGTCCGACAATTGGAAGGCGGTGCTTGGCCGCGCGGTCGGGCGTCTTGGCGAGCCAGTTGTGCGGACGGCCGTGCGCGAGGCGATGAAGATTCTCGGGCGCAATTTCGTCTTCGGCCGGACCATCGACGAGGCACTGAAGCGGGCCGAGCCCGAGCGGCGGCAGGGCCTCAGCCACAGCTTCGACATGCTCGGCGAGGCGGCGCGCACCTATGACGATGCTGAGCGCTACGCGAATTCGTATCGCAACGCGCTCGACCGCATTGCCAAGGCGGCAAAGGGCGACTTCCGGCAGTCGCCTGGGATTTCCGTCAAGCTGACCGCGCTTTACCCGCGCTTTGAATATACCCACGGGTCCGAAGCCGTGGCGGCGGTGGTGCCGGTCATGCGCGAGCTCGCGCTCAAAGCGGCGAAGGCCGACGTCCATCTGACCATCGACGCCGAAGAAGCCGACCGGCTGGAGCTCCAGCTCGACGTGTTCGAGGCGCTGCTTGCCGATGACTCGCTGTTCGCGAACGGCTGGGGCGGTTTCGGGATCGCCATCCAGGCCTATCAGAAGCGGGCCGCGCCTTTGTGCGACTGGGTGGCCGACGCGGCGCG
Source organism: uncultured Alphaproteobacteria bacterium (assembly GCA_963785965.1). Classification (GTDB taxonomy): domain Bacteria; phylum Pseudomonadota; class Alphaproteobacteria; order Sphingomonadales; family Sphingomonadaceae; genus Sphingomicrobium. The sequence goes on from CAWAXE010000007.1 coordinate 20,474, forward strand.
GGCGCATGGCCGCAAGCTCATGGTCCGCCTCGTGAAAGGCGCTTATTGGGACACCGAGATCAAGGCGGCGCAGGTCGCCGGACTGCCCGACTATCCGGTCTTCACCCGCAAGGTCGCGACGGACGTTTCCTATCTGGCCTGCGCGAAGAAGCTGTTCGCCGCGAGCGATGCCATCTTTCCAGCGTTCGCGACCCACAATGCGAATACCATCGGGCAGGTGAAGGCGCTTTCCGCCGGTCGCCCATTCGAGTTTCAGCGCCTTCACGGCATGGGCGAGGCGCTTTACGATGAATTGGCCAAGCTCGAGGACGGGATCGGCGATCCGCGCACGCCGGTGCGCATCTACGCGCCGGTTGGCAGCCACAAGGAACTGCTCGCCTACCTCGTGCGACGCCTCCTCGAGAACGGCGCCAATTCCAGCTTCGTCAACCGCATCGCCGATGAGCACGTCTCGCTCGACGAGCTGGTCAGGGATCCCGTCGCCGAGCTCGACGCGCTTCAGCCCAAGCGCAATCCGAAGATCGTCCTTCCTCGCGATGTGTTCGGCCCCAACCGCCGCAACAGCGCGGGCGTCGACCTGTCCGACCCGCGGGTTCGCGAGCCGCTGCTCGAGCGGCTGAAGGCACTCGAGAGCCGCAGTTGGACGGCCAAGCCTGGCCTTGGAAAGGGTGAGGGCAGGCCCATCGTGTCGCCGCAGGACCACCGCGTCACGGTTGGAACCGTGTTCGAGGCGACTGCCGCGGAGGTCGACCGGATGGCCCACGCTGGTCACGCCGCGCAGGTCGACTGGGACGCGCTTGGCGGCGAGGCGCGGGCGGAGCTGCTCGACCGCGCCGCCGACCTCTACGAGGCCCATGCGGAGGAATTCTTCTCGCTCTGTATTCGTGAAGGCGGAAAGACGTTGATCGACGCGGTGCTCGAAGTGCGCGAGGCGGTCGACTTCCTGCGCTTCTATGCGTCCGAGGCGCGACGGCAGTTCACCCGGCCGCTACCGCTTCCGGGCCCGACCGGAGAGCAGAACGCGCTCCGCCTGCATGGCCGCGGTGTGTTCGCGAGCATTTCGCCGTGGAATTTCCCACTGGCGATTTTCACCGGCCTAATTTCGGCGCCGCTGGCTGCGGGCAATGCCGTGATCGCCAAGCCCGCCGGGCAAACACCGCTGATCGGCGCGTTTGCCGTCGAACTGATGCACCAGGCGGGCATTCCCAGGGACGTCCTCCAGCTCGCACCGGGCGCGGGCAGGGTGGTGGGCGGAACGCTGACCGCGCACGCCCTGCTCGCGGGCGTCGTTTTCACCGGCTCGACCGAGACTGCGCGAATGATCAACCGCACTCTCGCCGACCGCGACGGGCCGATCATCCCGTTCATCGCCGAAACGGGCGGGCAGAACGCGATGATCGTCGATAGTTCCGCCCTACCCGAGCAGGTCACACGCGACGTCATCTCCTCCGCTTTCCAGAGCACAGGCCAGCGTTGCTCCGCCTTGCGCGTGCTGTTCGTCCAGGAAGACGTCGCTGACGGGATCATCACGATGATCGCGGGCGCGATGAAAGCGCTGAAGGTCGGCGATCCATGCGACCTTGCGACCGATGTCGGGCCCGGTCATCGACGAGGCTGCCAGGCGGTTGCTCGACGAGCACATCGAATGGCTGGACAAGAACGCCAGGCGTATCTGCCGTCTGGAGCCGCCGAAAGAGGCGAAGCACGGTTGCTTCGTTCCTCCCGCCTTTTATGAGATCAAGTCGCTAAGCCAATTGAATCATGAGAATTTCGGGCCGATCCTGCACGTGATTCGCTTCCCCGCGGATGGCACTTGCGCAGGTCGTCGAGGACATCAACGCGACGGGCTACGGTCTCACCCTCGGCCTCCAGAGCCGCATCGATACGGTTCGCGATTATGTCGAGGAACATGCCCGCGTCGGCAATTTTTACGTCAACCGCAACCAGATCGGGGCCGTGGTCGAAAGCCAGCCATTCGGCGGCGAGGGCCTCTCAGCGGGACGGGTCCCAAAGCTGGCGGGCCGCATTACGTCGCCCGCTTCGCAACCGAGCGAGTCACCTGCATCGACACGACCGCCGCCGGCGGGAACGCATCGCTGATGGCGGCGCTCGAGGGCTGAGCGCTTCATGTCCCGGTAAGGGACAATTTAGTAGTTTGCGTTGATTCTGATACGAATATGGACGTTTTGAGCGGGCTAGGCCGAGGGATTCCGGCTGCCTTGGGTAGGGGTTGCATGGTCTTGAGGCATTTTGAGCGACGGCATCGAGCGCGCCCGGAGCGCGGCCTTGAAGCTTGCCGGGATCGAGCTGCCGCGCGTTCTTGCCGAGGCGCTCGCCGATTGCCGTCAGCATTTCATCGCTGCCGCGGTGTTCAGCCTGCTCATCAACATCCTTTATCTCGCGCCGACGCTCTACATGCTGCAGGTCTACGACCGGGTCGTCCCGACCGGCGGCAAGACGACCTTGCTGTTCGTGACGATGGCGCTCGCGCTGGCGCTGCTGACGCTCTCGATCCTCGACATGGTCCGCAACCGGCTGCTGGTTCGCGCCAGCCAGCGGATCGACGCCTTGCTCGCTCCCGGATCCTCAAGCAGATGATGGCCAAGGATTCGGGCGCGGCGGGCCAGGCCATGCGCGATTTCGACCTGGTCCGCTCGGCGATCGCGACGCCGACCGTGGCCGCGATGTTCGACGCGCCGTGGACCCCCGTCTTCCTGCTTGACCGCCTTCCTGCTCCACTTCTGGATCGGAATGCTCGCGGTGGTGGCGTCGATCCTCCTCGTGACGCTCGCCTGGTTCAACCAGCGCGCGACGCAGAAGAAGATGGAGGTCGCGACCTCCGCGATGGCGGCGGCGCACAATTCGCAGCAGGCGATCGCGGTCCATGGAACGACCGTGAAGGGCCTCGGCATGACCGGCGCGATGGTCGAGCGGCAGCTCGGTCACCGCCGGCTCGCGCTCGCCAACATGATCAGCGCGCAGTTCGGCGGCGGCAAGCTGACCGCGACGAGCCGGTTTTTCCGCTTGTTCGTCCAGTCGGTCGCGCTCGGCCTCGGCGCTTTGCTGGCGATCGCCGGCGACATCTCGGGGGGTGCGATCATCGCTTCGTCGGTGCTTCTGAGCCGCGCGCTGCAGCCGATCGAGAGCATTATCGGCGGCTGGTCGTCGCTCGCCTCGGCCCGCGCGGGCGCGCGGCGGCTGTCGCGAGCGCTCGAAAATATGGACGAAGAGCGGATCTACACGGCGCTTCCGGCGCCCGAAGGCGTGCTCGCAGGTCGAGGAAGTCGGGCTGCGTGGCCGCGACGGCCGGCCGGTCCTGGTCGGCGTCAGCTTCCGCGCCGATCCGGGCAAGATCCTCGGCATCATCGGCCCGAGCGGATCGGGCAAGACGACCTTGGGCAAGATCCTCATCGGCGCGCTCCAGCCGACCGTGGGCACCGTGCGGATCGACGGCGCGCGCCTGACCGACTGGGAGCAGGACGAGCTCGGCAAGCACTTCGGCTACATGCCGCAGGAGCCGTCGCTGTTCGAAGGGACGATCAAGGAGAATATTGCGCGCTTCTCGCGCGGACGCGGCAGCGAGGAAGCCAAGAAGATCGACGAGGCGGTGGTCAGCGCCGCGATGGAAGCCGGGATCCACGAGCTCATCCTCCAGCTTCCGCAAGGCTATGACACGACGCTCGGCCTGATGGGCGCGGGGCTGTCGGCGGGGCAGGCGCAGCGCATGGCGCTGGCGCGGGCGCTGTACGGCGAACCGCGGCTGCTCGTGCTCGACGAACCCAATGCCTTTCTCGACCAGAATGGCGAGGAGGCGCTGCTGCGGGCGATCACCAAGGCACGGGCGCGGGGAGCGACGGTGATCGTCATCGCGCACCGCCGCGGAGTGCTGCAGCGGCCGACCGGCTGCTGGTGCTGGAAGAGGGCCGTCCGAAGATGATCGGTCCCGCGTCCGAGGTCGTCGCCCGCCTGACTGGACCCAAGGCTGCGGAGAATGCGGCGTGAGCGAAGTCGTCGCACTTGCAGCCCATGCACAGCGAAGCGGGCAACCCGCGCGCGGAGATCCGTGCAGGTCTCTCGGTCGCGATCCTGTTCTTTGTCGTATTCCTCGGCTGGGCGGCGTTTGTCCCGCTGGATGCCGGTGTGAGCGCCCGGGCACGGTCGCAGTCCTCGGCAATCGGCAAACCGTGCAGCACAAGGACGGCGGGGTCATCACCGCGATCCGCGTGCGCGAAGGCCAGCATGTCCAGGCGGGCCAGGTTTTGGTCGAGCTCTCGGCGCCCGAGCTCCAGGCGGCGGAACGCGCGCTGACCAGCGATTATCTGACGCTGCTCGCGCAGCGCGCGCGGCTGCTCGCCGAACGGACTGGCCAGCACAACTTCGCTCCGCCAGCCGAATTTGCGTCGCTCAGTCCCGCAGGATCGCGAGATCGCGGCGCAGGTGATGGCAGCTCCAGCGCTCGGAGATGGACGCGCGGTCCGGTTCGGTGTCGGCCCAGCAATCGGTGCTCGGCCAGCGCGCGCAGCAGCTTGTCCAGCAGCAGGGCGGCTATACCCAGCAGCGCGCGGCGCTGATCGAGCAGCAGAGGCTGATCGGCGAGGAGCTGGCGGGCCTGAAAAGCATCGCCGCAAAGGGCTTCGCGTCGATGAACCGCGTGCGTGAGCTCGAACGCGCCGAGGCCGAGCTCAAGGGCCAGCAGGCAGCATGGAAGCCGAATACGCCCGTGCCGGCGAAGGGATCGGCGAGACCAGGATGCAGTCGCTGAGCGTCGTCCGCGGCCGGCAGGAGCAGATCGAATCCGATTTGAAGGACACGCAAAGCAAGCTTTCGGAGACGCTTCCCAAGCTGGTGGCGACGCGCGAGCAACTGGAGCATTCGATGGTCCGCGCGCCCGTCACCGGGCAGGTCGTCGGCCTCACCGTCTTCACCATCGGCGGGGTTGTCGCTCCGGGCCAGAAGCTGATGGACATCGTTCCCGACGGGCGCGAGCTGGTGATCCAGACGCAATTGAAGCCGACCGATGCCGACGACGCCTATCCGGGCCAGCCGGCGCAAGTCCGCTTCATGAGCATCCACAATCGCTCGCTGCCGTTGTTCACCGGACGCGTCCGGACCGTGTCGGCGGACAGCTTCACCGACGAGAAGACCGGCCGCACCTTCTTCCGCGCGGAGATCGTCGTTCCAGAAAAGGAGCTCAACGAAGTGCGCTCGGTGCTCGGCCAGGGCGAGCTTCGGCCCGGGCTTGCCGGTCGAGGTCGTGATGACGGTCCGCAAGCGCACCGCGCTGCAATATCTGCTGGAGCCGCTGACCGGCGCGCTTTGGCGCTCGGGTCACGAAGACTGAGAGCCGGCTCCTCGCACTCCGCTTATGTCTAGCGATGGGTGGGAAGCAGACATTTGGCCAACGTGTTTTCTAGAGTCTGGCCAGGAGGGCGAGCGGAGCCGACGAGGAGCGTCAGCGTCGCAAACGTCAGGCCCATCAAAAAGAGTGCCGGTTTGTTGGCGGTTTAACTCCATGGGAACAGCGAAAGCCCAAGTGATGCGTTGCCGCGATCGCCGGATAAACTGCGTCGCACCAAGTTATGTGATCGGACTAGCCCGAAGGCCAACGACGTGGCGTGACTGAACAGCAACACCAAACGTTAGGAACGTTGCGATGATCACGGCGGTCGCGCCTGCGAATTGGCTCTTGCGGAGCGCGACGTGAGAAGCGCCAGTCCAAAGACTGCGTCTTTTATGCCACCCTCTGCGAACACGCACTCACCGGAAATGATGAGGGTTCGCACTCAGCGCAGCGACCGTTCGATGCTCATCGTGCCGAACAAGGAAGCGCCATTCCGACCACGATTAGAACAGAACTGTTCGGTGCCCTGACCAGAGCTTAGAGGTCATCGCTTCATCCCCGCGAACGGACATCCGAGCGGGCAATCATTCTAGCTAAATAGCTAATGTCCGCAATGGGTCGAAAGCGGACGTTAGCGCGACATGGCTTAGTCGGCAGGACACTTGCGTACGAAACCGGTCTGAGGAAATGGGAGAAGAGATGGCTCCCCGGGCCTGATTCGAACAGGCGACCATTCGATTAACAGTCGAACGCTCTACCGCTGAGCTACCGGGGAATGCCGTCTTGAGAGGCGCGGCTAGATAGCGAAGCAGTCCAAAGGCAAGCGGGTGTGGTCAGGTCGCGAACTGCTCCAGCGCGATGCGCTCGTCGAGCGCGTGCTCGGGATCGAACAAAAGCGTCAGCGAGCGCTCGCGGTCGAGCGTCGACCTCGACCTTGGCGACATCGCGCACCTCGATCTGGTCGGCGACCGCCGAGACCGGGCGGTTCTCGGCCTCGAGCACGCGGAAGCAGACCTGGTTCTCGTCGGGCAGGATGGCGCCCGACCAGCGCCGCGGACGGAACGGGCTGATCGGCGTCAGCGCGAGCATCTTCGCCGCGAGCGGCAGAATCGGGCCGTGCGCCGACAGATTGTACGCCGTCGATCCGGCCGGGCGTCGCGACCAGCACGCCGTCGCACACCAGCTCGGGCATGACGACATGGCCGTTGACCAGCACTTCGATCTTGGCCGTCTGGCGCGTTTCGCGGAGCAGCGAGACTTCGTTGATCGCGGCGTGGGTGAAGGTCTTGCCGCCGACCGTCGTCGCCCGCATCTCGAGCGGCGCGACGCGGATCGCCTTGGCCGCCGCGATGCGCTCGGCGAGGCCCTCCAGCCGCCATTCGTTCATCAGGAAGCCGATCGTGCCGCGGTTCATGCCGAACACCGGCAGGTGCGGGCATTCGCCCTCCAGCATCCGGTGCAGAGTGTGGAGCATGAACCCGTCGCCGCCGAGCGCGACGAGGGTCTGCGCCCGGTCGTCGCTCGGCGAACGCATAGCGCTGGCGGAGCAGGCTTCGCCGGCGCGCGCGCATCTCCCGATGCGACGAAAGCAGGCCGATGCCGAGGCTGGCCAGGTCCTGGCTTCATGCGTCGCGGGACGGGAGCGTCTGCGCTCAAGCAGCATGTCCTCGGCAGCCTCAGATCGGGCTCAAAACATAGGAGCATCCGCGCCGCCCGTCACTGTCCCGTTTCGGCTCACGGCGGCAAGGCGTGCGTTCCGCCGTTCACGGCCGCTCGTTAGGCGCTCTTTCATGACCAAGTGGGAAACGATGTTCGAGTGGGGGAGGCGGGCGTCCGATCGGGCAACATCGGCGCCCGCCGAACCGCGGACCGACCGATTGCTCGAGAGCGTCATCGCGCACGAGCAGATCGAGGTTCTCTATCCAGCCTTTGATCGAGCCGCGGACCGGCCGGATCGTCGGTGCCGAGGCGCTTGCGCGATCGTCAATGCGCGTCGGCCGGCGAAGCTTGTTCTCGCGCGCCACCGCCGCGGGCCTGGACGAGCGCCTGTCGCGCCTCGTCCAACGCAAGGCGCTGCGTTGCGCCGCCGTATGGGAGGGCCCGCTCAAGGACCTCAAGATCTCGATCAACCTGCTGCCGCAGGAGATTTCGCGCGACGGGCTATGACCAGTGGCTGCTCGACGAGATTGCCGCGGCGGGCATCGATCCGTCGCGGGTGACGGTCGAGATCACCGAAAGTGCGCTGCTGATCGACCAGGCGGCGGTCGCCGAGCGCCTGGCCGCCTGCGCGACGAGGGGATCGGCATCGCGGTCGACGATTTCGGCACCGGCTACGCCAGCCTCGCCTATCTGACCTCGCTTGCCGCTCGACATGATCAAGATCGATCGCGGCCTCATCACCGACATCGTCGGCGGCGAGCGCGACCGGATCGTGGTCAAGGCGATGATCCGCCTCGCTCGCGAGCTCGGGCTCCAGGTGGTCGTCGAAGGCGTCGAAAGCACCGGCCAGCTGGCGCTCCTCGCCGACTGGGGCTGCGATCTCTACCAGGGGTTTCTCGGCGCGGGCGCGCTGACCCATGATGAACTGACGCGGTTCGTCGCCGCGGCCGCAAGTCGAAGCCGCCTAGAACTTCCGTCGAAAGTTCGTGCTCGCTATCGGCCTCTGCCCCGCATGTTCGTGCGCCAAGGTGGACAGAAGCTGTAGCGGACATGGCGTCGCATTGGCGGCGCTCTTGCTCGGCGAGCTGCCAGAAGGCCGAGCCGCCGGGCAATTCTCACAGGCCGCGCTCGACCGGCGCTCGCCGATCCCGGCGCGCAAGGATCAGGGCGACGCGTCGGACGCGCGGCGCAAGCCCGGGCCGCTGATCGCGCTTGCCGGCGTGAAGCCGGCGACAAGGTCCTGGACCTGATTCCGGGCAGCGGTTACTGGACCCGCATCTTCTAGCAAGATCGTCGGCCCGACGGCAAGGTCTATGCGGTCTGGCCGCAGGCCTACGCGCGCTACGCGACGGGCAATGTCGCGGACATGAGGAAGCTTTCCGCCGACAAATATTACGGCAACATCGTCACTGAGGTGCAGCCGAGCGACGATGCTGACGCGCGCCCGAGCCGCTCGACGTCGTGTGGACGTCGCAAAATTACCACGATTATCCCGACGAATTTATGGGCAAGACCGACCCGGCTTACTCAACCGGCGGTGTTCAAGATCCTCAAGCCCGGCGGCACGTTCATGATCATCGACCATATGGCGAAGCCGGGGCGGGGCTTGGCCGACACCGAGAAGCTGCACCGCATCGATCCCGCGATCGTCAGGAAGGAGGTCGAGGCCGCGGGCTTCAAATTCGCGGGCGAAAGCAAGGTGCTCGAACAATCCCGCCGACCCGCTCGACATCCCGGTGTTCGACAAGTCGATCCGCGGCCACACCAGCCAGTTCGCCTACAAGTTCGTGAAGCCGAACTAGGCCGGCTCAAGCTCCTTTTTCGCGGCTTCGCCGGCGGCAGCAACACCGCGCCAGGCCGCGCGAGAGCTGCAGCGCGCCGTTCGAGCCGCGCTTCGGCCGTCGGCCAGTTGCGCGAGACGACGATCTTGCTGTCGGGCCTGAGCTTTGCCGCGCCCTTCAGGCGCTCGATGTAGCCGAGCAGGCCCGGCAGATCGGGGAAGCCGCCGGCGGCGAACGTCACGACCGCGCCGCGCGGCGCCGATGTCGAGCTTGGCGATGCTCGCCTGCGCGGCATTGCAGCTTGACCTCGACGATCTTCATCAGGTTCGCGGTCTCGTCGGGGAGCCCTCCGAAGCGGTCGATCAGCTCGGCGGCGAAGGCGTCGATCGCCGGGCCGGTCCTCGAGCTCGCCGAGGCGGCGGTAGAGTCCCATCCGGAGGTCGAGATCCGGGACGTAATGTCTCCGGGATCATGATCGGCGCATCGACGCTGATCTGCGGCGTGAACTCCTCGCGCCGGGGAACCCCGCCGGCCTTCATCTCGATGATCGCGTCCTCGAGCATCGATTGGTAGAGCTCGAAGCCGACCTCCTTGATGTGGCCCGACTGCTCGTCGCCGAGCAGATTGCCGGCGCCGCGGATGTCGAGGTCGTGGCTGGCAAGCTGGAAGCCGGCGCCGAGGCTGTCGAGATCGGCGAGCACCTGCAGCCGCTTCTGCGCGGCCTCGGTGATCGACCGGTCGGCCGGCATCGTGAGATAGGCGTAGGCGCGGGTCTTCGCCCGGCCGACGCGGCCGCGCAGCTGGTAGAGCTGGGCCAGGCCGAAGCGGTCGGAGCGATAGACGATGAGCGTGTTGGCGCTTGGGATATCGAGCCCGCTTTCGACGATCGTCGTCGACAGCAGCACATCATATTTGCGGTCGTAGAAAGCGCTCATCCGCTGCTCGACCTGCCCGGCGCTCATCTGGCCGTGCGCGGTCACCGACCTTCACCTCTGGGACGTGCTCGGCGAGCCACTCCTCGACGCCAGGGAGGTCGGCGATGCGCGGAACGACGAAGAAGCTTTGTCCGCCGCGATAATGTTCGCGCAGCAGCGCCTCGCGCACCACGACCGGATCCCACGGGCTGACATAGGTGCGGATCGCAAGCCGGTCGACCGGCGGCGTCTGGATCACGACTGAGGTCGCGCAGGCCCGACATCGCCATCTGCAGCGTGCGCGGGATCGGAGTCGCCGTCAGCGTGAGCACGTGGACGTCGGCCCGAAGCGCCTTCAGCCGCTCCTTGTGGACCACTCCGAAATGCTGCTCCTCGTCGACAATGACGAGGCCCAGGCGCTTGAATTCAATGCTTTTCGCGAGCAGCGCGTGGGTGCCGATGACGATGTCCACCTGGCCGTTTGCGAGGCCTTCCTTGGTCTTCTTCGCTTCGGCCGGCGGGCACCAGACGCGACAATCGCCCGACGTTGATTGGGAAGCCTTGCAGGCGCTCGACGAAGTTGGTGTAGTGCTGGCGCGTCGAGCAGGGTGGTGGGGCAGACCAGAGCGACCTGCTTGCCCGACATCGCCATGACGAAGGCCGCGCGCAGCGCGACCTCGGTCTTGCCGAAGCCGACGTCGCCGCACACCAGCCGGTCCATCGGCTTGCCGGCTTCAAGGTCGTTGAGCACGTCGTCGATCGCGCGGTCCTGGTCGTCAGTCTCCTCGTAGGGGAAGCGATCGACGAATTGCGGATAGCTCGAGTCCGGCTCGGCGACCACGCCGGGGCGCATCGCCCGCAGCGCAGCGGTCTTGATCAGCTCGCCCGCGATTTCGCGGATGCGCTCCTTCATCCGCGACTTGCGCCGCTGCCACGCCTCGCCGCCGAGCCGGTCCAGGGCGACGCCCTCGCTGTCATGGCCGTAGCGTGAGAGCAGCTCGATATTCTCGACCGGCAAATAGAGCTTGTTGCCGCCGGCATATTCGAGGGCGACGCAGTCGTGCGGCACCTTGCTGACGGGGATTTGCGTCAGCCCCTCGTAGCGGCCGATGCCATGGTCGGCGTGCACCACGAGATCGCCCGGCGAAAGGGTCGCGAGCTCCTCGAGGAAGGCAGCGGCGGCCTTGCGCTTGCGGCGGCGGCGGACGAGCCGATCGCCGAGCATGTCCTGCTCGGTGAGGACCGCCACGTCGCGCGTGGTGAAACCGTGGTCCAGCGGAAGGACGAGCAGCGCCGGCTGGGTCCTGGACCCGAGCGCGTCCTGCCAGCTGTCGACGTGCTTCTGCGCCTTGAGCCCATGCTCGTCGAGCAGCCCGCTCAAGCGTTCACGCGCACCTCGGGTGTAGCTCGCAAGCACGACTTTCCGGCCGTCGCGGCGAAGCCTTGCGATATGACCCGCGACTGCCTGATAGACATTGGTCTGCTGCGCCCGCTCGGGCGCGAAGTCGCGCGCCGGCTCGACCGCGAAGTCGATCGTCCGCTCGGTTTCGGGCTCTGGAAACGGGGAGACGAGGTGGATCGGCCGCTCGGCTGACGGTGAGCGTTCCACTCATCCTTGAGCAGATACAGCGCCTGCGGTTCGAGTGGGCGATAGCTGCCCGGCTCCGATTGCATCGCCCGCACGCGGTTCTGGTAATAATCCTCGACCGCATCGCGCCGCGCCTCGAGCGCCGCATCGGCGCCGGCGTCGCGCAGGATCAGGTCGTTCTCGCCGAGATGGTCGAACAGCGTCGAAAGCTTGTCTTCCAGCAGCGGAAGCCAATGCTCCATGCCGGCCATGCGGCGGCCCTCGGACAACGCCTGGTAGAGCGGGTCCTGAGTTGCGGTCGCGCCGAAGTTCTCGCGATAGCCGACGCGGAAGCGCTTGATGCTTTCGTCGTCGAGCAGGGCTTCCGACGCCGGCATCAAGGTGAAGCCGTCGGCTTTGTCGGTCGAGCGCTGGTCGGCCGGGTCGAAACGGCGCAGGCTGTCGATCTCGTCGCCGAAGAAATCGAGCCTCAGCGCCAAGCTCCTCGCCCGCCGGAAACACATCGATCAGCGAGCCGCGCACCGCATATTCGCCATGCTCGGCAACAGTGTCGGCGCGCTGATAGCCGAGCGCATTCAGCTGCTCGACGAGTACCTCGCGCTCGATCCGCTCCCCTGCGGCGATGCGGCGGGTGAGTTGCCGGACTCGGAACGGGGTAAGGACGCGCTGGGTCGCGCCGCCCGCTGTCGCGATCAGCAATTGCGGCTTGTCGCGCGTGCCCTGGAGCGCGTTCAGAGTCGCGAGCCGCTCGGCCATCACCGGAGTGCGGGCGAAGCGCGGTCGTAGGGCAGGCAGTCCCAGCCGGGGAACGTCAGCACTTCGACTTCGGGCGCGAACAACGGGACCGTCTCGGCGAGCGCGCGCATCGCCGCTTCGTCGGCGGCGATCACGACCGCGCGTCCGCCTTTGCCGGTTCCGTGCGCCGCACGCGCCAGATCGGCCGCGAGCCACGGCAGGAAGCCCGTGGGCACTCCGGCGAGCGTCAACGGCTCACGGGCGCGGAGCACACGCTGGAGAGGTTCGGTCATTTGGCGATCGTCACGTAATCGAGTTTCTGTAGCGCTTCCGTGATCGGTCCGTGGAACCGCGTCGGCGGCTCGGCGGTTCCGTGCGCCCACGCCATGATGTCGACGTCCTGCTCGCGCAGCATCTCGTCGAACAGGGTGCAATCTTCGGTGCTCCACGACGCATGATGCGCGTCGAAGAACCCGCCGATCAGCAGATCGGCTTCCTTCGTGCCGCGATGATGCGCGCGCCAGCCGAGGCGCTTCAGTTCCGGATCGGACGGCATGGCGGGCATGTAGTCGGGTTCGTGTGTCATTGCGAGCCACGAGACTCACGCTAACAACCAGGCATGCGCCCCGAAATCCTCAACCCTATGTTCGCCGAGGTCGAGGTGCTGAAGGGCGTCGGTCCGCAGGTCTCGAAATTCCTCAAGAAGCTCGATCTCACCCGCGTGGTCGACGTTGCTCTATCATCTGCCGACCGGCGCGATCGAGCGGGTGCACGCGCCAGCGGCGAGCGCCGCCCTGCTCGGCCGCAACGTGATCATCGAGGTGACGCCGTTCGAAACGCGCGAATCGCGTTCGGGGCGCGGACCGATGCGCGTGTTCAGCGCCGATGCGGACGGCAACACGATCAGCCTCATCTATTTCAACAATCCAGGGTGGGCGAAGCGGCAGTTGCCGAAGGGCGAAAAACGCATCGTTTCCGGCAAGCTCGAGCAATATGGCGACGAATGGCAGATCATCCATCCGGAGGTTGCCGAACCCGGGAAGGAGGCTGCGCCGGCGATCAGGGAGCCGGTCTATCCGTTGACCGAAGGGCTCACCAATCGCCGCATGGGAGAGCTTGCGCGCGAGGCGATGGAACGCGCCCCCGAGCTTCCCGAATGGATCGAGCCGAGCCTGGCGGCGCGCGAATGCTGGCGCGCGTGGCGCGCGGCGCTGGCCGAAGCGCATCGCGAGCCCGGCGCCGACGATGCCCGCCGGCGGCTCGCGTATGACGAGATTTTCGCCAACCAGCTCGCGCTTCTGCTGCTGCGCCAGTCGCAGCGGCGGCGCAGGACGATTCCGCTCGCGGGCACGGGCGAACTGACGGACAAGCTGCGGCTGCCGTACCAGCTGACCGGTGCGCAGCGGCGCGTGAGCGAGGAGATCCGCGGCGACCTGGCGCAGTCCACGCCGATGTTGCGGCTGCTGCAGGGCGATGTCGGTTCGGGCAAGACGCTCGTCGCGCTGCTGGCGATGCTCGCCGCAGTGGAATTGGGCGCCCAGGCGGCGATGCTGGCCCCGACCGAAATCCTCGCGCGCCAGCACCATGCGACTTTGCTCGGCCAACTCGACAGCATCGGCGTGCGCGTCGCGATCCTCACCGGCCGCGAGAAGGGCAGGGCGCGAGACAGCGTCCTGATGGGTCTCGCCGACGGCTCGATCGACATCCTCGTCGGCACGCATGCGATCTTCCAGGAGAAGGTCGCGTACAAGAATCTCGGCCTCGCGGTGATCGACGAGCAGCACCGCTTCGGCGTGTCGCAGCGGCTGCTGCTCGTCGTCCAAGGCCGAGCGTCCGCCGCACCTGCTGGTGATGACCGCGACGCCGATCCCGCGCACGCTGACGCTCACCCAATATGGCGAGATGGACGTCAGCCGCATCGACGAGATGCCGCCGGGGCGAACGCCGGTCGAGACGCGGGTGATCAGCGAGGAGCGCTTGCCCGAGGTGATCGACGGCGCTCGGCCGGCACATCGCCGGAGGCGGGCAGGCCTATTGGGTCTGCCCGTTGGTCGAGGAGAGCGAAAAGAGCGACGCCGCCGCGGCCGAGGAGCGGTCGCGGGTGCTCAAGCTGCGCTTCGGCGAGGACAAGGTCGGGCTCGTCCACGGCCGGATGAAAGGGCCGGACAAGGACGCGGTGATGGCGCGCTTCGCTTCCGGCGAGCTCGCCGTGCTCGTCGCGACGACCGTGATCGAGGTCGGCGTCGACGTGCCCAACGCCACGCTGATGATCGTCGAAGGGGCGGAGCGCTTCGGCCTCGCCCAACTCCACCAGCTCCGCGGTCGGGTGGGGCGGGGTTCGGGCAAAAGCGTCTGCCTGCTGATCCGCGGCAACACGCTCAGCGAAACCTCGCGCGCGCGCCTCGCCCTGATGCGCGAGACCAATGATGGCTTCCGCATCGCCGAGGAGGATCTGCGCCTGCGCGGCCCGGGCGAAATCCTCGGCACGCAAGCAGTCCGGCGAAGTCGCGTTCCGCGTCGCCACGCCCGAGCTGGTCGCGGAGCTCGCACCAATCGCGCAGAGCGACGCCTTGCTCCTGCTCGATCGCGACGGCGGCCTTGCTGGCCCGCGTGGGCAGGCGGCGCGGATTTGCCTGTATTTGTTCGAGCGCGACCAGGCGGTGGGATCTGATCAGAAGCGGCTAGCTGATCGAGCAGCCGTGCTTCTTCTTGCCGAGACTGATCTTCACCGGATTGTTAGGCACTTGAATGATTGAGTGAGGGATCACTGATTACCTGATCGTCGATCCTGAACCGCGCCTTCGGCGATCTTGCGCTTGGCTTCGCCATTGGAGGCGCAGAAGCCGAGCCCGGTGAGCGCTTCGAGGATGGAAATTGCTGCGCCTGTGTCGCAGGCTCGGCAGATTCTTCCCGCGCGCCGCCCTCACCGAACGTCGTCCGCGCCGTCTCCGCCGCCGCTTCGGCGGCCGCGCGGCCGTGGAGCATCGCCGTCGCCTCGGTCGCGAGAATGATCTTCGCTTGGTTGATCTCCGCGCCGGGCAGGCGCTCCAGCCGTGCGATCTCGTCGAGCGGCAGATCGGTGAACAGCTTCAGGAACCGCCCGACGTCTGCATCGGCCGCGTTGCGCCAGAACTGCCAGTAGTCGTAGGGGCTGAGCAGCTCGTCGCTCAGCCACACCGCGCCCTGCGCGGTCTTGCCCATCTTCGCGCCGTCGGCGGTGGTGATCAGCGGCGTGGTGACGCCGTACAGCTCGGTCCCGTCGATCCGCCGCGCGAGCTCGATGCCGTTGACGATATTGCCCCACTGGTCGGAGCCGCCGAACTGCGCGCGGCATCCGGCGCGGCGCGACAGCTCCAGGAAGTCGTAGGCCTGGAGGATCATGTAGTTGAACTCGAGGAAGGTCATCGGCTGCTCGCGGTCGAGCCGCAGCTTCACGCTGTCGAACGTCAGCATCCGGTTGATCGTGAAATGGCGTCCCGACCTCGCGCAGGAAGGGGATGTATTCGAGGCCGCTCAGCCACTCGTCATTGTTGACCATGATCGGCGTCGGAAGGACCGTCGCCGAAGGTGAGGAAATTCTCGAAGTTCCGGCGGATCGAGGCGATGTTGGCCGCGATCGTCTCTTCGCTCAGCAGCTTGCGGCCCTCGTCCTTGCCGCTCGGATCGCCGACCTTGGTCGTACCGCCGCCCATCAGCACGATTGGCCGGTGGCCAGCCTGCTGCAGACGCCTGAGCAACATGATCGAGACGAGATTGCCCACGTGGAGGCTCGGGGCGGTCGCGTCGAAGCCAATGTAGGCGGTGACGATCTCTTTCTCCGCCAGGGCGTCCAGCGCCGCGGCGTCAGTTACCTGGTGGATGTACCCGCGCTCATCGAGGAGCTTGAGAAGTGAGGAGCCGTATTTGGTCATCGCTGCGCGGTTAGCATTGCGACCGCGAAAGCAACAACTTTGCTCTCAATTGCTAGCGGCGTTCAGCTGCCGCAGCTTTTGCAACATGACCTTCAGCGGGACACTGGGCGGGTAAGGCGGCCTGCGCGAGATATCCTGCCCGATCTCCCACAGGACGGGCACCATGTTCCGCGACATCGCGGCATCGGCGACCCCCAGCATCCACCGGGCGCGTGACAATGGATCCTTCCCGTAAGCGGGCGCGAATTCGCCGACGAAGACGGGGATGTCGTTCTTCTTTGAGAAGGCCTCCATGGAGTCGAAAAGGCGATTCAACTCGTCGATGTCGGCCGAGGTGCCCCAGGTCGGCCGCATCTTCCCCCAGCTTTCGTCGTGGGTCATTCCGGCGAAAGGCCACGGCGTGTAATAATGCACGGAGATCAACATCTTGTGGGGCACTTCATCCTTGGGAAGGACGTATTTCGAGCTGGACGTCTTTTCGAAATCGGTGCCATATCCGGCGACGATCAGCAGGCGCTTCGCGTTGTTGCCGCCGCTCCTGCGCACGGTGTCCACGAAAAGCTGGTTGACGTGCGCGAGTATCGCATAAGCCTTCGCTTCTGACCCCACCTTCTCGAAATTGGACTCTTCGTTCAGCGATTCGAAGACCAGATGCTGGTCGCGGTCCGCGAAGTAGTTCGCGATTTGGCTCCAGTAGCTCTGGAACTTGCGCTCAGCCTCGGGGCTGAACGTATGATAGGTCTTGGCGAAGCGTTTCTGGTCGTCGGAATCGATCCAGCCGCCATCCCAATGGATATTGATGACGCAGAACATTCCCTGCGAAGTGATCCAGTCGGCGACTTCCCCAACGCGCCTTAATTTGTCGCGATCGATGCGGCCGTCGTGCGCGTAGGTGTCCCAGGCAACTGGAACGCGAACAGTGTTGAAACCAAGCGCCTTCAGGCTTTCGATATATTCTCTAGTGATGGGCGGGTTGCCCCAGCCGGTCTCCCACGTCGCCGTGTTCTCGAGTGTGTTGCCGATGTTAATGCCGATGCCCATGGCGTTGGCGGCGCTCCAAGCGTCGAGATCGCCAACTTTCGAGGGGCGCGCTGGTTTGCGCAGCCGAAGAACCCGAACTGACAGTTGCGGCGAAGATTACGAAGATCGCCGCCATAAAGCACTGCAAATAGCCCAAGGCACACTGCTTGCGTACGCGCGAAACTGCGGAGCGGTGATTCATGGGGCGCGACGCTTAGCAGCTCATTACGGGCATGAAAGTGCTGGCGAACGTGAGAGTTTCACTTCGGTTGAGCTTCCAGTCCGCATCTTGCCGGCTTCCCGTCGATGCAGGGAATCGCGGATAGCGGGGACGATGCAATTGAACCTCGTGCCGCACTCCACGACTTCGCCCTCCGACCCTCGGCTCAAGGTCTGGGCGACCGTCGATTATGCGGGATCGCTCGGAGCCGTTGCGACGGCCAACATATGGTTCGGCGTCGGCGCGCCTGCCGACCGGTTCGTCATTCCCGAAGCCGAGCCGGGGCGCGCGGATGACCTGTGGCGGACGACCTGCTTCGAGGCGTTCCTCCGTCCTGCCGAAGAAGACGCGTATCGCGAATGGAATTTTGCGCCGTCGGGGCAGTGGGCGGCGTACGAGTTCTCCGGTTACCGCGAGAACCGGACCGACGCCGAGATCGCGAAGCCGCCGTACATTCGCATGGAGGACAATTTCACCTGGTGGGCGCTCGGTGCGACGATCGGGGTGGACGCCGCGACGCAGTGGCAGCTCGGGCTTTCCGCCGTCCTCGAGGAAAGAGACGGCACCAAGTCCTATTGGGCGCTCGCGCATCCCGCCGATGAAAAGCCCGATTTCCATGCGCCCGTTTGCTTCGCCGCGCGCCTTCCGTAAGGCGCAGACATGACCCTGTTCGGAATCGACTGGCTGCTCGCCGAGCCTGAGTTGCGTAAACCGCTCGAAGGCCGCCGCGTCGCGCTCCTCGCTCACCCAGCGTCAGTGACCCGTGACCTCACCCACAGCCTCGACGCACTGGTCGCTTGCGGATTGAAGGTCACGGCAGCGTTCGGTCCGCAGCATGGGCTTCGTGGCGACAAGCAGGACAATATGGTCGAGTCCGAGGACTTCACCGACCCGGTGCATGGCATCCCCGTGTTCAGCCTCTATGGCGAGGTTCGCCGCCCGACGGGGCAGTCGCTCGGCACCTTCGATACGATCCTGATCGATCTTCAGGACCTCGGCTGCCGGATCTACACCTTCATCACCACGCTTCTCTACGTGCTCGAAGCCGCGGCCGAGCACGGCAAGAGCGTGTGGGTGCTCGACCGGCCCAATCCGGCGGGGCGCGCAGTGGAGGGGCTGACGCTTCGCCCCGGTTGGGAAAGCTTCGTCGGCGCCGGTCCGATCCCGATGCGCCACGGCTTGACGCTCGGCGAGCTTGGCCGCTGGTTCGTCGATCATTTCAACCTCGACGTCGATTATCGCGTGGTCGAGATGGAAGGCTGGCGTCCGGACGAGGGCCCAGGCTTCGGCTGGCCGTCCGATCGCATCTGGATCAATCCGAGCCCCAATGCCGCGAACCTCAATATGGCGCGCGATTATGCCGGGACGGTGATGCTCGAAGGCACGACCTTGAGCGAGGGCAGGGGCACCACCCGCCCGCTCGAGCTGTTCGGCGCGCCGGACCTAGAGCCAGCACGATTGGTCGCTGAAATGCGGTCGCTCACTCCCGACTGGCTGACCGGCTGCAAGCTGCGCGAAGTCACTTTCCAGCCCACGTTCCACAAGCATGTCGGCGAGATGTGCCGCGGGGTTTTCATCCACGCCGAAGGGCCGTTCTACGACCATCAGGCATTTAAACCATGGCGCCTCCAAGCTCTCGCCTTCAAGGCAATCCGCCGCCTTTATCCCGACTATGACCTGTGGCGCGACTTCCCCTACGAATATGAGTTCGGCAAGCTCGCGATCGACGTAATCAACGGCTCGCCGCTCCTCCGCGAATGGGCCGACGACGCAGACGCCATGGCGGGCGACCTCGACGGGCTCACCTTGCCTGACGAGCGCGACTGGGAAGAACAGCGCAAGCCGTATCTGCTCTACTGACCCGCGCAGCCACGGGGCGTGGTTAACGAAGAAGTAGGAGGTTCTCCGTATTCCGATCCTGAATTGTTCGGGAGCGGGGCTTCGATGGCCACTCAGGGGATTGAAGAAGTCACGGAAAATGCGATCCGCGCAGTTGCGCGCGATTGCGGTTCGCTGTCGATGGAGTGCAGCGACGTCGCCGGTTATGTCCAGGGCGTCGCCGAGCGCATTGGCGAGCATTTGAAGATGCTCGACCAGCTCGAGGAAGTCACCACCCGGCTGATGGGCGACCAATCGCGAGTGAGCGACTCGACCGATGAGGCGCGGCTGCTTTCGGAACAGGCCAAGGCCAAGCTCGAAGCCGGCCGCGAAGCCATCGACGGAACGATCGAGGGCTTCAAGGGCCTGACCGATCTGGTCGTCCAGTTGGGCGAGCGCATGGCCGGCTTCGCAGCAGCCATAAACCAGGTGCAGACGGTTTCCTCGACCATCGAAGCCATAGCCCGCAAGACCAACATGCTCGCCTTGAACGCCACGATTGAGGCGGCGCGCGCCGGCGATGCCGGACGCAGCTTTGCCGTTGTCGCCGCCGAGGTGAAGAAGCTCGCCCACGATACCCGCGCCGCCACAAGCCAGATCGCCTCGACGATCGGCGAGCTGACGCGCGAAGCGGGCGCGGTTACCTCCGAGATCAAGAGCGGCGTGGAACGCAGCCGCGCCGCCCAATCGGGCTTTGGAACGATCAGCGACACGGTCCGCGAAGTGAGCGAGATCGTCGGAATGGTCGACCGCCAGACCGAAGGCATCGCCCATTCAACCAGCATGATCCAGACCAGCGTCGATCGGGTCAAAGCGGGCCTCACCGATTTCGCCGGGGACGCGCGCGCCAACGGCACCGAGCTGCTCACCGCTCAAAAGCGTTTGGAGCACCTCGAAATGCTGACCAACACGATGCTCGACACGCTCGCCAATTCGGGCGCGGAGATCGATGACACGCCCTTGATCCTGATTGCGCAGGAAGCCGGCCGGCAAATCCAGGCGGCGGTGGAGCAGGCAATCGACAAGGGGGAGATCAGCGTCGATGACGTCTTCGACCGCGACTACAGGATCATAGAGGGGTCGAACCCGGTGCAGTACGACGTCCGCTTCAACGAGGCGGCGGACCGGCTCGTCCGGCCGATCCTTGACCGCACAAAGGCTTCCGACAACCGAGTCATCGGTTCGGCCATGGGTGACACGAATGGCTATCTGCCGACCCACCTGACCGAGCGCAGCCACCCGCAAGGCCCCGACCCCGTGTGGAATGACGAGCATTGCCGCAACAAGCGTATCCTGATCGACGACACGACGCGCATGGCGCTGGCGAGCGAAAAGCCGGCGACGCTGGCGACCTATCGAATGGAGCTCGGCGACAAGTTCATCCCGGTGAAAAACGTCTTCGTTCCGCTGTGGATCAAGGGCCGCCGCTGGGGCAATTTCGAGCTGGCCTACCGAGACGATTGAGGCGCTCCTCGTCCCGGCTTGGGACGAAGATTAAACTCCGTCTCCGAAACATTACCGACCGATAAACCTGGTCTTTACTGCCTTGCGTTAGGACCGCCTGGATACGGCTTCGCCTTCACGCGAATTCGAACGAGAGGTAGGGAATGGCGAATAACCGGTCGGTCGAGCGGGGGTCCCACCAAAGTAGTGCTTTGGCAGGGGCCCGAAAGCCGGTCAGCGTTGCCGAAGCGCAGCTTGCCCGTGTCGCGGGCGAGGGGTGCGCCCGCCATCCGCACTTGAATGCCCTTCTCGAAGCTTCCGGTCCGCATGCGGCGCGCGATCTCGCCGACGCTGTGCACCTCTTGTGCAGCCTTCACGGCCGCTATCCCGGCCTCATCGAAATCGCACTCCAGCGCTCCGCGAAAGGTGAAGCCGGCTCGTGGCTGGACCGCGCCAGCGAGGCGTTCGAGCGCGAGCGGCTCTACCTCGTCCGGCTGACATCAGCGGTCGGCCCGCTGCCGAGCACGGCCGGCGCAGTCGAAACGGAAACCAGTCTCGCTGCCGCCCGGCATGCGCTCGCGACGCTCGCGACCTCCGAGCGCACGGGCTGCGCGCTCGGGGCCGCGACCGCTCTGGTGGGGGACTGGTGGCCGATCCGCCGCCTGCTCGATCGCGCCGCTGCGCGGGGCGGGCTCGAATGTCCGGCGCCTTCGCTGCCCGACGAAGCCTCAATCATCGAAGTGATCAGCTTCGCGTCGGACACTCCGGCGAGCGAGCGCGCCTTGGCGTTCGGCGGCGAGCAATTGCTCCTTCAGCACCGCGCGCTGTTCGATCTGCTCGAAGCGCGCGCGGAAGCCAGAGGCGACTATCTAAGCCGCTTTCGCCAGTTCGTTCTGCTCGTTCGCCGCGGCTGCGGGTTGCGCAACCTTGGCTTCGGCAGCGGCCTTCCGGTCGGGGAACAGCAAGCGCGAGGCGAGCACGATTGCGCCAAGGGTGAAATAGGCGCCGAACGCCCAGGTCGCATTAACGATCACCATCGCCGCGAGCGGAATCCGGAGGAAAATCGGATTGAAGCCGAAATCCTCGCCGATGCCTTCGCATACGCCAAGGATCGTGTGGGTGCGGAGGGGCAGTGCGACCTGGTTTTCTTGCGCTGACATTTCTCTCGAACTCCTTGGCAATGCTATGCTCCCCTCCAAGCATGAGCCGTGCCAAACTCAAAAAGACTGCAATTCCAACGCGTTACGAGCGGGCGACAGCGGCGAGTTGGGAAGCGCCACCACGTTCGCGACCCGACAGTTGGGAATTCCCACCGCATGCTGCAAGCGCGATATTGCAGCGCAACATTGATAATCGACGAACCGATGCAAATTTAGTACTGGGCGCCGCCTGAAGGTGCAGGAGCGTCCAAGGAGCTCAGACCCGTGATGCGGATCATGATGAAGTCGAAGATCCACCGCGCGACGGTGACCCAGGCCGACCTGGATTATGTCGGCTCGGTCACCATCGACGCCGACCTGCTCGAAGCCGCGGATCTGCTCGAAGGCGAGCAGGTGGCGATCGTCGACGTCACCAACGGCGCGCGGATCGAAACCTATGTCATCCCCGCCGAGCGCGGCAGCGGGGTGATCGGAATCAACGGCGCAGCCGCGCACCTCGTCCACCCCGGCGACCTCGTCATACTCATGAGCTACGCGGTGCTGAGCGACGACGAGGCGCGGGCGCTGAAGCCGCGCGTGGTCCACGTCGACGAGCACAACCGCGTCGTGAAGCTCGGCAACGACCCCGCCGAGCCGGTGCCCGGATCGACCCAGAAGCGCGGCGACTTCATCGCCGCGGAGTAGCGCCGGTCATCAGCCGCCACGGCGGCGGGTATGTAGTCGGTCGACATATAATAGAAGAAGTTGCACCCGCCCGAGGGTGAGCGGTTGATGCCCTTGGCGATGCCGAACGCCACTTCGCCGCTGAACACCGGGCCGCCGCTGTCGCCGGGGATGCACAGTGCGCCTTTCACGGTCACCCAGGTCGGCTCGCACGGGCCGCCGCAGAGCGATCCCGGCGGCGCATAATCGGTGAGATCGACCTCGGCGCAGCTGTAGCCCGAGCTTTCGCCATAATGGCAGACGAAGTCGCCGGCGCGCGTGCTCTCGCGATTGCGCCAGGTCAGCAGCCGGCGAAGCGAGCCCGCGCCGCGGTTGGCATAGAACAAGGGCTCAGCCGCGTTCGGGGGTGAGGTTGATCTGCACGTCCTGGTAGGCGAGGCCCCACTGGCCGGCGAAGGCGAGAGGGACGTCGCTTCCGTCCTGGTCGCGGTAGACGAGCTCGTCGGGGCAATGCGCCGCGGTCGCGACGCCGGTGCGGGAGCCGTCGGTCACGATGAATCCGCTGGTGCAGCGTTCGCGATGCCCGCCCGCATCCCCTGAGACATAGCCGCCGCCGGCGACGCCCATATTCTGCTCGAGAAGGTCGTTGATCACCACGCGCACCGGAACGCCGCTCAGCTGCTCGGCGCGGGCCCGGATCGCGTCCAGTCCGTATTTCTGCGCGTCCGCGTTGCGCACCAGCAGCACGACTTCGCCGGTGCGCTGGTCGTAACCGACGCCGCGCTCGCCGGGCAGCTCGGAGCGGAGGTCGATCAGGTGCGCGCGCATGGCCGCGATCGCTTGCTCGCGCGTGGCTTTGGCGCCGGTTTTGAAGACGATCGGCACGCCGGGCATACGAGCTGGTCGATCACCGGCTCGGATTGCCGGTGAGAAGAACGACGATCCGATATTCGGGGCTGATGCTCGATCGAGATTCCGGCAAGCCGCGATGCGAATTCGCTGCGGATCGGGTCGGTCGCGGCGACGCTCGCCTGCTGGGCGCGAAGCCGCCGCAACGCCTCGTCGGGCGTGACTCCGAACCGCGCGGCATATTGCACTGCGTCCTCGGTCAGCGCTTCGGTCTGAGTCTCCACCGTTGCGCCGCGGGCTGTGCGCGGGCAGCTCCCATGATAAGGATGAGCCCAGCCGCAAAGGACGATAAGATGCCCCAGGATCTTGCCGCCGACCAAAGCACCTTCGACCTCACTCCTCCGACCGACCAACAGTTCCAGACGCTCGTCGCCGATCTCGACGAGGAAGAGAAGCACGTCCTGCTCGAGCATGGCACCGAGGCGCCGTTCTGCGGAGTTTTCCTGACCGAAAAGCGCGACGGCGTGTTCACTTGCCGGCTGTGCGGACTCCCGTTATTCAGCGGCGGGACCAAGTTCGAAAGCGGCACCGGCTGGCCGAGCTTCACCCAGCCCTTCGCCGAAGGGCACCTGAGGACGATCCGCGACACCAGCTACGGAATGGTCCGCACCGAGATCGTCTGCGCGCGCTGCGGAGCGCACCAGGGCCACGTCTTCCCCGACGGCCCGCCGCCGACCGGCGAGCGCTATTGCATCAACTCGGTGAGCCTCGAGTTCACGCCCAAGGGGGAGCCGCTGCCCGACAAGCTCGAGCGCGGCGCGCCGGAGGGCGAACCAATCAGGCTGAACTGATCGCAACGAGGGGGCGTCGCGTGGATTCGTTCGATTATTTGTTCAGCTTCTACGGTTTGTTGCTCGGAATCGCCGTCGCCAATGTCGCTATCGGCTTCGCTGATATGTGGCGCGACTGCGGGAAGATCGCGGTGGGTTATTGTCCGCCGCTGCTGGGCGTCATCGTCATGCTCGGCGGAATGAACGTGTGGCTGACGATGTGGCACCTTCGCGGCGCGGCGACGGTCGATGCGTGGCAAATGCTGGCGGCCACGGGCGTTGCAATGCCTT
Organism: uncultured Alphaproteobacteria bacterium; assembly: GCA_963785965.1. GTDB lineage: Bacteria > Pseudomonadota > Alphaproteobacteria > Sphingomonadales > Sphingomonadaceae > Sphingomicrobium. Next base: position 44,757 of record CAWAXE010000007.1, read on the forward strand.
ATGTGTTCATCAGCCGCGCGATGTTCCCCGGCGCCGAGCGGGAGACGGAGCGCTCGCTCGAGGAGCATTATCTCCGCCACCGCAGGTTAATCCTCCTCGTGCTTGTGGCTCCCCCTGTCGCCTCGATAGTCTCGAAGATTCTGCTCGATCGCATCTTGGGATCACGGGTGGGAGTTATGGTGGCTCACGGCGCGGATCATAATGCCGCTGCTGCTCCTGCCGTTCGCCAACCGTGTTGCCCAGCGGGCCGGCCTCGGCGCGTTCGCGATCCTGGAGCTCGTTGGCCTGTTCCGATGAGTGCTCCCGACCGCTGACGGTTCATTCGCCCGTCGCATCGTGGGTGAAAGTGTAATCGATGTGGACGAGGATCCATTCGCCGATCAGTGCGCGGCCGTTCTTCCGCGGCGGCCGGATGTGGAATTGCCAGGCCGCCTGTCGCACCGCGCTGGCGAGGTGCGAGCCTGGAGACTGGCCGACTTCGACGCAATCATCGACGCGGTTTCCGGGAATCGTCTTGCACGCGATTTCGCCCCATCCGTCGGTGGGGTTGTGGGGAAGGTAGCCGTCGAGCTCGGCATTGGTCGGTTCGCGGGCCCATTCGACTGCGTAAAGCACTTCGCCGTGCGGGCCGCGCCCGGCCTCCTGCCGAATCACCCGCGCTCCCCGATCCCGCGCCGGACTTGGCGAGGTTGCGGACGTCGGACGCGGCCATCTCGTCCTTGCTCATCTCGATCCACGCCGTCTTGTGCGGCGGAGTGATCGTCGGCTTGGTGGGAATGACGATCGGCGGCGGCTTGGGCACAAGCGTGCTCGCGCTGCGCGGAGTGGGCTTGGGAGCGACGGTTTTCGTCTGCTCGGCCGCGGAGCTGTGCAATTCGGGGATGAGGTCGACGATCAGCGCGCGCGACGGCTTCTGCAGCACCGGCGGAATGATGCCGAGGGTGAGCAGCACCAGCAGCAACAGCAGATTGACCCCGAGCGCCAGCGCGAGGCCGGACGCTCGGCGGCGGAGCGGCGGATGGTCGTACGGCGAGGGGAGCCGGTAGGCGGGCAAGAGGTGGCGGGTCTCGGAAGCTGCGTCGCGTGTGCAGCGGTACTAGCCAATTCAAACTTGAACAGGGAGTGAAAGGTCGAAACTTCCCAAGCTTCGCACTGACGAGCATGCGTTTGCGAAAGGATTACTTCTGCACCGACTGGCAAACGGGATGGCCGGGCGCGTTCGGGTCGGGGTTGCAGACGTGCCCGCAGCGATAGTCGGCCTTTGACGGGTCCGCCAACGCGGCGATGCTCTCAAGTGCCGCGCGCTTGCAGGTCGCGTGGGTCTGAAAACCGTAGGTCGTCTCGTACTTCGACCGGTCGGCACCGTCGGGATAGACGATCGCCGCCCACTGCCCCGGCTCGTCCCCATGGCAGCCGGCGAGCAGAGCCAGGAACAACAGTGCGAGAGTGCTTTTCATCCGCCTCCTCCGCCTCTAGCGACACTGCGGGCCACTAAATCACAGATTGCAGGCGGAAGGGCAGCGGATTTTGGAGAGATGCAGGGCCCTGCCGGGCCGAGGCGAAGGGGAGCGATTAGCCGCGGCAGGGCCCCTAACGGATCATCACGCTCATGTGATGATGGTGGCAACGCCGTCGGAGCTCGCTAAAGATTCAACGACGCTGCCAAGACCTGTTTACCGGCCCGCGGTTAGCGGCAGGTGAGGGGAATTGGTTTAGAGAAATTAAGACTTTCGGTGCGGGAGCGGCGGCCGTCATACAAGTGAATCGCGCGATCCTCGGAGGGCCACTTCCGGCCCCTCCGCCAGGCGGCAGCGGACCGCTAGAGCCCGGCGCGATCGTCGGTCGACGAATAGGGCTGTTCCTGAATGCTCGTGTCGACTCCGATCAGCTTGTAGAGCACGCACCGCGCCAGAAGCCCGGTGATGAGCAGATAGGCGGCGAACAGGCCAGCGAGGATCGCCCCGATCCCGTCGAGGCCGACGACGTAGATGACAACGCAGAGACCAAGCGCGACGACGATACGAACGACCCGATCTTCCGGTCCGACATTCCTGTTCATTGATGCTGAACCCCCTTTGTGAGCGTGGGACGTGTCCTAAGCTTTTACTTTCGGGAAACCAAGACGAAACCCGCGGCTGGGATGGAACTGTGTCGGCCAGCCGACGTTCGCTCGTCGATGGACGAAAAAACCCTGAATCTGTGGCGGCAGATCGAGAGCTACCGTCGGGTCAACAAGGCGGCGGAGGCCGGGCGCTCCAGGCCGCCTGCCGCGCCGTCGCCGCCGTCGATATCCGATTAAACTGGATTACCTGCTGCTGCGGTTGAATTAGCGCGCTTCTCCACATTCGTCGTGCCTGTCACCGCATTCCTCGCTGCTGAACTGTGCTATGCCCCGCGCATCGATCTGATTTCGCGGTGCAGGGGAGCGCACCATTTGATCATGGTCCGGTCGGCGTTGGGTTCGCATTTTTGCGGGGGACACGATGGATCAGCGAAAATCCCTTTTCCGCGCGCTTACTGCAATTCTTCTGACGGTCGCGCTCGTCTGCTCGCAAGCCGCAGCTGGGGCGCCGGCGCCTGCCGGCAAAATCCGCACGCATTATATCGCTGCCGACGAAGTGGAGTGGAACTACACGCCGTCGGGCCGGGATGAAGCGATGGGGATGCCGTTCGATGCCATTGCCAAGGGCTTCACGCTGCCGGGACCGCACCAAATCGGCAGCGTCAACAAAAAGGCCATCTACCGCGAATATACCGACGCCACCTTCACGACGCTGAAACCTCGCCCCTCGCAGGAAGCCTATCTCGGCGTCGTCGGACCTATCCTTCACGCCGAGGTAGGTGACACCATCAGGGTCGTCTTCAAGAACAACGCCGCGCATCCGTACAGCATGCATCCCCACGGCGTTCTTTACGCCAAGGATTCGGAAGGAGCGGACTATAACGATTCGACCCGCGGCATTGACAAGGCCGACGGTTGCGTCGCGCCCGGAGCGATTCACACCTACACTTGGCGCGTGCCTGCCCGCGCCGGGCCTGGTCCGCGCGATCCGAGCTCGGTCTTCTGGCTGTACCATTCGCACTGCGACGAGCTGCGCGACGTGGCCTCCGGTCTGTTCGGTGGATTTGCCATCACGCGCCGCGGCATGGCGCGTCCGGACGGTACGCCCAGGGATGTGGACAAGGAATTCGTCACCTTCTTCATCGCAATCAACGAGAATGAAAGCTGGTATCTCGACGAGAACATCCGCGAGCACACGACCGATCCGAAGGGCATCGCGCGGGCCGATTTCGGACCGCTGACGGCTACCGGAATTGCGGGCACCGTTGCGGGCACCGGCTTCGCGGCGACCAACGTCAAATGGTCGATCAACGGCTATCTCTATGGCAATATGCCCCTGATCGTTATGAAGAAGGGCGATCACGTGCGCTGGTACGTGACCACACTCGGCGACTTCAACAATGCGCACACGCCGCATTGGCATGGGAACACGATCACCGTGGCCGGCCAGCACACTGACGTTCTTAATATCATGGCCGCACAGATGATCACCGCAGACATGGTGCCCGATGCGGCCGGCATTTGGCTGCTTCACTGCCACATTAGCGATCACATGCTTGCCGGAATGATCGGCCGCTACGAAGTCCGGGACCGTTGATTGCGGCGAAAGGGGCGGCGGGGGCCGGGCGCTCCAGGCTGCCGGCTACGCCGCCGCCGTCGTCAATATCCCATTAGCGCTAATTGGGTTCTGCTGGCTGACCGCCTCGCCCGCTTTCCTCGGCTTCGATCAGCTCGGCTTCGGCGTCGAGTTCTTCCGACAGATCGCTGAGCGTTTGCCGCGAATTCGCCCTCGCGGTGCTCGCCAGCTCGCGGCATTGCTTCGCCCGCGCGCGGAATCGTTCGGAAGCTTCGCCCATTCGGCCAAAATCAACAATAGATAGTTCGGGTTTCCGACGTTCCGCAGCGCGACCGGCTTTCTTCGAATCGCCACCGCGCAAGCAGCGCCGCCGAGGCTGCGCCGAGCAGCTGCGCGAGCATGAACATCGGCACGAGAAGAATCGAAGCGTGCTTCGGGGGAGAGGGTGGGTGGGGGCGGCCGTCCAGAGCACCCACAGACGTCGTTCTTCTCACTTCAATCCTCTCCCCGGCGGGAGAGGAGGTATGACCCGGCGATTCATGCGCTGCCATGGAACGTCCGTAGTCTCAGTGGGTTAGGTCATGGAGGACAAACCCCCGTCCGTCCCAATTCAACAGGAGATCACCCATGAGTGACCGTATTGCATCCGCCGTTTTCGACAGCCAGGACGAAGCCCAGCGCGCCCTCAACGAGCTGCGTTCGTCGGGAATCGATGAAGATTCGATTTCGATCATCGGCCGCCACGGCGAGCAGAGCAGCAGCGATGACATCGCCGCCAATGACGGCTCCACCGACAGCGGCGACGACGGCATGAACGAGAGCGGCGCGGCCAAAGGCGCAATCGGCGGAGCGGTCGGCGGAGCATTGCTCGGAGTCGCGGCGCTGGCCATTCCGGGTGTCGGACCGCTCGCTGCTGCGGGCGCGATCGCTACCGGCGCAATCCCCGGCGCAGCGGCGATCGGCGCCGGCGTCGGCGCGGCTGCCGGCGGCCTCTCGGGCCTGCTCACCAACCACGGCGTGAGCCACGAGGACGCGACCTATTACGAGGACCGTATCCACAGCGGCGGCATCTTCATCTCCGTCGACGCCGAGAAATCGGGCGCTTCGATCGAGACCGCGCGCGAAATTCTGTTCCGCAACGGCGGCCACAACGCCAGCCGGCAGCAGACGGGCCCGGACGCTTCGATGACGAGCGCGGACGCTTCGACGTTCTGATCGAACGCAGTCGCAGCCGCTGAAAGGCGGCAGCGAAAGGAGAGGGCTCGGCCGGCTGGCCGGGCCCTCTTTCGCATCAAGGCATGAGGGGACTCTCACCCATTTTCCCGACTGCGTTTTCCGCGCGCGCCTTAAATAGGCTCGCGGTTGCGCATCGGCGCGCCCGAAGGGTCACTACGCACATTGACTTTGACCGGGATTGCGCGCCCCGACAGGGTCGAAGGAGATCATCCATGGCTGTTGCCAAGACCGTTGAGATTATCTCGAGCTCGACGGAGAGCATCGAGGCCGCCGTCCGTGACGGGATCGCCAAAGCGAGCGACACCATTCAGGGCATTCAGGAGGCGTGGGTGCAGGGCACGAAAGCCGTCATTCGCGACAACAAGGTCGCGGAATGGCGGGTCACCCTCAAGATCACCTTTATCGTGTCCTAGCGTCTCGTTCGCGCGGCGACCGGAACACCCACTTAGGCCCTTACACGTCCTTTGATCAGGAGAGCAGCAATGAACGTCAGTCAGATGCTGGAGCAGACCGGCGCCGTAGATGCGATTTCGCGCGAACTCGGAGTGGATTCGGCGACCGCCCAGGCGGGCGCAACGGCGTTGCTGCCGTCAATCCTGTCGGGCTTTCAAAACCCGGTGGCAGCTCCAGAGGCGCAAGCGTCCGAGAGCGCTTTTCCTGGCCTGGGAGGCCTGGGAGGCCCGGGGGGACTGCTGGGGTCGATCGGACGACTGGGGGGCGGAGAACTCCTCGACAATGTCACCTCGAGCGAGCCAACGCAGGTTCACAAAGGCGACGAGATACTCGGCCAGATCTTCGGTTCGAAGGACGGCAGCAGAGCCGTGGCGGCTTCCGCGTCGGCGCAGTCGGGCGTCGAACCTTCGCTCCTGAAGAAGATGCTGCCGATCCTCGCGATGGTCGCTGCGGGTTACGTGATGAAACAAGCCGGCCATGGTCAAGGCGAACTCGGAGGAGCACTTGGCGGCATCCTCGGCGGCGAGCCATCCCAGGGTTCACCAGACCAAACAGATGCCGCTCCTTCCGCGTCGGGCGGCATATTGGGGGACCTGATCGGCGCGGCGGGCAAATATCTCGGCCGATAGCAATTCAATCGATCCCCTGCCGCGACTGACGCCGTGGCAGGGGTATCGGTTCAGTTGCGCAGGCTGTCGGGCACCACGCCGCCGTTTTCGGCCAGCTTTTGCATGACCGCTTTGTGGAGCGCGATATTCTCTTCGGCGCTGCCGTCGTCGCCGACGTGAATGTTAAGCTCGCTGGCCAGCTCCTTGCGTGCGGCGAGGCTCGAATCGAGGTCGAGCAGCTTCAACAGGTCGACGATCGAGCTCTGATAATTGCCGCCGCCGCCCTTCATCGACGCCATTTCGCTTAGCACCGCGCCGACATCGACGGTCTGCGGCGCGGCAGTCTGCGCCGGAGCGCTGATGGTCGCGGTGTCGCCGGTGGGCGCTTGCTGGGCGGGCGTGGGTGCGGCGCCTGGCGCCTGGGCCGACGGGTGGTGGAAAATCTTGTTCATGATGCTGCCGAAAATGCTCATCGCTTGCTCTCCTCTGTGACGTGCCCATTCCCTTGAAAGAGACAACGAAGGCCGCGCTGAGAAGGTCCGCCTGCCGCTTCTCGCTCAGGAACGCAGTGGCAGGCAACTCGTTGGCGTCCGCGAGGAGAAAAAAGATGACCAACAAGATGCTTATATTGAGTTCGGCAGCGACGCTTGTGCTGGCGGCCTGCGGGCATAAGGACGAAGGCGCGAACGCCGATGTCAACATGGCCGCAGAGAACGCGACTTACGACAATGCGGTGGCGCCCGCAGCGGTGCCGACTACGGCCCAGGGCTTTGCCAATGCGGCGGCGGCGAGCGACAAGTTCGAGATCGAAAGCTCGAAGCTGGCAACCAGCTCGGCGCAATCCTCCGCAGTCAAATCGTTCGCGACGAAGATGATCAGCGCACACACGGCGTCCACCGCCAAGCTCAAATCCACGGTCGCGGGGATGAGCCCGCCGATCACGATCGACGACACGCTGTCGGCCGACCAGCAGCAGAAGCTTGACGCCCTGAAGGCGCTGCACGGCGCGGACTTCGACAGCGCCTACAAGACGGCGCAGGTCGACGCTCACCAGGCGGCGCTCGATGCGCTCAATGGCTATGCGGCGTCGGGCGACAATGCCGAGCTGAAGGCGCTGGCCAGCGGCATGGTGCCCACGGTGGCGGCGCACCTCAATATGGCGAAGGGGTTGAAGTAGGACTTGGTCAGGCGGGCGCGGACGCCTCGACGTTCTGATCGAACACAGTCGCAACCGGTAAAGGCGGCAGCGAAAGGAGAGGGCTCGGCCGGCTGGCCGGGCCCTCTTTCGCATCGAGGACCCTCTCAGAGGAGGATTGACGGCGTCGCTGCTCTCGGGCGCTCAGCCGTAGCCGAAGAGGCGCATGACCGCGTGGTCGACCGCGCCTGGATTCCAATAGGGCACCAGGAACAACAGGAGCTGGACAATCAGCAGGGCGATGGTGGCGCGGCGACCGCGGACCAGGAACAACGCCAGGAAGCAGCCCTTGATCGCGGTATTGTAGGGGAGCAGCCAGCCCCAGAAGAACGGCGGGTTGTGCCGATACATGTCGATGAAGAACGCGCGGTCGGTGATGGCATCGACGATCTCAGCAGCGAACAGCATGCCGATGACGAACCTGCGCCGCGCGGCGAAGTAAGCGCGAAGGTGCGCATATTGTCCGGGGTCGTGCGGGAAGATCACCGCGGCGGCGAGGTAATAGAAAGTGGCGAGCAGGATCGGCGCCCACAGATCGCCGAAGTCGAGCGTGATGCCCTGCGACATCTTGAAGGCGTCGACCCAGGTGGCGATGATAAGGACGAAGGTGAAGAGCGCGACCAGCGCCGTCTGCGCCTCGAGCTTCTTCAGCGCGTGGGCGCGGACCATGCCGGCAAAGCCGCCGAGCAGCTCGGCGACGGCGAGCCCGAGGATCAGGCCATAGAAGGCGAAGAAGAAGCTGAACTTGTCCAGAGCGGCCCCCCCAACCGTTTTGCCGGAACGTGTCAGAGGAAGAGGTGCCCGGCAAGAGGACGGGATGAACGCCCTGGTTCCTTCGCTCCCCCAGCGCTTGCGGAACTCCACGGCGCGGCTGTATTGCCGCGGGGTCTGCACGAAGGGAGATATTACGATGAGCCTTTTGAACGGGATCCTCGGTCAAGTCTCGGAGAGCGCCACCGTCCAGAACCTCGCCGCCAAGGTCGGCCTTACCCCCGAGCAGGTCGAGCAGGCGGTGGCGGCGCTCGGCCAGGCGCATCCGCAACCGGGCGACACGGTGACGACCGCCGCCGAGCAGACTGGACTGCCGCAGGACAAGCTGCAGGAGATCGTCGGCCATATCGGCGGCGAAGGCGCGCTCGGCCGCTTCGCCTCGCTGCTCCAGCAGGACGGCGGCGGCGGAATGCTCGGGTCGGTCTCAAGAGTTCTGTACGCTTGAGGCGACGTCGGCCGCCGGCGGTTCCGCGGCAAAGATTCATCCGCTGCAGCAGTTAATGCTCTGTCAGCTGCTGTTCGCGCCGCAGCGACTATGCTTGTCCGTTCCCAGTGCCGAGGGAGGAAAAAATGAGAAAGCTGGTTTTCGCTTTAACCGCGCTCAGTCTGCTCGCGGGCTCCACGCCGTCGCTCGCGGCGCCGTGCAAGGACAAGAAGGGCAAGTTCGTCAAATGCCCGGCCAAGCCGAAATTGTGCCGCAACGCGAAGGGCCATTTCGCCAAGTGTAAATAGCTCGGAGGTCATCATGAACCGTCTGATCCTTGCGGCCGCGCTCGCGGCCGGATGCACCCTCGCGTCCAGCGCGCCCGTGCTCGCCGCCGCGAAGAACTACGATTGTTCCAAGCCCGGCAACGCCAACAAGACGGCGTGCAAAGGCGCGGCGAAGGAGGCGACGAAGGCTGCCGCCGCAAAGCCCGCAAAGGCCGAGGCGAAAACGGCGCCGGCAAAGGCTGCCGCAACCGCGCCCAAGCCGGCGGCGACAAAGGTCACGTCGACGACCTCCACCAAGACCGTAACCCAGAAGACCTACGATTGCTCGAAGCCGGGAAACGCAAACAAGGCGGTGTGCAAGTCGGCGGCCACGACCCCGTCCAAGCCGGTCGCCAAGCAGACGACGGTCGCCACCGCGACCCGGCATTACGATTGCGCCAAGCCGGGCAACGCCAGCAAGCAGGAATGCAAGGTCTCGACGTCGGCGAACCAGACCGTGTCGAAGCCAGTGGCCGTGTCGAAGCCGGCGGCTGCGACTGTCGCGCCAAAGGTTGCGCCGAAGCGGACGGCCGCGCCGACCAGCGCCGCGGTCGAGGATCACAATCCCTCCGGAGCGATCGCCCAATGCAAGGACGGGACCTATAGCCACGCCAAAGCGCGCACCGGCGCCTGCTCGCGTCACGGCGGCGTTGGCAAGTGGATGTAGGCTGAGCGATGCGGCCGGACTCGCCGGCCGCCGCGGTTCAGGTGACCGAGCGGGAGGCGTGTGGCTAGTCTTCCCGACATTCTTTTGCACGCGAAGACGTGTGTTTTCGCGCCGGCCTCTCCGCGACAATCCTATTTGGCCTTCGCCTGCGCCTCGACCTTCGCGGCGACGTCGGGGTGCGCCTTCAGATAGGCGATGACCTTCTCCTTGAACCCGGCGAGCATCGGTTTCGCCGTTGCTTGCGCGTCGGCCATCATTTCCGACATGACTTTCCCCACCACCGGGTCGCCCATGATCGCCGTGGTACGGGAGAAGTAATGGGTTCCCGACGGCGTTTGCGCGAAGGCGTGGATGTCCTTCAGCTCCGGCGGCCGAGAATTCATGCGTGTAGGCGATCGCCATCGCGTCGAGCATCTTCGGCATGTTCCTCTGCAGCAGCGGCCGCTGCTCGGCGAGCGTTTCGTCGAGGAAATCGGTCATCAGCTTCTGGAAGCCGGGGTCGGTGATCGCTTCCAGCGGGAGGCTCTTGCGCATTGGGGCCGACAGATTGGTCAGCATGTCGTCGATCATTTTTTTCCGCTCTGCCGGCGGGAACATGATGGCGATGATCGCGTGCGCCTCGGCGAGCTTCGCCGGGTCGGCCGCCTGAACGGCAGGCGCAGGCTGCGCCGAAGCGGCGGCCGGCGCCAGGACGATGAGCGATACGCCAGCAAGCGGCGCCAGAAACTTCCTCATGATACTCCCCCTCAAAACCCCGGAGCAGACGCGCGATGGTAGAGGAGAGGGGCGAGGGATCAAGGGGGACGGAAACGACAACGCCGGCGCCATTGCTGGCGTCGGCGTTGGGCCCCTCGCGGTGGTGGGCAGCTGATCCTTATGCGGGGATCAGCGCTTTGCCGAAGGCGAAGTCGAGCGCTTCCTTGCGCTCTTCGGGCTCGTAGACGCGATAGTGCACAAACGGCAGCACCGCGCTTTCGAAGCGGGTGAGCACCCGCACCCACGCCTGGTCGGCGACCACAGCGACGCGGCCGAAGCGATCCATCTTGCTGAACAGCGGGAAGCTGCGGCTGAAATGATGCGGAAGCGCGGAGAGCTCGAGGCTCTCGATCCCCTTCGTCTCGACGTAGAAGTGGATCTTGCCCGGCTTCACGAACATGTCCTCGATCCGGTCGACGATCACATCGAGGTCCTTGCCGGTGATCGTTTGGTCAGCTTGACCGCCAGCACATCGTCGGGGCTTTTGATGAATTCGAGCATGGCGTTTCTCCTCTTCGTGTGTGGCAGTGACAGGAGTCGCTGTAGGCCACGACAGAGGCGCGCGAATTGCGCCAGATCACTTGTTTGGGGCGGGAGCGGGGATGCGTGTGTTTCGTAAATTGTTACCGAAATCCGCAATCTGGCTCTCCAAGTTGCCACAAACCGCCAGAATCGTCCGCAGATAGGCGGAAAGCGACTGAGATCTGCCGAACTTGGACCCTTGGCGGGCTATCCAAGAACGTGCAGCATCCACATCAAATAGGAGGCTGCTGTGGGGTGGGTTATTCGAATATTGCTTACCGCATTCGTTGCGGTGTCTGTCGGTTCGATTTTGCCGGTTCCGGCGGCCGCGGCCGAACCAGCGCGGCCAAGCTTCGATTGCTTGCTGACGAAGGACCTCATCGAGCGAACGATCTGTGACAATTCCGTTTTAGCTGAACAGGATGCGCTCATGAGCCAACTCTATGCGGCGACCCGAACCAGCGCGCTCGGCCAAGGCCCATCCAATGAACTCGCGGCTCAGCGCGAATGGCTTAAGAACCGCAGCAGTTGCCGAGCGCTCGACCGTTCGACCAAGCCATCGCGGGTTGAATGTCTACGCGAGGCTCCTGATAAGGATCGAAACCAAGGGCTGGCCGTCGCGGCGCTCTTCACTGAGCCAGCGCTCGCGCGAGAGACGCTGCGCCGCATCGATCCCGAGGGAGCACCGCTGTACGAAGCACTTGTTGGTTATGTAAATGCGCCCGAGGAAACGAACTGGGCGACGGCACCGCAGCGGCCTCAGATGATCCGCTTGCTCCAACCCTATTTCGACCGCTTCGCAACGGATGGCGATCTGACCTACGGTCACGATATCCTTACCAGCGCTAAAATACTGACTCCGCTGAGATGCGCTGAGATCGGAAGAAATTTCGTGCAGTTTCCGCAGGTCGCCTCGGCCTATTCCGGCGCTCAGACCGATCCCGCGCCCCGTTCCCCTGTGCCTGAACATCATCCGGCCGCCCAGGAATGCTAGATGCTACTGGCGCAATGTTCGAGCAAGCACATCCACAATTTCTTCTTCTATCCGAATTGCATCGCATCCACACGCTGCCTGCGATGCCAAAGCTCGAGGCGCTGCGCAACGGATCAACGTAGAGCTGGCCCGATCTGCGATGGGACAATTCGTGATCCGCCTACAGGGCCTTCGTGCGAGACCGTGAACGGCGCACGCGCAGCGAAACGCCACGGACATCCGTGCGGTTCGCTGAGATCGGGGATGCCTGCGCAAGCCAAGCTCGGGATGCGCGGCGTAAAGGGGCGCGTCAGCTCGAAGCTAGAGATAGCCCGGCTGTCACGAGCTCTGAGCACCTGACCGTACCGAGTCTATCAAAACGCAGATGCTGAATGTCGGCCCGATCTGTACGCCGACGAAGCAGGCTGCACGATATACTGGTCTGCGGAACATAGCTGCGGGGATATGCCAGAGCAGTAGGGGGCCCGAATCCCGCCCGTCCGCAGCCACGGGACACCGGATGCGGCCCGAATCTAGGGCGAGAGGTCGAATTCGGGCCGATGGAAGTGCGGCCATGGTCGAAGGGAATTGATGGCCAAGACGAGGTCGAGGTTCTTCGCAGTTTCGCCGATATACTTTTGAGACGATTGGCGGCAGACCCCTCCACCATCCGCTCTTGCGGCGGATGGTTCCTCCTCCCCACGACTCCGCCTCAGGGAGGAAGCGGGAGATTACTGATCCAGGAAGCTCCGCATCTTCCGCGACCGGCTCGGATGCTTCAGCTTCCGCAGCGCCTTCGCCTCGATCTGCCGGATGCGCTCGCGGGTCACGCTGAACTGCTGGCCGACTTCCTCCAGCGTGTGATCGGTGTTCATGCCGATGCCGAAGCGCATGCGCAGCACGCGCTCTTCGCGGGGGGTTAGCGAGGCGAGGACGCGCGTCACCGTTTCCTTGAGGTTGGACTGGATCGCGGCGTCGACCGGGATCACCGCGTTCTTGTCCTCGATGAAGTCGCCGAGGTGGCTGTCTTCCTCGTCGCCGATGGGCGTTTCGAGGCTGATCGGCTCCTTGGCGATCTTGAGGACCTTGCGCACCTTTTCGAGCGGCATGGAGAGGCGCTCGGCGAGCTCCTCCGGAGTGGCTTCGCGGCCGGTCTCGTGGAGGAACTGGCGGCCGGTGCGGACGAGCTTGTTGATCGTCTCGATCATGTGCACCGGGATGCGGATGGTGCGCGCCTGGTCGGCGATCGAGCGGGTGATCGCCTGGCGGATCCACCACGTGGCGTAGGTCGAGAATTTGTAGCCGCGGCGGTATTCGAACTTATCGACCGCCTTCATCAGGCCGATGTTCCCTTCCTGGATGAGGTCGAGGAACTGCAGGCCGCGGTTGGTGTATTTCTTGGCGATGGAGATGACGAGGCGGAGGTTGGCCTCGACCATTTCCTTCTTGGCGATGCGCGCCTCGCGCTCGGCCTTCTGGACCTGGTTGACGATGCGCCGGAACTCGCCGAGCGAAGTGCCGGTCTGCTGGGCGATGGCGGCGATGTCGGCGCGGATGCGCTCGACGGTGTCGCGCTCGGCCGCGGCGAAGGCGGCCCATTTCTTGTCGAGCTCGGCGACGCTGTCGAGCCAGGTCTCGTCGAGCTCGTGGCCCATGTAGCTTTCGAGGAAGGCGCGGCGGGGGACGCGGTGGCGCTCGGCGAGGCGCAGCATCTGGCCGCCGAGCGCGGTCAGGCGGCGGTTGTAGCTGTACAGCTGCTCGACCAGATACTCGATCTTGCTGCCGTGGAACTGGACGCTCTCGACCTCGGCGGTGAGCTGCTCGCGCAGCTTCTGGTATTTCTTCTCGTCGGACGCGGCGAAATCCTGCGTGGTGGCGAGCGCGTCCATGCGCGCCGACTGGACCTTCGAGAATTTCTTGTAGAGCGAGGTGATCTCGGCGAATTTCTCGAGCGCCTGGGGCTTGAGCGTCTCTTCCATCTGGGCGAGCGAGAGGGTGTTGTCCTCGTCCTCCTCCTCGGCCTGGGGCGCGGTGCGCCGCTCGACCATGTCCTCGTCGTCTTCGTTGGCGCCGGCGTCGGGCTGGTCGGCGACCTCTTCCTCTTCCTTGATCGAGGGGCCGGCGACCTTCTCGCTGATTTCGCCTTCGCCGCCTTCGCCGCCTTCCTCGGTCGCCGCGATCTGCTCGGCGGTCGGGCCCTTGGACAGCATCGCCTCGAGGTCGAGGATCTCGCGCAGCTGCATGCGCCCTTCGTTGAGCGCGTTCGACCAGCCGATGATGGCGTTGAAGGTGATCGGGCTTTCGCACAGGCCCCAGATCATCGTGTCGCGGCCGGCCTCGATGCGCTTGGCGATGGCGATCTCGCCCTCGCGCGAAAGCAATTCGACGGCGCCCATCTCGCGCAGGTACATGCGGACCGGGTCGTCGGTGCGGTCGACCGCTTCCTTCTTGACCGCGGCCGCGGGGCGCGGGCCGCCGTCGTCGAGCGGATCGACCTCGTCCTCGACGCGGCTCGGGCTCTTTTTCGTCTTCCTCGTCGTCGTCCGACGCCTCGGCGTTCTCGACGACCGTCACGCCGCGCTCGGAGAGGCGCGACATGATGTCCTCGATCATCTCGTTCTGGTCCGGCGGGGATGGCCGCGTTGATCTCATCGATGGTGACGGTGCCGCGCTTTTCGGCGCGCGCCATCATCTTCTTGACCGAAGCGTCGTTGAGATCGAGCAGGGGGGCATCGCCCTCGTCCTCCGTTTCGATTTCCTGTGTATCGTTTTTCGCCATTGATTCTGCCACTTAGTCGGTGCCGGCAAGGGATGCCAGCCTCTGCCTCAATCCGTGCCGCGCCTGCATCAGGCGCTGCTGCTCTGCCAGGGCCTCGTCGGTCAAATCTCGCTTCAGCCGTTCCGTTGCATCCTCCAGGGCCTTGTCGACCTCCTCCGCCGCGGCGATAATTTCCACGGCTGCAGCCAGATCGCTTCGGGCGCGGTCCGGGTCACTGTCGCGGCGGGTGAAGGAGAACCCCATGGTGCGAGGGAGAGCCCTTTCCCTTGGCCGCCCGCCGCTCCGTCGGTTCCCAAGATAGTGGCAAGCGCCTGCCGATCAAGCGTAGCGCCGGAAAACGCCGCGTTAACGAGCTCGTCGCGCAGTTTCGACGTGCCTCTGTCGGAGATCGGAAGGGCCGCGAGCTGCTCGCAATGGGTAGGCAGCTCTTCGGGAAAATTGGCGAAACCGAGGATGAGAGCGCGGGCGGTCGGGGCGTCAATTCCGGTCGAGGCGATCGAGCGGGCGCGGTCGCCGACGGGCGGCTCAGGGGGGACGAAGCGGCCGTTCTTGAAGCTGCCGCCGCGGCGCTGCGGTTGGCGCGGTCCGGATCCGCTGGCTTCGCGCGGCCTGCGCAGCTCGTAGAAGCGGTTGAGCCAGTCTTCGCGATAGAGGCGCGCGAGGTCGGGGCTGCCGATCGTCGCCGAATGATTGAGCAGCCGCTGCTTGAGGCTCGCCCAGGCTTCGGGCGTGGCGAGGGGCTCGGCCTCGACCTCGTGCCGCCACAGCCGCGCGTCGAGCGGCTCGGGCTTGGCGAGCAAAGCCTCAAACGCCTCGCGTCCGCCAGCACGGACGACATCGTCGGGATCCTGCCCTGGCGGAAGCTCGACGAACCGCAGCGTGCGCTCGGGGCCGACGTGGGGCAGGGCGCGTAGCGCTGCCCGCACCGCCGCCTTCCGACCGGCGCTGTCGCCGTCGAAGCACAGGATAGGCGAGGGGTCGAGGCGCCACATGCGCTCGAGCTGCGCCTCCGTCACCGCGGTGCCGTTCGGCGCCACCACCTCGGAAATTCCGGCGCGGTCGAGCGCGATCACGTCCATATAGCCTTCGACCACAATCAGGCGCTTGGCGGACCGGCTCGCAGGGCTGGCGCGGTCGATATTGTAGAGGGTGCGGCCCTTATCGAATAGCGGCGTGTCCGGGGAGTTGAGGTATTTGGGCTCGCCTTGGCCGAGAATTCGCCCGCCGAACGCGATGACCCGGCCGCGCGCGTCGCGGATGGGGATCATCAGCCGCCCGCGGAAGCGGTCGTAAGTGTCGCCCTCCTCCGGCTTGATGAGCATCCCGGTCTCGACCAGCCGGTCCTCGCCGAGCTTTTCGAGCGCCCGCTTCAAGGCGGTGCGGCTGTCCGGCGCGAGCCCCAGGCCGAAGCGCTGCATCGCCGCAGGGTCGATGTCGCGGCGCTTCAGATATTCGCGCGCGTCGGCTCCGGCGATGCCCTGCAGCTGGTCAGAATACCATTTCGCGACTTCCGCCATGACGTCAGTGAGAGACGCGGTGCGTTCCGCCCGTTCACGCGCCTGCGGGTCGGGGGCGGGGACTTCGAGGCCAGCCTTGGCCGCGAGCTCCTTCACCGCGTCCATGAACTGCATCCCGCGCTGGTCGGTGAGGAAGCGGATCGCGTCCCCGTGCGCGCCGCAGCCGAAGCAATGGTAGAAGCCTTTGTCGTCGTTGACGGTGAAGCTCGGGGTCTTTTCGTTGTGGAAGGGGCAGCACGCCTTCCATTCACGGCCAGCGCGGAGGAGCTTCACCGACGGCGCAATGACCGCCGACAGCATTGTCCGCGCGCGAAGCTCGTCGAGAAAGCCTGTGGAGAGGGTCAAGTAAGCCCCCTACCGCTTGCGGGAGGGGGTTGGGGTGGGTGCAATGAGTGTCGGCGTTTGTTTGGACGCGGACGAAAGTGCGGCATCATATTGTGATGCCTGTCTGGAGTCCCTCCCGCAAGCGCGCGCGGGGACTTATCCACAGGTCCGCGGGCAATTTTCGCGCGCGAATAATTGACGGAGTAGCGGAGCGCGATTCCGGCTACACTGTTACAGTTCCGAAACGGTGGCGGAAGATCGCCGAACGGAATCACAAGGGAGGGAATTGATATGTTGATGAAGATCGGCGGGCTCGCCCGCGCTATCGCCATTATCCTTGCGATCGTGGCCGGTTTCGTCGCGCTCACCATGATGAACGTGCCGCTCGTGCTCGTCGTGCTCGGGCTTGTTGCCGGCCTCGCGCTACCCGAAGAGCGGCAGGTCGCTGCGATGCTCGTGGTTGTCGTTCTGCCGATTGTCGGCACCGTTCTTACTCAAATTCCGACAATTGGTGCGCAACTCAACGCGGTCGCGCTCAATCTTCAAATCGCAACCGCGGGTGCCGTTGCCACCGCGATCGCCATTCGCTTCTATCATTTGGCGATGGACGGCGTGACGGGGCTTGCCGGCGGTGGAAGCGCCGGTGCGCCAGCCGTAGCCACACACTAGTTCACTCAATCCGTCTTTGGGCTCCGTTGCGCATTGCGGCGGAGCCTTTTTTGCGGCCTGCTTAAGAAAGCGCAGCTTTCACCAGGCCGCTGGCGCGGGCGGGCTCGACCGAGGCGCCGAGGCGCTCTTTCACCAGAGCCATCACGCGGCCCATGTCCTTCATTGACGAAGCGCCCGTCTCCGCCACAATCGCGCGGATCTGCTGCTCCGCTTCCGTGTCGCTGAGCTGCTGGGGCAGGAAGCGCTCGATCACGCGGATCTCGCCTTCTTCGATTTCGGCGCGCTCCTCGCGGCCGTTCTTGCGGTAGATGTCGGCCGACTCGCGGCGCTGCTTGATCAGTTTCTGCAGCACTTCGGTGACTAGCGCGTCGTCGTCCTTCGGAGCGCCTCCGGTCCGCGCCTCGATATCGCGGTTCTTGATCGCGGCAGAGGCCATGCGAAGCGTGCCGGTGGTCTCCTTGTCGCCGCCCTTCATCGCGGCGATTGTCGCGGCCTTGATGTCGTCTCTAATCATCGTCTCGGCTCATGCAGGAAACCGCCAGCCCTAGCCGCCGATTTCTCACCTGACCAGCCGTTGACCGGCACGCACAAAGGGCATAGCGGCAACGTCTTAGCGACATCGCTGAAACGCTCTCACGGGAAGGCTCCTCCGCCCATGGCCGACGTACGACCCTTGCCCGCGCCCCGACCAGAGGGCGCGACGGGAGTCGTGGTGTTCGCTGACGGGCGGACATTGTGGGGGCAGGGCTTCGGCGCCGAGGGCGAAGCGGTCGGCGAGCTGTGCTTCAACACCGCGATGACCGGCTATCAGGAAGTGATGACCGACCCGAGCTACGCGAAGCAGGTGATCGCCTTCACCTTCCCGCATATCGGCAATGTCGGCGCCAACGACGAGGACGTCGAGGCGGCGGAGGCGCATGCGCTCGGCTGCCTGGTGCGCGAAGTGGTGACCGAGCCGAGCAATTACCGCGCCAACCAGGGCTTTGCCGACTGGATGCGCAAATGGGGGCGGATCGGGATCGCCGGCGTCGACACGCGCGCGCTGACCAAGCTGGTGCGGATGGAAGGACCGCCGACGATCGCCATTGCGCACCGGGCGGACGGGGAGTTCGACCTGGATGCGCTGCAGCGTATGGCGGCGGATTGGCCGGGGCTCGAGGGCATGGACCTGGCGAAGGGGGTCAGCCGGCTGCAGGTCGAGCGCTGGAGCGGGGGCAAGTGGGTGGGGCAGGGGTATCGAGCATGAGTGGAGAGTCCCCAGCGGGAACTCTCCCTGACGCGAGCGGCCCCACGTCGTCGCCGTCGATTACGGCTCCAAGCGCAACATCTTCCGCAATTTGTGCGAAGCCGGGGCGCGGGTGACGATCGTGCCGGCGAGCGCGACCTTCGACGAGATCATGGCGCACGAGCCCGACGGCTTCTTCCTCTCGAACGGGCCGGGCGACCCGGCGGCGACGGGCGAATATGCGGTGCCGGTGATCCGCCAGATGCTCGAGACGAAGAAGCCGTTGTTTGGCATATGCCTCGGGCACCAGATGCTTGCGCTGGCGGTCGGCGGGAAGACGTCGAAGATGTTCCAGGGCCACCGCGGCGCCAACCATCCGGTCAAGCGCCTCGCCGACGGGCGGGTCGAGATTACCAGCATGAACCACGGCTTCGCGGTCGAGCGCGAGGGCATGCCGGACCATGTGCGCGAGACGCATGTGTCGCTGTTCGACGGCAGCAATTGCGGGATCGAACTGACCGACCGCCCGGCGTTCAGCGTGCAATACCACCCCGAAGCGAGCCCGGGCCCGCAGGACAGCTTCTATCTGTTCGAGAAGTTTGTGGGGGCGATGAAGTGATGCCAGCGCTTCCACCCCAGTCAACTGCGGTCCACTGCCTTGCACCCGAGCAAGCCAAGAGTGCATCGCTTTATTTGGACCTCAGCGGGAAGCCTGTGCAGCTCCACGCCGCACTTGCACAATTTGGACCGGGTTGGTCGATGGTCACAAATCAGAGCAGGCACGGGGTTGGGTTCGCGCGCCTCAAGCACTCTGTCGATATTACGTACAAAGACTTGGGAGCGTTGATCATTAAGCTCCAGGAGCGAGGGCTCTCTGCGAAATTCTCAACAGTTCCGCCCATTTGCGGGATGCAATGATTGTGTTGCGGCTTGGTAAATTCGAAGGCGACGGTCGTGTTCTTCTCGAACTTCGGCGCGGCGTTTACCGCGAAGATCGCGGACATTCCGGCGTCGACCGGGTACGGCGATCCGATTCAGAAGCTGTTCAAGCTGAAAGACGGCGAGCGCATCGTCAACGCGTTGAGCCTCGATCCGCGCCAGATCGGCGAGATCAAGTCAACGAAGCCGGAGATCCCGCCGAAGGTGCATGCGGTCGGCGTGTCGAGCGATGGCTACGCGATGCGGTTCTCGCTCGAAGGGTTTGTCGAGCCGAGCACCCGATCGGGCCGACGGTACGCGCGCGCCGGTAAAGACGCGGAAATCGTCGGCGTCGAGAAGGTGGAAGGCAAGGAGATCATCATCGCGGCCACGCGTCAGGCGCGCGCGATGCTCTGCAAGATCGACGAGATCAATTTCCTCTCGGGCCCCGGCCGTGGCGTCATCCTGATCAAGTTGCAGAAGGAGGATCGACCGGCTGCTCGGGTTCATCGCGTCGACGGGCGATCGGGATCTGATCACGGTCGAGACCACCCGCGGCGCCGAG
>CAWAXE010000008.1:0-110687 GCA_963785965.1 uncultured Alphaproteobacteria bacterium
CGGTCGAGCCGGAGGGCTGAGGCAGCTTAGATTCACCTTTTGTTCTTGACGAATCTCCAAGAACTTTCCGTGCTGCCCTTCACCAGCAGGACGGTGGCCTGACGCAAGCAATGGGGAATTCCGAAGGCACATCCGCTCATCGTCCGAAGCAAATCTCAATTTTGAAGCTCTTGCGCAATAATCCGGAATTCAGGCCTTCGGCTGTGCGTGCGCCATCCGTAGTCGATCTCTTTTTGTGGGGCGGGAGGTCTGGCTGAAGGTTTTCGGCAGGCAGGATTTGTCGTGGTGGCCGGCAGCGACAACGATCCCGATGCGATTGCCACGTTCGCGCTAAACTTTCCCGAGGCTGAGACTATCAAAGGCGATATCCGCGCGCCCGAGATCAAAGAGCGAATTCTTGCCGCTGCTCGTGAGGCAACGGTGCTTGTGGGAGGGCCCCCGTGCCAAGCTTTTTCGCAGGTAAGAAATCACTCACGCGTAATCCATGACCCGCGCAATTCGCTCTATCGCGGGTTCGTTGAGACTATTCGTGAGGCTCGTCCACCCTTGTTCGTGATGGAAAACGTCACGGGCATGGATCGAATGGGCGCGCGTCAGCAAATTCTATCTGACCTGGCCATCGACGGTGAATACGATGTCCGCGCGCAGGTTATCGATGCGGCGGACTTCGGTGTTCCCCAAACCCGTAAGCGCCTTTTATTCATCAGGATCGGCGGTACGGACATGAACGTGCCCGTTCTTACGGGCTCGGGCGCGACGAACTGCGTCGTACTGGCCCGTTTCACCGGCGATCGTCTGCCTAAGTATCAGCTCGTCGTTCAACAGAATCTGCTCAGCATCCAATTGTCGCCGACGCATTGAAGGACAGCGAGAACCTCACGGCGGTCTCTGCTTTTGATGCGATATCTGACTTGGCCGTGCTCTCCGTCGGAAACCGCCGAGATCAGTGAATTGGGACGAGTTGCTAAACCCCCGCAGCGCTTACCAACGTCTGATGCGGGAGACTCGCGTCCAACAGCATTCAACGTTCAGGTACCGCGCATGAGCAAAAATACGGAACTGCGTCTGCAAGTAATTCCACGCGGTGGTAACCACCGTGATCTGCAGGGAGATTCCTGGAGCGCTATCTTACGGGGCAGCGGTGGGGTCAAAACAACGGCACTGGCAAATTATCGAGAAAGCATTTTTATGCCTATCGTCGATTGCATCCAGACCTTTCAGCATGAACTCTCAACACTAAGTCAGATTGTGTCTACCATTACGACGTAGCTCGCGCGCTCTCGGTGCGCGAATTTGCCGATTGCAATCCTTCCCCGACCGCTTCGTATTCGCAACCGACGGTAGGCGGGGTCCTCTCCCAGCAGCCATGATGGCGGAGCCAAGCTCATTCGCGTTATCGGCAGGTGGGCAACGCGGTACCGCCGCTGCTTGCCAAGAGTGTAGCGCAATGCCTCATGCTTGAGCTTAATGGAGCCCGCAAGCGCGAAGAGGTTCTTGCCAAAGCGGGGTGATTGCATGGACGGAAATCCTCCAATTCGAAGAGGGTTCGACAGCAAGTTCAAAAGCCGTCGATCGTGCATTTGGGTCGGAAAACCGTAACCGACTTATCGATCGATATTTTGCCGAACCCGGTCGCCCTTACGTTAGTCCAAGGACGGCATGGCAGCATGTCTATCGGCTGCTGCTCTGGTCCGACCCAACGACTGGTCTTGCGCACTGTTATGAAAGCGACAAGTCGCAGCCGGGCAAGGCTTGGTCGGCGCGCTCGCTGGCGTTTCACGATTGGGTTTGCGGTGGTTTAGACGCTGAGCCGAATGCGCTGGCCGAGGAAATTGACTGGCTGTTCATCCAGGCATGTGCCGATCTCACGGCCGTCATGCTGCGCCGTGAAAAAGCCCTAGCCGAGGCAGCAACTCGCCAGCGCAAAGACTATGAACGTCGCGGGTTTCCTAAGCCCGGCACCGATCCGGAATTAGCAGCCATCATAAAGCAAGAGCTGGACACCTACCTCAACTGTGAACCGCCGGAGGATGTATGGCATGCTCTGACGCAGAAAGTGCGGCAGTTCTTGGCGGTTCGACAAGCGCGAGACGCTTGTTGGCGAAGGCTTCGAGGACGTGCTCGCACAAATCGTTCGGCGGTCCTGTCACTTGCCTGAAAGCGCAGTCCGCCCTCGGCGCGTGTTGTACAAGAAATTGCGGGTTTCAATCGGGCCAGACACGGGGGCAAGGAGAACAAGGTCGATCTCGCGATCGTCCGACCATCCATGCGCACGATCGTAACAGCCAAGTGGAGTGTGCGTGCCGATCGTGAGAAACAGTTTCCCACAGAGTACGAAGAATACTGCAATGCCGAGTCGGAGAATAAGAAGTTTGAATACGTTTTCGTGACGAACGAATTTGACCCAGCTCGTCTCATGCGAGCCTGCGAGATCCTCTTCCGAAACAATCCGATGTTTGATCACGTGGTCCACATCAACACCGACGCGGTCCGGGCAGCGTATGGTGAGATGCCAGGCGAGCATCGGCCTCTTACCCACTCCGCAGACGTGTAGTTGAGCATATTGATAACGGTCGGCTCATCAGCCTTGAGCAGTGGCTGACGCTCTTGTCGGAACACTAGGAAAACCTCAGCCCAAGGTCTGCGTTTATTGAACCATGGATAAGCTCGCTCCTGCGCGCCGCAGCGCGAATATGCGCGCAATTCGCTCGAAGAATACCGGCCCAACTGATCGTTCGGCGTGCGTTGCGGCAAGTCGGGTTCACTGGGTACCGGCTTCATCGGAAAGACTTGCCTGGAAAGCCTGACATCACCTTCGTCGGCCGCAAAAAAGCTATCTTCGTTCACGGCTGTTTCTGGCACGGACATAACTGTGCAGAGGGAGAACGGCGACCCGATCCCGTCAGGACTACTGGCTTCCAAAAATTTCCGGAAATCAGGCTCGAAACTCCGGCATCGAGCGGCACCTAGCGTCAAGGGTGGGATGTTCTCGTGATCTGGGACTGCGAGACGCGACCTGATCATTTGGCTGCCCGCCTGACAGCGTTCCTAAGGGGACAGCACGAGTAGACACATAGCTCGCCAGAGATTTTGCTGTCCTACAGCACCCCCATTTAAGTCATATCCTGGTCGATGCGCGCTCGACGCCAGAACCCCGCCAGTGCCTGTTCTGAGCTTGTCGAAGCGGCAGCTGAGTCGATCTTCCGCCCGCGAGACGATTCCGACACATCCGACGACCCCCCATGCGCAACGCTCACCTGTCGGAACGTGTCGGATTCCTCGCGCGGGCGCGCGTAGGGTGGTGACGTTCGCGACCTTTCGAAGACGCGCGACGGAGCCGCAAACATCGCGAAGATTGGACTCGTGAAGCTGGACAGCTCAGGGCCGTAACGATTTGTCGCCTTCCGCGTTGGGACGCCGTGCGTCGAAAGAAGCTCCTGCATTTGGCCATCGGGGCGGCGATCGCGATCGCCGTGATTGTGCCGCTCGGCGCTTTCGCCTTCATCAAGTCAGGCATGTACGACGTCGCCGCCTTCAAGCGACACACGCGGTCACCTAGTGTGACCCACGAGACGATGATCCATTCGGTCAAGCGCCACGCCAAGACGATCGTCCCGCCGGCCCGGTTCACGCCCCAGCAGGTCGTCGCCGGCTTTTGCCAGTACGAGGCTCATTGCGTCGCGTGCCACGGCGCGGCGGGCATCCGGCGGCAGCAATGGGTGAGCGGGCTCGAGCCACAGCCGCCCTACCTGCTCGACGCTCCGCAGCGGTTCAAACCCCGCGAGCTGTTCTGGATCGCGCAGAACGGGATCAAGATGACGGGAATGCCGTCGTGGCGCGATTCGATGTCCGAGCCGCAGATGTGGGCCGTGGTGGCGTGGCTCGAGGCGAGCACGAAGCTGCCGCCGCAGACGTATGTGCGCTGGCGGGCGAGCGGCGTGTGCGGTGCAGCTATTGTCCTGCCTTCGCCATGGTCAGGATCGTCCGCCACTCGTCGTCGCGCACCGGCGCGACCGACAGGCGCGACTGGCGGATGAGCTCCATCCTGGCGAGCTTGGGCTCGGCCTTGATCGCCTTGAGCGTCACCGGACCGAACGGCCGCACCGGCTCGACCGCGACCGAGACCCAGTTCGGGTCCTTCGGGTCGGGCTGGCCCTCGCGGGCGATGCGCATGATGCCCACGATCTGCCGCTCGTCGCCGCTGTGATAGAAGAACGCCTCGTCGCCGGCCTTCATCGCCTTGAGGTGCAGCCGCGCGGCGGGATTGCGCACGCCGTCCCATTCGGTCGGGCGGTCGCGCACCAGATGGTCCCAGCTGTAGCTTCCGGGCTCGGACTTCATCAGCCAATGGGCCATTTCGGGACGCCTCCTGTTGCGGATTTCGTTAGCCCTACGGTGAAGCGAGTGGAAGGGGCGGTGGGCCGAGCTGCACGCCGTCAAAATCGGAGAAAAACTGAACAAATTGAAGGGTTCCGTATTCCGTCCCGCAAACCAACGGTTCACCGCTGATCGGTTGGATCGTAACGAAACATCACCTATCTGGGCTTCAGCGATAGAGAGCGAGCGAGCCAAAGCGCATTGAGACGCCGGGCTCCAGGGCAAGACGGACGAACTTCCCCGCTGGGTAACCAAGTGCGCCTTCGGGCGCCCCCAGCGGTCTTATCGTCCGCCAATTAGGGCAAGGAAATACGTGATCAAGTTTTTGGGTAGCCGCGGCGCGTCCGCGGTGATGGGGATTTTCATGCTAGCGATGGGTTCGAGTGCGACGGCGCAAAGCGCCGGACCGCTGGACGTGCCCGCCGCGGTTCGGGCGCTGGACGCCGACACGTCGGCGACGCCGTTCGAGCCCGCCGCTCAAGACGTGACCCGCGTGCTTGCCAGCCGACGGTTGCGGCGACGACCGCGGTGGCAACGGCTGAGCGGAAGCGTGCTCCAGACGCAGCCCGCCCGTTCGGTGACCGTGTCGCTGAGCCAGTCGATCGCGACCGAGGCGGCATGGCTCTACCGCGCCGGGTGGCCTCTATATGCGTTGGTCGACCGCTACAGAACCGGCGCTCCGCTCGATGAGCAGGGCACTTGCCTCGCAACTGCGGTCTATTTTGAAGCCCGTGGCGAGTCGGTCGAAGGCCAGCTCGCAGTCGCCCGTGTGGTGATGAACCGCGCGCCTCGGGTCGGTATCCGCCCGATTGGTGCGGCGTCGTCAAGCAGCCCGCGCAATTCTCGTTCGTCCGGCACGGCGAGTTTCCATGGATCGACACCAGCTCGGCCGCCTGGGCGCGTGCCGAGGGCGTCGCCCGGCTGGCGATGGCAAATGTCGTCCCAAGCGTTGGCAGTGACGTGCTGTGGTATCACGCCGATTACGTAGCTCCGTCTTGGGGCCACCGCCTGAACATCGTCGAGAAGATCGGCGCGCACATCTTCTACCGCGCTTAAGGTTTATCGCGGAGCCGCTTCGGAGCAATGCTCCGGGCGGTTTTTGAGTGGTTTTCACGGTTCGGCCCGGGCGCTCCTCTGCTCGGCGTAAACTTGGTTCACAGGGGATTCGCACGCGGACCATTCCGCGCGAGCATCAACTCACGGATTTCTAGCCGATTTTCGTGCGGTAAGAATGTTCGTGAGTTCGGGGAGAACTCGCGGTGCTCAGGATCCTGGTGGTCGAGGACGACAAGCAACTGGCGGAAACGCTCAAATATCTCATCGAGGACAACCCACGTTACCGAGTTGTCGCCACCGCCGCGGATGCCGACGAAGCCATTGCAGCAGCCGAAGAGAGTGATCCCGACCTCGTCCTGCTCGACCTTCATCTCGCTCGCGGCACGACCGGATTCCCTGTCGCCGTGCGGCTCCATGAACTCGACGTTCCGTGTCTCTTCGTCAGCGGCAAGGCGCCCAGCTTTTCAATGCCGGACCTGGCGCTCGGCTGCCTGATGAAGCCTTTCACGGCCGAAGAGGTGCACCGCTCGCTGGCGATGGCCGAAGACCTGTTGCGGGGACGCGAGACGGTACGCCCGCGGCCGCCGCAAAATCTCACGCTGTACGAGCCTGACGAAACCGGGCCGGCGATCGAGCCGGGCTACATTCCCTCGAAGCGGTCGCTGCGGACGCGTCTCGAGCATTGGATTTCACGGCACCCGCGTCTCGCGAGCTGAGTGCGCACAAAAGCACCGGGCGATTGTCGGCGGCGGCTGATCGGCGTCCTGCAAGCTAAAGCCGCATGACGCCCCGGCGCGGCTCGCGCGTGCCCATGCGTCTCGTCGGTGAGGGGAGCGCCGGCGTCGAGCAAAGCCTGGCGCCGCCGCCGGATTTCGACCCCGCGCTGTACGTCCTCAAACGGCAGCAGCGAAGCGATCGCCGGATGTTTGAGCACGTGGCCGACAAACGCAGCGGTCCGCGGCCAACGATCGGCATCGGGTTCGAACCCGGCATAAGCGGCGTTGCGGAACATGCTGGCGATGGCGATGTCGGCGAGCCCGATCTCGTCGAACAGGTAGCCGGAGGCCGGGAGCTCACGCTCCAGATAGTCGACGACGGCGGGAATGTCCTTTTCCAGGGTCCTTGCGACCCGCTCCTCATCGCCGGGCTCGCCCCAGACCAACGGGTGCACGACCTTCGGATAGAAGAAGCCCCAGATGAATACGTCGCCAAGCCTCGTGTCGGCGAACTCCTCGAACCAGCGTGCGCGAGCGCGATCTTTGGGGTCCGCGGGCAGCAACGCGTGGCCAGGATAGGCCTCGTCCAGATAGAAGCAGATTACCGAGGAATCGCTGACGCGAAAAGTCGCCGTCGATCAGCACCGGAATTCGCCGCAGCGGGCTCAGCGCCTCGAACTCGTCATTGCCATAGAATGGCGTGATCGGGTCGATCGCATACGTTAGTCCCTTCAGGTTGAGACAGGCGAGGACCTTGCGGACATAAGGGCTGACGAAGCTTCCAATGATCGTGAGCTGCTGGGCCACAGCGCCGGAATGCCGCCGCCGCTCGGCAAGTGCAACCGCGGCGGCGGCGGTCACATCGGTGCGCGGCGATTAAAGCTCGACCACCTCTGCCCGCTGATGGCTGAATTTGAGGCCGACCGTGAGCAGCGCGCGGAAGGCGTTGTAGCCCCCCGTCCCCGGATGGAAGGCGTGGAAGAATAGCTGCGGTGCGCCATTCAGTCCCGGCGCGACCGATGCGTGGCCTGGTGCCGTCCATTCCCGAGTCGATTTGAGCAAGGGCTCGCTCTGCTTGGTGTACGGCCCCAGCACGTTGTCCGCGACGGCTACTCCGATGCCGTACGCCGGCGTCGCGAAGTCGTTGCCGGCGTAGAACATCCAATAGCGCCCCTGCTGCCGGGTCACGAACGGACCTTCGATCAGATGACCCTCCCAGTCGAGATCGTTAGTGAGCACAATCCTCTTCTCACCGACCAGTGAGCGCCCGTCGCGGGCGATCCGTTGGGCCCGGATAGGCGTGTTCATTGCGTCAATGATCGCGGAGGCAATGCCGAATTCGACCAGTGCATTCCTGACGCGCTGCCAATTCGCCAGTGTCGCCTCGATGAAGGGATGCATCAAGAAAAAGCGCGTCATCGGGCGTTGAAGATTGGCCCAGGGCACAATCGCGGCGGCAAACGCGGCGGTGCGGCGATCTTGTTCCGCTTCGAAGAGCCGCCCGATCAGCTCTGGATGGCGCGACAGCAGCATCGCCAGCGGCCGCGGCCAGATGCTGTTCGTGTCGTCTTTCCAGAGCAGGTACGCATCTCCATCCTCGTCGACGAAGATGTGGGAATCGATGAGGCCGCAACGCATCTGCGGTTCAGGACCGTAGCCAAGGCCGATGGTGTCGATCGGTTTGCCGGTGATCAGAGGTGCGCCGTTGTCGATCCACGGGCCGGCCGGGCTGGTGCTTCGGGCGAGGCCGATCGCGAGCGCTTTGGTTGCGTCTGCGCGCGGTGAAGCAGAGCCAGTATTCGTCACCGACCTTCGCCATTTCGGGCGCCCAGAAGTCGGCGATGTTGCGGCCCTTTGCGGCCCAGCCGGGCTCCTGGCCTTGCGGGAAAACGAACCCCCTCGGCTCCCAATGTAAAAGGTCGCTCGAGTGGAGGAGCGGGAAGGCGTCTGGCGCATCGTTGGAAGTCGCGACCAGCCAATAACCATCGTCGGTCTTAAGGACCGCCGGATCGCCATAGCCGGCGAGGATTTGCGGATGGATGTTTTCGGTGAGCAGCGGCCGCCAACGCATCGTCGCCGCCGGACGCTCGAGCTCGTCACCGAAGATCTCGGGCATCCGCGTGCCGAAATCCGTCGAGAGCTCGCGGTAAAAGTCGGAAAAGTCCTGCTGCGAGTCCGTTGGAATGGCATAGGTCCGCTCCTGCCCGTCCGAGCGTACGAGGATGCGGAAACCTTCGCCCTGCTGCGCGGCCTCGACGGAAAAGCTTGGCGTTTGCACGGGCGGGGGAGGCGCGTCAGGCATTGGAGGCTAAATGCTCGCTCGACGAGATGGATGCCCCGCGAGGATTCGAACCTCGATTGACGGAGTCAGAGTCCGTAGTCTTACCATTAGACGACGGGGCACCAGCCGAAGTGCGGCGGAGTGCGGGCGAGATAGAAAGGGGTCCTTGAGCTGTCAACGCCGGCTCCGGAGCGGCGCGCCCTTGCCCTGACCCCCTCATTTGTGATTAAAACCGGTTCAAGTCAGCCGCGTATCTTCGCGGTGAAGGACAGAAACGGGCGTGTTTCATGGCGCAGGGTGTCGCCAGTACGCCGGCCCCTCAGCAGGAGTATGCTGAGCCGGGCGGGCCGTCGGAACCAAGACCGCAGTGGAAGCGGGACGGTTACCGCCGCACCTACGGCGCGATCGACCTCGGAACCAACAATTGCCGTCTGTTGGTTGCCCGTCCGACTGAAGGCGGGTTCACGGTAATCGACGCTTTTTCGCGGATCGTCCGTCTCGGCGAAGGCTTGTCGCAATCGGGGCGGCTGTCGGACGAGGCGATGCATCGCGCGGTCGGCGCGCTTTCGGTCTGTGCCGACAAATTGCGGCGGCGCAACGTGTCCTTATCGCGTTCGGTCGCGACCGAAGCCTGCCGCAGGGCCGTCAACGGCCGGGAATTCACTGACCGGGTGCGCGACGAGACCGGAATCGTGCTCGACATCATCGAGCCGGCGGAAGAAGCGCGGCTCGCGGTCCTCGGGTGCCATAAGTTGCTCGAGCCCGGCGACGGTCCGGCTCTGATCTTCGACATCGGCGGCGGGTCGACGGAGCTGGTGCTCGTCGATCAGGAGGAAGGCACGCCGCGGATTCGGGCGTGGTGGAGTGCGCCTTGGGGGGTCGTGTCGCTGACCGAGAGCGAAGGGAAAGAGGCACTTGAGGGCGCTGACCGGATCGCCGCCTACAAGCGGATGCGCGAACGCGCCCGCCATGCGTTCGCGCGGTTTGCGACAATGCTTCCGGAAAGCCGCGACGGGATCCGCCTGCTCGGAACCAGCGGCACGGTGACGACGCTCGCCAGCGTCCATCTCGCACTCCCATCCTATGATCGGCGTGCGGTTGACGGCCTCCACGTGCCGATCGAGGCGATGCAGAAGATCAGCAGCATGATCGCGAGCATGGACTATGAGGAACGCTCGGGTCTGCCCTGTATCGGTGCGAACGCGCGGATCTAGTGGTCGCCGGTTGCGCGATCCTTGAGGCAATCATCGAAATCTGGCCGGCCAAAAACCTCGGCGTCGCCGACCGCGGCATCCGCGAGGGTATCCTCCGTTCACTGATGGCGCGCGACGGCTGGATCTTGTGAAGCGGCTCAAGACCGCCAAGGGCCGGAAAGTCTCGTCGACACGCTGGCTCGAACGGCAGCTCAATGATCCTTACGTCAAACGCGCAAAGGCGGACAATTACCGTAGCCGCGCGGCGTACAAATTGCTTGAGCTCGATGAGCGTTTCGGGCTGCTGAAGGGGGTCAAGTCGGTCGTCGACCTGGGCATTGCTCCCGGCGGCTGGAGTCAAGTGTTGCGCCGGCGCTCACCGCAGGCCAAGGTCGTCGGGATAGACCTGCTCCCGACCGATCCGATCGAGGGTGTCGCCATCCTCCAAATGGATTTCATGGACGAGGAAGCGCCCGACAAGTTGAAGCAGGCGCTCGGCGGACCGGCCGACCTCGTGCTTTCCGACATGGCGGCGAACACGGTCGGGCACCCGCAGACAGATCATCGCGGACGATGGCGTTGGTCGAGGCCGGGCTGGAGTTTGCCACGGAAGTGTTGCGCCCGGGCGGTGCCTATGTCGCGAAGGTGTTCGCCGGCGGGACCGACGTCCAGCTGCTGGCTGAACTCAAGCGTCATTTCGCGAACGTGAAGCACGCGAAGCCGCCTGCCAGCCGAAAGGATTCGAGCGAATGGTACGTCGTGGCTCAGGGATTTAAGGGCGCCTAACCGCTAGCCTTCGCCCGAGCCTCGGCGATGGCCTGTTTGAGCGCGGGATAGCCGACGGCGCCGTTCAGCACTCTGTCTCCGACCACAAACAAAGGCGTTCCGGTCGCGCCGAGCTGGCCGGCGAGGGTGAAATTGCGCTTGAGCTCGGCCTCGATCTGCGGGTCGTTCGGAGGAGCAGGGGCTACGCCGGCTGACTGTGCTGCGCTGGCGATCGTGTCGGGAGCAGGGCGGCCGGCGGCCCACAAAGCGTCGTGAAACTGCGCGAAGCGCCCGGCCTTGGACGCAGCGAGGGACACGCGCGCAGCCGTGAGGCTGTCGGGCCCGAGAATGGGAAGCTCACGATAGACAATACGCAGCCCTTTATCTTCCTGCAGCAGTCGGTCGAGATGCGGGTTGCTCGCTTTGCAATATGGGCAGGCGTAATCGTAAAATTCGACAAGGGTAACTTGCGGTTGAGGCGCGCCTTTCCACGAGCTTCCGAACGGGGTTTCGATTGCCGCGCGATTGGCGGCGAGCACGGGCGTATATTGCGCGTCCCGTAGCGCATCGATCGTATCGGAGAGGATCCGCGGGATCGGACAGCAAGCCCTGGCGGACGATCCGGCTGCTAAGATAGTTCGGTGCAGCGAAGAGGAGAAGTGCGGCCGTCAGTGCAGCGCCGAAAAGGCCTCCCGCGACCGCCGATCCAAGATTTCCCCGCTTGGCGGCCTCGCATCGGTGTCGGTCACGGCGCTCTTTCTGTCCTTTTTGTCCTTCTTCAATTCGGCTTTCGACACCATGGCGATATCCTGCGCCCGAAGCCAGTCCGGAGTTCCGGGTGGAATCCCCTTCATCGCCATCTCGGCGCTGGCCAGGGCCATTTTAGGGTTGTTCTCGAGGTTACTACGTTCGGCGGTCGCCAGTGACGCGCGGCCTGATCGCCCTCACGGTCGTAGATGATCCCCAACTGGTACCAGGCAAACGGGTCCTGGTTGTCGCGGTTCACGGCGACCTTCAGGATCTGCTTGGCCTCGGCAAAATTCTTCGGGTCCTCGGTCGCGACTAGCGCATGCCCAAGCATCGCAGCGATCAGCGGCGCCTCGTTTGAGCGCTGGGTCGCTTCGCGAAGGATCGGGATCGCTTCCTTCGGCTTGCCGCCCTCGAGCAGGATCTGGCCCTTCAATTCGAGAAAGAAGGGATCGTGCGGGCTCGTCGCCAGCAGGAGTCCGCCTCGCGATGGCTTTATCCGGGTAGCCGCCAAGGTGATACGCGTAGGCCCGCGCGTAATGCGCCGGAACGCTTTGATCGCTCTCGGGATAGCGCAAGACAGCCTGCTTGGGATTGACGAAGCCGAGCAGCTTGGCCTTCACCCGCTGAAACCGCGCCTCGAGTGCGGTGTCGACCGGCTTGGCCCATGCCGGGTCGCTCTTCAGCTTCTGCTCCAGCGCCTGGATCCGCTCGGATGAGAGCGGGTGTGTCTGGTCGAAACTGTCCTTCGAATAGATCGCCAGCCGATATTCTTGGTGCTGTAGCTTGTTGAAGAAATCGAGCATGCCCTTGCCGCTGACCCCGCTTTCGAAAGAGGCGCGAGCCGGTCGCGTCCGCAGTCGCCTCCTGACCTCGGGTGAAAGCGAGCATTCGCCAAGCGCGGCGCGCTGGCCGGCCTGCATGATGCCGATGCCCGCATCGCCGGCGCCCGGCGGCGACCGCCACTGCGCCAAGCACCAGCGACAGGATACTGATGGCGTCGCCTGCTTCTCGCCTTGCCCGCTGCGGATCGCGTCGCCCGCGATGACGTGGCCCAGCTCGTGCGCAACCACGCCTTGGACCTGGTTCACGTTGTCCGCGGCCTGGATCAGGCCGGACTGAAGATAGACGGTCTGGCCGGTCGCAACGAAAGCATTGATCTCCGGGTCGTTCAGAAGGACGACGTTGACGCTGTTCGGATCGAGCCCGGCCGCCACGATCAGCGGCCGCGACATGTCCTTGAACAACAGCTCGGTCTCGGTGTCACGGAGAACGGAGGGGCCGGCGTCACTCTGATCTTGCTGCGCCAGTGCTGGCTGCGCGTGGCCATGGCCAGCAGCACTGCCGCCATGAACAGTCGCGCGAAACGGGCGAGTGTCGATTTCATCCGCCGCCGCTTACCATTTTCGGGCCTGAACCCGCGATGAAAGGCGGGGTTGCCGTCCTCACCTTCGCTCAGCCGAAGGTCCGTTGCCACCAGCCGGAACGGCGAGGTTGGCCGGATCGTCCTCTTCGGCCGTGTCGTTATTCGCAGTGGGAAGGGGGATCGGCTCCGGAGCAGGTGCTTTCGGTCGCGGCTGCGGCTTTGGTGCGACGCTTGCGAGCCGGCTTGGCCGCGGGCGCTACCTGATCGGCGGTTTCCGCCGGTGAGCTTCCAACGGCGAGGGCTCCGCGACGGTCATCTCGGCCTCCGCTACGGCTTTCTTGCGCGACGGCGCTTGGGCTGCGGCTCCGCTGGCGCCTCGGTCTCGGCGATCGGCCGGCTCGTCCTTGAGCGGGCGCTCGACCATCGGCGAGTTGTCGGGCTCACCGAGACTCAGCGGCTTCGGTCGCGCTCCACCCGCCGCGGCGCCGCCTGCGGCCCTTGTGGGAGCGGGCTCTTCCGCCGGAGGCCGCGGCTTCGGCTCAGCTTCGGCGGCCACAGCTTCCTCGTGGCCGGTGAGCGCCTTCGCCCTCGCGCCTTCTCGGCGGCGCCACGGCCGCCGCGCCGGCGGCGACGGCGGCGACGGCCCGGGCGCTCATCCTCGGCAGCCGCTTCCTGCGCTTCGACGGGGCGTTCCCCTCTCGTCTTCCTCGTGATCGAGAGCCTCTTCCGCGAAATCGTCCTCTTCAGCCTCCTCGGCGATCGGAGTTCGGGGCGCGGTGCCGCGACCGGCGGCGGACCGGAGCTTTCGACGCTCATCCGCGCGCCTTCGAGGCTCTCGTCGATCGCGATCTCGATCGAGACGCCATAGCGCTGCTCGATGTCCGCCAGCTCGACCCGCTTCTTGTTGAGCACATAGACCGCGGCTTCGCGGCCGGCGCGCAGCAAGATCTTCTCGCCGCGGCCGCGCGTCGCCTCGTCCTCGATCATGCGAAGCGCGGAGAGACCCGCCGAAGCGGCAGTGCGCATCAGGCCGGTGCCTTCGCAATGCGCGCAGGGCTTCGTCGACGCTTCGAGCACACCGGTTCTCAGCCGCTGGCGGCTCATTTCCATCAGGCCGAAGCTCGAAATCCGACCGACCTGGATGCGGGCGCGGTCGTTCTTCAGCGCCTCCTTCATCGCTTTCTCGACTTTGCGGACATGGCTCGACTGCTCCATGTCGATGAAGTCGATGACGATGAGTCCGGCCATGTCGCGGAGCCGCAGCTGGCGTGCGATCTCGGCCGCGGCCTCGATGTTTGTGCTGTACGCCGTCTGCTCGATATTGTGCTCGCGCGTCGACCGGCCAGAGTTGATGTCGATCGAGACCAGGGCCTCGGTCGGGTTGATCACCAGATAGCCGCCCGATTTCAGCTGGACGAGCGGCTGGTACATCGCGGAAAGCTGATCCTCGGCTCCGTAGCGCTGGAACAAGGGAGTTGTTTCCGTGTGGAGCGACACTCGGCGGACGTGGCTTGGCATCAACAGCTTCATGAAGCCGCGCGCCGCCTTGTAGCCTTCCTCGCCTTCGACGATCACTTCATCGATCTCGCGATGATACAAGTCGCGGATGGCGCGTTTGATGAGATCGCTGTCGCGGTAGATCAGAGCCGGTGCTGTGCTTCCCAGTGTCCGCTCGCGGATCTCATCCCACAGCCGTGCGAGATAGTCGAAGTCGCGCTTGATCTCGACCTTGGTTCGCGACAGGCCGGCGGTGCGGACGATCAGGCCCATGCTCTGGGGCAACTTCAGATCGCTCATGATCGACTTGAGGCGCTTGCGATCGGAGCCGTTCGAGATCTTGCGCGAAATCCCGCCGCCGTGGCTGGTGTTGGGCATCAGCACGCAATAGCGGCCGGCCAGCGACAAATAGGTGGTCAGCGCGGCGCCCTTGTTGCCGCGTTCCTCCTTGACGACCTGGACCAAGAGCACCTGGCGGCGCTGGATTACATCCTGGATCTTGTACCGGCGGCGCAGGTTCTGGCGCTTTCGCCTCAGCTCGTCGGCCGCGGATTCATCGACTGG
The DNA here is from genome assembly GCA_963785965.1 of uncultured Alphaproteobacteria bacterium. GTDB lineage: Bacteria > Pseudomonadota > Alphaproteobacteria > Sphingomonadales > Sphingomonadaceae > Sphingomicrobium. Next base: position 14,563 of record CAWAXE010000008.1, read on the forward strand.
CGAACGGTTCGATCCCGTGCCCTCCTCGGCGGCGTCGTCGGTGTCGTCGCCTTCAGCATGCTCGGTGGAATCGTCGGCGAACTCTTCATACGATTGCTCGCCGTTGCCGCCATTGCGCTCATCCTCCGCCGCGCGGAGCCGCTCTTCCTCGGCGGCGTGCTCGGCTTCCTCCCGCAGCAAAGCTTCGCGGTCGGCTTTCGGAATCTGATAATAATCGGGGTGGATTTCCGAGAAGGCGAGGAAACCGTGACGGTTACCGCCGTAATCGACGAACGCCGCCTGGAGCGACGGCTCGACCCGCGTGACCTTGGCTAGATAGATGTTACCCTTGAGCTGCTTGTGCTCGGCGGACTCGAAGTCAAACTCCTCGATCCGGTTTCCCGTGACGACTGCGACCCGGGTTTCCTCCGGGTGGCGCGCGTCGATCAGCATGCGCATGGACATTGAAAATTCTCCGGGCGCGCGGGTGCATCCGGCTAAGCCGGCGGCGCGCGATGATTATGGCCACGGCGGGCGGCAACGAGCCGCGGGCGGTGGCGCCATTGTTTGAAAGCGCTTCTGCCGTCTTCGCCATCCCGAGCCTCGGCACGGGGAACGCGCCCGCCGTCTCTTCGGAGAGCGGCTGAAAAGCGTTCTGTAGCATCATGACAGCGTCAACCTCGTGAAGCCGCGGACACTTGCACTGGTCGCGGCTTGAATTCTCCGGAAGGAACCGAAGATCGAATTTGGGTTAGCACCCCCGGTTAAGCGCCGCAACCGTTGCGCCGCTCGTGTGCGTTCACTGGCGAACCCTGTTCCGCGCGCGTTCGCCGGGCTATCGCTCGGAACAATGGACGGGAGCAGGAACATATTGATCGTCGGCGGTGGGACGGCCGGCTGGCTGACCGCCGCCTATCTCGCGAAGGCGCTTGCCTTGCTCGACAATCCGCACCTCACGATCACGCTTGTGGAATCGCGGGACATCGGCATCATCGGCGTCGGCGAAGGCACGTTCCCGACCATTCGCGAGACCTTGCGCTTCCTCGAAATCGACGAGCGCAAGTTCATCCGAGAATCGTCGGCGACGTTCAAGCAGGGTATCCTCTTCAGCGATTGGCTTCACGAGCCGCGGGCCGGCAAGCGCCACCGTTTCTTTCATCCGTTCGAGGCGCCCTTCTACTCGGAAGAGACGAGCCTCGTGCCCTACTGGCTACTGCAGGAGGCGAAGGGGCGCCCGTCGTTTGCCGAGGCGGTGACCATCCAGAACCGGGTGGCGGGGGCCAAGCGCGCCCCAAAGCGCCTCGGCGAGCCCGACTTCGATGGACCGCTCAACTACGCTTACCATATCGATGCGCGTAATCTGGCACGCCTGCTTGCTGAGCGGGCGCAGGAGCTGGGCGTGGCGCACGTCACCGGCGAACTCGAACATAGCGAGCTCGGCGGTGACGGGGCGATCGAACGGCTGGTCCTGAAGGACGGGAGCGTGCTTACCGCCGACCTTTACGTGGACTGCAGCGGCTTTCACGCCGAGCTGATCGGACGCGCGCTGGAGAGTCCGTTCCGCTCGGTCCGCGATTGCCTGTTTGCTGACCGGGCTGCAGCCTGCAAGGTGCCTTACGACGACCCTGCGGCGCCGATCGAAAGCTATACGCTCGCGAACGCGCACGAAGCGGGCTGGACCTGGGACATTGGTCTCGCCGACGCGCGCGGGATCGGTTGCGTTTATTCCAGCGACCATATGGAGGATGACCGCGCGCTCGCCATCCTGGGCGATTATGTCGGGCGGGGCTTCGATGAGAGCGCGGTGCGGACCATCTCCTTCGATACCGGGTACCGTGAGCGGCAATGGGTCCGCAATTGCGTGGCCATCGGCCTGTCGGCGGGTTTCCTTGAACCGCTCGAGGCGACCGGGCTTGTGCTTATCGAAGCGGCGGTCGCTATGTTGGCCGAGCTATTCCCGCACCAGGGGCCGGTTGATGCTCCTGCGCGCCGTTTCAACCAGCTCATGGCCGCACGTTTCGACAACATCGTCAAGTTCCTGAAATTACACTACTGCCTGTCGCAGCGGGCAGAACCCTTCTGGCGGGAGAACGCCGATCCGGCGACCATACCCGACGAACTGCAGGAGCTGCTGGGGCAGTGGCGTTACCGACCGCCTGGCCGCTTCGACTTCATCCTCGACGTCGAAACCTTCGCCTTCTTCAATTACCAGTACATTCTTTACGGAATGGAATTTCCGACGGACCTTTCCGCCGGCCGTTCCGATTTTCCAAATGTCGCGGCCGCGCGGAAGCTCTTCGATCGCATTCGTGTGTTCGGGGAGAAGGCCGCGCTCGACCTGCCCTCGCACCGCGATCTCGTTTCCGAGCTGGCAGCAGCCTGATCACGCGCGAACAAACAGATTCTTGAGCCAGATCGGCGCGCCGTGAGGCGCGCGGCGCCAATCGAGATCTTCGGCTTCCGGCGTGTAGCTCCACGGATTGACCGTCCTCACCTTGCCCATACGGAAGTTGCCGAGGTCGCGCGTCGCAAGGATCAGTCCGTGCTGGAGCGCGGTGGCGGCGAGAATCCCGTCGCGGAAGTCCGAATAGCCGAGAAGCGACCACCTGCGCACAACTGCGTCGTCGATAGCGATGATCCGTCCCTCGAATGCCGGCCGCAGGCGCGTTTCGATCCACTTGCGTATGGCACCAGCCGCTAGCTTGTCCTTGCGCTCCAGGAGCCGGGTGCCGTTGTCGAACTCCATCATCGTGATTGCTGACGCAAAGAGCGTGCTCGGCATTTGGCTGGCCACCCATTCGAACAGCTGCTCGTCGGCATGACCGGGTTCACGGCCCCGGAAAGCCCAAATCACGTCCGTGTCGAGGAGGTACACTTTCAGGGTCTCCGCGCCCACGGACCGGCGGCCCGCCAGTCAGGATCGGCGGTGATAGGCTCCGCGGCTGACAAGAGATCAGCGAGCGTGTCGGATTTTCCGACAAGATGACGATACGCATCGATGCTCAACAGGACGTGGGTTGGTTTACCGCGGTCGGTCACGAAGACGGGCTCGTAGATCGCGACTCGCTTCGCTTTGCTGACGTCCTGGTTGAATTCGCGGCTGCTGAAGCTCTTCAAAGTCGTCTCCAAACCGTTCCCACGTTGCTACATTTCAGCGTAAGATATGTAGGTACGTTACTATCTCGTGACCTGTTCGCAACAGAAATTGTCTGCGCGGCGGAATTCAGTGTTAGCGTTATCAAATTGTAGTTGAACCGGACCTCGTTTCACTCCTCATGACCGTTGGGAATGGACCGGCCGGGGACGTAATGATCAGCACCAGCACGCTTTCCGATCGCCGAGGCCTGTGGGCCTTCGCCCTCGGGGTAATCCTGGTCACCGGCGGCGTGCTGATGCACGCGCCGATGTTCCTGATGGGCCGGCACAATCATTTCATCCTGTACGGGATGCCTATCGGCTGGGACATGATCGCCGGGATGGTGGCGATCGTCCTGGGCTGCGGCATCGCCGCCTATGGCTTGCTCCCAAGAGATATCGCGCGGCAGCTCGCCGCCAGCCAGGAAATCGTGGTTTCGCCGCCCGAGGATACGCCCCTCGGTTCTGCGCACTGGGCTTTGATGTCGGTGCTCGTGATCGCTCTGATCATCGACATCATGAAGCCTGCAACCCTGGGCTTCACGCTTCCGGGCATGATGACGGAGTATCATGTCACCAAGGCGACCGTATCGTCATTCCCCTTTTCCGCGCTCACGGGAACAGTGCTGGGGTCTATCATCTGGGGCGTGCTCGCCGATATCTACGGCCGCAAGGCGACGATCCTGCTTTCCGCCGTGATGTTTGTCGGGACCTCAATTTGCGGCGCGATGCCTTCCCTCGCGTGGAATGTGGGCATGTGCTTCATGATGGGCGTTGCTGCAGGCGGGATGCTTCCCGTCACTTATGCGCTGCTGGCCGAGATGATGCCGACCAAGCATCGCGGCTGGAGCCTGGTGCTGGTAGGCGGGCTCGGCGCGGTTGGCGGTTATTTCGCCGCCAGCACTTTCTCGGCGATCCTGCAGCCCTTCTTCGGCTGGCGGATCCTCTGGATCCTCAACTTGCCTACCGGCCTTTCGCTTGTGCTGCTCGGCACGTTCATTCCCGAATCCGCCAAGTTCCTGCTGGCCCGCGGCCGCAGGGAAGAGGCGCGAAACGTAATGGAGCGCTTCGGCTCGAAGGCGCGTCAGACGCGTGTTGCCGAGCAGACCGCACTCGAGCAGGGGCCTTCAGTCGCGCTAACCGGCCATGCCTTTTTTGGGAAGTTGTTCGCTCTTAGTCTTGGCGCCACTTGCTTCAGCCTCATCAACTTCGGACTGCTCCTCTGGCTCCCTGCGGATCTCATCGCAAAGGGCTACAGCGTCGGGCTTTCGAGCAAGCTGCTGGCTGAGTCGGCGTTGATCGCTTTCCCGACGGTCTTCATCGTTGCTTATCTTTACAGCCGCTGGAGCACGAAGTGGTCGGTTGTCGCTGCGCTCACGGTGACGCTTGCAGGGCTTGCCGGCGTGCTTTGGCTTGAGTTTTCGGGCGCGGGCAATCCGGTGCTGCCGGTCGCTCTTCTGATCATCGGCACCAACGGGCTCATCGCCATGCTCCTGCCGTATACGGCGGAAAGCTTTCCGCTGCGCATCCGCGGCCGCACCACGGGGACCGTCGCCGCCTGTACCAAGGCCGGCGGCATGTTCGCTCAGCTAGCGGCCATGTTCGCGCTCGTTCCGGCGCTCGACGTGGTTTCGTTGATCATCATCGTTCCCACCACGGCCGCGCTGATCCTCGTCGCCTGGTACGGCAAAGAGACGCGCGGGCGCGACTTGCGCGACCTCGACCCCGATGGCCGCACCTTTGCCACCACCGGCATTTGAGGCGGATTGCAGTTCGCGTGAATTTTTCCCCATTTGCCTGACAGGGTGACCGCCTCTAGGCACGCGCGCATGGCGGAGAAGGCATCCACCCTGCTGTTGTTCGGAGCGACCGGCGATCTCGCCCGGCGCATGCTGCTGCCGTCGCTGTACGGCCTCGATTCCGATGGCCTGCTTCCGCCCGACCTGCGGATCATCGGGACCGCGCGAACGGAGCTCGACGACGCAGCCTTTCGCGAACGCGCAAGAGCCGCGCTCGAGGAGCATCTGCCCGCCGGCTTTTTCCAGCAGGGCATCGCCGAGCGGTTCCTGGAGCGGCTCCATTATGTCGCTCTCGACATCAAGGACCCGTCGGGTTTCCAGCGGCTTGCGAAGAGCATCGGCGATCCGTGTCACGGTGTCGCAATCTTCCTTTCGACGGCGCCATCGCTGTTCAAGCCCACGATCGACGGGCTCGAAGGCGCCGGCCTTGCATGCCCGACGGTGCGGATGGCGCTCGAAAAGCCGCTCGGTACAGACCTCGATTCGAGCCGCGAGATCAACGACGCCGTGGCGAGCGCTTTCCCCGAGGACCGCACTTTCCGCATCGACCATTATCTCGGCAAGGAGACGGTGCAGAACCTGCTCGCGCTCAGGTTCGCCAACTTGCTGTTCGAGCCGCTGTGGAACGCGGCGCACATCGACCATGTCCAGATCACCGTGGCGGAGACCGTCGGGCTGGAGGGCCGCGCCGAATTCTATGAGGGCGCGGGCGCGCTGCGCGACATGGTTCAGAACCATATGCTTCAGCTGCTTGCCCTGGTCGCCATGGAGCCGCCGAGCGACTTTAGCGCAGCCGCCGTCCGGGACGAGAAGGTGAAGGTGCTTCGTGCGCTCCGTCCGATTACCGCCGCCGACGTCGAGGCGTCGACGGTTACCGGACAGTATGCACGCGGAGCAATCAACGGCGAGCCGGTGCCCGGCTACACCGACGAGCTCGGTCACGACAGCAAGACCGAGACCTTCGTCGCATTGAAGGCGCACATTGATAATTGGCGCTGGAAGGGCGTGCCCTTCTATCTTCGGACCGGCAAGCGCATGCCGCAGCGCGACAGCGAAATCTTCATCCAGTTCAAGGACGTGCCTTATTCGATCTTCGCCTCGCGCGGAGCGACGACGCGGCCGAACAAGTTGATCATCGGCCTCCAGCCTGACGAGACGATCGAGCTCAGGGTGATGGCGAAGGCTCCCGGGCTAGATCGCCAGGGGCTGCGATTGCGCGAAGTCCCGCTCGACCTCGGACTGATGAACGCATTCAGCGAATACCGCCGCCGCATCGCCTATGAGCGGCTGCTGCTCGATCTGATCGAGGGCGATCCAACCCTGTTCGTCCGCCGCGACGAGGTTGAGGCGCAATGGACGTGGATCGACCGCATCCGCGCCGCCTGGGCGGAGAAGGGAATCACGCCGCGTCCTTATGCGGCCGGCACTTGGGGTCCATCGGCGGCGATCGCGCTGACCGAGCGCGACGGCATCAGCTGGCACGAGTAGACCGGACCCATGGCCCTCAACCCCACAGTCGTCGAACGTCACCGATCGGATCATCGAACGGTCGAAGCGAACCCGCCGCCGCTATCTCGAGCTGATGGCCGAGCAGAAGGAGCGCGGGATCAACCGGCCGCGCCTGTCGTGCGGCAATTTCGCGCATGGGTTCGCCGCGTCCGGCGAGGACAAGGCCGCGATCAGTACCCTCGCGGGGCCGAACATCGGCATCGTGACCGCGTACAACGATATGCTCTCGGCGCATCAGCCGTACGCCCGCTACCCCGAGCAGATGAAGATCTTCGCCCGCGAAGTGGGGGCGACGGCGCAGGTCGCGGGCGGAGTTCCGGCGATGTGCGACGGGGTAACTCAGGGGCAAGCGGGCATGGACCTGTCGCTGTTCAGCCGCGACGTGATCGCGATGGGCACAGCGATCGCGCTGAGCCACGGCATGTTCGATGCAGTGGCTTTGCTTGGCATCTGCGACAAGATCGTCCCGGGGCTGCTGATCGGCGCTCTGCGCTTCGGGCATTTGCCGATGCTGCTGGTCCCCGGCGGACAGATGCCATCCGGGCTCCCGAACAAGGAGAAGCAGCGAATTCGGCAGCTCTATGCGGAAGGGAAAGTCGGCAAGGACGAGCTGCTGAAGGCCGAAAGCCGCTCCTATCATGCGCCCGGCACCTGCACCTTCTACGGCACGGCCAACTCGAACCAGATGATGATGGAGCTGATGGGGCTGCACATCCCCAACGCGGCCTTCATCAACCCGGGTACGCCGCTCAGACAGGCGCTTACGCGCGCTGCGGTGCATCGTCTGGCCGACCTCGCTCGGGCAGACGAGCGTCCGCTGGCGCACGTCATCGACGAGAGAGCCATCGTGAACGCGATGGTCGGGCTGCTCGCGACCGGCGGATCGACCAACCACACGATTCACCTGCCGGCGATGGCACGCTCGGCAGGGATCCTCATCGACTGGCAGGATTTCGAGGAGCTTTCGGGTGCGGTTCCTCTGCTCGCGCGCGTCTATCCGAATGGCGCGAAGGACGTGAACGACTTCCAGAACGCGGGAGGAATGGCGTTCGTCACCTACACTCTGGCTAGCGAGGGCCTCATCCATACTGACCAACTGACCGCGGGCGCGGATTCGATGGACGCCTGGATCGGCAATCCCGAGCTTCACGGCGACGAGCTGATCTGGAAGCCGGTCGAGGAAAGCGCCGATGTCGACATGCTTCGCCCGGTCTCTGAGCCGTTCCGGGCGGACGGCGGAATGCGGCTGGTGAAGGGGAATCTTGGGCGAGCGGTGTTCAAGACCAGCGCGGTCGACGATGAGCGCTGGATAATCGAGGCGCCGGCGCGCTGCTTTGCCGACCAGAACGAGGTGCTCGAGGCGTTCAAGGCGGGCGAGCTCGACCGGGACGTGGCGGTGGTCGTGCGATTCCAGGGACCGCGCGCCAACGGCATGCCGGAGCTGCACAAGCTGACGCCGACGCTCGGCGTGCTTCAGGACCGGGGGCACAAGGTCGCGCTGGTCACCGACGGACGCATGTCGGGCGCGAGCGGGAAGGTGCCCGCCGCCATCCACGTGTCACCCGAGGCGCTGCCCGATGGACCGCTGGCGCGGGTTCGCGATGGCGATGTGATCCGGCTCGACGGCCGTACGGGACAGCTGGACGCGGTCGGCGTCGATTTGGCTTCGCGGCCAGCCGGCCAATTCGCCGCCGCCGCCTGTGGGTACTGGGCGTGAGCTGTTCGCGATGATGCGGCGGAACTGCAACGAAGCGGAAAAGGGAGCATCGGCGATGCTTGCGGAAATGGCACTGGAGCAGGACGTCGAACTCGCATGAGGCGCATTGCAACTTCGGATATCGGCGGCACTCACGCGCGCTTTGCAATCGCGGAGCTCGACGGCTCCAGGGTCATGTCTGTCGGGGCGCCAACCACGCTCAAGACCAGCCAGCATGCGAGCTTCCAGACCGCTTGGGAGGAGTTCGCGCGCGCTCACAACGGGAGCCTCCCGCATGAGCTGGCGATGGCCTTTGCCGGCCCTGTCGGCGGCGAGGTGCTCAAGCTCACCAACAACCCATGGGTGATCCGACCGGCGCTGATGAGCGAGCGGCTCGGGGTCGAGCGCTTCACTGTCGTCAATGACTTCGGCGCGGTCGCGCACGCCGTCGCGAGTCTCGATAGCAATGCGTTCACACACGTCTGCGGACCGGAAGTTCCACTCCCTGAAGAGGGGATGATCAGCGTCATCGGTCCAGGCACTGGTCTGGGCGTCGCAGCGCTGCTCAGGCACGGAAAGGACTATGAGGTCATCGAGACCGAGGGCGGCCATGTCGAATTCGCGCCGCTCGATTCCCTGGAAGACCGAATCCTCGTGGAGCTGCGCAACAGCTTTCGTCGAGTCTCGGTCGAACGGCTCGTCTCCGGGCGCGGGCTGATGAATATTTACGAGGCGCTGGGCATTATCGAATCCCGGCCGCTGCAGATCCGTGATGAATGGGAATTATGGAGCGCGGCCCTGGCCGGCAGCGACAGTCTCGCATCGGCGGCGCTCGACCGCTTCTGCCTGACCTTGGGTGCGTTTGCGGGCGACGTTGCGCTCGCGCAGGGCGCCAAAGCTGTCGTGATCGGCGGCGGCCTTGGCTTGCGTCTCGCCAATCATCTGGTGCGTTCGGGGTTCCGCGACCGCTTCATCGCGAAGGGCCGGTTCGAGCGCCGTATGGACGAAATGCCGGTGAAGCTGATCACCTATCCGCAGCCGGGCCTGTTCGGCGCCGCAGCGGCTTTTGCGCGGGAGCACGCATGACGATCGACGAGATCATGCGTACCTCGCCGGTGATTCCGGTGCTGGTGCTCGACGGCGAAGCCGACTGGACAAAGCTTGCCGAAACATTTGTCGGCGCAGGCCTGAGGGTGCTTGAGGTGACGTTGCGCACGCCCGTCGCGCTCGACGCAATTCGAGCGATGGCGAAGGTGCCTGGCGCGATCGTCGGGGCAGGTACGGTCCTCAATACCCGGCAGTTCGATGAAGCGGTGCGATGCGGGCAGTCAGTTCATCGTGTCGCCCGGGCTCACCGAACCCCTCGCGAAAGCCGTCTTGCAGTCGGCTGTCGCTTATTTGCCCGGTGTGGCGACAGCCGGCGACATCATGCGCGGACTCGATCTCGGCCTTGACCGCTTCAAATTCTTTCCCGCCGAGGCTTCGGGCGGGATTAACGCACTGAAGGCGCAGTCGGCGCCCTTCGGGCAAGTCCGCTTCTGCCCGACGGGCGGAATCCGTGCCGACAATGCAGCCGAGTGGCTCGGCTTGTCGTCCGTGCTCTGCGTCGGTGGAAGCTGGCTATATCGCGGCGTAGAGGACAGTCTTGAGGCGATCGTCGAGCGCTCCCGCGCTGCTGCCGCACTACGCATCTAAATTTCGCATTAACCATTCGGGCGTGATAAGTTCGTTTCGCCTCAACGGCTTGGCGGAGCTGCGTGAACATTCGTCTTACGAACCGAACGACCATGGCCGGGGTGGCGGTTGTCATGGTCGTCGCCATCGCCGTGATCATGCCGTTGGAGTGAAGTGGGAGCGGCGCGGCTTCGCCCGACCGGACGGCGCTGGTCGGTGAAGCCCGACAGGCGAAGCTGACCGTTGACTTGCCTGCCACCTACTCGGACAGGATCTATGGCGCGCCGATCGCTCGCGGTCGTCCAATCGTCGTGATCGATGCCGGTCACGGCGGCCGCGACCCTGGGGCGAGGAGCGTTTCCGGGAAAGTCGCCGAAAAAGAATTGACGCTCGCGCTCGCCCGCGAGCTTCGCGACGACCTCGTGAAGCGCGGGCGAGTGCGCGTGGCGATGACTCGGGACGACGACCGGTACTGACGCTGGACGACCGAGCAGCAATTGCCCGGCGGCTAGATGCCGCGATGTTCGTCTCCCTCCATATCGACAGCGCTCCCAATCCGCTCGCCCGCGGCGCCAGTGTCTATTCACTATCCGACGTCGCCTCCGATGCCGAAGCGGCGCACCTCGCCGCCTCCGAAAATGGCGCAGGCATGCCGGGCGTGAAGGGCGGCCCGGTCGAGGCGATGCTCTCGGATCTCGTGATGCGCTCGCAAATGAGCGCGTCGGCCGACCTCGCGTCGCGGCTGGTGAACAAATCGGCCGGGCGCTTCGACCTTCGGCCGGACCCGCATCGCTTCGCCGCTTTCTACGTCCTCAGGAGCGCCGGTACGCCGGCGGTCCTGTTCGAAGCCGGCTATCTGAGCAACGCCGATGACGAGGTCCTCTTGAGAGACCCGAAGCACCGCTCCGACATCGCCCTGGCGCTCGCTCAGGCGATTGAGGCGGATGTTGCCTCGCGCAATCGTCGTTAGCAACTTCCGCGACGCTTTCGAAAAGGCTAGACGCAGCGCGAATGAAATCTGAGCGTCTCAGCGTCCCCAACTGGCCCCTTCCCGATCTCGTCGCCTTCAACAACAAGGTGCACGAGTGGGTCGATCCGTGGTGGGCACGCCGCTGGGTGCGCTTCATTGGCTGGTCGGGCGCCGCCTTCTTTGCCCTTTTCGCTGCGGCCTGGATCTATTTTGCAAGTGGTTTGCCGTCGTCGGAAACACTGCTTGCTTATAAGCCGCCGCTCCCGACCAACATCCGCGGCTATGACGGAACGCCCGTTCAGACCTTCGCCCGCGAGCGGCGAGTAGAACTTTCATACGACGAATTTCCGCCGGTGCTGGTTCAAGCCTTCACTTCAGCCGAGGATAAGACATTCTTTGAGCACCACGGCATCGACCTTCCGGGCACCCTGAAGGCGGTGTTCGACTACACGGTTCACATCGGACGGCCTGGCGAGGGTGCCTGGCGGATCGACGATCACGCAGCAGGTGGCCAAGTATCTTCTGAAGGATTCAAGCTATAACGTCGGTCGGAAAGCTCCGCGAGGCGATCCTTGCCTTTCGGCTCGAGTCGACGCTCAGCAAGCAGCAGATCCTGGAAATATATCTCAACTCCATCTTCCTTGGCCGCAACGCTTACGGAGTGCAGGCCGCCGCCCGCGCCTATTTCGACAAAGACGTGAATGAATTGACTTTGCCCGAGGCCGCTTATTTGGCGGTCCTTCCCCGAGCACCATCCAATTACGACCCAATTCGAGCAACGCAGAAGGCCCTGGATCGCCGCGCCTATGTGCTCCGGGAGATGTACCGCAACGGCTACGTCACAGAAGATCAATGGAAATCGGCCGCGGCGACGCCGCTCGGGACAATCCGCTACGGCAGCAACGAGAAGTTTCAGCAGCAGGGCGGCTATTTCATGGAGGAGGTCCGCCGCGAGCTGATCAAACAGTTCGGCCAGGACGCCAAGGACGGGCCGAACAGTCTCTATTCCGGCGGCCTGTGGGTTCGCTCCTCGATGGACCCGAAGCTCCAGGACGCGGCCGCACAGTCGATGCGTGACGGACTCGTCCGCTTCGACGGCGGCCGCGGGTGGAAAGACCTCGGCATGACCATCGACCTAACCAAGGACTGGGCCGCCCAGCTCGATCGAGCGCCGGTCGGAACCGGCTATCCCGACTGGTTCAAGGCCGTCGTTCTTTCGAAGGCAGACGGTCAGGCGACAGTCGGTTTCACCAACGGCTTAACCGGCACTTTGTCCGCTACCGCCGCGTCGATGCCTGTGCGGGGCGTCGGTGGTGCAGCGTTCGATTCGTTGAAGCCGGGCATGGTCATCATCGTCAAACAGACCGGACCTGGTACGTACCAGCTTCGCTCGGTTCCGGAGGTTTCGGGCGGGATGCTCGCCGAGGAAGTGCACACCGGCCGCGTGCTCGCCATGCAGGGGGGCTTCGACGTCGTCGGTTCGAGCTACAATCGGGCCACGCAGGCGCTCCGCCAGCCGGGATCGGCGTTCAAGCCGGTCGTCTATGTGACTGCGCTCGAGAATGGCTTCACGCCGGCGACGATCGAGCTCGATGCTCCATTCTGCGTCTGGCAGGGGGCAGGTCTCGGCAACAAATGTTTCGTCAACTTCGACCGCCGATCGGCCGGACCGCACACCATGCGCTGGGGCGTGGAGCAATCACGCAATCTAATGACGGTCAGGGCGGCGTCCACCGTGGGAATGCCGAAGATCACCGACACCGCGCGCAAGCTCGGGGTCGGCGACTATGGCAATTATTTGTCGTTCGCGCTCGGAGCAGGTGACACGACCGTCTCGCGGCTTGTCAACGCCTATGCGATTCTCGGCGAATCAGGGGCGTTCGGTGAAACCGACGACGATCGACTACGTCGAGGACCGCGACGGGAAGGTCGTTTACCGGACCGACAACCGTTGCGCAGTCATGGGCAATTGCGACGCTGCGGATTGGGACGGCAAGCCAATGCCGCGTCCGCCAAGTCGGACCAGGCAGTTGGTCGATCCGATGGCGGCCTTTCAAATGGTCCATATCATGGAAGGCGTGATCATCCGCGGCACCGCAGTGGTGCTTCGGGACCTCAATCGGCCCTTGTTCGGTAAGACTGGGACGACGAACGGACCGACGAACGTCTGGTTCGTTGGTGGAACCCCCGACATCGTCGCCGGGGTGTATTTGGGCTACGACCAGCCGCGGCCGATGGGCGGCTATGCCCAAGGCGGACGCATCGCGGCGCCGGTGTGGAAACAATGGGCGCTCACCGCACTTAAGGACCAGCCCAAGGTGCCGTTCGTTGCGCCGCCTGGCATCCGCTGGGTTCGAATTGACCGGGCAACCGGCAAAGCCGTGTTTGGCGTTTTCCCAACCCAGGAAGAACCGACTTCTCCGGTCATTTGGGAAGCCTTCCAGCCGCAAACCGAGCCGCGCCGCAGCTATACTGCGAGTACTGGCGATCCGTACAATCACCAACAGCAACAACAGCGGCTCGTGCAGGCGGCGCGGCGTCAGGCCACGTCCACCGCCGATGGAAACTCCGCCGAGCCGCAGGCGAATGGCTTGCCAACGGAGAACAGCCTCTAATAGGGCTTCTCGCGAGCGAGATTTTTCAAAGGTCCTTCGAACATGCGCGCCGAAGCGCAGGCCCATATCGACCAGATCCATGCCGCGACCGCGCTGCTGCGCCGGTTCCTCGACTGGGACCGCGCGGAGAAAAGGCTTCAGGAGCTGAATGCGAAGGTCGAGGATCCGGCGCTCTGGGACAATCCAAAGGCGGCGCAGGAGGTGATGCGCGAGCGTCAGCGCCTCGAACAGGCGATGGCCGCCACGCGCGCCATCGAACGCGAGCTGGCCGATACGGCGGAGCTTATGGAGCTCGCTGAAAGCGAGGGCGATGACGCTCTGGTCGACGACGGCGTCCGCAGCCTCGGCGAGCTCGCCGAGCGCGCCGAGCGCGACAAGGTCGCCGCGCTGCTCGCCGGGGAGGCGGATGCCAACAACGCTTATATCGAGGTCAATGCCGGCGCGGGCGGCACTGAGAGCCAGGACTGGGCCGAGATGCTGCAGCGCATGTACACGCGTTGGGCTGAGCGGCACGGGATGAAGGTCGAGCTGATCGACCACCATACTGGCGAGCAGGCCGGGATCAAGTCGGCGACCGTGCTCGTCAAGGGTGACAACGCGTACGGCAATCTGAAAACCGAAAGCGGGGTCCACCGGCTGGTGCGGATCAGCCCGTATGACGCCAACGCACGGCGCCACACCAGTTTCTCGAGTGTGTGGGTCTATCCCGAGGTGGATGACGATATCGATATCCAGGTCGAGGAAAAGGACCTTCGGATCGACACCTACCGCGCGTCAGGCGCGGGCGGTCAGCACGTCAATACGACCGATAGCGCTGTCCGCATGACCCATATCCCCACGGGTATCGTGGTCGCGTGCCAGAATGAGCGTTCGCAACACAAGAACCGTGCCTCGGCAATGAAGCAGCTGAAAGCGCGGCTGTACGAAGCCGAGCTGCAGAAGCGCGAAGCCGAGACTGATGCCGCCAACGCCGCCAAGACCGATATCGGCTGGGGTCACCAAATCCGATCTTACGTCCTGCAGCCCTACCAGCTCGTCAAAGATCTGCGTACCGGCGTGACCTCGACCAGCCCGGGCGACGTTCTCGACGGGGATCTCGATCGGTTCATGGCCGCGGCTCTGTCGCAGCGGGTAACCGGGGAAACGGTCGAGGTCGAGGATGTGGAGTAGGGCAGCCGCGGCGGCGGTTCTCGCGCTTGCCGCCTGCCGAGCGCAGCCGAGCGAGCCGCATTTCCCCAGCGCCCAGCGCGATGTCGCGCCGATCGTCGGCAACGCCTTCTCAACCGAGGATGCGCGCGACCGCATTGGGGAGGCGGAGCAAGTGATGGAATTGGCCGGCGTGAAGCCCGGAATGTCCGTCGCGGACGTGGGTGCCGGCGAGGGCTATTATACCGTGCGCCTCGCCCCGGTCGTCGGCCCTAAGGGGAGGGTGCTCGCGGAGGACATCGTGCCCGAGGTGAGGGATACCTTGAGCGAGCGCGTCCAGCGCGAACAGCTCGACAACGTCGCGGTCAAGCTCGGCACGCCCGACGATCCGATGCTTCCGGCGCAGTCGTTCGACCGGATTTTCCTCGTGCACATGTATCACGAAGTGCAGTCGCCCTACGCGTTCCTGTGGCATGCGCTTCAAGCTTTGAGGCCGGACGGCGAACTAATCCTCGTCGATGCGAATAGACAGGTAAAACAGCACGGGATTCCGCCCGCGCAGGCGACATGCGAGTTCGCAGCTTTGGGCCTGGATCCGGTGAAATACAGCGTGCTCAGCGGCGGCGAAGTTTACTTCACGGCTTTCCGGATCGCGCGGTCGCGGCCGGACCCGGACAAGATCCAGCCCTGCAAGGGCTAGAGCAACCCCATTCTGCGGAAGCTGGTGCACTCGGTTCCGGCGAACACCAGATGATCGAGCACGGTGCAATCGAGTGCTTCGGCGGCGGTCGCCAGCCGGCGGGTCGCGCGGCAATCGGAATCGCTCGGCCGTGGGTCGCCGCTCGGGTGGTTGTGTGCGAGCACAATCCCCGCGCTGCCGTGCTCGGCGGCATCGATGATGATGGACCTCAACGGAAAGGAAGCGCCCGTTTCGTCCCCCGGATAGCGCGACAGATGGACGCACTGCGCCCGCTCATTGACATGCGCGACCCACAAATTCTCACGTTTGGGATCCGCATCCGCCATGCAGCCGGCAAAGAATTTCCTGGTCGCCACCAGACCATCAAGCTTCAGCGGGAGTTCGGCACGCTGATACCGCATCGCCGCGAACTTAAGCGAAGTGGCGCCGCCGACCTATTCGAACCGCGTCCGAAATGGACGTTCATTGGTCCAAACCTTTGGCGTTTGACGCGTCCAGCGGCTCGGTTAGGGTGACGGAATGCGCCAATATCTCGACCTCATGCAGCGAATTCTCGACGAAGGCGTGCCGCAACAGGACCGGACTGGCACTGGCACGTTATCGTCGTTTGGAGCGCAGATGCGGTTCGACCTTGTCGATGGTTTCCCGCTGCTGACGACCAAGAAGCTGCACTTGCGGTCGATCATCGTCGAGCTTTTGTGGTTCCTTCGCGGCGACACGAACGTCGCGCTGGCTGAAGGAGCGAAACGTCAGGATCTGGGACGAATGGGCGGACGAGAATGGTGAGCTCGGGCCCGGTTTACGGCAAGCAATGGCGCGACTGGGAGGCGGCTGACGGCCGCCACATCGACCAGATCGCTAATCTCGTCGAGCTGATCCGGCGCGATCCATTTTCGCGCCGCCAGATCGTCACGGCGTGGAACCCTGGTGAAATCTCCAAAATGGCGCTCGCGCCGTGCCATTGCCTGTTCCAGACGCAGGTCGCCGGCGGGCCGGCTCAACCTGCAGCTCTACCAGCGCAGCGCCGACATCTTCCTCGGCGTGCCGTTCAACATCGCCTCCTACGCGCTGCTGACCCACATGCTGGCGCGCGAATGCGGGCTCGAGCCGGGGGTGTTCGTTTGGACGGGCGGCGACTGCCATCTCTACTCGAACCATCTCGAGCAGGCGCGCCTGCAGCTGGCGCGTGAGCCCGCGGTCCTTGCCGCGCCTTGTGATCAAGGACCGGGGGCAGGGGCTATTCGATTACGAGGCCGACGACTTCCTGTTCGAGAATTACGAGCCGCACCCGCATATCTCCGCGCCAGTCGCCGTTTGACCGCGCCTCGCTGAAAGCCTCACTGAAAATTCCGGAACCGGAATGGAGCGCTTCGCGCCGCAGCCGCGTTTCATTGAGCCGTAAGAGGAGGACAATCATGTTCCAGAAAGCAGCCACCGTAGCTTCTGATCGGCGCCGCGCTCGCCGCTGCGGCGTGCAACACGGTTCGCGGCGCAGCGCGCGACGTGAACTCGGTCGCCAACTGCACCGAAAACTCGATCAACGGCAGCAACTGCAAATAAGCGCCCGTAGACAAACAGCCGTTGGATCGGCCATGGTCGTTCCGTAACCAAACGGAGGAGCGATCATGGTTCGGAAGCTTGTGACGGTGGTGTTGATCGGCGGCGTTCTGGCGGTCGCCGCGCTGCAACACGGTCCGCGGCGCCGCGGCAGACGTGAACTCGGCCGCCAACTGCACCGCAGAACACGATCAACAGCGGCCACTGCAAGTAACTGAGCGCCGCAAAAGAAAGCCCCGCCGGCATCGCTCCGGCGGGGTTTTTTGTTGCCTGCTCGACAGCGCTTAGTCCTGCAGATAATCGCCAGCGTCGGCGTCGAGGCCGTGCCCGCTCGGGACCACCTCGCCCAGCGGATCGTCGCCGGTGCCGGCATCGTCGCGCGGCGTGCGCGCGAGCTCGGCGGCCCGCAGCTCTTCGGCCGAATCCGGAGCGATCAGCGCTTCCTGCATCCGCCGGTGCGCGGCACGAAGCGCCGTGTCGCGCGACTGAGGCCGCGACGCGCAGGCGGTTCATGCCCGCGCCCGTGCCCGCCGGGATCAGCCGGCCGACGATCACGTTCTCCTTGAGGCCCTGGAGCGTGTCGACCTTGCCCTGGACCGCGGCCTCGGTCAGCACGCGCGTCGTCTCCTGGAACGATGCCGCCGAGATGAAGCTGCGGGTCTGCAGGCTCGCCTTGGTGATGCCGAGCAGCACCGGCTTGCCTTCCGCCTTCTTCTGCTTCTTCTCGAGCCTGGCGTTGATCTCGTCCATCTCGTCGCGATCGACCTGCTCGCCGGCCAGCAGCGTGGTGTCGCCGCCGTCGGTGATCTCGACCTTCTGCAGCATCTGGCGAACGATCACCTCGATGTGCTTGTCGTTGATCTTCACGCCCTGCAGCCGATAGACCTCCTGGATCTCGCTCACGAGATATTCGGCGAGCGCGACCACGCCGAGGACTTCGAGGATGTCGTGCGGATCGGGTGAACCGCCGACGAGATTGTCGCCGCGCTTCACATAATCGCCTTCCTGGACCTCGATCATCTTCGACTTGGGCACCAGATATCTCGACCGGCTCCGACCCGTCGTCGGGGACGATCGCGATCTTCCGCTTGGCCTTGTAGTCGCGCATGAAGGTGACCTTGCCGGAGACCTTGGCGATGATCGCATTCTCCTTCGGCTTGCGCGCCTCGAACAGCTCGGCGACGCGCGGCAGACCGCCGGTGATGTCGCGCGTCCGCGCGGCTTCGCGCGGCATGCGCGCCAGCACTTCGCCGGCCTCGACCTGCTGCCCGTCCTCGACCGCGACGATCGCTCCGGGGGCGAGGCGATAGACGCCCGCTTCCTCGGCCTCCTTGCCGGTCAGGGTGAGGCGCGGGTGAAGCGACTCCTTCTTCGACTTGGCCGTGTCGTCGGTGACCACGCGCTGGGTGATGCCGGTCGACTCGTCGACCTGCTCGGTCATCGTCCGGTTCTCGATCAGGTCCTGGTACTTCACGGTACCGGCCTTCTCGGTGATCACCGGGCTGAACGACGGATCCCACTCGGCGATGCGGTCGCCGCGGCTGACGATATGGCCGCTCTCGCACAGCAGGTGCGCGCCATAAGGCACGCGGTGCGTCGACAGCTCGCGCCCGTCCATGTCGAGGATCGCGATTTCGCCCGAGCGCGACAGCGACAGGTGCCGGCCGCGCGGGTCGACGATCGTCGGCATGTCGCGAAACTCGATCGTGCCGTCGACCGGCGATTCGAGGTTCGACTGCTCGTTGAGCTGCGCCGCGCCGCCGATGTGGAAGGTCCGCATCGTCAGCTGGGTGCCCGGCTCGCCGATCGACTGGGCGGCGATGACGCCGACCGCCTCGCCGATGTTGACCGGCGTTCCGCGCGCGAGGTCGCGCCCGTAGCATTTGCCGCACACGCCCTGCTTGGACGCGCACACCAAAGGCGAGCGGATCTTCACGCCCTGCAGCCCGATCTCCTCGATCCTGGGCGACCATCGCTTCGTCGAGCAGGCTGCCCTCGGGGATGATGACCTCGCTCGGTCTTGGGATCGACGATGTCCTCGGCGGTGGTGCGGCCGAGCACGCGATCGGCGAGCGACGCGATGACTGCGCCGCCCTGGACGATCGCGCGCATCTCGAGCGCTTGGTCGGTGCCGCAATCCTCCTCGATGATCACCGCGTCCTGGGACACGTCGACCAGGCGGCGGGTCAGGTAGCCCGAGTTCGCCGTCTTGAGCGCCGTGTCGGCGAGGCCCTTGCGGGCGCCGTGGGTCGAGTTGAAATATTCAAGGACGGTCAGGCCTTCCTTGAAGTTCGAGATGATCGGCGTCTCGATGATCTCGCCCGACGGCTTGGCCATCAGGCCGCGCATGCCGGCGAGCTGCTTGATCTGCGCCTGCGAACCGCGGGCGCCCGAGTGGGCCATCATGTAGATCGAGTTCAGGTCCGCCTGGCGCCCGTCGGGACGCTTCGGAGTTGCCGAAATCTCCTTCATCATCGCGCTCGCGACCTGGTCGCCGCAACGCGACCAGGCGTCGATCACCTTGTTGTACTTTTCCTGCTGGGTGATCAGGCCGTCCTGATACTGCTGCTCGTAATCCTTCACGAGCGTGCGCGTATCCTCGACCAGCTTCTCCTTCGCTTCCGGGATGACCATGTCGTCCTTGCCGAAGGAAATGCCGGCGCGCGAACGCGTGGCGGAAGCCGAGCTGCATGATCGCATCGGCGAACAGCACCGTCTCCTTCTGGCCGGTGTGGCGATAGACGATGTCGATGACGTCGCCGATCTCCTTCTTGGTCAGCACGCGGTTGACCGTCTCGAACGGCACCTTGTGGCTCTTCGGCAGCGTTTCGCCGAGGAGCATGCGGCCCGCGGTGGTCTCGAACCGCTTCATGTAGGTGTTGCCCGCCTCGTCGGTCTGCGGGACCCGGCTGATGATCTTCGAATGCAGCGTAACCGCGCCGGCGTTGAGGGCCTGGTGGACCTCCGGCCATGTCGCTGAGCATCATGCCCTGGCCCGGCTCATCATCCTTTTCGAGGCTGAGGTAATAGAGGCCGAGAACCATGTCCTGCGACGGAACGATGATCGGCTTGCCGTTGGCCGGCGAGAGGATGTTGTTGGTCGACATCATCAGCACGCGCGCTTCCAGCTGGGCCTCGAGGCTCAGCGGGACGTGCACGGCCATCTGGTCGCCGTCGAAGTCGGCGTTGAACGCGGCGCAAACCAGCGGGTGAAGCTGAATCGCCTTGCCCTTCGATCAGCACCGGCTCGAACGCCTGGATGCCGAGCCGGTGGAGCGTCGGCGCGCGGTTCAGAAGCACCGGATGCTCGCGGATCACCTCGTCGAGGATGTCCCAGACTTCCTTGCGCTCTTTCTCGACCCACTTCTTCGCCTGCTTGAGGGTCATCGAGAGACCCTTGGCGTCGAGGCGCGAGTAGATGAACGGCTTGAACAGCTCCAAAGCCATCTTCTTGGGCAGGCCGCACTGGTGGAGCTTCAGTTCCGGACCGGTGACGATGACCGAACGGCCCGAATAGTCGACGCGCTTGCCGAGCAGGTTCTGGCGGAAGCGGCCCTGCTTGCCCTTGAGCATGTCGGACAGCGACTTCAGCGGACGCTTGTTGGCGCCGGTGATCGTCCGGCCGCGGCGGCCGTTGTCGAACAAGGCGTCGACCGCCTCCTGGAGCATGCGCTTCTCATTGCGGACGATGATGTCCGGAGCGCGCAGCTCCATCAGCCGCTTCAAGCGGTTGTTGCGGTTGATGACGCGGCGATAAAGATCGTTGAGGTCGGACGTCGCAAAGCGGCCGCCGTCCAGCGGCACGAGCGGACGAAGCTCGGGCGGAATGACCGGAATGACTTCGAGGATCATCCACTCCGGGCGGTTGCCGGACTCGAGGAAGCTCTCGACGACCTTGAGGCGCTTGATGATCTTCTTCGGCTTGAGCTCCGACTTGGTCTCCGCCAGCTCCTTGAGGAGAATCTCCTTCTCGCCCTCGAGATCGAGGTCGATCAGCATCTGCTTGACGGCTTCGGCGCCGATCCCGGCGGAGAAGGCGTCCTCGCCATATTCGTCTTGCGCGGACAGGAGCTCGTCCTCGGTCAGAAGCTGATACTTCTCGAGCGCGGTGAGGCCCGGTTCGATCACCACGTAGCTCTCGAAATAGAGAATCCGCTCGAGCTGCTTCAGCTGCATGTCGAGCAGCAGGCCGATGCGGCTCGGGAGCGATCTTCAGGAACCAGATGTGCGCGACCGGTGCGGCGAGCTCGATGTGGCCCATGCGCTCACGGCGGACCTTCGAGACGGTAACCTCGACCCCGCACTTCTCGCAGACAATTCCCTTGTATTTCATGCGCTTGTACTTGCCGCACAAGCATTCATAGTCCTTGATCGGACCGAAAATGCGTGCGCAGAACAGGCCGTCACGCTCGGGCTTGAACGTGCGGTAGTTGATCGTTTCGGGCTTCTTGATCTCGCCGAAAGACCAGCTGCGAATCTTGTCGGGCGACGCGATGCCGATGCGGATCTCGTCGAAAGTTTCTGGCTTTGCGATCGGGTTAGCGAAGGGGGTCAGTTCATTCATTTTTAGCTCCTGACCCCTCCCGCCGAACGGGAGAGGTTGGGTGGTTTCCTGTAATTATTCGGCGGCCAGAGCGGTCGGCTCATCGTTCTCGTCAACGACGCTGTCGAGCTCGACGTTGAGGCCGAGCGACCGCATCTCCTTGACGAGCACGTTGAAGCTTTCGGGAATTCCGGCCTCGAACGTGTCGTCGCCCTTGACGATCGCCTCGTAGACCTTGGTGCGGCCGATCACGTCGTCCGACTTGACCGTCAGCATCTCCTGAAGCGTGTAGGCGGCGCCATAAGCCTGCAGCGCCCACACCTCCATCTCGCCGAAGCGCTGTCCGCCGAACTGCGCCTTGCCGCCCAGCGGCTGCTGGGTGACGAGGCTGTAGGGCCCGATCGAGCGCGCGTGGATCTTGTCGTCAACGAGGTGGTGGAGCTTCAGCATATAGATGTAGCCCACGGTCACTCGCCGGTCGAACGGCTCGCCGCTGCGGCCGTCGAACAGCACGACCTGACCCGACGTGTCGAGACCCGCTCGCGCCAGCATCTCGGTGACGTCCGGCTCGCGCGCGCCGTCAAACACCGGCGTGCCCATCGGAATGCCGGCCGTGAGGTTCGATGCGAGCTCGATCAACGCTTCGTCGTCGCGGGCGTCGATCTCCTTGGCGTATTGATCGCCGTAGATGTCCTTGAGCTTGGCGCGGACGGCTTTGACGTCCTTGCCGCTCAATTCCTTGCCTCGCTCGTAAATGCCGTCGAGCATCTCCTGGATCTGCTTGCCGAGACCGCGCGCGGCCCAGCCGAGGTGGGTCTCGAAGATCTGCCCGACGTTCATGCGCGAAGGCACGCCAAGCGGGTTCAAGACGATGTCGACCTGGGTCCCGTCCTCGAGGAACGGCATGTCTTCGATCGGCAGGATGCGGCTGATCACGCCCTTGTTGCCGTGACGGCCAGCCATCTTGTCGCCCGGCTGAAGCTTGCGCTTCACCGCGACGAAGACCTTGACCATCTTGAGCACGCCCGGGGGCAGCTCGTCGCCACGTTCGAGCTTCTCGACGCGGTCATCGAAGCGCCGCGTGATGACGTTCGCCGCCTCGTCGTACTGCGCCTTCAGGGCCTCGATGTCGGCTTGGCGCTTGTCGTCTTTGACGGCGATCTTCCACCACTCGTGGCGTTCCACGCTCTCGATCGTCGCATCGTCGAGCGTCGAGCCCTTCTTGATGCCCTTGGGAGCCGCAGTCGCAACCTGCTTCAGTAGCATTTCCTTCAGACGCGAGAAGGTCGTGCGGTTGAGGATGGCGCGTTCGTCGTCGGCGTCCTTCTTCAGGCGCTCCTTCTCCTCGGTCTGGATGGCCCGAGTGCGGTCGTCGATGTCGATGCCGTGGCGATTGAAGACGCGGACCTCGACTATGGTGCCCTGGACGCCCGGTGGCAGGCGGAGTGAAGTGTCGCGCACGTCGGACGCCTTTTCGCCGAAAATCGCGCGAAGGAGCTTTTCCTCCGGGGTCATCGGGCTTTCGCCCTTGGGCGTGATTTTACCGACCAGGATGTCGCCCGGCTCGACCTCGGCGCCGATGTAGACGATGCCCGCCTCGTCGAGGTTGTGCAGCGCTTCCTCACCGACGTTGGGGATGTCGCGCGTGATGTCTTCCGGCCCAAGCTTGGTGTCGCGGGCCATCACCTCGAACTCCTCGATGTGAATCGAGGTAAAGACGTCGTCCTTGACGATCCGCTCGGATATCAGGATCGAGTCCTCATAATTGTAGCCGTTCCACGGCATGAACGCGACGAGCACGTTGCGCCCTAGCGCGAGCTCGCCAAACTCGGTCGAGGGACCGTCGGCGATGATCTCGCCCCCATCGACCGTATCTCCAACCTTCACCAGCGGACGCTGGTTGATGCAGGTGTTCTGGTTCGAGCGCTGGAACTTCATCAGCGTGTAGATGTCCACGCCGGATTCGCCGGGCTTGAGATCGCCGGTGGCCCGAACGACGATACGCGCGGCGTCGACCTGGTCGACTACTCCCGGACGGCGGGCCGCGATCGCCGCGCCGGAATCGCGCGCGACCGTTTCCTCCATGCCGGTGCCGACAAGCGGCGCTTCCGCCTGGATCAGCGGTACCGCCTGGCGCTGCATGTTCGACCCCATCAGCGCACGGTTGGCGTCGTCATTCTCGAGGAACGGAATGAGCGAGGCCGCGACCGACACCAGCTGCTTGGGGCTGACGTCCATCAACGTAATCTGGTCGCGCGGAGCGATCAGGAACTCGCCATTGCGGCGGGCCGAGATGATGTCCTCGGCAAAGGTGCCGTCCTTGTTCAGCTCGGCGTTGGCCTGCGCGATCGTGTGCTTCGCCTCTTCCATCGCCGAGAGGTAGACGACCTCGTTGGTCACCTTCTTATCGATGACCTTGCGGTACGGAGTCTCGATGAAGCCGTACTTGTTGACTCGGCTGAAGCTGGCGAGCGAGTTGATGAGCCCGATATTCGGACCTTCCGGAGTCTCGATCGGACAGATGCGGCCGTAGTGCGTCGGGTGCACGTCGCGCACCTCGAAGCCGGCGCGCTCGCGGGTGAGGCCGCCCGGGCCAAGCGCCGACACGCGGCGCTTATGGGTGACTTCCGACAGCGGATTGGTCTGGTCCATGAACTGCGACAGCTGCGACGAGCCGAAAAACTCGCGCACCGCGGCGACCGCCGGCTTGGCGTTGATCAGGTCGTTGGGCATGACCGTCGACACGTCGACGCTCGACATGCGCTCCTTGACCGCGCGCTCCATGCGCAGCAGCCCGACGCGGTACTGGTTCTCCAGCAACTCGCCAACCGAGCGGACGCGGCGGTTGGCGAGATTGTCGATATCGTCGATCTCGCCCTTGCCGTCCTTCAGGTTCACCAACTCCTGGACGACCGCGAGGATGTCTTCCTTACGCAGCGTCGTCACGGTGTCCTCGACGTCGAGACCAAGGCGCATGTTGAGCTTCACCCGGCCAACCGCGGAGAGGTCGTAGCGCTCGGAATCGAAGAACAGCCCATAGAAGAGCGCGTCGGCGGTTTCGCGCGTCGGCGGTTCGCCGGGGCGCATGACGCGGTAGATGTCGGCGAGTGCGCTGTCGCCGTCTTCGCTCTTGTCCGCCTTTAGCGTGTTGCGGATCCATGGACCCGTGTTGATATAGTCGATGTCCAGCAGCTCGAGCTTGTTCACGCCCGCTTCGTCGAGCTTTTGCAGGTTCTCGGCGCTCACCTCGTCGCCGGCCTCGATGTAGATCTCGCCGGTCTTCTCGTTGATGAGGTCATAGGCCGAATAGCGGCCGAAGATTTCCTCGGTCGGGATGAGGACGTTCTTGAGGCCGTCCTTCGCCGCCTGATTGGCGCGGCGCGGGGTGATCTTCTCATTGGCCTTGAAGATGATCTCGCCGCTGTCGGCGTCGACAACGTCGTGGGTCGGCTTCTGCCCGCGCCAGGCGTCGGCGAAATAGGGGATCTGCCAGCCGTTCTTGCCGCGCACATAGCTCACGCGGTTGTAGAAGGTGTTGAGGATTTCCTCGCTGGTCATTCCGAGCGCGTGGAGCAGCGCAGTGACCGGCAGCTTGCGCTTGCGGTCGATGCGGACGTTGACGATGTCCTTGGCGTCGAACTCGAAATCGAGCCAGCTGCCGCGATACGGGATGACCCGCGCGGCGAAGAGATATTTGCCGCTGGAGTGGGTCTTGCCGCGGTCGTGGTCGAACAGCACGCCTGGGCTACGGTGCATCTGGCTGACGATGACGCGCTCGGTGCCGTTGATGATGAAGGTGCCGTTCATCGTCATGAGCGGCATGTCGCCCATGTAGACGTCCTGCTCCTTGATATCGATGACCGACTTGGCCTCGGTCTCGGGGTCGATCTCGAAGGTAGTCAGGCGCAGGGTGACGCGCATCGGCGCGGCGTAGGTAAGGCCGCGCTGGCGGCACTCGTCGGTGTCGTACTTGGGGTGCTCGAGCTCATAATGATCGAAGTCGAGGTGGGCGGTGCCGGCGAAGTCCACGATCGGGAACACCGAGCGCAGCGTCTTCTCGAGGCCGGAGACATAGCCGGTCTTGGGGTCCGAGCGGAGGAACTGCTCGTAGCTCTCGCGCTGAACCTCGATGAGGTTCGGCATTTCGCTGATTTCGTGGATGTTGCCGAAGATCTTGCGGATCCGCCGCTGATTGGCCTTGTTTGCGCTCTTGTGTCGGGGTGCGTCGATCGCCTTGGTCGCCATGATGATTCCCTGCGCTGGGCGGGCGCACGCAAAGGAGCGCCCCGCGAATTAAGCTCCTGCCTGGGTCAAGAGCGCTGTGTTGGAGCGCTTGGTCCCGTTCTCCCTCTCCAATGCGTGGAACCCGTGCGCTTGCTCGGGCCCTGTCCCGGAGAGGACGGGAAAAGCCCCGGGCGCACGTCACCGTGCGGCGGAGCCGTCTATGTGTTGGATTAGCTCCATATAGTCCGTTTGAGAGGGCGCGCAAGGCCTGCAGCCAGGAACACCTGCCGCGGCTTGCTGAAACTCGAACCAACTTGCGAGTTTGCAGGGTGTGCCGTTAGGGGGCCGGAATCATGGGCGCCAATGTCCTCCTCGGCCTGGGATTCTCGGTCTGGGCAAGCGCGAATCCAAAGCGCGTCGCCGAGGTGACCAGCCGGATCCTCCGCTCGGGTCTCGAGCGATGAGCCACCGGGGAGGGGGCCGCCGAGCAGCAGGGCTACCGCGACGGCCATTTGCTGGTCCGCGATGGTCTGAGGCTGCATTATCGCGATTATCCGGGAAGCGGCGACAAGCCGCCGCTGCTCTGCCTTCCCGGCCTCACGCGCAATGCCCGCGATTTCGCGGCGTTCGCCGAGCTTCATTCGCCGGAGTTCCGCGTCCTCGTCCTCGAGTTCCGCGGCCGCGGCGAAAGCGAATATGATCCCGTTCCAGCGCGCTACGTCCCGCTGACTTATGCCGGCGACGTGCTCGAGTTCCTCGACCAGCTGAGCATCCCGCAGGCGATCTTCGTCGGAACATCGCTGGGCGGGCTTGTGACGATGACCGTGGCGGCGATTTCGCCCGATCGGATCGCCGCCGCGATCCTCAATGACGTCGGCCCTGATCTCAGCAAGGAAGGGCTCGACCGAATCCGCAGCTATGTCGGCAAGGACCTGCGCTTCGCGAGCTGGGACGAAGCGGCGGACGTGATCGCGCAAAACAACAACCATGTCCCGGCGAGCTTTCGCCACGCCGACTGGGTGCGCATGGCGCATCGTGTTTGCCGGGAGAAGGACGGCGAGATCGTCTTCGACTATGATCTGGCGATCGCCGAGCCGTTCAACACCGCCGGCGCCGACGCCGCGGTTCGACATGTGGCCCTTGTTCGTCGCGCTCGCGCAAAAGCCGCTTCTCGTGATCCGCGGGGAAAAGAGCGACCTGCTGACCGCGGCTGCGGCGGAAAAGATGCGCGACGTCGCTCCGAAAGCGAAGTTCGCGACCGTTCGCAGGCGTCGGCCACGCGCCCGAGCTCGACGAGCCCGAAGCGGTCGCGGCAATTGACGAGTTTCTTAGGCTCGCTGACGGTTTAGGACAGCGAGCCTTCTTCAGGATGCGAGGCGCTGGCGTGGCTTCGGCAGACGAGCGGCTGCTGGGCGACCGCGACGACGAAGATCAGCTGATCGAGGACCGTGCTCAGCTGCAGCTCGTTGCTGAGCTGGATTTGAGCCGCGCCGAGCCGCTCCATCTCGGCGCGCGCTTCCGTCGAGCAGGCGGCGATATTCGGCAACGCCCTGACTGCTCGTTCCATATTGCGCCCACAGCGCCGCCCAGCCGTCGGTGAAACGGTCGAGCCGCTTCATCACCGGCTCAAGCTGCGGATGGGGCAGCACGTTCTCGCGCGATGAAGGCGAGGTGGCCGCGGATTTCCCACGGCGACATGACCGACGGCGCGTTGACCTGCTCGAAGCGCAAGGTCGACGGGTCGGCTTCGCCCGGCGCGAGCACGCGCTCGTCCGCCGATCCCGACTGGGCGGCATCGATCAGATCCCACAGAGCGCTCGGTACCACTGTGTCGAGCACGAGATGAACGCGGCGTTCGCTGCCGCGGTTGTGGACCTCGTGCCAGCGGAAGCTGTCGAACACCCAGCATTCGCCCGGCGCCATGTGCACGGTCTCTCCGCCGCAGGTGAATTCGACCTGCGGGTTGGTGATCACCGGCATGTGGATCCGCGAGGTGCGTGCGCCAGTGGTAATGCGCATCGACATGCTCGGGGACTTCGGCGCCCGCGCCCAGGCCCATCAGGCGGCTTCGGCCCCACACCCCGCCGAGCTCCGCCATCACGTCCATGATATAGGGGCAGCGGGCGAGATGCTCGGTCGGACGCATCGGACCTTCGAAAGCGTCGGTCGGCTGGCCCATGACGGTCACCAGCCGAACCGCCTCGTTGCCGGGAAAGCCCGTGGCGTGCGGAACCCACGCCGATTCAGGGAGCGCGCGGACCTCGCGTTCGAGCGTCGCCGCGTCGAAGCGGATCGGAAGCTTCAGGAAGGGCTGGGTGAGGCGCATTGCGCTCTATTGTGGCGGATTTGGCGCGCCAAGAAAAAGGGCGGCCCGTCGCCGAGCCGCCCTTCCTCGCAAGACCTGCCAGACATCCGCGCGCCGAAGAAGCTTACTTCAGCTCGACGGTGCCGCCGGCATCCTCGATCTGCTTCTTGATCTTCTCGGCCTCGTCCTTGTTGACGCCTTCCTTGACCGCCTTGGGAGCGCCTTCGACCAGCGCCTTCGCCTCGCCGAGGCCAAGGCCGGTGATCGCGCGGACTTCCTTGATCACGTTGATCTTCTTGCCGCCGTCGCCGGTGAGGATGACGTCGAACTCGGTCTTCTCTTCGGCGGCCGGAGCGGCGGCAGCGGCAGCAGCCGGGGCGCGCAGCAACCGCAGCCGCGGCGGAAACGCCCCACTTCTCTTCGAGCGCCTTGGCGAGATCCGCGGCCTCGAGGACGGTCAGTTCGGAAAGCTGGTCGACCAGCTTGGTAATGTCAGCCATTTGATACTCCTTGGTGGGGCGATGCCCCGATTGTCGTGCGTTGATGAAATGCGGTCGCTTACGCGGCTTCTTTGGCCCCATAGGCAGCGAAGACCCGTGCCAGCTGGGCACCCGGCTCGTTGATCGTGCGTGCGATCTTGCTCGCGGGCGCCTGGATCAGGCCCACGATGGTCGCACGCAGCTCGTCGAGCGAGGGAAGCGCAGCAAGCGCCTTGATCCCGTTCACGTCGAGGACCGTGTCGCCCATCGCTCCGCCGACGATTTCGAGCTTGTCGTTCGTCTTGGCGAAATCGACCGCCACCTTGGCGGCCGCGACGGGGTCTCCGGACGTCGCCAGCGCGGTCGGGCCCTTGAGCAGGTCGCCGATCGGCTTGTAGCGCGTGTCCTCGAGCGCAATCAGGGCAAGGCTGTTCTTCGCAACTTTGTACTGGGCGCCGGCGTCGCGCATCTTCAGGCGCAGGTCCGTGGACTGCGCCACCGTCAGACCATGATTGCGGGTGACCACAACCACGCTCGTGTCGGTGAAGACTTGCTTCAGCTCGTCGACCAGACCGGCTTTTTGCGATCGATCCATGCCAACTCCAAAGTTTCGCTCGAAGCGATGCTTCCGGCCGAGGTTCAACAAAAGCCCAGGCGAACCTGAGCGAGCTCGTGTCCGTGGGGGTTGGGATCGGTGGCGCTGCATCAAGCAACGCACGACGAAGCGCGTCTCAAGCGCTCCGGATGATTCCTGTCCCCGTCTAGGCCGCAAATTAAGGGCGCAAGCCCTCGGCGGCTGTCTCGGACGGTTGCACCGGCGAGCCGATGCGAGGGCGCGCCTATAGCGAAATTCGCTGCGTCGATCAACCCTTCCGCGGCCAAGTGAAAACCCGGGCCAGGCGAGTGCCTGACCCGGGGCCGTTGTTCCCGTTCTATCGGAGCAGGCCTTACCTGCCGCGTTCGCCGCGCCGGAGGCCGGAGGCGGAGGCGGAGGCGGCGGAGCCGGGCAGGTGTCCGTCGCCAGGATCACCGATCCGTCCGGGCAGGTCTGCGTCGCCGGAGCGGCAGGCGGCGGCGGAGGCGGAGGCGGAGGCGGAGGCGGAGGCGGCGGAGGGCGGAGCCGCGAAGTTGTAGACCAGGCTCAGCATCAGGCTGTGCGAACGGTAATGAGCGTTGGTGCCGACGAATGCCGTTCCGCCGGTGCATGGTATGGTGCCGCAGGTCACCGCTGCCGGATCGAAGTCGAATATCGCCGTGCGGCTCAACGCGCCCGCGCGTCAAAATAGCGATACTTCAGGCCGACATCGATATTCGCGCTGACGGCCGTGTAGACGCCGGCGATCGCCTGCCAGGCGAATTTGCCGGTGCTGCGGCCAGCTTCGTGAATGTCCGCATAGCCGCGCACCGCCGCCGGCATAGAGGCCGAAGCCCTCCATCGGGCCGATGTCGATCAGGCCGTTGACCATTGCCGAGAAGACGCTGGCATGGCCGCTGATATCGAAATCGCTGTCTGGTGAAGCCGTTCCCTGATGGCGTGTTTATGCCGCTGACGAACGCGTTGTTGACGTTCACGCTCTCGACGGAAGCGTGCTTGTAGCCAAGTTCTCCCTCGAGCCGGAACAGGCCGAAATCGTAGCCGCCGATCGCGTCCACATCATAGCCGTCATGGAAGCGGACCTCGCCCACATTGGCGAGCGGGACATCCGGGAAATTTGTGTTGCTCGGTGAGGGTGACGGAGCCGTCTAGTGCCTGGTTCTCAGGAAACAGGATTCCGCCTTCGATCCCGACATAAGGCGAGCCGTCCCTCGCGCACGGCTGGCGTGGCGGCCAGTGCCGCCGCGGCGGCGGTTGCAAGAAGAAGCATGCGCATGTGTTCGTTCTCCCCTTTATATCGAGCCAGATTGTATCGAACGTCAAACATTTAGCGCGATAGCGCATATTCGGGCTACAGATGTTAGCGCAAACACTGTTGCGTCGCGGCAACAGGGGCACGGTGAGCGAACTGCCGATCCAAATCATTGGAAAGCATGAACAAAATTCGGTAGAAGGAACCGTCTGCCGGTATTCGCCTGCGAGAATCGAAGCGCGTTTCGGTTACGCTTGCGGTAGCGCTAACTCCCCGCCGGCGCGGCGCCGACGGGGAGCGACTGAACGCTAACTTTGGTTTTCCGCAAAACTGCTTGCGGATGATCCCTTATTTGCCGCGTTCGCCGCGCTCGCGCCGGGCGGCGGCGGCGGAGGTGGGGGCGGCGGCGGCGCGGGGCAGGCGCTCGTCGCCAGGATCACCGAGCCATCCGGACAGGTCTGCGTCGCTGGCGCTGCCTCAGGCGGCGGCGGCGGAGGTGGCGGCGGAGGCGGCGGAGCAGCAGCTGCCGCGCCGAAGTTGAAGATGAGGCTGGCTAGCAGGCTGTGCGAGCTGAAGCGATCATTGAACGCGCTCCCCACACTCGCGGTGCGGGTGAAGGTCACGTCGGTCGTACCCGAAGCAGCACCGCCGGGCGCTGCGGGCACATTGGCCACTGTCGCGACGCGCTGCGACGCGAACGTCGTGCCATTCGGATTGAAATTGAGCTTGCCGGTGCGGAAATAGCGGTACTTGAGGCCCAGCTCGATGTTGTCGCTGATTGGGAAACGGACGCCGGCAATACCCTGGTATGCCCAGGCGCTGTCGCTGTCGCCGAGAGACTTGACCCAGGCCCGGCCGGCGCCCACGCCGACGTCAACCGAGGGGCCGTTCGCGCCAAGGCCGAAGTCCAGGAGGCCATTGACCATAGCCGACACGACGCTGGTCCGATTGCCGATACTGAATGTGCTCGCGTTGTTCGTCGGGAAGACGAACGTCGTGCCCCCCGTCGGCGTCGTGGTGCCGACCGGAACCAATGCCGTGGTCACTCCGGTGGCGAATGCGGAATTCTGGCTGAACGACTTGCGGGTGGCTCGCTTATAGCCCAGCTCACCTTCGAGCCGGAACATTCCGAAGTCGTAGCCGCCAATGAGGTCGACGTCATAGCCGCGCTTGTAGCGCACGCTGGAACCGCCGATGATCGTCGCCGGAGCAACGTCCAAGCCCGTCGGAAGCGTCCGACGACACCGGTCCCAGGCAAGGCGGCGGGAGTGCCGGCTGCGGGCGACTGCGCACTCTGGGTGAAGACAGAAGTGAAAACGCCGTGTTGAGTCTTCGGGAACAGAACGCCGCCCTCCACCCCGAAATAGCCGGATCCATCGGCGGCAGCCGCTGGTCCGGTAAGTGCGACCGTCGCAATGGCGGCGGTGGCGAACAATAGTTTACGCATCGTTTTTAGCCTCTTCAGGTTGGTGAACTGTCCGCCGCCAACAGACACCTCGCCGAAAGTTTCCGACTTCGCGCATCATCCAGGGCAGTCGGTTATGACTTGTTGCACAAGGGCAACAGACGACCTGCCCTCAAGCTGAGACAAAGCGCTGGTGCGTCAAAGAAAAAGGCCGGAAAGCGGGGGCGTCCACGCTCTCCGGCCATTCAAAAAAGTGCTCAGCCAGCGGAATTCACTTGGCTGTCATGTCAAGTTCACGCTCCGGTGATCTCCTCGAGATCGACCTTCACGCCTGGCCCCATCGTCGAGCTGACGCTGAGCTTGTGCACGAACTTGCCCTTCGCGCCGGAAGGCCTGGACTTCACGATCGCGTCGACGAAGGCCGAGAAATTGGCCTTGAGGTCTTCCTCGGTGAAGCTCGCCTTGCCGATGCCGGCGTGGATGATCCCAGCCTTCTCGACGCGGAACTCGACCTGGCCGGACTTCGCGTCGGTGACGGCTTTCTTGACGTCCATCGTCACCGTGCCAAGCTTGGGGTTCGGCATCAGGCCCTTGGGGCCGAGCACTTTGCCGAGCCGGCCGACGACGCCCATCATGTCCGGAGTGGCGATTACCCGATCGAAGTCGATAGTCCCGCCCTGGACGGTCTCCATCAAATCCTCAGCCCCGACCACGTCCGCGCCCGCTTCGCGCGCCTCGTCCGCCTTGGCGCCCTTGGCGAACACCGCGACGCGGACGGATTTGCCGGTGCCGTGGGGGAGCGAGACGACGCCGCGCACCATCTGGTCGGCGTGGCGCGGGTCGACTCCGAGGTTGAGCGCCACCTCCACCGTCTCGTCGAACTTCGCGGTCGCGTTCGATTTCACCAGCTTAATCGCCTCTTCAACGCCGTAAAACCGCTCCCGATCGACGCCAGCCAGCGCCTTCTGCCGCTTGGAAAGCTGCCCATCGTCTTAGCCCTCCACCACGGCAAGGCCCATCGCGCGGGCAGACCCCTCGATGATCCGCGTCGCGGCCTCGAGATCGTTGGCGTTCAGATCCTTCATCTTCACTTCGGCGATGTCGCGCAGCTGCGAGCGGCGGATCGTCCCCGCCCCAACCTTGCCCGTCTCCGCCGACCCCGATTTGATCCGCGCCGCCTTCTTCAACAAAAAGGACGCGGTCGGCGACTTGGTCACGAACGAAAAGGAACGGTCGGCATAAACCGTGATCACGGTCGGGATCGGCGCGCCCTTCTCGAGCTCCTGCGTCGCCGCGTTGAAGGCCTTGCAGAACTCCATGATATTGACCCCGCGCTGACCGAGCGCAGGCCCGATCGGAGGCGCGGGATTGGCGGCGCCCGCGGGCACCTGCAGCTTGATGTAACCGGTGATTTTCTTGGCCATGGTCTCACTCTGTAGTTCGGCCGAAAGTGGTACTTTCGGCCGGGTTCAAGATTAGTGGTTCAAACGATCGAGCCCGAAGGCGATCTCCCACACGGCTCCAGATTTCCGGAAGGCGGCGCCCCTACACGAAGGGTGCGGGTAAGGGAAGGGGAGGGTCCAGGGGAAGGTGCTACGGCAGCAATGCTGCCAAGAGATCGCGCAGCTGCTTTCCACCGTTCCAAACAGCCAACCGGAGATGATGGTCGTCCGGATGCTTTGCGATTTCGCACCCGGTCTCCCTGGGCCTAGCAGTAACGGTGCGTGGCAGGGTAGCAAACACTGCCGAAATCTTAGGTGTGAGACTTGGATCGGCGTACGCCTGACAATCGAGTTCTTATCAGAATTGCGGCTGTCTCGAGGTTACGCGTCCCACGAACCTCGTCCGCCCATGCGTCGCCGAAGAGAAGTGCGCCGTAGTCAATCAAATCGCGTAACGCCTCGTTCACGTCATGCGACTGCAAGGTGAGGTCCAAGAGATGGGCGGAATGAAAAAATCCGTTTCGCCGACCTCGACGTTCGCGAATGCGCGTGACGAGGTCGGCAACATCTGGTTTCGCAGCCAGGACTTCCTCAGTGACGTCGTAAAAGCTCTTGAATGGCTTAGAGGATCACCCTTAGCGAACTTCCACCTGGGCGGCTTGCCATAGCCGGAAGGCAGATCGGCAACACGATTACGGTCACGTTCAAGCGCGCCGAATTGCTCATCATCGAATTCGAGAAACCGGCGTGTCTGTCCGGCCACGACACCGACGAAGGACGCTCGAAACTTGTGCGCCGTGCCGTTGCCGCATGCTTGCTCAACGGCCTGCTCGAACTGAGGCGTGCTTACGTTTTCCGCTTTGCACTCGATTACCGCGAACGGGCGCTTCCGCTCAAGATCATGGAACACCACGAGGTCCGCCGCATCATGTGGCGTCCTATCGGGGACGATTACTTCGACGCCGATCTTCTTGGCATCATACTTATACCGATAGATCAGCTCAGCGTAGTAATCGGCGCGGACCTTTTCCTCAGGGTCGCTCCACCTTTCGCTGCGATCCGCCGCCACATAGCGGATGCGCTCGCCGCGACCTGACTCTTCAATAACCACGTCGCCCGCCTCGAGCGCGCGTTGTAAGTAAGTTTCCACTAAGAATCCCTTCCCCGAGCGCATGCACCTTGCCGACAGGCCGCCCAAAAGAAAAGAGCCGTCTACAAATGGTTGGCTCGTGTCAGCCTGCGGCTTAGGATCCATCCATCCGGAGGGAAGTACGTATGAAGAAACCGATCGTCTGGGGCGTACATATGCCGCTGAAGCTTGGTACTGCGCCTGTGGAGCAGAGCTACGCCGCGATCGGATGGCCTGAGGTCGGTGATCTGGGGGCAATCCCGCAGAACCGGGAAGCGTTCAAGAAGCGCGTGGCGCAGACTTTTCATCATCAAGCGGCTGAAGGGCTCGCAAACCTCTTATCAATTCGAGCATTTCGTTGCGCATCTACTCAAGTGCATGGGGTATCACGCGAGGGTCACGCAGGCTTCCGGTGACGGCGGCGTCGACATTATCGCGCATCGCGACGAGCTCGGTTTCGAACCGCCGATCATCAAGGTGCAGTGCAAGCAAATGCTCGGAACAATTGGCCGACCAGACGTGCAACGGCTTCATGGTGCGATCGAACGGGAAGAGCACGGCTTGTTTGTCACACTCGGGAGCTTCTCGCCGGATGCGCGAACCTTCGAACGGACGAAGCCAAATCTGCGACTGATTGACGGCGAGGAGCTGATCGATTTGATCTACGCGCACTATCGCGAGTTCGAGCCCCGTTATCAGGCGCTGTTGCCGCTGAAGCCAACGTATATTCCGGGACCAGGAATTAACGCGAAGGAATAGGCTCCTAACCGGCGCTGCACTCGGTGGCTCGATTGAGAGAACTGGACCCCTGCCTTCGCAGGGGAACATCGGCTATACGCACGTCCCGGGTGGGGACCAACAGGGGAGAATCCGAATGCACAAGCTGCTTCTCGTTTCCGTTATCGCATTGACCGCCGCCGCGCCGGCGAACGCCAAATCGCTGAAGTGGATGGACGCGGGCGGCGCCGGGCTTCCGGCGGGCGCGCAGATGGCCGTCGTCTCGGGCGATCCGTCCAAGGCGGCCGACTTCGTCGTGCAGATCAAGATGCCGGCCAACTACACCGTCCCGCCGCACCATCACCCGACCGACGAGGTGGTGCGCGTGGTCTCCGGCGGGCCGCTCGCTTATGGCATGGGCGACAAGGTCAATACCGCGAACGCGGGGAGCCTGGAGAAGGGCTATCACATCACCATGCAGACGGGGATGAACCACTGGGTGGTCGCGCCAGCGGGCGGAACGACGGTGCAGGTGAGCGCGATGGGGCCGTTCGCGATCGTCTACGCCGATCCGAAGGACGATCCGCGAAAGTAGCCGCCGAGCGCAGCGTAGCGATTGCAACGCGATCGGTAGCAGCGCGAAGAGACGGCTACGCGCGGCCGGCGTGCGAGCGAGCGGCCTCAGCCGCGCTGCGCGACACGACCGACGTCACGCGATTCACTCGCGTGACGGCCCCTCCACCGCAAGCGATCCCCCTCCCCTGCAAATGCAGGGGAGGAGAGTGGGGATACTGACGGCCCCCTCACCCTCCCACTGCTGCGCAGCGGGCTTGCAGTGCTCGCCTGCACCCCATGCAGGCTGCGCGCTTTCAGTCCCTCTCCCGCATAGGGGGAGAGGGGAGTAAGGCGGCCCCTCCACCGCAAGCGGTCCCCCTCCCCTGCAAATGCAGGGGAGGAGAGTGGGGATACTGACGGCCCCCTCTCCCCAACCCCTCCCCCGCTGAAGGGGGGAGGGGCTAAATGCGTGACGGCCCCTCCACCATTCACTCTGCGGTGAACGGTCCCCCTCCCCACGCCTGCGGCGCAGGGCGGAGAAAGAAGGTGCGGTCGTGCTCCACCCCTCACCCTGCTCAGCTCCGCTGAGTTCGACCCTCCCCCGCGGAGGGGGGGAGGGGCTAGATAAATAGGAAATCGCCTGACATCTCAGGGCGATGGCGAGACCTTTGACGCGCGCGCAGGCGCTGGAGAACCGGGCTTTCCTGAAGGTGCTGCGGCGGACAGGCAATATCCGGCTCGCGGCGCGCTCGGTGGGGCTCAAATATGGGACGGTGCAGCACCGGCGGCGGGTGCATCCGGGGTTCGCCGCGGCGGTCGGGGCGGCGATTGTGTTTGCGCAGGCGGCGCTGGCGAAGAAGCAGGCGAAGGGCCCCCTCCACCGCAAGCGGTCCCCCCTCCCCCGGAAATCCGGGGGAGGATCGTGGGCGCTTTCGCACTGTTGGAGGAGAGGTGACCATCGTCCGGCTGAAGTCGGGCAAGCTGCAGGTGCGGGCGGCGCAGGCGGGGAAGTTGACGGTTGCCGCGGAGCAGGCGTTTCTTTGCGCGCTCGCGGCGACTTGCAACATCGCGCTGGCCGCGGCGGCGGTGGGGGCCGCGCCCAACGCTTTTGCGCGGCGCAGGAAGCGCGACCCGGCGTTCGCGCGCGAGATTCTGCTGGCGGTCGCGCAAGGCTATGAGACGCTGGACCTGGCGCTGCTCGCGGGGCTGGAGCCGTACGCGGATCCCGACTGGCGGGGCGGGGAGCCGCCGCCGATGCCGCCGATGAGCGTCGACCAGGTGCTGCAGCTGATGCGCGTGCACCAGAAAGAGGCGCGGTTGCTGGCGGAGGTGGAGAAGTGGAGGGGGGTGGGGGCCCCTCCCCCGCTCGCGCTAAAGCGCGAGTTCACCCTCGCCCCGCGAGAGGGGGGAGCGGGCTTACTTGACGCGTTCGACTTGCTCGAATTCGAATTCGACGGGCGTTGCACGGCCGAAGATGCTGACGCTGACCTTCACTCGGCCGCGGTCGAAGTCGAGCTCTTCGACGATGCCGTTGAAGCTGGCGAAGGGGCCGTCGAGGACCTTGACCGAGTCGCCGATCTCATAGTCGACGCTGATCTTGTGCTTGGGCCCGTGGGCGGCGGCTTCTTCCTTGGTCTCGAGCATGCGCGCCGCCTGCGCGTCGGGGATCGGCTGGGGCCGGCCGTTGGGGCCGAGGAAGCCGGTGACCTTGGGGGTGTTCTTGACGAGGTGGTAGACCTGGTCGTTCATCTCGAGCCTGGCGAGGACGTAGCCGGGCATGAACTTGCGTTCGGCCGAGACTTTCTTGCCGCGCTTGATCTCGGTGATGGTCTCGGTGGGGACCTCGATCTGCTCGACGCACTGGGTGAGGCCGAGGCGGGTGGCCTCGCTATTGATGGCGTCGCGGACCTTGTTCTCGAAACCGGAATAAGCGTGGATGATGTACCAGCGGGACATGAGCGTGTGCCTGTTCAAATGCGTCCTCTGCCCAGGCGGGCGAGGGGTGGGTGAGACTTAGGTTTTGACGAAACCGAGGAGGTAGCGGACGAGGAGCGAGAAGACCCCGTCGGTGCCGGCGAAGAAGATCGCCAGCGCCATGGTCATGATGATCACCATGATCGCGGTGGCGACGGTTTCCTTGCGCGTCGGCCAATGGACCTTCGCGGTTTCCGCGCGGACCTGACGGATGAATTCGCCGGGGGAAGTTCTGGCCACGATTGGTCTCGATGCAGTTGCGGATAGAAAAGCGCCCCGCGGGCCTGTGCGGCCAGCGGGGCTGGGTGGTCACTTAGCGCTGGCGTGCCGAGTCTTCAAGGTTGCGCTGCTTACGCCTCCTTACGCGCGTTGGTAGTCCGGCTTCACCCCGCGTTTGCGCCAGTAATCGGTGAGGCCGACGCCATCGCACAGCACGAGGAAGCGCGGGTCGGCGCGCATTGGGTCGGCGGGGGGCGTGAACATCCATTGCGTGCCGACGCGCCAGGTTGCCGCGTTCACGGCGTCGGCGGATCCGCCCTGGACTTGTTGGACGAGGGGACCCCGCTGAAGAAGCACGCCTTCGGCGAGCTCGAACGCAGTGTCGATCTCGCCCAGGGCGCCCATCACCTGCAGGCCTTCGGTTGCCATCTGCGGGGACGTTCGGGCGCCGTCGATACTGGCCTGCCGCGCTTTCGCGATCGTTTCGGGCGAACGCTGATCGAGGGCTTCGAGGCATGCGCGCCAGAACCGCGCCAGCGCCGGGCGGCCTCCGAGGGTCGGATCGCCATTCAACATCGCGAGAGCGGCCTTCGCCCGGCCGGTGAACGCGTAGATTTTGAAGCGCACGTAAAATGCCCACGGATCGGTCGGATAGAGGGCGCGAAGCTGGTCGGCCACCTTGTCGGCGGCAGGGACCTGGCCGCGGATCCACAGCTTGAATGCCCGTCGGCCGAGAAAATCCGCCGACAGCGGCTCGAGATCGATCACGCGCTCGTTCCAGTCCCAGGATTCGCGAACATAGCCCGTCGCCTGCAAGAGCAGGATCAGCTCGGAGATCGCGCCGACACTCTTCGGGTCGATGGCAATCACCTGCCGCAATTTCTGGTCGCGCGTGAACCAATCCAGAGCCGAGCCCTGCAGCTCGAACATGGCGAGCAGCGCATCGGGCTGCCTCGGATCGATCGCGAGCGCCTGCCGGGCGGCTCTCTCGGCGTCGGGAACCATCTTTGCGAAGTCTTCGGGGTTGCCGACTTGCACGAGGCTCTTGACGAGCGCCGAGAGGCCGAGTGCCTTGGCGCTGCCCGGCCGCATCGCAACCGCACTTTCGAGAGCGCGGACGGTCTGCGCATCGACGGTCTGGTGGCGGACGGCTTCTTCGCCCTCGTCAATCAACGCCTGAAAACGCGGGTCGCTGGGCTCGCGGTTAGCCCACCAGATTCCCCCGCCGGCGAGCCCCGCAATTGCGACTGCTGCGCCGCTGCCGAGCACGACCCGCCGCGACATGACCGGTTTGCTGGCGCCTGCGGCCGCTCGCGGTTTCGGCTTCGGCGGCGGTGGCGCCTGCGTTGCGTGAGTTTCGACCGCTGGAGCCGCAATCGAGAGCTTGTCGATCGCCTGCAGGATGTCAGCCAGGCGCGGAATGCGCTTGCCGCCGCTCCAGCCGGCCAAGTCGATCGTCTGATACTGGCGGAAGCCCATCGGCGGCTTCACCGCGTCGATCAGCACAGGGACCAGCTTGCCGGCATCGCGCCCCTCAGCGGCCTCGTCGCGAACCCATGCCGAGCGCACCGACTTTTGCGACCAGAGGACGATGACGGCATCGGAGCGCTCAACTGCGTCCTCGATTGCGCTGTTATATTCGGCGCCGCCGTGGATCTGGCGGTCCCACCACACAGAATGACCACTGGTTTCAAGCGCGGCAGCGAGCGGCGCTGCGCGCGCCGAATCCTCGTGGTCATAGCTCAGAAACACGCTGGCCATGAGCAGCGCCCCCCTGGGCTCGGACCGTGCCTTCAACCCGGGCCAGTGGCAAGTGAACAGGATTGTATTCTGCCCCGGCGTTCCGGCGCTAAGGTGCCCGGATCGTCTCTACATGCCCGTTCAGCGCCTGCGACCTTGCGGCTGCCCAGCATTCCGCCTGTTCAAGCGCGCGTTGGTCATCGACGTCGATCCAGCCAAGCTCGCCGCAATCGACGGTCAGCGCTGCTCCTTGCGTCGCGAGGGCGCGCATGCCTTGTGTCAGCGAAGGCGAATTCCAGGCTGCGCAGCGCCTCGAACAGGGCAGGCCCGATGGCGAACACCCCCGTGTCGAAACAGTCGTAGAGTTCGAGACCCTTGCCGATGTCGACGATGCGCTCGCCCGCGGTGCGCACGCGGGTGACGTCTTCCAGGTCGACCCACTCGCTGTCGATGCGGCGGTCAACGCCAAGCCGCGCGCCGCCCGATGCTCCCGCCAGAGCGACGCGCCGATAGAGATCCGGCTCCACCAGATGGTCGCACATCGCGAGCAGCGCTTCTTCGTTCCCGACCAGGGGCGCGGCAGCAAGCACGGATGTGCCGTTCGGCTTGCGGTAATCGTCGGTTGTTACGGTTTCGACGGCAATTGGCCAGGAGCGCGCGGCGATATGTGCGTCGATCTGGTCGGCGCCGTAGCCGACAACGACGACGACGTACTTCAGTCCGGCGTCGGCAAGGCCGCCCACCGCATGCCCGAGCAGCGAGCGTCCAGCGACGCTGCACAGCGGCTTGAACTTGGCAGCAGACCGCAGGCGGCTGCCCTCGCCGGCCGCAAGCAGGATCGCAGTCTCGATCATCTTACCCGAGGATGAAATCTTCAACTGCGCGGGCGGCGAGGTCGTCCGTCATCTGGCGGGGCGGATGCTTGCAGAAATAAGCCGCCGGCGCTTCGATCGGTCCGCCTTGACCGCGATCGAGCGCAAGCTTGGCGCAGCGGATCATGTCAATCGAAACACCAGCGCTGTTCGGGGAGTCTTCGACCGACAGCCGCAGTTCCAGGTTCATCGGGACTCCACCGAACATCGAACCTTCCATGCGCAGGAAACAGATCTTGTTGTCGTTCTGCCAGGCGACGTAGTCCGACGGGCCGACATGGATGTTGTCGTCGTCGAGACGGCGCTCGGCGACGGCTTGCACCGCCTCCGTCTTGCTCTCCTTCTTGGAGGCAAGACGGGAGCGGTTGAGCATGTTGAGGAAGTCCGTGTTCCCGCCAGTGTTGAGCTGATACGTCCGCTCGATTCGAACACCCCTCTTGGCAAAAAGGTCAGTCAGCACCCGATGGACGATCGTCGCGCCGAGCTGAGCCTTGATGTCGTCGCCGATGATCGGGACTCCACGCTCGCGAAAGCGCTGCGCCCAGGCCGGATCGCTGGCGATAAACACCGGGATGCAATTGACGAAGGCGACGCCGGCCTCAAGCGCGCATTCAGCGTAGAACTCGGAAGCCTCCTGACTGCCGACGGGAAGATAGTTCACCAATATGTCGGTGCGCGTTTCCTTGAGCACGCGCACCACGTCGGCCAAATCGGGCTCCGCTTCGTCGGCGAGCATGAAGGTGCGGTCTTCGGGATAGTCGGCCATGTGATCCGCAATGCCGTCCAGCTTGCGGCCCATGCGAACCATCG
Organism: uncultured Alphaproteobacteria bacterium; assembly: GCA_963785965.1. Lineage (GTDB taxonomy): Bacteria > Pseudomonadota > Alphaproteobacteria > Sphingomonadales > Sphingomonadaceae > Sphingomicrobium. The sequence goes on from CAWAXE010000008.1 coordinate 55,604, forward strand.
CCCCGCTCGCCGGGACGTTCTCGCAGAAGACCTCGGTGCAATTGGGTTTGGCGAAAATCGCCTCGGCCACGTCCTTGCCGACCTTGCGCCGGTCCACGTCCCAGGCGGCGACCACCTTGATGTCGCTGGGACGGTAGCCGCCCACTTCGCCGTGCATTAGCCCGATCACCTCGTTCGCGCCGGGCCGATAGTGGGAGAGACCCTGGACCAGGGAGCTGGCGCAGTTTCCAACGCCCACTATCGCTATGTTAATGCTCGGCATTGAGTTGTTCATCCTTGTGGTGTTTGCGCGAAAGTTGCCAGCTTTGAGCCGGCGTTGTGGATGAGCCGCGATTCGACGGCGCGATGCCACGATATTCCGATGCCGAGGATCGCCGTCAGAGGGAGGATCTCGAACCACCAGTACAGCCGTGGATTTCCCCCGATGCAGGCCAAAAAAAGCGCATAGAGCCGGACATTGGCGCTGAGCAAGCTCATCAAGCGCAGCGGTCCGGCAGCGGAGGCGCCATAGGCTGCACCGAGCTGTATTGGATCGGGACTGGTCTTGAGGACCTGGTCGAAGCGAACTGCGATCGGATCGACGACATGAGACACCCGGTCGTAAATCCGCACAAGCAGATTGGCGGCTGGCCCGGGGCCAGTCGTCGCGACGCCTCTGCATCGCCGGTGAAATCGCGCGCGCTCACCCTCATAGACGCTCGACTGGATCGCGTGGAGCGCGCTCGCGCAGGCCGCCAAAATCCATGCGTCGCGTGTCCCGATCGATGCTGCCAACGCCAGGTATATCAAGACAAAAACGCCGTGGTCGCAAAGGCCGTCGAGGAACCGTCCGAGCGGGCTGGCGGTGCCTGTTGCCCGGGCAATCATGCCGTCCAGCCCGTCGGCGACAAGCCACGCCACGCCGAGCAGCAATCCGGCGCATGCGAACGGCCAAAGATACCACCTAGAGTAGGCGAGAGCCGCAAGAGCTCCGACGACAAATCCGCCAATGGAAACGGCGTTGGCCGAAATGCCGCGTGAAACGAACCACGGAAGCAGAAGCCGAGAAGAAGGGTGGACGATCCAAAGGTTGGTCGGATCCTCGATCCGGCGATCCCGCGACCCGTCCGGAGCAAGAGCTGTCATCAATTTGTCACGTACAGCTTAGGAGCCGTGGATCAAGTGATTAGCGAGTGCTCGGCTTCGACGCGGTTGGCGCCGGGGCGGTCCTAAGCGATGGCAGGAGTGGAGGGACTCGAACCCACGACCCTCGGTTTTGGAGACCGATGCTCTACCAACTGAGCCACACCGATGGGAACCCCACCAAAGCAGGACTTTGGCGGGAATCCTTCGCCGCCGCGCGAGGTAGCCAGCGAGGGCGGTTGGCGCAAGGCTCAGTGGTGACCGGACGTTGGATCGAGGGGCGAGGGGTAGCGATAGAAGCGCACTGGGCGGCGGGCGGTCGTCGCTCCGGATCTGCGATAAGATGCTGGCATGTAATGTCCTGCTTTCGACCCGTTGCAGACATTAACACAGCCGACATAGGCATCGGCTCGGAAGATCGCGGCCATGCTAGACCCGATGAGATTTAAGGCCCGTCACGATTTCTTCCTTGTCGCGGCTCTCGTCCTCCTTCCGCGTCTCAAGCCTGCGGCATACTTCGTCTGCGCAACAGGATTTTGGGAAGATCGCTCATGCACGGTAAGCATCGTCGGCGGCCACTATGCGATCCCGGTCGAAGGTCAGCTCCCAGAGGTGGGCCGGGGGAGATCGTCTTTCCAGTCTCTGGCATCGCACGCGCGACTGTTGCCTCGTTTGGCTGACGGCCGTCGCCGGATCAGCCTGACAGCTGGGCTCGGCGTCGTCCGCTTCGGCGAGCCTGGGCGGACGGCCGGGCAGAGCGAGACTGCGGTAAGACTTTGACGCGCGTCAAGTCCGCTTTCCACCCAAAGCAGACATTAGCTAGTGCACGACAGGCAGGCCTACCCAGCTGCCGTGGAACACGCGCTGCGTTGCGGCGCGGTAGTCGCCCGGCTGGGCGAAGAAGATGTTGGGGACGTAGGTCTGCGGGTTGCGGTCGTAGAGCGGGAACCAGCTCGACTGGACCTGGACCATCAGGCGGTGGCCGGGCTGGACGACGTAATCGACGTTGGGAAGCGCGAATTCGTAGGTGACCGGCTGGTTGGCGGGGACGGGCGAGGGGTGCGCGGGGTCGGTTCGGTAGCGGCCGCGGATCACGTCCATGGCGATGGCGAGCTCGATAGCCGCCGAGCTCGGGCTTTTGCGGATATTGGTCGGGATAGACGTCGATCAGCTTGACGATCCAGTCGCTGTCGGTGCCGCTGGTCGAGGCGACGAGGTGGGCGAGGGGCGTCCCGGCGAGCTTGAGCGGCTGGGTCAGCGGCGCGCTCGCGTAGCTGAGGACGTCGGGCCGGCCCTCGGCAAAGCGCTGGTCGTCGACCAGCCAATACCGCCAGGTCGAGCCCGGCGCCCAGGGCGAGATGTTGGGCCGCGGCGCGATAGGTGACCGGCTTGGCGGGATCGGACACGTAGGAGTCGAAGCCGCGCGCGGCGGGGGCGTCGAAACTGACCCGGTGGTCCGGCGCGAGGTAGAGCGGGGTCAGGTTCGCCGGGCAGGCGCGCATGCACGCCGGCGGCCAGTCCGAGAGGCGCTTCCACTTGTTGGTGCCGACCTCGAACGCGGTGACGCGGGCGATGTCGGCGGGCGGGCCGCCCTTCAGATACTGGTCGAGGAACGGGAGCAGCACGTTGGTCCGGAACCATTTGCCGGTATCCGAGCCCCAGTCGAGCGGGCCGAGGGTCACCGCCGCGGCGTTCGCCTGGCCGTGGTGCCACGGGCCGAGCACGAGGTGGGCGTTGCCGTTGTCGCTGGCCTTGACCGCGTTGAATACCGCCGGTGCGCCGTAAATGTCCTCCTGGTCCCATTCGCTGTCGACGAGCAAAGTGGGGACGGTGAGCGGCTAGCGCCGAGGATCCGGTCGACAGCCTGGTCCTGCCAATATTCGTCGTAGGCGGGGTGCTCGCTGAGGCGCTGCCAGAAAGGCAGCTGCTCCATCCCCATCGCGTCGGCGTAGGCGCCGGCCGAGCCGTAGCGCAGGTAGGTCGCATAATCGTCGTAGGCGCCGGTGAACCATTCCTCCTCGGACTTCTTGTTCGCGGTCTGGCCGTAGACGTAGCTGATCATTTCCTGGCGGAAGGCGCCGTTGTGGAACCAGTCGTCGCCCTTCCACACGTCGACCATGGGGTTGATCGGCACGGAGGCTTTGAGCGCCGGGTGCGGGTTCACCAGGGTCATCAAAGCGGTGAAGCCGTCGTAGCTGGTGCCGATCGAGCCGACGCGGCCATTGGACTCGGGGACGTTCTTCACCAGCCAGTCGATGGTGTCGTAAGCGTCGGTCGAGTGATCGACGGCGGTCGGGTTGAGCGGGCCGCGGACCGGCCGGTTCATCACGTAATCGCCTTCGGACTTGTACTTGCCGCGAACGTCTTCGACCGCGACGATGTAGCCGGCGCGGACGAGCTCGGCGGAAAGCGTCGAGAGGATGTTCTCAGGCAGCGGCCCGAAATTGCCGCGGCAGGTCGCCTTGTCCGCCGAATATGGCGTGCGATCGAGCATGATCGGGAACCTGCCCGCACCTTTGGGGACGATCAGCACCGCGTAGAGCTTCGCCCCGTCGCGCATCGGGATCATCACTTCGCGGCGGACGTACTGGAAGCCCGACCGCGGTGGATTGAAGATTTTCGGGATGTCGCCGCCGTGCGGGATCGGCGGGACCGCAGGATGGAATTGCGCGGGGATGTCGCCGCCGGGCTGGACGGCCGGCGTGACGCGGGTCTCGGCTGCAAGCGGCGCCGCCAGCGCGAGCGCGGCGGCGAGAAAAGCGAACATTCTGAAGCTCATGCGACTCGCTCTTGGGGAGCGCTGAATGGCATGGTGCAATCGAACGCAGCAAGCGGAGGGATCGCGGCACATTCAGTCGCTATTCGGTGCGCCTGTCGGAATTGGCACCAGAGCGGATTTCAAAGGCTTCGAGGGAATTGGCTGGAACGCAGACGTCTCTTGCATGCGCAAACGTCAAGGAAACCTCAGCTTCTGGACGATGGCGGCGAAGCGCGGATCCGACCTCAACGGGTCGAGGAATGGATCCACTTTCACGCTGGCGAGCCCGGCATCCCTTTGTTGCCAAGCTTGATCCAGCTCCTGGAACGTTTGATCGATATTGCCGAGCTGCGCGTCGATCTGCGCAAATTGATAATGTGCGGCATCGCCGTACCGGGAGATGATCGCTGAACGGTACTGCTCGGCGGTAGCGCGGTCGCCGTCGTGGATCGCGAGAAACGCGTTGCCCGTCAGACGGCGCATGTTGTCCGGCGGCAATCGGTCGAACACACGACGGGCCCCGGCAAAATCGCCAGTCATATAGAGGCCCAGGCCCAGCAGGCCTTCAAGTCCGGCTCGCCCGGGGAATGCGGTCAGAGTTTGCCGGGCATAGGCGATTGCCTCCGGATAGCGCCGCGCCCGATAGAGCGTCGCCGCGCGAATCTCCCGAGAGACCGGGTCTAGTGGGTCGAGCTCAATCGCCTGATCATTCAATCGCAACGCATCTGCAGTCCGAACGAATTGGCTGAGCAAGCCCGAATAGCTGACCAATGCGCGAACGTCCGTGCCGGGCTGAGCGAGCGCTTGCTTGAACGCTTCGTCCGCTGCGCCGAGGTCAAGCTGGTTTTGGTAGATACCGCCCAACGCCGCATAGCCAAGTGCGAGATGAGGCTGAATAACCAAGGCTCGCCGGGCAGACGCGATGGCTTCCGCCTGGCGGGCATGAGCGTCGGCAGCATTATGAGCGAAGACACCAGAATAGAGATTCAGCGCAAAGGCCTTGCGCGCATAGGCTTCGGCATAATTGGGATCGAGCGCGATGGCGGCCTCGATCAAAGAGAGTGAGCGAAGCAAGCCAGCCTCGCTCTCCGGCGCACCTCCCGGCAGCGCCTTAAGGAGCAAATCCTGGGCCTCCGCACTGCGTGTTCCACCCAGCGACAAAGCAGCACGGTCCTTGCCGCCAAGCCTGATGCTGAGCGCATCGGCCACACTTGCCGCGATGCCTGACTGGATCTGGAGCACATCGCCGAAAGGTCGGTCGAAGCTCTGCGACCACAGCTCGAGTCCATTATGACCGTCTATCAATTGTGCGCTGACGCGAATGGTCGTGGCTGAGCGGCGCACGCTGCCGGTTAGGATATTAGCGACATCCAGTTGCCGCGCTGCGCTTTTAGCGTCGGCGTTGCGCAGCATTTCTGAGCTGGTCCGAGCGACGACTTTCAATCGGGCGATACGGGCGAGGGCGTTGCGCACTTCCTCGGCGATGCCATCGGAGAAGTAGGCTTGGGCAGGGTCGCCGCTGAGGTTGGCGAATGGCAGCACGGCAATGCTGTCTGAGGAAGCGTCGTCGCGCGCGAACCAGTACCAGCCACCTGCGCCAAGGACGGCCAACGTGCCGGCGCCCCCTCCGATCAGGGCACGACGGCTGACCCCTTGGCGCCGCATTGTTTGGGGCTGGTCGGCGCCGGCCGCGACCGATGCGATCGACCGAGCGCCTGCAAGCACTGCCGCGTATCGCGCGTCAGCTCGGTCACCTTTCCAGCCGCTCAGGGGGAGCGCCTGGCTTTCTCCAAACCCAAGCGGCGGATCGACCTTGTCGATGCACACGGGCAGATAGGCGCCGCGTTTGAGAGCGCGGGCGGCTTCTTCGCGAACGAAATGCCCCTCGGAACCGACGGAACGCTTGCTCCAGACGACGAGGACACAGCGTGCGTCGTCGAGTTGCGCGGCGATTGCGTCGCGCCATTTATCACCACCCGTTATGTGAGCGTCCCACCAGACCGACAGTCCGTCGGCTTCGAGCGCGTCGACAATCGGGCGAACTCGGGATCGGTCTTCGGCTTTGTATGAAACAAAGACATCCGACATCCGGCCGTTCTCCCCCGGCCAGTCTATTGATGAACGGGGCACTTGCAAAGCAAACCGCCAACCTCAGCGCGCATTGCCGTCATTGGTGTCTGCGTACGGTGCAGCGTGGATGGCCGGCAGCATTCGGCTTGGGCGATCGGAACACAACTTGGCAACGGCGGTCACATTGCAGCCATGTCATTGGCCGCGGAGACGCGAAGGCGCTAGGCTTGGCCGCGTTGGAAGATGGGATCAACTTCGATGCGTCTAATGTGTCTCGCGGCCTTGCTTGCCGCAGTGTTCCAGACAGCGCCTGCAGCTGCGGCGGTGCCGGATTATCATGTCGTCGCGCAGCTTCCGGCCGGAGACGGGGGATGGGACATCCTCAGCGTCGATCCGGTCGATCAGCGGCTCTATGTCGGGCGGCCGGACGGGGTGACGACGATCGACCTCAGGACCGGCAAGGCGACCGACAGGATCGTTCCCGGGCAGCGCGTCCATGCGGCGCTTGCGATTCCCGGCACGCACGAGGTGATCGCAACCAATGGCGACAGTAACACCGCGACTGTGTTCGACGGCCGCACGGGCCGTATCCGGGCGACGATTCCCACCGGCAAGAAGCCCGACGCGGCGGCGTACGACGCGGCGACGCGGACATTGTGGATCATGGATCCGGGCAGCGGCGAAGCGACGGTCGTCGACCCCGCAACGGCGAAGGTTCTAGCGACGGTGGCGATCGGCGGCAGCCTCGAGTTCGCGGTGCCGGACGGGCGCGGGCGCATGTACGTCAATGTCGAGGACAGGAACGAAGTCGCGGTGCTCGACACCAAGGCGCGCAAACTGGTGTCGCGCTTTCCGCTTGCGGGATGCGACGGACCGACCGGAATCGCCTACGATCCCCTTGCGGGCGAGATCGTCTCCGCGTGCGGCAACGGCGTGGCGGTCGTTTCCGCGCCTGACGGACGGCAGATCGGCCGGCTGATGATCGGCAAGGGCGCGGACGGCGCAGCCTACGATCCCAGGCGCCACCTGGTGCTGATCCCGGCCGGGCGCGACGGCAATCTGTCGATCATCCGGCTGCGCCCGGTACCGATGGTCGTCGAGCAGGTCGCGACCGCAGTCAGCGCCCGCACGATCACGCTCGATGCCACGACTGGTCGTGCTTACCTGCCGTCGGCAACGCTGGCTCCGGCGGTCGGAAACGAGCGTCCGAAGCCGCTGCCGGGGACGTTCCGAGTAATCGTCGTCGCGCCTGGAGATTGAGGGCTAGAGTCTGCTTTGGTTGGAAGCGGACATTGCAGCCATCCATGTACCCTGTCGGAAGTCACCTGCAACGAATGATACTTCAATCCGTTAATGGGGTATCACCAGCGACATAGTGGGCTTTGGTGCTGGAGAGACGCGGCACGCTCCCCGCTCACGGAGCGCCGCATGGCGGGTGGCGTGCGGAGACGCCTGGAACTCCGACCGATCCGGCTGGGGGGATCGGGTCGCGAGCCTTACCAATGGATTTTATCGGCCCGCTCCTGGTTTTTCAGTGCGGACCGCGCGCTCGAGCGGGCCTTCGCTTCGGACGTTTGCGCGCCCGAAAACGCGAGCAGGTCGGAGACCCACGGCCCGACCGTCAGAGCATCGATCCACATCACCTGCCGGTCCTTGCTGCTGATGGTCATGTCGAGCACGACCTCGCGATCGACAAAGACCTTGCACGTTCCAATATCCTCTTCGATCTCCTCCGGCAGAATCGAAGGACCCCACTGACCCTCGATGCGCCAGTGACGGTCGTCATAATCCCAAGCCGCCCATGGTGAGTTCGGATCGTCAAATCCCTCGATCCGGGTGATTCCGGCGGGCGCTTTCCATTTCTTGCCGCGGACGTTCGATTTTCCGACCCAGAGCTGGGCCATCTTGAGCAGTTCAGGGACGGCGAAGTTCAGCCGCGCTTCGGTGACCCACAAAGCCGCCTTGACGGCTTTTGCCAAGGCCAGCTTGTTGCGTTCGACCTCGACCAGGCTGGCCCGATCACGGGCACCGTCAAGGCGTGTGCCAATGTCTCTGGCACTGCCAGCCTCTCTTTCCTCGCGGTTGAGCGTGGGTTGAGGCGTTGACCTAACCGAGCGCATGACGAACCAGGTCACCAGCGCGGTGGCGACTACAAGCAACACTGACTGGATCATGGATCGGCTCTCCCAGCCCCTGGAGCATCGCACGAAGGATCAGCGGATACCATTGTTCCTGGCCTCCTCTAAGTGGCCAAGCGGTCCTGCCGCATGGAGATCGTAACCACTACGCCACTTTCTTGCCAGTCATAGGTGAGTTCGCCGCCCAGCTGATAGGAAACGCTGCGCGCGACAAGGCGGCTACCGAAGCCAGTCAGGTCAGGGCGACCCACGATCAACGGACCTCCGTCCTCCGCCCATATGAGGTCGATCCGATCCCCGTCGGCTTGGCTGGAGATGTTGAGTAATCCCTCCGGACAGGAGAGCGCGCCGTATTTTACCGAGTTCGTGGCGAGCTCATGCACGACCATCGCCAGTGTCGACGCGGTCTGCTCGCCAATGCCCATCCGCGGGACGGATACACGAATGCGTCCCGAGAAAGCCGCTGTCTCGTCGTAGGGCGCCAGGAGCACCGACAGGAGGTCACCCAGGAGCGCCGCCTTACCTTGCTCTCCTGGGAGCGGACGGACAACGTCATGGGCGCGGCCGAGGGCCGTCAGTCTTTCCGTCAGCGCGCCCGTCATCTGCGCAACCGAGGAAGCGGAGCGTCCGGTAAGCTCAGTGAGACCAGTCGCGATCGACAACAAATTCTTGACCCTGTGGCTCATCTCTCCGGCGAGGAGTTCGCTTCCCTCCTCCGCCTGTTTGCGCCCCGTAACGTCGAGAAAGATCCCGTACATCACACGGCTGACGATGCCGGCGTCGGCGCCTTGTCCCCGGGCAGAGACCCAGCGGACCTCTTCGCCGACCATGATTCTGAAATCGATCTCATACGGCCCGGCAACTGAGCGCGTCGCCGCAAAGGCGGACCGGACTCGGTCGCGGTCAGCGGGGTGAATGTTGGCCGAAAGTTCTTCAAAGGTGACTTGCTCGGACCACGGGAGGCCCCAGAGCTGAAAGCCACGTTCGTCCATTGCAAACCAGTCTTCGTCGACGTTCCACGACCACAGCGCAACGCAAGCGGCCTCCACGGCGAGCCGTAGGTGGTCCTCCTGCCATACCGGCACTTTCTCGTGGCTATCCACCCACTAACCTCCACCGCCGATCACGGCACCCTTGACCCTGTGCCACACCGTGGTCGTTCGCAACCCTGCAATTCCCGTCATCCAGCGAAACAGCGCTAATGTCTGTAAGGTCCAAAGCGGACATAACGCCTCGGCAGCTCTCTGAGGAGGGGAGTATTACTGCTCAATCCGGCTGCGGCACCGGCCGGCGCTTGGTGCCCGCCAGCTCCTCATCCATGTAGCGGATCTCGGCCGCGACGGCGCGGTCGCTGATCTGCCAGTCGGGGTGGAGCGCCTTCAGCTTCAACGCCACGGATTGGGTAAGGGCATCGTCCTTGAGTCCGGACTTGCGCGCTTTGCTGACGAGGCGCCTCAGGTCGAGCAGGTACGCGCGGAAAGCCTGCACGTCTTTCAGGTCGGCGACTTCGCCGTGGCCGGGCACGAAAGCGGTGCGCGCAGCATCGGGCATGGCGGCGAAATCGGCGTCGGTTGCAGCCCATTCTTTCACCGAGCCATCGATCAGATTTGGCGCGACTTTGCGCCACAGGAGGTCGCCGGTGAACAGCACCTTCGCGTCGGGCACCGCGATGGTGAGGTCGCCGCCGGTATGGCCGAGAACGGTCCGCACCACGACCTTGCGGGACCCCAGCCAGACGACGAAATTCTTGTCGGTGGTCAGGTCGGGCAGCGGGACGGCGGCGATCCGCGCCTTGAGCTCCGGCGTGATGCGGTCACCGAACAAATTGACGTTGTTGGTCCTCACCCAGCCGCGGACGTTGCGGTGGGCGATAATGATGGCTCCGGCATCGCGCAGCGCCTGGTCGCCGCCGGTGTGATCGAGGTGGTAATGCGTGTTGACGACGTAGCGGATCGGTTTGGGCGTCAGCCGGTGGATCTCGGCGACGAGGGCTTTGGCCGAATCGAGATTGAAGAAGCTGTCGACCACGAGCACTCCATCGTCGCCGATGACGAAGCCGGCGTTGGAGCCGGCCTTGTGTTCCGGTCCGTCGATCGCGGCGTAAACGCCTGGGCCGACCTGCTTCAGCACGAAAGGCAGGGGCTGGGCCGACGCGGCACCACTTAGCGCGACCGACGCCGGGATGACGAGTGCGCGCAAAATCATGCCGGCAGACTGAAGCCGATCGCGGATATTCGCAATGGCCCAAGAAAGACGGCCGGTTCGCACCAGCAAGCTGATGACAACCGACCGCCTTTCCGGGGCAGGAAGGGGCATACCTGTCTGCCCGCCGCCCGTGTTACGGGAGCGAAACTATCTTGCAATAGCTTGGATCAGGTTGTGGACCGCTACGCGCGGAGATTCACCAGGAGGTGCGGTCGGGGCGCAGCTTCTCGCGGACCACGGTGCCCTCGATGAGATGCGATTTGAACTTCTTGCGCATGGTTTCAGCGCCGCTCATGCTCATGCACACTAGGCGCACTCCGCCAGCGGGAATGCGCTCGATGACGGACACGCCGACCTTGGCGGCCTCGCATTTCGCGACGACTTCGTTTTCGGTCATGGAGACCAGGATTTCACGGCTCATGGGCGACGTCTAGCACGGCATGGTCCGATCAGCGAATCCGATCGGACCATACACGGGACTTAAGCGAGCTCGCGCTCCTGCTCCTCGATCATCGCGTCGGGGAGACCGGCGCTGGCGTCGACCGGCTCGGCCAGACCGGCGGCCGCCTCTCGCTCGCGCTTGTCGAAGAATGCGGCGCGCTTCAGGCGGGTGCGCAGCGAGACCGACGGGTTGTTCGCCGAAGGGCCGCGGTAGGCGCGGTCGACCCAGCTTTCGCCGGGCTGGCGGTCATCTTCGTCGGCCGTGAGGTCGCTCGAACGCGCCGGCGCGTCGGCCTGCGCCTGATCGCCCCACGCGAACGCAGAGGCTGCAGCCGCGGACGCCTCCTGATGGACGACGGGCTCATGCTCGGGCGCGGCGGCAGTCTCGGTTGGCGCGTAGGCCATCGTCTGTTCGTCGGCCCAGTCCTGCTCCTTGCGGCGGCGGCGGCGGCCCATGAGCATTGCGGCCGTACCGCCGAGCGCGAGCAAGGCAAGCGCACCGCCGCCGGCGATTTCCATCGTGTCATTGTCGATCGACTTCGACGGCTGGGTATTCGTGGGCGCCGGCTTCGCGTTCAAGGGGACGACTGGAGCGACCGCAGATTGCGGTGCTGGAGGCGCAGCTGCCGCGGTCTGCACGGGTGCCGGAGCCGTAGCCGGCACCGCGGCGCGCTTGGCCACGGTCCGGGTTACCGTCCGCGCGGCGATTGGCGCGGGCTTGGCTGCTGAGATCCTCGTCGTGCGGACGGTGCGTTTAGCGGACTGCTTCGCGGTCGTGGTCGTCGCCGGAGTTGACGTGTCCGTTGCCGGAGCGGGGGTAGTCGCATCTGTCGCCGGAGCCGTCGTATCTGTCTCCGGAGCTGGCGCCTCGGGAGCCGGTTGGACCGTGGTGGCTGGAGCGGCCGTGGTGGGCTGGGCCTCTTGTGCAAAGGCCGCGGTTGAAGAGAGCGCCAGTGCCGCGGCAATCGCCGGCAGGGCGCGGGTGGATGCATAAAGCCTGGTGGTGGTCATCATGAATACCCAACCCGCGCGCGGCACGGAACGTCGCAAATTATCGGCTGACTGACCGGTAACGCCGACGAAGCGATGGTCAGAGCTGCGGTTGCGTCTGTCCGGGATGCTGCCCCGGCCGCTGCGGGAGGATTAGGATCAGGCCAATGATGACGAGTGCAAGCACAGCCGAGGCGAGTGGGCGGCTCCAGTCGAGGCCGCCGTTGGCGATCGGCTTGTCGAGGAAGTCGCCGACTGTTGCGCCGAGCGGGCGGGTGAGGATGAACGCCGCCCAGAAGAGCAAGACATGGCTGATTCTTTTCGAGGTGAAATAGGCAATCGCAAGCAACGCCAGCCCCGCGCCGAACACCAATGCGCCGCCTGAGTAGCCGAGGCCCCATCCGCCATCGCTCGTCGCGTCGGCCGCCCAGTCGCCGAGCGCCGTTCCCAGCGTCTGCGAGAAGGTGATGGTGATCCAGTAGAAGGTTTCTTCGGGCGGAGACGTCACGGTGTTCACGTTCACCGTTCCGAGCGTTTTGTACCAGGCGAACAGCGCTGCGAGCACGCAGGCGAGGAGCAGCAGCGAGCCGCCGGGATAGCCGATTCCGAGAGAGCGGTCAGCGAAGTCGGCGAGGGTGGTGCCGCAGGTCGTCGAGGCGACGATGGTCGCCCAATAAAGCCACGCATTAAAGTTGCGTGCACGGATCTGCGCGATGACGAAAGCGACCAGCAGTACGCCGAAGATCGCGGTGCCAATGAGATAGCCGTAAGGCATCGGATGGGACGTGGTTTCACCCAGCCACGACATGGTGAGCGTGTCGCCGCCGGTCTCGCCGAGCGTCGTCGCGAGGATCTTGATGATCCAGAAGCCGAGCGTGACCGCGGGGACTTTGGTCAGCGCTTCGCGCGCGAGCTCGCGGTCGTCCATGTTGGCCCCTGATGTGGCTGAGTACGAGAGAATGCCCGCCGCTATCACCTGTTCCGAGGCGCTGCGATTCCGGCTTTTCTGTCAACATACGGTCCGGCGCAACAGACTGGCGAATAAGAAAAAGGGCGGCCCGTTTCCAGGCCGCCCCAAATGCGCAAGGCTCAAAAGTTTCTTAGACCGCCTGGGCAAGCGCCTGGCTGGTGCGGCGGCGGCGAAGCTGCCAGCCGATCGCGCCGAAGCCGAGCAGCATCAGCGCCCAGGTCGCGGGCTCGGGCACTGCGGCGGCCTCGAAGGCGACGTTGCCGCCATACGAACCGATCGCACCCCGAGTGCCCTGAACCGTCAGCGTGTAGGTGCCAGCACCGAGCGCCTGCCCGAGCAAGCGGTAGGTCTCGCTGAGGTCGGTATTGGCCAGATCGGGGTTCAGATTGAGCTGGCCGATGATGCCCGTGCCGGTCAGGAAAGCAGCCGTAAAGTCGACATCGGTCGGGCCATTGGCAGTGACCGCGCTGGTTGTCAGCGAGATCGAATAGAGACCGGCGAGGTCGTTCCACCACGTCACCGTTTCAGAGAACGGCGAGGTCGTCGAAGAATTGCTGTAGCCGAAGACGAAGTCGATGTTGTTGACCGTGTTCGGACCGCTCACCGACACCGACGTCGGAGTCGTGATGACCAGGGTGGCACTGGCGGCCGACGCCATCGTCAGCGCGCTCGCACCGATCAAAGCCAGAACTAGCTTGCGCATTACGTGCCCCTTTTGGTCGTCGCTCTTTGAATTAATAATTGTTTAACAGATTATTCGTGCCTGGGAATGTTATCTTTCGATAGTTTTTCCCGAAATGGAGCATATCGGCAAAACAATGCTCCGGGCTCTGCTTGGAGCGGCCTGTAGTCATCGGCGCGGGAACCCGTCCGGGGGCGCGGGATTGAGGCAGGTCAATCTGGAGCACCCGATGTCGATTGCCAATGAGAAGGATTTCGCAACTGCGACGCGTATCGCGGCGGCCGACGACGGCACCAATTACGACAATGTCGCAATCGCGATCCACTGGACGACTGCGCTGCTGGTGGTGGTCCAGTTCGCGCTGGCCGAGACCTGGGACTATTTCGCCAGGCCGACGCAGCACACGATGCAGAGCCTGCACGTCTCGCTCGGCGTGCTGCTGACGGCAGTGATCCTTGTCCGGATCGCCTGGCGGCTCATTCCCGGTCATCAGGTTTCCTCGCTCGACGTCGGGTGGATGCGGATCGCGGCCAAGGGCGTGCACTATTTATTGTACCTGCTGCTAATTGCGCAGGTGGCGACGGGCTTTTTGCTGCGTTGGGCGCAGGGGCAGCCGGTGTCCTTCTTCGGGCTGTTTGCGATTCCGAGCCCGTTCGACGCGTTCGACAAAGCGACCCGGCGCCAGGTCCACACGGTCCATGAGTGGATCGGCTGGTCGATCATCATCGTCGCGTTCGCCCACGCGCTCGCCGCGCTCTACCACCATTATGTGCTGAAGGACCGAGTGCTGATGCGGATGCTTCGCGGCGACGGCGGACGGTGCTGACCTGCAGGATCGTGACGCCCAGCGGGAGGCCGAAGCCGGGGAGTGGCGCGCTGCGGGTCCCTGCCAGGCATCACGATCGCGGCCACGCGTCCGCATCGCTGCCGCAGCATCTTGCCGGACAGCAGGTCGTCCGCGTGGAGCTCGGGCAAGTAATCTCTAGTTACTGACTAGGGAATATGCTCAGCCTTCAACTCGGCGCGGATTTACGGCTTTTCGGCGCGGCGGTTGCGCGACTCGGCGGCGGGTGCTTGATTACGGCCGCTTAACGATGGGGAGACTGGTCATGGCGCAGATCCACAAGTTCGTTGTCCTCGCGGGGACGGCGGCAATCGCGCTGACGACAAGCGCTTGCAACAAGGTGGCGGGCACTGGCGCATCCGACGCGAGCGCGGTGCAGAGCGCGATCAAGGCCGACGAGAAGAAATGGAACGACCAGTTCAAGTCCAAGGACCTGGAGGGGCTGCTCTCGCATTACGCTGATGACGCGTATTTCATTGCTCCGGGCGTGAATGCAGCCGACGGATCGACGGCGATCCGAAAGGCCTATGCCGAGGGTCTCAACGACAAGAACTTCGACATCAATTTCGCCAGCGACAAGATCGACGTCGCGGCTTCGGGTGACCTCGCCTACGCACGCGGCCATCTGAGCGAGAAATACACCGACCCCAAGACCGGCCAGGTGATGTCTCACACCGGGTCCTATCTCACGGTCTACAAGAAGCAGGCCGACGGCGGCTGGAAGTCGGTGGAGGACTTTGCGGCCGCCGATCCGGGCAGCGAGAAGCCGGTCGCGCCCGGACCTGTCGCCAAGCCGGCGAAATTGATTACGATGTAGACGCTTGAGGCGTCACATCTGGAGCTGGCTTCCGAGCTCGACCACGCGGTTGGTTGGGAGCTTGAAGAATTCCATGGCGCTTTCGCTGCTCTTGAGCATCCAGGCGAAAAGCTTCTCGCGCCACAACGCCATTTCCGGCGCCCTCTTGGAGGCAATCAGCTTTTGCCGGCCGAGGAAGAAGCTGGTGCGCATCATGTTGAACGGCTCGCCGCAGGTCTTGATTCCGGCGAGGTCGCGCGGAATGTCCACCTCTTCCATGAAGCCGTAGTGCAGGATGACGCGGTAGAAGCCTTGGCCCGCATCATGCACCTCGACACGGTTCTCGGTCCGCACATGCGGCACGTCCTCGACCTTGACGGTGAGGATCAGCACCCGCTCGTGAAGCACCTGGTTGTGCTTCAGATTGTGCAGCAGCGCCGCTGGCACCGTGTCGGGCGCCGCGGACAAGAAGACCGACGTGCCCTTGACCCGATGCACCGAAGCCGCCGCCGACTTGATGAACACCGGCAGCGGAAGCGCGGATTCGGCGAGCCGCTCGCGCATGATCCGGCGGCCCGTTGCCCAGGTCGTCAGGACGGTGAAGACGACGAGTCCGACCAGGATCGGGAACCAGGCACCTTCGAATAGTTTCATCAGTCCTGACGCGAGGAAAATCACGTCGATGGTCACGAATAGCGCAAAACCGGCCCCGCCCTGCCATAGCGGGCACTTCCAGATACGAAAAACCACGACGTATTGCATGAGCGTAGTGATCAGCATCGTCCCGACCACCGCGAGCCCGTAAGCCGGGAGCATCGCCGCCGAGCTGCGGAAGGAGACGACGAGCAGCCCCACCATTCCCGCAAGAAGCCAGTTGATGGTGGGCACGTAGATTTGCCCTCTTGCGACCGAGGAGGTGTGCGTGATCCGCATCCGCGGGATGAAACCGAGCTGAACGGCCTGCTGCGTGACCGAGAAGGCGCCGGAGATCACGGCTTGGCTGGCGATGATGGTCGCGAATGTCGCAATGACAAGCAGCGGGATGGTCAAGACGGGCGGCACCATGTGGAAGAAGGGATTGTCCACATATTGCGGATGTTCGAGCAGCATTGCCGCCTGGCCCATGTAGTTGAGCATCAGTGCTGGGGCGACGAGGTAGAGCCACGCGACGGTGATCGGCTTGCGCCCGAAATGGCCCATGTCAGCGTAAAGCGCCTCAGTGCCAGTCACGGCGTAGATCACCGCGCCGAGCGACAGGAACGAGTACACCGGATGCGCAACGAAGAAGCCCCAGATGTAGACCGGGCTGAGCGCATGAATGACTTGCGGGTGGCCGAGGATGTGATTGACGCCCATCGCCGCAATCGCCGCGAAATAGACCAGCATGACGGGGCCGAACATTTTGCCGATGCGCTCCGTGCCGTGTGCCTGGATCGCGAACAGACTGATCAGGATCGCGAGGGCGATCCAGACGATGTAGGGCTGGAACGAGGCGCTGACGACCCCGAGCCCCTCGACCGCCGAAATCACCGAAATCGCCGGAGTCAGCATGGCGTCGGCAAAGAACAGCGCGGTCGCGAACAATGCACCGATCAGCAGCCATCGCTGCGGTGCCGCCACCCCCAATCGACGGCTGATCAGCGCATATAAGGCGAGGCTGCCTCCCTCGCCCTTATTGTCGCAGCGCATGACGATTAAGACGTACTTGATCGTGATCACGAAGATGAATGCCCAGAAGATCAGGCTTACGATTCCGTAGAGATCAATCACGTTAGTGCGGAGATGATAGCGGGGGTCGAGGGTTGCCTGGAGAGCGTAAAGCGGCGACGTGCCGATGTCGCCATAGACGACGCCGATCGCGCCGAGCATCAGCTTTGGCAGCGTTTCCGTCGGCCCGTGGGCGGCAGAACTATTGTCCGCGTGAAACGCGGTCGGGTCGGCAAGGGTGGCCATCGTATAAAGGTGCGGTGACCACCCATAAAGTTTCCATGTGGATTCTCCCGTCTGGCCGAGAGGAAATCTCATCAAGTTCGACCCGCGCCTCTCGACGCCGGCGTTTCCGAAGCGCAGGTAACGTGCGTGACAGTCGAGCAGATGAGACCGCAGACCGCGTCGATCGCGGCGCGCATCCAGGCTTATACCGGAGCGATCGCGATGGTCGCCGCGTCGACGCTCGTCGGGCTGTGGATCGCGCCCCGCTGGGGAACCGCGGCGGTCGACATGATCTATCTGCCGGCAGTTCTCGCGGCCGCCGCATTGTGGGGTCTGGGACCCGCCGTGGTCGCCGGGATCGCGGCTGCACTCGCCTATAATTTCTTCTTCACCGCGCCGGTGCACACGTTCCGCATCGACCGCCTGACGGATATCGTGACCGTGACCGTTCTGCTGCTGGTCGCGCTGGTCACGAGCAAGCTCGCGTCCGGCATTCGTGCCCAGGCGCGGCTGGCCGCCGCTCACGCGGCACGCAATGCGACGATTGCCGGATTTGCGCGCCGGCTGCTGTCGTGCAGCAGCGAGCAGGACCTCGCGGTGACGGCCTGCGCCGAGCTTCGCCGCCTGTTCGACTGCAACGCCATGCTGGTGAGCGGGCTGCCCGAACCGCATGTCGTGGGCGCCGTGCCCGAAGACAATCGGCTGACGCCGAGCGACATCGCCGCGGCGGCGCTCACGATTGAGTCGGGCGAACCCGCGGGACGGGGCACGGCGCGCATTCAGCCGGCCGAGTGGGTGTTCCATCCGGTCGGCTCAGGAGGGGCGGCCCTCGCGGCGGCGGGGCTTGCGCGCGACGACGGGACGCTGCCGGTCGGTGAAGACCAGCTTCCGCTCCTTACCAACCTGCTCGACCAGCTGGCGCTTGCGCTCGAGCGCGCGCGGCTCGAAGCGGAGGCGCTCCAGTTCGCCGCCGTTCGCGAGCGGGACCGGCTGCGCTCGGCACTCCTGGCGTCCATCGGTCAGGACGTGAAGCCGCGGCTGACGGCCATCGGAGCCGCGGTCCGCGCCCTGAGGCGCGCGGGCTCGTCCGACAAGCAGCTGCTGTCGACCATCGGATCGGAAGCGGCGCAGCTCGACCGCTACATCGACAATTTGCTCGACCTCGGTCCCGCGTCGGACCAGCAGCCGATCAATGTCGGCGCCGTCACCATCGACCTGTTCCACCGCAACGTGACGAAGGACGGCGCGGACGTCCATCTCACGCCCAAAGAATATGCCGTGCTCGCCGAGTTGGCGAAGCATCGTGGGCGGGTGCTGACCCATTCGCAGCTGCTGCGGACCGTCTGGGGACCGGCGCAGGAGCGGCAGATCGAATATTTGCGCGTCGCCGTCCGCGCGCTCCGGCAGAAGCTCGAGGAAGACCCCGCGCAGCCGAAGCTTATCCTCAATGAGCCTGCGGTGGGATACCGCCTATCGGCGAGCGATCGCGCGGAATCGATGGCTTACGCGGCGACGGCGTAGGGCTGGATTTCGCCGGACAAATAGAGGTTGCGCGCCTTTACGCGCGACAGCTTGCCCGAACTGGTGCGCGGGAGGGTGCGCGGGGGGATCAGCTCGACCACCGGGCTGATGCCGGTGATGGCGCGGACGCGTTCGCGGATTTCGTCGCGCAGGCGGCCGCGCTCGACGGCGTCCGATACGCGGCAGTGGACGAGAACCGCGGGGGTCTCCTCCCCCGAGGGACCGGTAATTGCGAAGGCGGCGATATCGCCGGACTTGAACCCGGGCAGCTGCTCGACAGCCCATTCGATATCCTGCGGCCAGTGGTTGCGGCCGTTGATAATGATCATGTCCTTGGAGCGGCCAACGATGAAGATGTAGCCGTGCGACATGTAACCCATGTCGCCGGTGTCGAGCCAACCGTCTGGAGTGAGGCAGGCGCGGGTCAATTCTTCGTCGCGGAAATAGCTGTGCATGACGCTCGCGCCGCGGACGAACACCTTGCCGATGCCGCGGTCTGAAAGCGGCTTGCCATCGTCGCCGCGGACTTCGATTTCCATCCCGCTGACGGGCTTCCCGCAATTGACCACCGCGCGGAAGCGGCGCGGCCGGTCCGCCGCGGGATCTTCGGCGCAGCCCGACAGCTCATTCTCTTCGACCAGCTCGAGGCGAATGCCTTCGCCCGGCGGCATCAGCGAAACTGCAAGCGTCGCTTCGGCAAGGCCGTAGCTGGGGCAGAAAGCGGAAGCCTGGAAACCGGCCTCGGCGAAGCTGTCGACGAACGCCTGCATGACGTCCGGGCGGATCATGTCGGCGCCGTTGCCGGCGATCCGCCAGCGCGACAGGTCGAAACGATCCTCGGCGCGCGTTTGCGAGCTCATCCGCCGCGAGCAGATCTCGTAGCCGAAGCTCGGCGAGTAGCTCAGCGAGTTTCCCGGATTGCGGGTGATCATGTCCAGCCAGGCGAGGGGCCGTCGAGCGAAATCTTCGGTCTTCAAATAGTCGACCGACATTTGCAGCGCGATCGGCGAGAGGAGGCAGCCGACCAGGCCCATGTCGTGGTACCACGGCAGCCACGAAATGCAGCGGTCGGCCTCCTCGATCTTAAGCCCGATGCCGTGCGAGCGCAGGTTGTCGAGAAGTGCGCGATGGGTGACCGCCACGCCATGCGGGAAGCGGGTCGAGCCGCTCGAATATTGCAAATAGGCGATGTTGTCGGAGCTTGCTTTGGGAAGAGCGGCCGGAGCCGCATTGACGATCGCGAGGGATTCCCAATCCCGCGAGCGGACGATCGCCTTGGCTGCGGCCGCGCTTGCGAACTCGGTCAGTTCCGCCGGATAGAGGAACAGCGCCGGATCGCAGCTGGTGAGCTGCACTCCGAGCTGCTCGACATAGGATTCGCGGCCCCCGAAGCTGGTCGGCAGCGGGAGCGGCACTGGCCAGGCGCCGGCATAAACCGCGCCGAAGAAGCAGGCGGCGAAATCCGGGCCGGTTTCGGCAATCAGCGCGACGCGGTCGCCCGGCTTGATACCGAGCGCGATGAAGCGTTGCGCGTGGGCGAGCGAATCCCGCCGCAGCTCGGAATAAGGATAAGCGCGCACCAGGGCGCCACGGGCGTCGTGGAAATTGAGGCCGCGCCGGCCGGACGCCGTATAGTCGAGCGCTTCGGCGACCGTGGCGAAGTCGGCGAGGCGGCGGGGAAGCGGATCGATGGTCGGCGTCGCGCCCGGGGGCGCAAGCTCATTTTTTACAGAGGCGTTGCGTTCGAGCAAACCGTCCCCTCCCAATTGTTGATTCACACCCATTCCAGCAGCAGTTGCAGCCGGTTTCCTGTTGGTCGGAGACTGTGGCACAAAAACGGCGTTATGACACGGCCAGGACCGCGCCGGGCATTGCCGCCCCTCGATGAGAGCAAGCTGAACGAGCTTGCGCTGCGCTATGTCGGCCGTTTTTCGACCACTCGGGCGAAGTTGCGCTCGTACCTGGCGCACAAGATCCGCGAGCGCGGCTGGGACGGCTCGCGGGAGCCCGATCTTGCCGAGATTGCCGAGCGGTTTGCCGAGCGGGGCTACATCGACGACGCAGCCTATGCGCTGGCGAAGTCCGAGGCGCTGACCGGACGCGGCTATGGCAAACGGCGCGTGGTCGAAGGATTGCGCGCCGCAGGTGTCGATGAGGAGGATGGCGTCAGAGCGCGTGAGCACGCCGATGCGGAAGCCGTTGCAGCAGCGCTGCGCTTCGCCAGGCGGCGCAGGATCGGGCCGTTCGCAGCACAGGCGCTGCGCGATCCGAAGGAGCGCGAGAAGGCCCTGGGGGCCATGGTGCGGGCTGGCCATAGCTTCAGTCTGGCGCGGGCGATCATCGCGCTTGCGCCGGGTGCGGAGATCGACGCCGAGCAACTGTTTGAGGCGCATTAACCTCTGTTAATTCGCACGAAAGTCGGTTTGCCGACACAGCCGTACGTGTTAATGTAGTTCCCGTGGTACGCGTTGCGACGAGAGCTGCCGTGGGGGAGGCCCAGCCCGTAATGGACTCGGAGGAAGCCTTTTCTGCGTCTGAGCTGCCGGCGATCGTCGGCCGCGTGAAATGGTTCGACGCCACGCGCGGCTTCGGCTTCCTTGTCAGCGACGACCTCGAGGGCGACGTGCTGCTTCACTTCAGCGTGCTCCGCGAGCATGGCCGGAGGAGCGTTCCCGAAGGCGCGGTGATCGAATGCGTGCCGGTGCGGCAGGAGCGCGGGCTCCAGGCCAAGAAAGTCATTTCCATCGACCTCAGCGCGGCCTTGCCGCAGCAGGTGCGCTCGTCCATGCCTGCGTCAGAACGCGCGGACCGCAAGGCGCTCGCCGATGCGGCCAGCGACTATGAGCCGGTGGAGGTCAAATGGTTCAACCGAGTGCGCGGTTATGGCTTTTTGAAGCGGCCCGACGATTCGGGCGGCGAGGACGTGTTCGTGCACATGGAAACGGTGCGAATCGCCAATCTCGGCGAGCTTCAGCCGGGGCAGACGCTGGAGGCGCGAATCGCGCCCAGCGGCAAGGGGCTGACCGCGGTCGAGCTTCGCGCCTGCAACGCATCCCTCGACTAGGCGCGGTCGCGGCGGCCGCGCTCGTCGCGTGCAGCCCCCAGGCACCGGCGCAAAATGTCCCCGCTGAACAACGCGCGCAAACTGGACTGCAGCAGGTGCAGCTAACAATCCATTCTTCAAACGGCGATCACCGTTTCACGGTGGATGAAGCGCGCACCCCCACGCAGCAGGAGCACGGGCTGATGTTCGTTCGGTCGCTGCCGGGGACCGAGGGATGATCTTCCCCTACGACCCGCCCCAGGACGTCTCTTTCTGGATGAAGAACACTTTGATCGCGCTCGACATCGTCTTCATTCGCAGCGACAGGACGATCGTCCGCATCACCAATGCCAAGCCGCTCGACGAAACTCCGTTGCCCGCCGGCGAGCCAATCGCAGTGGTGCTGGAAATTCGCGGCGGCCGCGCGGCCGAGCTTGGGATCAAGGAAGGTGACGCCGTGGAGTGGCCGCACTAATCCTTGCGCCGTTCGCTGCGACGCGGCACAGGCACGCACCCATGGGATTCTGGTCGAGAACATTCACCTGGTGGAACGGGGCGACGTGGGGCACGGGGATGTGGACCCGGCTTCACGGCGAGGAAGTCGGCCGCGACGATGCCGGCAACATCTATTATCGCGACAAGAAGAATTCCGGCCGCCGCTGGGTGATTTACGACGGGGCCAATGACGGCAGCCGGACTCCGCCGGACTGGCAGCTGTGGTTGAGAGGGACCATCGACGATCTGCCGGGCAAGGCGCTGCCGCCGGCGCGCAAATTCCAGCAGAAGCACACTCCCAATCTTACCGGCACGATGGCGGCGTTTCGGCCCGACGGCGCATTGGGCGGCGGCAAGGTGCGTCCGGCCTCGACCGGCGATTACGAGCCGTGGATCCCCGAGTAAGCGTGAGAAGGGCTGCCGCATCGCTGTTGATGGCGCTCGCGCTCGCCGCTTGCGGACGCGGCGCCGAGCAGCAGAACGCGGTCGGCCCCACGGCGAAGAATGTGCCCGCGACTGCTGCAGGTCAGGGTGGCGTCACGCCGATGGCGCAGCGCGTCGCGGTTCTCGGAATCCTCAACAAGCGCAACGGCATCGTGAAGGATGTCGCGCTGCACCCGGGCCAGTCAGCGCAGTGGAAGGACATGATCGTGCGCCTCCGGGCGTGCGAGGCGACCGCTCCATGGGAAGAAGAGAAGCTCACCGGCGCATTCGTCCAGGTCGATGTCCAGGGCGCCGACAAGGCGTGGCGCCGCGTCTTCTCCGGCTGGCTGTACAAGGAATCGCCGTCGCTCAACGTGGTCGAGCACCCGGTTTACGACGTGTGGCCCAAGAGCTGCCAGATGACATATCCGGCGGGGCCGGCCGCGCCGGCGGCTCCGGTGACTTCGAGCAACCTGTCGAGCGCGGCGAAATCGGCCGGCGCTTCGGGCGTTCGGCCCAGCCCATCGACCAATGCTCCGGCGGACGCGGCATCGCCCCCGCCGAGCGCAGCCGACAACAACGCGACATAAGTCTCGCGCGTGATGCTCACCGCGCCGAGCGAAGCGAGGTGGTCGGTCATGAACTGGCAGTCGAGAAGCGTGAAATTGCCGACCTTCATGCGGGCGACGAGCCAGGCGAGCGCGACCTTGGACGCATCGCGCACGCGGTTGAACATGCTTTCGCCGAAAAAGGCGCGGCCGAGCTTCACGCCGTAGACTCCGCCGGCCAGCGTCTCGCCTTGCCAGACTTCAATCGAATGGGCGTGACCTGAGCCGTGCAGTGCGAGCATGGCCTGCTCGAGCTCTGCGTTGATCCACGTCTCCTCGCGGTCGGCGCAGGCGGCGATCACTCCGGCGAAATCGCGGTCGCGGCTGACCGTGAAACTTGCCCGAGCGGATCGTCCGGCCGAGTGAGCGCGAGACGTGGAAACGGTCGAGCGGGATGATCGCGCGGTTGCGCGGCTCGACCCAGAACAATTCGTCCGCGCCGCGGCTGTCGGCCATCGGGAAAATGCCGGTGGCATAGCCCTGGAGCAAAAGGCGCGGATCGAGGCAACTCATGGACTCGACTTATCCCGCCGGAAATCCCGGGGAGGATAAATTAGAGGATTTCACGGACGCGGTCCTGGGGGCGGCAGAGGCGGACGCCGTTGGGTGTCTCGACCAGCGGGCGCTCGATCAGGATCGGGTGCTCGACCATCGCGTCGAGCATTTCGTCGTCGGTGACGTCGGGGCGCGTCAGGCCGAGCTCGGCGGCGAGCGGCTCCTTCGCGCGAAGCCCTTCGCGCGGGCGTGATTCCGGCGCGGTCATAGAGGCGCTCGAGCTCGTCGCGCGACGGCGGCTTCTTGAGATATTCGTGGACCCACACGTCCGCGCCGCTGTCGCGCAAGATCTCAAGCGTCTTGCGGGAAGTTCCGCACATTGGATTGTGATAAATTGTCGCTTTCATGTGTTCATCTGTTCCTGACGTGAATTCAATCGGTTAAACAAGCATTTAACACGCGCCGCAAAGTTTCTGCGACGAAGCATTGTGGCGGTTGCGGAACGATGAGGGGCAATCGTCGTTCCTGCGTTGTGGACATGCACCGACTCCGGTTAGTCGGAGGCGCGGAGCATGGTCCGGCAGATCAATAAACGGGAGAACGAGCGATGCATAAATTTCTAGCTCTTGCGCTTGCAAGTACGGTCGCACTGAGCGCGTGCGCGAACAATCCGCGCGTGGCGCAGGACGCCGCGATCGGCGGAATCGGTGGTGCCGCGGTTGGCGCAGTCGTTCCGGGCGTCAGCGTGATCGAAGGCGCCGCGGTTGGCGCGGCGATCGGCGGTCTCGCCGGCGCGGTCTGGGCCGACAATAACAATGACGGCTATGTCGACGGCTATGTCCAGAACGGCCAATATTATCAGGGCAGCCCGCAGGGTTATGATCCGACGACGCATGCGGTCGCTGACCGGCGCTCTTGGCGGCGCGGCGCTCGGCGCTGCGGCCGGTGCGGTGCTTCCGGGCGTCAGCATCCTCCAGGGCGCGGTGATCGGCGCTGCGGTCGGCGGTCTCGCCGGCGCGATCTGGGCCGATCGCAACAATGACGGCACGGTGGACGGATACGTCTACAACGGGCAATATTATGCCGGTGCCCCGTCAATGCAGCTCCGCCTCCGCCCCCGATGTCGGCTCCGCCTCCGACGCGGAGCGGCGAGCGCGGCTAACGACTTCCGTCAAAGCACGACTTTGATGGACACGATCGGAGAACAAGTGAGACGTTTGCGTAACTCGTGCACCGGCCCAAAGCCGGTGCACTTTTTCGTCAAAGCTGCCGGCGCCGCGGTTGGTGTTCTGCTCGCCGCGGCGCCGCTGTCGTATGCGCACGCGGCGCCGCAGCGCCTGCGCCGGTCGCACAGAGCCCGCGTCGGCCAAACCATCGACGATTTCTATCGCGCGCGGAACGGCGCTCCGCTGTGGCTTGCGCCGCCGGCAGGCGATGCCGCCGAGCAGCTCCTGACACTGCTCGGCACCGCCAGCCTCGACGGACTCGACCCGGACAAATATCGCGCCGCCGTCTCTGCAGCAGGCGATCGCAGCCGCGCGCAGCGGCAAGCCCAAGGACGTCGCGGCAGCGGACCGGGCTTTGTCTGATGCGTTCGTCGCTTATGTGAGCGACCTGAGGCGCGATCCCGGGCTCGGCATATTGTACGTCGACGCTGCGCTGAGGCCGTCACCGCCGTCGCCGCGCGCGGCCTTGCTCGGCGCGGCGAACGCGCCGTCGCTGTCGGCCTATGTGCGCGATCTCGGCTGGATGAACCCGATCTACGGCGAGCTTCGCAATGCGCTCGCCAGCCACGCTTACGCCTCCGACCATGAGCGGCAGTTGCTGAGCGTCAACCTCGAACGCGCGCGGACGCTCCCGCCTGGCAAGCAGCGCTACATCCTCGTCAACGCAGCGCAGCAGCGGCTGTACACGTACGAAGACGGCAAGCAGGTCGATTCGATGGTCGTGGTGGTCGGGAAGCCCAAATATCCGACTCCGATGATCACCGCTTACGTCCGCTTCGCCAGCCTCAACCCTTATTGGTACGTGCCGCCCGATCTCGCCGCCGAGCGGATCGCGCCAAAGTCGTCGTGAAGCAGGGCCTGCGCTATCTCGACGACCTTGGGTACCAGGTGCTGTCGGACTGGAGCCCCGACGCGCAGATCATCGATCCAACGACGATCGACTGGAAGGCGGTCGCGGCGGGCAAGACCGAGGTCCTCATGCGCCAGCTTCCGGGGCCG
This sequence comes from uncultured Alphaproteobacteria bacterium, assembly GCA_963785965.1. Classification (GTDB taxonomy): domain Bacteria; phylum Pseudomonadota; class Alphaproteobacteria; order Sphingomonadales; family Sphingomonadaceae; genus Sphingomicrobium. Next base: position 81,362 of record CAWAXE010000008.1, read on the forward strand.
CACAATTCGATGGGGCGGATGAAGTTCATGTTCCCCAACGCCGCCGGGGTCTATCTCCACGACAATCCCGAGCGCGAGCTCTTCACCGAGGCTCGCGGCTCTACAGCGGCGGGTGCGTGCGGCTCGAGGATGCGGCGCGGCTCGGCCGCTGGCTGTTCGGCTACGACCTCCAGTGGGAAAGCGCCGGGACCGAGGAAATGGTGCCGCTGAAGAGCCCGGTGCCGGTCTACATCACGTATCTGACCGCGATGCCGGACGCGAATGGACGTCGATCGCCTATTTCGACGACGTCTATGGACGCGACGCGCAGCGCCTGGCGACGCTGCAGAGCGCTGCCGGAACGGTGGCGAGCGCGAGCCGCTAGAGCCTCCAGGTCGCGACGTACTGGAGCTGATAGGGGAACAGGGCGTCCCTGGTCGTCGAGCGCCGGCCGGAAGCGCAGCCGCTCGACGATGAGCGGACACAATCCGGAGTCGACGTAAGGATCGCCGCTCGAGCGCACGATTCGGCAGTTGCTCGGCAGCTCCGTCGGGTTGAACGAGCAGCGACGACCATCGCCGCTCCAGCGGGCACGCGACCGCCGGCGATGAGACGGTAATCGCCGCGACTGAGGTTGCGGACGAGACGCGCCGGGGTGAAGCGCGAGAAATCGCCATAACCGCCGCCGCCAGGTCCGTTGCCGCTGCCGCCGGCGCCGGTGCCCGTTCCCGGACGTGCCGGCGCCCGAGCTTGAGGCGGCTGCCGGCGCCGGCGATCTTCGCGGCGGGAATGGGTGAAGGGACGAGGCAGCCTCGGCGGCGGAGCGACGATCGGTGAGGGTTCCGCCTTTGGCGCGGGGGCGCCCGCAGGCTTTTTCACCTGTTGCGGTTTTGGCGCGGGCTTCGGCGGGCGCACCGGCGGCGGAGGCGGCGGTTCCTGCGATATCGATAGTGGTCAGCCGCTCGACGGCCTGGCTGACCAGCGCGCACGTTGAGGCCCGTCAGGATGATTGCAGCGAGCGCCGCGTGGACTGCAATCACCGCGGCGATCGCCTTGGCCTGATCCGGCCGGTCGGCGGTTCCGCTGTAGCTCGACATGATGTCGTCTCAACCGGACAACGCGCGTTGCGGCGCGAAGGTTTAGGCTCGTGACGCCTTGCGCCTCGGCGCAGGAAGTCGGCGTGCTTCCGTTCAGGGCCGAGGCGGTCCAGACGGCGATGATCTACGGCGGTCACGCCGCCGAACAGCGCCAGCGCGAAGGCATAATCGTCGCCGCTGCTGCTCGGCGATTCCGGCCTGGAAGACGACGTTGCGCGACATCAGCAGATTGCCGAGCTGATAGGCAAAGCCGGGGAACAGGCCGCGCGCCATCGCGCCGGCGACAGCTCGTTGAGGTGCACCGGAACGATGCCCCACGCGCCCTGCACCGCGACCTGGATCAGGAAAGCGCCGATGCCGAGCAGAAGCGGCGTCGAGCAGAAGGCCCACAGGGGAATGACCGGCAGGGCGAGCGGCTGGCGATGATGATCGCGCGGCTGCGGCCGATCTGCTCCGACCAGATGCCGAACTAGATCCCGCCGACGATCGCGCCGACGTTCATGATCGCCGTGAGCGTACCGGTCAGGTGGGTGTCAAAGCTGATGCTGTTTCTGGAGGAAGGTCGGATAGAGGTCCTGCGTCCCGTGGCTGAAGAAGTTGAACGCGGTCATCAGCACGATCGAGGTAGAGCGCGATCTTCCAGTTGCGGGCGAGTCTCGATCGAACGGGCTGAGCCGCCGCCTCGACGCATGCGCCGAGGTACGCCGGGCTTTCCTTCACGTGCATGCGGATGAGGAAGACGAGCAGCGCCGGGGCGATTCCGACGAAGAACATGCCGCGCCAGCCGATCTTGTCGAACAGCAGAAGTATACGAGGCTGGCAACGAAATAGCCGGACGGATAGCCGCTCTGCAGAAGGCCGGACACCGGCCCGCGAAGCTCGCGCCGGAATGCTCTCCATCACCAGGCTCGCGCCAATGCCCCATTCGCCGCCCATGGCGAAGCCGAACAGGGCGCGGATCAGCATCAACTCGGCCAAAGGTGCGCGCCAGACCGGAGAGGAAGGAAAAGGCCGAGAATGCCAGGATCACGATCATCAGGATCGGGCGGCGTCCGAACTTGTCGGCGAGCCAGCCGAAGAAGAATGCACCGAACGGACGTGCGGCAAGCGTCACAAACAGGCAGCTCGGAAACCTGCTCTTGACGTCATTCCGAATTCCTTGCCGATCGCGAGCTGACAGAACACCAGCAGGAAGAAGTCGAACGCGTCGAGCGTCCAGCCGAGGTAGCTCGCCCAGATTGCGCTGCGCTGCGACGGCTCGAGCGATTTCAAATCGGCGATGAGGCTCATGCGGCGGCTCCCCTCAGAGGCATTTCGCCTACTGCCCGCCGGTCAGGCGCCGGGCAAGGCGCGTTGGGTGCCGAACATGAACGGGATTTAATGGAACAGCCATTTTCGTCATCGCGTTGCTAAGCGGCAGCACAGGAGATTGTCATGAAGACCTTGATTGCAATTGGCCTCGCGACCGCGATCGCGGGAATTGCCGCCGTTCCGGCCCAGGCCCGCGAAGGTTGCGGACAGGGCTTCCATCGCGCCATGAACGGGATGTGCCGGCCGAACCGCGGCACGCAAATGCGCTGGCTCGAGGGCCATTACTACCCGAACCGGGGCTATTGGTACCAGAACCGCTGGTACCAGCATCGCCACCGCCGCAACGGCGTCTGGATCTACCTCTAGGCGCTAGCCGCTACTCAGCGGTCTCGCGGCTCCTCTCCAGCCACGCCTCGAGCCACTTGATCGTATAATCGCCGGCGAGGAATTCGGGGTCGCGGACGAGCTTCTGGTGGAGGGGGATCGTGGTCTTCATGCCTTCGACCACGAACTCCTCGAGCGCGCGTTTCAGGCGGCGGATGCAGCTGTCGCGGTTGGAGCCGTAGACGATCAGCTTGCCGATCATGCTGTCATAGTAAGGCGGCACCCGATAGCCGGTGTAGAGCCCGCTATCGACGCGGACGTGCATTCCGCCCGGCGCGACGTAATTCTTCACCAGGCCAGGCGAAGGGGCAAAGGTCTCAGGGTCCTCGGCGTTAATCCGGCACTCGATGGCGTGGCCGTGAAGGTGCACTTGCTCCTGCGTACACGATAGGCCTTCGCCGCAAGCGACGCGGATCTGCTCGCGCACCAAGTCGATGCCGCTGATCATCTCGGTGACCGGATGCTCGACCTGCAGCCGCGTATTCATCTCGATGAAGTAGAATTCGCCGTTCTCGAACAGGAACTCGATGGTGCCGGCACCGCGGTAGCCCATTTCGGCCATCGCTTTCGCGACGATCGAGCCCATGCGGTGGCGCTGCCTGGCCGAGATCGCCGGCGAGGGCGCTTCCTCGAGCACCTTCTGGTGGCGGCGCTGGAGCGAGCAGTCGCGCTCGCCGAGGTGGATCGCGTTGCCCTCGCCGTCGCCGAACACCTGAAATTCGATGTGGCGCGGGTCGGAGAGATATTTTTCCATGTAGACGGTGTCGTCGCCGAACGCGGAGCGCGCTTCGGACGCGGCCTGGCTCATCAGGCTTTCGAGCTGGTCTTCGTCGGGGACGACCTTCATTCCGCGCCCGCCGCCGCCGGAGGCCGCCTTGATCAGCACTGGATAGCCGATCTCCTCGGCCACCTTTTTCGCCTGCTTGACTGTGGTGATCGGGCCGTCCGAACCGGGGACGAGCGGAAGCCCGAGACTGGCGGCAGTGCGCTTGGCCTCGATCTTGTCGCCCATCGTGCGGATGTGCTCGGGCTTGGGGCCGACCCAGATGATATCGTGCGATTCGACGATCTCGGCGAACTGCGCATTCTCCGACAGGAAGCCGTAGCCGGGGTGGATCCCGTCGGCGTGGACGATCTCGGCCGCCGAGATGATGTTGGGGATGTTGAGGTAGGATTCCGCCGCCGGCGGGGGGCCGATGCACACGGTTTCGTCGGCGAGGCGCACGTGCATAGCGTCGGCATCGGCGGTCGAGTGGACCGCGACGGTCTTGATGCCCATTTCGTGGCAGGCGCGATGGATGCGGAGCGCGATCTCGCCGCGGTTGGCGATCAGCAGCTTCTGGATTTTCACAGGTATCGCGGCCTTAGCCGATGATCAGGAGCGGCTGATCGAACTCGACCGGCTGGCCGTCCGCGATGAGGATCTTTTTCACCACTCCACCCTCCGGCGCAGTGATTGGGTTCATCACCTTCATCGCTTCGACGATCAGCAACGTGTCGCCGGCTTTGACCGCATCGCCGACCTCGACGAACGGCTTGGCGTCGGGCTCGGGCGACAGAAAGGCGGTGCCGACCATCGGCGATTTGACGGAATTGCCAGCGACTTCCTCTTCGGCCGCACCGAAATCCTCCTTCGCGTGCATGGGCGGGGCGGACAAGGCCGGTGCCGGGCTGGAAGGCGCAACGCCGAACACTGGTGCAGGCTCGCGGCCGACCCTGATCCGCCGATCGCCGTCCTGGACCTCGATCTCGGTCAGCTCGTTGTCGGTAAGGAGCTTCGCCAACTCCCGCACCAGGTCCGGGTCTATGCGCATCGCGCTTTTGTCGCCGGAGCCTGGGGGATCCTTCGGTAGTGCCATTTCAATTCCTGCAACTGACTTGGCGGGAGCCTCTGTCAGACGGGCGCGCGTCCGTCCACCCTGAACAGCCGCAGCCGGGGTTTGCGCCCAGAGGGGAGGCCTCCTATTTGCGGGCCGATGAGTCTGGACCTTTCAGTCCGAGTGAACGGAGAGCCGCGCCGTCTTCCCGGCAGCATCAGCATCGCCGAAATGCTCGGCGAGCTGGGGCTCGACCCGAGGAAAGTCGCGGTCGAGCGCAACCTGGAAATCGTTCCGCGATCGAGCTTGAGTGAAGTCTGCGTCGAGGACGGCGACGCGTTCGAGATCGTGCACTTCGTTGGAGGCGGGTGAGTGACCGCGCAGCAGGACATCAGGGCCGATACCTGGACCGTGGCCGGGCGCACCTTCAGCTCGCGGCTGATCGTCGGCACTGGCAAGTACAAGAGCCTCGAGGAGAATGCGGCGGCGGTCGAGGCCTCGGGCGCGGAGATCGTCACCGTCGCGGTGCGGCGGGTGAACATCTCCGACCCTAACCAGCCGATGCTGACCGATTACATTGACCCGAAGAAGGTGACGTATCTGCCCAACACCGCCGGCTGCTTCACCGCCGAAGACGCGATCCGCACGCTGCGGCTGGCGCGCGAGGCGGGCGGCTGGAACCTCGTCAAGCTCGAGGTGCTTGGCGAGGCCAAGACACTCTATCCCGACATGCGCGAGACTCTGCGGGCGACCGAGGTGCTGGTGAAGGAAGGCTTCGAGCCGATGGTCTATTGCGTCGACGATCCGATCGCCGCGAAGCAGCTCGAGGAGGCGGGGGCGGTGGCGATCATGCCGCTGGGCGCGCCGATCGGGTCCGGGCTCGGGATCCAGAACCGGGTGACGATCCGCCTCATCGTCGAAGGGGCGGGCGTGCCGGTGCTGGTCGATGCCGGCGTCGGCACGGCGAGCGATGCCGCCGAGGCGATGGAACTGGGGTGCGACGGCGTGCTGATGAACACCGCGATCGCCGAGGCGAAGGACCCGGTGCTGATGGCCCGCGCGATGAAAGCCGGCGGTCGAGGCGGGGCGGCTCGCCTATCTCGCCGGCCGGATGCAGAAGCGGCGATATGCCGATCCGAGCAGTCCGCTGGCGGGACTTATTTAGTCGCCGTCACGACATGCGCTGACATCGGCGCATCGAAGCCGTCCGGCCCTTCGAACTGCCGCAGTGCTTCGGCTGCCGCGTCCGTCGCTCGCTGGAGCATTCCCGGCACCGCGCGCCTCGATCTCTGAGCGCATCGGCGTGCCCTGCGTCAGGCCGATCGCAGCATCTCGCGGCCGAGGCGGCGCGGCTGCGCAGCTCGACGGTCTCGAAGCGGATTTCGGTGAAGCCCGGCTGCGCTCAGGTCACGCTCGATCCACGCCTGCTCGTAATAGCGGAACGGAATGCGCTTGTAGAAGGCGGCGTCGTCGTCGGGGAAGAGTGCGCCCACCGCGGATCCGGCGACCTTCGTCGCCAGGTTGCGATCGACTTTGTCCCAGATGACGAGAATGTACCGGCCACCTTCCGGAGCACTCGCCGCGCCTCGGAATTTCCCTTCACCTTGTCGGGAAAGAACATCACTCCGAACTGGCAGACGACGAGGTCGAAGCTATCGTCGTCGAACGGCAGGTCGAGCGCGTCGGCCTGCTGGAAACGGACGTTGGCGGCACTGTACCCGCTGCGCGCGCCTGCTCGAGCATCGGCGGATTGAGGTCGGTCGCGACAATCTCCGCTTCTGGCAGCGCCCGGTGCAGCGCTTCAGTGACAACTCCGGTGCCGGCGGCGGTCTCGAGAATTCGGGCGGGAGCGAGCGCTTTCGCGCGCTCCGCGACGAGCTCGGCGTAAGGCGCGAAGATCAGCGGGACCATGTAGCGGTCGTAAGTCGCCGGAATGGATCCGGCGAAGACGGTATCCGTCGCGGTCATCGGCGGAACGGCCTCCCTCCCTTACGCGTTTTCATTTGGTCCGGAGATGGACCATGGCGACGTCCATGGCAGACTATCAAGCTGAGCGCGAGGCGATGGTCGAGCGGCACCTGAAGCGCCGCGGGATCACGGAGCAGCACGATCATCGACGCCTTCCTCGCGGTCCCGCGCGAGGAGTTCGTCAGCCCCGAATATGCGCATCTCGCTTATGGCGACCATCCGCTGCCGATCGAAGCCGGGCAGACGATCTCGCAGCCGTACATCGTCGCGCTGATGATCCAGGCGGCGGGAATAAAGTCGAGCGATCAAGGTGCTCGAGGTTGGCGCGGGCTCGGGCTACGCGGCGGCGGTGATCAGCCGCATCGCCGGCAAGGTGATCGGGATCGAGCGCCAGCACGACCTGGTGGAGCTTGGGCGCCAGCGCCTCGAGCGTCTCGGCTATTCGAATGTGGAAATCCTCGAAGGCGACGGCACCCGCGGCTTTCCAGAGCACGCGCCGTTCGACGCCATTCTCGCGGCCGCCAGCGGAAGCCATGTGCCTCAGCCGTGGATCGAGCAGCTCGCCGACGGCGGGCGGATCGTCATGCCTGTCGGCGAGGCGCACTGGGTGCAGGAGCTGATCAAGGTCACCAAGGGACCGGACGGCAAGCTCGTGCACGAGAATTTCGGCGGGGTGCGCTTCGTCCCGCTGATCGGCGAGGAGGGATGGAAAGATGCTTGAAGACGAACGCGCGATCCGCGAGCTCCACCCTTCCGCCACGCCAATCTGGTCGGCTGACGCATCGAAGCGCGCGCATCCGTCCCGATCCGGCACGGATCGTCTCGATTCGGCACGGATCGTGGTTAACAGAAGCTTACGGCTGTGGATAAGATCGGGCCTTTTCCACAGCCGGAACGGCCGCCAGAAGAGAGTTTCAAGCGACGATTGACGTCACGACGTCATTCACCGACGCGGGCGCACGACCCGTCGATAAGTGTCAAATCACGGCTTCCGTAACGTACCGGGTCCGCCACTGTCGTTTGCGCGGGCCAAAAAAGAACATTGCGCTCCCGCAATAATAACTCTGGGTGGGAGAGAGAGTGGTGGGAAATAATCAACAAATCTACGGCAGTTTTACAAAGCCGGTCTGTGACATAATTTCTTATCTTGCTCCACAATCGTTTCATAATGACAACAGCAGTAGCCGTGATTATCCTTGGCGGAGGCGCGCCTACGACAGGACTTTATCTTGTCCAAATCTAGCACGCGTTATCAACGACTTTCTAAGCGCGGAAAGCCAATTTGCTATGGAAGAAGAATTTCCTGTTCAGCTCTGCGCTTGATTAAGAAATGAGAGAAAAATGAGCTATCATCACTTGATAGCCACACCTATTTTCCGTTTATCGCTCTAAATTCATCCGAAGCGGACCGGGTTCTCGGGAGATTTTCGTAGGTTAGACAGTTTATTCCCCCATGAGGTCGGAGGGGAAGCAATTCGTGGACATCTGAAATTCTTCCGATCGCCTGTGACTCCGACCCGCCATCGCCCAACCACCTCCCGGCTCATCAAGTCGCTGCCGCCGCAGATCCGCATATTCCCATTCGTAAGCTTGCGGGAAAAGCGCTTTGCCGGCCGGCTCGCCGAAGCGCTGCGCGAGTGCTTCGTGCCTCTTAGGGCAAGCCTCCAGTCAAACGGCAGCTTCGCCGACCTCGACAGCTTGGTCGAGCATCCGGGCCAAGGGGCGCCGATCGCGCTTGCGATCGGGAAACGTCCGCGGAAGCGCCGGTCCAGCGTCTTGGCTCGGTCACAGATCAATCGCCTGCTTCTCGGCCCAGTCAAAATTCCCCCTGCCCATTCTTGGCCCAAGGGGGAGCGTTAGGCGTTCGCCGTCTGGCGCAGTTTGGAGATGGTGGTTGCGTTGGTGATCTGCTCGACGTCGGTCTTGCAGTGGAGGAGGCGGATGCCTTTGCGCTTGAGGGCCTCGTCGAGGGCGGGCGCGAAGTCTTCGGTCTTCTCGACCATCGCCGCCCAGCCGCCGTACGCCCGCGCAAGCGCGGCGAAGTCGGGGTTCTTGAGCTCGGTGCCGCTGATCCGCTCGGGATAGTCGCGCTCCTGGTGCATCCTGATCGTTCCGTAGCTGCCGTTGTCCACCACGATCACCAGCAAGTCGGCGCCGTATTGCGCGGCGGTCGCCAGCTCCTGGCCGTTCATCAGGAAGTCGCCGTCGCCGGCGATCGCGACGACAGGCCGGTCCTTGAAGCGCAGCGCCGCGGCGACCGCTGCCGGGGTGCCGTAGCCCATCGTCCCGCTGGTCGGCGCGAGCTGGGTCGGCATCGGGCCGTAACGCCAATAGCGGTGCCACCAGCCGGAGAAATTGCCGGCGCCGTTGCAGATGATGGTGTTCTCCGGGAGCCGCTCCCGCATCGCCGCGACGCACGGGCCGAGGTCGAGCTTCACGCCTTCGCGCGGCTTGGGCTCGGACCAGTCGAGCCACTCCTTGTGCGCCTCCTCGCCGCAGGAGAAGCGGACCAGATCGGGATCGATCCACTCGTCGACCATTTCCGCAAACTCGCCCATGTCCGCGCAGATCGGCAAATCGGCGTGATAGACGCGGCCGAGCTCGTTGGGGTCGGGATGGACGTGGACGAGCGTCTGGCCGGGGTGGTCGGGCGTGATCAAAGTGTAGCCGTCGGTCGTCGCTTCGCCGAGGCGCGGGCCGACGGCGAGGATCAGGTCGGCGTCGCGGATGCGCTGCTGGAGCCTGGGGTTGGGGCCGTAGCCGAGATTGCCGGCATAGACCTGGCACGTGTTGCAGATCGCGTCCTGGCGGCGGAAGGCGGCGGCGACGGGAATTCCGTAGCGGAAGGCGAAATTGGCGAAATGGTGCGACGCGCGCGGGCTCCAGTCGGCGCCGCCGACGATCGCGACCGGATTGGTTGCATCCTTCAATAGCTCGAACATCGCCTGGACCGCGCCGGGATCGGGCTCTTCGGCGAGCGGCGGGACGCACGGGCGGTCGGGCACTTCGACTTCGTCGCGCAGCATGTCCTCGGGCAGAGCGAGCACGACCGGGCCGGGGCGGCCGGCGGTCGCGACGCGGTAGGCTCGCGCGACATATTCGGGGATGCGCCGCGCATCCTCGATCCGCGCCGCCCATTTGGCGATCGGGCGCGAAGAAAGCGGGGAAGTCGATCTCCTGGAAGCCCTCGCGGCCGCGGTCGCCGCGCGCGACGTCGCCGACGAAGAGGATCATCGGGGTCGAATCCTGGAAGGCGACATGGACCCCGCCGCTGGCGTTGGTCGCGCCGGGGCCGCGGGTGACGAAGGCGACGCCGGGGCGGCCGGTCATCTTGCCGTCGGCGTCGGCCATGTACGCGACCCCGCCCTCCTGCCGGCAGACGATGGTCTCGATCTCGCGCGTGTCGTGCAGCGCGTCGAGCACGGCGAGGAAGCTCTCGCCCGGCACGGTGAAGATGCGGTCGCAGCCCTGGATGCGAAGCTGGTCGACGAGGATGCGGCCGCCGGTGCGTAACGTCATGGGCGGCGCATAGCCGTGCGCCTGTGGGCCGTCACCCCCGCGAAGCGGCGGCCGCGCCGGCGATGCGGGGCTGGGGGCGGCGGCCCGGCGAACTCCCGCCACCGACGATGGGCGGCCGTGAAGCCGACCGCGCAAAGCAATGACAGCGCATAGGCGAGCACCGTCACGGCAAGGACGGACTTCATGCCCCGCCAATGCCATGACCAGCCGATCACCGTGATGATCATCGGGTGAATGCAATACAGGATCAGCAGGTCGTTCTTGCGCTCGGCGATCGACTTGACTAGCCGCGTGTGCGGAAGCGACCGGGCGAACAGGAAGACGGCGAGCGCGAAGGGGATCGTCGCGAGGGTCGTCGACCAACCCTTCGACGACGAATAACCCGCGAGCCCTGCGACGAAGCGGTCGTCGTAGAGCTGCAAAATATAAGCGAGCAGCATGGCCGCGCCGAACAGCAGCGGCCTGCGCGGGACGTTCGACGCGGCGAGCTTCGTCCCGAACGAGCACCAGGAGCGGAGCCGTGAAGAGCGCGCCGCGGATCGGGTGCGCGTCGAGCCCGAACCACATTTGATAGGTGCCGCTGAACAGGCCGAATGCGGCCAGTGTCGACCGCCGCGAGCCAGGCCAGCCGCGGCCCGAGCAGCCTCAGCGACAGCGACGTCGCCGACAAACCCGCGGCGAGCGCGGGCAGGAACCACAGGTGGCGGACTGGCCCGCCGTGGAAGATCGAGGGAACAAGATCCGCGAAGGACCCGAATCCGGCGAGCCACGCAGCGACGATGTAAATGGCCACCCAGATGACGTAGAGCGGAAGCAGCTTTCCGGCGGCCCAGCGCGTCACTGCGAGCGCGTCGCCCTCCTGCCAGCGCAGGAAATAGCCGCTGGTGATGAAGAAGGCCGGGACCGCGCATTGGGCGGTGATCAGCAGGCGATAGGCGGGGTCCAGCGGCGGGATTGTGCCGATCAGCCACCAGCTATGGGCGAGCACAACGGTGAACATGAGAAGGAACCGGAACGCGTTGATGCCCGGCTCGCTCGACATACGGATCGCCATACGCACTGCCCCCGCAGATAACGATAAGTTAACGCTGTCGCGGGAGTCAATTGGGGCAGGCGCGACGTCCCGGTGATTGGACTGAGCTGGCGGAGCAGTAGCTAGCCGTCACCCCGCCGAAATGGCGAAACTAGGCGGTGATGCGGTCGCAGCCCTGGATGCGAAGCTGGTCGACGAGGATGCGACCGCCGGTGCGCGTGGTCATGGGGCGGCGCATTAGCGCAGTTACGCCCGCTCCCTGCAAGGGAGGGGTCGGGGGTCGGTGTGAGCTCAGCGAGGTTCGCTACAGCGGCGACATGAAGCCATTGATCGGCTCGCGGTCGCGTTCGGCATCGTGTTTGGCATGTGGGTGGAGCTGACCGATACGTTGGCTTCGATTTCGCCTGTGTCAATTGCCGTCTCGATCTCGGCACGATCGGATTGGTGCTGTCGTTCGTCGGCGGCGCGCTTATCGCGAATTCGCGATCGAAGGGTGGCATCGTTGACGTTCTCACGCGGCCTTGTGCTCATCGAGATGACCGATCTTGTTCGGAAATACTGCGTTCCGTCACCTGACGGACGAAAGTTGTTCGCCATCAGTCTGCTCGGCGCAACTCCCTTGATCGCTGCATTCGGAGCCTTCTGCTTCTGGCGGGCTTGCAGGCGGAGCGCGTCGGCGCGGAGTAAATCCGCGCCGTCGGTCCTGTCGCGCTGAAGCGCGCAGGCCGTCCGGCTTTCGCGCTCTCTTCGACATAAGCTCACGATTGGCTATGCAATCGCTTCCCGTATGCTCGGAACGCTCGAAGTCACGCCTGATGCATCGCCTTCACGACCTGGTAGCTCTCGAGCCCTTCCTTGCCGCCTTCGCTGCCGAAGCCTGAATCCTTCACCCCGCCGAACGGCGTGTCGGCGCCGCTGATGGCGAAGGTGTTGATGCCGACCATGCCGCTTTCGACGAGGTCGCCGATGAGGTTCGCGCGGCGGCCGTTTTCGGTGAAGGCGAAGGCGGCGAGGCCGAAGGGGAGGCGGTTGGCTTGCTCGATCGCTTCCTCGAAGCTGTCGAACGGGCGCGACACCGCGACCGGGCCGAACGGCTCGTCGTTCATGATGTTCGCCTCGTTGGGCACGTCGGCGAGCAAGGTCGGCTGGAAGAAGAAGCCGCCGTCGCCGCGCTCGCCGCCGGCGAGCACGCGCGCGCCCTTGGCCTTGGCGTCGTCCACCAGCGCGCCGACCGCTTCGGGCCGGCGCTTGTTGGCGAGCGGGCCCATGCGCGTGTCGGCGTCGAGGCCGCTGCCGACCTTCACCTTGGCCGTGCGCTCGGCAAAGCCCTTGAGGAAGGCGTCATAGATGCCGCTCTGCACGTAGAAGCGGGTCGGCGAGACGCACACCTGGCCGGCGTTGCGGAACTTCTGCGGGACGACCATGTCGAGCGTCTTCTCGAGGTCGCAATCGTCGAAGATCAGCACCGGCGCGTGGCCGCCGAGCTCCATCGTCACGCGCGTCATGCTGTCGGCGCAGAGGCGCATGAGGTGCTTGCCGACGTCGGTCGAGCCGGTGAAGCTGACCTTGCGGATGACGCGGCTGGCGATGAGGGTTTCGCTGACCAGGCTCGCATCGCCGTGGATGAGCTGGGCGACCCCGCTCGGGATGCCGGCGTCGGCGAGGGCGCGGAACAATTCGGTGCAGCAGCCCGGCGTCTCATGCGGCGGGCGCGAGATCACGGTGCAGCCCGCGGCGAGCGCTGCGCTGACCTTCTTGGCCAGCAGATAGATGGGGAAATTCCACGGCGTGAAGGTCGCGGTCGGGCCGACCGGCTGGCGGATGACGCGGCTGAGCTGGCCGGCCGGGCGGACGAGGGTGCGGCCGTAATCGCGCTTGGCGTCCTCGGCGTACCAGTCGAACAACTGCGCCGATGCCGATCACTTCGGCCTTGGCTTCGGCGAGCGGCTTGCCTTGCTCCTGCGTCAGCGTGGCGGCGATGACGGTCGGCGCGCTCGCGCAGCAGCGCCGCGGCCTTGTGGAGGATCGCGGCGCGCTTCTCGACGTCCAGTCGCGCGCCACTCGGGCCACGCGCGTTCGGAAGCGGCGAGCGCCTCGTCGAGGTCGGCTTTGGTGGCGTAAGGGACTTCGGCGATCGGCTGCGCGTCGACCGGGTTGACCACCGGATGCGCGTCGCGCCCTTCGCCCGATTTCCAAACGCCGTCGATGAAGAGCTGGAGCGAGGTTTCATAGGTCATGGCGGGGGAGATAGGCGTGGCGTGAAGGGGCTGCAACTTGCGGGCGGCTCCTCCACCGACTCAGCTGCGCAAGCGGTCCCGATGCCCGATCACCGCTTCGCGGCGAAGGGAGGAGTGACCTGACTCACCTCTCGCGAGCGAAGCTCGTGGGGAGGGGCGACCGTGCAGCGAAGACTGCATGGTGGAGGCGGCCAATGCGCGCAACAGGGCGAGCGATGAAGATCTGCGCGCCAGCAACGCAGAGCGATGCGTCCGCCGGAAGTGAGGTCGTGGGCTTTGCTTCGGCGCTCTCCGTGCGTAATGAAGTTCGCGACGAGCATGCACCCGATCGGTCCATATGTGGCGGAACTTCATTGTCCTGCAGCCAAGCTGGTGATTGAGGTCGACGGACTGGTGCATCGACTTCGCCGGGCCTCGCCGACCATGACGAAAGGCGCAACGCGTACATGCGCTGAGCTTGGGCTGGAGGTGGTCCGAATTCCGGCGTCGACGTGTTTCGCGGACGCAAGTGGCGTGGCGAAAGCTTGGTAGCACTTGGCGCACGCAGTTGGCCGCTCCACCACTCAGCTGCGCTGAGCGGTCCCCCTCCCGATTGCTGCAACAAGGGAGGATGTTGATGCGCTGGCAATGGAGGGCTAGCAGCGCCGCCAAAGGAGAATCTTAAATGACGAAGCAGGACCTGATCGCCAAGATGCAGGAGAACAACGCCTGGGTGCCGGGCAAGCGGGTGAAGATCGACTTCGGCGGCAGCGAGGGCATGGTGATGCTCGACGGCGCCGCGCAGCAGGTGAGCGAGGAGGACGGGACGGCCGACACGACGATCCGCGTCGGCTGGGACGATTGGCAGCAGCTCGCCGCCGGCCAGCTCGACGGGATGACCGCGTTCATGATGGGCAAATTGAAGGTCGAGGGCGACATGTCGAACGCGATGCAGCTGCAGGGCGTGCTGGCGAAGCTGAAGGGCTGAGCGCGCCGATGCAGAAAATCTATGCGAATGCGCAAAGCGCGCTCGACGGGTTGCTGTTCGACGGCATGACCATCGCCGCGGGCGGGTTCGGGCTGTGCGGGATTCCCGAGCGGCTGATCGACGCGATCCAGGCGCAGCGGGGTCAAGGACCTCGTCATCGCCTCTAACAATGCGGGGATCGACAATGAGGGTCTCGGCAAGCTGCTGCGCACGCGGCAGGTGAAAAAGATGATCTCCTCCTACGTCGGCGAGAACAAGGAGTTCGAGCGGCAATTCCTCGCCGGCGAGATCGAGGTCGAGTTCACGCCGCAGGGGACGCTCGCCGAGCGGATGCGCGCGGGCGGGGCGGGGATCCCCGGCTTCTACACCAGGACCGGCGTCGGAACGCAGGTCGCCGAGGGCAAGGAGCACAAGGAGTTCGACGGCGAGACCTATGTGCTCGAACGCGGGATCCGCGCCGATCTGTCGATCATCAAGGGCTATAAGGCGGACGAGAGCGGCAACCTCATCTTCCGCAAGACCACCCGCAACTTCAACCTGCCGGCCGCGACCTGCGGCAAGGTGTGCGTCGCCGAGGTCGAGGAGATCGTGCCCGTCGGCGCGCTCGACCCCGACTGCATCCATCTGCCGTCGATCTACGTGAAGCGGCTGATCCTCGGCGCGCCCTACGACAAGAAGATCGAGTTCAAGACCGTGCGCGAACGGGAGGCGGCGTGATGAAGCGGACTGTTCTCCTGCGAAGGCAGGAGCCCACGACTGCCGTTTCTGGACGGACCCCGGCCTTCGCCGGGGAACGGAGGATTGATGGCAACCGAAGCGATCACCAAGGGCTGGACCCGCGACCAGATGGCGGCGCGCGCGGCGAAGGAGCTGCGCGACGGTTATCTACGTCAACCTCGGCATCGGCATCCCGACGCTGGTGGCGAACCATGTGCCGGCCGGAATGACGGTCACGCTGCAGAGCGAGAACGGGATGCTCGGCATCGGGCCGTTCCCGTACGAGGACGAGGTCGACCCCGACCTGATCAACGCCGGCAAGCAGACGATCAGCGAGCTTCCGCTGACGAGCTATTTCGACAGCGCGCAAAGCTTCGCGATGATCCGCGGCGGGCATATCGACCTCGCCGTGCTCGGCGGGATGGAAGTCAGCGAAAAGGGCGACCTCGCCAACTGGATGGTGCCGGGCAAGATGATCAAGGGCATGGGCGGGGCGATGGACCTCGTCGCCGGGGTCAAGAAGATCATCGTCGTGATGGAGCACACGTCCAAGGCCGGCGACCCCAAGTTCATCCCCGAATGCACGCTTCCGCTCACCGGCAAGAACGTCGTGGACATGATCATCACCGACCTCGCGGTGTTCCAGCGGGCGGATCACGATCAGCCCATTCAAGCTGATCGAGCTCGCGCCCGGCGTGACCCCCGAGGAGGTCCGCGAGAAGACCACCGCGCATTACATCGGAGTGAACTTACCCGAAGCCTTCACTCCCAAGCTCGTAACCGCATTTCGGGAGGGCTACGGCGCAGCCGACCTGCGCGCCGATGCGCTCGCCGGCCTCACCGTCGCGATCGTTGCTCTGCCGCTCGCGATGGCGCTCGGGATCGCCAGCGGCGCAACGCCCGCGCGAAGGGTCTGGTCACCGCGATCGTCGCGGGACTCCTGATCTCGGCGCTCGGCGGTTCGCGCGTGCAGATCGGCGGACCGACCGGCGCGTTCGTGGTGATCGTCGCGGGCGTAATCGCCGCGCACGGATTTGACGGGCTGATCCTCGCGACCCTCATGGCCGGCGTGATCCTGATCGTCTCGGGCTATGCCGGCGTAGGCCGGCTGATGCGCTACGTGCCGATGCCGGTCGTAACCGGCTTCACCGCCGGAATTGCGGTGATCATCGCATCGAGCCAGGTCGGCGATTTCTTCGGCTTCGCGCGGGCAACGTCCCGGCCGATTTCGTCGACAAATGGGGTGCATACGGGCGCTCAATCGCGACCGTGAACTGGACGGCGCTCGCGCTTGGCGCGGCGACGCTCGGGATAATCGTCGGCGTCCGCAAGCTTGCGCCGCGCGCGCCAGCCCAGTTGATCGCTATTTTGGCTGCAACAATGTTTGCAGCACTGCTACATTTGCCAGTCGAGACGGTGGGCGACCGGTTCCATGCGATGGCCACCGGAGTGCCGCTCCCGCACATGCCGCGCTTCTGTCCTTTGCGCTGGCGCGCGAGGTGCTTCCGAGCGCGTTCGTGATCGCGTTCCTCGCGGGGATCGAAGCGCTCCTCTCGGCGACCGTGGCCGACGGAATGACCGGACGGCGGCACCGTTCGGGGCAGGAGCTGGTGGGCATGGGCGTCGCCAATCATCGCCTCGGCCTTGTTCGCCGGATTGCCCGCGACGGGCGCGATCGCGCGCACCGCGACCAACATCCGCGCCGGCGCGCGCTCGCCGCATGGCCGGGATTTTCCATGCCTTGTTCCTGCTGATCTTCATTCTCGTTGCCGGCAGGCTGCTCGCGCTGGTGCCGATGACCGCGCTCGCCGCGGTGCTGCTGATGGTGGCGTGGGGGATGAGCGAATACGACCGCTTCATCGCGCTCCTGCGCACCGACGCCGGCGAGCGCGGCGTGCTCGTGCTCACCTTCCTGCTGACGGTCTTCGTCGACCTGACCGTCGCGATCGGCGTCGGAGTGACGCTCGCGGCGCTGCTGTTCATGCGGCGGATGAGCGAGACGGCGGGCCTTGTCGCGCATCGATCCGGCGGAGGAGCCGGAGCTCAGGACCGGGCTTCCGGACGGAGTCGAAGTGCTGCGCTTTACCGGGTCCGATTTTCTTCGGAGTCGCCAGCGAGATGCTCGAGGCGCTGCGCCGCTCGGGTCAGCGGCCGCGCGCCATCATCCTGCGCATGGAGGAGGTGCCCTACATCGACGCGCACCGGCGCCAACGCGCTCGCGACCTTCTCCGCCAGGCGAAGAGCGCGGGGACCGAGATCTGGCTGTGCGGGTTGCGGGCGCAGCCGCGCGAGTTCCTGGCGAAGTTCGAGCCGCGCTTCGTCGGCGCGCGCCGGGTCGCGAACTGGGCCGCGGGCCTGCGGCGGCTTAGGGCGGCCGAATGAAGGCTCTGCTATCCCACGAACCTGGCGGGCCCGAGACGCTGCGGCTGACCGATCTGCCCGACCCGCGGCCCGGCCCCGGCGAGCTGCTGGTGCGGGTGCGGGCTTGCTCGATCAACTATCCCGACGTGCTGATCATCGAGGACAAATATCAGCTCAAGCCGCCGCGGCCGTTTGCACCGGGGAGCGAGATTGCCGGTGAGGTGATCGAGGTGGGGGAGGGCGTCGACGGCTGGACGGCCGGCGACCGGCTGATCGCCGCGACGGGGTTCGGCGGGCTGGCAGAGAAGGTGGTCATTCCCGCCGAGCCGCGCGATTCCCGCTGCCGCCCGAGCGCAGCTTCGCCGAAGGTTCGGCGCTGCTGCTGACCTATGCGACCGCGATCCATGCGTTGCTCGACCGCGGACGGCTCGAGGCGGGCCAGACGCTGCTGGTGCTCGGCGCATCGGGCGGAGTGGGCATGGCTTCGGTCGAGATCGGCAAGGCGATCGGTGCGCGGGTGATCGCCGCCGTGTCGTCCGAGGAGAAAGCCGCCGCGGCGCGTGACGGCGGGCGCGGACGATGTGCTGGTCTATCCGGCAGGCCCGTTCGACAAGGACGGGCAAAAGGCGCTCGCGCAGCTGTTCAAGGATGCGGTGGGCCCCGGCGGCGCGGACGTGATCCTCGATCCCGTGGGCGGCGATTACAGCGAAGCGGCGCTGCGCAGCATCGCCTGGGAAGGGCGCTTCCTCGTCGTCGGCTTTCCCGCGGGCATCGCCCGGCTGCCGCTCAACCTGACTTTGCTGAAGAGCTGCGACGTGTGCGGTGTTTTCTGGGGCGGGTTCGTCGCGCGCGACCCGAAGCGCAACGCGGCGCATGTCGAGCAATTGTTCCGCTGGTGGGCTGAAGGGAAGATCGCGCCGAAGATCAGCGCGACATATCCGCTCGAACGCGCCGGCGAGGCGATCGCCGCGCTGCGCGACCGCAAGGCGATCGGCAAGCTGGTGGTGACGATCGATTAGCCAGTGACGGCTCGACCCATTGCGGACATTGGCTTGTCGCGTATGTTCTGCCAGTCATGTCTAAAACGATGGGGTAACCTTGCGCGCGTCTTGGTGCGCGTTGCTCTAATCGGGGCAGCCCCCGTCTGCACTTGGTTGATTGCGCGTCAGCATCAGATGCATGTTTGGCGTTGCGGGAGGCGGTTGGCGGGCTCTCGATGATTCCCAGGATCTGGCTCGTTACCAGTGTCCTGAAGACAAGGGTCGCCCAAGCATCGTGAGTGAAGCGCAACGTCCGCTTCCCACCCAAAGCCGACATTCCGCCGTCGCGCGTTGCCTCTGGCGCTTGTCCGCCCTATCTCGCCCGCGACACCGCTAAGGGACAGGCATGACACAATTCGACGACCGCGAGCGCGCGTTCAAGTCCAAGTTCGCACATGACGAGGAGATGCGCTTCCGCATCATCGCGCGGCGCAACCGGCTGCTCGGCGAATGGGCGGCGCGGCAGATGGGCTTGTCGGAGGCGGAGACGCAAGTCCTACGCCAAGGACGTGGTCCGCTCCGATTTCGAGGAGGCGGGCGAGCATGACGTGATCCGCAAGGTGATGGGCGACCTCACCTCGGCCGGTGTCGATTGCGACGAGGAGAAGGTCCGCGAAGCGATGCGCAACAAGGAGATCGACGCGCGGCGCCAGATCATCGAGGCGACGAATCTCTGATGCCGATGCCCGCAAGCGAGATCGAGCGGCTGATCAAGGCGGCCATTCCCGACGCCCAAGTCGAAATCCGCGATCTTGCCGGTGACGGCGACCATTATGCCGCGCGCGTCGTGAGCCGCAGCTTCGCCGGACATCAGCCGGATCAAGCAGCACCAGGCGGTCTATGCCGCGCTCGGGGGGCGAGTAGGGGGAGAGCTTCACGCACTGCAGCTCGAAACCGCAGTGCCGAACACGGAGACGACCAGTGAGTGACGCCCAAATCCCGCATCGCCGACCTCGTGAAGAGCAACGACATCGTGCTGTTCATGAAGGGCACGGCCCTGTTTCCCGCAATGCGGCTTTTCCAGCCGCGCAATCGCGATTCTCGACCGGCTCGGAGCCAAATACGAGACGGTCGACGTGCTCCAGGACCCGGAAGTCCGCGCCGGGCATCAAGGAATATAGCGACTGGCCGACGGTCCCCCAGCTCTATGTGAAGGGCGAGTTCGTCGGCGGCTCCGACATCATGATGGAGATGTTCGAGAGCGGCGAGCTGCAGGAGCTGCTGGGGGCGAGCGCCGAGTAAATCCCCCTCTACCGCTTGCGGGAGAGGGTCGGGGTGAGGGTGAGTCGGGCGAAATAGAGGCTGTGCCCGGCTTGTACCTCGTGCCCTCACCCTGACCGCCTTTGGCGCTCTGTCCCTCTCCCGCAAAGCGGTAGAGGGTAAGAAAAGAGGAAGGGGCGGAGCAGCTGGACCAGAGAACCGCTGCACCGCCCCTTGTTTTGGCGTGGAACCAAGTGGACGCCAATAGTGTAGCAATGCGCGTGCCAAATGAGAAAAACGGCTGATTTTTGCCATTTTTGCTCGACAATGAAATAGGGAGCGCGGCGATTGCGTAAAATATTCCGACACTCGCAGTGCTTTTCACGGCTGTTGGCACTTTGCTGTGCAGACCGGGTTTGATGACCTTGTGAGCAGAGAAGACCCGGATCGTCCCCGCACCGGCGGGCCGAAAATGTTCTGCGACCTGACGCAGAGCTGGTCGGATGTCGGCGGCGGCGTACGCACTTATTTGCTGCATAAAAGACGGCACATTCTCCAATCGACGCCGCACAGCCATCTGCTGATCATTCCGGGCGCGCGTGACGAGGTCATTGCCGACGGGCGCGCGACCACAGTCACTATCGCCTCGCCACATGTGCCCGGAAGCCCGCACTATCGGCTGATGCTGCGCAACGGCGCGGTCCGCGCCGCGCTCGAGCGCTTCCGGCCCGATTTGATCGAGAGCCAGGACGCCTATAATTTGCCGTGGGTAGCGATCGGTCACCGCAAGCGGTACCCTGACACCGCGCTTGTCGCTGCGTATATGACCGATTTTCCGACCGTTTATGTCGAGCGGCCATTTTCGAAAGTGTTGGGTCGCGGGATCGGCAGCGCGCTTGGCCGGCTCTGCTATTCCTATTGCGGCGCCCTGTACCGTCGCTTCGATGCGGTGTTCGCTTTGAGCGCAAACGGCGGCGCGGCGAAGCTGAGAAGCCTCGGCATCGAGGATATTGGCGTGGTGCCCCTCGGCGTCGAGCTTGGCGAATTCGGTCCCGGCCGCCGCGATCCGCGTCTGCGGCACAAGCTCGGCCTCGCCGATGACCAGCCGCTGCTGATCTACGTCGGCCGCCTGGACGGCGAGAAGAAGCCCGACGTTGTCGTCGAGGCGTTCCGCAAACTTCCGCGGAAGCTTTGCGCAAAGATCGCATTGGTCGGCGAGGGGCCGCTGCGCGAGCAGATCGAGGCCCTTGGCGACAGCAACATCGTGATGCCAGGCTATATCGACAATCGCGCCGAGTTGTCGCGGTGGCTGGCGAGCGCGGACATCTACGTCTCCGCCATGGCCGATGAGACATTCGGCGTATCGATCATCGAGGCGCAGGCGTCCGGCCTTCCGGTGGTCGGCGTCGCTGCCGGCGCAATGATCGACCGGGTCACCGAGACGGTGGGGCGGCTCGGTCCGGTCGACGACCCGGAGGCGATGGCGTGCAATATTCTTTCGTTGTGGGCCTCGGATCGGACTGACATCGCACGGCAGGCGCGCTCGCAGGCGCTGCAATTCAGCTGGGAACGCAGCATGGAGGCGCTGTTCGGGCATATCTATCCGGCAGCCTTTGCACAGCGCAGTGGACGGTCCTTCCGAGTGCCCGCCGGGGCGTCGATCGCAGCCTGACGGTTCAACGCCTATTCACTTGATTTTCCGAAGAGATTATCGCGTTCGACAAAGGGGAGTGCCCGAACGATGTTGCTTGTTGCGCTTGCGCTGGCTGGGGCGCCTGTGACCGCCTCCAAGGAGAAGGCGCAGCCGGATTCGCCCCCTTCGCAGATGCAGAAGCTGCTGGAGAACTGCGACGCCCACAAGTTCGAGACCTTCATTGAAGTGAAGGTTGAAGGGCAGCCGCTGCCGAAGCGCTCGCGCGTCAAGCTGTGCGGCACCGAAGGGCAGAGCGATGCCGACTGGGTGCGAACGCTCAAGGACGCGGTGGCGAAGACATCGGCGAACCTGCAAATGCCTCCGGCGGTCCGCGAGCAGATCGTCACTGCGCTCAATGCCGAGATCTCCCGGCTGAACGGCGGCTCGGCCGCGCTCCCGCCGCCGCGGCAGACCGCAAGACGTCGGCGCTGGATGGTCTCTCGGCGCTTCCTCCGCTGCCCGGGCCGAAACAAGCGGAGACGGCCGCGGCGCTTCCGCCGCCGCGGATGATCGCGCCCAGATCTTCGTCGCAGGACTATGCGGCGCTGCCGCCGATGCCGACGGCGGTGACCGCCCCGACGCGCGTGCTGACCGGCAGCGTCGGCGCATCGCTTCCGGCACTGCCCAAGCCGCAGATGCAATTCATTTGCTTCACGCCCGGCGAAACGGGTGACGTCCCGTGCACTGGGTTCACGCGCGACACGATGTTGACCGTTCGCGCCGGCGAGGACCTGCCGGCGGGGACGAGCCTGCGCTTCGTCCGCGACGGCGATGCCCGCGCCGACGTCGAGCTTGCGCAGCTGCGCAAGGGTAAGACGCAGCGCCTGGCGCTGCCGCCGCAGGTGTGCAGCCATGTCGTCGGCGGCAGCCTCGAGATTCGCGTGGTGCGGAGCGTTCCGGCGGCGGGTCCGTCGGGACAGGAGGTCGGCAAGGACGGGCCGTACGACCTGCGCTGCTAGCCAAACCAGCGACCGCCCGTGGCAGAGGCCGCAGCCGTGGATGCGCGTTACGCAACAGTTGAGCAGCTCGAGCCCGGAATCGCGCGCGTGCTCGCGCACAATCCTTCGGCCGTTCACATACACCGGCACGCAATCCTATCTGATCGGCGAGCGCGAGGTCGCGGTGATCGACCCCGGGCCGGACCTGCCCGAGCATATCGAGGCGCTGGAGAAGGCCATCAGCGGACGGCCGGTGGTCGCGATCATGTGCACGCACACGCACCGCGATCACAGTCCGGCCGCGAAGCCGCTTGCCGACGCCACCGGCGCGCCGATCATCGGCTGCGCGCCGCTCGCGCTGGAGACGGTCGGCCCGCGCGCGGACGCGTCGTTCGACGGCGATTATTCGCCGGACCGCGTGCTTGAGGATGGCGACGCGATGACGGTCGACGGCAGGCCGATCGCCGCGGTCGCGACCCCGGCCATACGTCCAACCATCTCTGCTTCGCTTATGAAGGCGCGCTTGTTCACCGGCGACCATGTGATGGGCTGGTCGACGACGGTCGTCGTTCCGCCCGACGGCGACATGGCGGAGTATATGCGGAGCCTGGACAAGCTGCGCGGGCGCGACGACCGGATTTACTATCCGGCGCACGGCGCGCCGGTGACCAATCCGCAGCAATATGTCCGCTCGCTGATCGGCCACCGCATGCAGCGCGAGCGGCAGATCCTGCGGCTGGTCTCCGAGCAAGCCGCGGCGATTCCCGACATTGTCGCCAATGCGTATCCGGGGCTCGATCCGCGGCTGGTGCCGGCGGCTGGCGGCTCGGTGCTCGCGCATCTCGTGGACCTCGAACGGCGCGGCCTCGTTGATCGCGAGGGAGAGCTATGGACCGCCGCCTGAACAAGCCGCTTGTGCTCGCGATGGTGGCGCTCGCGCTCGTGCTTGGCGTGATGCTCGGCCTCACGACCGGCATCGCCGACCGGATTTTCGGCGGACCCAATCCGAAGACGATCGCCAGCGCGAGCCTCGAATCCATGCGCGCGCAGAACCGGCTGATCGCGTTCGTCGCGCGCTACGTGTCGGTGGTGAGCAGCGAAGAGCAGCGACTGGGCGGGCTGGTCGAGCTCGGAGCGCACGCTCGTGCTGCCCGGAGACGTGCGCTACGAGCTCGATCTGTCGAAGCTTGAGCCGAACGACGTGACCTGGGACGCATCGACCCATACGCTCCAGGTGAAGCTCCCCGAGGTGGAGATTGCCGGACCCGACGTGGACCTGACGGCCGTGCGTGAGTTCGGGCAAGGCGGCGTGCTTTCGGCGCTGACCAACGCCAACCAGCAGCTCGATCAGGCGAACCGCGCGAAAGCCGTCGCGGACCTGCGCCAGCAGGCACAGGGCGCGGTGCCGATGCGCCTCGCCCGCGAAGCGGCCCGGCAAGCGGTCGAGCGCAGCTTCGCGATGCCCCTGCTCGCGGCCGGGTTCAAGGACGTGAAAGTGGTCGCGCGCTTCCCCACGGAAGGCAGCGATGTGCCTTCTTATCTCGACCTTTCGACCCCATATGAAGAGGCGATCAAGGAAGCGGAGCGCAGGCGCGCCGCTGAGGGGCGGAAATGACGGTCCAGACGACGAGTTTGCGAGGGCTCGACCTGCTTGGCGAAATCGAACGGCTTAAAGCTGAGCGCAACGCCGTGATCCTCGCCCATTATTATCAGAAGCCGGAAATCCAGGATCTCGCCGATTTCGTTGGCGACAGCCTCGATTTGTCGCGCAAGGCGGCCGCGACGGACGCCGAAGTGATCGCCTTTTGCGGCGTCCGCTTCATGGCCGAGACGGCGAAGATCCTCTCGCCCGAGAAGATTGTGATCCTCCCCGACATGGACGCCGGCTGTTCACTCGAGGACAGCTGCCCGCCCGACCAGTTCAAGGCGTTTCGCGAGGCGCACCCGGACCATATCGCGCTCACCTACATCAACTGCTCGGCCGCGGTGAAAGCATTGAGTGACATCATCGTCACCAGCTCGTCGGCCGACATCATCCTCAAGCAGATCCCGAAGGACCAGAAGATCATCTTCGGGCCCGACCGGCACCTCGGCGGTTATCTCGCGCGCAAGACCGGCCGCGACATGCTGCTGTGGCCGGGCGTGTGCATCGTCCACCAGGCATTCAGCGAGACCGAGCTCTTGAAGCTCAAGGCGGAATATCCCGAAGCGCCCGTCGCCGCGCATCCCGAATGCCCGCCGCACATCATCGAGCATGCCGACCATGTCGGCTCGACCAAATCGATCCTCGATTTCGCATTAAGCTCGTCGGCCGACACGATCCTGGTCGCGACCGAGCCGCACATCATCCACCAGATGGAGAAAGCCGCGCCGCGCAAGACTTTTATCGGGGTCCCCGGCGGCGACGGCGGCGTGCAATTGCAACATGTGCCCGTACATGGCGCTCAACACGCTCGAGAAATTGTACGTCGCGTTGCGCGACCTCCAGCCGCGCATCGAGCTGTCGCCCGAAATCATGGACCGCGCCCGAGTGCCACTGGAGCGCATGCTCGAGATGGCCGGGCGGACAGTCGGGCAGGGTGACGTCGGCACGCCGATCATCGAAGACCAGGACGGCGGGGTCCCGCCGAGCGACATTGATCCGGACATCAGCGGCGACTGAAGGCCCTTCTGGCGCATCTTCAGGCGATCGCGGCGCATTGAGCCGCAGCGCAGCGCCGCTCTAGAGGTTGTTGCCCGGTGCGCTGGCTTGAGCAGGTGCTTCCTGGCTGGTCGCGGTTCCGCCGCTGGCAGGGACTTCGACCGTCTTGCACACCTTGGGCGCTGAGCCGAGGCGCGAGCCGGTGTCCTGTTCAACGTCGACCCGATGGCACACGACCTTCTTGACAGTCTGCGGCTTGGCGGGTTGCGCCGGATTGGCCGCCGGGGCGGTCTGGGCCGCGGCCGGGATACTCATCGCGCTTAAAATCGCCAGCACGACCAAGGGCTTATACATCATTGACTCCTGGATTCGGTGAGCGCGCGCTTAAAGCAGGAAATTGATCCGCGGCAAAGTGTGAATCGATAAACCGTTAAGTAACCCTATTCGTCCAAGTTTACGCCCGAATGAATCGTGCGTGCGCCGGGCTGGTCGGAAGGCCGATTGCCGTATCGCGCAAGAGCAGTTCAGCTGTGCTGGTACCGGGCGGGGATCGATTTTTCATGGGAAGCAGGCTTGTCGCGCCCGCAATGCTCTGCGCTGCTTGCGTTGCCGTGCCTGCCTCGGCGGTCTCCGTCAATGCGAACACTTTTCCCGGCGCAGATCCTCGCCGCGCACAATGCGGAGCGCGCCCAGGTCGGCATGCCGCCGCTTAGTTGGGACCCCGCGCTTGGCAATGCCGCCGCGCTCTACGCGCAGCAGATGGCGATGACCGGCAGTTTTCGCCCACTCCGACCGTTCGAAGCGCCGCGGCACCGGCGAGAATCTGTGGATGGGTTCGCACGCCGCGTTCAGCGTCGAGGCGATGGTCGGCGGCTGGTCGTCGGAAAAGCGCTATTTTCAAGCCGGGCATCTTTCCCAACAACAGCCGCACCGGCGACTGGGAGGATGTCGGCCATTATACGCAGATGATCTGGCCGACGACCCAGCGGGTGGGCTGCGCGGTCGCTTCGACCCCGCGCGTCGATTATCTCGTCTGCCGTTACGCGACCGCCGGCAACATCGACGGGCGGCCGGTTCCCTGAGGGACCGGCCGCGAGGTCGGCCGGATGCGGTTGTCGGCGATTTGCGCCGGTAATTTCGTGTCCGGAATGGATCAACTCTATGGTAACATGCCCTCAGCACGTCTCCGGCGTGCAACGGCCCATCGTTACCGCGTCCGGTGCCCGCCGTTACTCCCTTGCGCAGGGAAACAAGCGTGGCGACGCTCGTTAGACAGGCGAAATAGAGGAAGAAACTGGCTCATGCAAACTTTTCGAAGATCACCACAGCAGTGGCGCTGGCGTTCAGCACCGCGACCGCGATTTCCATTCCGGCGCCGGCCGACGCTCGGCAGCGCCACCATATCACTACAGCCGCACCCGTTATCTCTTATCGCTATTGCCGGCGTTCGTCGGGAACGACGGGGCTGGTCGCGGGCGGAGTCGCCGGAGCGCTCGTCGGGCGCAAGCGTGCTCGGCCACGGCCTTCTCGGGACGGCCGGCGGAGCCGGTCGGCGGTGCGCTTGCCGGCCGCGCGGTCGACCGGTCGATTACCGCCCGGCGGCGCTGCCGCTACTATCGCTGAGCAATAAAGCGGGCGTCCGATGCCCGCTTATGCACGGCATGCAAGAGTGATGCGGCCGCGGGAGCGCGCATTTGCGCTCGCCGCGGTCGTGCTCGTTCAGCTGGTGCTGGGTTTCGTGTTGCTCACCGGCTTGCGGGTTGACCTCGCGCGCTCCGCCGACGCGGTCCAGCAGCTAATCGAGATCGCGCTGCCCAAGCCGCCGCCGCCGCCGCCGCCGTCGATCAAACCCGCGCTTAAACCCGCCCATCGCACGTCTTCAGCACCCAAGGCCGCGCCGAATCCGCTCGGCGGGTCGCCGGGGCCTCAGCCGGCGCATGCGCCCCCGTCGGTCACGCCAATTGTCGCGATACACCCCAGCGCCGCGCCTTCCGGCGGCGGCAGCGGGACTGGGCCCGCGCTCGGCAGCGGGGCCGGCGGCGGCAGCGGGGGGCAGGGCTACGGAACGGGCGAGGGCGGCACCGATCTCGAGCATATCGCCGGCGAGATATTGCCTTCCGACTATCCGCCGAGCCTCGGCAGGGCGGGGATTGGCGGCCGGGTCACGGTCACGTTCACGGTGCAGGTGAACGGCCGCGCAACTGCTTGCCACGTCACGCGCTCCAGCCGCATGCCCGAACTGGACGCCTTGACCTGCCGTCTCATCGAGCAGCGCTTTCGGTTCCGCCCAAGCGACCGACCGCTATGGCCGGCCGATCGCCGACGAGGTCGATCGGGATCACGATTGGGTCCCGGCGCAGTCGCGCTACTGAGGCTTGGTGATTTCAGCCTCGATTGTCGCGCGTGCCCGGGTGATGCTTGTCGAGATGGCGCTTGATGATCTTCAAATTTCGAGTGTTCGAGCGAAAGAAGAGAGTCGGAATAACGCCGACAACGGGAATCACTGAGAACAGCCCGAGCAGCCAGTTGACGCCAACGTTTCCGGCCATGCGCGTCATTTGCCATTTGGACATTCCGAGATTCTTGCCCTCCCACACAATGTATGAGCCGAGCGCAGCCGCGGCGATGTCGCCAACCACTCGGAACGACGTCGAGGATGACATCCAAGCCGACGGGACGATTGATCCCGGGGATGACGAACAGGCGTTCGAGCACGCGTTCCATCGCCTCGACCCTCTGCCGCACCGATTGCGGGTCGGTGCCGACCGGGAAGCGGCAGTTTGGTGTTACTGACAATCGCCATTCGGCTCAGTCTCCGGCGCCGGGCTTGCGCTCCAGGTCGGTGAGCGTGTGAACCGCGTAGCGGTTCCCGGCAAAGCCCTGAATCCGCGCGGAGACGAGCGACCAGCGCACCGGCGCGGTGATTGGCAGGAACAGTGCGGCATCGTCGATCTTGCCCGCCGCCTGGGCGAGCAAGGCGTAGCGTTGCGCGGGCACCTGCGACTGACGCGCGGAGTCCATCAGATGTGTCGCGCGTCGGAGTCGCACACAGGGGTGATTTCGCAGCGGAACTGGCGGACGAACCAGGCCGGGGACGAGGAGGGCGCGACGGCATCGACCAGGCGGAAGTCGGCGGAGGCCGCGGTTGGCGCCCGCTCGACGGTGAAGCCGAGCGCGCCCCAGTCGCGGCTGAGCTCCTGCAGGAGAAGGTCGGCGCCCGGGCCTTCCGGCAGTTCGACGCGGATCGCGGGCTTCGGCGTTTTGCCGAACAATCGGTTCGCTTCGGCGATCAGTCCCGCCCGCCGCGCGTCAAAGGGGCTCGCAAGCCATGCCGGAGCTGACCGGCGCGGGGATGCCGTCGAGGCCGGGTTCGAGAACGGTCGCGCGCGCCGCCAGTCCCGGAACTCCGAGCGCGCGCCACGAACGACGTCGCGATTGATCGCCTGGCTGAGCAGCCGGCGCATGTCGGGCTTGTCGAGATCACCCCCGGCATGGACGGGCACCAGTCCGAACAGACCCGACGCAGGATCGAAGCGCAGGCTCCCGCGCGGCAGTTTGACACGTTGCGCGAAGGCGAGGTCGGCGAAGGTGCCGCCAAGCACCAGGTCGGTCTTCCCGGCCGCGAAACGCCTGGACTGCCTGCTGTGCAGCCGCGCCACTCAGCACGACTTCCTCCTTTTTCGCAGGCTCGTCGTCCGCCGATAGCATCTGCCGCGTGAGCCGCAGCGCGCCGGGCATCTGCTGATCGGGCACGGCGTTGAATGGACCCGTGCCGACGCCGTCCCGGAGGACCGCCAGCTCCGGTTGGGCGAGGACCGCGAGTAGGTTGGGGCGCGGCGCCGTCGAGCCGGATCTCGATCACCCGATCGGTCATCGCGACGATATCGTCGACGGCGCCGAGCGCATCCTTGAGCGGGTTCTTGCTGTGCGGGCCTGACCGCGCGTTGAGCAGCCGCGCGACCTGCTGCGCGGTGATGTCGTGGCCGTCCGGTGCCATTTCGCCGAGGCGAGGCGGAAGATGTAGCTCATGCCGTCGTCGCTGACGTTCCACCGTTCGGCGAGCCCGCCGACGATATTGCCGCCGCGCGTCGAAGCTGACGAGGCCCTGGGCGACATTGGCAACGAGCACGGCGTCGGGCGCGGAAAGCGGGCCAAGCGCCGGATCGCGCAGCTTCGGCTCGCCGCCGATGACGGTGACGCTGGCCGCTGCCGGCCGGGCTGCTGCCGGCAGGAACCCGGAACCACGCGCCACTGCCGCAAGCGCCAGAATGCGAGGGAGCGCCGCATGTTGACGCCGTTTAGACGCAATGGCCTATTCAGCAAGCGTCTGGATATATGGCCTTCAGCTGTTTTGCTCATGTAAGGCACCGGGCGAATTCGGAACAGGTGAGCGTCGCCGCAAGGAATGGAATTCCCTGTTGCGG
>CAWAXE010000009.1:0-167524 GCA_963785965.1 uncultured Alphaproteobacteria bacterium
AACAATCCGAACTGAGACGGCTTTTTGGGATTTGCTCACTCTTGCGAGTTTGCTGCCCGTTGTCACCGCCATTGTAGCACGTGTGTAGCCCAGCGCGTAAGGGCCATGAGGACTTGACGTCATCCCCACCTTCCTCCGGCTTATCACCGGCAGTTTCTTTAGAGTGCCCAACTAAATGATGGCAACTAAAGACGAGGGTTGCGCTCGTTGCGGGACTTAACCCAACATCTCACGACACGAGCTGACGACAGCCATGCAGCACCTGTGTCCAGGTCCCGTAAGGGAAGGAATCCATCTCTGGAAACCGTCCTGGCATGTCAAACGCTGGTAAGGTTCTGCGCGTTGCTTCGAATTAAACCACATGCTCCACCGCTTGTGCAGGCCCCCGTCAATTTCTTTGAGTTTTAACCTTGCGGCCGTACTCCCCAGGCGGATGACTTAACGCGTTAGCTGCGCCACCGGAACGCTAAGCGCCCCGACAGCTAGTCATCATCGTTTACGGCGTGGACTACCAGGGTATCTAATCCTGTTTGCTCCCCACGCTTTCGCACCTCAGCGTCAATATGTGTCCAGTGAGTCGCCTTCGCCACTGGTGTTCTTCCGAATATCTACGAATTTCACCTCTACACTCGGAATTCCACTCACCTCTCCACAATTCTAGCGATGCAGTCTTAAAGGCAATTCCGGAGTTGAGCCCCGGGCTTTCACCTCTAACTTACAAAGCCGCCTACGTGCGCTTTACGCCCAGTAATTCCGAACAACGCTAGCCCCCTCCGTATTACCGCGGCTGCTGGCACGGAGTTAGCCGGGGCTTATTCTCCCGGTACTGTCATTATCATCCCGGGTAAAAGAGCTTTACAACCCTAAGGCCTTCATCACTCACGCGGCATTGCTGGATCAGGCTTGCGCCCATTGTCCAATATTCCCCACTGCTGCCTCCCGTAGGAGTCTGGGCCGTGTCTCAGTCCCAGTGTGGCTGATCATCCTCTCAGACCAGCTAAGGATCGTCGCCTTGGTGAGCCTTTACCTCACCAACAAGCTAATCCTACGCGGGCTCATCCTCAGGCGATAAATCTTTGGACCGAAGTCATTATACGGTATTAGCTCAAGTTTCCCTGAGTTATTCCGTACCAGAGGGCAGATTCCCACGCGTTACGCACCCGTGCGCCACTAGACCCGAAGGTCTCGTTCGACTTGCATGTGTTAGGCATGCCGCCAGCGTTCGTTCTGAGCCAGAATCAAACTCTCAAGTTGATGTACGATCTCACCCCCGGCGGAATAGCCGAAAGCAAGACCGGCATCTCTGGGAGCCGTTCCTGCACAAATATACAAACTGGTGTGTTTGCGTATTAGGACATTTGACCGTCCGTCGGAGCAAGCTCCGCCGGGTGGCCATTAAGGAACGGCATAAATTGGACCGATCCGCCGATACCCAGAGGTTATCGGTGACCGGGCCGCCGCCCACATGTCCCTTCATCTAAACCAACAATGTCAAAGAGCCGACGCGCATCCTCCCCCGGTTCGATTCGTTCCGGGCATCGGTTAGCCGACTAGAGAAGGCGCGAAACGAACGCCGACCCCCCGAAGGTGGCCGCGTCCGCTGCTGGACCGGGCATATATGTGCCACTCGCACATGCGTCAACCCGGCTTTTTATAAAGGTGTTGTGCAGTCCGCCGTTGACCGGTTCGGAACGCCGCTTCGGATGTCCGTCGCCGGTTCCAAGATAGGGTGGTTCAGAACTGCTTCAAGGCTCCAAGCAGCTGAATTCGTGCAATTATGGGATGGATCAGGCGCTCTGGATATAAGCGCGCATAGCCTCGGCTTCGGCTTCGATCCGCTCCATCCGATGCTTGACCAGATCGCCGATGGACACGAGCCCGCGAATCTCGTCGCCCTCGACAACCGGCAAATGACGGATCCTTTTCTGCGTCATCAAGGCGAGCGCGGCGAGGACGTCCATGGACGATTCGACCGTAATCGCGGGCGAGGTCATGACCCGGCTGACGGGCCAGTCGAGTACCTCGGGGCCATGGTCGCGCAGGCAATAGATCACGTCACGCTCGGACATTATCCCCGCGATTCGGCCATCCTCGGCCACCGGGAGCGCGCCGATTCTCTTGGCTCCGAGCACCTGTACAGCGTCCATCACACGGGCTGCGGCAGTGATCGTTTCGACCGCGCTGCCCTTACTGCGAAGCACATTTGCGATGTTCATTGTACTGCCTCCCGTGACTCGCGTCGTTCGGCACTCATACCCTTGATCCTGCCACGCGCGCCCGTCAAAGGGCAAACGTGCCGTGCTCCGACCCGATTCCTAGCCCGCGCAGCTCGCTGGGCCGGCGGTTCTGGCGGATCTTCCGGCTGCTGGCGCTTCTCTCCGTGGTGTTCGCCGCAATGGCGGTTTATCTCGTCACCAGGGGCGAGGGCGAGATCCACGTCTCGCTAATCATCGCCACTGCGGCCGGCATCGGCTTCACCGTTTTGCTCGGCACCTCGCTAATGACGCTCGCCTTTTTGAGCGCGGACAGCGGACACGACGAAGCCGCGGCTCAACGGATTCATGAGGAAAGCGACCAGGAATGAGCGATCTCGAACGCGTGCCGATCCTCCGGGTGATGCCCGGACCCGGCGACATCAACGCCAACGGCCACATTTTCGGCGGCTGGGTCTTGAGCCAGATGGACATCGCGGCGGGCATCGTCGCCTCACGTCGATCGAAGGGCCCGGTGGCGACGGTGGCGATCGAGGCGATGGCCTTCCTCGCGCCCATCCACCTGCGCGATCTGATCTCGGTTTATGCGCAGGTCGAGCGGGTCGGCCGCACTTCGATGGCGGTGCGGATCGAGGTCGTCGCGCACCGCGACTTCGGTGCGACAGAAGTTAAAGTGACCGAAGGCGTGTTCACCTTCGTCGCGCTGGATGCCGACCATCAGCCGAGAGCCGTGGATCAGGGGTCGAGCGATCGTGTGACCGCCTAAGTGGCCGGGGCGATCTCGTCTTCGCCTTCGGCGGGACGCGGGCCGCGTGAGCGGCGGCGCGGCTTTGGAGCGGGCTCTTCGTCGGAAACCGCGAGTGGGGCCGGGGCGTCGGCGCCGATCGCCGGCGGCAACACGTCGAGCGGCAGGCTGTCGTCCGCGCCGTTCACGCGAGGCGAGCGATCTTGGTCCTCATCCGACCGATCCGCACCACCCTCGTCGCGGGAGTAGCGCGGCCGCCGATCCCCGCGATTAAAGCGGTCGCCACGATCCTGCGGTTGCTGTCGTTGCGGACGTTCCTGATGCTCCTGGCGCTCGTCGCGATCGCGACCGTCACCTTCAGCATCGACGAATTCCCCATGGCCCTCGTCGTCCTCGCCATCGTCGCCGTGTTGAGGACGCTGATCCTCGAAGCGGGCGCGGCTTTCCCCGAGCACTCGGAAATAGTGATCCGCATATTGCAGATAATATTCGGTTTGCACGCGGTCGCCCGCGAGCTGCGCGTCGCGCGCCATGCTCTTGTATTTCTCCAAGAGCTGGGCGGCATTGCCGCGCTGGCGATTGTCCTGGCGGTTGCCCGGCTGTCCGCCGAGGTTCCGGCCTCCACCTTGTCCCCCACGACCGCGCCTGCGGCCGCCCTGTCGATTGTTGATCAAATGTCTACGTCCTTACGCAGTGAGCTAGCCCCCTTGGGAATCGGGCAGCAGGAACGGTGCTTTTGGGGCACCGGCTCCTGACCCTCTCGTTCCAGTCCGCGCATTAAGCGCCAAGCGAACGGCCGATTGCGTCGGGGGTTGGATCGGGATGCGCTCTTCAGCTTTCGTGGTGGAGCGGGCCCGGCCCTCAGCACGATGTAGTGTGCCCGACATCACATGCCAAGCTATTTGTTCAAACCCAGGTTAGCAGGACCGCGCGGTCGCGTCCGGCGAGGTCCTGCGCGGTGCGGACATGGAGACCGTCGCGGGCGAGGAGCGCGGTGACCGCACCCGCCTGGTCCGAGCCGATCTCGATTGCGGCGAAACCGCCCTTGTCGAGCATCCGGGGGAGTTGCGGCGCTAGGGTCCGATAGGCATCGAGCCCCTCTCGGCCGGCGAACAGCGCCTCGTCGGGCTCAAATTCGCGCACGCCCGGCCCGAGATCCGCATCTTCCGCGACATAGGGCGGGTTGCAAAGAATGAAATCGAATTTCTCCACCAGTCCCTCCGCCCAATTGGCCTGAAGGAACTTCACCCGTGCTTCAAAGTCGAGGCGCCGGGCGTTCGCAGATGCGTAGGACAAAGCGTGGCGCGAGATATCGACACCGAGACCGGTCGCCTCCGGCCACACGTCGAGGGCCGCGAGAAGCAGGGTTCCTGGCCCCGTGCCGAGGTCGAGAATGCGCTTCGGGCTCTTAATTCCTCCGAAATGCTCGATCGCGGACGCGATCAGCACTTCACTGTCGGGGCGGGGGACGAGAACGCCGGGCCCGACATGCAGCTCGATGTTCCAGAACGCGCGGCGCCCGGTGATGTAGGCGACCGGCTCGCCCGCCTTGCGGCGCTCGAGCATGTCCCAGAAGCGCTTCGGCACCTGCCGGTCGGGGGGCGAGAGGATCAGGCGGTCGCGGTCGATGTGCAGAGCCTCGGCCATCAGCAGCTCGGAATCGAGCCGCGGCGTGTCGCTGCTCGGCTCAAGCTGGCGCGCGGCGTCGGCCAGCGCGCGGTCGATCGGCTTCACACCTCTTCCAGACCGGCGAGGCGTTCGGCCTCATCCTCGGCAACCAGCGCATCGACGATTTCGCCGAGCTTCGGGCCTTCGAGCACCTCATCGAGCTTGTGCAGGGTCAGATTGATCCGGTGGTCGGTGATGCGCCCCTGCGGGAAATTGTAGGTGCGGATGCGCTCGGACCGGTCGCCCGACCCGACCATCGACTTGCGCGCTCCGGCGCGCTCGCTGGCGAGCCGCTCGCGCTCCAGCTCGAACAGCCGCGTGCGAAGAACTTTCAGCGCCTTGGCCTTGTTCTTGTGCTGCGATTTTTCATCCTGCTGGATGACGACAAGGCCGGTCGGCAGGTGCGTGATCCGGACCGCGCTGTCGGTGGTGTTGACCGACTGGCCCCCTGGGCCGAGGAGCGGTAGACGTCGATGCGCAAGTCCTTGTCGTCGATCTGGACGTCGACATCCTCGGCTTCCGGAAGCACCGCGACGGTCGCCGCCGAGGTATGGATCCGTCCGCCGCTCTCGGTCACCGGAACGCGCTGCACGCGGTGAACGCCGCTTTCGAACTTCAGCTTGGCGAACACGCCCGAGCCGTTGATCGAAGCGATTGCTTCCTTGTAGCCGCCAACCTCGGACGGGCTCGCGGAAATCAGCTCGAAGCGCCAGCCCTGCGCCTCGGCAAAGCGCTGGTACATGCGCACGAGATCGCCGGCGAAAAGCGCGGCCTCGTCGCCGCCGGTGCCGGCGCGCACCTCGAGCATCGCGGCGCGGTCGTCGGCGGCGTCTCGCGGCAGGAGCCGGAATGCGAGCGCGCGCTCCGCCTGCGGCAGCTTGTGGCGAATTTCCTCGGCCTCGGCCGCTGCCATCTCCTTGAGCTCGGCCTCGGCGGTCGGGTCGGCAACGATGCCGTTCAGCACGACCAGCTCCGCGCGCAGCCGCCGCACTTCCCGCGCGGCGGCGGCGACCGGCTCGATCGCCGCATAATCCTTCGACAGCCGCACGAATTCGTCGCGGCTGAGGTCGGGCGCCGACATCGCCTGCTGCAGCTCGTGCTTGCGCGCTTCGATCGACGCGATCCGTTCCGACGAGATGTGGGTCATGGCGGATCGGCGTCCGGGATGCGGATCGTAACTGCAGACGCGCGCGCTGCTCGCCCGTCGGCGTGATTCTTCCAGTTGCGCTTCACCGCCCTCGAACTCATCGTCACCCAGGATGAGCGCGTAAGCCTCGCCGGCTGGCATTGGCGCGGCTGAGCCGCTTTTCATATTGCCGCGGTAGGCCATGTCCGTCGCGACGCCCTCGCGCCGTAGGTCTGCGAGCAGCGTTGCGCCGCAGCTTCGCGCTGTTCGCCAAGCGGGACGATCACGACCCAGGAGCTTCGCGAGCCGGCGCCTCGATCATCATCGCCAGGCGCTCGATGCCTGCCGCCCAGCCCACCGCCGGCGTGTGCGGCCCGCCGAGCGATTCGATAAGTCCATCGTAGCGGCCGCCGGCGATCACCGTACCCTGCGCCCGAGCCGGTCGGTCACGAACTCGAACGCCGTGTGGCGGTAATAATCGAGACCGCGCACGAGACGCGGGTTGCGCTTCCACGGCACGCCTGCGGCATCCACACCAGCTGTACAGCGGCGAAGAAATCCGCCGCCGCGGCAGTCAGGCAGTCGTCGAACGCTCGGCGCACCGCGCAGATCGCCTTGTCGCGCGGTCTTTGCTGTCGAGGATGCGCAGCGGATTGCGCTGAAGCCGCGCACGCTGTCCTCAGACAGAGTCGGCTCTGTGCCCTTGAAATATTGGATGAGCGCGGCCCGCCACGCCTCGCGCGTTTCCGGGTCGCCGAGCGTATTGAGCTCGAGCGTCACGCCTCGGCAATGCCGAGCTCCCTCAGCAACTGGTAGCCGAACGCGAGTAGCTCGACGTCCGCCTGCGGTTCGGCCGCGCCGATGATCTCGGCATCGAGCTGGTGGAACTCGCGGAAGCGGCCCTTCTGCGGCCGCTCGTAACGAAATGCGGAGCCGTGTGCCGCGAGCTTGAGCGGCGCGATATTGCTGCCAACCTTCGCTGAGATAAGCGCGACAGATTCCGGCGGTGAACTCGGGGCGAAGCGTGATCGAATTCCCCGCCGCGGTCCTCGAACGAATACATTTCCTTCGACACGACGTCGGTGGTTTCGCCGATCGTCCGCGCGAACACGGCAGTCTGCTCGATCGTCGGCACTTCGACGCGCCTGAACCCATACAGCCGGCGCACGCGATCGAACGCCGCGACAACCGTCGCCAGGCGGTCGGCGTCTTCTCCAAGCAGGCTTTGCGTGCCCCGGACGGGCTGAACCGGCGTCATTGCCGCGCGCTAAAGCACAAATTCTCGTGAAGCGGAATCAGCGCGTCGGCTGGGCCTGCTGCTCGCGGTCGCGTTGCTGGCGGAAGAAGCTCGCCGGCGGAGGAATAGTTTTCTGAAGCTGATCATGATCGTCCGTCCCAGAGGATCGAGCAGGTCCGGCTGATAATTGAGCGGCACCTGGCCGAAAGCGTCATTGACCTTGGGCCTGGCGTTGAAGACGTTGGTCACGTCGAGCCGAAGCGAGCTTCCGCGCAGCCACGGATGCTTAAGCGTCAGCTCCGGCTGCTCACCGAAGTTCGCGAACAGGCGCAAATCGAATGTGCCGACCGGTGAGAAATGGAGAGTTGTTGCCGGTCGGGGTGTTGGCGTCGACGTCGCGCTCCGCCAATTGGCGCCGATCCGCGCGCCGAAGCCATTGTTCGACCACCCGCCTGGGCCTCGACATGGTGCCGCGGGGTCCCCCCGTCTGCCCGGCTGCGTCGCCATTGAGATAGTCGAGCGGCGGGAGACCGGGACGGATCGTCACCTTGTCGACGAAGGTGATCGTGTCGGTGAGCGAGAACTGCAGCCGGCCGCGGCTTCCGCCGCCGAAGAAGCCGCCGCCTCCGCCGCGGCCGCCTCGACCGCCGCGCGGCCCCGCCGCGAGCTGGCACCGCCCGGGTGGCGGTCCGGGGGGAGGTGGCGGCCTGCGCCGGCCGGCGGCGCCGCCGGGTGCCCGGCCGCCCGGAGCCAAAGCCGAATTGCTTGCGGATTTGGTCAATGACGGCAGGGGATGGACGGCGCGACTTCAGCGGCTTTGAAAAATCGAAGCCGACCCGCAAAGTGTCACGCTCCGAACTGTCGAAATTCACCGGAGTCAGGTCGACCCTGACCAGCGGACAAGTCGTGAGGTCCTCGGCGTTCGGAGCCGGTCCGCTGCGGACAAACCGCTCGGGAAACGCGGCCTCGATCGCCTGTGTGACAATGATATTCGAGATCGGCCGGTCTATCCGCTGGTGCACATAATCGGCGCGAAGGCGAAGGTCGGTATTCTGCAGCGGCTGCCAATAGCCGCCGAGTTTGAATACCGTTCTTCGGTCGGACTGAAGGTCCGGATTTCCACCGGTAACTGCCGTCACCTGCACCGTCTGGCCCGTCGTGAAGTCGAAGATCCGGGCACCGGGAGTCTCGAGCAGCGGATCGCCGAGCTGGTTGATCGTCGGCGGACCTTCCTCGCGGCTCCAGCTGGTGACGAAGTTGAGGCGATCGACGGGCGACCAGTTTGCGCCCGCGCCGAACTTGGTGAGAGTGCCGAAATCGGAGAGCTGGTCGACCTCGGCATTGCCGTTGATGGTCAAATTGCCGAGCGCGCTGAAGTCGTGGCCGCGGCGCGAGATCGGCAGGTCAACGTTTACTGCCGCAGTGCCCGTCGTCCGTCCGAGCGAGCTGGGGGTTCCGACGCCCGCGATCCGCCGTTCACTGTCGAGGTTCACTGTGCTCGCGCCAACGCGCAGCGTCGTGCTCGCGTTGCCGGCGGGCACTTTGAACAAATTGCCATTCGCCGTCGCCGTGACATCGCCCGAGGTTGTTGTCTCGCGCGTTCGATTGCGCGCCGCGCCAATGACATCCTGATCGGTGCCGACAAGGTCACGCTCCCAATCGGCGTTGCCGGTCACGTTCCAGTGCCACTTCCCCTTGTCCCCATTGAGGGTCGTTCCAAGATGCGCGCTGTCCGCGGTGTTGTTGCGCGCGAGCGGTGTCAGCAGAATGTCGCCAAGCCCGATGAGCGAACGCCCTTCGCTGTGCTCGATTTCGGCATTCAGAGTCGCCGACACGTCGCCAAAAATCTGCCTGTTGAAAATCGCCGACGCGTGGACGTCGCGCTTGGTGCCGATCAGCGAGCGGGCTAGCAACGCATCGGATGCGTTCCCGGTGGACGACGGCTGCGTGAGGTTGATGTTGCGCTCGGCCTCCGTCAGCATCGTGTTGCCGGTCGCGTGAAGGTTGAATTGCGTACGGCCATTTTTCTGGATCATCAGCCGCGTGACGTCACCCGTTGGTGCGAAGTAGCCGCCGTCGGTCGCCGCGGTTGCTCCGACCTGGGCAACGGTCGAGCGGAAGCGCTGGCGAAGGACGATGTTCACCACCTTCTGGTTGGCGCCGTAGCCATATTTGAGCGCGACTTCCTCGGGCAGGATTTCGACCCGCTGGATCGCCTCGGTCGGGATGTCGCGCATCTCGCGGAAGCTCGAGATTCGCTGGCCGTTGAGTAGCAGCACAGGCCGCTCGCCGCCACGACCTTGCGCGCTTCCGATTTGCGGGGCCAATGCATCGAGCAGCTCGGTGATGCTGGTTGCGCCGGTCGCGCGGACATCGCGCGCATCGAGCGTGTCCTCGGGCGGGATGTCGCCTATCACCGACCCGCGCGGCTTCTGCCCGACGATGACGATTTCCGGTTCTTCGGGAATGTCCTCGCCGGCTTGGGTAGCTCCCGTGTCGACACCTTGCTGCACGATGCTCGGTTCCGGCGCGGTCGCAGGAGTTTGCTGTGCGCCGGCGCGATTTGCGACCGGGAGGAGCAGGGCTGCGCTGGCGAGCAGCGTCGTTGTTCTTATCATCATGGCTGTTACCGCTAACCCCGCAAAGTGAACTGGCGCTGACAACGCTGTGAAGTTCGACAAAGTGCCCAAAGTCGTCTGCCAATGGCGTTGCCCCACCGGGCAATTCGCCTGCGCGCCAAGGTCCTTGTATTTGAAGCCGTTCCTGGTGCGGGCCATCAAGAGCGGAACCGGCTATCCGCGCCTCAAGCGGCCAACGCTAGGCGGTGAGCCTCAGCGCCGCGATTGCGGCCACGATGGCCAGGATGAGGAGGAGTCGCATTGTGCCCGACGGCTCGTGAAACCAGAGGATCCCGACAGCGACGGTCCCTACCGCGCCAATTCCGCCCCACACCGCATAGGCCGTCCCCATCGGGATTGCCCGCGACGCCACCTCAAGCAGGCCCATGCTGATCGCAACCGAGACCAAAAAGGCGATCGTCCACGGGATATTGCGGAAGCCATCGACGAAGCGCAGCGAGGTCGTGAAACCGACTTCGAACAGCCCGCCGACGATCAACCACAACCAGGGCATGAACATCCTTTCACTGGACGCGGGGCGCAGCCGCGATAAGCTCCGCAGTCATGGCTGACCGGAGGGGTATCGGCAACGTTATCGCGCCGCCGCGCTTCCTTGCCTTTCTTCTTATCCTGGTGATCGGAGCGCCCGTTACGGCCGCTGCGCTGCACGGCTGGGCACTCGGCGTAATGGCCGGGTTCGACGCTGCCGCACTGGTCTTCCTGTTTTCGTGCTTCCCGCTTCTCGGCACGCGCGAGGCGCGGGTCATCCGCGAGCATGCCGTAGCCAATGATGCCAATCGCACCTTCCTGCTGGCGCTCACCGGCATCGTCATGGCGGTGCTGTTGATCGCAATTGCCGCCGAAACGGTGGGCCACAATCCGGAACCGTTCACCAAGTCACTGATCATCGCCACGCTGGCGCTCGCCTGGCTGTTCAGCAACACGGTTTACGCGCTGCATTACGCGCATCTGGCGTACATCCGCCCGAAGATCGGCTGCCTCGGCTTCGAGTTCCCGCGCACGCCGCATCCGGTCTATTGGGACTTCGTCTATTTCTCTTTCGCCTGCGGAATGGCGTTCGCAACATCGGACGTCGAGATCACTGAGACTCACGTCCGCAAGGTCGTGACCCTGCATTGCCTGGCGGCCTTCGCCTTCAACATCGGCGCGCTCGCGTTCACCATCAACGTGCTCGCATCCGGGCTAGATCGCCGCCGAGCTGCCGAAGCGGTGCCCGACCAATCGTGGAAAGAGGACAAATGCCCGACCACATTCCTCACCCGCATATGCAGAAGCGGAAGCGATTTGCGGAGAAGCGCAAAGAGCGGAAGAATCCGACCAATTTCAACAGCTGGCTGGCGGTGAAGATCACCAGCGTTGTCGGGACGATGTGGTGCGCTTACGCTTTCGGGCTGCTGGCGCTGATCAGCTTCCCGCAAGCCATTCATTCCGGCACGAGCGCGCTGATCGCGTGGATCGCGCAGACCTTCCTCCAGCTGGTTCTGTTGTCGATCATCATGGTCGGACAGAAAGTCGCTGCCGAAGCCTCCGACCAGCAACTCGAACAGACGTACCTGGACGCCGAAGCGATTCTGCAGATCAGCGACAGGATGCACCAGCTGCTCAAACAGAACACGGCGCTGACCGAGGAGATCAATCTGTTGATATGTCACTCGGATAAGAAGTGAGAGGAGTCAGGCGGCGACGTCGATCTCCGGCGGAACCGCCGGCTTGCGCCGCGCGGCGACCAGGCAACCGGCGATGATCAGGCCCGCGCCAGCGAGTGTGTAGGGCGACAGCGGTTCGCGAAAGACCAGCCAACCGAGCGCCGCTGCCCACAGGAAGGCGCTGTATTCGGTGACCGCGAGATAGCTCGCTTCGGCGCGCGCATAGCCCCAGGCGAACAGCAAGGTGCCCGCAGTGGACATCAGCGAAGCGACGTGATCCAGCCCCAGTTCGGGCCAGGCCAAGCGGGCACGCCAACGAATGTCAGTGCGATGAGCCACAACGCCATGACTGTGACGGACTGGAAGAAATTGATTTCGAGCGGCCGGGCAGCGAGCGCCTGGTGCCGCATCAGCACGATATTCGCTGCATAGCAAAGCGCGGAGCCGATGATCGCCGCGGTTCCGAGCAGGACCTCCGCGCTGACCTCAGCGCGTGCCTGGCCGAGCACAATGACGATGACGCCGCCGAAAGCCGCAATCGAACCTGCGATTGAGCGCGAGCCGATTTGCTCGTGGAGAAAGATGGCCGCCAGCAGCAGCGCGATCAGCGGTGCGATGAAGGTCAGCGCGATGCCTTGCGCAAGCGGCACCCGGCCGATGCCCCAGAAGAACAGGAACGCCATGACTGTCACGACGACCCCGCGGCTGACGTGCACGCGCAGGGTGTTCCGGCTCGGCCATGCTGCCCGGCGCGGGCAAATAGAGAATTGCGCTGACCACGAAATTGGCCAGCGAGCGCCACACGCTCACCGCGAAGATGCCGATGACGAGCACGAGATGCTTCATCACCGCGTCCATGATCGACAGCACCGCGACCGCGGCAAGCGCTGCACCGAAGGCTTTGAAGGAATGCTGCGCGACGCGGTTCACGCGCCCGCTTAGCGGCGATTAATTCGATGCGTCGAGGGGCGCGATTGCGGCCGGGCGCGCCGAAATCGATCAGCAGCGGCGGCGGCGCAGGGGCCAGCAACTCGGCGAGCGCTCCGCTCACCATCAGGACCAGGAGAAGCTTGACCATGACGCGATGCTGCGCCCTGGAAGTTGAAAAATGGTTAAGCCCTATTCGGCCGCGTCGAGGGTCGGTTGGCTCTCGGCCGCGGCTTCGATCTCGGCGGCCTTGGCTTCGACCAGCTTAACGATATGTTCGACCATGTCGCCGTCCTTGACGTGATGATCGGTGACGCCAGACAAATAGACCATGTGCGTGCCGTTGCCGCCGCCGGTGATTCCAATGTCGGTCTCGCGCGCCTCGCCCGGGCCGTTGACGACGCAGCCGAGCACCGACAGCGACATCGGAGTCTTGATGTGCTGCAGCCGGTCCTCGAGCGCTTCGACGGTGCGGATGACATCGAAGCCCTGGCGCGCGCAGCTCGGGCAGGAGACGACGCGGACTCCGCGGCTGCGGATGCCGAGGCTCTTGAGGATTTCATAGCCGACGCGGACTTCTTCCTCGGGCTCGGCCGACAGCGAGACGCGGATTGTGTCGCCGATCCCGGCCCACAGCAGTGAGCCGATGCCGAGCGCGGATTTGACGGTGCCGCCGATGAGCCCGCCGGCTTCGGTCACTCCGAGGTGGAGCGGGCAGTCGACCTGATCGGCGAGTTGCTGATAGGCGGCGAC
This sequence comes from uncultured Alphaproteobacteria bacterium, assembly GCA_963785965.1. Taxonomy (GTDB): domain Bacteria; phylum Pseudomonadota; class Alphaproteobacteria; order Sphingomonadales; family Sphingomonadaceae; genus Sphingomicrobium. Next base: position 12,955 of record CAWAXE010000009.1, read on the forward strand.
GGCGAGGAATACGTCGCTGGCCTTCACCGCGACCTTATATTCGCGGAAGCCGTGGTCCTCGAGGATCCGGATATGGTCGAGAGCGCTTTCGACCAAAGCTTCGGGGCACGGCTCGCCATACTTCTCGAGCAGGTCCTTCTCGAGGCTGCCGGCATTGACTCCGATGCGGATCGCGCAGCCGTTGGCCCGCGCCGCGGCGATCACTTCCTTCACCCGCTCTTCCGAGCCGATGTTGCCCGGGTTGATGCGCAGGCACGCGGCGCCGGCGTCGGCCGCCTCGAGCGCGCGCTTGTAGTGGAAATGGATGTCGGCGACGATCGGCACATTCGCCGCGCGCACGATCTCCTTGAGCGCCGCCGTGCTCTCCTTGTCCGGGCAGGAAACGCGGATGATGTCGACGCCCGCCTCCTCGCAGCGGCGGATCTGGTCGATCGTCGCTTTGGCGTCCGACGTCGGCGTGTTGGTCATCGTCTGGACGCTGATCGGCGCGTCTCCGCCGACGGGGACGGAGCCGACCATGATCTGACGCGACTTGCGCCGATCGATATCGCGCCAGGGACGGATGGACATGCGCGGGCATATAGGCGTCGCGAGCCGGCGGCAAAGCTTGGACCGGAGATTCGCTCCGACTATCCTCTTGTGTTAACAAGGTTAACGGACTCGCTCGGGGGCGGTCGATGGCCAAGCTTGCCCAATTGCCGGCAAATGACCGCGCGCCGGAAAGGGCCGGCGCGAGCGCGCGGCGCGTGCCTCGGCTCCAGCCGCGCTATTTCGCGTTCCTCAGCTACAGCCACAAGGACAAGGAACTCGCCGACTGGCTGCATCGCGAGCTCGAGCGCTTTCGCGTGCCGCGTGCGCTTGCCGGCCGGCTGACCGCCAACGGGATCGTGCCCAGGCGCCTGACTCCGATCTTCCGCGACGAGCACGATCTGGCGGCGGCGGGCGACCTCGGCGGGGAGATCAAGGCGGCGCTGGCCGTATCGCAATATCTGATCGTGCTGTGCTCGCCGACTGCGGCGGTGTCGCGCTGGACAAACGCCGAGATCGAATGGTTCAAGCGCGATCGGCCCGAGGGCTGCGTGCTGGCGGCGATCGCCGCGGGCGAGCCGTTCGCGAGTGAGGTCGCAGGGGCGCGAGAAAGAGGAATGCTTCCCGCCGGCGCTCCGCCAGAAATACGACCGCCGCGGGCGGCCGACGGGGAAGCGCGCGGAACCGCTCGCCGCTGACTTCCGGGTGGATGGCGAGGCGCGGCGGACCGGCTTCCTCAAGCTCGTCGCGGGGATGCTCGGAGTCGGGCTTGACGAGCTCGTGCAACGCGAGACGACGCGGCGGCACCGGCGCCTGGCATGGCTGGCGGCGGCCTCGGTTGCCGGGATGGCGGTGACGAGCACGCTCGCGTTTACGGCATTTGAAGCGCGCAATGCGGCGCGGGAACAGCGCCGCGAGGCCGAGGGCCTGGTCGCGTACATGGTCGGCGACCTAAAAGCCAAGCTCGAGCCGATCGGCAAGCTCGACGCGCTCGACGGCGTCGGCTCGCGCGTTCTCGCTTACTACAAGAATCAGGGCGCATCGGAGCTTTCGGATGCGCCTTGCTGCAGCGCTCGCGGGCGCTGAATCTGATAGCCCAAGTGGCCGATCTTCGCGGCAATCTGGCTGGGGCGGAGCGGCTGTACCGGCAGGCGCTGGCGGGAACTGCGGAAGCGGTCCGACGGTCGCCGGACGACCAAAGCGCGCTGTTCGATCATGCACAAAATGTCTTTTGGGTCGGCGAGATCGCGCGAGCTGCGCGGTCAGACCGACCTGGCACTGAGCGGCATATCGCGAGTACAAGCGCCTCGCCGACCAGCATCGTCGCGCTTGAGCCGGACAACCTCAAATGGCGCATGGAGGGACTGTACAGCGCCGAAGATGTCGGAATTGCGCTCTACAACGAACGCCGCTTTGGCGAGGCCGTGCAGCAATTTGAGGGCGCGCTCGGGCCGATGGAGAAGCTGGCCGCGGTCGATCCCGGCAACCAGACATATCAGAAGGAGTGTCCACGGTTCTCGCGTGGCTGGCGGATGCCCAGCGGTCGCTTGGGCGTCTCGACGCGGCAATCAAGCGTTCGCGAGCGCCAAATCTCATTGCTCGATCGGCCCTCGCAGCGGCGCAACGGACGTTCAGTTCCGCCAGGAGCTCATCCCAGCCCACCAAGCGCTTGGAAATCTTCTCACGTCGCGAGGGCAGCCCGAGCGCGGCGTAGATGAACTTCGCTCGGCAGTCGCCGAGGCCGACCGTCTTGTTCCGGTCGAGCCGGCAAATTCACTATTGGAGAACACTGGCGGGGGGTGCCAAGCTCGAACTCGCGAAGACGCTGCTCTCGCTTGGCCAGCCGTGACGAGGCACGCAGCAGACGAGCGCCGGATGCGCGACTATCGCTGCGCTTCCTCCGGCCGACGGCCCCGGCAGATCAAGACAGACGGCGTGTCTGCACAATGCGCGTCCCGGCTGGCTCTCCAGTCGGGAGCACTTTCGCAAGCGCTCGGCATTCGCGGAGCAATCGACTCGCATCCGCGTCGAACGAACGCAGCGGCGACGCCGTCAAGGATCGGTACGCGATCGCTGCAGCATATCGACTGCTCGGCGATACCCGAAGTCGTCCGGCGACACGCCGACGGGGCGCGGGCCGCCTGGGCGAAGGCGCTTCAGCACTGCCGCCAGCGTCGCCGAGCGGCCTCAGGAACTGGATGAGCATGCGACGATCCTTAAGCGGCTCGGTCGCACCGCCGAAGCGCAGCAACTCGCCGCGCGCCTCGCGCAATGGGTTACCGAGCGTCTGACATGAACGACTGCATGGATATTATCGCAAGGAGAACGGAGATGGACGATCACGATGAAATACTCAACGTTGAAGGTGGAGGAAGCGTGCCGCAGGACCGTCTGAGCAGCAAGATGAGCTCGACAACAGAGTGCGGCGACGACGATCATGGAAGCGATGATAAAGGGCAGGTCCGGTGACGATTACCTCGAGTTGGCATCAACGTTACAGATATGTCACATAGGGTTGACACGTATAGAGTCCGCCTGACGAACGAGACTTCATCGTTTCACAACAATTGCATCCGGGGTTGCGAAGTCGTCAGAACGCGGTACGACAAACTGACGACCCGATGGCAAAGCTCGTGAACCGCGATGGACGATGCCGGGGGACGCAATCGGAAACGACCTTGTGCCATATTGACAACCCGGCTCCGAACTTCTCGCCCGACAAGATCGACACGTCTGACGTTCGTTAACATCAATGCGGCGAACAATTCGGACTTTCCTTAAGATTTGACGCCGTGAATAAGGGCAAGCGCTCATCGCTACGATCCGATCGGCAATAATCAGACCGGCTCCAGAGCGACCTGAGTTGGCCAGCTCGCGCTGCTGCGATAAGCTCGCGCGTGAACGCGCCGCAGCGGGATAGTTGAGCCTGCAATTGCGGCGAGGCCACGGCGCGGTCCGCCGCGGCTGCCGTTCGTCCTCAGCGTCGGAGTGACCGGGCACCGCGCCGACGTCCTTCCCGCCGGGAGCGTGACGCGCTGCGGTCGCGGATTCGCGACGTGCTGCTGCTGGTCGCCGAGGCGGGTCGCGATCTGCTTCACAAGGAGCAGGACTGCTTCGCGCCTTTGCCGCCGCGCATGCGGTTCGTCTCGCCGATCGCCGACGGCGCCGACCAGATCGCGGCCGAAGTCGCGCTCGATCTCGGCTGGGAGCTGCAGGCGGTGCTCCCCTTCGGGCGCGCGGAATATCGCGCGAGCCTCGCCAATCACGGCGCGCGCGAGCGCTTCGACGCGCTGCTCGAGCGCGCGACCTGCACGCTCGAGCTGCCCGGCGACAAGGATCGCGAGCTCGACGCTTATGTGATGACCGGCCGCGCGACGGTCGCGCATTGCGACATGCTGATCGCGGTCTGGGACGGGCTCCCGCCGCGCGGGCGAGGCGGGACTGGCGAGGTCGTGCAGCTGGCAATCACGCGCGGCACGGCGGTGATCCATTTGCCGCCGGAGTCGCGATGCCCTGCACGCCTGCTGTGGAGCGCGTTCGACCCGACGGTCCTCACCACCGCCGACGAGCCGACCGTCGAGCGGCCGCTCGACCGGCCCGACATGGACGCCTTGCTCCAGGGCCTGCTGATGCCTCCGCCGGACGAGCAGGAGCAGGATTTCCTGAAGCGCTTCACGCACGAGCGGCTGCGCCACATCCGTGCGCGGATCGAATATCCGCTGCTGCTTGCGGCGGCGGGCGTCGGCCGATTCGGCGCCAAGGACTTCGCCAACAAGCATTGCGAAGCGCAGATCCGCGACGAATGGCGGCGCTACCGCGAGGGGTGCGCCGAAGCGCACCAGATCAACGCTCCGATCGACCTGCTCGAGCAGGCGTACAGCTGGGCCGACCGGCTCGCGACCCATTTCGCCCAAACCTACCGCAGCGGACACATCTTCAATTTCCTGCTCGGCGGAGTGGCCGTGTGTCTGGGCCTCAGCGCCTTCATGGCGCCGCACCTCAAGTTCGAATTCGCCGCGCTCGAGGTGGTGATCACCTTCGCGATCATCCTCAATGCGCAGATCGGGACTCGCCTCGAATGGCATCGGCGCTGGCTCGATTACCGCCAGCTTGCCGAGCGGCTGCGGCCGATGCGCAGCCTCAAGCTGCTCGGCATCGCCGCGCCCGACCCGCCGGGCACCGAGACCAATCCCGTGCCCAAGCGCTGGATCGACTGGTATGCGAGCGGCATCTGGCGCGCGATGGGCTGCCCCACGGGCTCGCTCGACGGACCGCGCGCCGCGCGGCTGGCCGAGGCGATCGCCGAATATGAGGTCGCTCCGCAGGTCGGCTATCACGAGCGGCACGCGCATCAGATCGACATGCTCGATCACCGACTGGGATTGATCGGCACTGTGTTGTTCGCGGCGACGCTCATCGTGTCGATCGCAACGCTCATCGGGCTGGCGATCGGCGCCATTTGTGAGCCGCTACGGCAATTGGTTCACGCTGATTTCGGCGGGCTTCCCAGCGCTCGGCACGGCCGTATTCGGGATCCGCTTCCAGGCGGACTTCGGCGGCGATGCATTGCGGTCGCTCGCCACCGCGAACACGCTGCGCCAGATCGAGCAGGAGCTGCGCAAGGACGTGCCGCTGTCGCGCGCGGCCGATCTTGCGGAACAAGCCGCGCGGATCATGCTCGCCGACCTCGACGAGTGGCGGCTGGTCAACCAGCAGCGCGACCTTTCCGTCGGCTAATCGTCCTTGCCCCACCGCCACCGCCAGCCGCCGCTGGTCGTCCGGGCGCAAATGACCATGAAGCCGACGGTCGGAAGAATCATCGCAGCGACGAGCTCAGTCGGGCGGTCGCTGAACAGAGCGACATTGCGGTCACGAACAGCACGAAGCCGATGGTGACGGCCCAGCCCTGCCAGCTGATCGGCATTCCAGAACCGTAGCCATAGCGTTTGGGCGCAAACCATTCCGGGCCATCATTCATCGCTCTGCTCCTTAGGCGGCCGGCCGCGCTTGCGAGGCGACGGGGCATTGAGCTTCACTCCACGGGTGTTCAGCGCTTCCCGCAGCAGGCATTCGACCTGCGCATTGACGCTTCGAAGTTCCGCCGCCGCCAGCGCTCGACCGCCGCCCATAATGCTGGATCGACCCTGAGCGGGTATGCTTTGCGGTCAGCTCCCGACACCAGACGCTACTGGTAGAGCGTTCCGGCGTTGACGACGGGCTGCGTATCGCGCTCGCCGCACAACACGACCATCAGGTTCGAGACCATCGCCGCCCGGCGCTCGTCGTCGAGCTCGACCACGTTCTTTTCGCTGAGCATCGACAAGCGCCATCTCGACCATTCCGACCGCGCCTTCGACCAGCGTCTTTCGCGCGGCGACGACCGCCTGCGCCTGCTGCCGGCGAAGCATCGCGCCGGCGATCTCCTGGGCGTAGGCGAGGTGCGTGAAGCCGCACTCGTCGACCGTGATCCCGGCGACCGCGAGCCGCGCCTGCAGCTCCGTGCGCAGCTCGGCCCCGACCTGATCGTGATTGCCGCGCAACGTGACTTCCTGATGCTCGAAATCGTCATAAGGGTAGCGCGAGCCGATCGTTCGGATCGCCGCTTCGACCTGGACCCTGACGAACGAGCGGTAATCGTCGACGTCGAACAAGCGCCTGCGCGGTGTCGACCACGCGCCACACGATTTGCGCCGCCATCTCGATTGGGTTGCCACGCAGATCGTTGACCTTGATCTTCTCGGAAATGAAATTGTTGGCGCGGACCGAGACCTTCTTCTTGCCCATCCACGGCCAAGTCCAGCGGAGGCCCGTGCTCCGGTCGGTGCCGCGATATTCGCCGAACAATGTGATCGCCACCGCCTGGTTCGGCTGCAGCATGTAGAAGCCGGGCATCACGAGGATGAACACGAGGGTTGCGACCGCAATGACCGTAAGGCCAATCAAGTCGGCTCCATTCCGCAGGCGGCTGACGCCGTAAACGTCCGCGAGAATCGCGAGCAACAGCACAATCAGCATCACGTAGCCGCTCATCGTCGATGCGCGCCGTTCGCTCGTCGCGGTGAGCGCAATGATTTTGTCGTTGGCCAATGTTGCCTCCCTAAATTTGATATCATAATAATATATAAAACATCCGCGGTCAACTGGCGCGGTCGGAGGCGCGCAGCTATGGCCGCCGATGACGGAACGACGGTGGCGGCTGGTGATCCATGGCGGCGCGGGATCGATGCGGCCGGGGAAACTGGGCCCGGAGCAGGAGCGATGCGCGCTTGACGGGCTCGAGCGGGCGCTCGCCGCGGGCGCGGCGATTTTGGAGCGGCGCGAGGGTGCGGTCGACGCGGTCGAGGCGGCGGTGCGCGTGCTGGAAGAAGATGCTTGCTTCAACGCCGGGCGAGGGAGCGTTTTGACAGCCGAGGGCTGCATCGAGCTCGACGCCGCGATCATGGATGGCCGGACGCGGGACGCCGGAGCGGTGGCCGGGCCTGCGAACGACCCGCGCGCCGATCAGCCTCGCGCGGCTGCTCATGGAGCAGGGCCCGCACGTGTTCCTGTCGGGCCGCGGCGCCGACGAGTTCGCGCGCGGGGCGGGCCTGGAGCAGGTCCCAACAGCTGGTTCGAAGTGCCCGAGCGGCGGCGACAGCTGCACGAGCTGCTGACGCGGGCGGGTTCGACGACGAAGTAAAATATGGGACGGTCGGAGCGGTCGCGGTCGATCTCGACGGTCATGTCGCGGTGGCGACCTCGACCGGCGGACTGACCGCCAAGCGCTGGGGCCGGGTCGGCGATTCGCCGCTGATCGGCGCCGGGACTTACGCCGACGATCGCTCGGCCGCGGTGTCCGCGACAGGCTCCGGCGAGTATTTCATCCGCGCGGTCGCCGCGCACCAGCTCGCCGAGCGGGTGCGGCTCGGCGGCCAAACGCTGCAGGACGCGCTCGACGCCGTGCTGGCGGACATTGAGTGGGCTCGGCGGCAAGGGCGGACTGATCGCCGTCGCTCCCGATGGGGAGGCCGCCTGGGGATTCACGACGCCGGCGATGTATCGCGGAATGGCCGACTCGACCGGCCGCACCGTCGCGATCTATGCCGACGAGGACGAACGGTAGGGCAGGTCCTGCCGCAGCCATTCGAATTCGGTCGCAATGGCCGCACGCTCAGTCTCCAGGAAGTCGGCAACTGCGTCGCGGAAGCTGCGGTTGGGGATGAAATGCGCCGAGCGGGTGATCACCGGCTCGTAGCCGCGGCCGATCTTGTGCTCGCCCTGAGCGCCGGCCTGAACCGCGGTCAGGCCGTGATCGATCGCCCACTCGATCGCCTGATAATAGCAGAGCTCAAAGTGAAGGAACGGCACCTCCTCCGTGCAGCCCCAGTAGCGGCCGTAGAGCGTGTCCGCGCCGATGAAGTTGAGCGCACCGGCGATCGGAACCGAGCCGCGGCAGGCGAGCAACAACAGCACCTGGTCGCCCATGCGCTCGCCAATCAGGTCGAAGAACTCGCGCGTGAGGTAAGGCCGGCCCCATTTGCGCCCGCCGGTGTCCTGATAGAAGGCCCACATCGCGTCCCACTCGGCCGGACCAATCTCGCCGCCGCGAAGCGCGCGGAACTCGAGGCCCTCGCGAGCTTCCGCGCGTTCCTTGCGGATGGACTTGCGCTTGCGGCTGGTGAGCTGGCCGAGGAAATCGCCGAAGCTCGAATAGCCACGGTTGAGCCAGTGATACTGGATGCCGTGGCGGATCAGCCACCCGCGGCGCTCACATTCGAACGCGCCCGCATCGTCAATGAAGGTGATGTGGGCGGAGGACATCTCGTTCTGGACCGTCACCGCCTCGATCGCCGCAAGCAATTGCTGCGGGCGAGAGCCGAGCAGCCGCGGTCCGGGCACCGGGGTGAAGGGCACCGCCACTTGCAGCTTGGGATAATATTGGCCGCCGGCGCGCTCCCACGCGTCGGCCCAGCCGTGGTCGAACACATATTCGCCCTGGCTGTGGGTCTTGAGGTACGCGGGCGCGGCAGAGACGAGGTGCGAAGCTTCGTCCTCGATCAGGATCGGCGCTGGAGTCCAGCCGGTTCCCGGCCCGACGCTGCCCGAATCCTCGAGCGAGGACAGGAATGCGCGGCTGAGGAACGGGTCGCGACCCGGCAAGCCGATCCCACGCGCGCGAATTGAGGCCCGGATACTCCGGACGCGATCTTGGCGACGAATTGCGCTTTCGTGGTCGGCCATATTCTCGAGGTGGGTAGCGAAGCGCCGATGAACTAGGCCTTCACCGCGACGATCGCGTCCACCTCGACCGCGACTCCGAGCGGAAGCACGGCGACTCCGACGGCGCTTCGCGCATGGCGGCCGGCCTCGCCGAACACCTGCTGCATCAGCTCCGACGCGCCATTGGCGACCTTGGGCTGATCGGTGAACGACGGCGCGCTGTTCACGAAGACGCCGAGCTTGACGACCCGCTCGACTCGATCGAGCGAGCCCAAGGCGGCTTTGATCTGCGCGAGCAGCATCACGCCGCAGCGCCGCGCAGCCGCGATGCCGCCGTCGAGATCGACGTCCTCACCGAGGCGTCCTTTGATCAGGGAACCGTCGTCGGCGAAGCTGATCTGGCCGGAGATGTGCAGCAGCCCGCCGATTTCGACCGCGGGCACATAGGCGGCGACTGGAGCGGCGGGCTGGGGAAGGGTGATGCCGAGTTCGGCGAGGCGCTGATCGATGCTCATCGCCCCGCCCAAGCACCGGCGCAGCGCAGAATCAACCCTCGCGGTGAACGGCGAATCCGGCGAAGCTCTGGTTCACCGGCATCAGCTCGATGGTGTTGATGTTGAGGTGCGGCGGCAGGTTGGCGATCCACCAGAAGAGATCGGCGAGATCGTCGGCGGTCAACGGGTTCACGCCCGCGTAGAGCTTATCCGACGCTTCCTTGTCGCCGCCCGTGCGGACGATGGTGAACTCCGTCTCGGCCATCCCCGGCTCGACGGAAGTGACGCGGACGCCAGTGCCGTGAAGATCCGAGCGCAAATCGAGCGAGAACTGGCGGACGAACGCCTTGGTACCACCGTAAACCGCGCCGCCTTTGTAGGGATAGGTCGCAGCGACGGAGGACAGGTTGATGATCGTGCCTTTGCGCTCGATCAGCTTGGGCAAGAGCGCCCGGGTAAGGGCGACGAGGCCGGTGACATTGGTTTCGATCACATCCTCGACCCATTGCCAGTCCGTCTCGGGAAGGGGCGTGGTGGGCGTGGCAAAACCGGCATTGTTGAGCAAAAGATCGATCTCGCTCCACGGGGGCGAGAGTTGCGCCAGGCTTTCGACCGCCGCGCGATCGCGCATGTCGATGTCGAGCGGCAGGAACGCGTCACCGAGCTCGCTCCTGCAGCTCGCGCAACCGCTCGGTGCGGCGGCCGGTGCCGATGACTTTCCAGCCTCCGTCGGCGAAACGCTTTGCCGCGGCGCGCCCGAAACCCGCGGTCGCGCCGGTGATCAGGATGGTCTTGCTCATGCGTCTCCTCACTCGCCTTCGATCTGCCGCCGCGCGGCTACGAGTTCGTCGGCCCTAACGCCAATCGTCTCCGAAACGGAGAGTAAATCGGGCTCATGCGCCTCCAGAAAGGCGATCAAAGCGGAGAGAAGCGCCGGGTCTCGCCGCCCGGCGGCGAAGCTCGTCTGTCCCGATTCCGGTCAGGGCCAGGAACCGCTCCGCGCGCCGTTCGTCGGTCAACGTCGCAGCAAGCGCCGCGAGGGCGAGCGCGAACGGGTCGTTTGGCGTCTGCGGCAGCATGGCTTACGTTGCTCCGGCGCAAGGGGAGGCAGTTTGGCGAAGATTCTGATCGTCGAGGACAATGCCCTCAACATCAAGCTCTTCTGCGACCTGCTCGCAGCGCACGGCCATCAGCCCGAGGCGGTGACCGACAGCCGCTTCGCGCTCGACGCGGCGCGGCATTTTTCGCCCGACCTGGTGATCACCGACATCCAGCTGCCGCACATCAGCGGGCTCGAGCTGATTCGGATGATGCGCAGCGACGAGCGGGCTCGCGGCCGTGCCGATCATGGCCGTGACGGCTTATTCGGCGCAGGGCGACGAGGAGCGCATCCGTGCCGCGGGGGCGCAGGCTTATGTGTCCAAGCCGATTTCGGTGGTGCGGTTCGCCGAGACGGTCGACCAGCTGCTCAAGGGCGGCGATAAAGCGGAGAGCCGCTGAAGGAAAGGTGGATCCCGGATCGGGTCCGGAATGAATGGATCCCCGCCTGCGCGAGGATGAGTCCTTCGCGGCTACGCCGCTCGGCTCACTTGATCTTGGCTTCCTTGAACTCGACGTGCTTGCGCGCGCGCGGATCGTATTTCTTGAAGCTCAGCTTCTCCGTCTGCGTGCGCGGGTTCTTCTTGGTCACGTAGAAGAATCCGGTGTCGGCGGTGCTGACGAGCTTGATCTTGACGGTTGCCGGCTTGGCCATCGGGCGGTCCTGAGTCTCTTAGAAAAAAGAAAAAGCGGCTTCTCGCCGCCTGCGGCAGCTGCAATGACGAGAGAGGCCGATTCTGTCAACTGACACAGGCTGGTAACGACCCGTTAACTTAAGTGCGCGACGCTCCGGTTAACAGGAGACGCGCCATGGCTACCGATCCGCTCGCAAAGGTGAGGAACGAGGTCGGGCTACGCGTCGCCGAAATCCGCCAGGCTGGTCCCCGCATCTCTCCCATGGACCTTTATGCTCGAATGGATGCGATCCGGCAGCTCGCGGCGGTGCACGGCCTTGCCGCACTCGAAGGGCTTGCGCGGCGCTCGGCGCAAATGGCGCTCCTTCCCGGCCACCGGGTCGGGCTCCAATCCTGTCTGGAACATGTCGAGGAGGCGCTCGACAGCCGCTCCGACGGAGACCGGACAGCGATCCTGGCCGCCCTCGCCGTCCGACTGCATTAGGCACTCAGCCAGCGTTCGTGCATTGAAGGCGCGATGCGCGCCTTCTCGCAGCTGCTCGACGACCTCGTCTACACGCGCTCGCGCAATACCAAGCTCAAGCTCATCGGCGATTACCTGAAGGAAACGCCCGACCCGGACCGCGGCTACGGCTTAGCGGCGCTGACCGGCACGCTCGACATTCCCCACGTGAAGCCCGCCGCGATCCGCGGGCTAGTCGAGGACCGGATCGACCCCGTGCTGTTCTACATGAGCCGCGATTACGTTGGCGACACGGCCGAAACCATGGCGCTGCTCTGGCCGAAGTTCGAGGGCGAGCCTCCGGAAATCGATGACGCTACCATCCGCATCTCCGACGCGATCCAGCGGCTGCGATCCGCGTCGAAGATGGACGCCCCGCAGGTGCTTGCGCGGATGCTCGACCATCTCGACGCATCGGGACGATTTGCGCTGCTGAAGCTGGCGCTCGGCGAGCTTCGCGTCGGAATCAATGCACGGCTCGCGAAGCAGGCACTCGCACAAGCCTTCGGCCTCGAGCTCGATGCGGTCGAGGAGGTCTGGCACGGGCTGCGCCCGCCGTTTGCCGAGCTGTTCGACTGGGCCGAAGGTCGCGCTGAACAGCCGCGGGCGCGCGACCTGCCAATCTTCCGCCCGTTCATGCTCGCGCATCCGCTCGACGACGCAAAAGTGTCGCTGGAGGAGTTCGCCGCTGAATGGAAGTGGGATGGGATTCGCGTTCAGCTGGTCCATGCGGGTGGCGAGACCCGGCTCTACAGCCGCACCGGCGACGACATTTCGCATAGCTTCCCGGACGTTGCCGAAGCGTTCCGGATCCCCGGCGTGCTCGACGGCGAGCTGCTCGTCAGAGGCGAGGCGCAGGGTTCGGGGCTCGAAGTCACGTCGGCGGCGAGCTTCAACGCGCTCCAGCAGCGGCTCGGCCGCAAGAACGTCAGTCAGAAGATGCTTGGGACGTATCCCGCTTTCGTCCGGCTCTACGACATCCTGTTCGACGGCGGCGAAGACCTTCGTGAGCTCCCCTGGGAGCGGCGTCGTGAGCGGCTCGAAGCGTTCGCCGAGCAGCTCGATCCGGAACGGTTCGACGTCTCGCAGCTGATTGCGGCCAAGGATTTCGACGAGCTCGAGGAGCTGCGCGCCAATGCGCGCGATGTCGCGATCGAGGGGATCATGCTCAAGCGCCGCGACAGCGCTTATGTCGGCGGCCGCCGAACGGGCCTGTGGTACAAATGGAAGCGCGATCCGCTGACCGCCGATTGCGTGCTGATGTACGCGCAGCGCGGGTCGGGCAAGCGATCGAGCTATTACTCGGACTACACGTTCGGGTGCTGGACCGAAGAGGGTGAGCTTCTTCCGGTGGGCAAAGCCTATTTCGGCTTTACCGATGAGGAACTGCGCTGGCTCGACCGCTGGATCCGCGGCCATACAGTCGAGCGCTTCGGTCCGGTCCGTGAAGTCGAGAAAAGCCTCGTGCTCGAAGTCGCGTTCGATTCCATTCACCGGAGCACGCGCCACAAGTCCGGCCTGGCGATGCGTTTTCCGAGGATCAGCCGGATTCGGATCGACAAACCGGCGGCTGAGGCCGACCGAGTGGCGACCCTGCAGGCGATGGTAACTTGAAGCCCGCCCCGGCCGCGGGCTAAGCCTCCCTCACTTCCGGGAGAGGGGACCTTCATGCTCAAGCACTTGCTCGCCGGCGCAGCAGCGCTGGTCGTTGCCACTGCAGCCAATGCGGAAACCTATGCAATCCAGGCCGGGCACCTGATCGTCGACGCGGCCCAAGCGGAGCGTGGCCCTTCGACGGTGATCGTCGAGAATGGCCGAATCAGCCGGATCGAGACCGGCTTTACAGCGCCGGCGGGAGCCATCGTGGTCGATGAACACAGCCGCACGGTGTTGCCCGGAATGACCGATGCGCACGTGCATCTGACGGACACCAGCGGCGAGCCCTGGTACGCGGGCTTCACCAAGAAGAAGTCGGTTCCCTACGCAGCGACCGTCGGCCTGACCCACGCGCTCGAAATGGCACAAGGCGGCTTCACCAGCGTGCGCGACCTTGGCGGCGACACGAGCGCGGTGATTGCCGTTCGCGATGCCGTTGCCGAGGGTCGTTTTCCGGGACCGCGCATCGAAGTTGCCGGCGCACCGCTGTCGATCATCGGCGGCCATGCCGACGAAGCGACCGGCCTTCCGCCCGAGCTCGCCGCTGCGGTCAACGAAGCGCACCTCAACCCCTCGGTCTGCACCGGCGTCGAGGAATGCCAGAAGGTCGTCCGCGGAACTTGCCGCGGCCGGCGTCGACGTGATCAAGATCATGGCCACCGGCGGCGTGCTCGATCCGGGCGCGCGCGGCCTCGAGCAGCATTTCACCGACGCCGAGATGAAGGGCATCTGCGACATGGCGCATGCCATGGGCCTAAAAGTCGCCGCCCATGCGCACGGCACGCGCGGCATCCTCGGGGCGACGCTCGCCGGCGTCGATTCAATCGAGCATGGCACCTTCATCGATCAGGCCGGCGTCAATGCGATGAAAGCGCATGGCACTTACTATGTCGCGACCTTGATGGCGTTCAGTGGCGTGAAGGGACTGATCGGCACCGGCAAGCTTGCGCCCGAATCGGAAGCCAAGGCGCAGCAAACATTCGCCGTCTGGGGCAAGGGACTCAATCTCGCCTACCGCAACGGGGTCAAGATCGCGCTCGGAACCGACAGCGCCGTCGCTCCGCACACCGATGCGAACAAGGAACTGGCGCTGATGGTCAGCAAGGGCGGAATGAGCCCGCGCGACGCGCTGATCGCCGCGACCAAGGGCGGCCCCGATTTGCTCGGCATCGCCAATGAGACCGGCACGCTCGACCCAGGCAAATCGGCCGATCTGATTGCAGTCGAGGGAGACCCGTTGGTCGATCCGACGGCTGTTCAGCACGTCGATTATGTCATGGTGAAGGGCAAGCCGATCCCGTTGAAAGGACAATGATGCGCCTCTCCCTCTTTGCCCTCTCGCTGCTCCTTTCGAGCGCGGCTTTCGCGCAGCAAAGCTCGAGCAATGCCGGCGACACTCCGCCGCCCGGCGCGAAAGCGGAGTCGGTCGCCAAGGATAAGGACAAGGATGAGGATACGGCGAAAGCCAGCGCCGAGGAGACGGCGCAGCCGGTCCGACGTTCGATCAGCTTCCGCGGGCGGACGCTGGCCTACACCGCAACTCCCGGCACTCTGACGATCCGCAACGACGATGGCGAGGCGGTCGCGAGCATGTTTTACACCGCTTATACGATACCGGGCGCCAACGGGCGGCCGCGGCCGGTGACCTTTCTATTCAACGGCGGCCCGGGAAGCTCGACCATGTGGCTGCACATGGGGTCGTTCGGGCCGGTGAAGGTGGACGCGTCCATCCCCGAGACCATCTCCGGTCCGCCGTTCCGCGTCGATTCGAACCAGGACACGTTGCTCGACAAAACCGACCTCGTATTCCTTGACGCGATCACGACCGGTCTTTCGCGGCCGGTCGGCAAAGCCAAGCCGGAGGATTTCTTTGGCGTCGATAAGGACCTCGACGCCTTCTCGCGGGGGATCCAGCGGTACCTCACCAAATATGGCCGTTGGAACAGCCCCAAGTTCATCATCGGCGAAAGCTACGGCACACTTCGCGCCGCCGGTTTGTCGTCGAAGCTTGCCGACAAGGGTGTGCAAGTGAATGGGATCGTGCTTGTCTCGACCGTGCTCAACTTCGCCGATTTCGCCGGCGATCAGCAGTATATCGACTTCCTCCCGACCTACGCGACCGATGCCTGGTACTATAACAAGGTATCGCACGAGGGCACGCTCGACAGCTTCGCCGGGCGGGCGCGCGCTTTCGCCAGCGGTCCATACGCGGCCGCGCTGCAGAAGGGCCGCGCCATCAGCGATGAGGAGAAGAGGTCCGTCGCGACGGAGCTGGCGGCGCTCACCGGTCTCTCGCCTGAATATGTTTTGCGCACCAATTTGCGCGTGGATCCGGAGCGATTCCGGCGCGAGCTTTTGCGCGACCGTGGCCAGATCATCGGCCGAATCAATTCGCGCTATCTGGGCACCGAGGCCGAGCAGGTCGGCTCGGACCCGACCTACGACCCGCAGGCCAGCGCGATCACCGGCGGCTTCACCGGCGCGATCAACGACTATCTATTCCGCGACCTCGGCTACAAGACGCCGCTCAGCTACCGGATCAACAATTATGCCGGCATCGGCAGCAAATGGGAGTTCACGCACAAGTCGGAAGCGGGGGACCAGCCGATAGCCGACACCAGTGTCGATCTCGCGACCGCAATGCGGCAGAATCCACGCATGAAGCTGTTCATGGTCAGCGGCTATTTCGACCTCGCGACACCCTTCATGGGCGCCGATTACGAGGCCGGGCACATGGCCCTGGAGCCGGCAATCGCCGCGAACATCCGCTACGGCTACTATCCCGCCGGGCATATGATGTACGTCGACCCCGTCTCGGCTCACAAGCTCAAGGCCGATCTCGACGCTTTCTACGACAGCGCGATGTAGCAATGAAAAGAGCCGGCGGAGTTTTCCTCCACCGGCTCTTTGCCCCCTTAGAGGGTATTCAGCCTCAGGCGATGGACTGCAGGTTCACCGCAGCGGTCTTGCCGCGGCGATCGACCTCGAGCTCGAATTCGAGCCGGTCGCCCTCGTTGAGCGTCGGGATACCCGCTCGCTCAACGGCCGAAATGTGCACGAACGCATCGGGCTGGCCGTCATCGCGCTGAATGAAGCCGAAGCCCTTCATCGCGTTGAAGAACTTGACCGTTCCGCTCGCCTTCTCGCCGGTCAGCTGACGCTCCGGACCGCGGTCGCCGCCGCCCGCCCCGCCGCCGCTACGCTCGACCGCCATCGGCTCGCCCTCGATCCTGAGGTTCGTTGCCGAGATGCGCCCGCCGCGGTCGACCAAAGTGAATTCGAGGGGCTGCCCGTCGGCGAGGTCGGTGAGGCCGGCCTGCTCGACCGCCGAGATGTGGACGAATACGTCCTCGCCGCCGTCATCGCGCACGATGAAGCCGAAACCCTTTTGCGGATTGAAGAATTTGACGATGCCTTTGCCTTCGCCGACGACCTGGGGCGGCATCCCGCCGCCGCCGCCACCGCCGCCTCCGCCGCGGAAGCCTCCTCCTCCGCCGCCACCGCCGCGAAAGCCACCGCCTCCGCCGCCGCCGTAGCCGCCGGAGCGCTCACCAAAGCCGCCTCCGCCGCCGCTGCCGCGGTATCCACCGCCGCCGCCTGCGCCGCCATAGCCGCCGCGCTCTTGAAATCCGCCGCCCTGTTCGGTGAAAGTCTCTCCGCCGAAGAAATCGTCACGCTTATCGCGGCCGCGCCCGCCGCGGTCGCCCTTGCGCCCTCTGTCGAAACCCATGCTTGTCCAAACTTCCGTGTGCCCACAACGATATAGGACCAACGCGCTGGGCCGAAGGCGCAACCGGTCACGGCGCGTGTCTCACTCACGCACCGTTCACGCCCTTAGCTTAAAAAGATCACAGGCTCCAGTGATTGAATCCCGGACGGCAATTCTTTGGGGGCTGGCATGACTGGCAGCCCGGAGACTAAAGCGAACGCGAGGCCTCGGTGAGGAGTAAGAATGGCTGTGCATTTTCACGAGGAGGACCTCCCTTCGGGAGTGACGTTCGCCGCGGGTCCGATCGCGGTCGATACCGAAGCCATGGGGCTGATTCCGGGCCGCGACCGGCTGTGCGTGGTGCAATTGTCGGATGGCAGGGGCGACGAGCATCTCGTGCGGTTCAAGCGCGGAAGCGACTATGACGCGCCGAACCTGAAGGCGGTGCTCAGCGATCCTGATCGCCTGAAGCTTTATCACTTCGCGCGGTTCGACGTCGGAATCATGCAGGTCTATCTCGGGATCATGGCCGCGCCGCTTTATTGCACGCGCACCGCCTCGCGCCTGGTGCGCACCTATACCGACCGCCACGGCCTCAAGGATTTGGTCAAGGAGCTGCTCAACATCGACGTGTCCAAGCAGCAGCAGTGCAGCGACTGGGGCGCCGAAGACCTTTCGGATGCTCAGCGCGACTATGCGGCGAGCGACGTGCGATACCTTCATTCGCTCAAGGCCAAGCTCGACGAGCGGCTCGAGCGTGAAGGGCGGATGCCGCTGGCCCAGGCCTGTTTCGATTTCCTCCCGGCGCGGGCTTTGCTCGACATCGCCGGCTGGGCCGAGCAGGACATTTTCGCGCATGACGGCTGAGGATCGCGATGTCTGAAGCGGCCATCCGGGGCCGCACGGTCAAACAAAGATGGGCTGTCCCGGGCAGCGTGCATGACCGGCTGATCCGCTGGACGAAGGTCGTGCTGCCGAGCGCGGTCGGCGTCCTTATTGCCGTTCTGGCGGTGGCGCCTTTGGAAAAGAAGGGCGACGTCAGCTTCATTCTCGACAAGAAGAAAGTGCAGAGCGCGCAAGAACGGATGCGCGTCGAATCGGCGCGCTATGTCGGAAGCGACAACAAAGGCCAGAAATTCGAAATCGCGGCGAACAATGCGCTTCAGCGAAGTTCCGAAGTGCCGGTCGTCGATATCCAGGGAATGTTCGCCCAACTCGCGATGGAGCAAGGCCCGCTGCTGATTGGCGCGAACAATGCGCGCTACAATCTCGACACGCAGCAAGTGGCGATCGACGGCCCGGTGCGCGTCACGGGTGCGGACGGCTACCGCCTCACCACCCGCGATGTAACCGTGGACTTAAAGCAGCGGAAGCTTGCCAGCTCCGGCCCGGTCGCCGGGCAAATGCGCCTCGGTCAGTTCCAGGCCGGCCACCTCAAAGCCGACCTCGGCAGCCGAACCGTCGTGCTCGACGGCGGTGCTCGCTTGAAAATCGTGCAAGGGGGGGTCAGATGATGGCTGTGCGTTCCATTGGCATCATTCTTGCAGCAGGCCTTATGGCTGCGGGCGGCACCGCGGCCGGCCAGGTGCGACAGGTGCAACCTGTCTCGGCGCTCAAGGGACATAACAGCAACGCGCCGGTCGACGTCACAGCCGACCGCATCGAAGTGCAGGACCGCGCCGACCGCGCAATCTTCGCCGGCAACGTCCATGCCAGCCAGGCTGAGCTGACCTTGGACACGCAGCGGCTCACCGTCGCTTACTCAAACGCCCCGCAGAATGGCGGGGGCACGGGCGTGCAGATCCGCAGGCTCGATGCCGCCGGCGGCGTGGTCGTGCACAGCCCGTCGGAAACGGCGAAGGGCGACTTCGGGATCTACGACCTCGAACACAAGCTGATCACGGTCATCGGTAACGTCCAGCTGACGCGCGGTCCGAATGTGGTGAATGGCCAGCGGCTGGTGATCAATCTGGAGTCCGGGCGAGCGGTCGTCGACGGCGGGCCGCCCGGCGTGAACTCCAGCGGCGGCCGCGCCACCGGCCACTTTACGGTTCCGCAAAAGAACAGCGGAAGCTGATCGCCGGATGAATGAAGCTGCGACCTTCACGCGACCTTCCGCCGAGGCACAGCGGGCGGAAGGCGGACTCGAAGTGCATTCGATCGCCAAAGCCTACGACCGGCGCGCCGTGCTCCACGACGTTTCACTCGACGTCCACCGCGGCGAAGTCGTCGGCCTTCTCGGCCCCAACGGCGCCGGGAAGACGACCTGCTTTTATTCGGTGATGGGCCTGGTGAAGCCCGATAGCGGCCGCATCTTCCTCGACGGTCAGGACATCACCGAGCTTCCGATGTACCGTCGCGCCGTCCTCGGTCTGGGCTATTTGCCGCAGGAAACGTCGATCTTCCGCGGAATGACCGTCGAGGAGAACATCCTCGCCGTTCTCGAAGTCGCCGAGCCCGACAGGGAAACGCGCCGCGAGCGGCTAGAACAGCTGCTGAAGGAATTCGGCCTGACCCAGCTTCGCGATTCGCCCGCCATGTCGCTTTCGGGCGGCGAACGGCGCCGCTGCGAAATCGCCCGGGCGCTCGCCGCCGAGCCGTCGATCATGCTGCTCGATGAGCCGTTCGCCGGAATCGATCCGATCTCCATCGCCGACATCCGCGAGCTGGTCCGCGAGTTGAGGAGCCGCGACATCGGGGTGCTGATCACGGACCACAACGTCCGCGAAACTCTCGACATCGTCGATCGCGCTTGCATCATCTACGACGGTCAGGTGCTGTTCCAGGGTACTCCCGAAGCGTTGGTCGCCGACCAGGAGGTCCGGCGCCTCTACCTCGGCGAGAGCTTCGCGCTGTAGCGAGTAGCGGCAATGGGCTTGGGGCCCTCTCTAAGCATCCGCCAAAGCCAGCAGCTGGTGCTGACGCCGCAGCTGACGCAGGCGATCAAGCTGTTGCAGCTCAGCAATCTCGAGCTCGAAGCCTTCATCGCGGAGGAACTGTCGAAGAATCCGCTGCTCGAGTCGCGCTCCGGGGACGATGAAGGCGAAGCTCCGGCGGCCGATGGCGCGAATGATGAAACCGACAGCGGCGAGCCCGCCGACGATCCCGGCGCGGACGACTTGATTCGCGGCCAGGCCGATGATGACCGCCCGCTCGATGTCGACTGGACGTCCGAAGCGCTCGAGACGGATAGCTTCGCCGACGTCGTGACGTCATCGAGCGGGGACGAAGCCTTTGATTTCGAACGGATTGAATATTCCGCCGGATCGCTTGCCGAGCATCTGCAAGATCAGCTCCACGGACTGTCCGGGGACGTCGGCAATCTCTCAAGGGCGATCGCGGAAACCCTGGACGAGACCGGCTATTTGACCGTGCCGCTCGAGCAAATCGGCGAGCTTACCGGCGCTTCGCTTTCGCTCGTCGAGCAGGCGCTGTCGATCGTCCAGGGACTGGAACCGCCCGGAGTCGGCGCCCGCTCGCTCGCCGAATGCCTCGCACTGCAGGCCAAGGCAGCGGACCGCTACGACCCGGCGATGGCGCGCCTGATCGACAATCTCGAGTTGCTGTCGAAAGGCCGCTTGAGCGATCTCAAACGCATCTGCGGAGTCGACGACGAAGATCTCGCCGACATGATTCGCGAGCTCCGTTCGTATGATCCAAAGCCGGGCTGTCAATTGTCAGCCAATGCCGCCCAGGACGTTTCGCCCGACGTGTTCGTGCGGCGGACTCGTGCCGGCTATGCGGTCGAATTGAACCAGGCAACGCTGCCGCGCCTGCTGGTCAACCGGCGTTATTATCAGGAGCTCAAGACCGGGCCGCAGGACAAAGCGTCGCGCGCGTGGCTCAGCGAATGCCTGGCGAGCGCGGGCTGGCTGGTAAAGGCGCTCGACCAACGCGCCCGCACGATCGTCAAGGTCGTCAGCGAGATCGTGAAACGGCAGCAGGGTTTCTTCGAGCGCGGGGTGTCGGCGATGAAGCCGCTGACCTTGCGCGAGGTCGCGGAAGCCATCGAAATGCACGAGTCGACCGTCAGCCGCGTCACCTCGAACAAATATCTGCTGTGCGACCGCGGCCTCTACGAGCTCAAATATTTCTTCGGCTCCGGAGTGGCTTCAGCCGAGGGCGACGGGGCCGCGGCCGAAGCCGTCAAGGCGGGAATCAAAGACGTCGATCGAAGCCGAGACCGAGATTCTCAGCGACGACGCCATCGCCGGCCTGTTGAAGCAGCGCGGCTTCGATGTCGCTCGGCGAACGGTCGTTAAATATCGCGAGGCGATGGGCATCGGCTCGTCGATCCAGCGGCGGCGTCAGCGCAAGATCACAGGGGCCGGCTGAACCGACAGCCGCGCCCAAATCGGCAGATGATCGGAGGCGCGCCGGGCTGCTGGACTCGTGTGCACTCCGGCCGCTTCGACGTTCAAATCCTTGTGAACGATGATTCGGTCGAGTGCGGCGACCGGATGGCGGGCATGAAAGCTCATGCCGGTCGGCGCGATGTGAAACTCGGGCTCGAGCTCCTGTAGGCATCCGGCGACCGTGCGCCATTCGTTGGTGTCGCCCATCAGCACGGTTGGCATCTTCTGCGGGCGCTGAGCGATGGCGTCCATGATCGAGCGCAGCTGTCGCTTTCGCCACAGGCCGGAGAGGTCGAGGTGCATGCCGACGACGCGCACCGGTTGGTCGCCGATCAGCAGCTCGGCCATCACCGCGCCGCGCGGCTCCAAAGTCGGAAGATCGAGCGCCGCGCAGTCGATCACGCCGACGTGCCGCTTCACCAGGATCGCATTGCCATGCCAGCCGATGTTGCGCGTGTTCACCTTCAAAAGCTTTTCCGCGTGCTTGCGCGCATTCTCAAACGGACGGCGGTGGCGGACTCCAAGATGGACCGCCTTGTACACGCCGTGCGTATCGATCAGCTCATGCGGCACCGCCGATCCGCGCCCGCCGAAGCGCTTGTCGGCTTCCTGAAGCGCGACCACGTCGGCGTCGATCTGATGCAGGACGTCGAGAATCCGCTGCGGATCGCGCCGCCGGTCGAGCCCGATCGCCTTGCGCATATTATAGCTTGCTACGGTGAGAGTGGGCCCGCTGGTCACTCGAGCGCCAATAGCCGTTGCGCCTGAATAGTTCCTAGACGTCGAGATTGGCGACGTTGAGCGCATTGTCCTGAATGAACTCGCGGCGGGGCTCGACGACGTCGCCCATCAGGCGCGTGAAGATCTCGTCGGCGACGTCGGCCTGCGCGACCTCCACCCTGAGCAATGAGCGGTTCGCCGGATCGAGCGTCGTCTCCCACAATTGCTCGGCGTTCATTTCGCCCAAACCCTTGTAGCGCTGAATGCTGAGGCCTTTGCGCCCGGCCGCGAGGACCGCATCGAGGAGTTCGGACGGCCGAGTTACCGTCACCGGCTTGCCCTTCGTATCCGCTTCCGTCGGCTGCTCGTCGGCGTCGACGCCTTCGATCGGCTCGGGCTTCTGCTCCTCGGTCACGGCGCCTCTTTTAAGCGTGCGCAATGTCGAAGGCCGGGCGTAGGCGGCTGCTTGCTCCTTCGCGAGCCCATCAAGCTTGCGCGCCTCGGCGGAGACGAGGAAGCTCGGCTCGATGATGTAGGCGTCGGTCACTCCGCGCCACAGGCGTTTGAGCAGATATCCTCCCTCGGCCGAAACCTCACCGGACCATTCGGCTTCCTGATCGGCGGCACCGAGCCATGCTGCGACCCTTGCAATGGCCTTGGCGCGTCCGTCCTTGTCGAGGTTGGGTTTCAAAGCGCCGTTGATCGCCAGCGCCTCGATCAGCGCGGAATCATATTTGCGCGGCGCGTAGTGCATCAGCGTCCGCATCCGTCGCGCATGATCGACCAGAGTCTTCAGATCCTGGCCCGAACGCTGGCCTTCGGGCGCGTCGAGTATCAAGCCCTCAAGACCCGCTTCCTCGAGATAATCATCGAGCGCTGGGTCGTCCTTCAGGTAAACCTCGGAACGCCCGCGGCTGACTTTATAGAGCGGTGGCTGGGCGATGAAGAGATGCCCGTTATCAATCAGCTGCGGCATCTGCCGGTAGAAGAAGGTCAGCAACAGAGTGCGGATGTGGGCGCCGTCGACATCGGCGTCGGTCATGATCACGATCTTGTGGTAGCGCAGCTTCTCGAGGTTGAATTCCTCGTGGCCGATGGAAGTCCCGAGCGCCTGGATCAAAGTCCCGATTTCCTTCGAGCCAAGCATCCTGTCGAAGCGGGCGCGCTCCACGTTCAGGATCTTGCCCTTGAGCGGAAGGATCGCCTGGTTGTGGCGGTTGCGGCCCTGCTTGGCCGAGCCGCCGGCGCTGTCACCCTCGACCAGGAACAGCTCGCTAAGCGCCGGGTCGCGCTCCTGGCAATCGGCCAGCTTGCCGGGCAGCGAGGAGATTCCCAGCACTGACTTGCGGCTGGCCTCACGCGCCTTGCGCGCAGCTTCACGGGCGGCGGCCGCATCAATCACCTTCTGGATGATCGAGCGCGCATCGCCGGGATGCTCCTCAAGCCACTCGGCCATCTTGTCGCTCATCAGGCTTTCGAGCGGCTGGCGCACTTCGGAGCTGACCAGCTTGTCCTTCGTCTGCGAACCGAACTTGGGATCGGGCAATTTGACCGAGACGATTGCGGTGAGGCCTTCGCGCATGTCCTCACCGGTGAGGGTGACCTTCTCGCGCTTCAGCATGCCAGACTTGTCGGCGTAATTGTTGATCGTCCGCGTCAAGGCGGCGCGGAAGGCCGCCATGTGGGTGCCGCCGTCGCGCTGCGGGATGTTGTTGGTGAACGGCAGGACGTTCTCGTAATAAGAGTCGTTCCATTCCAGCGCGACATCGATTCCGACCCCGTCGCGCACGGCGGAAATCGCGATCGGCTCGGGAAACAGCGGCGTCTTGGCGCGATCGAGCCATTTGACGAAGGCCGCAATCCCCCCTTCGTAGAATAGCTCATGCTCGACCCGTTCCTCGTGCCGGGCGTCGGCGAGGACCAGGCGAACGCCGGAGTTGAGGAAGGCGAGCTCGCGGTAACGGTGCTCGAGCTGCTCGAAGTCGAAGTCGGTGATCTTGAAGGTCTCGGGGCTCGGCAGAAACGTGACTCGGGTGCCCTTTTTGCCTTCCGGGACCTTGCCGACGATCTCCAGCGGCGCCTCGGCGTCGCCGTGACGGAAGCGCATGAAATGCTCCTCGCCGTCGCGCCAGATGGTCAGCTCGAGCCATTCCGATAGCGCATTGACGACGCTGACCCCGACGCCGTGAAGGCCGCCGGAGACTTTGTAAGCATTGTCGTCGGAGGTGTTCTCGAACTTTCCGCCGGCATGGAGCTGGGTCATGATGACCTCGGCCGCCGACACCCCTTCGCCCTCATGAATGCCGGTCGGGATGCCACGGCCATTATCCTCGACCGTGACCGATCCATCGGCGTTCAGCTGGATGAGGATCCGGTCGCAATGGCCGGCGAGCGACTCGTCGATGGCATTGTCCGAGACCTCGAACACCATGTGATGGAGACCCGAACCGTCATCGGTGTCGCCGATGTACATGCCCGGCCGCTTGCGCACCGCGTCGAGGCCTTTGAGGACCTTGATGCTCTCGGCGTCGTAGGTGTTGCTGTTGGGGTCGGTTGCCATAGTCCGGATATAAGGATTTACGGCTGAAAGTCACGTGCGCACGCGTACGCGCACGCGCGTGAATCCTTGGCTTAACCGCGTGCGCGCCACTGCTGATTTCCGCGACCGCGGCCGCCGTTCGAGCGAGCGCCATTGCCACGGTGCGCCGGGTTCCTATTGGGCCGGTGATCGCGCTGACCACCGCCGTTCGACGATCGACCGCGCTGACGCTCGACCGGTTTGAGCGCGCGCGTTGCTGCGACCTGCGCGGCAAAGCCCGAGGGAAGGGCATCGATACTAAGCTTCTGGCGAGTCAGGCGCTCGATGTCGCGCAGGTTGCCGCGCTCCTCATCCGAGCAGAAGGCGATCGCAATGCCCGTCGCTCCGGCGCGGGCCGTGCGGCCGATGCGGTGGACATATTGCTCGGGCACGTCGGGAAGGTCGAAGTTCACCACGTGGCTAACGCCGGGGATATCGATCCCGCGCGCCGCAATGTCCGTCGCAATGAGGACCTTGACCTCACCGGAACGAAACTGCGCAAGCGCGCGCTCGCGCTGCGCCTGGCTCTTGTTGCCATGGATCGCACTTGCGGGAATGCCGGCGGCCTCAAGCAGCCGCACGATCTTGTCCGCGCCATGCTTGGTACGGCTGAACACCAGCGCCCGCTCGACCAATTCGCCGCGGAGCAGATGCGTCAACAGCGCCGTCTTCTCGGCCTGATTGACGAAGGTGAGGCGCTGCTCAACCCGGTCCACCGTCGAGGCGACCGGAGTCACCGACACCTCGGCGGGATTGGTGAGATAGCGGTCGGCGAGATCCTTGATCGCCCGCGGCATGGTGGCCGAGAAGAACAGGGTCTGGCGCTTGGCCGGCACCAGCGCGACGATGCGCTTCAACGCGTGGATGAAACCGAGGTCGAGCATCTGGTCGGCTTCGTCGAGCACCAGGATCTCGAGCTCGCGCAACGAAAGCGCGCGCTGGTCGATGAGGTCGAGCAGCCGGCCGGGCGTTGCGACGAGCACGTCGAGTCCGCGGGCAACGGTGCGCAGGCTCTTGCCGTTGGGAACGCCCCCGAAAATGACACCAACCGACAGATGCATGAAGCGGCCATAAGCCTGGGCGCTGGCCGCGATCTGCGAGGCAAGCTCGCGTGTCGGAGCGAGCACGAGCATGCGGATCTGGCCGGGGCGCGGGATGCGCTTGGCGGCCGCCAAACGGTCGAGCGAGGGCAGCATGAACGCCGCGGTCTTGCCCGTGCCGGTCTGGGCGATCCCGAGGAGATCGCGGCCGGTGAGGACCGTGGGAATGGCTTGAAGCTGGATGGGCGTCGCCTGCGAATAATCCTTCGCTGCGAGCGCATCGAGAAGGGGCTTGGAGAGCCCCAGGGACATGAATGACATGTTAAAAATTCCAAAATTGCGCGCGCGGCCGGCGCGTTGATGCGCAAGCCGCGAGCGGGGTCAAAAGAGCGCCCCGCGTGAATAGGAGAGCAAGAAAATCGAGGCGCGGGCCGGTTGCCGCCGAAGCGTTGAGCCGATCACGCCGCTTGAAGAAAGCGCCTCGTGTTGCGGTGCAATATAGAGACAATCCTTAAGAAGTCCACCTCAGGCGCAATTCACCGCTCCCGGCTCGACGCGGAAGCGCGATGCGGCGCCGATCCCATCGAACAAATTCGCCTCCGTTGCGGTCATCCAGACCTGGCCGCGACCCTCCAGGCGCGCGAACAAAGCGGAGCGGCGTTTTGGGTCGAGATGCGCGGCCACTTCGTCGAGCAAGCAGGAGCGGCGGCTCGCCCCGGCGATCGGCCACGAGCTCGGCATGGGCAAGCACGAGGCCGAGGAGCAGCGCCTTCTGCTCGCCGGTGGATGATTGCGCCGCCGGCATCTGCTTGACCCGGTGGGCGACGGCGAGATCCTGCCGGTGCGGACCCTCGATGGCGCGTCCCGCCGCCGCGTCGCGAGCGCGGTTGCTGGCGAGAGCCGATTCAAGGCCATTCCGATCCCAGCCCTGCAGCGCAATCGCCGCACGTGCGAACTCGTCTTCGGGAGCGTCGGCCAGACGCTCGTCGAGCGCGGCGACGGTACGGGCGCGGGCTTGGGCGATGGCAACCCCATGCTCGGCCATCGCCTCCTCTAGTGCGGTCAGCCAGGCCGCATGGGGACTTTCCTCCGCCAGCAGCTTGTTCCTCGCGCGCATCGCCGCTTCGTAGCGGGCGGCGTGGTGCGCATGGCCGGGCTCCAGCGCGAGCACGAGCCGGTCCAGAAAACGCCGCCGGTCACCAGTGGAGCCGAGGAACAGGCGGTCCATCGCCGGCGTCAGCCACAGCACCGACAGCCACTCACTCAGCGAGTTCACCGAGGCGGGAGCGCCGTTGATCCGCACCTGACGCCGCTCCGGCGCAGTGTCGAGGGTTCCGGTACCGATATTAGTCTCGCCAACGCGCGCCGCCACCGCGAACGATCCGCTGCCGCCCTGGCGCGCCATTTCGCTGAGCGCCGCCCCGCGCAGGCCCCTCCCCGGCGTCAGCAGCGACACCGCCTCGAGCAAATTGGTCTTGCCCGCGCCATTCTCGCCGAACAGCAGGACAAAGCCCGGCCCGGGTTCGATCAACGCCGCGGCGTAGGAGCGGAAATCACTAAGGGCGAGGCGGCTGACGGGCACAGGTCCGTCATTGCGAGGAGCGTAGCAACGAAGCAATCCAGAAGGAAATTATCCCGCACGAAGGCACGAAGCAGAAGGAAGCCACGAAGATCGATGCAGCTCCTTCGTGCCTTCGTCTCTCCTTCATGCCTTCGTGCGGAAAATAACAGCTGGATCGCCGCGCCGGCGTGCGCCGGCTCGCAATGACGGATTACTGTTCGCGGCGGTCGATCACTTCGTAGTGGGCGGCGCGCTCGTCGAAGCGCTTGAGCACCGCGCGCGCCGAGGCCGGCACGTGGCTGACGCTGTAATCCTCGCCAATAAAGGCCTTGATCGCGTCCAGGCTCTCGAACCACATCAAAGTCCGGAACTCGATCTCATCGCCGCGGTCGCGCTTCATCAGGTCGATGTGCCGAAAGCCTGGAATCTTGCGCGCTTCAATCCCGGGGATCACCTCACCCCGAACGATCCGTTCATAATAGTCGGCATTCTCCGGCGTGGTCCACCCGCGCCAGACACGGCAAATCATTAGACCCGCATCGGCATCAGCACGTAGAGCGCGTTCGATTTGTCGTTCTCGCGCAGGAGCGTGGGCGCGGCGGCGTCGGCGAGGTGGACTTCGACAATGTCGCCGTCGATCTCGCCGAGGATGTCGAGCAGGTAGCGCGCGTTGAAGCCGATCTCGAGCCCGTCGGAACCGTAATCGGCCGCCAGCTCCTCGGTGGCGAGGCCGTTCTCCGGGCTCGTCACCGACAAAGTGACCTTGTCGCGGTCCAGACTGATCTTGACCGCGCGGGTCTTCTCGCTGGCGATGGTCGAGACGCGGTCGACGCCCGCCGAAAAGCTCTTCGGATCGAGCTTGAGCAGCTTGTCGTTGGCGGTCGGGATCACCCGGTTGTAATCGGGGAAAGTGCCGTCGATCAGCTTGCTGGTGAGGATCGCGCTGCCCAGCCCGAAGCGGATCTTGGTCGGGGACAGCGAGATCTCCACCGTGCCCTCGAGCTCCTCGACGAGGCGGTAAAGCTCGGCGACCGCTTTACGCGGGACGATGACATCCGGCATTCCTTCGGCGCCGTCGGGCCTCGCCACCGTCACTCGCGCGAGGCGGTGGCCGTCGGTCGCAGCGGCGCGGAGCTGCTCGTCGACGACGTGGAGGAAGATGCCCATCAGATAATAGCGCGTTTCCTCGGTCGAGATGGCGAAGCGCGTCTTCTCGATGATCTGGCGAAGAGTCGCGGCGGGAAGCTCGAAGCGGGTCGGAAGGTCGCCCTCGGCAATCACCGGGAAATCGTCGCGCGGCAGCGTCGAGAGATTGAAGCGCGAGCGGCCGGCGACGACCTGCATCTTGCCTTCCGCGGCGGTGATCTCGACCTGGCTGCCCTCGGGCAGCTTGCGCACGATATCGAACAATGTGTGGGCCGAAACCGTGATCGCGCCGGCCTGTGTGACATTGGCCGGGACGCTCTCGTCGACCTGCAGATCAAGGTCGGTCGCCATCAACCGGATGGAGCCGTCCTCGCGTGCCTCAATGAGCACGTTGGACAGGATCGGGATGGTGTTGCGGCGCTCCACGACCGACTGGACGTGGCCCAGGCTCTTGAGGAGGACCGCCCGTTCAATCGTCGCTTTCATTGGTCTACCGCCCCATCATCCGCACGCGTTTCGGATCACTATAGCGAGCCGTTCCGCGCGCGGAAGTGGGATGATGATGGAGGAGGCCCTTACTTGCCGGCCTTCTGCCCGACGGCCGGTCCGTTCGACGACTTGCTCGGCATCAGCATTGCATCGATTTCGTGAACGACGCCGTTGGTGAATTGCTCGTCGCCGCGCGTGATCGTCGCCTTGTCGCCCTTGGCGTCGGCAAGGACGGTCTTGCCGCCCTCCTTGGTCGCGGTCAGGATTGCGCCGCCCATCGTCGCAAGCAGGGCCTTGCCTTTGCCGGCGTCGATCTGCCTTGTCGATGTCGGCGACCATAACCGTGCCGGGCAGGATCAGGTTGGTCAGCACTCCAGTCAGCTGCGGCCGGTTTTGGGGATTGTTGTCGAGTGTCCCCGCCGGAGCCTTGTCGAACGCGGCATCGTCGGGGACGAAGACGGTGTAGGGGCCCGGCCCGGCGAGCGTCTGATCGAGCCCCGCCGTCTTCGCAGCCGCGACGAACCTGCTGCCCGGCGCCAGTCCCGCAGCAATAGTCTTGGTGCCCGCGGCTTTTTGCGCGGCCGGGGTCTGGCCAGTGCTGTTCTCATTCGCGCTGCCGCTCTTGGTGCAGGCGGCGGTCGCCAGCAGCGCCGCCGTCAGACCGAGCGCAAGGGCCTGGCTTTTCATGCCGTTTCTCTCCCGTCGTTGTCGATACGAAACGGCCCGGCAACGCACGCCGGGCCGTCCGTGATCCATTGTCGAACGAAATTTAGCGCCGCCCTCAGGTCAGGAGCGAGGCGACGATCGCAGTCACCAGTCTCGAGACCGGGTCGACCTGGTAGATGTAGCCGTTGTTGTAGCGGTACATCGCATTGGGCGTGTCGTAGTAGGTCGCGCGATAGGCATAAGGCACGTTGTAAGTGTCATAGCCCAAAGGCAGCGGCTGGCCGATCGAGAAGCCCGGCGACATCAGCGCCGCAACCGACGTGATCATGCTCGACCGAGGATCATATTGGTAGATCGCGCCCGGCGCGTACCAGTAATTATTGCCGGGCGTGTCATAGTAGACCGACCGGTACTGGTAAGGCACGTTGTAGTACGCGTAGGACGAGGGCAGCATCTGGCCCACGCCGTACCCGCCCGCGTAGAGCGGAACCACGTCCTCGACCATGCCCGTCGAACAATCCGTCTGATAGACAACGCCATATTCGTAGCGGTTACAGACGTCGCCGTAGTCCGGGTAGAACGAGTTGAAGCCGTAATCGGCCGGGACGTAGCTGCTCATATAATCATTGGGCAGATACTGGCCGGGGAGATAGCCGCCGGCCATCAACGGCAGCAGCGCATCGATCACGTTGTTGCCGCGGTTGACCTGATACATATAGCCGTCGCCGTACCGGTAATAATGTTCGGGCGTATCCGGATAGAGGTACGACATTGCAGGCGAGAGGGCGTTCAGCGCTGCGAACCCTGAAGCGACGCCCAACGGAGCGCCAAGCATCCTCTGCGCCTGACCCGGAGGCATGCAGCCGTTGTTCTTGGCCCATAGCCCCGGCGGGCAACCATTGCTCATCCCACGGCCGTTCGCCCCATAATAGCGGCTGGCGAAGTCAGTGTTGACCCGGAACCGATCACCGCCATGAAATCCGAATCCGTTGTGAGGCGCGTCCGCGAACTGGTTGTTCGCGAACTGCTGATGCGCGAACGCCTGCTGCTGGCCGTGGCCGCCGCGGAATTGCTGACGAGCAAACGCCTGCTGCTGACCATGTCCGCCACGGCCTTGCTGGCGGGCGAACGCCTGCTGCTGGCCATGTCCGCCGCGGAACTGCGGCCGAGCGAATGCTTGCTGCTGGCCATGTCCGCCGCGGAACTGCGGCCGAGCGAATGCTTGCTGCTGGCCATGTCCGCCGCGGAACTGCGGCCGAGCGAATGCTTGCTGCTGACGGTGGCCCCCGCGGAACTGTTGCGGCGCGAACGCTTGCTGCTGACCGTGCCCGCCGCCGCGGAAAGCGAAATTGCCGCCTCCGCCACCGTGGCCGCCTCCGCCCCCCCACCGCCGCCGCGGAACGCTCCGAAGTTGCCGCCGCCTCCGTGGCCCTCACCGCCGCCGCCTCCGTGGCCTCCGCCAGCGTGACCTCCGCCACCGCCGCGCTGCGGAGCGGCCGCACCCTGGCCGCCGCCACCGCCATGGCCACCGCCCGGCTTGGCTGCGGCTGGTGCCGCGATCGCCAGAGCGGCGACACCGGCGGCAAGAAATAGCCTAGTCATCTAGATTCTCCTTTGAACGGCAAGAACGGTCCGTCCGCAGCACCGTTCCATCAGTTAAACGGATGGAACCTGCGGTTTAACCCATTAGGGTGAACCTCAAATTGCTTTGTTGTTCAGATAGTTAGTCTGGCACCCAAGCTGAGCGCAGGTGTTTGATGCAGATCAGCATCAACGCCGCCGCGAGCAGATAAAAGGCGGTCGTGCCGACCGCGGCGTACCGCAATGCCTCCAGGCCATAGCTTTTCTTCAGGACATCGGAGACGTGGCCGATAAGCAGCGGGCCAATGCCCAGGCCGATGAGATTGTTAATCAACAGGAAGCTGGCGGATGCCGTCGCGCGCATTGGCCGCTCGACCAGATGTTGCACAGCGGCCGTCACCGGTCCCAGCCACAGGATGTTCAGCGCATTGGGGATGAGCAGCAGCGGCCAGGCGAGCCACAGGCTCGGCGCCATCAAACCGAGCGCAAAAGTGGGGGCGGTGATCAGCCATGCGATTGCCGGAAGCTTGGCGTACCAGCCGCGATCGCGCTGCCCGAGCCGATCGGCGAGCAAGCCACCGGCAAACACTCCCGCGCATCCGCCAATGAGCAGCAGCGAGCCGAGGAATTGGGCGCGTTCGATCAACCCCAGGCCAAAGCTGCGTTCGAATACTGATGGAGTCCAAAGCAGCAGCCCGTAACCGGCAAGCGAGCTGAACGACGCTGAAAATGCGAGCAGCCAGAACGACGGCTTTCGCGCGAGTAGCCCAAACACCTGCAGGGGCGGCACGCGTTGAGGGTCGACGGGCGCGCGCCTGGGGTCTTGAACAAAGATCAGCATGATCGGCGCCAGGACGACTCCCGCAATCCCCATTGCGATGAAGGCCGCGCGCCAGTCGATCCACGAAGCGAGATAAGCGCCGATCAATGTGCCCCCGGTGCTCCCGAGCGGAATTCCGAGGGAGAAGATGGCCAGCGCGCGGGCCCGCCGCTGCGGGGGAAAATAATCGGCAATGAGTGCATAGGAGGGTGCGACGCCTCCGGCCTCGCCGACGCCCACACCCATGCGGAACAGGAAGAGATGCAGGAATGAGCCGGCCGCTCCGCACAGAGCGGTAAACGCACTCCATAGTGCAACCGCACCGCCAATCACTTTGCTGCGACTCGTTCGATCCGCGAGGTAGGCGAATGGAAGGCCGAGCAGCGAATAGAAGATCGCGAAGGGCGGACCGCTCAGCAGACCGAACTGCGTATCGGTTAGCTTCAGATCTTTGATGATCGGGCCCGCGAGGATTGCGAGAATCTGCCGGTCGAGGAAGTTGAAGATGTACGCGATGAGCAGGAGCGCGAGCACGACCGCGGCGCTTCGCCGCGGCGCTGCGGCCTTGCTCATGAAAGCGCTGCCCAGCAGTCCGATCAGGCGATCGACGTCGTCCTCGTCCTGATAGATTCCGAATCCGATCCTCAGCACTTCGCCGCGGACGTCGGTGATGCAGTTCTGCGCCTTGAGCTGCGCGTACCAGCGCTGCGCATTGGGACTGCGAAAGGCGAGGAAACGCGCGTGGGGGCCGCCATCGAGCGGGTTGAGGAGCTCGGCGTTGGAGAGCGGCGATTCGCCGATCGCCCCCAGCAATTGTTGCTGAAAACCGGCGACGTAAGTGGAAACGCGCGCGGTCGTGAGGCTGTTTTCCTGCAGCATCCGCTGCACGGCATTGAACCGGTAAAGGCCGGACGGATCGAAGGTAGCGCCAAGGAAGCGTCTCGCGTCCTTGGCATAGCCGACGCTGCCGCGCGGCAGGCTCAAGTCCTCGAATTCGGCGAACCAGCCGGTGATCGGTGGCCGCAGACCAAACCCCGGCGGAGCGTGCATTAACGCACAACCCTCGCCCGCCATCGCATATTTGTAGCCGCCGCCGAGATAGAACGCCGACTTCGCGGCCACTTCGCCGAATGGCCGCTCGAGCGCCATGAAGGCGTGATAGCCGTCGATCACGACCCACGGTCCCTGCGGAGCTCCGAGCGAAGCGAGCTCCTCCACGCCGTCGAACGTCCGCCCGCTGCCGAACAGCACCTGGCTGACGAACAGGAGTTCATATTGGCCCGACTTCGCTGCCGCGAGAAAGCGCACAGTGAGGGTGTCGAACGGTTCCACGGGGATGCGTTCGACGACCGCCGCGCCGGCTTCCTCCCAGCGCGCGAGCTGCCGGCGCGCGCTGTGGAATTCTCCATCGCTCGTCAGCACCCGCATCGGCGATGCCGGGCCAGCAGCGGCGAACAGACGCACCAGCAGTTCGTGCGTGTTCGGAGCAAAGACGACTGCTTCGGGCATGCCCGTACCGAGCTCGCGCGCGACATGGGCCTGGGCCTCCGGCCAGACCTCGTCCATGACCTTGTCCCACTTGCGGTCGGCGAGGCGGGCGGCGTCGTTCCACGCTTCGACCTGGCCCTCGAAGCTCGCGTCAGGCCAGAGGTGGTGGCTGTGCGCCGCGAAATGGAGCCGTTCGGGATCCGCCGACAGGCTGCGGCTAAACAAAGGCTTGAAGCTCAAAGAGCGGTCCTCAAGGACCACAGCTCCGGAAATACGCGCTTCTCGAGCGTCGAGCGCAAATATGGTGCGCCGGCGGAGCCGCCGGTTCCCGGCTTGTTGCCGATGATCCGCTCGACCGTGAGCACATGCTTGTGGCGCCAGCTCGCCAGCGCATCGTCGATGTCAACGAGCTTTTCGGCCAGCTCGTACAGTTCGAACCAGCGATCGGAATGGCGGTAGACCTGAACCCACGCATCAGCGAGCGCCTCGACCGAGCCGTCGCCGACGTCGAACCCGGCCCGGGCGAGCGCGCTGATTGCGCAATCGCGGAGGCTCGGCGCCTCTAGCGCCGTCTTCAGGCGTGAGTGCGCGCTGGTGCCCGGATCATAGTGTTCGAGGAAGCGCGGATCCTTGAGCCCGAGGCGATATTCGATCTCGCGGAATTGGGCCGACTGGAATCCGGAGCTGGTGCCCAGGACATCGCGAAACTTGAGATAGTCGACAGGGGTCAGGGTCGAGAGGACATCCCAGGACAAAGTCATCACCGCCTGGATTCGGCTGATACGCGCCATGGCCTTGTATGCTTCGGCGAAGCGGTCTTCCCCCACCAGGACGATCGCGAGCTCAAGCTCGTGGAGCATCTGCTTCATCCACAGCTCTTTGGTCTGGTGGATGACGATGAACAGCATCTCGTCGTGGAGGTCCGATAGCGGCCGCTGCGCCGACAGCAGCTGATCGAGCTTCAGATATTCGGCATAGCTCATGCCAGCGGGCGTCGCGGTCATGCGGCGGGCTTAAGGCAAAGCCGCATTATGCGGAAGCGGCCGGACTCCTAATAGGGCCCGCCGCCGCCACTACCGGGAAGACCCGGCGCTCCAACTGTGCCGATTCCGCCGAACAGCTCCTCGAAGAAGCTCTTCTGGCGGCCGAGCGTCGGCGTGCTTCGCTTGCTCGGCGCGACGTTCATCACAAGCTCCCTGCCAGTGCGCTCGACCGCAGCGACATTGCCGGCCTGGTCGAATCGGACGTGCAGTACCAACTGCTGCTTCACCCGAGGGTCGCGGAACGCGATCTGCTGCGTGTCGCGCGACACATAGTACCAGTCGTTCGGCGTGAACTCGCCGGTGAAGCTCGGCCGTCCAAGTAGCTTCTCGACCGACGCTTTATTATCGACGCCGGGCTGGACGGAGCTTGCCAGCTGCGCATCGATTACCGAGCCTTTGTGTGCATATTGCGCGGCGCACCCGGCGAGCGACGCCGCCCCGGCAAGGGCCATCGAAATTCTGAACAACGCGGCCTTCATGATCGATCATCTCCCGGGACGCCCGCACGCCTAAACTCTGTGGCGGTCTTGCCTGCGCGCTCGGCGGCCTCAATATGCTGGCGACAAGCCGTGGCGCAAGCGCGAAGGACGCTATGCTGGGAAACCTGTTCCGTACCTTAACGGCCGAACCAAGCCGGGGCGGCAAGCTGTTTGCGGTGGCGACAGCTGAAGCGCGCAAGGTGCACTGGTACGTCGAGGGGGCGGTGCCGGACACGATCGACGGGCGCTTCGCCGTGCTGGCGACCGTCATTGCTCTCGTCATCGTGCGGCTCGAACAGCTGGGCACCGAGGGCAATGCCGCGTCGGTGGCCCTGACCGAGCGCTTTATCGAGGTGATGGAATCGGAGCATCGTCAAATCGGGCTTGGCGATCCCAAACTCGGCCGGACCGTTCGCAAGCTGGTGGGATCCTTGTCACGCCGCGTCGCGCTGTGGCGCTTGGCCGAGCCGGGCGAGCGCGGGTGGAGCGAAGCGGCGAGCGAGAGCCTGTACAAGGACGGATGTCGGCGCCCGATGCGCTCGCACCATAGCTCGGCCGCGCTTCAGCGGCTGTGGACGGCATCGGCGCCGCCGGGCTCGACGCACTCGTTGATGGGAGGCTCGAATGACTGACCGCTTCGCGCATCACCTCCGGCTCGATCAGATCGGCGACGGCGAGCGGCTCGATCTTCTTGCCGACGAAGACGAGCGGGACGCCATTGCGCGGCGGCTCGGCCTGGAAGCGCTTTCGTGCCTGGAATCGCATGCCGCGTTCTCCCGCGAAGGTGAGGTCGTGCGTGCGCGCGGCCGCCTTGCCGCGGCGCTCGAGCAGCGCTGCGTCGTCACCAACGAGCCGGTGCCGACCCATATCGACGAGCCGTTCGAGCTGGTTTTCATGCCCGAACCTGAGGCCGCAGCAGGAGAGGAAGAGATCGAGCTCGGCGGGCACGATCTCGACGTCGTGTTCCACGACGGCTCGGAAATCGACCTCGGTACGGCGATCGCGGATACGCTCGCCCTCAGCCTCAACCCCTACCCGCGCAGCGCGGGAGCCGAGGCGGCGTTGAAAGAAGCCGGCGTTCTCACCGAATCGGAAGCAAGTCCGTTCGCCGCGCTAGCGAAGCTGAAGACAGGGAGCGAAGGCTCCTAGAACGGAACGTCGTCGTCCAGGTCGGTGTCGAACGCCGCCGGCTGCGGACGCGACTGAGGCCGCGCAGGCGCCCCGCCGGTGTCCCCGAAATCCTCGCTGAAAGCGCCCCGGCCCGCGCCTCCGCCGGCCGAAATCGAGCAACACCAGCTCACCGCGGAACTTCTGCAGCACGATCTCGGTCGTGTAGCGGTCGTTGCCCGATTGGTCGGTCCATTTGCGGGTCTGGATCTGCCCCTCGAGATAGACCTTCGAGCCCTTCTGCAAATAGCTCTTCGCGACACGGCCGAGATTCTCGTTGAAGATCACGACATTGTGCCACTCGGTGCGTTCCTGGCGGTTGCCGTCGCGGTCCTTCCACTGCTCGGAGGTGGCGACG
The DNA here is from genome assembly GCA_963785965.1 of uncultured Alphaproteobacteria bacterium. Lineage (GTDB taxonomy): Bacteria > Pseudomonadota > Alphaproteobacteria > Sphingomonadales > Sphingomonadaceae > Sphingomicrobium. The sequence goes on from CAWAXE010000009.1 coordinate 49,267, forward strand.
CGCATGTTGACGACCTCGCCGCCGTTGTTGAGCGAACGCGCCTCCGGGTCCGCGCCCAGATTGCCGACCAGGATCACCTTGTTCACGCCCGCCATTCAACTCTCCTCTGCTTGAGGACAGCTATAGACCGAGCGCGACCGCCGTCCAGTAGGTCACTCCCGCAGCGGCGATACGCCAGGACGAACAGATAAGAGACCATGAACAATGGCCATTTCCAGCCATTGGTCTCGCGCCGGGTGACGGCGATGGTCGAAATGCATTGCGGCGCGAATACGAACCAGGCGAGGAATGCGAGCGCCGTCGGAAGCGGCCAGCGGTGCCGCAGCTTCTCGACCAAGGTTTTGTTCTGCGAGGGATTGTCGCCCTCATCGAGCGAATAGACCGTCGCGATTGCGCTCACCGCGACTTCGCGCGCCGCCATTGCCGGGAGCAAAGCGAGCGCGATGTCGTGATTGAAGCCGATCGGCTTCACGACTTTCTCGATGCCCGTGGCGATGTGCCCGGCGATCGAAACTTCGCTCTGCTTTTGACCGGGCCCTGCTTGGGGCATGCTGGCGAGTGCCCAGAGGACGATGGTCGTCCCAAGGATGATCGTGCCAGCACGCTTGAGGAAGATTTGCACGCGGGTGAGGAGGCCGATCCCAACGTCCTTGAGCGAAGGCATCTGATATTTGGGAAGCTCCATCATGAAGCCGCCGCCGCCGCCCTTGAGGACGCCGCGGCGAAGCGCGAAGGCGGCGAGCAGAGCCCCGGAAATTCCGGTGATATAGAGCCCAAGCATTACCAGTCCCTGCAGCCCGACGCCGTAGCCCAGGTTCCGGTTCGGGATGAACGCCGCAATGATGAGCGTGTAAACCGGAAGCCGCGCCGAGCAGGTCATCAGCGGCGCCACCAGGATGGTCGTCAGCCGGTCCTTGGGATCGTCGATCGTCCGAGTGGCCATGATGCCAGGCACCGCGCAGGCGAAGCTCGACAGCAGAGGAATGAAGGCGCGGCCCGACAGCCCGGCGCCATGCATGAGCTTGTCCATCAGGAAGGCCGCGCGGACCATGTACCCGGTGCCTTCCAGGAGCAGGATGAAGAAAAACAGGATCAGGATTTGCGGCAGGAAAGTGACGACGGCTCCGACTCCGGCGATCGCGCCGTCGACCACCATCGAGCGCAACAGGCCGGGCGGGAGCGCATTGGTAACGAGCCCTGACAGCCAGCACCACTCCATCCCCAATCCACGCCATCGGTGCAGCGCTCCACGCGAACACGCCCTGGAACATGACGAACATGACTAACGCGAGAATGATTGGGCCCGCGATCGGATGGAGCAGCACCGAGTCGAGCCGATGAGTCCAGCGCCGCACCGGAGTTTCGCGCAGCACGGCGGCGGTCGCGATCTCGCGTGCCCGCCGCTGCAACGGGATGAGGTCGCTCTTCACATGCTTATGCACGCCGCAGCGCGGGGCCGAGAGCATGTCGTCCAGCGCCGCATGGAGCTCGCGTCACTCCGCGGCGGCGCACCGCGATCGTCTCGACTACCGGGACGCCGAGCTCCTGCTCGACGCTTGGCAGGATCCAGCTCGAGGCCGTCGCGCTTCGCAAGGTCGATCATGTTCAGCGCAACGATCGTCGGCAGGCCGAGCTCGATCAGCTGAAGCGCGAAGCGCAAATGATTGTCGAGGTTCGAGGCGTCGAGGACGATGATCAAAGCGTCGGGCTGGCGTTCGCCTTCCTGCCGGCCGAGCAGGACGTCGCGTGTGACAGCTTCGTCGGGACTGGCAGGATCCAGACTGTAGGCGCCGGGAAGATCCACCATCTCGACCGGTCGGCCATCGGCGAGCGTCAGCCGGCCCGACTTCCGTTCAACCGTTACGCCGGGATAATTCGCAACCTTCTGGCGCGCACCCGTGAGCGCGTTGAACAGCGCGCTCTTACCGGCGTTGGGGCTGCCGGCCAAAGCGACAAGCGGGAGCGGGTTCACTGGGTGACGGGGACGACGCGGACGGCACCCGCATGCTTACGCCGGATCGCGACGGTCATACGGCCGACGCGGATCGCGATCGGATCGCGGCCGAAGGGTCCTAGATGCAGCGGCTCGACCGCGACGCCTTCATCGAAGCCGAAATGCTTCAGGCGGCAGGCTTCGCCGTGGTCGAGCACGTCCCAGTCGATCGACGCCACGAGCGCCTTCGTCCCCAGCTCGAGCTGGTCGAGACCGATGGTCTCCGGCTGGTAGGGCGCGTTCATTCTTGCGACTGATTATCATTAACGGGTTGCGAATTCCATAAGAAAGTAATCGGCGCCGCACGGGCGCGACATACGGAATTTACCGGGGTGGGTAGCGCAGCCGTCCGAAGAAGCGCGACGGGCTCAGGCGCCGGTCGGAAGAGCCGCGCCACCGGGCCTTCAACTTCTCGATCCGCATGACGTCGTCGATGCGGCGATCGAGGAAGGCTGCGGTCTCGCTCCAGCCCTCGCTCTGGTCATCGAGCCAGACGAGCAGGGTCGAGCCATAGACCGCGCCCAGGGTCATGCGCTTCGTATAATGGTTGAAGTCAGAGCTGGTATCGCCGGCGATCCGCCACATATGATCGGCGGTGCGCCAGCCGATGCGGAGCGCCAGCGGCACGTTCTGCGGCATTGCGAGAATCGCGAGCGCCCGCCGCACGGCTTCGCGGGCCGGACCCATGATCTCCAGCCGCCGCCAGACCAGGGAACGGATCTTCTCGCGAATCTTCATGCTCTCCATCCGCTTGGGCGTGGCCCAGGCTTCGAGCGCGCGGTCGACCTCCTGGATGTACAGGTCGATCATGCCCGACTGGCTTTTCGGCATCGCCAGCCGCGCCTGGAGGGGATCGACCCCGAGCTGCCCGGCCGTGCTGTCGAGCGCCTTGCGGGTCCAGCCGTCGAACACCGCATTTTCGCCGAGCGCGAGCGCCAGGCGCCGGCGCAGCTGTTCGAGGGGACTTGGCTTGTCCATGCCGCTCAACTGGGCTGCTCGGCCGGCCTTCGCAAGCCCCGCTCGGGCAGGCGCACGAGCACCAAAGCGGCGGCGATTGCAGCGGCACCGAACCAATCCAGCGGCTTCAGCGTCTCGCCATAAGCAAGCCAGCCGATCAGCGCCGAGATTGCGGGCTGGGTCAGCAACGTCGAGTCCGACGACCAAAGGCGGCAGCGCGCCGATCGCATAGACCAGCAGCCCCTGGCCGAGCACCTGGCTGCCGAGCGCGAGGAGAAAAAGCGCAGTCCAGTCATCCGGGATGACCCGCTCGCCAAGCAATAGCGGCACGGGAAGGAGCATCAAGGCGCCGAAAGCGCTGGCAAGGAACAGCAACGGTAGCGACTGGATCGAACCGCGCGCCCGCTGAACGGCAATCAAATAGCCAGTGTAGAGCAGGCCCGCGAACAACGCGAGGAGATCGCCGGTGACGTTCCGCGAGGAAAGCTCGGCGCTGCTCCCCATCAACAGCGCCGCTCCGAGCGCTGCCGTGATCAATGCCGCGCCTTGCACCAGCGACGGCGACCGGCGGGCGAGCCACAGCCCCCAGACGGCAAAAGCGAAGCTCGACGTGTTCCCGAACAGGGTGGCGTTGGCGAGCTTGGTCCGGTGAATCCCGGCGTGCCAGGCCGCGAGATCCGCGGCGAAGAAAAAGCCGCCGATGCCAATCAGCAAGGCGAGTCGGCGCCCGGGCCAGTGGACCGGCTGCTTGGTCAGAGCGGCGATCGCGAACAGGAACGGGAGAGCGAGCGCCAGCCGCCAGAACCCCGCCGCGACAGCGCCCACTCCGGAAAGGCGGACCAGCCAGGGTCCGAACGCCAGCGCGCTGCTGCCAATGAGCAGCGCGGGAAAGGCGAATGGGTGCGATTTCGGATGTGGCGAGATGCTACACTCCCGTCATGCTGAACTTGTTTCAGCATCCATGCTGATGAAGAGCGGCGCCCTTCCTGAAAATGCACCCTGAAACAAGCTCAGGGTGACGGGTTCAGGGCGCGTATTGCTCCCTCAGCTCGTACAGCGCGAGCGCTGCTCGAGCGGCATGGCCGCCCTTGTCGCCGCGCTTGGGATCGGCGCGCTCGAACGCCTGGGCTTCGTTCTCGACGGTCAGGATCCCGTTGCCAATGGCGAACCCCTGCAGCGTCAGGTCCATGAGCGCCGCGCGCGCTTTCTTCCGACACGATTTCGAAATGGTAGGTCTCGCCGCGGATGACGACGCCCAGTGCGACGAATGCGCAGAAGCGCCCGCTGCGTGCTGCCAGCGCAATTGCGCCCGGAAGCTCGAGCGCACCCGGAACCGTAAGGGTCTCATGCTTGTGGCCGGCGGTTTCGATCGCGGCCCGCGCTCCCTCGAGGAGCATGTCGTTCAGGTGGGGGTAAAAGCGCGCCTCGGCGAGGAGAATGATCGACATGTGGCTATTCCGCTCCCTGAAACGCGCGTTCCTCGACGATCGCGAGGCCATAACCGGCGAGCGCGATTGGGGAGTGGTGGGTATTGGTGAGCAGGATCATGTCGTGGATGCCGAGCGCGGCGAGGATTTGAGCGCCAGTGCCGTAGCCGCGCACCGCGTCCCCCGCTTCGGCGGGCTTCCCGGCACGGAGATCGGTCGAACGCGACAGCGAGCCCGGCGCCGCGGCATGCAGTGCAACCAAGACGCCCGAGCCCTCCTCCTCGATTGCCCGCATGGCACCGTGGAGCAGTCCCGAGCGTGGCCCGGATTCACCGAGGACGTCGCCGAACAAGTCCAGGCTGTGCATGCGCACCAGCACCGGCCCGGACGTGTCCAGCGCGCCGTGTACCAGGGCGAGCTGCTCCTCGCCGCTCGACTTGTCGCGAAACACCTGCGCACTCCATTCGGCGCCGCCGTCGGCGGTGAACGGCGTCGTCGCCACTCGTTCGACCAGATGATCCTTTTTAAGCCGGTAAGCGATGAGGTCGCGGATGGTGCCAATCTTGAGCCCGTGAGCGCGGGCGAAATCCATGAGGTCGTCCAATCGCGCCATCGTTCCGTCGTCGCGCATGATCTCGCAGATCACGGCGCTGGGATTGAGACCGGCGAGACGGGCGACGTCCACCGCCGCCTCCGTATGGCCGGCACGCACGAGTACCCCGCCCGGCCGAGCAACGAGCGGAAAGACGTGCCCGGGAGAGACCAAAGCGTCCGGCCCGTTTCCCGCATCGATTGCCACCGCGATGGTGCGCGCCCGATCCGCAGCACTGATTCCGGTCGAAATGCCCTCCTTCGCCTCGATCGAGACGGTGAAGGCGGTCTCATTGCGGCTGCGGTTGGTGCGGGTCATCGGTTCGAGGCCAAGCTGGTCGGCGCGATCCTTGGTCAGCGCGAGGCAGATCAGCCCGCGCCCGTGCCGCGCCATGAAATTGACCGCATCCGGAGTCGCCATCTGCGCCGGAATGACGACATCGCCCTCATTCTCACGCGATTCGTCGTCGACGAGGATGAACATGCGCCCGTTGCGCGCTTCGTTGATGATCGCCTCGGTCCCGACCAGGACTTCGGCGGTGCCGCCCTGGATCAGCTTTTCGAGCCGGCTCAGCGTGTCGGCTGTCGGGTTCCAGTCGGGCGAGCCGATCTTGCGCAGGCTGTTCGGGATGGAGCCCGGCGGCGCGTGCGAGACCGGCGCGGCTGATTTCGCCGGTGGCGATAACGGCTTCGAGCCGCTCGATGAGGGTGGTCGACACGGCCGCGTCATATCACATCACAGTGTGATGAAAAGTAGGTACAGCGATGTTTCTACTGTGCGCGAGCGGCCAGCATCCGGTCAATGTACCGCGCAAGGACGTCCACCTTCCACATTCAGCTGTCGTCCAACCGCGCTTTGCCCAAGGGTTGTTTGCTGCGCCGTGTGGGGGATGATGTTGACGGTGAAAAGGCGCCGATTCGCCCACATCTTCGACTGTGTTGACGGTCAGCGACACTCCATCGAGCGTGATCGAGCCCTTCGGCGCGACCATCGGTCCAAGCTGGCGAGGCACGCGAATCTCGATTCGTGTCGAATCGCCGTCGGGGCCAACGGCTGTCACCTCGCCGATCGTGTCGACGTGGCCGGTGACGATATGGCCGCCGAGCTCATCGCCCAGTCGGAGCGATCGCTCCAGGTTGAGCTTCGCGCCTTCGCGCCAATGGTCGCTCGCCGTGCGCGAGACGGTCTCGCCCGAGACATCGACCGCAAACCAGTCTTCGCCTTTGTCCACCACCGTCAGACACACTCCCGAGCAGGCGATCGAAGCGCCAAGCTCTACGGTGGTCGTGTCGTAGCCGGTCTGGATTTCGAGCCGGAGGTCGCCGCGCTGCTCGCTGGCTGCGGACGGTGCCGACGTCGGTGACGATCCCGGTGAACATGGGCGTCAGCCTAGCTTTCCCGCACCCGCTCGTAAACTTCGAGCCGGTCGACTCCGAGCTTCTGCTCGTCGACGAAGCGCCAGCGGCCGTGCGCGTCGGCGATCGCGTCGAGCCCGACATAACCGAACGACGACTTCCCCTCGCCGACGATGATTGGCGCTCGATAGATCAGGATACGGTCGACGAGATCCTCTGCGAGAAACGCCGTCGCAGTTGCCGAACCGCCCTCGACGAAGAGGTCGTTGACGTCATGAAGCCGATAGACATCTTGCGGATTTGTCAGGGTTTCCCAGCCATCGACCGCGTCGCCGCGAGTCAGGAGAGCGCGCCTCGGCGACCGTTCCTCGAGACCGGGGAGCCGAACATCGAGCCGCGGCTGGTCGGCGAGATAGGTGCCGCGTCCAACCAGGATCATGTCGCTGTGCGCACGCTCACCATGAACGTGGCGGCGGGCGTCCTCGCCGGTGATCCATTTCGATTCGCCCGAGGGCAGAGCGATCTTGCCGTCGATCGAGAGGGCAAGCTTGAGCGTGATCCGCGGGCGCCCGAGCTGCAGCCGCGTCAGCCAGCCGGAAAGCGAACGCTTCGCCGCCGCCCGGCCAACGCCAAGCTTCACGTCGATGCCGGCTGCGCGGAGATGCTTGATCCCCTTGCCCGAGGTGCGTGGATCGGGATCCTTCAGCGCGATCACGACGCGCTCAGGGCTGGCTGCAACGAGGAGATCGGCGCAGGCCCGGCCGCGCGAGCTTTCGTGGGCGCAGGGCTCGAGGGTGACATAGACGGTGGCGCCCCGCGCGCGCTTGCCCGCCTGGTCAAGCGCCACAGCTTCGGCGTGGGGGCGTCCGCCGGCCGCTGTCTCGCCTTTGCCGACGATTGTGCCGCTGGACGGATACGATCACGCAGCCGACGTTCGGGTTGGGCGCCGTGCGCCCGCGCGCGTCCTTGGCCGAGCGCCACCGCTTCGGTCATGAAGCGCGCATCAGAATTCACATCCCGAGCTCATTCTCGAGCTTCTGATATTGCCGCTGCTGCTCTTTCTCCGCGGCGATCTTCGCCAGCATGTCCTTCTTCTGGTCGGCGATAATCTCGGCATCCGTCCGGTTCGACGAGTACAATTGGACATAGGTGATCTCTGGGGGCGGCGGCGCACCGGTCATCGGGTCCACGAGGAATTCGATGACGATAATGGCTGTGACAAGCAGAGCGAGCGCAGCGCCGATTCTTTGCTCGCGGCTGCGTGTGGCGCATGAAAGCAAATAGGTCACGAAACGCTGCGCTTGGAGTGACAGGCCGAGGAAACCAGGACATGCGCAGGAAATAGGGCTGGCGGTGGGCGACCGCCAGCCCCGGGAGCAAATCAGCCGTTGAGCTCGAAGCGCAGCGTGATCACCATCGACGAGACAACGGCGTGGCCGTCGTCCAGCGCGGGCTTGTAGCGCCAGTGGGCGATGAGGTGCCTGCGGGCGGCATCGAGAAAGGCCGCATCGGCGCGCCCAACCGGATCGACCGCGACGACCCGCCCGTTTGCGTCAATCGTCAGCTTGAGCCGGAGCAGTCGCTTCCTCTTCATTGAGCAGCTTCGACGGCGGGTACGGTGGCTTCAGCTCCGAACGCCGGGGTCAGGAGCTGCGGGCCAGAATTGACCGGCAGCGTGATGGGCCGGTGCGGGAGCTCGGGAATTATTGTCACGCCCGTGCCGCCCAACGGCGTCAGGTCGACCGTCTTTCCGCCGGTATCGAGTGGGAGATTGTCGAGGATCTTCGTCTGCACATGTGTGTCGGGATGATCAATCCAGCTGTTCCGAGGCTGCACAGTTTGATGCGTCTGCGTCGGCCGCCGGGGAGGCGGTGGCTTCGGAACCCAGAATCACCTTCGTCGGCGGATCAAAGATACGGTGCGGCAAATCCATCTTTGCGCTCATCACGACGGCGAGCAGCGCGACGTGGGCCGCGATGATCGCGAGCATGGCGTTGGGATGCGGGCCGGCGGGTCGACGGGGACCGGGCGGCTGGCGGCGTAAGCGAGCATATAACCCTCCTTCACCTGATTCTAATGAACGCAATGTTACATCATTACATTTGTTCCGCCAAGGAGAAATTTAGTCAGCGTATCCGATGTTGATTAGCGCTTGGCGGCCGCGCTCAGTCGTTCGACCGCCCGGTCCTTCCCGATCCGCTGGATAAGCCCCGCCATTTCCGGTCCGCTCTCGCGGCCGGTGAGCGCGAGACGAAGCGGGTGGAAAAGTTCGCGGCCCTTTCTTCCCGTGGACTGCTTCAACTGCTCGCTGAGCGCGCGCCACGGCTCCGTCGACCAGTCGAGCTGTTCGGCAACAGCCGCCGCGTCTTTGACCAGCAGCCGCTCGTCGTGGCTGAGCGAAGGCGGCTCGATCTCGCCGTGGAGCACCGCGAACCAGCCGGTAAAATCGACCAATCGCCCAAGGTTCGCACGCAGCAGGAGCCAGTCCTCCTCCGTCGCACCTTCCGGCAACCGGTCCGCCACAGCCGTGAAATCCAGCGTGTGCAGCAGCCGCTCATTGACCAGCTCGACCTCGTGCGGGTCGAAGTGCGCCGGCGCACGGCCGAAGGTGGAGAAGTCGAAATTCTCCGCTAGCCGATCGAGGCTGGCGATCGGCTCGACCGGCTGCGAAGTCCCGATCCGCGCCAGCACCGACAGCAGCGCCATCGGCTCGACGCCTTCCTCACGCAGATGCTCGGCGCCGTAGGAGCCGAGCCGCTTCGACAGTTTGCCTTCCGCGGCGACCAGCAAAGCCTCGTGCGCGAACTCGGGCGGCTTCGCGCCCAAGCGCCTCGAACATCTGGATTTGAGACGCGCTGTTCGACACATGGTCTTCGCCGCGGACGATATGGGTGATGCCAAGATCGACGTCGTCGATCACGCTCGGCAGCAGATACAGCCAGCTGCCGTCCTCGCGCCGGACGACCGGGTCGCTCAGCAGCTTCGGGTCGAACCTCTGCTCGCCGCGGATCAGGTCATTCCAGACGATCGGCTGGTCATGATCGAGCCGGAAACGCCAGTGCGGCTTGCGGCCTTCCGGCGCCGGCGCATCGAGCGGGCTTGCGCTCATAGACCGGCGGCAATCCGCGCCCGAGCAGCACCTTGCGGCGAAGCTCGAGCTCCTCGGCGGTTTCGTAGCAGGCATAGACCCGACCCGCTTCGCGCAGGCGCTCGAACTCGCGTTCATAGAGGTCGAACCGCTCGGACTGACGAACGATCTGGTCAGGCGTGAGGCCGAGCCATTCGAGATCGTCGCGGATCGCTGCATCGAACTCGGCCGTCGAGCGCTCGCGGTCGGTGTCGTCGATGCGCAGGATGAACTTGCCGCCGTTCTTCCTGGCAAAGAGGAAATTGTGCAGCGCCGTCCGGATATTGCCGACATGCAGCCGGCCGGTCGGCGACGGCGCGAAACGCGTGATGACGCGTCATCGCGGCAGCTTCGTCTGCGGCCCGGTGTGGAAGAAGTTGCTGATCGGATAGCGGCGGTCGCGGCCGAAGTTGCGGCTGCCGATCTTCACGCCCGGCGGCGCCTGGCGGCGCTTGTACTCGGCCTTGAGCAGCATGGATTCGATGCTGCTGACCAGCGCGATCTCCTCGCCGGTCGCGAGCGCGACCTCCTTGACCGACATTTCCCGCTCGACGAGACCCTCGAGGATTCGGTCGAGCACGGAATAAGGCGGCAGGCTGTCCTCGTCCTTCTGGTCCGGGCCGGAGCTCGGCGGTCGGCGGCTTCGTGATCACCCGCTCGGGCATCACCGGCCCATCGGGCCCCAACGCGCCTTCGGGCTTGTTGCCATTGCGCCAGCGCGAGAGCGCGAAGACTGTCGATTTGTAGGTGTCTTTCAACACCGAATATCCCCCGGCCATGTCGCCGTAGAGCGTCGCATAACCGACGCTCATCTCGCTCTTATTGCCGGTAGTCAGCACCATCTGCCCGCCGGCGTTGGACAGAGCCATCAAAGTCACCATCCGCAGCCGCGCCTGGACGTTCTCGGCGGCCAGCCCCTTAAGATTGGGCAGCATCGTCGTCGACGGCATCGACCGCGGGCACGATCGGAACGACGTCATGGCGGCAGCCAAGCATCCGCGCGCACTCACGCGCGTCCTCGAGGCTCTCCTCGCTGGTGAATTTGGACGGGAGCATCACGCACCGCACCTTGTCGGCTCCAAGCGCATCCACCGCGACCGCCGCCGAAAGCGCGCTGTCGATGCCGCCCGAAAGCCCGAGGATCACCCCGGGAAAGCCGTTGCGGCCCACATAGTCGCCCAAGCCCGACCATCATCGCCCGGTAGACGTCGGCCGGGAACGGATCGAGCTCATGGCTTGCGCGCGTTAAGCAGCGCCAGCCGTCCGCCTGCCGCGCCCATTCGGTGACCAGCAGCGCCTCTTCCCAGTCGGGCATCTGCACCACAAGCTCGCCGTCGGGGTCCATGACGAAAGACGAGCCGTCGAACGCCAGCTCGTCCTGACCACCGACACGGTTGAGGTAGGCGACTGGCAGGCCCGTTTGCAGAGCGCGGGCGCGGACCAATCTGCTGGCGCTGAATGTCCTTATCGAGCTCATAGGGGCTGCCGTTGGGCACCAGCAGCATTTCCGCACCGGCGTCGGCGAGATGCGCGCAGACGACCTCCTGCCAGATATCCTCGCAGATCGGGACGCCGATCTTCACGCCTTTGAACTCGAGCGGCTCGGGCATCGGACCGGGCGTGAAGATGCGCTTCTCGTCGAACGTGCCGTAATTCGGCAGCTCCCGCTTCAGCGTGCGGCCAAGCACCCGACCGCCATCGGCGAGAACGAACGCGTTGTAGTTCAGCCCGCCTTCTCCGACGACCGTCCCGATCAGCATTGCCGGCCCGGGCTCCGTCGTCGCGGCGACGAGCTGGTCCAGGCATTCGTGCGTCCGGCGGACGAACTCCGGCTTCAGCACCAGGTCTTCGGGCGGGTAGCCGATCAGCTGCAGCTCGGGGCACATCAGCAGGTCCGCGCCTTTCGCCTTGCGGCGCATCTCGAGCATCGCCGCGGCATTGCCCGCGAGGTCGCCAACGCGCTGGTTCATCTGGGCAAAGGCGATGCTCAAGCGGTCGGCCATGCTGGCGATTTAGCGGCACAGGCCAGCTGCGGCAACCTTTACGCGAGGCGTTGTCGCTCGCTAAAGCCGAGCTCGCCGCTGGGGATAAGCCACATGAAACTGCTTGCCGGGAACAGCAATTTGCCGCTGGCCCGATCGATTTCCGACTATCTCGAGGTCCCGCTGACCGATGCCAGCGTGCGCCGCTTCGCCGACGAAGAGGTGTTCGTCGAGATCAACGAGAACGTCCGCGGCGAGGACGTGTTCGTCATCCAGTCGACCAGCTATCCGGCGAACGACAATCTGATGGAGCTGTTGATCTGCATCGACGCGCTGCGCCGCGCGTCGGCCAAGCGGATTACCGCGGTGCTGCCGTACTTCGGCTATGCTCGCCAGGACCGGAAGCCGGGGCCGCGCACGCCGATCTCGGCCAAGCTCGTCGCCAATCTCATCACCACGGCCGGCGCCAACCGGGTTCTTTCGATCGATCTTCATGCGGGGCAGATCCAGGGCTTTTTCGACATCCCGACCGACAATCTCTTCGCTTCGCCGGTGATCGCGACCGACATCCAGGCGCGCTTCGGAAACCGCGACCTGCTGGTTGTCTCGCCGGACGTCGGCGGAGTGGTCCGCGCGCGCGGACTTGCCAAGCGGCTCAACAACGCGCCGCTGGCGATCGTCGACAAGCGCCGCGAGCGCGCCGGCGAATTGGAGGTGATGAACATCATCGGCGACGTCGGCGGCCGCACCTGCATCCTGATCGACGACATCGTCGATTTCGGCCGGCACGTTGTGCAACGCCGCCGCGGCGCTGAAGCAGGAGGGCGCGACCGAGGTCTTTGCTTACTGCACGCACGGCGTGCTTTCCGGCGGAGCCGCCGCGCGCGTCGCCAAGTCAGAACTGAGCGAGCTGGTCGTCACCGATTCGATCTGGACCGGCGAGCCCGACCCCAAGGACTGCAAGATCCGCCGGCTGACCATCGCGCCGCTGCTCGCGGAGGCGGTCCGCCGGATCGCCGACGAAAGCTCCGTCTCGAGCCTGTTCGACTGACGGCAGGCCAGCCGTGTGCAACCTCTACACGCTCGATAAGAACGTCGACGCCGTCCGCCGGCTGTTCGCCGAGCACCAGATCCCGCTCGAATTCCCGGAAGGCATCCCCAACTTCCAGCCGCGCGACGTGCGGATCACCGAACGCGCGCCCATCGTGAAGTTCGACCGCGACCGCGGCGTTGCGCAACTGGTCGAGCGGCGCTGGTCGTGGCCGCGCGCCGGGGGGCAAGCCGGTGTTCAATATGCGCTCGGACGGCCGCGAATTCGGCGCGACCGCTGCCTCGTGCTCGCCGACGCATTTTACGAATTCACCTCGCCGAGCGATCCGAAGCAGAAGCGGAAGGATTGCTGGCTGCTTCCAGCCTCCTGGCGAATTCGCCATTGCCGGGCTGGTGCGGACGATCCCGAAGTCGGTGAGGCGTTCACCCTGCTGACGGTCCCTCCGGGAGACGACATCGCGCCGCTACCACAACCGCCAGATCGCATTGCTCGACCCGCCGCACTGGCGCGCGTGGCTCGACGGCTCGGCGCGGTCGACGGAACTGCTGCAGCCGAGTGAGGCTGGCTATCTGAGCGCCGCCCAAACGTCATCCTGAACTCGTTTCAGGATCATTTTCGGCAAGGGTCTCCTTATGTCGCGACTATGGACGCTGAAACAAGTTCAGCCTGACGGGGTTGATTGCCATGCCTACGGTCCTGATCACTGGCGCGAACCGTGGCATCGGCCTCGAATTCGCGCGCCAATATGCTGAAGACGGCTGGGACGTCATCGCGACAGCGCGTCAGTCGAGCCCCGAGCTCGATGCGCTCGGCGTCCGTGTCGAGCCGCTCGAATTGGGAGACCTGGATTCGGTTGCGGCGTTCGGCGCGCATATCGACGGGCCGCTCGACCTGCTCATCGCCAATGCCGGCACATACGGGCCCAAAGAAGCGGACAATGCCGAGGCGGCGCGGGAGTGGGGCGAGACTCTCGCGGTCAACGCCATCGCGCCTTACCTGCTCGCCCGCTCGGTCCTGCCTATGGTCGAAAAGGCGCGCGGCAAGCTCATCGCGATCAGCTCCAAAATGGGCACGATCGACGACAACAGCTCGGGCGGGTACTCGCCTATCGCACATCGAAGACTGCGCTGAACTCGGCGTGGCGCAACCTCGCCCTCGACGTCGCGGCTCCGGCGTAGTCGCGGCCGTGCTCCACCCGGGCTGGGTCCAGACGCGGATGGGCGGAAGCTCGGCGCCGCTCCAGCCGGAAAAGAGCGTCGGCGGCATGCGGCGAGTGATCGAGGGGCTGGCCCAGACGCTTCCGGCGGCTTCTTCAGCTACGACGGATCGACCATCGCGTGGTGAGCGCCGCCGCTTGCCAGCAAGCGCCCTCCCCTCTATAGGCGCGCGCTTTCCAGCTCAGTGGAAAACCCAATGGCCCGGCCAAAAGGCATGCCGTGGCGATTGGATAACGTCGCGTCCTTTGAGGCGCACAAGGAGACGAAAATGCCCAAGCTCAAGACCAAGAGCGGCGTCAAGAAGCGCTTCAAGCTCACGGCGACGGGCAAGATCAAGCATGGTGTCGCGGGCAAGCGCCACCGGCTGATCAGCCACAACGCCAAGTACATCCGCCAGAACCGCGGCACAGAAGTTCTCGCCGACGCCGATACGGCGCGCGTGAAGGCCTGGGCCCCGTACGGCCTGAAGTAAGGAGGCCGGGACATGGCACGCGTCAAACGGGGTGTAACCACCCGCGCCAAGCACAAGCGCCTGCTCGATCAGGCGAAGGGCTATTACGGCCGCCGCAAGAACACGATCCGGATCGCCCGCCAGGCGGTCGAGAAGGCGGGGCAGTACGCCTACCGCGACCGCAAGGTGAAGAAGCGGAGCTTCCGCGCCTTGTGGATCCAGCGCATCAACGCCGCGGTCCGCGCCGAAGGGCTGACCTACGGCCAGTTCATCCACGCGCTGAACCTCGCCGGAATCACGCTCGACCGCAAAGTGCTCGCCGACATCGCGATGCACGAGGCCGAGGCGTTCAGTGCGATCATCGCCCAGGCGAAAGGCGCGCTGGAGAAGAAGGCGGCTTAATTATTCCTCCCCTGCTTTTGCAGGGGAGGGGGACCACCGAAGGTGGTGGAGGGGCCTCTGGGCAGGAAACAAGACCCCTCCGTCAGCTTCGCTGCCACCTCCCCTCGAAATCGAGGGGAGGAGAACACGAAGGGCGCGCGGAGCAATCCGCGGCGCCTTTTTCTTTACACCCCCGACGAGTTGCACAATTGCCTCGTGCGGAATGCTCGTTGACATCGACACCGGCTATGAGGGCAAGTTCGACTTCCCGGCGCGCGCGCAAGGGCCGGAGATCGCGTACTTGCTCGCGTCGGCCCCGCGGGCCGGCAGCACGCATTTCAGCCATGTGCTTTGGCGGACCGGCTGCCTCGGCGCGCCGCTCGAATATCTGAATTTCGAGCCTCTCGGGCCCTATGGGTTCGCTGCGACTTCGCCGAGCCTGCAGCAGCAGCTGTGGCGCTCGGTGCTGCGCCGCCGATGCTCGCCCAACGGAGTGTTCGGCCTCAAGGCATTTCCAGCGCAGTTCGAGCAGCTCCAGCAAATCGAATCCGCCGCTGCTCGATGACGTTCTCGCGACGGTCCTTCCGCGCGACCGGCCGCGGCGCATCGTCTATCTCCGGCGCCGCGACAGGGTCGCGCAGGCGGTGTCGTACGCGCGCGCTTCACTGAGCGGCGTGTGGCGCAAGGAGCAGGAGGCCGCGGGCCCGGCGCCGATCGAATATTCGCAGGAGGCACTCGAGTCGGCGGAGCAGGGAATCGTATTTCAGGAAGGCGTCTGGGAACGGATGTTCAGCGACCTTCGCATCGAGCCGCTCCGTGTCTGGCACGAGGATGTGCTCGCGAACGCCGAGGCCGCTGCACGCCAAGTCGCCGATTATGTGGGCGTGCCGATTGAGCCGCAAGCCGCCGTTCGGGTGCCCGAGATCGAAAAGCAGTCGCGAGGCGATGCGCAGGAGTGGCTTACAAGATACGCTCGGTCGCGGACGACGGAGTCGATCGTCATCGCAAGCGATCCGACGCCGACTTTCATTATCTCAGTTCGACAGTAGAGAATGGCGTGCCGGTACGTTCCGGCGTGATCGCTGGAGGGCTGAATGCGCACAAGATCGAGCGTGTTGCTGCTGATTACCGTGCCTGCTTGCGGGCTGCAATCTGAGAGACGCTACGTCTTCAGCCGCACCTAAGAGCCTGGGACGTCACTCCGGCATCGGCACCTTCGAGGCTGGAAGACTATGGCGAGAGATGAAAGCGGTGGCCAATTCGAAAAACACAGCCGTTGCGCAGCTTGCTGACGATGAGCATGTTATAGTCGTCTTGCGACAGCCACACAGGCGAAGTGCGTCATATGTTGGCGACCATAGTGGCTCTGCGTCGCTATGAATCCGTGGGCTAACAGTATGGCCGAGCTTGCTCCAGTGAAGCTAACCAAGCACGCGGCCGAAGTTGAAGCAGACGACGAAAGCTCAGACTCAGCGAAGACACCCGCGCAGCGATCAAGCCACGAACGGAGCGCCGACGGCGCATTAGGCGCTGCTCAGTCCAGCAGCTCATAAGCCGGCAGCGTCAGGAACTCGACGAGGTCGTCGGCGACGATCATGTTGTGCATCAGCCGCGCGGCTTCGGCGATGTTGGGGACTTCGGCGAGCAGGCCGACTTCCTCGTCGAACCATTGCTCGAACAGGTCGAGGGTGAAGCGCGCGCCCGTCGTCGAGCGGCGCTTCGAACTTCAGCCATTGCCACAGCTGCGTGCGGCAGATCTCCGCCGTCGCCGCATCCTCCATCAGATTGTAGAGCGGCACCGCGCCCTTCCCGCCGAGCCAGGCGGCGAGATATTGCACGCCGACGCGGATATTCTCGCGTGCGCCGGCTTCGGTCCGCGGACCCTGTGTGCAGCTCCAGCATCTCGTCGCGGCCGGGCACGTGCTCGGGCATTTTCGACAGCTGGTTGGGCGCGACCGCATGCGAATTCCTCCGCCGCGACCGGCACCAGCGCCGGGTGCGCGACCCAGGTGCCGTCATGGCCGTTGTCGACCTCGCGCAGCTTGTCGGCGCGGACCTTGTCGAGCGCCGCGCGGTTCGCTTCCTCGTCACCCTTGACCGGGATGAAGGCCGACATTCCGCCCATCGCGAAGGCGCCGCGCCGGTGACAGGTCGCGACCAGCCGCAGCGAGTAAGCGGCGAGGAAGGCTTTATCCATGGTCATCAGAGGCGCGGTCGGGCGTCAGCCGGTCGGGCGAGCGGCCGAGGCGCTTGATGTACGAGAAGATATAATCCCAGCGGCCGCAGTTGAGGCCGACGATATTCTCTTTGAGCGCGTAGAGGATCTCGTCCATCTCGAACGCCGCGGGCAGGGTCTCGATCAGCACCGTCGCCTTGATCGTCCCGCGCTCGAGCCGGAGCTTGGCCTCGGCGAAGGCGAAGACGTCGCTCCACAGCGCCGCTTCGTGGCGGCTCTCGAGCTTGGGCAGGTAGAAATAAGGGCCCGAGCCCTTGGTCAGCGCCGGCCGCGCATTGTGCCAGAAGTACAGAGCGAAATCGAACAGCGCTCCGGCGACCGGCTCGCCGCCGCACCGTCACATGATCTTCGGGCAGATGCCAGCCGCGCGGGCGGACCATCAGCACCGCGGGCGCATCGCCCACCGCATAATGCTTGCCGCTGTCCGGATCGGTGTAATCGAGCCGGCCGAGCCAATAATTGCGCAGGTTCACCTGGCCCTGGACCAGCTCATCCCAAACCGGCGAAGTCGCGTCCTCGAAATCGGCCATGTAACGCTTGGGCGCCGCTGTTGAGCGCGTTGATCAGCATCTTGGCGTTGGTCGGGCCGGTGATTTCGACCCGGCGGTCGAGGAGGTCGGCCGGGATCGATCCGACGGTCCATTCGGCTTCGCGGAGCTCGCGCGTGTCCTCGGGGAAATCGGGGAGCTCGCCCGCGTCGAACCGCGCCTGGCGGTCCAGCCGCGCGTCGAGCAGCGCAAGCCGCCGGCCGTTGAAGCGCTCGTGCAACTCGGAGAGGAATTCGAGCGCCGAGCTGGTCAGCACGTCGTCCGCGCCACGGATGCGCGGATGGCTCCGCAATGATCTTGGGAAGGTCCAGCACTTCGCTCATTGTAGCACGGGCTCCACGCAGATCGAGTAGCGTTCGGTCGCGGCGCAGCGGTCGCGGAAGGTCAGCCGCTGCCACTCCATCCGCGCCTTGAGCTCGTCATTGTAGGGGCCGTGCACGATCTCGGTGCCCGGCTGGATGTCCTTGAAGCGGCAGTCCGAATAATGGCCGCCGACGACCCAATAACGCTGTCCCATGACTGTCCTCCTTATTCGGCCGCAATGGCTTCGGTCGCGCGAAACTGCGCGGTCTCGGTCGATTCGCTGAGTGCAACGGTCGACGCCTGCCCGGCCGAGATCGCGTTCGCGACCGCGTCGAAATAGCCGGTGCCGACTTCGCGCTGGTGGCGGGTCGCGGTGTAGCCCGCGGCCTCGCTCGCGAACTCGGCCTGCTGCAGCTCGGAATAGGCCGCCATGCCGCGGTCGCGGTAACCGCTCGCCAGCTCGAACATCGCGTGGTTGAGGCTGTGGAAGCCGGCCAAAGTGACGAACTGGAACTTGTAGCCCATGCCGCCAAGCTCCGCCTGGAAGCGCGCGATCGTGTCGGCGTCGAGCTTGGCCGCCCAGTTGAAGCTGGGCGAGCAATTGTAGGCGAGCAGCTTGCCCGGGAATTGCGCGTGGATCGCGTCGGCGAAAGTGCGCGCGTCCTCGAGATCGGGATGGCTGGTCTCGAACCACAGCAGGTCGGCATGGGCGGCGAAGGCGAGTCCGCGGGCGATGCAATGGTCGAGGCCGGTGCCGTCCTTCAGTCGGAAGAAGCCCTCGGGCGTGCGCTCGCCGGTGATGAACGGCCGGTCGCGCTCGTCAACGTCGCTGGTGATGAGCTTCGCGCTTTCCGCATCGGTGCGCGCGACGATGATCGTCGGAACGCCGCAGACGTCGGCCGCAAGCCGCGCCGCATCGAGGTTGCGGATCGCCGCCTGCGTCGGGATCAGCACCTTGCCGCCGAGATGACCGCACTTCTTCTCACTCGCCAGCTGGTCCTCGAAATGCACGGCGGCGGCGCCCGCTTCGATATACGCTTTCATGATCTCGAAGCAGTTGAGCGGCCCGCCGAAGCCGGCTTCAGCATCGGCCACGATCGGCGCGAACCAGTCGCGCCCTCGGCCGCCGCCTTCCAGATGCTCGATCTGGTCGGCGCGCTGAGCGTTCGTTGATCTTGCGCGCAAGTTCCGGGCCGGAATTCGCCGGATAGAGCGATTGGTCCGGGTACATCGCTCCAGCCGCGTTCGAGTCGGCGGCCACCTGCCAGCCCGAAAGGTAGATCGCCTGCAGGCCGGCGCGGACCATCTGCATGGCCTGGTTGCCGCTGAGCGCGCCAAGCGCACGCACGGGCTCTTGCCTGTGCAGCAGCTCCCACAGCTTCAGCGCGCCGCGGCGGGCGAGCGTGTGCTCGATGTGCACGGAGCCGCGCAGCTTCAGCACGTCTTGCGCGCTGTGGGGCCGCTCGATGCCGTCGAAGCGGCCGCTCGGGGCCGTCACCACTTGTCCGAAGTCGCTCATCAGTTGTTCCTTCGAGGAGAGTTCGAGCCGCAGAAGAACCCGCGCGGCTGGTAAATGTCCCGCCGAAAAGAGCTAAGCTGACAAATTCAGACTTGTGCTATTTGTAACAATCATGACAAGTTGACACATGGCTCAGCGAAAGCTCTTTCTCGGCGCGCGACGTGAAGCGGCTGCGACGCGAGCGCGGGCTCAACCAGAGCCAGATGGCCGGCGAGCTCGGCATCTCCGCTTCCTATCTGAACCACCTCGAGCGCAATCAGCGGCCGGTCACCGCGGGCATATTGCTGCGGCTGGCCGAGATTTTCGATGTGGATGTGAAGGCGTTCGCGTCCGAAGCCGGGGACAGCGGCGGCGCCAACCAGCTGGCGGAAATCTATTCCGATCCGATGCTCGCGCGACCTGGGGGTCGCCCGCTACGAGCTGGTGGAGCTGGCCGACAATGCGCCGGCGGTCGCCGAAGGAATTACGCGGCTGTATACCGCCGTGCGCGAAATGCAGCGCCGCCCGGAAGGCGAAGAGCGGCGCGCGGACCCGCGTTCACTGATCACGCCCGAGACCTGGGTGCGCGATTACATCCAGGCGCAGCGCAACCATTGGCCGGAGCTCGAGGAAGCGTCCGAGACTCTCGGCGGAGCGCTCAACCACCCGCTCTCGATTGCCGAGCCGCTGCGCCAGCGGCTGAAGGACGCGTGGGGCGTCGAGGTGCGCGTTGTCGGCCCGGAAATCCTCGAGGACGCGAGCCAGCATTTCGATTCGCAGCGGCGGATGCTGATGCTGTCGTCGCTTCTGCGGCCGGAGAACCGCCAGTTCGGCATCGCCTACCAGCTCGCTCTGCTCGAGTTCGCGCCGATCATCGCGCAGCATGCTCGAAGCCGCCCGTCCGCCCGATCCCGGTAGCCGTCGGCTGCTTCACATGAGCTTCGCCAACTATGCCGCCGGCGCGATCATCATGCCCTATGGCAAGTTCCTCCGCGCGGCCGAGGAGCACCGCTACGCGCTGGATCGGCTGTGTGCGCAGTTCGGCGCCAATGTCGAGCAAGTCTCCCATCGGCTCACGACGCTCGGGCGCTCGGGCGCGAAGGGCGTGCCCTTCTTCATGCTGCGCGTCGATCCCGCGGGGAACATCTCAAAGCGCTACGCAGGCGAAAGCTTTCCCTTTTCGCACTTCGGCGGCACTTGCCCGCGCTGGCATTTGCATACCGCTTTCCAGACGCCGGGCCAGACCATCCGCCAACTGATCGAGACGCCCGAGGGCGAACGCTTTTTCACCATCAGCCGGACGATCGAGCGGCCAATTCGCCCCGACCTGCGCGATGATGCGCTCCTGGCCATCGGGCTCGGCTGTGACGTCAAGCATGCACTCAGGATCGCTTATGCCGACGGGCTCGACCTCGTGGGTACGCCTGCGACTCCGGTGGGGCCCGCCTGCGCGATCTGCCCGCGGCTGCAGTGCGCCTATCGCGCGACGGCGCCGGCCGGCCGGATGCTTGCCGTAGAGGAGAATCGGAAAACGATTTCGCCTTACCCGTTCGTACCCACTTAGGGCGCCACGGGCTCGCGCTCGAGCGCGGCGCGATCCCAGTTCGCGAGATTGGCCCCGGCTTCGTACGCCGACCACAGGAAGCCGCCGAGCACACTTTCCGGATCAGCCGCGCTGCGCACATCCGCGTAGGGTAGCACGAACTCGCCGAAAGTCTCGTCGAAGCGGCCATGCGCGACCTTGGCCTCGCGATAGCCGGGCGGCGCGGGGTAGATGTAGCTGTAGAAGAAAGGCTCGGCCGGAGTCGCTCCGCCCGCCCAGAAGCCGCCGCTCGCGACCTCGCGGCTGTACGCCTCGCGCGCGATTCGGTCGGGAAGCCCAGGGACACCGCCAGGATGCTGAGGAGCCTCGCGGCCGGAGAACAGGCTGACCGAAAGATCGAAGCTGCCCCACCAGAAATGCACGGGGCTCGCCTTGCCTGTAAAGCCCGCCCGGAAACGTTGGAAGACCGGAAGCATCGCCGCGAGCGCCTCCCGCAATCGGCCCGCTGAGTCGCGGTCGTAATCGCGTGAAGCGGTGTCCTCATCAAAGGGAATGGCGTCAGGAATCTCGTTTGGCCGTCCGTTGAAGCCGGACGGGAGCCCGTGCCGCTCGAGCATCGCAACGAGCCGGCGGTGAAGCGCGGCGATGCTCCCGGCGTTCAGCGGAAGCTCTTCGCGGGACTCATCGCTCACCCACAGCACGATCGCATGGCGGCAGAGGTCGAGGGTCAGTGTGAAGGTGCGGCCGCCGCTTGCGGCAGTTGGCAAGGCGGATAGTCCGCGGGCATTCGGCTGCAGGGCGACATGCCAGCCGTGATTCATCCAGGGCGCATGCGCTACGCGAATTTTTCCGAGCATCTGCGACGCGAGATGTAGAATCGCGAGCGTTTCGTGGTCGCGTTCGACGCTCAGCTCAGGCCAGTCGCTCATCGCATTCTCGCCTTTGCATTTTGCGGTGCGGCAAGGCTAGAGCCGCGCCAATGATCGAAGCCGAAACCATGCTCGACCGCATTCTCGCAGCCGACAGCCTGCAGGAACTCGATGGCGTGCGCGTTTCGCTGCTGGGCAAGTCGGGAGAGATTACCGCGAGGCTGAAATCGCTCGGATCGATGGACCCCGCGACCCGAACAGCCGAAGGTCCAAAAATCCATGCGCTTCGGGAGCGGGTCACGGAGGCAATCGCCAATCGCAAGGCGGCGCTCGAAGACGCCGAGCTCGAGCGCAAGCTGGCGACGGAAAAGATTGACCTGTCGCTCCCTCCGCCGGAGGCACGGCAGGGGACTGTCCACCCGGTGAGCCAGGTGATGGACGAGTTGGCGGAGATCTTTGCGGACCTCGGCTTCTCGGTCGCCGAAGGGCCCGAAATCGAGACGCAATGGTACAATTTCACCGCGCTCAATATGCCCGAATTCCATCCGGCCCGGGCGATGCAGGACACGTTCTATCTGGAGCCGCGGGCCCCGGATGAGGAGCCGCGCGTGCTGCGGACCCACACGTCGCCGGTGCAGATCCGGGCGATGCAGGAGCATGCCGCTCCGATCTACACGATCGCTCCCGGGCGCGTGTACCGATCCGACAGCGACGCAACCCACACGCCGATGTTTCACCAGGTCGAAGGGCTGGTGATCGACCGCGCGATCACGCTGGGCCACCTCAAATGGACGCTCGAGACCTTCCTCAAAGCCTTTTTCGAGCGCGACGACGTCGTCCTCAGGATGCGGCCATCTTATTTCCCCTTCACCGAGCCCTCAGCCGAGGTCGACGTAGGCTGGTCGATGGAGAAGGGTCGGCGCGTTGTCGGCGGTCAAGAAGGCTGGATGGAAGTGCTCGGCAGCGGCATGGTCCACCCCCGCGTCATCGCCAATTGCGGGCTCGACCCCGACGAATGGCAAGGCTTCGCCTTCGGCTGCGGGATCGACCGCCTGGCGATGCTCAAATATGGCATGGACGACCTCCGCGCCTTCTTCGACGGCGATATCCGCTGGCTCAAACACTACGGGTTCCGCGCTCTAGATGTGCCAACGCTTTCAGGCGGGGTTGGCGCGTGAAATTTCCCCTATCGTGGCTGAAGGATCATCTCGACACCGAGGCCTCGGCTGAGGCGATCGCCGAGCGGCTGACGAACATCGGACTGGAGGTGGAGGAATTGAGCAATCCGGCGGAGGCACTCGCGCCGTTCAGGGTCGCGCGCGTGCTCACCGCCGAGAAGCACCCGCAGGCCGACAAGCTGCAAGTGCTAAAAGTCGATGCCGGCACAGGCGAAGAGATCCAGGTCGTGTGCGGAGCACCAAATGCCCGAGCCGGAATGCTGGGCGTGTTCGGCCCGCCCGGTGCTTACATCCCCGGCAGCGACATGACGCTGAAGGTGGCCGCAATCCGCGGAGTCGAGAGCCGCGGAATGATGTGCTCGGCGCGGGAGCTGCAGCTGGGCGAGGACCA
Source organism: uncultured Alphaproteobacteria bacterium (assembly GCA_963785965.1). Classification (GTDB taxonomy): domain Bacteria; phylum Pseudomonadota; class Alphaproteobacteria; order Sphingomonadales; family Sphingomonadaceae; genus Sphingomicrobium. The sequence continues at coordinate 72,366 of CAWAXE010000009.1, forward strand.
TACGGGCGTTATCGAGCTTCCTGGCGATGCACCTGTTGGCACGCAGTTCACTCATTACGCGGGCCTCGACGATCCGGTGTTCGACGTCGCGGTCACGCCCAACCGCCAGGATTGCATGGGCGTGCGTGGAATCGCGCGCGATCTCGCCGCCGCAGGTATGGGAGTACTGAAGCCGCTTGCAGTCCCGCAGATCGAATCCGCGGACCCTTGCCCGGTGGACATTTGCATCGAAGATCCAGAAGGCTGCCCGGCCTTCTTCGGACGCGCGATCGTTGGAGTGAAGAACTGCCCCTCCCCCGAGTGGATGCAGCAGCGGCTCAAAGCCGCCGGCCAGCGGCCGATCTCGGCGCTCGTGGACGTCACGAACTATTTGACGATCGGCTACGGCCGTCCCGCCCATGTCTATGACGTAGCCAAGCTTAGTGGCGGCCTTACCGCGCGCGCCGCCAAGGCTGGCGAGAAGGTCCTCGCCCTTAACGAAAAGGAATATGCGCTCGAACCGTTCATGACGGTGATCGCCGACGATGAGCAAGTCCATGATATCGGCGGGATCATGGGCGGGGAGGACTCCGGCGTCAGCGGGACGACGACCGACGTCATGCTCGAGGTCGCCTACTTCACGCCGGAGCGGATCGCACGCACGGGGCAAGCACTCGGCCTTACCAGCGACGCACGCGCCCGCTTCGAGCGGGGCGTCGATCCCGCATTCCTCGACGATGGTCTGGCGATCCTCACCAAGCTTATCCTCGACATTTGCGGCGGCGAAGCGTCGACCGTCGTCCGGGCGGGAGAACCGCCGGTCGAACGACGGACGATCAGTCTCGATTTCAGACGCACCAAATCACTCGGCGGAATCGATGTCCCCGGTGAGCGCCAGCGCGAGATTCTTGAAAGCCTGGGGTTCGAGATGAACGGACCGATCGTCACCGTCCCCACGTGGCGGCGTGACGTCGAAGGACCCGCCGACCTGGTGGAGGAGATCGCGCGCATTACCGGGTACGACAAGGTGCCCTCGACCCCGCTGCATCGGGTGCCAGGCGTCGCCAGGCCGACGGCCACTCGGTCGCAACTGGTCGAACGGCGCGTGCGCCGGACGGCCGCTGCGCGCGGTTTGGACGAGGCCGTCACCTGGAGCTTTATTTCTGAAGACGAAGCCGAGGCGTTCGGTGGCGCGGACTGGCAGCTGGCCAACCCGATCAGTGAAGAGATGAAGGTGATGCGCCCGTCGCTCCTGCCGGGGCTAATCGCTGCGTCGCGCCGCAACCTCGACCGCGGCGCCTCTTCCGTAATGCTGTTCGAGCTGGGGCGGCGCTATCTCGGGGATGCCGAACATCCGACCTTGTCGCTGCTTCTCGCCGGCGAGAAGCGCCCGCGCGAATGGCAGCTGGGCAAAGCGCAGACTTTCGATGCATTGGACGCCAAGGCCGAAGTGCTGGCGCTACTCGAGGCGGCGGGAGCACCGACCGCGAACCTGCAGGTCTTCGCGGATGCCGGCCCGACCTGGCACCCCGGGCGCTCGGCTAAGGTGGGGCTCGGCCCCAAGACCGTCGTCGCCAGTTTCGGCGAGCTTCACCCGCGGCTGCAGAGGGCGCTCGATGCGCCGGCGGGCGCTGTCGCCGCCGAGATCTATCTTGACGCGATCCCTGTCCCACGCTCCAGCGGGCACGCGCGGCCGGCCTACGCGCCGCCGCCCCTCCAGCAGGTGCTGCGGGATTTCGCGTTCATTGTTCCGGCCGACTTGCCGTCCGAGACCTTGCTCCGCGCCATCCGGGGCGCCGACAAGGCTGCGATCACCGCCGTCCGCCTGTTCGACCGTTTTGGAACTTCGGACGGACTGTCGCTCGCGTTCGAGGTGACTTTGCAGCCAGTCGACAAGAGCTTCACCGATGAGCAGATCGGGGAGATTTCGAAACGGGTCGTGGGCTCTGCCGAAAAACTAGGCGCGCGCCTGAGGAGCTAGTTCGAGCGCGTTGATTGCGCCGTGCACCCGCCGCTCGATATCTTCGCGCTTCAATCCCGCCGGAATCGTCTGGCCGATCATGAAGGTCACCACGCCTGCGCGCTTGCTCAGCCCGCGGCCCCACAATCGCCCGCTGTCGACCGCGACCGGAACGACGGGCAGCCCGAGCGCGCGATAGAGACCGGCGAAGCCCGCACGCAGCGGCGGCGTCTCACCCGGGCGGACACGCGTGCCTTCCGGATAGATGATGATCGGCCGCCCGGTCGCGACCGCTCGCTTCCCCGCCGCGACCATCTCGCGTAGCGCTTTCGCGCCCGCGCTGCGCTCGACTGGAATGACGCCATAGCGCCGGGTCATGAAACCGAAGAGGGGCAAATCGGCGAGCTCTTTCTTCAGCACGATCACCGGCAGTTCTGACAGGCGGACGATCTCGAGCGTCTCGAACATCGATTGGTGCTTGACCGCGAGTAGGTGCGGACCGGCCGGAATGTCGCCGAGCACCCGAGTTCGAATCCCAAGCAGATGCTGGCAAAGCCAATGATTAAGCCGGACCCAGCTGAGCACGACCGCCAGGGTCGGCCGATGCCCGAATAAACTCGCGACCAAGCCGCCGAGGACCCAAAGGAAAGTCGCCGGATAGAAGATCGCCGCCCACAGCAGCGAGCGCAAAAACGTCATTAAATATCCGCCCAGACCGCGACCCGGCGCAGCAAAAGCTTGTTGTATTCGCCGAACAGAGTGAGGAAGCTCGGCTCGGTCTGGACCCCGTCGATGACCAGCGGATATTTGCGTCCCAGTACCTTGTCGAACTCGAAGCGCGCGCGGCGCATGTGCCAGTCGCTGGTGATCAGCCGGACCGAATGGAACCGGTGCTGGGCAAGCCAGCGGCCCGCCTCTTCAGCGTTCGAGCGCGTGTCCACCAATTCGCTGCCGAGATCGACGCAGCATTGAATGAGCTTGCGGCTGCCACCGAGCCGGCGGCCGATATCGGCCTTCGTGACCAACGGATCGGCGCCGGCCACGAGGAGGCGCCTGGCCTTGCCATCGCGAAGAGCGTCGACGGCATGCTCAATCCGGCCGCTCCCGCCGGTGAGAACCACGGCTGCGTCCGTCGCGGGCGCCGTCGCCGGCGCCGGTTTGCCGAGCGTGAAAGCGAAAAGCACGAAGCCGAGCCCGTAGATCAGGACGATGAGGGCCGCGAGGCGCGCGATCATAGCGCCTGACGCAATGCCGAGAGTACGGCCGTTCGCGCAACCCAGGTTGCAAGACCGGTCAGAGCCAGCGGCAAAAGCGCGAGGACCAGCAGATCGAACGCGCCCAGCGTTGCTCCGCCGGTCAGCTCGCCTGCGAACGCCACACCGCCGGAAAGCAATAACAGCACGAGCGTAGCCGCAATCGCGCCGGCGACACTCCCGGCGAAGGCGTCGATCGCAATCTTGCGCTGAAACAGGTTGGTGACCTGGAGGTCGGTGGCGCCGACGCCGTGCATCACCTCGATCGTGAAGCGGTGCGTATCGAGCGCGCCGCGAGCGGCGAGCACCACGGCCGCCGAGGCAGCAACGCTAAGCAAAAGGACAAGTCCGAACGCAACCCATTGCAGCACGCGCAACGAGCGCAGCAAGGGCCCCACCGCTTCGCCGTGCGCCGTGATCCTCGCTCCAGGAACGACGGCCTGAACCCGGCGTTCGATCCGGCCCAGATCGGCGCCCGGCCGCACATCGAAGTTCACCAGCGCAGGTACGGGCAGGTCGGCCCTCTGGGCCGCAGGCCCGAGCCAACGCTCGAGTGTGCGCCGCATTTCGGCTTCCGGAACGGCCTGCGTGGCGCTGACCCCCGGCGCGGAATTTACGGCGGCGAGAAGTGGTGCAAGATTGCCGCCGGCGCCGGGGATCTCGACCGAATAGCGCGCCTGAATTGCATGCGAGAGCACGCCGGCGGTGTTGGCAAGCGCGAGGCCCGCGGCGGCGATGATCATGATCGAGAAGCTCATGATGGCCACGACCCACGCCGTCGGGCCGCGCAGCCGTGCCTCGCCCAGAAGCCGCCGCTCAGACGGCGAAGCGAAGAGCCAGCCGAGCATCAGCTTGCGGCCTGCGGTGGCCGCGGCGGGTTCTTGAGCGTTCCGGTCGGGTCGACCATCGTCCCGTTCTCGAGTCGGATGAGTTTTGCGCCCGGAGTCGCGCTGATCAGGCTCACGTCGTGCGTCGCCACGACCACGGTCGTCCCAAGCCGGTTCAGTGCCGTGAACAAATGCAGCAGCCGCTGCGCCATCTCGGCATCCACATTACCCGTAGGCTCATCCGCGACGAGCAGGTCGGGCCGGTTGATCACCGCACGCGCGATCGCGACCCGCTGCTGTTCGCCGCCCGACAGTGTCGGGGGACGGGCGCTCGCGCGATCGGCGAGCCCGACCCACGCCAGCATCTCTCGCACCGGGCCCTCCACTTTGTCGTCGGTGGCGCCGGCGACCCTGAGGGGCAGTGCGACATTGTCAAAGGCTGACAGGTGCCGAATGAGCCGAAAATCCTGGAATACGACCCCGATGCGCCGGCGATATTGCGGGAGCGCCTCGCGCGGCGCATCGGTCAGCTCGTCGCCGAAAAGGCGGATCCGCCCCCGCGTCGGCCGCTGCGCTAAATAGAGCAATTTGAGAAGCGACGTCTTTCCCGCTCCCGACGGCCCGGTGAGGAAATAGAAGCCGGCCTGACCCAGGCGAAAATCGAGGTCGCGAAGCACCTCGGCGCCAGTGCCGTAGCGCAGGCCGACGCTATCAAATTCCACAATGTCGGTCAGTTCGCTTCCCCTCCCGCCGCGTCGAGCCCAGGTCGATGCCTTGCCAAGCTTCGCGCATTCTTGTTTACCCTGTGTGCACCGTCCCGGAAGAGGGCTTTTGTTATAATGATCCTCACGTGCCCCAATTGCGCTACGCAATATGTGGTGAAGGATGGCGCAATCCCTCCCCAGGGGCGACAGGTGCGCTGCGCCAATTGCAAGCACAGCTGGCACCAGGACCCCGAAACTGTTGCCGAGGCGGAGAGCACCGCCGAGGAGCCGGAGACGCTCACCGAAGCGATGGTGATCGAGCCGCGCAGTGGACCAGAAGCGGAAGAACGGGCTTACGAAGAGGCTATGCTCGAACCCGAGCCGGATGAAGCGGGGCCCCAGGAACCGCAGCCGCACTTGGAGCAGCCGGAGGAAGGAGCGGACCTTGCTGCCGAGGAGCGGGCGCGGGACGTTTCGGCGGACTTCGACATGGCGCGAACGATCGAAACGCCAAGCGCTGCCGACTGGAACGAGCCGACCGTTGCGGAAGGCGCCGATGACGAATTCAGCCCCTTCCCAGCCGCCGACGAGATCGAGCCGCGCCGCCGCAGCCCAATTCTAATCATCCTCATCCTGGTCCTCGCCGTCGTGGCGCTCGCCGTCGGGATCTATTTCCTGGCGCCGCCCGAATGGAAGGCACGCCTCGGGATCGGCACTGGCGCAACAAGCCAGCTCGCGCTGGTCACCACCCACATGGACCGCCAGCAATTGGCGAGCGGCAACCAACTGCTGACCGTGACCGGTCGCGTCATCAACCCGACCGAGAGCGAACAGGCGGTGCCGCCTTTGCACGCGCAGATCCGCACTCGAGGTGGGCAGGTGGTGTACAGCTGGGTCATCGACCCTCCAGCGAGAACTCTGGCTCCGGGAGCAAGCGCGAGCTTCAACAGCGCGGAAGTGAATGCGCCTGCGGGCGGCGACGAGCTGACCATCACTCTGGGTGAGCCGAAAGCTTAAGCTCTTCAGAGGCTTACTGAAATTCGATCAACTTCGCAGGCTGCCGCGTGTCACCGGTTTTCACCACGGCTTGGCGCGGTCGAGGCACGTCGGCACCGTTTTGCTCGGTGCCGAAGCTGATGCGAACGCCCGAGATCACTCTTATTGTTGCTGTCGCCTGGACTGACGCGCCCGCGCTCATCATCGGCGCCTGAGGCACCGAAGAGGCGATCGCGGCGGCAGCAATCAGGATCATGGCAGGGGCGTAACGCGCCCGCGCGTCAATGGTAAAGAAAGTCTTAAGATCAGTCCCGATACGGCACGAAATTGCCAGTTCCCGGACGGCATTGCGCCCCTCCCGGGCCTTTGCTAGACGCCGCGCCCTGCCGGGTGGCGGTCGCGGATCGCCTTCCTCTCTTCATGACGTGCGGTCGTGGCGGAACTGGTAGACGCGCAGCGTTGAGGTCGCTGTGGCCGAAAGGCCGTGGAAGTTCGAGTCTTCTCGACCGCACCATCAGAATTGGATGCAAAGCATCCAGGCCGTCCGGCGGGACGGGCATGCTCAAGGCTCTAACAATCGCGTTTTAAGGTGTTGCGGACGCTGAGGCGGCTGACGCGAGGACCGGCGTTGCCTTGGCCTGGATCCCACCCAGCCGAACAACCGTTTTGTCGGCCGTGATCTCGACGCGCACGCCAAGCTCAGCGATAACCTTGGCGGCTTGCGCTGAAATCCTTCGATATCCTCACCGTGTAGGTGCCGTACGCCACACGCTCGAACAGGAAGAAGCCGTCGAAATCGGTTCGCGCCGTGCCGACGACCTTGCCGGCCGCGTCGACCAGCTCTAGATCGAGCCCCTCAAAGCCAAGGCCGCCGTTCTTCACTATGGCGCCTTCGATATCGCCGCCGCCGACGAGCCCGATCTGGACCTCAGCGGGAACGCCCGGGCGCGGCACCACGACCTGCAGCGTCTTCTTGGGGACGAGCATGGGATCGGCGAGGCTGGTCTGGTCGAGGCCGACCGCGATGGGCATGTAAGCGGTGAGGCCGCCCACCGTCACCGCTCCGCCGGCATCGGTCGGCCGGTCGGCCAGGACCGTCCCGGTCGTGATCAGCGCGCCTTTCTCGAAAGGCTCGTTGGGCTCGTGAAGGCCATTATCGTTGAGATCGCGATAGACGAGCGCGTGTACCGCGCCGGCCTGCGCGAGAGGTCGCCGGGAAAGCGTGATCCCGTGCCGCGGATCGAGCGAGAAATTGAGATTGACGCCGAACGCGACCGAACCGTCGCTGGCAGCTTCGCCAGTAAGCGCGACCGCCAGGCTGTCGAATCTGCGGACGTGCGTGATCTTCGCGCGAGCGCGATGGCTTAGCGCGTCATAGGCAAGATCGCCCTCCCAATCGATCCTGTCGGAAGCCGACCAGTAGGCCGACAGCTCCGCGGTCTGGAAGCGCGCTGACGGAGACACGTCGAAGCTGGTCTCAGCGCGCAGCCGCACGCTGCCGACGTGGCCCGTGCCGATGAACCCGACATTGAGCTCACCGGGCGGCCCCGGTCCCGATGCCAGATACTGCTTTTTGTAGCTGATGGCGGTCCCCAGGTTGAAACGGTCGAAATTCGCCGACAGTCGCGCCGCCGCTTCGAGCTGCGTCGCGGCATTGCGCTGCTGCGTGACGTGCACTTCGGCATGCGCCGGAAGCACGGTTCGGCCGATCCTGATCGGCGCGTCCAGCGCAATGCGCCCATCGCGGATGCTCTGCTCCGTGCCACCGCGCAAATGAAAATCATTTGCGAGAAGGGCTTCGGCGCGCACGTTTACCGAGCCAAATTTGCCGAGAATCTGTGCACTGGCGGCCATTCCGCCGTTGGATTCGCGCGCGGCACCGAGTTCCACCAACGCCGGGCCGATCGACCGTCTGGCGGTGCCCTCGATAAAGGTCAGCCGTTCGTCGCCGATCAGCATCGCGCGGGCGAGCACGCCCACCGACGTTTTATCGTCGATGCCGTGCTCGAGCGAAACGGCGGCTTGCGCCTTGGGTCCAACTGTGCCGTCCGGTGGCTTTTCCAGCTCGACGATGTCGCGGCCGGGCTGGTTAAACCCGGCCCAGTACCAGGTCTTTCCGGCGGGGACATTGTCCTGGCCAACATTGACGACTTCGTCGCGCGTCCGAACCTGGCCCTGCGGACCGTAGAGAATGATCTGGATCTGGTTCTCGCCGTAGAGAAGCTGCACATCTTCAAAGACATAGCGCTGGCTCGAATTGGCCTTGGCGAAGGCCAGCAGCTCCCCGTTGCGGTAGATCTCGGCCTCCCACCCGCTCGGCAAATCGCCCTCGAAACGCGTGCGGTCGAACGCTGCGCGGGCTGAGAGTGGCCGGTTCGTGATCACCGCCCCGCGCCCGGCGGCGACCGAGCCAGTGAGGCCGCTGTCGAATCCCTCCACGTCGCCCATCCCGAAATGCGTCGCGTGGAGCGGCCCGAGCAGCCCGCCATCCGGATCTGAACGATAGGCGCGAAGCCTGAGCAAGCTGGGCTTGCCCTTTTGGGTAGTGGTGATCTGGGCGTCATAGGACAAATGCGCGATCTCGCCCGCGGCGAAGACCGAGCTCTGGCGATCGACGCGCATTCCGTCACTCGCACGATAGGTCAGTCCGGCACTGACCACGAAATCGAGCGCGGGGGCGCGCCACATGCGGTACGGAATGCGCACCTGGGGCAAGCTCGACAGGTCGAAGCTGGCGGGGTGGATGTGCGCCGCGCGCTGCTGACGCTCCATTGCTAACTCGACCGGAAGCTTCGCGTCCGACTGCAACACCAGCACCGAGCCGGTCGTGACCGGCTTCACGCCAATGCCGAACCAGCGCGACAGCGCCGCCGTCTGGACGCACCAGCCCTCCGGAGTCTGGCGGATGGTCCCCGGCGCAAGCGCCTCGCTCTTGCCGGCGTAAGTGACTGCGCCGGCGGCGTAATCAATGGAGATACGGTTGTTCTCCTTGAACGCCCAGCCGCTTGCCTTCTTTGCCGTCAGGTCGATCCGCATTGGCACGTCGAGCGTCGTCAGAAAGTCGCCTAAGACGACACATGTGCCCTCAGGCGTGTTGTAGGCGCGGACTCCGTCGCCGAGACGAAGCTGGCGAATGTTGACGTCCAGCAGGAACTGATCGTCCGGATCGGCCCGCCAGCTACTGCCCACGGGACCAGGCGCAGATGCGCCGACGCCGCCGGCGCAAAGCGACAGCAGCAGGGCGGCCTTGCGCAGCCACTTGACGCGGCCAAGCACCGGACGAGATCCCCCGAGCCGGTCCTCGCCCTAGCGCAGCACCGCCTGAGTTTCGGCGAGCACGTGCGAACCGTCGTCGAAGGTCTCGACATACTGGACGGTGACGGGGCCGGAGAGCTCCCCTTTGTACGCGGGGCTGACGGGGATCAGCACCTTGCGCTTGTTGACCTCGGTGTAGACGGCCACTCCCTTTTGCAGGGCGATCGGATCCTTCACGCCGGCTCTCAACACGCGGACTTCGCCGAATGTCGATCTTGTGCCTGAGCGGCTAAGATCAACAGAAACAACGGAATTCCCGTCTTTTCCTTTATCCAGGTGAACATTGGCGACGCCAGCGGTGGCTTGCAAGTTGCCGAGCCGCACGATCACCGGGATCGTCACTCCGTACACCGGCGTCAACTGGAAGCGGAGGCCTTTTTCGGGCTCGAGAGCGGCCCGCTGGACGACGGGTGTCGCGGGAGGGATCGCGCGAAACAACAGGTGGACGCGATATTCGCCATCAGGCAGACCCTGCGGCGGCCGCGCTGCGATACGAATTGCCTGCGGCTGGTGCGGTGCAAGCGTGACCCGGCGCGGCGCATAAATGATCATATCCGCGGCCTTTTGATCGTCGGCCGTGGGCTCGCTCACATCAGTAAGGCCGCCGTCCTCGTCCATCCGGCGAAACTCGACGGAGACGCGGTAGACGGCGGGCTCCTCGCCGATGTTGTTGAGCACGACCTCTGCGCCCTTACGACCATCGAGCACGATCCGGGTCGGTGCGACGAGGAGGTCGCCGATGCCCGCCTCGGCAGGAGCGGCAAAAGCGATGAGCGGAGCGGCGGCAAGCGCAGCGACGAAGATTGACCTGGTCCAAAGAGTCATGTTGGCGATCCCCACTTTGCTCCGTTGCGGAGCGATCGCTTCACCCTTGGTCCATAATGGTTGATTTTCGGTCAACCATGACGCGTAAAGCGCGGATTTCTGCGCGCCACTGGTCTCAATAATTGACGGTTACGTTGAAGGTCCCGGCGTAAACGCCGCTCGCCGTACTTGAACTCAGAGCGATCGAGCCGCCAAGGAAGAAGTCTGTTCCCGGCGGGCCCGAGTTAGTCAGCGTCACCGTCCCGGGGTTGTCGACCACCAGCGTCAGCGTCTTGGTCGAATCGCTCTGATTGACCAATGTCACATTCGGCGCCGAAATCTGTACCACCGACTTGTTCGTGCCGCTGACGTTATACTCCGCAACTTGCGTTGCCCCAGTGCACGTGAGGTTCGCATTCGAGCAGCTAAAGACGCCAGCGCGAGTGATCGACACGGTAGCTCCGGACCATGTCCCCGGAGAGAGTGTGATCGTGCCGAGGTCGAGATCCTGAAGCCAGGTGAGGATCAGCGGTTTCACAACGTTGGCATTGACTTGCGCCACCTGCGTCGCCGCGTGCCCCGGACCGGCGAACGACAAGACGCACATCAGAATGGCGATGAGCCTTGGTCTGCAGCGTTGCGGCGGACGCACCTGATCCCTCTTTCGGTTGAGCGGTCTGCTCCAACGGCGGCGTTACCGCCGGAATGGTTTATTTTCGGTCAACCATGGATGGTTAGCCAGGATAAGAAAAAGGGTCGCCGTTTCCGACGACCCTTCGTCCTTGGTCCGCCCGACAGGCGGGCGAGTCCCACGAAACTCAATAGTTCACAGTGACGTTGAACGTGCCGGTGTACGTGCCATCCGGCGTATTCGAAGCGACGGTGATCTGGCCGCCGAGATCGAAAGTCAGGCCCGAAGAACCCGAGTTGCCGAGGTTCACCGTACCCGGGTTGTCGACGGTCATCAGCAGCGTCGATACGCCGTCGTTCTGGTTCGTTAGAGTGACGTTTCCTGAATTGACGGTGACGGCCTGGTTGTTGGTGCCGGTGATTTTATACTGAGCCGTCTGCGTTGCGCCCGAACAAGTCGTGTTCGCATTGGCGCAGCTAAAGACGCCAGAGCGAGTGATTCCGACGTTCGCTCCCGCCCAAACGCCGGCGCCGCTCAGAACGATTGTGCCGAGGTCGAGGTCGCGCACCCAGCTGAGGGTCAACGGCTTCACGACACGCGCGGTGGCGGTCGAATTCTGGTTAGGGCCGACCGCGAGAGCCGGCGTCGCCGTCAGGATAGCGGCGGCCGTGGCGCCGAGCGACGTGACACGAAGGAACTTGGTCATTGTTGATTCCCCACTAGTTGTTCCAGCGGCTGTCCGAGCATCGGTCATCCGTGGGGCGTGCATTAACCTTAACCGCTTTCGGCTTCCCTCAAGGGGTTGGTTAACGCCGGCTTAGGATTCGGTCCGAAGCGGAGGTTCTTTGATAGCGCCGCAGACGGCGAGCGGCGGGGAAGTGGTTTACTGATACTCAACCGTGATCGGGAGGTCGCCGCGATATTCACCATCCGCGTCGCCGCTGATCCGCACACGGCCGCCGAATCGAAAACTGAGGTTCCCCGCTGAATCGAGCCGCGGAAGCGAAGGAAGATCGCTCGTCACATCCTCGAAGCTGATGTTTCCGCCGCTCAGCGAATAGAGCTCGATCCGGCGCGGCAGCTCCACCCGTACGATTCGTCCCGGCTGTCCGTGGACAATCGCCGTCCCGACCATGGCGCGCGGGCCAACGTCGGTCACTGCGCCTTCAGCCGCACTGGAGCCGTCAGGGCGAATGACCGCCGCGCCCTGCCCTCCTCCGGCAAGGATCAACCGGTCGAAGTTCAGGCTCGTTTCGATCTCGAGCCGTATGTCGTCGCCGGTCGTCGGATCCTCACGGGCGGTCGTCGGCTTATCGCACAGGCGGCATTGCGCGCCCGCCGGCCACGGCGTGGCTGCGACCGCGGCAGTGGCCGCCAGCAAAAGGGCAATGAACTTAGGGCCGCCCATCGCGCCGCTCTATGGGAGAGAGGCTAAGACGGGGTTAATCGCCCGCTAACCTTCGCGTCGGCAGGATTTGCCGTTCCTCTATTGTCGCACCGCTTCGAGCTTTCTATCCCCCACAATCTGAATGGCCCGCACGCCCACTGCCAACGCCTCCTCGGGGCGCTCGACATTCAAGACGGCGCTGAAGGGCCTCGCCTACGCAGCGCTTGTGGGACTGCTCGCGTTGGGCGTCGCCGTCGCGGTCGCGACCGCATACCTGCCGAGCTACTCCGACCTCACTAGGCGCTCCGATCTCGGCCAGATGATCCGGGTCCACGCGGCGAACGGTCAGGTGTTGGTCTCCATCGGGCCAAGCTTCGGCAAATGGTTGCCTTACGACCAGATCCCGGCCGAAATGCGCGCCGCTCTGATCTCCACCGAGGACCGCCGATTCAGATCCCATATCGGCATTGATCCGATCGGTCTTGTCCGTGCAGTCGGATCAGCGTTGATCGAAGGCCATCGGGTTCGCGCGACATCGACCATCACGCAGCAACTCGCCCGCAATATCTTCCTCACCAACAAGAGGGACTATGCGCGCAAGGTCAAGGAGGCAATCCTGGCGCTCGCGCTCGAGCGAAAGTTCAGCAAGGACCAGATCCTCGAGCTCTATCTCAACCGCGAATATTTCGGAGGCGGGGCTTACGGGATCGACGCCGCGTCGCGCAAGTTCTTCGGCCATGGCGCAGACCACCTGAGCCTGGGCGAGGCCGCCATCATTGCCGGCCTCGTGAAGGCGCCGTCCAACTATTCTCCGACGGCCGACATCGAGGCCGCAAGGTCGCGCTCGGGCGTTGTTCTCGAGACCATGGCCAGGAACGGCTTCATCAGCCCGGCGATGGCGGCATCGGTGAGCCCCGCCGACGTTCGCATCGAGAAGACCACCAGCAACAACAGTGTGCGCTATTTCACGGACTGGGCGCTTCCGCAGCTCGACCAGTTGATCGATCAGACGCAGGAGCCGATCGACGTCTGGACAACTCTCGACCCGGCGATGCAGGCGGCCGCGGACCGGGCAATCCACGCCAACGCTCCGAACGGCGCCCAGGGCGCGCTCGTCTCCATCGATCGCGACGGCGCGGTGCGCGCAATGGTCGGCGGCAAGGATTATGTCAGATTCGATCTACAACCGGGCGACCCAGGCCACGCGCCAGCCGGGCTCCGCCTTCAAGCTGTTCGTCTACCTCTCGGCGCTCGAATCGGGGATGAAGCCGACCGACACGATCGTCGACGAGCCGGTGACGATCGAGGGCTGGACTCCGCGGAACTCGACCCGCACCAACTTGGGTCCGGTCACCCTGCGCGAGGCCTTCTCACGTTCGATCAACACCATCAGTGCGAAGATCGGCCAGCAGCTCGGCTTTTCCACCATCGCCGACATGGCGCGCCGGTTCGGGATTACCACGCCGATCTCTACCTTCCCCGCCATGGTGCTCGGATCCAGCGAAGTGCGGCTCCTGGACATGACACGCGCATTCGCGTCCGTCGCGAACAAGGGCGTGGCAATAACCCCGTATGCGATCCGCAAAGTGGTCACGGCCGACGGGCGGCTGCTCTACGAGCACGACACGACCGAGGAGCGAGTGCTCGTCGCACCGTGGGTCGCAGCGGAGATGACCGACCTCCTGCAATCGGCGGTGCTGACCGGGACCGGCCGAGCGGCCCAAATCGGCCGGCCGGTCGCGGGGAAGACCGGCACCACCAGCTCGAACAAGGACGGGTGGTTCATCGGCTTCTCCAGCGGGCTCACAACCGGCGTGTGGATGGGACGCGACGATGCCCGGACTGTCCCCGGACTCCAGGGGGCACGGCGCCCGCGCGCGCCTTCCACGATTTCATGACGGTGGCCGTCGCCAATCGCCCGCTCGAGCCGTTCGAGACGCAAGTGCCGATGCCCGATTGGCAGCTGACTCCGGAAGAGGAATTGTACGGCGATACGGCGGTCGACGCGAACGCGGTTCAATCGCTGGTCGACGAGAATGGAATGCCGATCAATCCTCCGCCGGCTCAACCTGATACTCCGCAGCAGCCGGTGACAATTCGCCCCGACGGCAGCGGCGATCCATCGCAGGAGGATCTCGATCAGGCATTCCCGCCACAGCAACAGCCGCTGTCGCGTCCGCCGCAGCAGCCAGCGCCGCGTCCGGCCGAGCCGGGCTCAGTTCCGCCGTCCGAGCCGCCGCAGCCGCGGCCCAACTTTCCTTAGTATCGCTTTCGCCTCAGCCACGCCCGGTCCGAACAGCCACGCCTCCAACGCCTTGAAGTCCGCTCCATGGTTGAGGTGCTTCAGATGCGCGACCTCGTGCGCCACGACGTAGCGCCGGGCCTGCGGCGGAGCGAGGATCAGCCGCCAGCTGAGACAAATCCGCCCCTGCGATGAGCAGCTGCCCCAGCGGGTGCCCGCATCGCCCACGCTCACCGACGTCGCACCCGCGCCGGCGGCATTCGCGAACTCGGCGACCTCGCGCGACATCGTCTGGATCGCTTGCCGTTTGAGGAACGCTTCGATGCGGCGGGCGAGCCCCGCTTCGGGGCCGCCGCAGCGCAACTCGCCATTCGTAAACCTTGGCGTACGAGGTTCGCATTGGGACCATACGATCAGGGTCTCCACGCCCTCGACAGGAATGACCGCGCCGGCTTCGAACGGCTCCGCAGGCAATGCTCGGGCGAGCTGAGCCTCAATCCATTGCCGCTGATCGAGCGCCCAGGCCAGCGCAGCGCGCCGGCTGGTGCGCATCGGGCACGTCAACTTGAGCGAGCCGCTCGCCTCGTCGAACCTCAACCGCAGGCGTTTCGCGCCGCGAACTGGCCGGACTTCAACGGGAACCGGAAGCCCTGCCTCGAGCAGCGCTTCAGAGCGGGCGCTCGACCACATGATATTCGAGCTCGCCCGCATCGTCCTCGCTGACTGTCCAGCCGCGCGTCGACTGCCCAGCCTCGTGCACGGTCTCGCGGCTGCCGGAGATCAGATAATGCCAGTCGGGCAGCGGTTTGTCCGCGGCAAGAAGCCGGTATGCGCAAGTCTCCGGCAGCCAGTCGAGGTTGCCGAGGTTGTTGCGGTCGAGCTTCACGCAGTCGGAGACGCGCTTCATCCGGTTCTTGTAATCCAGGCATCGGCCGTTCCGCCGGTCGAGTAGCTTGCAAGCGACGTTAGTCGGGTAAAGCAGCCCTGTCTCATCATCCTCCAGCTTGTGGACGCAGCAGCGCCCGCAGCCGTCGCACAGGGCTTCCCATTCGCCACGGTCCAGCGCGGAAAGCGGCTTCTCCCAAAAACGTGCTCGGTCATTCATGACAAGAGCCGCCTTGCTCTGCTAACCCGGCGCGATCAAGCGGGCAAAGAGGGCTAAGTTCGTGAAACACTGGAAGGTTGCAATCGCCGCAACGGGGCTCGTAGTGCTTTCGGCACCGGCGGCGGCCCAGGTCGCGGGTTATGCCGGCTCCGAGTTCGTCGAGGCTGTGCGCAAGAGCGACGGGGACAAGGTGACCCAGCTTCTTCGCGATCATCCCACCGGTTTGATCGACGCCCGTGATGGCGACGGCAACACGGCGCTCCTCATCGCGATTGCACGCCGCGACGAGCAGTGGACAGGATTTCTGCTCAATCAGGGCGCGGATCCGAGCCTCGGCGGCAAGGGCGGCGACACACCGTTGATCGCTGCATCGCGCATCGGATTCGATCAAGCGGTGGAATGGCTCCTCGGAATGGGCGCGAAGGTCGATGGGGCGAACAGGATGGGCGAAACGCCGCTGATCGTTGCCGTGCAGCAACGGCAGACGCCGATCGTCCGGCAGCTCCTTGGGGCGGGAGCGGATCCCGACAAGACCGACACTGCCGCCGGCTATTCGGCGCGCGATTATGCGCAGCGCGATCCAAGAGCTCGCGACATTCTCAAGCTGATCGACAGCAAGAAGCCAAAATCGGCAGCGGCGCATTAGCGCCTAATTCGCCTCTCCGAGCGACGGATCGACCTGGGCCGAGAGGCGCCGCGCCGCCCTGCGCGCAAAGTGCAGCACCTCCGCCTTGCGCCTGGCCGGCGGCATCGGCCGGTGCGCAGCTTCGCGAACCACCGCGGCATCGTAGCGGTCGGCCACGATCAGCCCAGCTTCACGCGGAAGATAGCGCTCTTCCTCGAGAATTCGCGCCAGGTGCGGCGGGACCGCCCAGAAAAAACGATCGCAATATTCGAGATAATCGAACCATTTGCCGTCACTGATCAGGTCGGGCTTGGCGACCTTGATCTCAACGATCGTCAGGCCACCCTTGCCGTCGATCGCCATAAGATCGGCGCGGCGGCCGTTGGGCAAAGGCATTTCGCACACCGCGAACAGGTCCTGCCTGCAGAACAGTCGAGTGACTCCACGCGCCACTTCCGCCGCAATTGGCGGAGCATCAGAAAAGCACAGGGAATCGGCTCGGCTGGCCATCGAGCCAACCTAGAACATCACAAGAACATCGTGCAAGCTCACCAGCCCGACAACGCGAACGAAGAACGGGCGAGCGTGGCCCGCCCGTCACGCCCCCGCGCCTCCTGAGGAGATTAACGGTAAAAGATATGGTTGCCGATCGAGGCGACGCGCTTTGCATGCCAAGCAGGGGATACATAGCGGGCGTGAAAGAACAACGCATTGCCGACCGAAGACTGCTGAAGATCCTGGTCGACGATCTTGGCGATTGCGACCGCCGTCTGCCATTGCTTGTTTGAACGCGGAACCGACGGCAGCGAATGGCCGTGGACGAAGGAGAACTGACCGCGTTGGAACAGCACCCCGCAATAGGTCGGCGGGAAGCGTCCGGCGCTTGCAGCGCGGTTTGCGATCACCTTGCCGACGGCGAGCTGGCCCGCCAGCGGCTCACTCTTCGATTCAAAATAGATGCCCGTCGCCAGACATTCGATTTCTCGGCTGCCGGCATCGGGGCCCCTCAGCTGCGCGACCATGGTTAGAAGATCACCAGTGGGCTTCACCGGCTGAGCGGGAGCAGCGACAGAATCATCGCTGTCCTGCTTTTGCTCGAAATTCGCGGATGTATCGGAAAGCATCGGCTCGCCTTGCGGGTCGAGCAGTGACGGGACCGCCACTTGCGCAACGGTTGGCGTGGCCGCCAGCGTAACGGGCTCGGCGGAAGGTCCCGCCTGGGCCGGAGAAATAGAAGTGACACTGAGCGCCAGGCAAAAAAGCAGCGCTGTTCGAATCGGAGCCAAAATGCATGCCGCAAAATTGCGGTCAACTACCCGAAAAGAGAAGGCAATTTATGCGCGAATACTTCCGCTCTTGCCCCTCGGCAGTTCCCCGTCTCGCGTGGCATCGCTGCTGCTTTGGCAGAACAGGATGCCCCCCGCTCTTGTTGTTGAGCGAGGTTTTCACTGCTGTCCGCGCGGGGTCAAGGCGAAGCGGTCGTTTCAGCGATGAACCGTTCAGGGTCCGCGATGTCCAGTTCGATTGCCCAGCAATCCTCGTCGAACCGTGCGCGCTTGGCGAGGAAATCAGCAATTTCTATGGAACTCGCCAATTCGGCGGGGCCGACCGCCTGCCAAGCGTAGCTGCCTTTTGATGACAGGACCCGCTCGAGCGAAACAATGTGGCGGCCGCGGCTGCTGACCATAAGCAGCAGGGATCCGCGCTCAGGATCGCCTTTGCGAAGGATTGTCGCGAAGTCGCCCGCCACTTGGGCCCGGCGCAGGATGCTTGCCACTTCAAGGTGTGCCGGGAGCCGGTCGCGGCTCACAGCCGGCAAAACTCAGGCGGCGTCGCGCTCATCGGCCCCCAAGAGTACAGCCGCCAACGCATCGCGGCTGCGCGCGCCGCGCATTTTTTCGAGCGTTGCCGCGTGACGGGTGACGCGGCTGATCGCGGCGAGCGCCTTCAAATGCTCGGCACCGGCGTCGGGGGGCGAGAGGAGCAGGAACACCAGATCGACGGGACTCCCGTCGATCGCCTTGTAATCCACCGGCTCCGCGAGGCGGGCGAATAGGCCGTAGATGCGTCCGAGCCCATCGATCTTCCCGTGCGGAATCGCAACTCCTGGCCAATCCGGTCGAGCCGAGCTGCTCGCGCTCAGTCAGGCTGGCCAGGATCGCCGCTGAATCGGCGTCGAGCCGCTGGCCAGCGAAATTCGCCAGCTGCTGCAACAGCGAGCGCTTGTTGCCGCCGGGAAGGCCGGTCTTGATCGCATCGAAATCGAGGAAATCGGCAAGTTGCATGGTCAAACTCGTCACGGGACGCGACCAGCTGGCCGCATCGATGAAGTGATGTCAGTTACTGCGCGGCTCAACCCAGCCGATGTTCCCGTCTTCGCGCCGGTAGATCATGTTGAACTCGCCGGTGGCGCTGTTCCTGAACATCAGCGCAGTGGTATTCCTGAGGTCCATCAGCATCACGGCGTCGGACACGCTCGCTTCGGGAATGTCGACCCGCGTCTCGGCGACAATGGCGGGAAAGGCGGCTTCATCACTGTCGGCCTCGGCCACTGCGGAGAAGATCGTATAAGCCGCGTTCTCGACATAAGGCGGGGCGCAGTCGTCGACTTTATGTTCCTTGAGACGATTGGTGTAACGGCGTAGCTGCTTCTCGATCCGATCCGCAGCGCCGTTGAACGCCATTTGCGCCTCACGCGCGCTGTACGAGGCCTTGAGGACAACGCCCTGCACGACTGGAGCGACGATGTCGCAGGTGTAGGCATTGTTCGGCCCGCGGCCGAACGTGACGTTGGCGCTGATGCCCCTGGAGAAATATTTTTCGGTGATTTCGGCAACCCGCCGCTGGGCATGCTCGCGCAGCAATTCGCCGGTATCGACCTGGTGGCCCGCGACCCGTACGTCCACTTGCCTCAAGCTCCTCACTTCATCTGGCGCGGCGCTTAGGACCGGCGTGAAGCCCGCGTCAACCAGCCCCGGCGAAGCGTGCCCAAAGCGGATTGACCAACCTGCCGATAAACGCGCGATGCCGCTCAAGTTCCTCAGCGGCCGCAAAGTGTGGGCGTGGCGCGCGCGGTTCGCGGATGGTCACCGGCCCCGCCGCAACGGCTATTCCGACGTTTCCGGCGTCGTCGACCAGGCCGAGACCGATCTGGCGGCCTCCCGTCAATTCGACATAGACCTGAGCGAGCAACTGCGCGTCGAGGAGCGCCCCGTGCTTCACCCGCTGGCTGCGGTCGATGCCGAAGCGCATGCACAAAGCGTCGAGGCTGTGCTTGGCGCCGGGATGACGAGCGCGTGCAAGAGTTAAAGTGTCGACCATGCGGCTGGTACAAACGACGGGGCGGCCGCAGCTCGTGAGCTCAAAATTCAGAAATCCAAAGTCGAATGAGGCATTGTGCGCGACCAGCGGCGAATTCCCCAATGAAATCGAGCAATTCTTCCGCCCGTTCCCCAAAGCGGGGCTTGTCCGACAAGAAAACGGTTGTCAGGCCGTGCACCGCTTCGGCGTCGCTCGGCATCTCCCGGTCGGGATTGAAATAAGCATGGAAATGGCGGCCGGTCTCGACCCGGTTGAACATCTCGACACAGCCGATCTCGACCATCCGGTCGCCGCCGGCCGGGTTAAGCCCGGTGGTTTCGGTATCGAAGACGATTTCCCGCACAGGAAAAACTATTCACCGGCTCCCAATCCCAGACAAGCGAGAATGTCGCGGACCTGGCTTTCAGTTGTGGATAGATCGCTCCCGGTGTCGATGACGAAATCGGCGCGTCGGCGTTTCTCCTCGTCAGGGATCTGGCGCTCGAGGATCCTGTTCAGCTTGTCCGCAGTCATTCCGGCGCGCGACAGGACGCGTGCGCGCTGCACGTCGGCGGGTGCGGAGACAACGATGACCTTGTCGAACTCCTTCTGTCCGTCCGTTTCGAACAACAGCGGGATCTCAAAAACCAGGGCGGACGCGTCACGGTGCTGATCCATGAACTGTTCGCGAGCCGTTCGGACGGCCGGGTGAACGATCGTCTCGAGATCGGCGAGCTGCTGAGGATCTTCGAGAACCAGTTCGGCCAGTTTTCCACGGTCGAGGACTCCGCGATCGGCTGCAGCCGGAAAGCGCGCGGTGATCAGTTCGACCAAAGCGCCGCCGGGCTCCTGGAGCCGTCGAACCTCCGCATCGGCGTCGAACACCGGGATTCCGGCGCGCTCGAACATCCGCGCGACGGTTGATTTGCCCATACCGATCGAGCCGGTGAGCGCGATGGTGATCATGCGAGCAGCATGCCGCGCTCGCGAAGCGCGCCAAGAAGCGGGATCAGCGGCATGCCCGAGAATCGTGAAATAGTCGCCTTCGAACAGAGTCGAACAATTGCACGCCGCGGCCTTCCATGCGGAACACGCCAACGCAATAGCCGACCTCGGGCCACTCCGCGTCGAGGTAAGTGGCGATGAAATCTTCGGACAACGGCCGGACGTGCAGTGTGGCCGTTGCCACGTGGCGCCAATCCACCCGGCCGCCGCGAGCAATAGCCACCGCGCTGGTGAGCTGCATGGCCCGTCCGGAGAAGATGCGCAGATGCTCCGCAGCGGCATCACGGCTTGTGGATTTGTTGAACAACCGCCCCTCTACCTTCACGGCACTGTCGCTTCCAATGACCCACGCGTCCGGCAAAGTCCGGCTGACGCTCAAGGCCTTTGCAGCGGCCAGCTCCGCGGTCATTTCAGCAGCGTCCGAGTGCGCAGCCTTGATCGCATCCTCGTCGACCGCCGAGGCAATTGCATTGTGCTCGACGCCCGCGGCACGAAGTATCTGCCGCCGAACGGCACTCGAGGAGGCAAGGATTAGGGTCAATGAACAACCTTGTGGACAAACAGCCGTGCAAGCCTAGCGCGGAGTTGGGGATGCACTCAATCTTCCGGCCCATCGACGCCACACAACAACCGTTCGAAGATTCATCCCCGGGGGCGAAATCCATCCCCAGCCTGTGAATCACGGGAGCCGTCCGGATCGACTCGCGGTTGTTGCAAGAGCATCAACACCCGCCGCTTGTTGGCAAATCCGGAAGCCCCGCCTAAACCCCGCTCTCCAGCCCCCAATTACATCATCAATCTTCTTCTAAAATATATACTAAAGGAGAGTAGTGGGTGTCCTCGACGCCTCGCGAGATCGTGAAAACTCGGGCGGACAAGCCTCTGCTTTCGGTGCTTCGTGGTGAACAGCGCGATCCTCCGCCGGTCTGGATGATGCGCCAGGCGGGGCGCTATCTTCCTGAGTACCGGGCGCTTAGGGAGCAGAAGGGCGGTTTCCTCGATCTCGTTTATGATAGCGATGCTGCGGCTGAGATCACGCTCCAGCCGCTCAAGCGCTTTGCGTCGCTCGACGCTGCAATCCTTTTTTCGGACATCCTGATCGTTCCTTTCGCAATCGGTCAGAATTTGAGCTTTGTCGCGGGTGAGGGGCCGCGCCTGACACCTTCGTTGCTCCACGCCAGTCTCGACCATCTGATGCCATTCCCCGCTCGCCTCGATCCGATCTACGCGACGGTGCGAAAGGTCAAAGCCCAGCTCGATCCGTCCAAGGCTTTGATTGGCTTCGCGGGGAGCCCGTGGACCGTCGCGACGTACATGGTGGCCGGGGAGGGTAGCCGCGACCAAACCGAAGCGCGGCGACTGGCCTATGCCGATCCGGACGCTTTTGCCGAGATCATCGGCCGCATCGAGCAGGTGACGCTCGAGTATCTTTCCGCGCAGATCCAGGCTGGCGCGGAGGCGGTGCAGTTGTTCGACAGCTGGGCCGGAAGCCTGGCGCCAGCACAATTCGAGCGGTGGGTAATCGCGCCGACCGCGCGACTTGTTTGTGGCATAAGGGCGCTGAATCCGAAGGTGCCAGTCATCGGCTTTCCGAAAGGCGCCGGCGGGAAGTTGCGCGCTTATGCAAGCGAAACCGGGGTGTCGGCGCTTGGCCTCGACGAGACGGTCGATCCCATCTGGGCGACAAAAGAGTTGCCGAAATCGCTTCCGCTGCAAGGCAATCTCGATCCGCTTGCACTCCTCGCCGGAGGCGACGCGCTGAACAGCGCCGTTCACTCTATCCTTGACGCATTCGCCGACCGTCCTCACATCTTCAACCTCGGGCACGGCATCCTGCAGGACACGCCGATTGCGCACGTCGACCAATTGCTCGAGCTGGTGAAGGGGGGACGGTGAACCATTTTACGGGATTCCTCGGCCCCGCCTATCTGTGGGTCAAAGCCGCGCACTTGACCTTCGTCATCTTCTGGCTGGCCGGGCTTTTCATGCTTCCCCGCTTCTACGTTTATCACCAGGAGGCAGCGGTGGGTTCGCCCGAAGACCGTGCCTGGATCGAGCGCGAGACGCGGGTTCGCTCGATCATCCTTACTCCGGCGATGCTGGTGGTGTGGATACTTGGGTTGATGCTCGCATTCGACATCGGCGCCTGGGGTCAAGGGTGGTTCACCGCCAAGCTTGGGCTTGTAGTCGCACTTTCGGCTTACCAGGGCTGGCTCGGAGTTTATGGCAAAAAGCTCGCGAACGGCGAGCGTCCGCTGTCGGGCCGGGCGGTGCGGATCATCAACGAGATTCCCGAAATCGCCGCCGCGTTGATTGTCGTGCTGGTGATCGTCCGCCCTTTTTGATCGTTTCGGCGCAGTCGCTGCTCCCGGCTGATTGACAGCAGGCGTAGGGAGACATACCTCGACTCCTGACGGCTCCCGGCCAGTATTCCCATTTGCCGGCGACCCGTTCCTCATGAAACGGCGTCCTGCTGTTTCCGCGCTTTCGACACAAAGCCACTCATATCCCCAAGAAAAGACCGTCTTATGCATTTGAAAGAATTGAAGAAAAAAACCCCCGCCGAGCTTGTTGCAATGTCCGAGGAGATGGGGATCGAAGGCGCGTCGACGATGCGCAAGCAGGACCTCATGTTCTCGATCCTGAAAATCCAGGCTGAGAACGGCGTTGAGATCATGGGTTCGGGCACCATCGAGGTGCTGAACGACGGGTTCGGATTCCTCCGCTCGCCCGAAGCCAATTATCTGGCCGGCCCCGACGATATTTACGTCGCGCCATCCGTTGTCCGCCGCTTTGGACTTCGCACCGGCGACACGATCGAAGGGGAGATTCGCGGTCCCAAGGAAGGCGAGCGCTATTTCGCGCTGACGAGGGTAAGCGCGATCAATTACGACGATCCCGAGACCGTCCGTCACCGTGTCAATTTCGACAATCTGACGCCGCTCTATCCGGACGAAAAGCTCAAGCTCGACACGCTCGATCCAACGATCAAGGACAAGTCCGCGCGAGTGATCGACATCGTCGCTCCACTCGGCAAGGGCCAGCGCGCGCTGATCGTCTCGCCGCCGCGCACCGGCAAGACGGTGCTTCTCCAGAACATCGCCCGGGCGATCACCGACAACAATCCCGAGGTCATCCTGATCGTGCTGCTCATCGACGAGCGACCCGAAGAAGTCACGGACATGCAGCGCTCGGTCCATGGCGAGGTCATTTCGTCGACCTTCGACGAGCCCGCTTCGCGCCACGTCCAGGTTGCGGAAATGGTCATCGAAAAGGCCAAGCGCCTGGTTGAGCACAAGAAGGACGTCGTGATATTGCTCGATTCGATCACCCGCCTCGGCCGCGCCTACAACACGGTCGTTCCGAGTTCCGGGAAGGTATTGACCGGCGGTGTCGACGCCAACGCGCTACAGCGGCCGAAACGCTTCTTTGGTGCCGCGCGCAACATCGAGGAAGGCGGCTCGCTCTCCATCATCGCCACGGCGCTGATCGATACCGGCTCTAAGATGGACGAGGTCATTTTCGAAGAGTTCAAGGGCACCGGCAACAGCGAGATCGTGCTCGACCGGAAGGTCTCCGACAAGCGCATCTTCCCGTCACTCGACGTGGGCAAGTCCGGTACTCGCAAGGAAGAGCTGCTGGTCGACCAGAACGTGCTGACGAAGATGTGGGTGCTGCGCCGTATCCTGATGCAGATGGGCACGGTCGACGCGATGCAGTTCCTGCTCGACAAGATGAAGGACGCCAAGTCGAACGAGGACTTCTTCGCCAGCATGAATCAGTAAGCGGCCCGGCTGCGGCATGCCGACCGGCATGTTCAACTTCGCCGATATCTTCACCGCCGCGGGACTGCTGACGCTCGGTCAGGTGATCCTGATCGATCTCACCATGGCGGGCGACAATGTGGTCATCATCGGCACTTTGACGTCCGGTCTGCCGGCGCGGGACCGGCGCAAGGTCATCTCGCTTGGCGTCGGGCTCGCGCTCGTCTTCCTTATCGGCTTCGCGCTGATCGCGACGCAGTTGCTCAAGGTCACTGGACTGCTCCTTGCCGGCGGGCTGCTGCTGCTGTGGGTCGCGTACAACATGGTTCGCGAACTCCGGCCGGCTCGCGACGTCATCGCCGATGACCCGCTAACTCCTGCGGTCGAAGGGCCGCCGGCAAGCAAGACCTTCCTCCAGGCCGCCGTTCAGGTGACGATCGCCGATCTTTCGATGAGTCTTGATAACGTACTCGCGGTGGCGGCCGCCGCCCGCCAGCATCCGGCTGTACTGTTCATCGGCTTGGCGCTTTCGGTAACGTTGATGGGCGTCGCGGCGAGCTTCGTCGCGCGACTGATCCAGCGCTATCATTGGATCGCCTGGGCCGGTCTCGTCCTCATTCTCTACGTCGCGGCGAGGATGATTTACGAAGGGTGGGTGGGCGGTGACCAGGTGCTGGGCTTGAGGAGCGTGCTCGGCCTCGGGTAGGGCCGTTCCATGGACCCCGCGAGCTTTCTCACGCCAACGGCGATTGCTGCTCTCTTTGAAATCCTGATGATCGATATCGTGCTCGCAGGCGACAATGCGATTGTCGTCGGAGCGCTCGCTGCCGGTCTGCCTGCCGATCAGCGCAGGAAAGTCATCCTGATCGGCGTGATCGCCGCGCTTGTGCTGAGAATCGCCTTCGCGCTCGTGGTCAGCCAGCTCCTGCAGATCGTCGGTCTGGTTCTCGCCGGCGGGATCCTTCTGCTGTGGGTCGCATGGAGAATGTACCGGGAGATCCGTCACAAGGACGAAAGCACCGGCTCCGACGAGGTCGCCGGCGACGAGCATTCAGGCCTAAGGCCGGCCAAGACCTTATCCAGCGCTGCGTGGGGCGTCGCGCTCGCGGACGTCAGTATGAGCCTCGACAACGTTCTTGCCGTGGCTGGAGCGGCGCGAGAGCATCCGTATGTGCTCGTCTTCGGCCTCATCCTTTCGGTGCTGCTGATGGGCGCGGCAGCGAATATCATCGCGCGCTACGTCGATCGCTATCGCTGGATCGCGTGGGTGGGCCTGCTGGTGATCCTGTGGGTCGCGACGAAGATGATCTTCGACGGCGCGCGCAACGTCGCCCCCCACATCGCGCCGCTGTTCACCTGAGGCCGCCAGCATGGCGGACACCATTTTCGCACTCTCCAGCGGGCGGCCACCAGCCGCGATTTCCATCATTCGTGTCAGCGGTGAGCGAGCGCATGAAGCGGGAGCACGGATTGCGGCTTCGCTGCCGGAGGCGCGGAGCGCCGCAGTGCGCGAGTTGCGCCATCCCGTCTCAGGCGAGCTGCTCGACGAGGCCTTGGTCCTGCGGTTCAATTCGCCAGCGAGTTCGACCGGCGACGACGTGATAGAATTCCATTGCCACGGCGGTCGCGCAGTCGTCGATGCGGTTCTCAATGCGCTTGGCACTCTTGCCGGTTTGCGGGCTGCGGAGCCCGGTGAGTACACCCGCCGAGCGTTCGAGAACGGCCGCATCGATCTGACCGAGGCCGAAGGGCTCGCCGACCTCATCGAGGCGGAGACCGAGAGCCAGCGCAAAGCCGCACTGGCGCTTGCCGAAGGTGGGCTGCGAAAGCAAATCGAGGAATGGCAAGCCCGCCTGCTTGGCCTTTCCGCTGAAGCCGAACGAACGAT
The DNA here is from genome assembly GCA_963785965.1 of uncultured Alphaproteobacteria bacterium. Classification (GTDB taxonomy): domain Bacteria; phylum Pseudomonadota; class Alphaproteobacteria; order Sphingomonadales; family Sphingomonadaceae; genus Sphingomicrobium. The sequence goes on from CAWAXE010000009.1 coordinate 98,151, forward strand.
CGACTACGACGACGATGATCTTGCCACCGACCCAACTCTCGCCCGGGGCTGCGCCGCACTCGCCGCGGAATTGCGCGAGTGGCTCAACAGGCCCCGCATCGAGCCGCTGAAGGACGGTGTTCGGGTCGTCATCGCCGGTCCACCGAACGCGGGAAAATCGAGTCTTATTAACGCTATAGCTGGAGCCGAGCGGGCAATTGTCGCCGATGTTCCGGGCACGACGCGCGACTATATTGAAGTACCGCTGTCGCTCGCCGGAATCCCGATTCTGCTCACCGATACCGCCGGCTTGCGTGATGCGCAGGACGAAGTCGAAGCCATTGGCGTGGCGCGCGCTGCCTCCATGGCCGAGGCCGCCGACGTTCTCGTGTGGCTTGGAGAGCCGGATGCCGCACCCGGGAACTCGCAGTTGATCAATGTGCATTCGAAACCTGATCTTCCCGAGCGGGGCGAGCCACCGGTTGGTTCGGTGCCGGTTTCGTCCGTCACCCGCCAAGGAATCGCTCCACTGCTGAAGCGGATTGGAGAATTGGCGACGACGTTACTTCCCAGCGAGGGTGCGATTGCGCTGAACCGCCGTCAAGCGGAGTGGATTGGGGAAGCCGCTGAGGCGCTCGAGGTGGCGGGGATTGCGGCTGAGTGCGTTCTGGTAGCCGAAGGGCTCCGCCAGGCGCGGAGCGCATTCGATCGGCTGACCGGCAGGGCCGGAGTCGAAGACCTGCTCGACGCATTGTTCAGCCGCTTCTGTCTTGGCAAATAGCGTCGGTGTTCCACGTGAAACATTGATGCGCTAGCGCTGGGGCATGTTCGACGTTCTCGTGATCGGAGCCGGCCATGCCGGTTGTGAAGCCGCGGCGGCCGCTGCCCGCCGTGGCGCGCGCGTGGGGCTTCTCACTTTCCGTGCTGAGGACGCCGGGCAAATGTCGTGCAACCCCTCGATCGGCGGTGTCGGCAAGGGTCATCTCGTGCGCGAGCTCGACGTGTTCGATGGGCTGATGGCGCGCGCTGCGGACCGATCGGCGATCCATCGGCGTATGCTCAACCGCAGCAAAGGGCCTGCGGTTTGGGGCCCGCGGGTCCAGGCGGACCGGCAGCTCTACCGCCTCGCCGTCGGCGCGCTGCTGAGGAGCAACGGAGTCGAACTCGTCGTGGCCGAGGCACTCCGGATGCGCGTCGGTGGCGGACGTGTTGCAGGTGTGGAGACGACGGTGGGCGTGGTGCCCTGCCGTGCGCTGGTGATTGCAACGGGCACGTTTCTCGATGCGCGCATGTTCGTCGGCGAGGAAGTGATCGAGGGCGGCCGACGAGGTGAGCAAGCGGCGCTCGCGCTCTCGGAGCAGATTTGCGAGATCGGCCTGGGGCAGGGGAGGCTCAAGACCGGCACACCGCCTCGGCTCGACGGCCGGACCATCGATTGGGCTCGGCTAGAGGATCAGCCGAGCGACCGTAAGGCGTGGAGCATGTCGGCGCTGGACGACCCGGCGCGCCCGCCGCAGCTATGTTGCGCGATCGCTCGGACCAACGAGCGAACGCATGAGATCATCCGGGCAAACTTCGCACGCTCGCCTTTGTTCGCCGGAGCGATCGAGGGGCGGGGCCCACGCTATTGCCCGTCGATCGAGGACAAGGTGAAGCGCTTCGCGACACGCGACTCGCACCAGATCTTCCTCGAGCCGGAAGGCCTGAACGATCATTTGGTCTACCCCAACGGCGTCTCAACCTCGCTGCCGGTCGACGTCCAGCGCGATTTCCTGCGAAGCATTCACGGGCTTGAGCGGGTCGAGATCGCGCGGCCGGGCTATGCCGTCGAATATGAGTTCGTCGATCCACGTCGGCTCAATGCCACCTTAGAAGTTCACGATATCGCTGGTCTCTTCCTCGCCGGTCAGATCAACGGCACGACCGGTTATGAGGAAGCGGCCGCGCAGGGGCTTGTGGCCGGTTTGAATGCGGCAGCGCGCGCGTCGGACCTGGATGAGGTCCGATTCGACCGGCGCACCAGTTACATAGGCGTAATGGCCGACGATTTGACGTTGCAAGGCGTTTCGGAGCCGTACCGAATGATGACCGCGCGAGCTGAGTTTCGCTTGTGGCTCCGGGCCGACAACGCCACGACGAGGCTTGGCGGTAACGCGCTGAAGGCGGACTGCGTTTCGGAACAGCGGCGGACGCAGATTGAGCGACATTTCGAGCAGCGATCCATCAGTTCTTGGGCCGAAACCGAGGAGGGCCAGGCGGATATGCTGTACGCGCCATATGTCGATCGCCAGCTACGCGAGTGGCAAGTCGTCCAGCGCGATTCGCACGTTTGGATACCCGGCGATCTTGAATTTTCCACTGTTCCCGGACTTTCGAACGAGATGGTCGAGCGGTTGAGATCAGCGCGACCGGAGACGCTTGACCACGCATCGCGCGTCCCGGGAGTGACCCCTGCCGCGCTTTCGGCGCTTTATGTCGCGGTCAGCCGCAGCGTCGGAGCATGAGGAATGCACTTGAACAGGCTGCGGCGCGTCCTGTTTCACGTGAAACATTCGAGCGGTTGAGTGCCTACGTTGAGCTGTTGAAGTCTGAAGCCACGCGCCAGAACCTCGTCTCTGAAGCCAGCCTTGAGCACATCTGGGATCGCCATATCCTCGATTCGGCTCAGCTATTGCGTTTCGAACCATGCACTGATGCGACCTGGCTCGATGTCGGCTCCGGTGCGGGCCTTCCCGGGATCGTCATTGCCTGTTTGACTGGGGGACCGGTCATGTTGCTTGAGCCGCGCCGCCTCCGCGCTGAATTCCTGCGACATACGATCAGCGCGCTGGGGCTGACGGCGAGAATCGCGTGCGTACGGGTCGAACAAGTCGCCGGCCGCTTCGACGTCATCACCGCCCGCGCGGTGGCGCCGCTTAGCAAATTCCTCGAAATGTCCCACCACCTGTCCACAGAAAAGACAGTTTGGGTCCTCCCGAGGGGTCGCAAGGCGCAATCGGAACTGGCCGAGACTGAGCGCGCATGGCAAGGTGTGTTTCACGTGGAACCGAGTGTCACCGACGCAAATTCCCGGATCGTGGTCGTGACGGGGGTGAGGGCGAAGAGAAGATGATCCGAATCGCCGTGGCGAATCAGAAGGGCGGGGTCGGTAAAACCACGACTGCGATCAACCTGGCAACGGCGCTCGCGGCGATCGGCTGGCGCGTGCTGCTCGTCGATCTCGATCCGCAGGGGAATGCCTCGACTGGGCTTGGCGTCGGGCACGCGCAGCGCGTACGCTCGAGCTACGACGCGCTGATCGGCAGTGCATCCGTCGCGGAAGCGGCGGTCGCGACGCGCGTGCCGCGGCTCGACCTCCTGCCCGCCACGGTCGATCTTTCGGGTGCCGAGGTAGAGATGGTCAGCCTGGAGGATCGCGCACACCGGCTCGACAAAGCGCTCGCTGCAGGTGCTGCGCGCTGGGACATCTGTCTCATAGACTGTCCGCCGTCGCTCGGGCTGCTCACCGTCAATGCGCTCGTCGCAGCACGCTATGTCCTCGTCCCGCTACAGTGTGAATTCTTCGCGCTCGAGGGCCTCAGCCAGCTCCTTCAGACGGTCGAAAGGATACGAAGCGCGTTCAATCCTGAGCTGTCGATTCTGGGCATCGCGCTGACAATGTTCGATCGCCGTAACAATCTGTCGCAAGCGGTGGCTGAGGATGTGCGCGCGTGCCTCGGCAGCGCGGTATTCGAGACAATCGTGCCGCGCAACGTACGCCTGTCCGAGGCGCCCAGTCATGGCCTGCCGGCCTTGATTTACGACCTGAAATGTTCGGGTTCCGAGGCCTATGTGCGGTTGGCTCGCGAGGTGATCGGGCGGCTGCCTCAGGTTGCCGAGGCGGCATGAGCGCTGAACGGCCGACGAAAGGCCTCGGGATGGGGTTGTCCGCGCTGATCGGCGACGCGCGCCCCGGGAGCTCTGACGAGCGCTCCGCATCTCGGGGCGGCGTGCGTGAAATTGAAATCGGTCGGATCCGGCCAAACCCGAATCAACCGCGCATCCAGTTCAATGACGAATCGATCGGCGAGCTGGCCGATTCCATTGCGGAACGCGGCGTTCTCCAGCCGATCCTCCTGCGGCGGCACGGAGACGGCGAGGGATTCGAGATCATCGCCGGCGAGCGCCGCTGGCGTGCGGCGCAACGGGCGCGGCTGCACACCATCCCAGCGATCGTGCGCGAAATCGATGAAGCGGCCACCGCCGAGCTTGCGCTGATCGAAAATATTCAGCGCGAAGATCTCAACGCAATCGAGGAGGCGGAAGGCTACAAGCAGCTCATCGATCGTCACGGCCACACCCATGAAAATGTCGCCAAAATCGTTCACAAGTCCCGAAGCCATGTCGCTAACCTGTTGAGATTACTCGATCTTCCTGAGTTCGTTCGCCAATCGCTATTGAATGGTGATATCAGCATGGGGCATGCGCGGGCGATCGCGACTGCGTCCGATGCTGAGGGCCTGACCCGAGAAATCATCGCCAAGGGACTTTCGGTTCGGCAAGCCGAGGAGCGCGCAAGGCGCGAGAAGGTGCGGCCTGAAGCGGGTGCCGACATCGCCCGAGCCAGCGCGCGCAACGCCGCCAAGGTTGTCGACGCTGATCTCGAGGCGCTTGAGCGCCAGCTCGGGGATATTCTCGGTCTCAGGGTGCAGGTCGTTCACAAGGACCAGGGTGGCACCGTTACGCTACATTATTCGAGCCTCGATCAGCTCGATATGATTTGCCAGCGCCTCAGCGGCGAGCCGATCTAGCTTCTCACCGCCGCCGCGCCTCGCGCGCGATCGCAATCAATTCCTCGCCGAGCGCTTCCTGCTGCGGAGCCGAGCTGAACATCAACGCCCGCTCGAGCCTGCCTGCACGATCAGATACTTTCGCGAGGCGATTCGCATCCCATTGCGACAACATCTTAGCAATAGTTGGCTTATCCTTCCAAAACAGTGATTTACCGAGTGACGCCATGACGGCGTCAGCGCTCTCGCCGCGTTCCATGCGCGCTCGCGCCGGTGCAAGCATAAGCAGCCGCCGCTGGAGTGAACGAATGACGGGGATCGCATCGGCGCCTGCGCTGGGCAATTGCGAGAGCGCCTCTGCAAGCTGCGCCAGCTCGCCGGCGAGCGCCAGATCGGCGAGGCGCCCGAAATCTCCTTCGGCAGTGTCTGCGCCGACCGCGTCGATCGCCTCGTGCCCGAGTTCCATTGGCGAGTGCGGTGAAGCGTCAAGGTATAAAGCGAGCTTCTGGAGCTCCTGCGAGACAACTGCCTGATCGTTGCCGCATTGGTCCGCAAGCCTGGAACCGACCGGCGAGCTGATCTTGAGACCGAACCGGCGGCCGACGTCGATCACCATCCGCGCCGCATCCTGTCCTTCAGGCACATAGGCGGCGAAAGCGAGCGCCTGGGGTGATGCTTCGGTGAGCTTCAGCAATGCCGAGGTCTTGCGCAGCGCACCCGCAATTGCGACGACGCGGCTCTCGCCCGGAGGCGCTTCGAGCAAAGCTTCGACACCGGGCAGGACTTCATCGCCGGCGGGCTCCATCCAGATCGCGCGCGCGCCGCCGAACAAGTTCATCGCTCCCGCTTCATCGGCAAGCAATGCCGAATCCGATTTCACAGCGCTGCCGGCGATGATGAATTTGCTCGCCCCGAGCGCGTCGATCAGCCGCTGTCCAAGAGCGCGCGATTGCGCTTCGTCAGGTCCATGAAATAGATAGAACCGAACGTCAGGAGCGGGATGATCGATTGAGCGGCCGATGGACTGCTTGCTGGCTTTCACTTCCCCGGCCAACTCCGTCGCGCGTACAGCGCGAGTCGCGTGACGATCTGGTCCGCTACGATGTCGGACAAATTCTCCAGAGCGGTCTGCTCTGCCGCGACTGTCGCATACTCCGAGCTGACGACGTCGATGCCCGCGTCCGATGCAGCGGTCGCGTCGACTACCACCGTTCCGGTTGGCAAGCTTACGAGCTGGTAGCGGGCCCGCAGCGTTCGCCGCTCCTGTGTTGCCGCGCGGTCGCTGCGCAGGCCGAACGAGGTGATGTTGTCATCGAGCGTCACATCGAGGCGATATTGCGCCGAGCCGCTCCCCGATTCGCCGAGACGGTCGACGAGCTTGTTCCGCACCAGCCACCCCGACTGGCCGGCGATCGGCGCGACTTCGACCGAGCGGAGGGTCGCCGCCACTGGGCCGCCGCTGCCCCCGCCATACAACGGCTGCAAGCCGCATCCCGGCAACAGCAGAAAGGCTGCGATGAGGGCGGTGCGGCGCATCATGCGACGATATTCACTAGCCGGTCCGGAACGACAATGACTTTGCGCGGGCTCGCTCCGTCGAGCTGGCGCTGGACCTTGTCCGAGGCCAGCGCGAGCGCTTCTGCCGCGGCGCGATCGAGGCCGCGCGGCGCTGTCAAAGTATCGCGCAGCTTGCCGTTGACCTGGACCGCGAGGGTCACTTGCTCGTCCACCAGCAAGGCCGGGTCGAACGTCGGCCATCCCGCATCGGCGACCATTCCCTCAGCGCCAAGCCACGCCCAGCACTCCTCGGCGAGGTGCGGCGCCATCGGGGCAATGAGCAGAATGAGCGTTCGAACGGCCTCTGCGCGTGTCGCTGAAGGCTTGGCTTTTTCAACCGCGCTGACCAGCTCGTAGACCTGCGCGACGGCCTTGTTGAACTGCAGCCCGTCGATCGCCTCGCCGACCGCGGCGATGGTCCGGTGCAGCTTGCGTTTGAGCACCGGGTCCTCTGCCGCCGCGTCAGCTGTCGCCGCTCGCAAGGCGCCACACACGCTGGACGAACCTTGAAGCGCCTTCGATACCTGCTTCCGACCATTCGAGGTCCCGCTCGGGCGGGCTGTCCGAAAGCATGAACCAGCGCACCGCGTCGGCACCATATTTCGCCAGGATCGGCTCGGGGTCGACGGTGTTGCGCCGCGACTTTGACATCTTCTCGACCCGGCCGGGCGCCACCGGCTGACCGTCGGCAATTGCGACCCAATCGTCGCCGTCCTTGCTGACCTCGTCGGGGCTCAGCCAGCTGCCGTCGCCGGCGCGATAGGTCTCATGAGTGACCATGCCTTGTGTGAAAAGCCCCTGGAACGGCTCGGCGATCGAGATCTTGCCCAGCCGCTGCAGAGCCCGCGTCCAGAAACGCGCATAAAGCAGGTGCAGGATCGCGTGCTCCACCCCACCGATATATTGCGCGACGGGAAGCCACTTCTCGGCTTCGGCGCGGTCGAATGGCTTATCCGCCGGTTGGCTGGCAAAGCGGATGAAATACCAGCTCGAAATCGACGAACGTGTCGAGCGTATCGGTCTCGCGAGTCGCGGGGCCGCCGCAGTCTGGACACGCGACATGCTTCCAGGTCGGGTGGCGGTCGAGCGGATTTCCCGGCTTTTCGAAGTCGATGTCGTCGGGAAGTACAACGGGAAGCTGATCGCGCGGCACCGGAACGGGTCCGCACTTGCCGCAATGGATGATTGGAATCGGCGTGCCCCAGTAGCGCTGGCGCGATACGCCCCAGTCGCGCAGCCGATATTGCACGGTGCCATGGCCCCAGCCGGCCGTTTCAGCCCGGCGTATCAGCTCGGCCGACGCCTCGCTGGTGGTTAGCCCGTCGAGGAAGCTCGAGTTCACGGCGATGCCGGGTGCGCTCTCCGCTTGCTCGCCGATGGGCTCCGACGCGAGCTCCGGGCCCGCCGCTACGACGCGGCGGATCGGCAAGTCGTATTTTGTTGCGAATTCGAAGTCACGCTGATCGTGTCCCGGCACGCCGAAAATGGCTCCGGTGCCATAATCCATGAGCACGAAATTCGCGATGTAAACTGGAAGACGCCATTCGTGGTCGAGCGGGTGCACGACTTCGACGCTCGTCCGATAGCCTTTCTTTTCGGCCGCCTCGATCTCCGCGAGACTGGTGCCGCCGCGTTGGCATTGCGCGATGAACTCCGCCGCTTTGGAATCATGCGCAGCAATTGCCTGAGCAAGTGGGTGACCGGCTGCGACTGCGAGGAAGCTTGCCCCGAAGATCGTATCCGGGCGAGTGGTGAAGACGTCGACGGAGTCGATGGAGTCGATTGGCTCTGCGAGCCGGAAACCGAAGTCCAGCCCCTTGCTCTTGCCGATCCAATTCTCCTGCATCACCCGCACCTTCTCGGGCCAGTTATCGAGGGTCTTCAAACCGTCGAGCAGGTCCTCGGCGAAGTCCGTAATCTTCAGGAACCATTGCGATAGCTTGCGCCGCTCGACGTCCGCCCCGGAGCGCCAGCCCTTGCCGTCAATCACCTGCTCGTTGGCGAGCACAGTCAGATCGATCGGGATCCCAATTGACCTCACTCTCCTTGCGGTAGACGAGCGCGGCTTGAAACAGATCGAGGAACAGCGCCTGCTCGTGCCCGTAATAAGCCGGGTCGCAAGTCGCGAATTCTCTGCTCCAGTCGAGCGCGAACCCCAGGCGTTTAAGCTGGTCGCGCATCGCCGCGATATTGGCCCGGGTCCATTCGCCGGGGTGCACTTTGCGCTCCATGGCGGCGTTTTCGGCGGGCATTCCGAACGCGTCCCAACCCATCGGATGAAGCACTTCGCGACCTTGCATGCGGCGGAAGCGGGCGATTACGTCGCCCATCGTGTAGTTGCGCACATGACCCATGTGGATGCGTCCCGAAGGATAGGGAAACATCTCGAGCACGTAGGTCTTGGGCTTGTTGCTCGCGCTGTCGGCGGCGAAGCACCGTTCCTCTTCCCACCGCGCTTGCCAGCGCCGGTCGGCCGCGCTCGGGTCGAACCGCCCGCTCACGATCTCAATCCGACTATCCGCGGACGGAGGCGCGGCGCAGGTCGCGAGCCCTGGTCAGGATGATGTCCTCGAGCTTCTGCACCGTTGCGGCGGACACCGGCGCCTGAACCCAGGCGCCGTTCTGATTCGTCTCGCGCGAAGCGGAGACGCGCAGCGCATCGGCGCGGAGGTCCTGGTCCAGGATCGCAACGGTGAGCTTTACCCGCTCTCCGGGCGCCTTCGGGTTAGCGTACCAGTCGGTGATGATCACACCGCTGTTGGGGTTGGCCTGGAGCAGCGGAGCGAACGAAACCGTGTCGATCGCGGCCTTCCAAAGATAGGCGTTCACACCGATTTGGGTGACGCGCGACGGCGCCAGCTGGGTGGGTAGGTTCCGGTTTCGGGCGCAACCGGATCCGGCGAGAGCGATAACCAGCATTGCAGCGGCGGTCGTTTGCAGACGGTTCATCGGCGATCCTTGAGGAATTTCGGTTTGCGTGCGTTATAGGTGGTGCGGCCCCGCTCGCAAGGTGTCCCGCCACGGAGCATTATTGTGTTGAGTCTGCAACAGGAGCTGAACGAATCGATTCCGGTCATGGAACCTTCAGCTTGTTCCATCTATATCAACTCCAGAACAGGGAGTTCACCGATTTGCTGAAGATCGCGAAACGGAAGGAAGCCAGGCTTCTCGCGGCGCTTGCCGCGGGCGGTCTCGTGCTGTCTCCCGCACTCGCGACCACCACAGCCAAGAAGCGCGCGCCGGCAGTTGCGGTGAGCTTCGATCCGATCTCCTCCTTCACTCCGGCCAACGCCGATCCCAAGCTTGCCGCCGCGTTGGCCGGCAAGGGGCTGGCGCTGACCGACTTCAAGTTCACGCCCGCTCCAGCGAAGGGCCGTCCGGCACAAGTTCGGGTCGCCATCCGCGCGCGCGCCACCGGCGCACTGCAGGCGCAGCTTGCCAATTCGAACGCGCCGGCGACGGCGATCAGCGCGCTGGCGCCGACCAGCTACAACCTCGGCGTCGCGCTCGGCTGGAAGCGGTTTGCGATTTCCGGCGATGTCGCAGGCGTCAAGGACGCGAATTCGGCGCTTGGCGGCCGCGAGAGCGCAATCGTAGGCGTCAGCTACTCGTTGAAGCGCTTCACCGGCCGCGTTGCAGTTGGGGCGGAGCGGAGCGACGGTCACCCACTGCAAGCGCTGCGGAAGGGCGATAACTATTCGCTGGACGTCGGTGGCTCCTATTCGCTGTCGCAGAAAATCGCCCTCACGGGCGGTGTCCGCTACAACGTCGAGCGGGATCGTATGCCCGCCCTCCAGGACGTGCGGCGCGATAGCCAGGCCGTTTATGTCGGCACCGCGTTCAAGTTTTAAACGCGCCAATTTCAATTCCACCATTGAAGCCCCAGCCGTTCAGTTCGGCTGATTCCTATAGAACCGCCGCATGAGCAGCGCCGCAGATCGTCGCCAGCAGATCCTCGATGGCATCGCATTCGCGGCCAAGCTCGCGCACCGCGAGGCTGCTAACGTGCAGCTGATCGCCGTCAGCAAGGGCCGCTCCGCCGAAGAGATCGAACCGCTCATCGCCGCCGGTCAACGCGATTTCGGCGAGAGCCGCGTGCAGGAGGCGCTGGCCAAGTGGCCGGACCTGCTCGAGCGCCATCCCGATGTTCGTCTTCACGCGATCGGTCGTCTGCAATCGAACAAGGCGGCCGAAGCGCTACAGCTGTTCAGCGTCATTCATGCGCTTGATCGCCAATCCCTTCTCGATGGCCTCGTGAAGGAAGCCGACAAGGCCCACCGTTATCCCTCGGTCTATGTCCAGGTGAACATCGGCGAGGAAGAGCAAAAAGGCGGATGCGCCATCGGCGAGACTGGTGCGCTCGTCGACGCGGTCCGCGCTTCACCGCTGGCGCTCGCCGGCCTCATGTGCATCCCACCGCTGGGGTTGGAGCCCTCTCCATATTTCGCGCTGCTGGCGAAGCTTGGCCGGCGCCATGACGTCATGGCGTTCAGCATGGGCATGTCTGCGGACTACAAAGCCGCGGTGATGCTTGGAGCGACCGCGGTTCGCGTGGGCACCGCTTTGTTCGAGGACGAATGCTGAGCCTCGGGGCGATTATCTTCGACTTCGACGGCGTGCTCCTCGAAAGCGAGTTTGAGGGAAACCGCCAGCTTGCCGAGCTGCTCACCGATTTGGGGCACCGGACCAGCGTCGAAGAGGCGTTCAAACATTACGCCGGCCTCAGCGGCCGGCAGTTCGTTGAAGCGATCGAGACGCGCATCGGCGCGCCGCTTCCACCCGAATTCCATGCGCGACAGAAAGAGGGGGCGAGCCGCGCGCTTCGCGACGGCATCGGTGCGGTCGTGGGTGCGGTCGATTTCGTCCAGATGCTCCCGCCGGAGCTCCCGAAAGCAGTTGCGTCATCGAGTTCGACACGCTGGATCCGCACTCACCTGGCGCATCTCGGCCTCACCCAGCCGTTTGGTGATCATATCTACAGCGGCCGCGAGCATGTCGAGCGCGGCAAGCCGGCACCGGACATCTATCTCTATGCTGCCGACCAGCTCGGCGTTCCGATCGGCGACTGCGTCATTCTCGAAGATTCCGAAGTGGGCGCGACCGGCGCGCTTGCATCGGGAGCGCGGGTGATCGGCCTCGCGGCGGGGCGGCATTGCGTCGATGGCCACGCCGATGCGCTGCGGGCGCTCGGCGTCGATGAGGTCGCGGACACTTTCGACGAGGCTCGGAGGCTCCTCGGGCTAAGCTAAGTGCCCGCTCTTCTTGCGCTTTGTCGCGAGATAATCGGCATTGTGCGGGTTGGCAGGCATGTGGTGCGGCACCCGCTCGATGACCTTGATCCCGGCGGCTTCCAGGCCGCTGACCTTGGCGGGATTGTTGGTGAGCAGGCGGACTTCGCCGATCCCGAGCGCCCGCAGGATCGCCGCCGCATGGACGTAATCGCGCTCGTCGTCGGCGAAACCGAGGCGGCGGTTGGCGTCGACGGTGTCGAGGCCGCGATCCTGCAGCGCATAGGCGCGGAGCTTGTTGGCAAGCCCTATCCCGCGGCCTTCCTGGCGCAGGTAGAGCAACACGCCGCCGCCCGCCGCGCCGATGATCCGCAGCGCCTCCTTGAGTTGCGGCCCGCAATCGCACTTGAGCGAGCCGAATACGTCGCCGGTCAGGCACTCGCTGTGCAGGCGCACCAGCGGCGGTTTGCCGGCGGGCGCGCCGATCAGAAGCGCGGCATGCTCCTGTCCGTCGTCGGACGCTCGAAAGGCCGCGATCTGCGTCTCGGGCATGTCCTGGAGCGGAAGCTTCGCGCGGGCGACGAGCGCGACTTCGGGGCGGCGGTCTTCGCGCGAGAACTCCTCAGGCGAAACGGCGATCGCCGCGTCTTGAGGATCGATTACCCACAGTGCCGGGAGCAGGCCCGCCGAGCGCGCAAGATCGAGCGCAGCTTGCGGCGCACTCGGCATGGTCGAGCGGCACGGGATGCAGCGGTCCGATTGGTCCGCGCTCGAAATCCTGGCCGGGGTCGGCGAGCGCGAGCGCCGCCTCGGCGTCGAGCCAGCTTCGCGTTCGATCAGCACTGGCTGGGCTGCGTCCGCCGCATCGCGCAAGTTGGCCAGAGACAAGCGCCGCGGCGCGCTCGCCGCTGATCAGCAAGCGCGCTTTTCGCTGCGGGATCGACGATCTGGAGCATTTCGGCACGTCGCCGTTTCCACGGCAAGGATGCCGATCGGCTCGCGCGCCTTCGATCCTTACCGGCCGCCCGGCGCGGAGCGCGGCGATGGCCCGGCGGAATGCGTCAAACCTCGATCTCGCAGATCAACGGCACATGATCCGACGGCCGCTGCCAATTGCGGCAGGGCTCGAGCACGTGATGCGCGGCGAGGTGGCCGGCAAGCTCGGGCGAGGCCCACATATGGTCGAGCCTGCGCCCGCGGTCGTTTTTCGTCCAGTCGGGCGAGCGGTAGCTCCACCAGGTGAAGCAGCGCTCGGGAGAGGGGACGAACTTGCGGCCGATGTCGATCCATTCGTGAGCCTGCTGCAGCCGGTCCAACGCTGCAACCTCGACCGCCGTGTGGCTGACGACGGTGAGCAGCGCCTTGTGGCTCCAGACGTCACATTCCAGCGGAGCGACGTTGAAATCGCCGACAATGATCGTCGGCTCGCTGAGCTTTTCGGACCAGCGCGTCATCCGCTCGATGAAATCGAGCTTCTGGCCGAATTTGGGGTTGACGCTCGCGGTCCGGCGTATCCCCGCCGGCGGGGACATAGACATTCTCGAGCCGGATTCCGCACTCCAGCCGCACTCCAATGTGCCGCGCTTCGCCATTGTCCTGCCAATCGTGGCGGCCGGGCTCCGGATCGGCACCCGGCTAAGGATCGCGACGCCATGGTGCATGCGCTGACCGTTGAGCGCCGAATGCACATAGCCATGACGGTGGAAGAGGTCGGCCGGGAAGATGCTGTCGAGCACCTTGGTCTCCTGCAGGCACAGGATGTCGGGCTGCTGCTCCGCAATCAGCCGCTCGACCAGCGCGGTACGCGCACGCACCGAGTTGATATTCCAAGAAACGATCTTCAGCCGTTTACTCACTTCCGCCGCTTACCCTGACCTGGCGCACAAGAAAAAGGCCCCCGCTCCGGGGGCATGGAGCGAGGGCCGACCAAGCGTTCGTCACGCAAGGGATTCCGCAAACCCGGGTAACAGGGGGAAACCCCGGTCATGCGGAATCAGAGCCTTAATATAGGTGCGGCGCCTGACATTGCGATGAACGGGTCGCAATCTGAAACTTTTTTAACCTCGGCGCTTCTTCGGCTCGGCGTAGGTGAACGCGCTGTCCGGCACCGCCACATTGTAGCGTACATTGGACAGTTTGACCGTCGTTCGATGGCTCTGCGCGTCGACCGCGGTCCAGCCGTAAAGCTGCAGGCCGCCGGGCGCCGAGGCGTTGCGCAGAAAAGCCAGCGTCAGTTGTCCATATTGCGAACGTATTGCGCGCACGGGCGACGACCACACGCGAGTCGGCGCTCGGCAGGATCTGGGCCTTGCCGTTGAAATCCGGCGAGCTGGACAGCAACGGAGCCGAGCGGCGTGCGGCTGAGCGGCCAGCTCGATTTCTGGCCGACCTGATAGTCGAGGAAGGTCAGCGTTTTGCCGTTCGCTACGAGAAGCAGATCGCCGCTGCCGTACTGGAAACGCACCTTGCCGGGCCGTTTGAGCTGCAGCGTGCCAGCGGCCGAGCGACCGCGCGCGTCGGTCTGGACGAAATCTGCGGTCATCGTCTGGACCCCGCCGATGTGCGCTTTCAGCCCTGCCAGGTCGGCCGAATCGGAAGCCGCCGCCGACGGCACGGCCGCGGCGAGAAACGCGGCCGGCGCCAAGGCGCGCGCGAAAGATTGACCGAAATTCATATCCAAGCTCCTGGGAATTTGCGCCGCAATGGCGCGCATCCGTTGAATGCGTACTGAACTTTACCGTTCCGTGCCGTTCAGCCTCGCTTCGCTTAGATCGGGTGGCCGTCCGGGTCGATCAGCACTTCGCGCCGCCCGACGTGATCGGGCTGGCCGACCAGACCATCCTTCTCCATGCGTTCGATCAGGCGTGCGGCGCTGTTGTAGCCGACGCGCAACTGCCGCTGCAGATAGGAAGTCGACGCCTTCTGGCTTTCGGCGACGATCTGGATGGCCTTGCGATAGAGCTGCGTCTCGGCGTCATCTTCGCCGGTCGGCTGCCCGTCGAACAGATAGCCGCCGTCTTCGGGCTCCTCCGTGACCGCCTGGACATATTCGGGCGTACCTTGACGGCGCCAGTGCTCGGCGACGGCGCGCACTTCCTCGTCGCTGACGAACGGCCCGTGGACCCGGATGATCTGCTTGCCGCCCGGCATGTAGAGCATGTCGCCCTTCCCCAGCAGCTGCTCGGCGCCTTGCTCGCCAAGGATGGTGCGGCTGTCGATCTTACTCGTCACCTGAAAGCTGATGCGGGTCGGCAGGTTCGCCTTAATGACGCCGGTGATTACGTCGACCGACGGCCGCTGCGTCGCCATGATCAGGTGGATTCCCGCGGCCCTGGCTTTCTGCGCCAGTCGCTGGATCAGGAACTCGACCTCCTTGCCCGCGGTCATCATGAGGTCGGCTAGTTCGTCGACCACCACTACGATCTGCGGCAGAACCTCATATTCGAGTTGCTCGGTCTCGTAGACCGGCTGGCCGGTGTCGGCATCATAGCCGGTCTGGACGCGCCGTCCGAGTTTCGATCCCTTGGCCTTTGCCTCGCGAATCTTGGCGTTGAAGCTGGGCAGCGCGCGGACCCCGAGGTTCGCCATCATGCGATAGCGCTCCTCCATCTGCTCGACCGCCCATTTCAGCGCGCGAATCGCCTTCGACGATTCGGTCACCACCGGCGCGAGCAGGTGCGGAATGTCGTCGTACATGCTCAGTTCGAGCATCTTCGGATCGATCATGATCAGTTTGCACTGGTCCGGACCGTAGCGGTACAGCAGCGACAGGATCATGCAGTTGAGACCGACCGATTTGCCCGATCCGGTCGTTCCGGCGACGAGCAGGTGGGGCATCGGCGCCAGGTCGGCGATCACCGGATCGCCCGAGATGTTTTTTCCGAGGATCAGCGGCAACGCCATGTTCTGGTCTTCGAACGCCTGGCTTCCGATCAACTCGGAGAGCGTGACGGCTTCGCGCTTCGGGTTGGGAAGCTCGATCCCGATCACGCTGCGGCCCGGAATGGTCGCGACGCGGGCCGACAGCGCCGACATGTTGCGGGCGATATCGTCCGCCAGCTGGATCACACGACTGGCCTTGATGCCGCTCGCAGGCTCGAGCTCGTACATGGTGACCACTGGCCCCGGGCGCACCTCGACGATATCGCCGCGAACGTGGAAATCCTCGAGCACCGTCTCAAGCAGGCGGGCGTTGCGCTCGAGCCCGGCGCGGTCGATTTGCTGTTTGCCCTTCTCCGGCGCCCGCGCGAGCAGCTCGACGGTTGGCAGCTGGTAACTGTCACCGAGCGCAAGGCTCGGCTGTGACCCGGGCCTGCGCATTTGCTTGCCCACCGCCGGCGCAACCGAGCGCGCGGGTTCTGCGACCGCGACGGCGGGTCTGCGACCTCGGCGGTGCAACGGGGGTCGGCGCGATCTTCGTCAATCTCCGTTCGCCGCGGAGCCGCGCGCCGCTCGCGCGGCTGACGGCGGAATAGCCCGCCGAGCCAGCCCCGCTCATCGGAGCTGAGGCCCAGCGCGACATAGCCGACCGCCAGACCGGCGAGCGCGAACAGCAGCAGCGCGGCCAGCCGCGCGGGTCCGGCAATCGATGGATTGCGGACAAGGCCAATCGTGGAATCGAGACCATGCGCCGCGGCGAGCCCGAGCGCTCCGCCCCAGCCCGCAGGGAGGCCGGATACCGCCGATCCGCTGGTGAGGCTCAACGCGACCCCGATCAGGACTGCGCCGAGCGCGGCGAGCAGCAGCGACCGGCCAATGCGCCCGGCGGGCTGCAGGCGCAGCATGCGCAGTCCCGCGAGCGCGACCACCGGCATGAACAGGGCCGAGCCGAGGCCGAACAGCAGGAAGGAGCGCATCGCTGAAATAAGCTCCGCCGCTGCCAAGCCAGTTCGCCGGAGGACCGCCGGCAGCGGTGCTCAGCGAAGGGTCGGTCGGGTTGTGGCTGCCAAGCGCGACGGCGCCCGCGACGCTCAGCATGATGAGCAAGGCGCCCCAGGTGCGGATCGCAAAACGCCGCACCGCGTCGCGCAAAGCGTCGCGCCAGTCGGGCGCGAGGTCCCGCTTCGGAGCGCGCACTGCAACGGTCGCCATGTCCCACCCCCGGTTAGTTACGAGCGCAGAATCCCTCAGGCGGACTCGCCGGTCAAGCGAACTTCTTAACGTCCTATGCGAGGGCGCGTGGGCCGATGGACCGGGCGGACGTGATCATTTTCGGCGGCGGGATGGTCGGACTGGCGCTCGCCGCAGCGCTGGATTCGAGCGGCGTTTCGGCGATCGTCGTCGATCCAGCGGACCCGGAGCAGAGAAAGAGCGCGGCGTTCGACGGGCGGACCAGCGCGGTTTCGTCGAGCTCGATGCGCATGCTCCGGACGATCGGCGTTGCCGATCGGCTCCCCGAGGCCGGTTGTCCGATCCGCAGGATCGCCGTTGCCGACGGGCTCGAACCTGGCGGGCTGCACTTCGACGCGGAAGACGATGAGCCGCTCGGCTGGATGCACGAGAACCGTCATCTCAGGGCTGCGCTTCAGGCGACCGCCGAAGCTGGCAAGAACAGCTGGATCCTGTGGAAGTCGCGCGTGACCAGTGTCGATCGGGGCGACCATGGCGTGGTGGTGGCGCTCGACGACGGACGCAAGCTCAATGCGCCGCTGCTCATCGCCGCCGATGGGCGCAATTCGGCGACGCGCGAAGCGGCTGGGATCCGCGTCGCGCGCTGGCGCTACAAGCACCAGGCGATCGTCTCGGTGCTTCGCCATGAGCGGCCCCACGAACATGTCGCCTACGAGATCTTCTATCCGACCGGGCCATTCGCGCTTCTGCCGATGACCGACGATGCGGGCGGCCACCGCTCGGCAATCGTCTGGTCGGTGCCGGACGAGGACGCCGCCGGCTGGCTCTCGCTCAACGACGACGATTTCGCGGCCGAAGCCGAAGCGGCGATGGGTGGGTTCCTCGGCAAGGTCGCGATGCTCGCGCCGCGCTCGTCTTACCCGCTCGGCTTCCATCATGCGGCGCAGATCACGGCGAAGCGGCTCGCGCTGGCGGGCGACGCGGCGCATGCGATCCACCCGATCGCCGGGCAGGGCCTCAACCTCGGCTTCCGCGATGTCGCCGCGCTCGCTCAGGTGCTGGTTGAAGGCGCTCGGCTCGGGCTCGACCTTGGCGACCAGCAATTGCTCGACCGCTACCAGCGCTGGCGCTCGCTGGATGCGCTTTCAGTCGCGTTCGCGACGGACAGCCTGACGCGCATCTACAGCGTGCCGGGCAGGACCGCCTCGGCGATCCGCCGCTTCGGCATGGGGCTGGTCGGACGGATCTCGCCAATCCGCAACCGGCTGATGAATGAAGCGCGCGGGACCAGCGGCGAGCTTCCGCTGCTGCTCAGGGGCTTGCCGATTTAGCTCACTGCAGAGTCGGCTCGATCTCGAACTCCGCCGTTCACCGCCGCGCGGTGGAATTGCATCAGCTGGACCAGCAAGTCCGCGCGTTCGGCGAGCGTCGGCTGCTCGAGAAGCGCCTGCTTTGCGCCGACATCGAACGGCGCGACCTGCGCGATCGCATTGACCAGCATCTCGTCGTCGAGCCGGCTGACCGCATCCCAATCGACGGCGAGACCGAGCGCGTCCCCGAGCCTGCGCGCTTCCCGCTCGACCTCCGCGCGCTGCGCAAGCGACAGCGCCGGCGGATCGCCGTCGTCGAAGGCTTCGATGTCGACTTCGGCGCAGCGGTAGGCGGCGTCGAAGCTGAGGTCGCGGACGAACCGGAATCGGTTGGTGCCCAGCAGCACAATATTGAACCGGCCGTCGTCGAGCTCCTCAACTCCGACGATCTCGCCGACGCAGCCGACTGCGTAGAGCGGCGCCTGATTGTCGTCGTCGAGCCGCTGCGGCTGGATCATTCCGATCTGGCCCGCGCCTTCGATCGAGTCGCGCACCATATCGCGATAGCGCGGCTCGAAAATGTGCAGCGGCAGCTGTGACCGCGGGAACAGGATCGCTCCGGACAGTGGAAAGATCGGCAGCCGGAGCAGCCGGCTCATGTGAACAGCACCGCCGATAGGCGGCGCCGCTGGGCGCTCGACCACGGGTCTTCGAGCCCCTGCGCTTCGAGGAGCTGGAGGAAGCGCTTGCGCGCCGCGCCGTCGTTCCATTCGCGGTCGCGGCTGACGATCCCGAGCAAGGCATCGGCGCCGCCGTCGCGATCTCCGGCCGGCCATCCTTGCCGAAGCGAGCTCGAACCGTGCTTCGTGATCGTCGGGATTGGCCGCCAGCCGTTGTTCGAGCGCGCTCGTATCGGCCGCTGGGCGCTGACGCAAGCTCGAGCGCGGCGCGGGCGCGCGCGATCTCCGGCTTGTCGGCGATCTCCGGCGCCAGGCCGTCGAGGATCTCTCGCGCCTCCGTCCGTTTCGTCCGCGGCGATCAGCGCGCGGACGAGGCCGCCGATCACTTCGGGATTGTCGGGCGCCATGTCGCGGACCTGGCGGAAGATCGAGACGGCACGCGGCGCGTCGCCTTCGCCCAGGACCTGCTCGCCCATCGCGATCAGCGGCTCGATCTCGGCTTGCGGAGTCGCGCCTTCCGGCTCGATCTTCAGCTGCGCGAGCAGCTGGTCGAGCGCCTTCTTCAGCTGGCCTTCGGTGCGATAGTTGGTGAGGTCGGCTACGGGCTGGCCGCGGTAGATTGCATAGACGGTCGGGATCGACTGGACGCGGAACTGGCTGGCGAGCAGCTTGTCCTTGTCGACGTCGATCTTGGCGAGCTTGACGCCTTTGTCGGCATAGTCGGCTACGACCTTTTCGAGGATCGGGCCGAAGCTGCTTGCAGGGGCCGCACCATTCCGCCCAGAAGTCGAGCACGACCAGCGAGGTCATCGAGGGATGGATGACATCCTGCTCGAACCGCTCGACCGATTCGCGTTCGGCCTCGCTGAGGCCAAGGGTCGCCACTCGCTTCAGATGCTCCGTTTAAAGCTGCGCGTTTAAGCCCATATGGTCGGCTCGCGCGGTGGCCACAAGCCGTGCCGGCAAACCCTTGCGGGAGCGCTCGCCGGCATGCTAGGCGCCCGCCTCACCTCCGCCGGAGCGCCTTGAAGCGCGCGCCGGCATCAGCTCAGAGCGGGCGTAGCTCAGGGGTAGAGCACAACCTTGCCAAGGTTGGGGTCGAGGGTTCGAATCCCTTCGCCCGCTCCAGTCTTCCAACCACTGTTCTAAACGTCCGTTGTAAGGCGCAACGGGCCGGCTTGTCTCGCAGACGCGGCGAAGCATCCGCGCCACGGCTTGGTCCGTTTCCCGATACGGCTTATGGCCGCGCGCAAAGTGGAGATCGCCATGACCGAGCAGGCTGAACTCACCCGGACGGAGCCTCGCCAAAAGCTTCAGACGGTAAATCCGGCAACCGGTGAAGCCGGGCGATCCTACGACCAGAATACACTGGAGGAATCGAGAGTTGCCGCGGCTGCCGCGCACAACGCGTCCAAGCGAGTGGCGGCGGACATCGTTCGCCGAGCGATCCGCGGTCATCCGCAGGGCGGCAGAAATCCTCCGCGACCGCAAGGACGAGTTCGCGCGCCTGATGACCGAGGAGATGGGCAAGACGCTCGACGACGGCCGCGCTGAAATCGAGAAATGCGCGTTCCAGTGCGATTGGTTCGCCGATCACGCGCAGGACTATCTCGCCGAGGAGCCCGCCGACATCGGCGGGCGGTGAGGCGTTCGTCACCTTCAACCCGCTCGGCGTCGTGCTTGCGGTGATGCCGTGGAACTTCCCCTTCTGGCAGGTCATCCGTTTCGCGGCTCCGGCGCTGATGGCGGGAAACGGAGCGATCCTCAAGCACGCCAGCAATGTCCCAGGCTGCGCCCTCGCGATCGAGGAAGTGTTCCTCCAGGCCGGGACTCCCGCGCGGATTGTTCCGGACGCTCCTTATCTCGAGCGGCCACGTCGAAGCGCTGATCAAGGACGATCACATAGCGGCCGTGACCCTGACCGGCAGCGTCGCCGCCGGGCGGAGCGTTGCGGCCGCGGCCGGCTCGGTGCTGAAGAAATGCGTGCTCGAGCTCGGCGGGTCGGACGCCTACGTCATTCTTGAAGATGCCGACATCGCTGCTGCCGCAAAGGTCGCTGCGACGGCGCGGATGGTAAACGGCGGTCAGAGCTGCATCGCCGGCAAGCGCTTCATTGTCGTTCGTTCAGTCCTCGAGCCGTTTGAGAAAGCCCTGGTGGACGCGATGCGCGGTTACGAAATGGGCGACCCGCGCAAGGAAGGCGCCAGGCTCGGCCCAATGCAGAGCGTCGAAGCCCGCGACGAGATCCACCGCCAGGTCAGCGAAAGCGTCCGCAAGGGCGCGCGCGTGCTGCTCGGCGGCAAGGTCCCGGATCGTCCCGGCGCCTGGTATCCGGCGACGGTGCTCACCAACGTGCTACCCGGTCAGCCAGCGCACGACGAAGAGGTGTTCGGCCCCGTCGCGGCCATAATCACCGCCGATGACGAGCGGGACGCGATCCGCATTGCCAATGCGAGCGAATTCGGATTGGGCTCGGGTGTGCTCACGTCCGATCTCGGGCGTGGCCGGCGCATTGCCGCGGAGGAGATCGAAGCCGGGTCATGTTTCGTCAATGAAAATGTCCGCTCGGACCCGCGGACGCCGTTCGGCGGGATCAAGCACTCGGGCTATGGCCGCGAATGCTCGGCCTACGGAATCCGCGAGTTCACCAACATCAAGACGGTGCACGTGAAGCCGCTCGGCGCCGGTGGGACTTCACGCACCGAATAGAATCAGTCCTTCTCGCCCGTCTCCTGAAGGGCGCTGACGTCTCCGTAAAAGCGCGTGCCGACGAGTCCGCGAACCAGTGCTGAGATCCGTCCGCCACGGGCGGGATCCTTGTCGAGCTCCACAGCCGCGATCCTCACCGGCGGAAGGCTCGCTGCCTTGAGCTTCGCGTTGAAGGTTGCGAGATCGCCCGACTGGAACTCTGCCCATTCAGCCTCGACATCCTTTAGCTCGCGATCGAGCGCGTCGACCCGCGCCATCTGGTAGTTTGTCGGCCGGTCCTCGACCGAGTTGATGGCGCCGTACACGTCGTCGGCATGCTCGCGCAGCCGCTCCTCGCCGGTGATTGCGCCGCCTTCCTTGGTGGCGACGATCTCTTTCCTTAGCGCATCGGCCTTGGCGTTCAGTTGCGCGGCCGCGCTCTTCACGTCGGGAGCGGCGGTTGCGCTGCCGGCGAGCGCCGCAGCCTGGCCGCGCACGCCGTTGATCTCAGCGACGAGCTTGCTCATCCGCACAAACATACCTTTGACCCGTTCGACCGCGGCGAACTGCGCCTGACGGTCGGCCACCGTAAAGGTCGCGCGCTTGTCGAGAGTCAGGACCAGCGGAGCCGTCGAGACTTGACCGGCCTTGGTCAGGCGCACGGTATACGTCCCCGGCAGGAACCTCTCGCCGAAGGCGGAGGAGCCGGCCAGCGACGCCGCGGGCGGCACTTGGGGCGGCTTGGTCCGCATCGGCCAGTTGACCCGGTTGAGACCGCGCCGCTTGGATGCAGGGACTTCGTCGACGACATTGCCGTTTGCATCGAGGATCTCGAGCTTCATCCGTCCGATAACGTGCCGGGCCTTTTGATAGTAAGTAATCGGCGCTCCGCTCGCCGGGTTGTCGCCGGCGTAGGAGGCATCGCCTTCGGCCCAGCCGCCATTGCCCTGGATGCGCTGCTCGACCGGCTTGCCCGGGATCAGGACCGCATTGCTGGCGAGCACCGGCGCGCTTAGCGCTCTGAGCGGACTGATGTCATCGATTACCCAGATGCCGCGCCCGTGCGTCGCGAGGACGAGATCGTCTTCGCGGTCCTGGAGCGCGATATCGCGCACGGCGACGCCATCGGGGAAATCGTTGGGCTTGAATTGCGCCCATGAGGCGCCGCCGTTGAGCGACATATAGAGGCCGAACTCGGTGCCGAGGAAGAGGATGTTGGGGTTGAGCCGGTCCTCCTTGATGACATGCGCGTAGCCGCGGACGCCCGGCGTCCCGGGTCCGATCAGCCGCTGCCACGTACGGCCGTAATCGGTCGTGCGGTACAGATACGGAGCCATGTCGCCATAGGCGTGGCGGTCGTCGGTGACATAAGCGACCGCGGGATCGTGGCGGCTCGCCTCGACCCAGCTGATCCAGTTGCCGGCGGGCATTCCCAGATTGGGCGTCAGGTTGGTCCAGCTTCCGCCGCCATTGCGCGTCAGCTGCACGTTGCCGTCGTCCGTTCCGACCCAGATCTGACCGGCAGCTTTCGGGCTTTCCGAAATCGAATAGATCGTCGTGTTCATCTCGGCCGATGAGTTGTCGACCGTTATGCCGCCCAACTCCTCCTGCCGCTGACGGATCGGATCGTTCGTCGAAAGATCGGGCGAAATGCGGTCCCACGTCACGCCATGGTCGCGACTGCGGAACAGGAATTGCGAGCCGATATAGATCGTGCCCTTCTCGTTGGGCGAAAGTGCGATCGGCGTGTTCCAATTGTAGCGCAGCTTCTCCTTGTAACCGCCCTTCGGCTGCACATCGCGCTGCTCGAGCGTCTTGCGATTGATCCGCGCGATGTGGCCGCCCTGATATTCGGCGTAGGCGAAGTTCGGATCGGACGGATCGGAGAAGGCCCAGAAGCCGTCGCCGCCGAACAGATTCTCCCAGCGGCTGTTGGTGATTCCGCCCGGATACTCCTGGTCGCCGACCCAGGAGCTATTGTCCTGGAGTCCGCCATAGACCTGATACGGGTCCTTGTTGTCGGTGCTGACGTGATAGAATTGGCTGACTGGAAGGTTGTTCGCCTTCCACCACCGATTGGCGCCGTCGTAGCTGTACCAAAGACCGCCGTCGTCGCCACCGACGATATATTTGGTATTCGCCGGGTTGATCCAGATGTCGTGCCAGTCGCCGTGCGAACCCCCCGCGGCGTTGGAGAAGCTCTTGCCGCCGTCCTCCGACGCGGTGATCGAGTAGCCCATTTTGAACAGGCGGTTGGGGTCCTTGGGATCGACCACGATCCGCCCGAAATAGAAGGGCCGCCACACCATGCCCTGGCTGCGGTCGCGTTCCTCCCAGCTGAGGCCGCCGTTGGTCGACACGAACAAGGCCGGGCGCGGGTTCTCGATAAAGGCGTAGATCTGCTTCGGGTTTGACGGCGCGAACGCGATCTCGAGGCGGCCCCACGGATAATTCGGCAAGCCATTGCGAGTCGTCGCGTCGAGATATGTCCACGTGCGCCCGCCATCATGGCTCTCGGCGAAGCGGCTGCCCGACGGCTTATCAGGGCCGTCGCCGCCAGAGCGATATTCGTACGGCTTGCGGCGGAAGTCCCACGTGCCGGCAAGCAGATGTTCCGGGTTAGCCGGGTCCATCGCGACCGACGAGCAGCCGGTCGATAGGTTCAGTCCCTTGAGGATCAGCGACCAGGTCTTGCCGCCGTCGATCGTCTTGTAGAGCCCGCGGTCGGGCGAGTCGGACCACAAGGCGCCCGGGCGCGCAGACATAGACGATATTGCCGTTCTTCGGATGGACGATGATACGGTCGATCCGCTCGCTGTTCGGCAGCCCCACATTGGTCCAGGTCTCACCGCCATCGGTCGATTTGTAGACGCCGTCGCCGAGCGAGACGGAGTTGCGGGTCCAGCTTTCGCCGGTACCGACCCACATCACGTCTTTGTTCGTGGGATCGAGCGCCACCGCGCCGATCGATTTGACCGGTTGCTTGTCGAAAACCGGATTGAAGGTCGTCCCGCCGTCTTCAGACTTCCACACCCCACCCGACGCGGAACCGACCAGCAGGGTAACCTTGCCGTCTTTCTCCTGGCGGCCGGTGACGGCAGCGATGCGCCCGGACATGGTAGCCGAGCCGATGTTGCGAACGCCGAGTCCGGAGATAGCGGCGCTGTCGAAGCTTTGCGCGCTTGCCGGACTGATGGCGAGAGCGGCGGATGCGAGGAGGATCGAACGCAGCATCTTACTTGCTCCCCTTCGGCGGCGTCGCCGCATTGGCAGATGGTTGCCTGCTTCCCGGGCCGGCCTTCTTGGTGCTCGGTTTGCCTTGCGGCTTCATCGAGGCGTCCGGCGGCTCGGGTGAGGTTTTGGCAAGTGCGGCCGGTCCGCCCGGCTCAGCTGAAAAATGCGGCACCGACCGCGGGATTGGCTTGTCCGGTGGCGATGATTACCTTCTGGCGCTGGTTGGGCGACCCCTGCTGCCAGCTTTCGGCCGACATCGGGAAATAAACTCCGGCGACCTTCTCGTAATCGCCGAGTTCGGTCTCCGTCGTCTGCTGCGCCCCGCGGATCCGGCGAGTCTCTTCGACCTTGATTTCGAGATAGGTATCGGGGTCGAGCAGATAAGTGAACTCGTCGCCGTCCTTCTGCGTGACCTTGACCTTGTAGCCCAGAGTGCCATCGAAGTCCTCGCGGCCGAGATACTGGACTCGGCTGCCGTCGTGGCGCGAGGCCAGCAGCGGGCCCTCAATCAGGGCCGCGTCAGCGAGCTGACGCGCTTCATCGGCGGACATCTTCTCAGCGTCCTTGCGGCCCTGGAACGGATTGATCTTCCACGCTCCGTGGCCGTCATAGGACTGTACGAGGTCGAGCCCCTGCAGTCCGAAATCGTAGCGGATGCTGATCGCCGCCAAGCCGTGCGCGAGCCTCCTTGTAGGTGAGTTCGAAGTCGCCGGGGAAGATCGTGCGGCCTTCGAAGCTGATGCTCTTGATTGCATCGATTGCGGCGGCTCCTCCGCGCGCTTCCAAATTCTTTGCGATTAGGCTCTGAGCGTCCTGTGCCGCGGCAGGATAAGCGGCGACGCCAAAAAGCATCGCAGCGAGTGCGTGACGAGCTAACATATGACTGGCCCCTTTTCTTCAGCCGACCATGGAACCGCCGTCGCAACGAATCAAGCCGCGGGCCGGCCGTTCATCGATCCAGCGCGCACGTTCGCATCACTGCGAAGCGACTGGACTGAAGCTCATGTCGTGCTGGATGATCACCGACCGCACGACGTCGTTCATCAGCGTCATTCGGACCGGCAAGGGAACGGAAGTCAGCTTGATCATCACTGCGACGGCGTAGCTTCGACCGTCCGGCGCCGTGAGAATGCCAATATCGTTGTAGCCCGCCTGCTCGGCGCCCAGCACTTGGCCGGTGCCGGTCTTGTGGTTGAGCACCCACCCGGGCTGGAGCCCGCCCTTCAGTCGGTTCGCGCCGGTCTTGGTATTGCTCATGATGGTGAGCAGATGCTCGGTCGATGAGGGCGACAGCAGCTCTCCACGCTTCAGGCGAGCGAGCGCGTTGACGATCGCGCTCGGCGCGGCGCCATCATAGGGGACGTGGACGTAGCGGTCGAACGCCGCCTTGCGCACTGCCGACGGAAGCGCATCGCGCGCGTCGAAAAAGGCATTGCCGATCGAATAAGCCGGGTTCCAAGTCAGTCCGGCGATCTTGCTCTGAAGCGCGCGCTCGCCGTTGTCGAAACGGATCGCGCCCAAATGCTTGGCCTTGATCACGCCGCGCACTGCGGCCGGCCCGCCGACGGCACGCATCAGTTTGTCGTTCGCGGTGTTGTCGCTGGTGGTGATCGCCTTGAACATGAGGTCGTCGAGCGTGGTTGTGTAGCCGCCGCTGAGGATCATCGCGGCGATCGGCTGATGAAAAACGGTGAGATCGTCGCGGGTAAGCGTGACCTTGTCGTCAAGCCGAACGCGCCCCTTGTCGACAGCCTCGAGGGCCGTGATCGAGACCCACAATTTGCTTACGCTCTGCTGCGGGTAAAGCTCATCCGCTTTCCAGCCGACGCTCCAGCCCTCGTCGATCGATTTGACCGCAATGCCGACACGCCCGTCGAAGCTACTGCCGAGCTCCTGGATACGGGCGGTGATATATTGAGGTGCGAACGGTGCGGAGGGCCTTGGCGCAGCCACCGGTCTGGAGACCGCGCGCGAAGTGTTTGGCCGGGTTGACGCGGATGCCGTGATCTGCGCTGCGGCGAGCAAAGCGACCGCAAGCCTCAAGCGCCTCCATGACGTCATGATCTCATCGTCTCCCGCAACGCGCGCCTGTTACCGGATATTTGCGCCGGTCAGCTGAACCGATGCTGTGCGCCGCAGTGGCCAGAATCGCATTCGGCGACTTGCTTGCCAAGGCCGTTTCAGAACGTTCAGCCGGGTTGTTGGGCGCCAGTCAGCAGAGCCGCCGACTCGATCTCGTCGAGCGCGCGGTGCGCCGCAACGTAGCGGCGCGCCTTGTCGACCCAGTCGGTCGCATTTGCGGCGCCTGGAAGCCGCATGGTTTCGGCGAGCGCCTGATCGACATCGCCTGACGACAAGCGCTGCAGCGCCCGGCCGTAGCGCGCATCGGGGTTCGTCGACGGCCGATCAGCCCGGCGCACTTCGATCAGACTGCCGAACCCGCGCCGGAAATTCGTCCACCAGCTGTCTTGCGGTCCGCCGCGGCGGAGATCGGGGCCGATTGTCTCATATTGTGCGATGAGATCGTTGAGCCGCACGGGCTGGTGCGAAGCGGCAATGATCGTACCGACCGCTTGCTGGTGCTGCGGACCGAAGCGGTCCACGAGAAGGTTCTCGAGGTAGCCGAGATCGACGCCCCGATCGATCGCCCTGCGCGCGGCGAACGCGACCACCAGAGCATCGGCACGGCCGGCAAAGCCCTCCGCGCGCTGCGTCGCATTCTCGACGTGCGACAGCCTTTCTTCGAGTTGTGCAATACGAGCGTTCTCGGATCCGGTTGATTGGGGTGCGGGCGGTTGAACTGCGGCGGCTGTCGTCAGTGCGATGGGCTTGGGCGTGAGGGGCGGAGGTGCAGCGGGGACAATGCCCAGGAAGCGCGCCGCGGGTTGGTAGTGCGCAAGACTCCAGACGGCGACGGCCGCTCCCGCGAGGATCAGAACGAGCCCGATCAGCAACCGCGCACTCCAGCTCATCCGGGTCCGGGGGACGTTCATGTCTCGGGTTTGTTGCACAGCCGTTCCGCAAGGGCCAGCAGCGCGTCATCGGACGGCTGCTCTGCGACATCGACACTCTTCCAACCGTCGCCAGCTGCTTTGGCCGCAGCAGCGCTGATCGCGGCGATGGCGACAGAGGTGCAGTTGAAATCGGCCGCGTCCAGCATCTTGCGGAAGACAGCGGCTGCGCGCGGCGAATGCACAAGGACCACCGCACTTTCGGCCTGCATTATGTCCGGCGAGGGTCGCTCAAGCGAGCGATACGCGATGAGGGGCGTAATTGCTTGCTGGGGATTGGCGGGCGCCCGGCGGTGTTCGCCGCAAATGTGGAGCAACTTCACGCCCGGGTCGATCTTGCCCAATAGCTCGTCGACTCCGCCGGCGCCGGTCATGACAATATCAAGGCCAGCCTCGCGCGCTGCTTGAGCTGTAGCTGCGCCGACCGCATAAACCGGCAAAGACTTGAGCCCGTCTAGACCCGCACCCCCGTGGAGCACGGCGTTGGCGCTGGTCAGCAGCAGCGCGTCGAAGTGGTCGATGTCCGGCACCTCCCAAGCGACCGGCTCGACCTGGAAGAGCGACAGAGAGATCGCGTCTAGTCCGCGCCGGCGCGCTTTGCGGACGGTGTCAGACGCGCCTGGCTCAGAGCGCAGGACGGCCAAGCGCGTCATTGGCCGGCGAAAAGGCTCCGGATCGACCTGGGGGCGCTCGCCAACAGCTTGCGCGCCAGCTCGGCGGGCACCTGGCGATCGCCGCAATCGAACACCGCCCGATCCTCGACCATCTCCCTACCGTCCTCGCTGAACAGCTGCGCCCGCATCCGCAAATCGCCGTCTTCGAGGACGCAGAACGCTGCGACCGGGGACGCGCAGGTGGCGCCCAGGGCGCGCGTGAACATTCGCTCCGCCATCACACAGTCGTAGGTGATCTGGTTGTTGACGGTTGTGAGCACGCTTTGCGTTTCGGTGTCGTTGGTGCGGCACTCCATGCCGATCACCGCCTGGCCCGGGGCGGGCAACAGAATTTCGGTCGGAATGGCGGTGCCCGCGCTAATCTCCAGCCGCTTCAATCCCGCTGCGGCGAGCAGCGTCGCGTCGATCTCGCCGCTTTCGACCTTCTTCAGCCGGGTTTCGACATTGCCGCGCAACGGTACGATCTTGAGGTCAGGCCGCAACCGCAGCAGCTGCGCCGCGCGCCGCCTGGAGGACGTGCCGACTACCGCGCCCTCCCTGAGCTTGTCGACCGATTCGGCGCCGATCAGCCGGTCGCGGACGTCGCCGCGCGGGCGCACCGCGGCGATATGGATCTCCTTCGGCCGGACGCTTTCGACGTCCTTCATCGAATGCACGCAGAAGTGGAGCTCCCCGTCGATCAGGGCCTTATCGAGCTCCTTCGTCCACAGCCCTTTTCCGCCGATCTCCGACAGCGGCCGATCCTGCACCTTGTCGCCGGTCGTCTTGAGCGCAACCAGTTCGACATAGCCCTCGGGCCACCGCTGCGCGGTCTCGATCGCCGCCGCCACCTTGCGCGCCTGCGCCAAAGCGAGTGGCGATCCGCGAGTCCCGAGCCTGAGGCCATGCATGGCTCACCCCTAGTGCATTGCGGCCGCTTCAGGCAAAGGGCCGGCGGCGAAATGAGCGTGATTTGACGATAATCCTGGGTCTTGAGTCCTCGTGCGACGACAGCGCCGCGGCGCTGGTCACCAGCGACCGGCGCATTCTTGCGCAGGCCGTCGTCGGGCAGACGCAGGCGCACCAGCCTTACGGCGGCGTCGTTCCGGAGATCGCGGCGCGCGCGCACGTCGAGATCCTGCCGGCGCTGATTGAACGCGTGCTCGATGACGCCAAGCTGTCGGTCCACGATCTCGATGCGGTAGCCGCCACCGCGGGGCCGGGGCTGATCGGCGGAGTGATGGTCGCGCTCCTCGCCGGCAAGGGGCTCGCGCTCGCTGCCGGCAAGCCGCTGATCGCGGTCAATCATCTCGAAGGCCATGCGCTCTCGCCCCGGCTGGTCGATCCGAACCTCAGCTTTCCTTACCTTCTCCTGCTGGTGTCGGGCGGACATTGCCAGTTGCTCGAGGTCCGCGGCGTCGGCGACTACCGCCGCCTTGCGACCACCATCGACGATGCGGCTGGCGAGGCGTTCGATAAAGCCGCGAAGTTGCTCGGGCTCGCTTATCCCGGAGGGCCGGCAATTGAGACGCTGGCGAAAGGCGGCAATCCAGCCGCAGTTCCGCTGCCGCGGCCTCTTGCCGGATCAGGAGAGCCGCATTTCTCCTTTGCCGGGCTCAAGAGCGCGGTTCAACGTGCCGTCGTGTCCGGCGATTATGAGCGCCAGGGCATTGCCGCGAGCTTTCAGCAGGCGGTGGTCGACTGCCTTGTCGATCGCACAGCGCTTGCGCTCCGGAGGTCTGATGTCCCCGCGCTGGTCGTGGCCGGGGGAGTTGCCGCCAACAACGCGATCCGCACCGCCCTTGCCGACGTCGCGGCGCGTGAAGGCCGCTCCTTCAGCGTTCCGCCGGCCTGGCTGTGCACCGATAATGCGGCGATGATCGCATGGGCGGGCGCGGAGCGCTTCGCCGCCGGACTGACCGACCCGCTCGACGTTCCGGCGCGGGCGCGCTGGCCGCTCGATCCCGATGCGGAAAAAGTCCGCGGTGCAGGCGTGAAGGCATGAGCTTCGACAAGATCGGCATCCTCGGCGCCGGCGCGTGGGGAACGGCGCTCGCGCAGGTCGCGTCAACCGGCGGCCGCGAGACCCTCCTGTGGGCGATGGAGGGCCAGGTCGCGGATACGATCAACGGCGGCCACGAAAATGCGCTGTTTCTTCCCGGCGTACCGCTCAATCCGGCGATCCGCGCAACGACCGATATCAGCCATCTTGATGAATGCGACGTGTGGCTGGTGGTCACGCCCGCGCAGCATATGCGCTCGGTCCTTAACCAGGCGCCGCAGTGCGACATCCCGATGGTGCTCTGCTCAAAAGGGATCGAGGAGCACAGCGGCGAGCTCTTGCACAAGGTCGCTGCCCAAGCGCGTCCGGGCGCGCAGGTGGCGGTGCTGTCCGGGCCCACGTTTGCGAATGAGGTGGCCAAGGGCCTTCCCACCGCAGTCACGCTCGCGACCGAAGAACTCGCCTTCGCCGAAGCTTTCCGCGAGCGTATCGCCCAGCCGGCGTTCCGCATCTACGTGTCGGACGACCTTGCCGGTGCGGAGATTGGGGGCGCCGTCAAAAACGTGCTCGCGATCGCCTGCGGAGTGGTCGAGGGAAAAGGCCTCGGCGACAACGCGCGCGCGGCCCTGATCAGCCGCGGCTTTGCCGAAATGACCCGCTTTGGCCTGGCCTATGGCGCGCGACGCGAGACTTTGACCGGGCTTTCGGGGCTAGGCGACCTGGTCTTAACATGCTCGTCGACCAGCTCGCGCAATTACTCACTGGGCAAAGGTATCGGCGAGGGTCTCTCGGCTACCGAGCTCCTCGCCGACCGGCGGACGGTGGCCGAAGGTGCGTTTACCGCTCCGGTGCTCGCGCGGCTCGCGCGAGAAAGGGGTATCGAGATGCCGATCGTTGATGCGGTCGATGCCCTGATCGCCGGTACAGCGACCGTCGACGAAGTGCTTGGTGCGCTGCTCACTCGGCCCCCTCGAGCCGAGGCCCTTTAGAAATCGACCGCGATGCCCTTCTTCTCCCAATCGCCGTAGCGGGTCGGGTCGAGACCCGTTTCCTCGCCGGCCGGCGGAGCCAGCGTTTCGCAGGCTTCAGGTTCGGGAAGGGGAGGCGAGGGGCTGAGGTGCGCCGGAGGCTTGAGGTGGTCGGGGCGTTTCATTTGGTCAAGATGATGATTGGGATGACCAATGCCAAGCGTTGAGGGCGTCGGCGCGCGCAATGCGGCGCTGCAGATGCTCGACGCTGTGCTTCGCCGCGGTCAGACGCTTGACGGGGCTCTTTCCGCCGCGCGCGATTTGTCTCGGCCGGATCGCGCCCTCGCGTTGGCGATCGCCGGCGAGACTTTACGACGACTCCCGGACCTCGATGCGCTGATCGACAGCGCGACCGGGCAGCGGCTCCCGGACGATTCCAAGGCCCGGATGGTGCTGCGGCTCGCGCTCGCGCAGAAGATTGGGCTGGGCACGCCCGAGCACGCCGCTGGTCGCAACCGCGCTTCCGCTGGTCAACGGCGGTCCGCGGCGGCTAGTCCATGGGGTGCTCGGCACATTGCTTAGACGCGGCCTGCCGAACCTCGATTCTCCACGTTTGCCGGAGACGGTCGAGGAGCGCTGGCGTTCTGCATGGGGAGAGGACGCAATGGCGGCCGCGCGGCGGCAGATCGCCAAGCGACCACCGCTCGATTTGAGTTTCGCCGACGACACGGAAGCGCAAGCCTTTGCGGCCGAACACGGCGGCGTGTCGTTCGCGCCGAGGCATGTCCGGATCGAGAGCGCTTCGGTGGCCGAGCTCCCCGGCTTCGGCGAGGGGCGCTGGTGGGTGCAGGATCTTGCAGCATCGCTTCCGGCGCGGCTGATCCCGCAAGATGCGGCACGCGTGCTCGACCTTTGCGCCGCACCCGGCGGCAAGACGATGCAGCTCGCCGCTGCCGGTCACCGCGTGACTTCCGTGAACTCATCGAAAAGTCGTCTTGGACGACTGCGGGAAAATCTCGATCGCACGCATCTCGCCGCTGATCTCATCGAAGCGGATGCGCTGACGTGGGATCCGGAACGTCAATTCGACGCGATTCTCCTCGACGCGCCTTGCGCCGCGACGGGCACCTTCCGCCGCCATCCGGAAGTTCTTTATCGCGCCCGGCCGCAGATCATCGCCGCGAGCGCCGAGTTCCAAGCCAAGCTGCTGGAGCGCGCGGCGCAAAGTTTGAAGCCCGGCGGCGCGCTCGTCTATTCGGTCTGCTCGCTCGAGCCGCAGGAGGGCGAGGAGGTCGTTTCGGCATTCCTCGAGCGTCGAATCCGGACTTCAGAGATCGATCCGGTCAAGACCCGGGGAGCTGCCGGATTTCGCGACGCCATCTGCCGCGAAGGCTGGATCCGCATCCTGCCCGGTCTCCTGGAGGAGCAAGGCGGCCTCGACGGCTTCTTCATGGCGCGGCTTGTCCGCACCGCCTGATCCCGTCTAATCGGGCCGATGCTCCAGACACTGATCGCCCCTTCCATCCTTTCCGCCGACTTCGCCAAGCTTGGCGAGGAAATCCGCGCGATCGACGAGGCGGGCGCCGACTGGATTCATATCGACGTGATGGATGGCCATTTCGTTCCTAACATCACCATCGGCCCGAGCGTGGTAAAAGCCGTCCGCACTCACACCGCCAAGCCGTTCGACGTGCATTTGATGATTTCGCCTGTTGACCCGTTCCTCGACGCATTCGCCGAGGCTGGGGCCGACATCATCACCGTCCATCCGGAGGCTGGGCCGCACCTCCACCGCACGATCCAGCGTATCAAGGGTCTTGGCAAGAAAGCGGGCGTTTCGCTCAATCCGGCAACGCCGGCCAAGGCGCTCGATTATGTCCTCGAGGACGTGGATCTCGTGCTGGTGATGACCGTCAATCCGGGTTTCGGCGGACAGAAGTTCATCACCAGCCAGCTGCGGAAAATCGAGGCGATTGCAACCCGGATCGCCAAGGAAAACCTGGACGTTCGTCTCGAAGTCGATGGCGGGATCGATGCCGATACCGCTCCGCAGGCGGTCAATGCCGGAGCGAACGTGCTCGTTGCCGGAACAGCGGCATTCCGTGGCGGGCCCGCGGCTTACGCTGACAACATCAAGGCGCTCAGGGGCGGCGGATGAACGCAGAAGGCTCGGCGGCCGAGCGTGACGTCGTCCGCAAGCTTGCGCGCGGATCGCTCTTCTCGCAGGCTCAAACACTCGCGCCACCCGCTGAAGCTGGTCGCGGTCCCGCGCGATCACGTGGCGGGCGACCGCCAGCGCGGCGATGCCTTGCTCGCGGGCAGGTTCATCTTTGGGAGTGCAACACTTCCGCTCGCCGACCTCGATTTCGGGATCGTCGGCGCGCACGGCGCCATCGCCGATCAGTTGCAGGGCTTCTCCTGGCTTCGCGATCTCGCCGCCGCAGCGTCGCGCGAGAAGGGGGCTCGGCTTGCCGAGGCGGTGCTCGGGCGCTGGCTGCTCGCGCACGGCGCCAGGGTCGACGGTGCGTGGGCGCCGCATTTATGGGGTGAACGGATCCTCTTTTGGACGGCGTACGCGCCTTACATCCTGTCGAGCACCGACAGCGGCTACCGCTCGGCCCTGCTCAATACGCTGGCGCGCGGCGCTCGACACCTCGACGCCAGTGCCGAGAAAGCGACGGCGGGCCTCAAACGGGTCACGGCCTGGTGCGGAGTGGTTGCGGCGGGCCTCCTGGTCCAGGGCGGCGTGCCCCGCGTCGCGCGTGGCGAAGCGGGACTCGCGCGCGCTTTGACCTCGGCCCAGTTCGACGATGGCGGGCTCGTCAGCCGCTCGCCCTTCGAGCAGATCTTGCTGGTCGATCGTTTGGGGCTTCTGCGCGCCTGCTATCTCGCCTCCAAGCAGACGATTCCCGATGGCATCGAGGCGGCGGCCGCGGCGGCGCTTGCTGCGCTTCATGGCGTCACTTTGGGCGACGGCGCATTGTCGAGCTGGCAGGAATGTGGGCCAAGCGAAACTTCGCGGCTGACTGCGCTGATCGAGGGCTGCGGCCTCAGGGCGCGGCCGCTGCGGCAGGCGCGCGGCTGGGGCTATCAACGGCTTTCGGCGCTGGGCACGATCCTGGTGCTCGACGCGGCGCCGCCCCCGCCGCAGAAAATGGCGGCACAGGGTTCGGCTTCGACCCTTGCGTTCGAATTGTCGGACGGTCAGCAGCGGCTGGTCGTCAATTGCGGCGGGCCAGGACCGCTGCCGACCGATCTTCCGACGAACTCGTCGAGGGCCTGCGCACGACCGCCGCGCACAGCACGCTCGTCCTTGCCGACACCAATTCCACGAACATCCTCGCCGATGGATCGCTCGGCAAAGGCGTCGAAGACGTCACCATCGACCGCAGCGAAGACAATGACGCGAGCCGACTGGAGGCAAGCCACGACGGTTACGTTCGCGCCTTCGGATTGATCCACAAACGCAGCGTCATGCTCGGCAACGACGGCAAGGAATTGCGCGGCGCCGACCAGCTGATTGCCAAGGGCCGCAAGAAGATCCGCGAATCCGCGGCTTATGCGGTCCGCTTCCACCTTGCTCCCGGAGTCGAGGCTACGGTGACCGCCGATGGAATGGGCGCGATCCTGCGCTCGCGCGGGGCGCCGCCGTGGAACTTTCGCTGCCGCGGGGCAATGCTGACGACCGAAGAAAGCCTGTGGATCGACGGCCGCGGTCAGCCGCAGCGCACGAGCCAGCTGGTGATCGTCGGTGAAGTGTCGGCGCTTGGCGGCGAGATCGGCTGGCAATTTCGCCGCACAAGTTGATCAGGAAGGATATGATGACCGACCTCGTTCCGGTTCGCCGGGCACTCATTTCGCTTTCCGACAAGAGCGGCCTCGACGCGCTCGCCGGCGGCCTCGCCCGCCACAATGTCGAGATCGTCTCGACCGGCGGGACGGCAGCCAGGCTGCGCGAGCTCGGAGCGGAGGTCCGTGATATTTCGGATCTCACCGGCTTTCCGGAGATGATGGACGGGCGGGTGAAGACGCTTCACCCCAAGGTCCATGGCGGGTTGCTCGGGGTGCGCGACAATTCCAAGCATGTTGAGGCAATGGCGGAGCACGGGATCGCCCCGATCGACCTGGTCGTGGTCAATCTGTACCCGTTCCTCAAAACTGTGATGGGCGGCGCGGACCGCGACACAATTATCGAGAATATCGACATCGGCGGCCCGTCAATGGTCCGCTCGGCGGCGAAGAACCACGCCCATGTCGCAATCGTCACCGACCCGGGCGATTATGCGGCGCTGCTGACCGAGCTCGACACTTGCGACGGAAACACGACGATTGCGCTGCGCAAGAAGCTCGCGGCGAAGGCGTTCGCGCTGACCGCCGCCTATGATTCCACGATCTCGCAATGGTTCGCCTTCGCCGACCAAGGCGAGCGCTTCCCGGAGACCTGGACCTTCGCCTCGAAGCTCAAGATGGGACTTCGCTACGGCGAAAATCCCCACCAGCAGGCGGCGCTATACGTTCCTTTCGGGCCGCATGCCCACGGCATTGCGCAGGCCCAGCAGGTCCAGGGCAAGGAGCTCAGCTACAACAATCTCAATGACGCCAACGCCGCGCTCGAGCTGGTCAGCGAATTCCGCGAGGCTGCGCCGACGGTGGTGATCGTCAAGCACGCCAACCCCTGCGGCGTCGCAACGCGCGACACATTGCTCGAGGCGTGGAAGGAAGCGCTGGCGTGCGACAGCGTGTCAGCCTTCGGAGGGATCATCGCGGTCAACCGGCCGCTCGACGCAGCGACCGCCGAAGCGATTTCCGCTATTTTCACCGAAGTCGTCGTCGCGCCCGATGCCGATAAGGACGCGCGCGCGATCTTCGCTAAGAGGAAAAATCTACGTCTGCTCCTCACCGGCGAACTGCCGAACCCGGCGCGCGGTGGTCAAACCCTCGCGGTGATCACCGGCGGGCTCCTGGTCCAGGACCGCGACAACGGCATGATCACGCGCGACTGGCTCAGATGCGTCACCAAAAGGCAGCCGAGGGAGCAAGAAGTCGCCGACTGCCTGTTCGCCTGGACCATCGCCAAGCACGTCAAATCGAATGCGATCGTCTATGCCAAAGACGGAGTCACCGCGGGCATCGGCGCGGGCCAGATGAACCGCCGCGACAGCGCCCGAATCGCGGCGATCCGCGCGCGCGAAGCCGCCGAAGCGAACGGCTGGTCCGAACCGCACACGGTCGGCTCCGCGGTCGCGTCCGACGCCTTTTTTCCCTTCGCGGATGGGCTGCTTTCAGCGGTTGAAGCGGGCGCTACGGCGGTCATTCAGCCAGGCGGATCGATCCGCGACGAGGAGGTTATCGCAGCCGCCGACGAAGCCGGTCTTACAATGCTGTTCACCGGCATGCGCCACTTCCGGCACTGAGCCGCTAGACGATATCATCGCTGATGGCGTCGCGCGCCTGCGCGGCCTCCTCCGCCTCCCGCAGCCCGGCGACATCCGCTTTCTTCATCCTGAACAATTCGCGGTCTTCCGGTCCGAAGCCCTTCGTCCACAGCACCGCCCCGAAGGCAGCCAGCATCGCCGGAATCCCCACGATCAGTTGTAGTAAGGATGGGAGAAACAATCGCGCGGGGGCGCCGACCACCACTCCAGCGGCCGCTGCCCATGCAATGCTCCAGCGCCAGCCGGATACCGGCTCGCCGAGCTCCCGTTTCAGAAGCCACGACTTGGTGATGGAGGCGAAAGCGAGTGCCACGCACAAGGCGATTGCGGGGCCAGTCGCCTGGTACGTCAGCGGCAAGCCCTCATCCCGCATGATCAGGATCAGCGCCGCCGCCAGCCCTGCCTCGAGGGCAAGCATGACAAGGCTGATGACCATGTTGGCCGTACGGGCGATGTAGATCAAAGCCGCTTCACTCACGACCGCAATCGCGGCGATCACCTCTGCGGCGAGCAAGAAGGCCAGCATCGCAGTGCCGCCGGTAAATTGCGATCCGACCAACCCCATGACGGCGCGGCCTGGAATTCCGAGCGCCAACGCAATCCCGGCCTGCGCGGCGATGATCCAATAGGTCACCTGCCGCACCTGCTTGGCGATTCCGGCACGATCGTTCGCCGCCAAGCGCCGCACGATGGCTGGGCCGAGGACCGGCTCGAAGCTGGTCTTGAGCTTGGCGGGCAAGGTCGCGACCTGCTGTGCTGCATAATAAATGCCGACGTAGACCGCGGGCACGAATGCGCCGAGCACAGCCAGGTCGATTCGACGCGATGCCCATTCGACCGTATCAGCGGCGGCGAGCGGCGCATTGCGGACGGCAGTTCCCCATGCCAGCGGCAGGTCCGGCTTCCATCCGTGCGGCAGGCCATAGCATCGCAACAGCGGGATCAGCGCTGCCACGAGGGCCGCGACCATCGACAGGACGTAGGCGATAATCAGCCCGTCACCGCGGCTGACCATGACCGGCACGAATGACAGCGCCAGTGCCGCGATGCCGATGATCCATGGCTGGACGATCGAGCGGGCTCGAACAGTCGATCCGACGTCGTTGTGATAGGCCAATGCCGCGAGCGCGATATCGGTCCAGGAAATTGCCAGGACAGTGATTGCAAGCAACCGATCGAGCCCTCCGACAGGCGTGGTCGGATACATTGCCTTGGGAAAGAGGAAGAGGATTGCCATTCCAATCGCCGATCCGAGGGCCGCGACCAGCAGCGCGTCGGCGACGATGCACGATTGCGGCTTCTTCCCGTTTTCCAGCAGTTGGGCGAGCCCGCGCCGGAGGCCAAGCGCCGCGATCTGCGCTGCGAACTCAACGGTCAGGACAGCATAAGCGAAGCGGCCGAGCGCGGCAGGCCCATAGATTCTCCCGCCGATGAACAGGAAGGGCACGGTCCCCGCCAAACGAAGAACGAAGCCGAAGACGTTGAGTCGGCCGCCGCGGGCGAGCGTCGCCATGTCGGCGTCGGGCGGCGTTGCCGGCGCCTGAGCCGAATCCCCCCCGCGCTGTTTATCGCTCAATGCGCCTCG
Source organism: uncultured Alphaproteobacteria bacterium (assembly GCA_963785965.1). GTDB lineage: Bacteria > Pseudomonadota > Alphaproteobacteria > Sphingomonadales > Sphingomonadaceae > Sphingomicrobium. The sequence goes on from CAWAXE010000009.1 coordinate 136,320, forward strand.
CCCCAGTTGGGACCCCAGCCGACCTCCACGTCCAACGGCACGTCGAGCTGGAGCGCAGGCGCCGCCGCGTTGGCCATCACCTGCTTGATAACCGCGGCCGCTTCTTCTTCGCGCCCGTTTGGCACTTCGAACACCAGTTCGTCGTGCACCTGGAGCAGCATCTTCACGCCCTCGACACCGGCGTCGGCCAGCGCCCCGTCCATGCGCGCCATCGCGCGCTTGATGAGGTCGGCGCTCGTCCCCTGAATCGGCGCATTGATGGCCGCGCGCTCGGCACCGCCGCGGATCGACGGGTTGGGCGAACGGATATTCGGCTCGAAATGCGTCTTCCGGCCGAACAAGGTCCGGGTAAATCCATGCTCGCGCGCGAAGCCGAGCGTAGCGTGGATGTACGCGCGGATCCCGGGAAATCGCTCGAAATAGCGGTCGATGATCGCTTTTCCTTCGTCCTTGGGAACGCCGAGCCGACCCGCCAGCCCCCACGAGGAAATGCCGTAAAGGATCGCGAAATTGACGGTTTTCGCCTTGTTGCGCGTGTCGCGGTCGACGGCGCCGAACAGCTCCTCGGCGGTGATCGCGTGGATGTCCGCGCCCGCGTTGAACGCCTCTTTGAGCTGAGGCACGTCGGCCATGTGCGCGGCCAGCCGAAGCTCGATCTGGCTGTAATCGGCGCTGAGAATCTGGTGCCCCGGATCGGCGATGAAGGCATCGCGGATCTTCCGGCCGATCTCGGTTCGGATCGGGATGTTCTGCAGATTGGGATCGTTCGACGACAGCCGGCCAGTCTGTGCTCCCGTGAGCGAGAAGCTGGTGTGGACCCGCCCCGTCTCGGGATTGATCTGCGCCTGCAGCGCATCGGTGTAGGTCGATTTCAGCTTGGTCAGCTGCCGCCAGTCGAGCACCAGCCGGGCGCAATCGATGCCTTCGGCCGCAAGCCGCTCGAGCTCGGTCACGTCGGTCGAATATTGGCCGCTCTTGCCCTTGCGCCCTCCCTTCAGTCCAAGGCGGCCGTACAGCACTTCGCCGAGCTGCTGCGGTGAGCCGATGGTGAACGGACCGCACGCCGACTCGTAGATCCGTTCCTCAAGGGCGGCGATTTCGGTTGCAAACTCGCCGGCTCAGCCGAGCCAGATACTCGCGGTCGACCCTGATCCCGCGCCGCTCCATCCGGCCGATGACGCTGACCAGCGGCTTGTCGACGCGCTCGTACACCCGGGCGACATTCTCCGCGGCAATGCGCGGCTTCAGCCGAAGCCACAGCCGGAGACAAATGTCTGCATCCTCGGCCGCATATTCGGTGGCCAGCCCAAGCGCGACCTTGTCGAAGGTGATCTGCTTCGCGCCGGTCCCGCATAGCTGCTTGAACGGGATGCATTCATGATCGAAATGCGCCTTGGCGAGCTCTTCCAAGCCGTGGCCGAAGCTCTTCCCCGCATCGAGGTCGAAGCTCATCACCATCGTGTCGTCCAGCGGCGCGACGTCGATGCCTGCCTTGTGGAACATCACCCAGTCGTATTTGAGATTGTGCCCGATCTTGAGCACTGCCGGATCTTCGAGCAGTGGTTTCAGCTTCGCCAGCACGAGCTCTTGCGGCAGTTGGTTGGGCGTCTCGGAATAGAGATCACCGCCACTGTGTCCGACGGGAATGTAGCAAGCCGTGTTCGGCGCGGCCGCGAGGCTGATACCGGCGAGCTTGGCGATAATGCAGTCGATGCAGTCGGTCTCGGTGTCGATGGCGACAAAGCCCTGCTCTGTCGCCTCCGCAATCCACGCGATCGAGCTCGGCTTCGTCGGTCACCGTCACGTATTTCGAGCGGTCGACTTCGATCTTTTCGGGCTCCGCCGGAGCTGCCGGGCGCTTCGGCTCCATCGCCGCCATGACGTCATTGCGGACCGTCGCGCCGGTCTGCTGGGCGCCGCCGGTCATCCGGTTGAGCAGCGACTTAAACCCTTGATCCTCGAGGAATTCCTTGAGCGGCTCGACGGGAATGCCCTTGAGCTGCAAATCCTCGAGCGGCTCGGGCAGCGGCGAATCGCACACCAGCCGCACCAGTTCGCGTGACAGCCGCGCATTGTCGGCGTGGTCGATCAGGGACTGCTTGAGCTTGGGCTTGGTGATCTCGTCGGTCGAGGCGAGCACGGTTTCGAGGTCGCCATAGGTCTGGATCAGCTGCGACGCGGTTTTCGGCCCAATTCCGGGAACTCCGGGTACATTATCGACGCTGTCACCCATCAGAGCGAGGACATCGCCGACCTTTTCCGGCGGAACCCCGAACTTCTCCAACACCTCGTTGCGCCCGATGCGGCGGTCGTTCATGGTGTCGAGCATGTCGATGCCCGCATCCTCGTCGATCAGCTGCATCAAATCCTTATCGGAGCTGACGATCGTCACCCGCCAGCCAGCGGCCTTGGCCGCAGTCACGTAGCAGGCGATGATGTCGTCGGCCTCCAGCCCCTCTTCCTCGATGCAGGGGATCGAGAAGGCTCGCGTCGCGGTGCGGATCAGCGGGAATTGCGGGACCAGATCCTCGGGCGGCGGCGGGCGGTGCGCCTTGTACTGGTCGTACATGGTATTGCGGAACGTCGACTCCGACTTATCGAGGATCACCGCCATGTGCGTCGGCCCGTCGGCTTTGTTGAGCCCGTCGGCGAGCTTCCAAAGCATCGCCGTATAGCCATAGACCGCGCCCGCCGGCTGGCCGTGACGGTTGGTCAGCGGCGGGAGCCGGTGATAGGCGCGGAAAATGTAGCTCGATCCGTCGACGAGATAGAGATGCGGCTGGACAGTGGGCGTGGAAGCGTCGGGCATGAAGGCGCGGGTTTAGCAGGGTAACGGCGGGAAGGAAGCCAACCCGATTTAGGGAGTGGAGCGCCGGCTTTCGACTCTAAACTTCCGCCTTGTAGAGCATCCACCAGGGCCGACGTTCCGTCAGGCGCACGAAACTCAGCGGAAAGTCGGTTTAAAGGGCGCCTACGCCAGCGCGGGGTCGGCCTGGTGCAGGTGGAGATAGGCGCTGTTGAAATCTCCCGCTTCGGCAAGCTTGCGCCAGTCGCCGACGACAATCGAGCGCGGCGTCGTGCGGGTGATCAGCTGGTCTGCCTCCAGGCTCTTGAGCGTGCGGTTGATGTGAACCGACGTCAGCCCGGTCGCATCGCCGAGTTGCTCCTGGGTCATGGGCATTTCATAGCCGTTCTGTTCGCCCATGCCGGCAATCTTCAGCCGCAGCGAAAATTCGCACAGGATGTGCGCGACCCGGGTGCGCGCGTCGCGTCGGCCGACGTTGGCGATCCACTCGCGAAACACCGAAGCGTCGACGAGGGTGTCGATCCACATTGCCTTGCCGACGTTCGGCCGTTCGAAGGCAGTTCGAGTGATTGCCTCGCGCGGGATCATCGCGACCTTGCCCGCGGTCAGCATCTGCACGCTGTGATCGGCTGTTCCGAGCAGTGAGTTCTGGAGGTCGACAATATCGCCCTTCATGTGCAACGCCACGATCTGCCGCGCCCCTCCAGCGACGATTTTGTGACGCATCGCGTAGCCGGAAAGCAGGACGCATGAATGTTGGCGCCGATCGAATTCGCGGACGATGTAATGATTTTGCTCGAGTAGTTCTGACGTTGTGCGGCAGGCCGAGCACGGCGGCGCGATCGTCGTCGTCGAACTTGTACCAATATTCGAGTTTGCGAACCATCGGCTCGAGAGTGGAAGGGCCAGGTGGTCCGGTCTTGCTGGCCGTCATGTGTTTTTCTCCCGCTGTACAAGGGCGGGAGCACGACACTCTCTCGGTCGCCAGCGGCCCGGGATACCGGTTTGGCGATGGAACCGCCTTAACATAGATTTGCACTGTTGTCGTACAGCGTTCCAAGAATGATAGAAAACATCGATCATTCGACGCATTCTAGTATAGGTTAGTTTGTCGCCGGATTTCGCTGTCGGTTCGCATCGAGCCGAGGCAGGTCTTTACAGCCCTCAGGCCCGCGTCAGCATTATCCCAGAGGCGGCGGGATCAACGGCGCCTAAGAACCTGGTTTCCGTCGATCGCGCCGTCGCAGGATAAGGCGTCCCGGACGAAATGGATTCGAGCAGCTCCAGCCTGGAGGAGTAGCGGTCGGCGAGCTCGCGGTGAGCGAGCCTGGCCTGCGGAGACAAGGCGCGTTCAGCCGCCGCCGATTCCTGGTCGATCCGCTGCCGATAATAATTACGCTCCCCACTCAGCACTCTTGCCTCCTGTAAGCGACTCAGTTCACTCGACCTTTTTCAAGGTTCCGTCGCTTACCTGGGTTAATCGCTGGCATCGGCGCGCCGCGTCGGTTCAAGGGATGAGTATCGTGTCCTTCGGCTCCGGCAGCTGGTGGGGATAGTCCAGCGTGTAATGCAGCCCGCGGCTTTCGTGACGGGCCAGCGCGGAGCGAACGATGAGATCCGCGACCTCGACCAGATTGCGAAGCTCGATCAGGTCCGGAGTGACTCGGAAATGCGCGTAATAATCGCGGACTTCCTGGCGCAGCATGTCGATGCGGTGCCTGGCGCGCTCGAGCCGCTTGGTGGTGCGCACGATGCCGACATAGTTCCACATGAAGCGGCGGATTTCACCCCAGGTTTGGGCGATCACCACTTCCTCGTCGCTGTCGGTGACCCGGCTTTCGTCCCACGCGCGGATCTCCGGCACGTCCGGCAGGTTCGTAAAGTTCGCGGCGATGTGCTGCGCCGCCGCTTCCCCGAACACGAGGCATTCGAGCAGGCTGTTGGATGCGAGCCGGTTGGCTCCGTGCAATCCCGACTGGGTGACCTCGCCGGCCGCGTACAGGCCGGCGGCGTCGGTGCGCCCGTTGAGATCCACCATCACTCCGCCGCAGGTATAGTGCTGCGCCGGCACCACCGGGATCGGCTCCGCGGTAATGTCGATCCCGAGGCCGAGAAGCTTCTCGTAAATGGTGGGGAAGTGCGCCTTCACGAAATCCGGCGTCGCGGTGCGAGATATCGAGGTGGACGTAATCGAGCCCAAGCCGCTTGATCTCATGGTCGATCGCACGCGCGACGATATCGCGCGGCGCGAGCTCGGCCCGCTCATCAAATTGCGGCATGAAGCGCTTGCCGCCGCCCTTCACTCCGGGCGGTAGCTTCAACTGCCCTCCCTCGCCGCGCACCGCCTCGGTGATCAGGAAATTCTTGACTTCGAGGTTATAGAGACACGTGGGGTGGAACTGCATCATCTCCATGTTGGAGACGCGGCAGCCTGCCCGCCACGCCATGGCGATCCCGTCGCCGGTCGCTCCTCGGGGCGCTGTGGAATAGAGATAGGCGCGGCCCGCGCCGCCGCAGGCCAGGACCGTTGCTCGCCCCCTTAGCGTTTCGACGCGCTTCGTCTTGCGATTGTACGCGTACAGGCCGTGCACCGCTCCGCTGGTTGAGAAATGGGCTGCGTGGCGGCCCGTGACGAGGTCGATCGCGACCATGTCGGGCACGAGGGTGATATTGGGGTGCTTCGCGGCGGCGGCTTCGAGCGCCTGCTGGATCGCAAAGCCAGTGGCATCGGCCACATGGACAATCCGCCGATAGCTGTGCCCGCCCTCGCGCGTCAGGTGCAGCGCGTCGCCTTCGATCGCGAACGGAACACCCAGTTCGATCAGATGGGCGATCGCGCGCGGCGCCGCCTCGACGACATGCTCGACGACGCTTCGGTCGTTGAGCCCCGCGCCGGCGATCATGGTATCGTTGACGTGCGCCTCGAAGCTGTCGCCTTCGTCGAGCACCGCGGCGATCCCGCCCTGCGCGCGTCCCGTCGCGCCTTCGCCCAGAGCGCCCTTGGCGATCACCGCGACCGTGTGCGTTTCGGCGAGGTTGAGCGCCGCCGTCAGCCCAGCCGCGCCCGAGCCGACGATGAGGACATCGGCGGTCGTGCTCACGCGGCCTCGACGTCCGCGGAAACGAGGCTCAGGAACACGTCTTCGAGGTCGGGGTCGCGGGTCGAAACGTCGACAATCGACAGGCCCTCGGCGGCGAGCGAGCTCAGCACCTGGCCAGCGTTCACCTGGTCCTTGCGGTAGGTGATCTCGAGCGTGCGTTCGTCGATCAACGCAATGTTCTGAAACGCGCTGTTCGTCGGCACCTCGGCGATGGCGCTGTCGAAGGTTACGACAACGGCTTTCTCCTGCGCCTTGGCGACCAGCTCGCGCGTCGGCTCGTTCGCGATCACCCGGCCGTGGTGGATGATCGCGATCCGGTCGCACAGCTCCTCGGCTTCTTCGAGATAGTGGGTCGTGAGCACGATGGTGACGCCCAGCGCATGGAGTTGGCGCACATAGTCCCACAGCTGCCGGCGAAGCTCGACGTCCACGCCGGCGGTGGGCTCGTCGAGCACCAGGATCGGCGGCGAATGCACCATCGCCTTGGCGACCAGCAGCCGCCGCTTCATCCCACCCGATAAGGTGCGCGAGTAGGCATGCGCCTTGTCGGTGAGGTGCATCGCTGCGAGCAAGGTGTCGCTTTGCCGCTCGCCCGGTGCGATGCCGTAAAGTCCCGGCCTGGATTTCGAGCGTCTCGCGCGGGGTGAAGAACGGATCGAAGATGATCTCCTGCGGCACAACCCCAATCGACCGTTTGGCGTTTCGGGGATGCTCGTCGATGTCGAAGCCCCAGATGTTCACCTTGCCGCCGGTCTTCACGACCAGCCCGGCGAGGATGTTGATCAGGGTCGACTTGCCCGCGCCGTTGGGGCCGAGCAGGCCGAAGATCTGCCCGCGCGGCACATCGAAGCTGACGTCGTTCAGCGCCTGCTTGCCGCCCTGATAGGTTTTCGAAAGCGATTCGATGCGGATCGCGGGCTCTTGCATTATGTCCGCGCGCATAGGGGCGGCCCGCGGGTGCGACAAGCGCGTCGGTTGAACGGGGGCGAGGCGATCGCTACTTCGCTCCTATGAAAGTGCCCCCGCCGCCCGAAGTTATTCGCGTTTCCACTGAACGGGTCGCCTGCGATGGTTCCGGCGAGGTCAGCCCCGAGCTCGGGCATCCGCGGATCTACATGCGCATGGACGAAGAACTGGGCTTCGTCGAATGCGGCTATTGCGACCGCCGCTTCGTGCTCATCGGGGGACCCGCGGACAGCCGGGCGGCATGACCGCCGACCCGCGCCGCTTCCTTTATCGCAGCCTCGATCCCGCGGGGGCGAGCCGGCTCGCGGCAAAGCATCTGTCGGCGCATGACGACGGCGAGCTCTATCTTCAATATAGCGCGAGCGAAGCGTTCGGCTTCGACGACGGCCGCCTCAAGACCGCCGACTATAACAGCTCGTCGGGCTTCGGCCTGCGCGGCGTGACCGGCGAAACCACCGCGTTCGCCCATGCCAACGAAATCAGCGAAGCGGCGATCGAACGCGCGGCGGCAACCCTCAAGCTCCTCGACCCGGCCAAGGGACCGCCGGCCGCGCCGCCGCAACGCACGAATCAAGCGATGTATGGCGCCGACGATCCGCTCAGCCTTGTGCCGTTCGCCGACAAAGTCGCACTGTGCCAGAAGATCGACGCCGCGGCCCGGGCGCGGGATCCGCGCGTGTCGCAGGTCAGCGTCGCGCTCGCCGCGAGCTGGAGCGTGATCGACATCGTCCGCTCGGACGGGTTCGTAGCGTCCGACGTGCGGCCGCTGGTGCGCCTCGGCGTGCAGATCGTCGCCGAGCAGAACGGCCGCCGCGAGACGGGCTATCATGGGCTTGGTGGACGCTATCTCTACGGCCGCCTGTTCGAGGATGCGCGAATGGAGCCGCGCGATCGACATCGCGCTCGCGCAGGCGCTGACCAACCTCGAATCTGTCGCCGCTCCGGCCGGCGAAATGCAGGTCGTGCTCGGCCCCGGCTGGCCGGGCGTTCTGCTGCATGAGGCGATCGGCCATGGCCTCGAAGGCGACTTCAATCGCAAGGGCACGTCGGCATTCTCCGGGAGGATCGGCGAGCGCGTCGCGGCGCCGGGGGTGACGGTGGTCGATGACGGCGCGATGGGGCAACGGCGCGGATCGCTCACCATCGACGACGAGGGCACTCCGACGCGCCGCACGTGCCTGATCGAGGACGGGATCCTCAAAGGCTATCTGCAGGACCGGCTGAACGCCCGTCTCATGGGCATGGAGCCCACCGGCAACGGCCGCCGCGAGAGCTTCGCCCACGCGCCGATGCCGCGCATGACCAACACCTTCATGCTCGGCGGTAAGGACGATCCGGCGGAGCTCGTCAGCCGGGTGAGCGACGGCATCTATGCCAAGAGTTTCGGCGGCGGGCAGGTCGACATCACCAGCGGCAAATTCGTTTTCTCGTGCACCGAGGCGTACCGGATCCGGGGCGGCAAAATCGCCGAACCGATCAAGGGCGCGACGTTGATCGGCGACGGCCCGACCGTGCTGACGCGCGTCAAAGGCATTGGCAATGACCTTGCGCTCGACGAGGGGATCGGCGTCTGCGGCAAGGGCGGCCAGAGCGTGCCGGCCGGGGTCGGTCAGCCGACGCTGCTGATCGATGGCCTCACTGTCGGAGGCACCGCCGCTTGAGTTCCGAAGCAAAGGGGGACTGGCGGGCCGAGGTCCTCAAATTCTGGTTCGGCCTGAAGAAACGCATTGGTGGCGCGGCGGCCCGGAGCTCGATCGGCGGATCAAGCAGGGTTTCCTCAAGCTGTGGCGGAGAAGCGCCAGCTTCCGGCCGAAAGCTTCCTCGACGACCCGTTCACCGCGCTTGCCGGGATCATCCTGTTCGACCAGTTTCCGCGCAACATGTTCCGGGGGACGGCGGAGCAATTCGCGACCGATCCCCTGGCGCTGGCGATCGCCAAAGGCGCGCTCGACAAGAAATTCGACGAGGAGCTGCAGCCGCAGGAGCGGGCATTCCTCTACATGCCGTTCCAGCACAGCGAGAAGCTCGCCGACCAGAACCGCGCCGTTCTGCTCTTCACGGCACTCGGTGATGACGAGCAGCTCGGCTACGCGAACAAGCACCGCGACATCATCGAACGCTTCGGCCGCTTCTCGCACCGCAATGCGATGCTGGGACGCGCGCCCCGGGCCGACGAGCTCGCCGCCGGAGATGTGTTCCCCTGGTGAGCAACCTTGTCGAACTCCGCCGCTTAAACAGGCTCATCGAAGCAGAGATCGCGCGCACCTTCCTCGAAAGCCACGGGGTTGGTGCGGTCGTCTTCGATTCTGGCCTGAACATTATGGACGGTGGCGGCCTTGCTCACGGCAGTCCGGCTGATGGTGATGGACGAAGACGTTGAGATTGCGCGGCAGTTACTTGAGACGCAGGCGGAACCTTAAAGCAGATGCGCGATCGGGCCGGAGTTGAAGCCGGCCGCTGTGAGGCGCTGCTCGATTTCTTCTCGCGGCGCGCCTTCCTCGCGCTGCGCGAGCGCGAGCGCGAAGGCGGAGCGGGTGCCCGAGCGGCAGAAGGCGAGCAGCTTGCCATCGGCGGTCGCGCGCAGCGCTTGCTGCATCGATTCGACGTCGGCGGGTCCGATGCCGCGGATGATCGGGACGAAGCGATAGGCGATGCCCGCCTGCTCAGCCGCGGCTTCGATAGCGGAGGCTTGCGGCTGGCCGGGCTCCTCGCCGTCGGGCCGGTTGTTGACCAGCATCGTCACTCCGCGATCCGCCAGCCCGGCGACTTCGTGCGGAGCGATCTGGCCGCTCACCAAAGTCCGGTCGTCGAGCTGGTGGATCATGGGGTTAGTGGGTCTCATTGCCGGTTTGGGGAGCAGCAGGAGCGGAGCGCCGTAGCAGTACCGCCGCTCAGCCCATAATAGTCGAGGTAGGGCTGGATCTGCGCATCGTGGCCGGCCCAGTTGCGGTACATCTCGGCATAATCGAGCGTATTGCCGCGCGAAAGCACCATGTCGCGGAAGCGCTGGCCGTTGGCGCGCGTCAGGCCGCCGTGCGTCTCGAACCAGTTGAACGCGTCCTGGCCGAGCATGCGCGTCCACGCATAGGCGTAATAGCTCGCCGAATAGCCGTTGCTCCAGATGTGCAGGAAATAGCTGGAACGATAGCGCGGCGGAACGTCGGCGGTGTCGAACCCGCTCTTCGCCAGCGAGTCGGCCTCGAACTTGTCGACGTCCTGGCGCAGCGCGGTCCCCGGAAGCGAATGCCAGTCGAGGTCCAGCCGCGCCGCTTCGAGCGCCTCGCCGACCGCATAACCCTGATTGAACGTCCGCGCGGCGAGGATCTTCTGGACCAGCGCGGGCGGGATCGCCTGCCCGGTCTGATAATGGACCGCATAATGGGGCAGGATCTTTGGATCGAGCGCCCAATTCTCATTGAACTGCGACGGGAACTCGACGAAGTCGCGGGCTACGCTCGTGCCCGATAGGGTCGGGTAGGTCTGCGCGGCGAACATACCGTGAAGCGCGTGGCCGAACTCGTGGAACATCGTCGTCACGTCATCGAAGCTGATCAGCGCCGGCTGGCCGGGCGCCGGCTTTTCAAAATTCTGGACGTTGTAAATTACCGGCTTCGTGCCGCGCAGATACGATTGGTTGACGAGGTTCGACATCCACGCGCCGCCCGACTTGTTGTCCCGCTTCCACGGGTCGATCATGAAAATCGCCAGCTCCTTGCCGTCCTGGTCGTTGACCTGGAACACGCGCATGTCGGGGCTCCACGTCGGGATGTCCTTCCGCTCGGTGAAGGTCAGCCCATAGAGCTGGTTGGCGGCATAGAAGACCCCGTCGGTCAGCACCTTGTTGAACTCGAAATATGGCTTCACGTCGTCCGCGCTTAGCGCATAGCGCTGCTTGCGGATTTGTTCGGCGTAGAAATTCCAGTCGGCTGCCGTTGGCTGGAAGTTGGCGCCTTGCGACTTGGCTAGCCCGACGATGTCGGACCATTCCTGATGCTCTTTGGCCGACACCGCGGGGGCGACCCGGTCAAGAAAACCGATCGCGGTCGCCCGATCCTTGGCCATCTGGTCATAGAGATTATAGTCGGCGAAGTTGGCCACGCCGAAAAGCGCGGCTTTCTTCGCGCGAAGCTGCGCGAGCTCGCTGACGATTGCACGCGTGTCGTTGGCATCGCCGTGCTCGGCGCGGTTGAGGCTCGCTTCGAACAGCTTCTGCCGGGTATCGTGGCTGGTCAGCGAGTTCGAGCGCGGGCTGCTGCGTGGTGTTCTGCAGCGGGAGCACATAGCCTGTCATTTTGCGCGCCTTCGCCGCTTCCTGGGCGGCGGCAAGCTGCTGCTCGGAGAGGCCGGCGAGGGCCGACGGATCGGTGAAGTGCAACCCGCCGGCCTTGGCCGCGGCGAGCAGCTTTTGGCCGAACGCCGACTGGAGGGTGCTCAGCCTTTTGTTGATGATCTTGAGCTCGGCTTGCTTGGCCGGCGGCAGCTCGGCGCCCGCATGCACGAACTGCTTGTAATAGACGTCGAGCAGCTTCGTCTGCTCGGGATTGAGGTTCAGCTCGGCGTGGTGGTCTTGCAGATATTTAAAGCGCTGGAAGAGCTTGGCGTTGAGAAAGATGAAGTCGCCGTGCGCGGCGAACAAAGGCGCTGTCTTGGTGTCCGTCGCCTGCAGGGTGTCGTTGGTGTTCGCCCCGTTCACGGCGTTGAAGGCGAGGTTGGCGCGCTCGAGAAGCAGCCCGGAGCGCTCCATCGCGACGACACTATTGTCGAACGTCGGGGTTGCGGTCTGGTTGGCGATGGCCGTCACCTCGCGCTTCTGCTGCGACATTCCGGCCAGCAGCGCGGGCAGATAATCACTGTTCTTGATGCGCGCGAAGTCGGGGGTCTCGAACGGCAGCCTGCTCGGCTTCGCGAACGGATTGGACGCGGCCAGCGTTGCCGAGGCGCTAGTGGACGCCCTGCGCGGCGCGGCATTCGCGGGCGCGGCAGAAACGACGGCGAGCGCAGCCGTCGCCAAAAGAATATTGGGGATCATGTTTCTTCCTCAGAGCTTGGCAGAATGAAGCGTTAGCGCCTCTCGAACCGAGTCGCGCGTTACGCAAGCCTGAACGTCAGCCGTTCGTCGAAAGGGCGGCGAGCATGGCTTCTCCGTAACGCTCCAGTTTCGTTGCGCCGACGCCCTGAACCTGAGCCAACTCATCGAGGTTGTGTGGCTTTCTCTCGGCGATTTCATGCAAGGTCGAGTCGTGGAAGATGACGTAGGGCGGAACCCCGGCCTCCGCCGCGATCCGCCGCCGGGCTTCCCGCAGCGCCTCGAATAGCGGATCGGGCGGCCCCTCCGAACGCCGCCGGCTTTTGCGCCGGCGTGGTGGCGGAGTGGCGATGGTGAGGCTCTCTTCACCCTTGAGGATCGGCTTGGCGGCGGGCCCGAACGAGAGCCCGCCATAAGCATCGGCGCGCAACGCGTCGCGGGCGATCAGCGCGCGGGCGGCCGCGCGCAGGAGCTGGAGCTCGTCCGGTGTCGCGATCCCGAAGACGGAGAGCTTATGATGCCCGAAGCTGCGCACCTTCTCCGTATCGTTGCCGGCGAGCACGTCGGCGAGATGACCGACACCAAAGCGCATCTCGGTGCGGAACGCAGCCGAGAGCAGCTTGCGGGCGATCTCCGTCGCGTCGATGGTGGCAGGGGGATCGAGGCAATTGTCGCAATTGCCGCAATGCTCCGGCGGGTCCTCGCCGAAGTGGCGCAGAAGGATTGCGCGGCGGCAGGTCGGCGCCTCGACGAAAGCCGCGAGGGCGTTCAGGCGTTCACGCTCGGCTTGGCGGCGTTCGGGTTCGACTTCCTGCTCGATCCGCTGCCGGGCGCGGGCGAAATCCTGCGCCGCCCACAACAGCCAGGCCTCCGCGGGCTCGCCGTCGCGCCCGGCGCGGCCCGTCTCCTGGTAATAAGCCTCGATGCTTTTCGGGATTGCGGCATGCGCCACCAGCCGCACGTCGGGCTTGTCGATGCCCATGCCGAAGGCGACGGTGGCGGCGATCACCATGTCTTCCGAATGGACGAACGCCGTTTGATTGCGCGCGCGCACCTTCGGCTCAAGGCCGGCGTGGTACGGCAGCGACGGACGCCCGTCTCGGCCAAGCGCCTCGGCAATCTTCTCCGCCTTGTCGCGGCTCGGGGCGTAGACGATCGCCGGACCCGGCCGCGTCGCCAGCAGGTCGCGGAGCTGCTTGCCGGTCTGCTCGCGATGGCGGACGTGATAACGGATGTTCGGCCGATCGAAGCCGGCGATGATCAGGCCGTCTTCGGGAATTCCGAGCTGGGCGAGGATGTCGCTGCGCGTGCGCGCGTCCGCCGTCGCCGTGAGCGCCAGCCGCGGAACGTCAGGGTGCTCGTCGAGGATCGATCGCAGCAGCCGATAGTCCGGCCGGAAATCGTGGCCCCATTCACTGACGCAATGCGCTTCATCGATGGCGATGAGCGCCAGCGGAACATCGCCGAGAAGGCGGCGGAATGATGCGCCCGTCGCGCGTTCCGGCGCGACATAGAGGAGATCGAGCTGCCCCGCCCGCAGCTGCCCGATCGTCTGTTGCTGGTTGGCGTCGGCGGACGTCAGCGAAGCGGCGCGGATGCCGAGGGTCTCGGTGCTACGGATCTGGTCGTGCATCAGCGCAATGAGCGGTGAGATGACCAGGGCGGTACCGTCGCGCGCGAGTGCGGGAAGTTGGTAGCAGAGCGACTTTCCCGCACCGGTCGGCATCACCGCGAGCGTGTGCCTGCCGGCGAGCACTCGGCCGACCACGTCTTCCTGGACGCCGCGAAAAGTATCGAAGCCGAAGACGGACTTGAGAATTGCGCTGGAGTCGTCGGTCACTCTTACTCCGCCGCTTGCGCGGTCTCTTCCGCCAGCCGCTCGGCAGCCTGGCGGTACCAGAGGTCGGCGTAGACTCCGTTGCGCTCCAGCAATTGCTCGTGCGTGCCGCGCTCGACGACCTGGCCGTTATCCAGCACGACGATCTGGTCGGCGTTGACGATGGTCGAGAGCCGGTGCGCGATCATGATCGTCGTGCGGCTTTGAGCGACGCGGTCGAGCGTCTGCTGGATCGCATCCTCGGTCCGGCTGTCGAGCGCCGACGTGGCTTCGTCGAGCACCAGGATCGGGGGGTTCTTGAGCAGGGTCCGGGCAATCGCCACGCGCTGCTTCTCGCCGCCTGAAAGCTTGAGGCCACGCTCGCCGACCATCGATTCATACTTCTCCGGGAGAGTCACAATGAAGCGGTCGATTGCCGCTCCCCGCGCGGCGTCTTCGATCTCGTCCTGCGAAGCGCCCTCGCGGCCGTAGCCGATGTTGTAGCCGATCGTGTCGTTGAACAGCACCGTGTCCTGCGGGACGATGCCCATCGCCGCGCGCAGGCTCTTCTGCGTGACCTCGGTAATGTCCTGATCGTCGATCGTGATCCGCCCCGCGGTCGGGTCGTAGAACCGATAAAGCAGGCGGGCGATGGTGGATTTGCCGGCTCCCGACGGGCCGACGATAGCGCAGCTCGTGCCGGGAGGTATGTCCAGGTCGAGCCCCGAGAGAATCTCGCGGCCGGGATCGTAACCGAAGCGCACGCCTTCGAAGCGCACGGCTCCCTTGGTCACCTGAAGCGGGGCCGCGTCGGGCTTGTCGACGACCTCCGCCGGCGTGTCGACCAGGTCGAACATCGCTTCCATGTCGATCAATCCCTGGCGGATCGACCGATAGACCCAGCCGAGCATGTCCAGCGGGCGGAAGAGCTGCATCAGCAGCCCGTTGATCCACACCACGTCGCCCGGGCTGAAGCGCCCCTTGCTCCAGCCCCAGACGGTGAACACCATCGCGCCCGCCATCATCGCGTTGGTGATCAGCGACTGACCGACGTTGAGCCAGGCGAGGCTGACTTCGTTGCGGACCGAGGCGCGTGCAAAGGCGCCGACCGCCTCCTCGTAGCGCCTGGCCTCGCGGTTTTCGGCGCCGAAATATTTGACGGTCTCGTAATTGAGCAGCGAATCGACGGCGCGCCCGATGGCGCGGTTGTCGACCTCGTTCATTTGCCGCTGAATGTGCGAGCGCCAGTCGGTGACCTTGCGGGTGAAGGCAATGTAGACCGCCACGATGGCGAGCGTCGCGGCGACGAGTCCGGCGCCAAACTTGACGAAAAAGATGACACAGATGGCGGCGAGCTCGATGACCGTGGGGGCGATGTTGAACAGCAGGAAATAGAGCATCATGTCGATGCTCTTGGTCCCGCGTTCGACGATCTTGGTCAGCGATCCGGTGCGGCGCTCGAGGTGGAAGCGCAGGCTGAGATCGTGGACGTGGCGGAACACCTGCCCGGCCAGCCGCCGAGCCGCATCCTGGCCAACTTTCTCGAAAATGGCGTTGCGCAGATTGTCGGTCAGGACCCCGCCGAACCGGCCCGCGGCGTAAGCAATGACCAGTGCGGCGACGACTGCGAACGCGGCATGCGCACTCATCCGGTCCACCGCGAGCTTCAGCGCATAGGGCACCGCAAGCGTGATCGCCTTGCCGGCGAGCACCAGCACGACCGCTGCGATGACCCTGGCCTTCAGCTCGGTTTCGCCTTTCGGCCAGAGCATCGGCAGGAAGCGCCACAACGTGCGGAAGCTGCCGGACGGTTTCGTGCTGGAAGGGGGGCTTTCCACGAGCCTTAGTTAGGGAGCCTGCGGCGGAGCGGCAATTCGCGCGGATGGACGCCGGAACGACGCAAGTTTCGGCGGGTTCGTCCTGCGAGGAGGATTCGCCAATGTCTGACGTCATGGAACCAATGATCCACGAGGATCGGTTGCCCGGCCACGAAAGCCAGCTCGAGCCAAAACCCGACTGGGAGCCGCGCTACACGGGGTCCGATCGGTTGAAGGGCAAGGTCGCGCTGATCACCGGCGGCGACAGCGGCATTGGCCGCGCCGTCGCCGCATTGTTCGCGCGCGAGGGCGCGGATATCGCGATCCTGTACCTCTGCGAGCACGACGATGCGGCGAAGACGACGCAAATCGTCGAGAGAGAAGGGCGCCGGGCGCTCGCGATTGCCGGCGACATCGGCGACAAGCAGGTCTGCGAGCTGGCGGTGCAAAAAACGGTCGATCAGCTCGGCCGCCTCGATATCGTCGTCAACAATGCCGGCGAACAGCATCCGGACAAGGACATCCGCGACATCACCGACGAGCAGCTGAAACGCACCTTCCAGACCAACATCTTCGGGATGTTCTACCTGACCCAGGCGGCCCTCCCCCATCTGACGGACGGTTCGGCGATCATCAACTGCACATCCGAGACGATGTACTCCGGGTCGAAGCACCTGCTCGATTACAGTGCGACCAAGGGAGCAATTACCGCCTTCACGCGATCGCTCGCCCTGAACCTCGTGGAGAAGGGTATTCGCGTCAACGCAGTCGCTCCGGGACCGATCTGGACGCCGCTCAATCCATTCGGCGGAAAGGAGCCGGAGAAAATTCCAGAGTTCGGCAAAAAGACGCCGATGGGCCGTCCCGGCCAGCCGAACGAGGTCGCTCCGGCGTTCCTGTTCCTCGCATGTGAGGATTCCAGCTACATGATGGCGCAAGTGCTGCACCCCGACGGTGGGGACACGACCTCGAGCTGAAGATTGAACGGCTTGACCTCGTCGCGAGCGGCATCTAGCCCCGCGCATATGGACGTTCGTAGTGAAGACGCGGTTGCCGCCTTCCAGAGTGGCGACTCGGTCAGGCCCGAAGGCTCGCTGAAGCGCACCTCGCGGCCGAGCCTCAATCCCCGCGCCTTCAGCACCTCATGGGTTTGATCGAATGCCGGTGCGGCAGGGTCGCTGAGGGGGTCGAATGGCTTCGTAGGGCATCCAACTCGGAACCGGATAATGTCGCATTTCAGGTGATGCTGGCACGGGCCTTGATCGAATTGGGGAAAGCCCACGAAGCGCTCGATATTGCGCCTCCGCCGTCCCCGGGCGGTCCTGCCGAGCTCGCTTTGTGGCACGCAAGGGCGGAAGCCGCAGATAGCGCCGGAGAGGCTGAAATAGCGGCGGAAGCTTGGCGAGTGCTCGCCTTGGCAAGGCAGACCGATTGGCGCGCATGGGCGAATTTGGGTGAGGCGCTGGGGAGGCTCGAAAAATGGGCCGGAATCGGCGGTGGCTTTGCGCCGCGCGCGGAATTTGAACGGCGCGGACCGACCACTCCAGCAGAAGTACGCTAGCGCACTTGCCTGGTCGGGCCAATATGAGGAGAGCGCCAATCAGCTGCTTGAGATGCTTGACGCCGGTCCGGAAGACGTCGGAATTCGCCTGACGCTCGCCCGTCTTTACGCTGATTTGGGGCGCAACAAGGAAAGAATTGAGCAACTCGACAAAGCCGCCAAATATGCCGTTGGTGACGCCGGCTCGGCCGAGTCCAACACCGACTTGATTCGGATCGCGCTTCCCGACCACGATGGATCCGAGCCCGTTTCGGATGATGGTATAAGGGCCGTGAGGGAACTCGCCCTCTTGCTGGAGCGGACGAGCCGCATCGACGCATTGCGCAATCTGTTGGGCGATGCCGAAAAGCTGAACATCCCCCCCGAACGGTTTGCATATCCCGCGGCTGCAGTTGCCCTCAAAGATGGCGATGCAGCCGAAGCGAAGCGTTTGCTCGAGTTTGAGAATGAGCAGTCCGATCCCGTCCGCCGGCACCGCCTGACGGCCAAAATCAACGACGTGCTCGGCGATTACGCCGGTGCCTTTTTGGCGGCCGATGCGATGAACCGAGCCATGCCGGACTTTGACCGCTGGGTCGGCGACGCCGCCGAACATCGGAGACTCCTTCGCGGTTACGAACGACGCATCGGACAAGAATGGATCGCACAGCTTCATCCGCTCGAGCGCGGCGGACGCCGGGCTCCCGCATTCCTCGTCGGCTTTCCCCGCTCAGGGACCACCTTGCTGGACACTTTCTTGATGGGCCATCCGAAAGCGATGGTGCTCGAGGAATTTCACATGGTCGGGGCGGCGGAGAAGGTGCTCGGCAATGTATCCGACCTTCCTGACCGATCGCGCGCGATGGTTGAGCGGGGACGCCGGGCGTATTTCGCGGAACTCGACCAACACGCGGATCCTAGCTTCCCTGGATTGATCATCGACAAGTTGCCGCTCAACATGCTGGCCCTTCCACTGATCTACAGCTTGTTTCCCGACGCCCGGATCATCTTCGCGCAGCGCCATCCATGCGAACTCGGTCCTGAGCTGCTTCATGCAGAGTTTCACCCTCAACCATGCGATGGCCTGTTTCCTGAGGATCGAGGATGCGGCCGATCTTTACGACATCGCTATGGGGATCTTCACCCGGTCGCGCGACTTTCTGCCGCTGGCGGTGCACACGCTCGTTTATGAAGAGCTCATTTCAGAGCCGGAGAAGGCACTTCGGCCGCTCGTCGACTTCCTCGGTCTGGAATGGCACGCTGAACTCCTCGACCACCGCTCGACGGCGAGGTCGCGCGGCGCGATTGGCACACCGAGTTACGATCAGGTGACCGAACCGCTCAGCAAAGCCCCGGCCGGCCGCTGGCGGAGGTATGAGAAGCAGCTCGCGCCAGTGCTCCCGGTGCTGCTGCCGTGGGCGGAGCGGCTCGGCTATTCTGATTGAGCTGTCCGGATTCGGACACGCGAGCCGGACAAAACGCAATCCCGCAGCGGAAATTTTCCCAAGTAGTGGCGCGCAGCACCGTAGGATCTCCGCCTTTGGTTGCAGCGTCGCACTGAAAAACAAGCACTTTCTTCGATTGGCACGACCCCTGCATTGATGATTGCACGGACCCGATGGTCGGGTTCGGCAAGAGACTTCAAAAGGGGTTTTTCCAATGTTCGCTACTTTCGCTTCCGCCCGTGAGACTGCCACCCTGTTCGCTGGTGCATTCCTCTCCGCGCTTCTGCTCGTTTCGGCCGCTACCTCGCTGCCGATCGCCTGAAGTCCCGCGAACGAAAGGAAAGCAAAATGAACGGACGTTTCCTGATCAACCGGCGCGACGCCAAGGTGATGGGCGTCGCCGCCGGAATTGCGGATTACACCGGCGTCGATCCGACGGTGATTCGGCTCGCTTTCATCGCGGCCACGCTGCTGACGGGCCCGCTAATGGTCTTCTTCTACCTTGTGACGGGGCTGCTGGCGCCGAACCAATAAGCGCCAGCTCCCCTTCCACGCCGACGGAGCAAAGCGCATGATCCCGGCGTGTCCACTTTCGATCCACACAACCTTCAACGCTTCATCGACGCCCAGCAGGGCGTGTTCGAAATAGCGTCGGCCGAGCTTCGCGCGGGATCGAAGCAGAGCCACTGGATGTGGTTCATTTTTCCCCAGCTCGCCGGCCTCGGCCGCAGCCCCGCCGCCCAACTCTACGCCATATCCGGGTGTGATGAGGCCCGCGCCTACATCGGGCATCCGGTGCTTGGCCGTCGACTGAAGCAATCCGTCGACGCGCTGATGCCTTGGGCCGGCAAAAGATCCGCCGAGAGAATCTTCGGGCCAATCGACGCAATGAAACTGCGCTCCAGCCTGACCTTGTTCGACCGGGTTGCGCCCGACGATGCGTTTGCAGACGCGCTTGCCGCATTCTTCGCCGGAGAGGCCGATGAACGCACGCTCGCACTTTTGCCACCTACGCGGTAGGAAGCGCTTCAAGGAGGACTCGCATGCGCAAACTATTGTTCGGATTGGCCGCTGCCGGCCTGGCACTGACTCCTGCCACTGCGGCGCTTCCCGTCGGCGCCAAGGCGCCCGATTTCACCACCACCGGCGCCGTCGGCGGGAAGGAATTCAAGCTTCACCTCGCCGAGCAGCTCAAGAAGGGGCCGGTCGTCCTCTATTTTTTCCCTAAGGCGTTCACCAGCGGGTGCACCGCCGAAGCGCATGCATTCAGTGAGAGCATCGGGGATTTCAAGAAGGCCGGCGCGCAGGTCATCGGAATGTCGGCCGACGACCTCAAAACGCTCCATGATTTCTCCGCCAAGGAATGCCGCAGCGCTTTCCCGGTCGCGACCGCGACTTCCGAGACGCAAAAGGCCTATGACGTCGCCTGGGCCGCGCATCCGGGAATCACCACACGGACGTCATACGTGATCGCCAAGAACGGCAAGATCGTCATGGTCCATGATGATCTCGACTTTAGCCAGCACGTGGCGAAGACACTAGCGGCGGTCAAAGCTCTGAAATAACTGCGATGCGGGGGGCACTCGTCGCGGGATTACTGGCGCTGACCGGCGCAGCCGCGGCGCCGGACTTCTCCTTCCAGCCCCAGCCGCGTTGGGCCGAAGACCCCGATACGCCCGTCGTCTGCGCCGCCATCCGAGCGGAATGCGCTGCTCAGCTCAAGGACGGACAGATCGACGCCGAATGGAGCTACGCGGAGCTGTACAATGCGGACGGCATGCTTGTCGGGCTGCGTTCGGTCCAGTCGAGCGGGTGCAAGCCGCTGGACGAGCATCTCCTGCTCTCGCACCGCCATTTCGCGACGACGTTCAGCGAGCCGGGCAAGGCGGACCTCGACGACATTACCGTCGAGCTTGCGCCCGGCACGCCAAAGGACGCGGTGCGGCTGGTCAAGCGCGGCTCGACGCAGGTGTCCATCGGCTGCTGAATGTTGCAGCCCGCTAAGATGAATATGCCGGTCCTCCGGGAACCGTTAGCCGGTCCATGCGCTTTCGCGCCCGTCCGGAACAACAAAGGGGAAAGCACATGAAAACCTCAACTGCACTCGCAGTTGCGCTCGGCCTTGCGGCCCTGACCGCCTGCAAACAGAACCCGCAGGACAATGCGGCCGACAACATCACCGCTAATGCCGAAAACGTCGCCGACAACATCACCGCCACTGCCGAGAATCAGGCCGAGAACATCCAGGCCACCGCGGCGAACGAGGCGGCGGCCGTGAAGAACGAAGGCGAAAACAAAGCCGACGCGGTCAAGGACGCTGCCGAGAATAAGGCCAACGCGCTCAAGAATGCCGCGAACAACACCACAGACAACACGGCGGAAAAGAAGAAAGACTGACCCGCGTACGAATTCTGCGTCTCAAGGGCGTCCGTTCGGCGGGCGCCCTTTTTCGTGAGAGGAACTGTCGAAGTGGCCGCTTACAGCGGTCACTCGCTTGCGTTCAAACTGCTCTGCGGTCGCTTGGGCAATGCGGGGTTGAGCGTCTCCCAGCCGACCTTTTGCTCGAGCCAAATCTCGACGGCGGGCGCGTGGAGATTTGGATCGTCGAGCGTCCCGGTCGTGATGTCCCTGTGATCGGGGCGTGAGGAACGGCGATACCCGACGAGACTCCCGCAGTGATGGCAGTGCAGCCATTCGATGCCACGCGACGATGAATAAGCGACCGGCTCGTCGGCCAGCCACTCGAACGCTGCTTTTTCGAATACCGCCCAGGCGACGTTGGTGCCGCCGCTCGCCCGCCGGCATGAGCGGCAGTGGCAAAGCGTCTTCGCCACCGGTTCGCCGGTGACGCGGTAGCGGACCGCGCGGCAGAGACAGCCGCCCTCGGCGGGACCGTCGCTCACAAATCTTCCGCCCGTACGGGATTGGCGGCGATTCCCCCGACGACCGTGTTCCATTCGCGTACGCGCCACCGGGCAATAAGGCCGTTGGTAACGTACGGGTCTGCGCGGGCGAAATCCTCGGCGACGCCGGCATCCTCACCCTGAAACATCAGCACCGCGC
The DNA here is from genome assembly GCA_963785965.1 of uncultured Alphaproteobacteria bacterium. Lineage (GTDB taxonomy): Bacteria > Pseudomonadota > Alphaproteobacteria > Sphingomonadales > Sphingomonadaceae > Sphingomicrobium. The sequence goes on from CAWAXE010000009.1 coordinate 157,900, forward strand.
CGTCGATGGGATCGGCGAACGCGCCGGCAACGATCAGTTCGCCGTGCTCGGCGGCGTCCCAGGCACGCCGCAGATGCTCGCCGCGAAACTGCGGTCGTCGCTCCAGATAGTCGGGACCGGCTTCGTAGAAGAGGAGGTAATGCTTCATCCGCGGCTGACTAGCCTTCCCAGGCTCTGCGGAAAGCTTCGGGCCGTGGTGGACGACCGATCCGCGGCTGGTTGGCTCCCGCTATTGCCCTTGCCCGAGATCGAGAACGATGAGGGGCCCAAGGTCGATCGTTTGCCGCGCAGTCGCCAACTGGACTCCCGCGGCAAGCGCGCCCGGAGCATAGTATTTGTCCGCCTTCCCCGTGATTTCGATCATTTTCCATTCCCGGCCGATGTCGGCTGGCCCGCCAATCACCCCCGACCACGGTGGCGACGTCAGGCTGACGGAGTTCCACGGCAGCGTCGTGGAGGTTGCGCCATTCTCTCCCTCGACCAAACGCGCTGGAAACACCAGGAGCAAGGTGTCGCCGGCCTTGACCGGCTTTTTGAGCGCGCTGTTGACGGAGATGTCCCAGGCGTTCTGCCCCTTGCGGGGCACTTCCACGCGTAGCGCCTTGCCGCCGGTGACCTGCGGATCGTCGATCAGCTTGCCCTTGACGCCCCTGACTTCCGGGGCGCTCGGATCGTTGACGATCTTGCTCGCAATCGTTGCTGGGTCGAGGGTTGCAAGCAGGGATCGAGGCTGCGGTGCCGCCGGCGTGGCCGCTTGCCGGATCACCGCGCCGCCCGATACTTTGGCGACATAGAGCGGACCGAAGTCGATGGTCTGATTGCCGGTCGCGACCTGGATTCCGGCATTGAGCGCGCCGGCGGCATATTCCTTGTCGGCAGTGCCGCGCAGCTCGATCAGCTTCCACTCCTGGCCGACGGTCACCGGCCCACCGAACAGCTGCGTCCAGGGGGCAGTGCCGAGACTGACAGAAGCCGAGGGCAGGGTCACGCCGGTAACGCCATTCTCCCCGCTCACCAGACGGGCCCAGAACGCCAGCACCAGCGCGTCTCCGACGTGCACGGGCTGGTGAAGCGGACTGACCACCGCCGCGTCCCACGGATTTGCACCTTTGCTCGCCTGGATGCGGAGAGCCTTTCCGCCGGGGACCTTTGGATCGTCGACTACGGAGGTGGGAGCACCGTAGCTCGTCAGCCCGGACGCGTCCGGAGCGTTGAGCGCACTCGCGGCATAGTCTGGCGTCTGGGCAATCACCGCATTGGCGGGCAGCGCAGCGAGGCAGGCCGCTACAAGACACTTCCACATTGCGCTTTCTCCCTCGAATTGCTGGTGAGGCGAACTAATCACGCATCGTTAACGCTAACAAGGGCGCACTTCGTCTTCGTTGAAATAGCGCCGAGTTAACCTTTTCTAAGAAGGACGAGGTCACAAGCTGTCGCAAGAGATTCACGTGGAGGCTGGGATGGGAGCGCCCGATTCGGGCATGCAAGCGGCCGAGCGGCCGGAGGCGGATACGCTGTTGAGCGCTTTCCGCACGATCGCGAGTGCCGAGCGGGGCCGCCACGCGCGCGTCCTCAATTACTGGCTGTCGATCCGCGGCGACAAGGAATTCCCGCCGCTGCACGATCTCGATCCGCTCGAGCTGACCGATGCAGGGCCGTCCTCCATCCTGCTGGAGCTCATCAGCGGCGGCCATGACGCCGAAATCCGCCATGTGGGCGAAACGCTGAAGTCGTATATCGACGTCGAGCGGATCATCGAGGCTCCGAGCCCTTCGCTGCTGGCATGCATCGCCAAGAAGCTCCCGATTGTTGCGATCTCGCGCGACTTCATTGCCTTCGAGGACGAATTTCCAACCGCCGATGGGGTAACGCGCTGCTGGGCGACCCTGCTGCCGCTGAGCGCCGGCGGCGCGTGGGTCGATTACGTTTATGCCCTGGTCAGCGTCGAGGGCGCCCCGGCGAAGGTCGCCGAACCGGCCAAGAAGCCGAAGAAGGCAGAGGCTCCGGATACGGTTTCCGAGGAAGAGCTTGCGGATGCGCTCGAGGTGGCGAATGTCACTCCCGATCCGCTCGAAGAGGTGGCTGAGGCGGTTGAAGTGGCCGAGGTTGTCCCCGAGCCGGTCGAAGAGCTCGCCGACGTCGTTGCCGAAGAGGCTGAGGCGGTCGAAGAGATTCCGGTCGAACAAGTGGTCGATGACGTGTCGGTCGAAGAGCCGACCGACCAGGCTCCGGCCGAAGAGACGGCAGAAGTCGCACCCGACGAGGTTGAGCAGACGGAAGCTTTGGTCGAGCAGCCGGAGGCGGTTCAGCGCAGTGACGAGCAAGAGCCTGCGGAAGCCGCCGCGCCCGCTGCCAAGTCAGCCCCCGGCTTGTCGAAATTGTTCGACAGTCTCGCAGGATTGGCAGGGTTCTACGGGAGCGAGCCGGTCAAGGTCGAGCCGGTCATCCCCGCCCCGCAGCCCGCGGATGAGCAGCCTGTCGACGAGAAACCGGTCGAAGAACAGCCGCTCGCCGAGCTCCCGCCCGAGGAACTGCCGGCGGAAGAAGAGCCGGCCGACGAAGTCATCGCTGAGGAAACGACGGCCATCGAACAATCAGAAATCGAACACGCGGAACAACCCGCGCCAGCATTGGAGGGATCCTTGCAGAGCAAACTCACCGAAGTCCGGGCGAAGGCCGACGAGGCGCGCGCCGCCAAGCTCAGGGCCAACGCGGCTCTCTATGAAGGTCTCGCCGCGGCCTATGATTTCGCGCTCGATGCCGAAGACGCGCCGGAAGAATATCTCCGGCTGGTCGAGGCACAGGGGCTGAAGATCCAGCTTCGCGCGCCGATGAAGCCGGTCGTCAAGCTAGCCTTCGACGGCATGTGCGACGATTCGACGATCGCCCAGCTCGAAGCGGTCCTCGCATGGGCGCTGAAGGAAGAGCTGCCGCGGGGAAACCTCTGCGAGCGGCTTGAGGCCGAAGGCGGGATCGCCGGAGTGTTGAACGGAGCGAAGAAGGCGGCCTGACTGAACGGCTCGAAGTAAGCGCGACTATTTGGCGGGCTTGTCTTGGCCGAGGCGGAAGCCCTCGACGAGCGCATCGACCGCGCATTGGCGGGATAGCTCGGCGAGAATGTGAATCTGGTCGTCGTCGGCCTGCCGCGCCAGCCAGTGCGTGCGCGTCGCGATGTTGCGCAGGTCCTTGATTGCCTTCTCGGTCAGCTGGGCGTGGTCCTTGAGCAGCTTGTCAAGCACGGGTTCGGCCAACGGCTTTTCGAATTCGACGCCGACGAATTCCTGGCAGTGCCAGACGACTCGGCAATATTGGTTTTCGAGGCCGGCAATCGCGAGCCAGATCTTGCTCTCGTCCGTCACCGGAGTCGTGCACTCGATTCGGCAGCCGTGGGTGGAAATGTCGATCACCCGCACCTGCGCCTTGCTGCGGCTCCCCTCGCGCATTGTGGCGGAGAGGTTCAGAGCCGCCCGGTTGGAGCGCCTGCGTTCGGGATTGCCGTCGGGCCGTGTCGCGGAATCAGCCATGCTGAAGTCATCCTTCGCGCCCCTTGTGCGCAAAGAGGGTGAACAAATCGTTCCTGCCTATCGAATGCACGCTTCCGCCTGGGTCGCCGCAAGCCTCGTGAACATGTCCGTCGGTGCGGTGCTGATGGTGATCCCGTCGTCCTGGCAGCGCCTGAGCTGGAAACGCACCTTGCGCGAGCGGAAATCGAGCGACACGCGCCGGAACGTCTCCAATATGTCGGTTCCGAGCAGCAGCGCGGGCTCATCGGCGAGGCCGAACAGCTTGAACGGCGGCACGTCCGCGAACGCCATCGGCACATCGTGGAGGACGACCGGACCGAGCTGGAGCTCGTCGATGACGGCCAGTTGCAGCTTGGTGTGGACGCCGGTTACGCCGATCGCTTCGACCTCGTAGAACTTCGCCTTGCCCTTGCGGATCAGCTTGTCGCGCAGGGCCATATTGCCGATGGTGATCTCCGACCCGGTGTCGATCACTGCGTCGAGGTGGAAACGGGCCGCCCGGACCTCGGTCAGGATCAGCTGCCCGCGCTTTCGCTTGGCCGTGATCACGATGTCATGGGGCCCGATCGGGATCTCGGGTATCCGCGCGTCTTCGACTTTGATCAGGTGCTTCTCGAAATCCATCATCAGCCGCTGCTCGACAAGGGCGTCGATGCCGACGAGCCCGTCGCCGCCCAGATCCAGCTCCCGCAACGCCGGGATCTCGAGGTTTCGGACGGTGGTCGGCCCGAGCGTCAGCTCAGCGACTTTCACCCGGTCGACGAGGTCGCGGGAGGTCATGCCGTTGACGATCGCCGGCTGGCCGAGTGGCAGTTCGAGGTCGTGCGCGATGCGCAGCCCGACGGCCGAAGTGTCGGCGCCGCTGTCGACCACGAAGTGGTAGGGGCCGCGGCCGTTGACTTGGACGTCAACGCTGAGGCGGGTGTCGATCTCGCGCGCCTTCACGTCCTTTCCGCCGATTGCGAGACTGTTGTCGAACTGGGCCGGAGGGAGCGGAAGCACGTTGGGGCTCGTCAGCGGAGCAGGCGCCGGCTTGCTGATTCGCGGTGGCTCGGCCGTCGCGCCCGCGCGTGCAACAGCGGGCAGCACGGTCAGGATCGCAAGCATCACGGCGCGGCGTGTGGGCAATAGGTCCTCCCCCGGAGCGGGCAGATATCAAGCTTATCGTGAATGATGCCTGTCATCCACTGAGTATCGATGCACGGCCGGATCGTTCGACAGGAGCGAATCTTCGCCAATGTTTGCAGCAGCTGTAGGACAGCCGAAATCTGCGCTAAGTGCGCAAGGGAGACGCCCCGCAGGAGAGAAAAGATGGCCAAGGGACAGCAGAGATCGAGCAAGGAAGCGCGCAAGCCGAAAAAGGCGAAGGTGAAGAACAACGCTTCGCAGCCGTCGCAAAAGGGCGGCGCGCGGGGGTTGGAGAATCTGAAGAACAGCTAGCAGCCGCCGCGCAGGCGCGGCATTCACTCTGGCCGCGGCACCCCCTAATCACCTGCGATGACGTCCGTACAAATCCTTGTCGACGCCGACGCCTGCCCGGTGAAGGAGGAGATCTACAAGATCGCCTTCCGGCGCGAAGTGCCGGTACGGGTGGTCAGCAACAGTTATATGCGCGTGCCCCGCCATCCACTGGTTGAGCGCGTAATCGTCTCGGACAAGTTCGACGCGGCGGACGACTGGATCGTTGAGCAGGCGCACGCGAAGACAGTGGTGATCACCGGCGACATATTGCTCGCCGACCGCTGCCTGAAGGCCGGCGCGACGGTGATCGGCCACAACGGCAAGCCGTTCACCGCCGCGAGCATCGGCTCTGCAATCGCGACGCGCGCGATCATGGCCGACTTGCGCGCGGGGGCGGGTGTCACCGGCGGACCGGCGCCGTTCGCCGCAGCGGACCGGTCGCGGTTCCTGCAGGCGCTGGACGAGGCGCTGGTGCGGCTCGCGAGGTAACACGCGGCGGAACGTAAGGGGGCGTCGGCCGTTCATGACGGGAACGAAACTTTTTGAGGCTCTATGCAAACCCAGAACATCATTGAACGCGCCTTTCAGCTCGCTCGCGGCTCTGACAATCTCGAGGACATCCGCAAGGCCCTCCGCCGCGAAGGCTATGCCAACGTCGACGCCCATCTCGGCGGAGCGTCGATCAAGGCGGATTTGAAGCGGCAGTTCGTCCGTTAGGCTGTTCGGGCGGTTTTGCAGCTACTCCGCCGAGTCCGCCGAATCCGCTGAGCGCCGCGCGTCGCGGTCCCCGCGCCACCAGAAAAGCAAATAGGCGATCACCGCCACCATGACCCACATTGAAATGTTCATGAAGGCCGCCGTGGCCACGGCCAGCCAGCTGGTGTGGAAGGCGAGATAGCTGGCGCCGACCGACGACAGATGGTCTCGCGGCAACGCCGCAAGCGCAAGGATCGCATAGTTCTTGATATTGGCCTGGGTGAGGATGAGCCCGACCAGCGACAGCATGCCGATCAGATAGAAGAGGAAGGCGGCGAGCTTCAGCTTCACCGAGGCACGGTGGAGAAAATAATAGATCGCGACGATCATCGCGAAGTTGATCGTGATCATCTGCCCGAACAGCGTCGCATACTGGACGTTGCAGTCGCGAACGATCCCAAGCAGTTCGCTTTCGCCCATCGCCTGCCCCCGTGTGCCGGGGCGAGACTTATCAATCGGCTGTGGATACGTAAATCTCGCCGCCTTCTCGTTGGAAGCGCTTGCTCAGGTCTGCCATGCCAGCTTCGGCCTCGCTCCAGGTGTCGTGGTCGGCGAAGGCGAGCACCGCTTGCGGATGGAGGCCGCGGAGAGCGCAAACCAGCTGCCGTCCGAACACCTCAAGGCAATGCAGCCGGCCCCCTTTTTCGCATCGCAGATCGAGGTCGTAGGTGCTCCAATGCGCGTTCGGATCGCGGGTATAGTGCCCGAGGACGTCGAAATTCGCGTCCCAGTCGGCTCGCCCATAGCGGACTCGAACGGGGTTCGGCAGCGCCCAGTAGAAGGTATCGCGCTGCGTGATCCCGAACAGCTTGGCCGAGGCGTCGTCGATGAGGTGGGGTAGCTCCTCTAGCTCATCGTCGAGCAATCGGTCGCGGGCGTGCATGTCCAGCTGATGCTCGACCGTTGAAACGGCGGGCAACTCGCGGAAGATGATCTGGGCCATACGTGGTGAATCAACGAGATTCGCAGGTGTTCCATCGCCGATGCAAGCGGGGCTATCGCCAAGCGGCCCATGAAGCTGGTCCTTGAAAGCGCCGAGATCGGCGCATGCGCCTCCGGAGTGAATGGCAGGCCAGGTCATCCCCGGCGTCAAGCACGACCCGGACACCCTCGAGGCCATGTTCGGTCGCGTGGTGGGTGCGCGGCTCATTGCTACCGTCGCCTCAGGGCCGGCGGTCCTCTTTGACCTCGTCAAACGCCTGGGCATTGCCTGCGATGCCACCCAGGCCGGGTGGATCCAGCCGGCGACCTCCGAGAGCGCCCTGCAGCAGCTCGCGTTGCGGGTGCAGCAGTGGGCGCGGCGCGGTGCAGCCGTGGAACTGCTGTCGCGCGCGCAGGTGACGCAGCTCACCGGCTCCACGCTCTACTGCGGCGGTCTCATTGACCGCCGCGGCGGCAGCGTACAGCCGCTGTCCTATGTGCGCGGACTGGCGCAGGCCGTGCTGCGCGCCGGCGGCCAGATATGCACTCACACTCCGGCGCTGCGCTTGACGCGCGAAGGCGGCGGCTATCGCATCCAAACACCCGCCGCCGCAGTCACTGCGCCGATCGTCATCGTCCGACCAACGCCTGCACCGGCCGCGTCACTGGAGCGCTGCGGCGCTCGGTCGTGCCGGTGCCTTCATTCCAGGTGGCGACAGCACCGATTCCGGGCGAGCTGCGGCGGAGCATCCTGCCAGGCGGTCAGCCGGCCTCCGACACGCGGCGACTGTTGCGGTATTTTCGCGTGGACGCCAGCGGTCGCCTGGTAATGGGTACGCGCGGGTCTTTTGCGGCCGCGCCCACGACACACACGGTGCGGCACCACTATCAGGCCGTGCGCGAGATCTATCCGCAGCTCGCGGGGCTTGGTTTCGAGTATCACTGGGGCGGCTTCGTCGCGATGACGCGCGATCACCTGCCGCACCTGCACGAACTTGCGCCCGGGCTGCTCGCAGGGCTCGGCTACAATGGCCGCGGCGTGGCGATGGCCACGCTCATGGGAGGACTGCTGGCGCAGCGGGCGCTCGGAGCGTCGGCCTCAGATCTTGGTTTCCCGGTGACCCCGCTGCGCACCGTGCCGCTGCATGCCTTCAGCGGCCTCGGGGTGCGCGCGAGCATTCAGTACCTGCGTCTGGCGGATGCGCTGGCGCGCTCGCGCAGCGGCGTTAGGAGCAGCGGATGAACTACCACCAAGGTTGCGCTCCTCACCGTCCTGGTCCTTATCAACATTGCCTTTGTATTCGGGTGGGTGTGGTCGGTACGCCATCGCCTGCAGGGCGCCCGACGCCGGCGGACGTTGCTATCGGATTCGTGACGGATTTTCTCGATACGCTGGGTATCGGGTCGTTGGCACCGACCACCGCACTCTTTAGGTTCGCGGTGCCCCGGCGGACGAACTCATCCCCGGCACACTCAATGTCGGGCACAACGCATCGGCCTTCATGGAAACCCTGTTGTTCGTGACCGCCGTGATGGTGGAGCCGACGCTGCTCGCCTGCATGATCGGCAGCGCCACACTGGGGGTGCTGGCGGCAAGGCTGGTCAGTCGTCTGCCGCGGCGCACGATTCAGCTGTTCATGGGAATAGCGCTGTTGATTGCGGCGGCGTTCTTTGTGTGCGCAACGTCGACGTGTTTCCGCCAGGAGGCACGGCCTATGCGCTCAGCGGCTGGCGCTTCGGCGTGGCGGTCGCCGTCAACTTCGTGCTGGGCGCGCTGATGTGCATCGGGATCGGTAACTACACGCCAGCATGATCGTGCTAGCTCTGCTGGGCATGCACCCGCTCGCGGCGTTCCCGATCATGATGGGCAGCGACGGTCTGGTGCAGCCCGTGGCGAGTCTGGGCTTCTTCCGCTCAGGTCGCTTCTCTCACAGCACTTCGCTGGGCCTCGCCTTGGGCGGGGTCGTCGGGGTGCTCGTGGCCTTCTACATCGTCAAGCAGCTGCCGCTGACGGCGATGCGCTGGCTGATCATCATCGTCGTCACTTACGCAGCCATCTCCATGCTGCGCTCCGCGTACGCCTCGCGGGCGTCGGCGCCCGCCGCGCCGTAACCGCCGGGACGGCGTTCAACCCCTCAGCCCGCCGCCCAGCCCATGCGCGTCGCGACGACGTAGTCGCCCTGCTCGGGTAGCAGGGTCGGATTCAGGGTCGGCTGCACCGCCTGTTCGGCGGCGCACCGGGCATCCCGCGCCTGCGCGGCAGGTGTGACGCTGAATACCGCCGCGACGGCGAGACCGAGCATCAGGTTGATGACCAGAGATCCAAGCACTCCAACAGTGGTCGCATTTTTCACAGGTTTCTCCTCACGAAGCGTGGTTTTTCCGGTGCGCATATAAGACGACTTTTGACCCCTCGCGGCTAGTGGCCGGGGCACGAGCCCATCCTCGCGGCCAACGGGTTCGTCCCCCCGGGGCACTCTTCGGCCACCAAATGCCCAGTGATACGACACCTTTGACGCAGCGGGGGTGGGGTTGGTTTAAGCCTCGGCGGAAGGTTCGCCAGCGTGCGGGTTCTGCGCAGGATTCTCGGCGCCGCCGCCGTGCGGGTGGCCGTTTTCATCGCCGTCGAGGCCAGCCCGTGGCCCTGGTGCTCCTGATCCGCGACGTGGGCGGCGGCGATTCGGATGCACGCCTCGATGTGTACTGCCCGACCGAGGCCGAGCAGGGCGGCAAGCGACTGCTGACCGTCGTCTGGACTCACGGCGGCGGCTGGATTTCAGGCAGCAAGGATCAGGTCGCCGGCTGCGCGTGGTCAGCCTTGCGGCCGGGAACGGGGGGCCCGCCCCCTGCTAGAATTCGCCCCGCAGTTCAACTCGGCCGGAGGTGGCAGATAGGCTGATTGCACCGGTCCTGAAAGCCCGTTTCTTTGCGGCGCTTTGCGTCTGGGTGGGGTGGCCGAGTGG
>CAWAXE010000010.1:0-135219 GCA_963785965.1 uncultured Alphaproteobacteria bacterium
CGACCCGATTTCGCGCGACGCAAGCTTTGCCGGCGGCAAGGAGCGCCTCCAGCCGCAGAACCTGAAGGTGCTGATCCTCCTCGTCCAGCGAAGAGGGCCAGGTGGTCACGCGCGACGAGCTGGTTGAGCAATGCTGGGACGGCCGGTTCGTCGGAGAGGACGTGATCAACCGGTCGATTTCGACCTTGCGCCAGTTCGCCCAGCGCGCCGGCGGGTTCGAGATCGAGACGGTTCCCCGATCCGGCTACCGACTGATCGAGACGCAGGGGGTCGGAGAGCGGCGCAGAAAATGGTGGGTGGCCATCGCCGTCGCCGCCGTGTTGCTGACGGGGGTCGCTGGCTGGAGCCTGCAATGGATGGGGGGCACTGCCCCAGAAGGCTCGCTGCCGGCGGTCGCAATACTGGCGCTCGCCGAAGATTCCCCGGGACGCGATGTGCACGAGCTGGCGCTCGCCGCCCGTGCCTCGTTGTCCAACGCGATGGCGACTCAGGCTATCCGGTGGCGCTGATCGACCAGCGGAATTCCAGGCGCGCACCCGACCTGCTCGTGTCCGGCGAGGTTCGACGCGGGAATTCGTCGATCCAGGTCTTTGTCCAGGTCGAAGACACCCGCCATGGCGTAGTGGTCTTCTCGCATCGTTTCGAAGCCGACGAGCGTTCGGCGCCCGGACTGCCCGACCAGATCGGCGCCCTGGTCGCGACCAACTTGTCACGGGTCGCCGCGCTGTTGGCGCTCGACCGTCGTCATCCCTCCGATCCGGCAATCGCGGCGCAGCTGCTGAACGCCTCGAGCCCACCGGGCGACGACGGTGACGAGCTGCGAGCCTATGGCTGGCCCGCCAGATCGCTCCGAAAGCGCCAAATTCGGCGATCGCGCAGTTCACGCTGGCCTCCGAAACGGGCGACGTTCTGGGAGAGCTGCCGCGAGAGCAGCGGGAGGCGGCGGTGGCTGCCGGCCGCCGGGCCGCGGACCGCCTGCTCGCGCTCGCCCCCGAATTTGGCGACGGTTACGGGCTCCGGTGCGCGCTTCAATCAGTCTTCCGCCTTTCCGGATGTGAAGATCGCTTGCGCATGGGCCTCAGCGTCGATCCCGATGCGCCGTCCGTCACCAGCGGTTTGGGCACGCTCCTCAACGCCGTTGGCCGAACGAACGAAGCGCTGCAGTTCGACCAAATCGCGCTTGCCAAAGATCCGCTCAACCCCACGGCGCTCGGGCGGATGATGCGGGTGCTCGAGGAAGAGGGCCAGACGGCGGATGCCGAACGGCTGTTCCGCCAGTCGATCCGATGGTGGCCCGACCAATGGGCGATCTACTGGAACCGCCTCGTCGGAATCGAATCTAGCGGCGACTATGCCGAGCTCGAACACTTCGCCAGCGAGGTGACGGGCGACAAATTGCCGCTCAACCGGGATGCGGCGGCGAAGGTGATCGCCGGAGCGCGGGCCCATGACCGCGATGCGGTGAGCCGCGCCTGCCGGGCCGACGGACTGCGCTGGACGACCCAGTCGCTGTGCATGACCGCGCTCGCCGACCTTGGCGATCTCGATGCTTCCTTCGCGATCGCGCGCAAGCTGTTTCCACCCTCGCGGGGCCGGAACGCCGCCGAGGAGGAGAGGATTTGGCTCGATCAGCCATCCGCATTCTCGATCGTCGTCCTGAGCTCCCCCGCTGCCGCCTCGTTTCGCCGCGATCCGCGCTTCCTCCCGTTGGTCGACAGCTTCGGATTGCTCGATTACTGGCGCAGCGGGCGGCTTCCGGACTTCTGCACGCAGCGTCACGAAAGCGTCTGCGCCGCAATCGTGCGAGCGCCTTCCGCTATTCCTCGGTCCGCACCAGCACCGTCTCGCCGATGAGCAGGAACAAGAGGAACGGTCCCCAGGCCGCGACAAGCGGGGGATAGGCGCCGGCATTGCCCATCGCGAGGCTGAAATTGTCGGCGACGAAATAAGCGAAGCCGAGCGCCATTCCGAGCGAGGCGCGGAGCAGCACTTGGCCCGAGCGGGCGAGGCCGAAGGCTGCGACCGCGGCGAGCAGGGGCATGAGCAGGGTCGAGATCGGGGCGGAGATCTTGTGGTCGAGGCCGGCCCTGGCTTCGTCGGCTGGGCGGCCGGCGGCCTCGAGCTCGGCGATGCGGCGCTTCAGGGTCCAGTAATCGAGCTCGGTCGGGTCGACCTTGGCGATGGTCAGCTGCCCGGGCGTGACGTCCTGCAGGCCAGTCAAGCGCGGCATGTGGCGGACGAGGTTCATGTTGGCGTCGTAGATCCGCACGTCGTCGAGCAGCCAGCCTTTCGAGCCGGGGAGCGGGACCGCGCGGTCGGCGCGGATCACGCGCTGCAGGACCCCGCCCGAGCGGTCGTAGATCATCAGCTGGCGGACGATGAGGTTGGGGGCGCGGCCGTTGACGATCCCGGCGCGGATCAGGTCGTCGCCGTTCAGCACCCAGACGTTGCTGAGGATCCCGCGATCGGGCGGGATGGGCTTGTAATCGTTGTCGGACCAGGCGTTCACCACGCGGGCGGAGTTCACGACCACGGTCTCGTTGAAGACGAACAGCGCCCCGGCGATGCCGATGCTGGCGATGATCAGGGGCGCGAGGATCTGGTGCGCGGAGAGGCCGGCCGCCTTCATCGCCACGACCTCGCTGTGCTGGTTGAGGCCGACGAAGGCGATGAGCGTTCCGAGCAGCACCGAGAAAGGCAGGAAGCGCGAGACCAGCAGCGGAATGCGCAGGCCGACGTAACGCCACAGCTCGGCGTCGCCATTGCCGGGGACGGCGAGGATCTTCCCGGATTCGCCGAGGAGGTCGAGGGTCATCAGCACAAGCACCAGAGCGACGAGCACTGCGAGGCTGCGCGTCAGGAACAGCCGCACCATGTACAGCGCGAGGCGGCGCGACGGGAAGAACGAGACGGTTGATCATGCTTGCCCGAACTTGGGAATCGCCGCGCGAATGCGCCGCGCGGTGCGCGGTGGCGAACCATTCGAGCGCGCCGATCGGCTGGCCGCCGGGGCGGTGCGCGAGGACATGGTACATCCACCAGATCAGCACGGTGAGGACGACCAGCGGCACCCAAAGGCCGACGCACGGATCGATCTGGCCGTTGGTCGCGGCCTGCTCGGCATATTGATTGACCTTGTGATAGGCGACGACGATCAGGATCCCGAGGAAGATTCCGAGCGACGAGTTGCTTCGCTTGGGCGGGACCGCAAGCGCGACCGCGAGCAGCGGCAGCATCAGCATCATGATCACTTCGACGAGGCGCATGTTGAGCGTCGCCTGGGCCTCGAGCTTCTGGTGCAGCGTCGGGCGCCCCGCCGCCATAGCCGACCTGCCACAGCTCGTGCAGGTAGAGCTCGTCGGAGACGGTCCCGCCGCGGCGGCGGAACTGGTCGATCGCGGGGAGCTTCACCGGCAAATCGTAGAGCTCGAACGCGAGGGTGCGCGGCGTCGGGAATTTGGGCGAATCCTGGACCAGCCGGCCCTTGGTCAGGCGGAACAGGATGGTGTCCGGGTCGTCGGTCGAGAGGAAGCGGCCGTGCTCGGCGGTCGCCGCGACCGACATTCCGCTGGGGTCGTCCATCTGGACGAAGATTCCCTGGAGCTGGGTGCCCTTGTTCTCGCTGCGGTCGATGCGGACGGTCAGATGCTTGCCGAGCTGGTTGAACTCGCCGACCTTGATCGAGGCGCCGAGCGCGCCCGACTTCAAGTCGAAGCGCAGCCCTTCGTAGCGGTAGTGGGTGTAGGGCTCGAGATAGCCGACGATGAACAGGTTGATGAGCGCGAGCGGGATTGCGTAGGCATAGGGTATGCGCAGCAGCCGGCCATAGCCGATGCCGATGCCGCGCATCGAATCCAGCTCCGACGACAAGGCGAGCTTGCGGAAGGCGAGCAGGATTCCGAGCATCAGCCCGATGGGAATGCCGAGCGACAGATATTCGGGAAGAAGGTTGGCGAGCATCCGCCAGACGACGCTGACCGGGCCGCCGGAATCGACCACGAACTGAAACAGCCGCAGCATCTTGTCGAGCAGCAACAGCATCGCCGCAAGGATCAGCGAGCCGATCAGCGGAACCGCGATCGAGCGGGCGAGATAACGATCAATGAGGCCGATTTGCCGCAATTCTGATCCGTCCCGACACCATCATTTGGCCGCAAAGGCAGGCCATGTTGCACAGCGGACGGATGCGCCTTCGTGGACCGAGGCGTCTGCCGTTCGCCGGGTTGCTATAGCGAATGGTCGCGTGAATTCATGATGAAATCGCCTGCCACGGCCGAGACTGTCACTGCCGCGGGAGAAGTGTGCCCGTGGAGCCCCGCGGCGGCTGCGCTCGGGCGGACCCCGCCGCCCCGTATCGCCTTGCTTTCCAACCCGAAATCCACGCGCAATGTCGCCCAGCTTTCGCGCATTCGCGAATTTTGCGCGGACCACCCGGACGTCTTTCACTACGAGGTCGAGCACGCGGACCAGATCGGCGAGGCGATGAAAATCATCGCCCGAGTCCGGCCGAAGGTACTGGCGATCAACGGCGGCGACGGAACGGTGCAGGTCGCGCTGACCGAAATCTACAATGGCGGCTATTTCCAGGGAGAGCCGCCGCCGGTCGCGGTGCTGCCGAGCGGCAAGACGAACCTCATCGCGCTCGATCTCGGCGCTCGAGGCGACCCGATCGAGGCGCTCGAGCGGCTGATCGAGCTGGCCCGCACGGACCTCGCGCCGCACACCGTGGCGCGGGAACTGATCGCGCTTCGCCACAGCGGCGGGGAGCGTCCCATCATTGGCATGTTCCTGGGTGGCGCTGGGCTTGCCGACACCATGCTGTACTGCCGCGACAAGATCTATCCGCTCGGCCTGCCGACCGGGCTGGCACACGGGATCACCGCCTTCGCTTTGCTGGCGAAGTGGTTCCTCAAAGCGAAGGGCAGCTTCCTGCCGCCCGATCCGACTCCGCTTCGAGTGTCCGTGGGCGAGAAGGACAATGCGCTGACCGGTCAATTCTCTTTGCTTGCGGTCACCACGCTCGAGAAGTTGCTGTTGAACAGCGAGCTGGGCGGGAAGCGCAACGGGACTTTGAAGTTCCTCGCGATCGAGGAACGGCCGATGTCGCTGATCCGTGGCCTCGCGGCGAGCTTCGCCGGCCGGCTCGGCCGGTCGCCGGTCAGAGGCGTGCATTTCGAGGAAGCCAACGAGATCACGATCGAAGGCGACAGCTCGCATATCATTCTCGACGGCGAGACGTTCCGCGCGGAAATCGGGCGGCCGATCAATCTCAAGCCCGCGCTGCCGCTGTCGTTCGTCAAGCTGGCGGCGTAATACGCCCCATGACGGACCTTCGCGCGCTCGTCGCCGAGGAATTGAGCATGCCTGTCGATCCGCGGGTCGGCGCGATGGCCGGGGCGATTGCAGCGAAACACGGGTCGGCGAGCCGAGCGGTGCTGTTTTACGGATCGTGCCTGCGCGAGAGCAGCTCGAAGGGCGGATGCTCGATTTCTACCTGATCGTTGCGGATTACCGCGCGGCTTACGGCAAGAGCTGGCTGGCGATGGCCAACCGGCTGATCCCGCCCAACGTCTTCTATTTCGAGCAGGGCGGGCTTGCCGCCAAATATGCGGTGCTGAGCGAGGCGGATTTCGCCGCTCAATGGCTCCCGAGACCAGCGGCGTGTCGTCTGGGCGCGCTTTGCCCAGCCGTCGCGGTTGGTGTGGGCGGAGGAACGCTGCCGCGCGGATGGCGATCGATGCGGTGAGCCGCGCCGCGCCGACGTTGCTTGCGCGCTGCCGTGCTCAGGCGCGCGAGGAGCCGCTGGACTTGTGGCGGCGAGCATTCGTGCTTACCTTTCGCGCCGACATCGGGCCGAACTCAAGGCCGTGCGGCAGTCCGTCGTCGACGCGGATCCCGAGCGATATCGACCGGTTCGGCTCGGCTTCCATGCTCTGAGCGCCGCTATGCAAGGCGAGGAAATCGCGTGGCTGGGGCGTCGCGGCAGCTCGAAGGAAAGCGCTGTCGGTGCTTCGGCTGGCCAAGGCGAGCTTCACCTTTGCCGGGGGCGCGGAATATATCGCGTGGAAGATCAACCGCCACGCGGGCACGAACATCGAACTGAAGCCGTGGCAGCGGCGGCATCCGTTGCTGGCGGGGATCAGCCTCTTGCCGCGGCTGCTGAGGGCCGGGGCGGTTCGCTAGCGGTTCGGCGAGTGCGGCGGAGACGGCGTTGGCAAGCGCTCCGACGGTGAAGGGCTTCCTCAGCAGTTCGTGACCGCGAAGGTCGTCGCTTTCGCCCTCGCCGACATAGCCGGTGACGAAGAGGACCGCGAAGTCGCGGGGCGAGGTGCGTTTCAGATAGCGGATCAGCTCGGGGCCGGTCATCTCGGGCATGATCACGTCGGTGATGACGAGGTCGAATTCCTGCGGCGTTGAACAAAGCGATCGCTTCGGCGCCGCTGGCGCAGGCGGCCGGTTCATAGTCGAGGTCCTCAAGCGCATCGACGGTCGCGCGTGCGCACGCGCGGATCGTCCTCGACGAGCAGGATCCTGGCGCCGGCGACATGCACGTCGGCATCCGGCGCGATGGACCGGCGGGATGAATGCGGACGGCGCGCCGCGGCCTCGGTCCGCGGCAGATAGATGGAAACGACGGTGCCCCGGCCGACCTCGCTCTCGATGCCGACTTCGCCGCCGGACTGATGCGCGAAGCCGAAAATCTGGCTGAGGCCGAGGCCGGTGCCCTTGCCGACGGGCTTGGTGGTGAAGAAGGGCTCGAAGGCGCGGTCGAGCACATCGCGAGGCATTCCGCAGCCGGTGTCGATGACGCTGATCTTCACATAATCGCCGGCGCGAATGTCGCCGACCTCGTTCGCGGCGAGCTTCACGTTCTCGGTGGCGATGCGCATCATCCCCTGGCCGTCCATCGCGTCGCGCGCGTTGACGGCGAGATTGACGATCGCATTTTCGAGCTGGTGCGAGTCGACGTAGATCGGCCAGGTATCGGAGGCGAGGTCGACTTCGACGCGGATGCGCTCGCCCAGGGTGCGGTCGAGCAGGTCCGACATTCCGCCGATCAGCTCCTTGCTGTCGACGCGCTCGGGCAGCAGCGGCTCGGAACGAGCGAAAGAGAGGAGGCGGCGGGTCAGCGCAGCGGCCCGGGTCGCGCCTTCCATCGCGTTGTTGAGGTGCATCATGACTTCGCGGCGGGGGCCGTTCAGACGACGGAGGCCGAGATCGATGCCGCCGACGACCACCGCGAGCATGTTGTTGAAGTCGTGCGCGATCCCGCCGGTGAGCTGGCCGACGGCTTCCATTTTCTGCACCTGGCGAAGCTGCGCCTCGGCGACTTCGCGCTCCGCGGCTTCGGCCTTGAGAGCCTTGTTCGCCTCCCACAGCTCCTGCGTGCGCTGGCGAACGGCCATCTCGAGCATCTCGGCGCGTTCGGCCTCGGATTCGATGCGGCGGCGCGCGGCCGCATTCTGGCGCAACGCCTGGACTGCGACGACTCCGAGGAACACCGCGCCGAGACCGACGAGGATTCCGAGCCAGCTCAGATAATCCGTCAGCAGATCGGCCTGGGCCGAGAAAATCTGGCTTTGCTCGATCCGCTGGCGCAGCGATTGGCGCTCGGCGCGGATGATTTCCTCGAGCTTGTCGTCGAGCTGCCGCCCCGAGCCCTTGGTCGGCGGCCTGATAGAAATAGCTGATGCCAGCGTCGCCCTGCTTGGCCAGAGCGGCGCGGGCGGCAAGCGCAAGCTCTTCGCCGCGGCGGGCGTACAGCTGCCTGAGCTGGGCCACCCGCCGCAGCTGCTCGGGGCTGCTTCTTTCGAGGTCGCTGAGCTGGTCGATCTGGAAGGCGGCGAGCCGCCAGTCGCTGGAATAGATATTGCCGCTGGTTTTCACGTCCTCGTCGAGGACGAAACGGGCGAGCGCGGCCTCGGCGCGCGAAACATTGCTGCTGACGTTGCGGACGACGAGCGCGACCTCGTAGGCGTGCCGTTCCGCAGCAAGCGCCCGCTCACGCGCGTCGTTGGCGAATTTTACCATGAACACCATGGCGACGAGGATCAGGGCCGCGACCAGGCCCGCGGCCGCAGCTCCGCCCCGACGCCAGTCGAAGCGGATGTCTTCGTCGTCCCCAACCCTCATGGGGACAGTTTAGCCCCGTTAACCTTTTGGCGAAACCCAAAGGTTCCCTGCCGTTTGCTCAGCTGATGCAACCCGTTGCACGGCCTGCCGCAGCGAACATGCCGAGGATCTCGCCGACCTGGTCCTCGGTATGGAGGGCGCAGAGCGAGCAGCGCAGGAGCGTCATTCCCGCGGGAGTCGCCGGCGGGCGGGCGAGATTGACGTAGAGGCCCTCGTTGAGGAGCGCCTCCCACATCGCGGCGCCGGCCTCGAGATCGGGCATCATGACGGCGATGATCGCCGACTGCGGCGCTTCGGTGCCGAGGGTGAACCCGAGCTGACGGAGGCCGGCGTGGAGGCGCTTGCTGTTCTCCCACAGGTGCGCGCGCTTGCCGGCGCTGTCCATGAGCTTGCGGATCGAGGTCGCGGCGGTGGCGACGACCGAGGGCGGGAGCGAGGCGGTGAAGACGTAGGGGCGGCAGACGAGGCGGAGGATCTCGAACTTGGGATGATTGGAGACGCAGAAGCCGCCGACTGTGCCGACCGACTTGGAGAAGGTGCCGATGATGAAATCGACGTCGTCGATCACGCCCTGCGCCTCGGCGACCCCGCGGCCGTGCTCGCCGATGAAGCCCATCGAATGGGCTTCGTCGACCAGCACCATCGCGCCGTTGGCCTTCGAGACCGCGACCATCTCCTTCAGCGGGGCGACGTCGCCCATCATCGAATAGACGCCTTCGAGCACGACCAGCTTGCCGGCGCCCTCGGGGATACGCTTGAGGCGCTTTTCGAGCGCTTCGATGTCGTTGTGGCGGAAGGGCACGATCTGGGCGTTGCCGAGCGCGCAGCCGTCGTAGATCGAGGCGTGGCTGTCGATGTCGAGGACGATGTAATCGTCCTTGCCGGCGATGGTGGAGATCACTCCGAGATTGGCCTGGTAGCCGGTCGAGAAGACCATGGCATGGTCCATCGCGTAGAAGTCGCTTGAGCGCCTGCTCGACCGCGCGGTGGCCGACGTAGGTGCCGTTGAGGACGCGGCTTCCGGTGGTGCCCGACCCGAAATCGTCGAGCGCCTGCTTGCCCGCGGCGATGACGTCCGGATCGAAGGTCATGCCCATGTAATTGTAGGTGCCAAGCAGGATCGTGCGCTTGCCGTTGCAGATTGCGACGGTCGGGCTTTCGACCTTCTCCATGACGAGGTTGAAAGGGTCGGTGAGCCCGGTTTCGAGCAGGGTCTCGCGCTGCTCGATCAGAGCGTCGAACTTGGAGAAAAGGTCGCTCACCGCTGCGCGGTCAGCCGCTGCAGCGCGTCGACCAACTGGCCGACGGTCTCGATCTCGGCCTGCAGGTTCATCGAGATGAGGACGTCGAACTCGTCCTCGATATTGGCGACGAAATCGAGCACGGTGAGGCTGTCCCACTCGAGGTCCTGGGCGAAGCGCGTGGCCTCGGTGATCGCAACGCCCTTCTTGTTGAAGGGCGCGATCAGCTCGAGCGACTTTGGCGTAGGTTTCGGTGCGGTCGGACATGCTCGGCTCGTTAGTGCTGAGGCCATCCTTAAGCAACGCAATGGGGCGCGAATGGGGCGCTCGCGCGGCGCTCAGCCGCTTCCGGCTAATGTCTGCTATGGGTGCAAAGCAGACACTAGCTCAAGAAGCCCGCGACGAACTCGCTCGCCGGCGTGGACTCGAGCTCGGCGGGCGTGGCGAATTGCTCGATCTGCCCGGCATTGAGCAGCGCCACTCGATCGGCCAGCGCGAAGGCTTCCTCCTGGTCGTGGGTGACAAAGATCGAGGTGAGACCGAGTTCGTCGTGGATCTGCCGCAGCGCAAGGCGCAGCTCGCGCCGCACCTTGGCGTCGAGCGCGCCGAACGGCTCGTCCAAAAGCAGGATGCGCGGCTCACGGGCGAGCGCCCGTGCCAATGCCACTCGCTGCCGCTGCCCGCCCGACAGCTGGCTCGGGTAGCGCTTGCCCAGCCCCGAAAGCTGCACCAGCTTGAGCAATTGCTCGACGCGGCGAGCGATGTCGCGCTTCGACGGACGGCTCGAGCGGCGGATCACGTCTAGCCCGAAGGCGATGTTCTTCTCCACCGTCATGTGGCCGAACAAGGCATAATGCTGGAACACGAAGCCGATGCCGCGCGAGGCCGGCTTGTCCCGGGTCACGTCGCGCTTGCCGAACCACACCTTGCCCGCTTCCGGGACCTCGAGCCCGGCGAGGATGCGCAGCAGCGTCGTCTTGCCCGATCCCGACGGGCCGAGCAGCGCGACGAACTCGCCGTCGCGCATGGTCAGCGACACCTCGTTCAGCGCCGGATAGGCGGAGAAGCTCTTCGACACGCCGTCGACACGGATCGACATGTCAGTGGATTGCGGCGAGCTCGCCGCGGTACCGCCACTCGATTCCCGTCTTGAGCGCGAGGGTGACGAGGGCGAGAAGAGCAAGGAGCGAAGCAACGGCGAAGGCGGCGACAAAGTCGTAGTCATTGTAGAGAGCCTCAATCTGAAGCGGCATGGTATTGGTCTCGCCGCGGATGTGACCGGAAACGACGCTGACTGCCCCAAACTCCCCCATTGCTCGCGCGTTGCATAGCAGCGCGCCGTAGAGGAGTCCGAAGCGGATGTTGGGAAGGGTGACTCGCCAGAAGGTCTGCCAGCCCGAAGCGCCCATGGTGAGCGCGGCCTCCTCGTCGGCGCGGCCGTGGCTGGTCATCAGCGGGATGAGCTGACGAGCAACAAACGGAAAGGTGACGAAGACCGTTGCGAGCACCAGCCCGGGGAGTGCGAAGATGATGCGGACGTCGTGCTCCTGGAGCCACGGGCCGAACCAGCCCTGAGCACCGAACAGCAGCACGAAGACGAGGCCGGAGACGACCGGCGAGACCGAGAAGGGCAGCTCGATCAGCGCGATCAGGGTAGTCTTGCCGCGAAAGTCGAACTTCGCGATCGCCCAGGCCGCGGCGAGCCCGAAGACGGTGTTGAGCGGGACCGAGATCGCGGCGACGATCAAAGTCAGGCGGATCGATGCGCGGGCGTCGGGGTCCGACACCGCGGCAAGCCATGTCTGCCAACCCTTGCGCAGGGCTTCGGTGAGCACCGCGCCCAACGGCAGCACGAGCATCAATCCCACGTAAGCGACTGCCGCGGCGATCAGCAGCGCCTTGGCCGCGCGGGGCTCGCGGAGCCCGGCGGCGCTCATGCGGCCAGCCGCCGCCGCTGCCAGTGCTGCAGCAAATTGAGGAGCAAGAGGATGACGAAGGAGATCAGCAGCATGACGCAGGCGATCGCCGCGGCGCCGGCATAATTATATTCTTCGAGCTGGGTGACGATTAGCAGCGGCGCGATCTCCGACTTGAATGGCACGTTGCCGGCGATGAAAATGACCGAGCCATATTCGCCGGCGCCGCGGGCGAAGGCGAGGGCGAAGCCGGTGGCGAGCGCAGGCGCAATGCCGGGCAGGATGACGCGGAAGAACGTCTGCAGCCGTGTCGCCCCGAGGGTTAGCGCGGCTTCCTCGATTTCGCTCGAGACTTCGGCAAGCACCGGCTCGACCGTGCGCACGACGAACGGTAGCCCGATGAAGGTCAGGGCGACGACGACTCCGGCCGGCTTGTAGGCGATGGAAGCCCGGCGGACGTCAGCAGCCCTCCAATCGGCCCGGTATCGGCATAGAGCGCCGTCAGCGCGATGCCGGCGACGGCGGTTGGGAGCGCAAAGGGCAGGTCGATGAGCGCGCCGAGGAAGCGGCGCCCGACAAAGCGGTAGCGCACCAGCACCCAAGCGACGAGCAGCCCGAAGACGGAATTGACGGCAGCGGCGAGCGCGGCGGCGCCGAAGGAGAGGCGGTAGGCGGCGAGCGCCCGCGGCGAGCCCGCGGCGGCCCAGAACGTCTGCCATCCCTCGCTGAAGCTTTTGACGAACACCGCCGAAAGCGGGATCAGGACGATCAGCGAGAACCACAGGATCGTGATGCCCAGCGAGAGCCCGAAGCCGGGGAGTGGCGAGCTGCGGGTCCGCGTGCCGGGCATCACGAACTCATGCGCCGATCAGAAGGCAAATTGGCCGAACAGGCCAACTTCGTCATAGTCGCCGTGATCGAGACCGCCGATCACGCCGTTCGATGTCGAAAGCAGGCCCTTCCTCGTCTTTTCATGCTTGTAGACGACCGCGAGATCGAGGGGGGTGATCGGCTTATAGTCGACGCCGACGTTGACGTAATCGTCCTTCATCCGCGGATTGAGTGTCGTGCTCGGCTTCACGCGGTCGTAGCGGCCGAACACGGCAATCTTGGGGGTAAAGGCGAACGAGCCGAAGCCAGACCAGCCGTTCGACTTGTCGCGGGCAAGCGACGTCACATTGTTCCAGTTGCTGGCCGCGAAATATTCCACGCCGAGGCGGAGCCTCTTGTCCGTGTACGCCGCCGCAGCGTTGACGCGCGTGGCGGCGTGCGGCGCCGCCGAGAGCGGCTGGTTCGCGGCGCTCTTGCCGAGCTTGCCGGAGTATCCGCCGATGCCGAGCGTTACCGATTTGATCGGGCTGACGCTGATCCGACCTTCCACATCAATGGTATCGGAGCTCCGCGACAGAGTCTTGAAGCCAGCGCCATTGATCGCCGATGCGGCGTAGCTGACGAGCCCGTTTCCGAACGTGCCCCCGATGTGCACGCCCCAATCGGTGGTCGTTCCGAACCGGGTGCGATCGATCAGCGTGTTCTCGACGAAGCGGTAGCCGTACAAGCTCTCGACGAATGGCGCCCAGGCCAATTCGGCTGCACCTACGCGCACGAAGAAGGCGGGCGAGAGCTTGGCCTGCAGGTAGGCCTTCTTGACGAACAGCGAGGTGTCTTTGGTGACTCCGTTGGCATTGTAGCGGAAGTCGGTCGTCAGGTCGGCGGAGAAGACGTCGTTAAACTTATGATCGACGATCAGGTAGAAACGTTTGAGCTCGGCCTCGGTGCCGTTCTGCGCATTGTCGGTCTTCACGCCAAGCAGATCGGTCGACGTCTGGTGGATGTTGCTGACGTTGAAGAAGGCCTTGCCGCCGATCGTCGTGTTGGCGAACCAGCCGGTCTTGACGGCATTCTCGAGCGGCGGGACCTGCTTCTGGACATTGGCGACCTGCGTCTGGGCAACCTGCGTCTGCGTCAGCTGCATTGGTTGACTGGCTCTGCGCTGCAACCGCCGCGGCCTGGGCAGACTGCGCCTGCTGGGCAGTCGTCCGCTGCGCCGCTTCCGCCTGATCAAGACGCCGGGTCAGCGCGTCGACTTTCTCCTCCAGCGCCTTGATCGCCGCGTCCCGCGGATCAGCACGATGGTGTGCCTGACCATGCCTGTGGGCGTGGCTGCCAAGCGCGGCCGCGGGCCAGGCGAGAGCGAGCATTGAAACGCCCGCGATAAGCAAAGTTCGCACGTCTATGTCCCCTTGTTTCGGTTGAATGTGGCCTGCGTCAGCGCTTGGCGGCCGCGTAGACCTCGTCGAACGTGCCGCCGTCGGCGAAATGGTTCTTCTGCGCCTGCGCCCAGCCTCCGAAATTGCGGTCGATGGTGAACATCGGCACAGTGGGGAACTGCCCCTTGTAGCGCGCCGCCACCGCCGGATTGCGCGGCCGGAAGTAATTGTTGGCGATAATGAACTGACCGGTCGGCGAGTAGAGGAACTTGAGATAGGCCTCGGCGACTTTGCGAGTGCCCTGCTTGTCGACATTCTTGTCGACTACCGCGACCGGCGGCTCGGCGAGGATCGAGACCGACGGGACGACGATGTCGAACTTGCCCTTGCCGAGATCGCGGACGGCAAGGATCGCCTCATTCTCCCAGGCAATCAGGACGTCCCCCTGACCACGCTCGACGAAGGTGGTGGTCGAACCGCGCGCACCGGAATCGAGTACCGGGACGTTGCGGAAGAGCTTGGCCATGAACACTTTGGCCTTGTCGGCGCTGCCGTACGTCTTTCGCGCATAGCCCCACGCCGCGAGGTAGTTCCAGCGCGCGCCACCGCTGGTCTTGGGGTTGGGGGTGATGACCTTGACACCCGGGCGGACGAGGTCGTCCCAGTCGTGGATGT
The DNA here is from genome assembly GCA_963785965.1 of uncultured Alphaproteobacteria bacterium. Lineage (GTDB taxonomy): Bacteria > Pseudomonadota > Alphaproteobacteria > Sphingomonadales > Sphingomonadaceae > Sphingomicrobium. The sequence goes on from CAWAXE010000010.1 coordinate 14,176, forward strand.
TTTTCGGATTGCCGTGGCGGACGAGGAAGACAATGGTCGAATAATAGGGGCTGCTGTTGTTGGGCAGCCGGTTCTGCCAACCGGACGCGATCAGCCCGTGGCCCGCGATCTCGTCGATGTCGTAAGCGAGTGCGAGCGTGACGACGTCGGCGGGCAGGCCGTCAATGACCGAGCGCGCCTGCTTGCCCGATCCGCCGTGGCTCTGCTTGATCGTCACCTGCTGCTTGGCTTGGGCGGCCCAGCTCTTGGCGAAGGCGGCGTTGATGTCCTGATAAAGCTCGCGCGTCGGGTCGTAGGAGACGTTGAGCAGCTGCGTCGGCGCGCCCGCGGCGGCCGGAACGGCTGCGGCGGCAAGGACGGCGGAAAGCGAAAGCGCGAGAATTCGAAGCGAAGGCATGGGCCGGTTCCCCTGTTGAGTCGCCGCCTGAAATAATCTCTAGTGAATGACTAGGGAATTGGAGTGTTCTTCAACTCGGCTCGAATTCACGGCGGTTCAGCGCCGCGGCTCCTGTCGAAAGTTAACGGTTGTCCCGCCCCGTACACGCCCGTCCGCGCGCGCCACACTCCGGTCAATTAGCCGCCTCTTATGTCCGCAACGGGTCGAAAGCGGACATACGAGCCAAATTCAGGAGGCGTGGCCGGCGCGACGGCTCGAAGACCGCGGATGGATTGATCGGTGCCCGAGCCAGCCCATATTGTGCAGTGCAGCAAAACCTCAGCTGTTCTTCATTCGTTGGGAGTTGCCGCGTGCGAAGCCTGTCTGACACCCTTGAGCGCCTGCGGAAGCTTCCCCGCATGCCAGTGGGAAAGGCCCCCACCAGTAGCCGCCTGCGTGCCTTCGGCGGCTTTGGCACTAATCCGGGGCAATTGAACGCCTGGGTGTACGTGCCGGAAAGCGCCAGGCCGGGAGCGGCTCTCGTCGTGGTGCTCCACGGATGCACCCAGAATGCAGCGGGATACGATGCGAGCTCGGGCTGGTCCCGGCTGGCCGAGCGGCACGGGTTTGTGCTGCTGTATCCAGAGCAACAGCGGCACAATAATCCGAATCTGTGCTTCAATTGGTTTTCAGCCGACGATGCCGCTCGCGGCAAGGGCGAGGCGGCATCGATTCGAGAGATGCTTAGCGCGGTCCAGGGCCGCCATGGGACAGATTCCCAGCGCGTGTTCGTGACCGGCCTGTCCGCTGGCGGCGCAATGGCGGCGGTAATGCTGGCGACATATCCGGAGGCGTTCGCTGGCGGCGCCGTGATCGCCGGCCTGCCCTTCGGAGTAGCTCAATCGATTCCCCAGGCGTTCGACCGGATGCGCGGACATGGCGGTCCTCGACCGGCAGAGCTTGCCAATCTGGTGCGCGCCGCATCATCCCACCGCGGTCCGTGGCCGACTTTGTCCGTCTGGCACGGGAGCGCCGATCAGACTGTCGATCCGTCCAATGCGTCGGCGTTGGTGGAACAGTGGCGAGCGCTCCACGATGCGCCCGAGGTTCCCGGCAAGGCAGAATTGGTCGGCAACCACTCGCACCGGGTCTGGCGCGACGTCCAGGGCCGCGACGTGATCGAGGAATATCGAATCACCGGTCTGGGTCACGGTACGCCGCTGGATACGCACAACCAGCAGGGGGAAAAGGCAGCGCCTTTCATGCTCGATGCCGGCATTTCCTCCACGCGCCTGACCGCCGAGTTTTGGGGCATTGTGCCCATTGAGGCGCGCGAGCGTCCCATCGCCCGCACGAGCTCGTCACCGGCAGCTGATACTAGCCCGGAACCAGCGCAAGACACAGTGTGGCCGCGCAGACCGGCGATCCGCGAGACCATAGAAGACGCACTGCGAAGCGCCGGGCTGATGAAATGACCGCCGGTGCTTTGATCTCAGCTTAGAGCGGTCATGAGGGCTAGCGCATCGCCCGTTCCGGCCGAGGATGCGGTGTTGTCGAAAATGCACCACAGCTCTCCACCGTCGGCGGCGTAACCGGCGAGCTCCGCGGCATAGCTGGCAATGCGGTCCCGGTAGCTGGAGCGATAGATTGTCGGCGATCCGTGGAGCCGCCAGTATCGGACAGCCGGCGAACCGCCGGGCTTGGCCGCAGCGGCGCACAGCGCGGGATCGGCAGCCACTCGGCCGACGCCGAGCGCTCGAAGCAGCTCGCCCGCCTCGGCGCTGAACCAGCTGATATGACGCGGCTCGCAGACGAGGTTCGCCGACGTCCTGGCCGCAAGCCCACGAAAGAAGTCAGCGGCCGGCCCAGCTTCCAGAGCGAGCTTGGGCGGGAGCTGCACGAGGAGGATCGCGAGCTTGTCGCCGAGTTCGGCAATTTGTTCGGTGAAGGCGTCCAGCTCACCCTCGCAATCGATCAGCCGGCGGCGATGGGTGATTTCCCTGGGCAGCTTGACCGAAAATCGAAAGTCTTCCGGAACGCTATCGCGCCAGCGCTGCCAGGTCGAAAGGCGATGCGCGCGGTGAAAGGAGCTGTTGATCTCCGCCACCTGGAACCTTGCGGCATAGCGCTCGAGCGTGCTGCCTTCCGCCGGGAATTCATCGGCTATTTCGCGCGGGACGCTCCAGCCGGCGGTTCCGATGTTGATAGTCATCCCTTCGAGAACGCGCCGCGGCACGAGGCGATGCGGCAAGCGGTTCGCTGCCAGTTAGAGCCAGCCCTGCTCCCGATACCACCGCGCGGTGTCGGCGAGGCCTTGTTCGGTGTCGATGCGGGGGCGCCACAGGGCCGGGGGTGGCGCGTGCTCGGCCCGCGCGACCCAGTCGGGGTGGCAGAAGTAGGCGACTCGGTCCGGGGTGAGCTTGGCGCGGCCGCGGCGGAGGAGGCGATCGAGCCGGGAGCCGAGCGCGAGCACGAAGCGCGGGGTGGAGATGGTGCGCGCGCGAACCCCGACTGCGCGGCCGAGCGCGTCGCCGAACTCGCGGTGGGTCCAGCCGCCCTTGCGGCCGTCGTCGGGCTCGATGACCACCTTCTCCGGCGCACCGTGGCGCGTGAGCGCGAGCAGAAGCTCGGCCAGATCCTCGACGTGGATCAGCGACAGCTTGCCTGCGGGCGGAAGGTAGATCCGGCCGCGCCGCGCCATCTTGAACAGCTCGAGCGTCTCCTTGTCGCCGGGACCGTAGACCGCCGGCGGACGGACGATCGCCCAGTCGAGGCCGCTACTCTGGACCAGCTCCTCCGCTTTGGCCTTCGAAGCGCCGTAGAGCGACAGCTTGGGCTCGCGCGCGGCGAGCGAGGAGACGTGGACGAAGCGGGGGACGCCGCCTGCGGTGGCGGCGGCGAGCATCGCCAGCGTTCCGGCGACATTGCCGTGCTCGAAAGCCGCGGCATCGGGCGCGCTGATCACTCCGGCGACGTGGACGATCGCGTCGGCATCGGCGACGAGCTGTTCGAGGGCGCCGCGGTCGTCGAGGCTGCCGCTAACCCAAAGGACGCGGTCGCGCTCCGGCTGCTCGCGGCGGGTCAGCGCCTGGACTTCATGCCCGGCGGCGAGCGCTGCGTCGATCAGGTGCGAGCCGACGAAGCCGGTGCCGCCGGTGATCGCGAGCTTCATAGCGGCGACCAGGGTTTCCTGGATTGCGTTCCTCGCGCTCCTGCGCTTGCTCCTGCCGGACCTCGGAGAGGCTCCCGATGATCGACGTCGAGTAGTCGATCGACGCCCTCGCCAAGCGGCGCGGAGACGGACAGCGGTTTCGATCCGGCGGCCTCCTCCACCGCGGCCGCGACCTTGCCGAGCTTCTTGGCGTCGAGGAGGTCGGCCTTGGTCAACGCCACGATCTCGGGTTTGCGCTCGAGTCCGGCGCCATAAGCGGCGAGCTCGTCGCGGACGATGCGGTAAGCTTCGGCGGGATCGTCGGCGGAGGCGTCGACAAGGTGCAGCAGCAGGCGCGTGCGCTCGACGTGGCCGAGGAAGCGGTCGCCGACCCCGGCGCCCTCGGCTGCGCCTTCGATCAGGCCGGGAATATCGGCAAGCACGAACTCGCGGCCTTTGTGGCGGACGACTCCGAGCTGCGGGCGGAGCGTGGTGAACGGATAATCGCCGACCTTGGCCTCGGCGTTGGTCACCGAATTGAGCAAGGTCGACTTGCCGGCGTTGGGGAGCCCGACGAGGCCGACGTCGGCGAGCAATTTGAGGCGCAGCCACACCCACATCTCCTCGCCCGGCGTGCCGGTCTGGTGCTGGCGCGGGGCGCGGTTGGTCGAGGTCTTGTAGCTGGCGTTGCCGCGGCCGCCGATGCCGCCCTGCAGCAAGGTGACGCGCTCGCCTTCCTTCGTAAGGTCGGCGAGGAGGGTGCGGTCCTCGTCGTCGGCGAGGATTTGGGTCCCGATCGGCACGCGGACGACGAGGTCCTGGCCGCCAGCTCCGGTGCGATTGGCGCCGGCGCCGCCCTTGCCACGCGGCGCGCGGAAATGCTGGGTGTAGCGGAAGTCGATGAGCGTATTGAGGCCGGGCACCGCTTCGAGGACGATGTCGCCGCCCTTGCCGCCGTCGCCGCCGTCGGGCCCGCCGAACTCGACGAACTTCTCGCGCCGGAAGCTGACCGCGCCCGGTCCGCCGGCGCCGGACTTCACGTAGATCTTGGCCTGGTCGAGGAAATGCACGGCGCCGCAGTTAGGCGATGCGGGCGGGGAGGGGAACCTTTGGGGACGTCAGAAGCCTTGCAACTGCGTCTTTTCGGGCGGTCGCCCCGCTCCATTAACCTTTGTTTTGTTTACGCGCTTTAAGTTGGCGTGGTATGGGAGAAATGCCGGTCAGCCGGCGCAACACAGCAGGGGAAGTCAAAGTGCGCAAATATCTCCTCGTAGCCGCTTGTGCGGCTGCAATCGCTACACCTGCAATGGCTCGGGACCATAGTGGGTACGTGGGCATCGATGCCGGGGCCCTGTGGGCCAAGAGCAGTGCACATATCGACGCCACCGACAGCTATTATTGCGACTATTACAGCTCGTACATCGGCAGCTGCAGCTTCGGCATCGGCTCGAAGCACAAGATGGGTTACGATGTCGACGTCGTCGGCGGTTACGACTTCGGCATGTTCCGGCTCGAGGGCGAGCTCGCCTACAAGAAGGCGACCCGGAAGGGTGGCACGTTTACCGACGGCGCCACCGTGTTCGATGTCCGCGGCCGCACAACCAATTGGTCGGCGATGGTCAACGGCCTCGTCGATCTTGGCGATAACAACGGGATCAATTTCTCGCTGGGCGGCGGCGTTGGCTGGGCCCACACGAAGGAGCGCTTTGGCGTCGATGCCACGGTCACCACGGATGACGGCGACTATTCTTTCGACAATTTCAGCACCAGCATCAGCAAGAGCAAGTTTGCCTGGCAGCTGCTCGCCGAGGCGCGCTATCCGATTTCGGCAGCAGGTCGATATCGGCCTGAAGTACCGCTACTTCGATGCCGGCAACGCCAGCCGGACCTTCGACGATGGCAACGGGGGGACGGTCAGCGCGTCGACGCACTTCCGCAGCCACAGCATCATGGCGAGCCTGATCTTCAACTTCGCGCCGCCTCCGCCTCCGCCACCACCACCGCCTCCGCCACCGCCGCCTCCGCCGCCACCTCCGGCGACGCAGACGTGCCCGGACGGCTCGACGATCCTGGCGACGGACACCTGTCCGGCGCCTCCGCCTCCGCCCCCGCCGCCGCCTCCGGCGCGCACAGGGCGAGCGCGGTAACTAAGGGACATTCCGCAAGGTCCGAGCTTGCGGTTTCCTGAGTTCGGGCGTTCGGAGTGATGAATTGGGGCGGGGCGGGAAACTGCCTCGCCCCTTTTCTTTGGTCAGTCGGCCCAGTGCTTCGAGCGTTGGGCCGAGCGCTTCCTTCAGCGGACCGAGCCACGGTTCGTAGGGGCGCCAGGAGTCGACGCCGCCGCGGTTGATCGGCCGGCGCACCTGCTCGGCGCTCGGCGTGCGCACGGCGCGATCGTTCTTGTGAAACTCGAGGCAGGCGGGATCGAACGGCAGGCCGAGATATTCGAGCATGCGGCGGACTTCGGCTTCAGGGTCATCGATCAGTTGTTCGTTGATGACGCGGCAAACAACGCCGGGCTGGAGCGCATCGAAATGCCGCATGAAGCGCCAGTAGTCGCGGTAGAACGCGCCGATCCATTCGAGGTCGTAGGAGAAGCCCAGGCCGGTCGCGTAATTCTGTTTGAAGTTGGAAAAGCCGCACGCCATGGGGTGGCGGCGGGCGTCGATGATTCGCGCATTGGGAAGAGCTGCGCGGATGAGCGCAAGGTTCATCCAGTTCCCCGGCATCTTGTCGATGAAATAAGGCCGGTCGGTTTGCCGGAAGGCGCGCGCGCGATGCAAATATTCCTCGCCGATTGCGCGCACGTCCGCGGGCTGCAGAGCGGCGATCGCCGCCGGGGCAGACATTCCGCTGGAGCGCGCGAGCCGGTCCCGGATGCTCCTCATTATTCCCAATTCGGTCGTGCCTTCCACCTGCGGGTGACTGGCGAGGATCTGCTCGATCAAAGTCGAGCCGGAACGGTGCAGTCCGACAACGAAGATCGGACTGTCGTCGGGCAGCCGCTGCCCTCCAACCGATCGAAGAAATCCGCGGTGATGGTCGAGAGCAATTCATCGACGTGCTCAGTGACTGCGACCTGATCCGGACTGAAAGTCGCGGCCCGCAACGCATTGCCGATGGCATAGTGGCGAAAGCTCTGTTCGTATTCGCGGCGGTCCTCGAACGCCTTGCCGAGCGCGAATTGGATGTGCAGCGCGTTGTGCTCACCGGGCCTGCCGCGGAGAGCCGCCTGCATCCGTCCGAGATCAGCGGGCGAGAATTTGAACGATTTAAAATTGGCGAGAGTCCACCAGGCGTCGCCGTGCGCGGGATTGGCGCGGATCGCGCGCTGGAGGGCTTTGACTGCCTCGCCGGTGCGCCCGACGGTCTTCAGCGCGTTGCCGAGGTTGACCCATAAGCCGGCCTCGCCGGATCGTTCCCGCGCCATCGCCCGATAAAGCGCGATCTGCCGGTCGTACTGCCCGAGAGTGCCGGCGATCGTCGCCTCGACCGCGCGGACCTCGAATTCGCTGCGGACGCTCTGCGGCAGTTGTTCGATTTCGTCCAGGGCGACCCCTGGGGCATGGCGCTGCAGATGGCAAATCAACGCAAATCGGCGCTGCGGCGAAGGGTCAGCGGCAACCGCGCGCCGAAGCAGGATCGTCGCTTCCTCGGTCGAGCGCTGGCCGGCCGCCACTTCCGCCAGCAGCTCCAGCGCATCGGCGTCGGATGGATTGAGCGCGAGGCGGTCCTGAAGCATCTGACGCGCTCCGGCGATATTGCCGGCGCGAAGCGCCGCCGACGCGAGGCCGAGCGATGCCGCCGACGGCGTGAGCTTGTCGGCCTGAGGTGTGCTGAGGACCATAGGATGGAGGAATTACGCGATGCGCGCGGGGAGGGAAACCGGTCAGACCAGCAACGTCCGTTTTCAGCGATTGCACATTAGCCGATTCACAGAGGCGAAGTTGCTGTCGTGGAGGCTGCACATCGGCTGTCTGCTTGCGACAGAAGCGGTCCGTTCGCCTTCCCCCTGAGCAAGCCGCCCAAACGCCGGCGGACCGGCTCATCGTAAAATACGACGGCAATCCAGGCGAGCAGAAGGCAGGACAGCACGGAAGCGGCGATGATCAAAGCCGGTTGCTGCGTAATATATGCTTTGACCCCGTATCCGACGGCCTCCGAGAGCGGCAATTGTATCACATAGAGGGGATAGGAAAGCCGCCCCAACCAAGCGCAAAGGCGGTCCCCTGGCGACTGCGCGCCGAAGCAAATCAGCAAGGGGAATGCGAGGAATATATATGCCAGATCGTAGGTCCAATGGTCTCCGATCGGCACCATGAGCAAGGCGACCAGCACGAGGGCGGGAACCGCAAAAGGCACTCGTGGGAAGCGCTTGAAGAGGGCGAGGGTATAGAGAGCCACTCCGAGGGAAAAGAGAACGGCGACCCGGGGGAAACCGCCGAGGAAGCCGATGAGGCCGTGCCTTCCGAGACCGGCGATCGAGCCAGCCCAAATGCCTGCTGCGACCAATGCGGCAGTGCACAGGACGAAGCCGCCAATCAGCCATGGACGGCCAAGATGCCTGATCCGAGTTCCATAAGCGGCGCTGGCAATCACCGCGAAGAACAACGACCATAGAATGCCGTTGAACAGGAACACGTTGGGGCTGTCGTAGGGATGAGATCCTCGCGACATATAGCAGGCCGACGGGAAGGAGGAACAAACTGCCGATGAAGGTCGCGATGCTGTCATGCGGACCGGCGTGGCCGTGCGTTTGCCTGGCAAGTGACAATAATCCGCCCAGCACAAGGCCAAGGAACAGCATCGGATAAAGCCGGATCAGCCGAGCCGCCATATAGCGCGACCAAGTGAGTCCATGATCGAGCTTTTGCCCGTAGGCATGAGCGATCACGAACCCGCTGAGCATGAAGAAAAAATCGACGGCGAGCGCCGGTGGGTACCAGGAGCCAGGCGCGAAAAAGCCCAGCTCATGCACATACAGCACGGCAAGAGCAGCCAGCGCTCTGAGCCCATCAAGGGCGATGTAGTGCGCCTTTCCGCGCGTCTTCGATTTGGTCAACGGGCCCCCCGCCGTCCGCGCACCAGCGATACGCCCTTAATTTTCTGCGGACAATGCAAACAACCAGCCCTACGCCGCGACGGATTTCCCGGACGGAGTTCAGCCGCCGCGAATCCGGCCGAACAGGCGGGTCATGAAGCCGCGGGGCGGTTGGGGCGCGGGCTCGACCGAAACAAGGCGCTGGCGGAGGCTCGGGGCGTTCGCGAAAGGATCGGCGGTCGCGTCCTCGCGCGGCACCCATGGCTTAACGGTCAGCGTGGCGAACGCTGGGTCCGAAGGTGCGGCGAGTGGCTCGGGCGTGGCGGCGGAGGTCCGGTCGAGGCTGAAGACGGTGATGAAATCGGCGTTGACCTCGACCGTTCCGGCGATGAGGCGGCAGCCGGCGGGCAGGCCGTGGTCGGATATCGCGCGTTCAGTTGCCTGGAGGAAGCGGGTAGCGAGCAGCCAGCTGCCGAGCACATATTCGACATAGCCGCCGGGGGCGCGGCCCTCGACCCCGTCGCGGCCGTCGCGCAGGAAGCGGCGGTGCTTGCAGTGGATGAGCGCGGAGTTCAGCGCGTCGAGGCCCGAGATGGTGCAATAGAATTCGACATCCTCTTCGGCGCCCGCCCAGGCCGGAGATTCTTTTCCGCACTCGGCGAGGAGATCGGCCTTGCTCGCTCGGCTGAAGGGAAACGCCTCGTCCGAATAAAGGCCGAGGAGCAGGTCGGGCTGATTGGTCGCGCCAGGCTCGAACACCAGGTCCGGCTGGTTGGTGAGGCCGAGGGTGATGGCGGTGACTGGCGGCCCTTCCCATTCGGCCAGGATGGGAAGGAGATCGTCCCAACCTTCGAGCGCGACATCGGCGGCCGCGGTCGCTTTGCACAGCCGGGCGAGGGCGCCGTCGAAGCCGGCGAGCTCGGCGGCGAGCCCTGCGTCCGCTTCTGCGGTGCGTCCGGCGGAGAGCAGGCTGGCCATCGTTTCGACCCAGGCGCGCTCGCCCGCGGATTCGAGAAAGGCGAGCTGGAGCGGGTGCGGCTCGTCCGGTTCGCGATACGCGCGCACCCCCTCCGCCCGCGGGTCGGGAATCGACACGAAATGCGGATGCGATGCGTCGATGGCCGGCTTAGCACTCATACGCGATGTCCCCCCGGCTCCAGCCCGCACCAGCGACGAGCCTAACCGAAGACCGTTAAGCGATTATGTGAGGCGTGCCGGGAGCCCCGCTTTGGCGGCTGCGCTGGGGGAGCAGAAAAGCCAGCACACTGAGCTCACGATCGAATTGATGAAGTCGTCGTCCGCCGGGCGGCCGGCGATGAACATGCGGAAATAGATCGGGCCGGCGGCAAAGCTGAACAGCTCCTCGCGATCGAGCGTCGCGGGCAGCTCGCCGCGGCTGATGCCGGCCGCGAACATCGGCTCGAGCTGCTCCATGCGGCGGTCGAAGTAGAGGCGCGAATAATCGCCGCCGGACTTGGCGCGGTATTCCGTCGCGACCGCGATCAGCGCCGGTCCGAGCGGCGTTTCCAGGTTTTGGACGAGCTTGCGCAGAACCGAGGCGAGGTCATGGGCGAAGCTGTCCCCGAGGTCCGGGAGGACGTCTGCGGCTGCCTGCGCCATGAAAGCGTCAATCATCGCGTCCCAGCGGTCGGGAAAGCGCCGATAAAGGGTCGAACGCTGGACTTTCGCGCGGTCCGCCACGGCCGAAAAGGTGCAGGCCTGGACCCCGCCTTCGATCAGCAGTTCAAGGATTGCCTCATGGATTCGCTGGGTGACATCGCCGGTGCGACCACCCGGCCGACGCCGTGAATTCGTCTGTATTGGCTTTGAGGGTTGATTCACCATACGCCTTCTGTTAACGCAACACTTCGTTGCATTAGAAGGCACACCCCCAGATGTCTACAATAAAAGCGCGGCCTGCCGCCGGCGGGCCGCGAAAGCTATTTCTGCTGTTGCGTTGCGCCCTTGCGCGATTCCGGTTCTTCGAATCGTGACGCGGCCCGATCAAGCGCGGCGGCCGCGCATCCTGATCAGCGGCGCAGGGGGCGGCGTGGGCCTCGCCTGCGCCGAAGCGCTGAGCGCCGCGGGCGCCGAACTCCTGCTGTGCGACATCGAGGGGATCGCGCTCACCCGGACCGCCCAGCGGCTGCATGGCTTCGCCCGCTTTTGCGACGCGATCGAAGACAATAGCGTCGCAATACTGGCGACCGAAATTGCGGAGAAATATTCGAGCATCGACGTGCTGATCAACGCCGCGGGCCGGGGCTACGTCCGCGCGCTTGGGATGATGCGCATGACGCGCGCTTTCATGCCCTTGCTGCGGCGTTCGAACGGGCGGCGGATGCTGGTCAACATCGCTCCGGCCGGCGGGTTCGTCTCGAGCGACGGAATGTTCCCGTACGCGAGCTCGCGCTGCGCGTTCGAGCGGCTGACGGACGCGATTGCCGAGCAGACTCGAGGCACTTCCATCGAAGTCGTCAACGTCACGCCCAAGCTGCTGCGCGGGAGCCTGGCGAACGATTGCCCGACGAACCGGTTGTACCAGCTGCAGCGGGTGGACGAGCAATGCACCGCCGATCACGTGGCTGACGCCGTCCTGTCGGCGCCGGGCACGACCACGCTGAAGTGCCCGCCCGATCGGGGGCGGACCTCGGGTCCTGGCTAGGCGGCCTTGCCCGCTGAGGCCATCGCCTGCGGAACGCAGTCGGCGCGGCTCAGCGGCGGTGGAGCATCGGCGCGCAGCTTCAGGCGGGGAGTAAGCTGCGTCAGGCGGCGCACGTAGGCGTCGGTGAAGACGGTCGCGCATTTGTGGCTGAGGTGTGACCATTCGGGAACCACGAGGTTTTGCGCCTGCGGCAGGTCATCGGCGTGGATACCCTTCGACTGCGTAGCCGCAAGAAGCATGTCCCAGCCCTTGGCCCGCGGCAGCCGCTTGTCCTCGACTGCGCGCAGCTCGGGTGCGGACGGCGGACGGACGAAAATCACGTCGCCGCCGCGGGCGCGGATACGGCGGACGGCTTCGGCGCTGCGCGCGATCACGTTGCGGGCGATGAACGGCGGCAGCGGCGGACCCTTGAACACGTTCCACGCGTAGCGGGCATGAGCGCGCAAATAGGGATCCGTCTCGATCCGATCCCACATGAAATATTGCCGGCGATCGAACGTCTCGGAGATTTTCCAGACGTCGTCGTAGGGACCGTATGCGACCGGGCGGATGCCGTGGTCCAACCGCTTCGCCAGAACGCTCAGCCGATACTCGGAATCAAGGAATGCGAAATAGCGCTGGAGGAAGCGGTCGAGCCACAATCCCGTGAGCTGCGAGGGTTTGTCGTTCTTCGCGAAACCCTTGAGATAGGATCCCCCAAGACCGACGCCCACGGGCCGGAAATAGCTGAGATCCGCCAGGCCGAGGACCAGCAGACCGTGGAATTTGGGGTCGTTCGCATAGCTTTCGAGAAGCGCGCGCGCGTTGGTTCCGACGATGGCGGTTTGCACGGGCCGGACGCCGGTGAGCTGTTGAAAGCGGTCGAGGTCGGTGTCGAACAGGATGCGGCTGTCGCCGACGAGCGTCACCGGCGCGGCGTCGGCGAGCCGGCGTTGCTCGGCCCAGGCTTGCGGGCTGTCGTCGATGTCGCCAGCGTGGAGGCCGATATTGGTCCGCGCGTTCCATTCCCAAGCGGTAGTCAGAAGCGAGACAGCGACCAGAACGCACACGCCCATCTTCGCCCAGGGCCGCGAGGGGATGTCGCGCGTCGGGACCGGCTGCGCCTGGCCGGGGCGGTCGGACGCGGTCTTGCGCAGTCCGGGCGGAAGCGCGCCTTCGCGCGCGCCGCTGATCTCCGCCTTGCGGCCGTCAGAAGGCGAAATAGATGAATGCACTGCCCTGCCCCTGCTCGATGATCACGGCGAACAATAAGAGCGTCCAAATGCTCGCTATTGCGACCGATGGCGTGCGCTCGATCACCACCTCGAGCGTGGTGTTGCGCATTGCCAGATGCGTTCCGAAGATTGCCGAAACGATGACCATGGCCATGATCATCGGACCGGCCGCGATCAAAGGCTCCGGCTTCGCGGCCATTCCCGCCATGCCCGTCAGCACCACGCCGGCGCCGGCGAAGGTCTTGGCGCGGAAAAAGACCCAGGTGATGTTGACGAGGAGGAAGGTGAGGAGCGCGAGGCCGATGAGCGCCACGCGGCCGGGTGTGAAGCCCTTGAAGCGCGACCGGAGCCACCGCTCGGCCGACAAGTACAGGCCATGGAGGCCGCCCCAGACGACGAAGGTCCAGTTGGCTCCGTGCCAGAGGCCGCCCAGCAGCATGGTCCCCATCAGCGCGGCATAGGTGCGCGCCTGCCCGTAGCGGTTGCCGCCCAGGGGAATGTAGAGATAATCGCGCAGCCAGCTCGACAGAGTGATGTGCCAGCGCCGCCAGAAGTCCGAAAAGCCGACGGCGCCATAGGGGAAGCGGAAATTGTCGGGCATGGCGAAGCCGAGGCACAAAGCGACTCCGATCGCCGAGGTCGAGTAACCGGCGAAATCGCAGAAGATCTGGCCGGCGAAGGCGAGCGTCGCGACCCAGCTGTCGAGCATTCCCGGCACCTGACCATGCGCGTCGTAAACCGCCTCGACCACCGGCGCGAGGAAGCCATCGGCCAAGACCACCTTTTGGAAGAGGCCGAGGGTCAGCAATGCGAAGCCGAAGAAGATCTGGTTGGCGTTGGCGCGGCGCGGCTCCTCGAACTGCGGGACGAGCTCGGTCGGGCGCATGATCGGGCCGGCGACGAGGTGCGGGAAGAAGGTCACGAACAGAGCGTAATTGAGGAAGCTGCCAGCCGGCGCCGAGCGCCGCAAATAGACGTCGAGCGTGTAGGAGAGGGTGGCGAAGGTATAAAAGCTGATGCCGACCGGGAGGACGATGTCCCACCCCGGCGGGTGATAGATGATGCCGAGCGAGCCCGCGATGGACACGAAATTGTTCATCAGGAAACCGCCATATTTGAAATAGCCAAGCATCCCGAGGTTCACGACCACCGAGATCAGCATCCACATGCGGCGCGTGCGTTCTTGCTTGGCGCGGACCATCCATTGCGCCGCCCACCAATCGACCACGGTCGAGATCCACAGCAGGATGACGAACGGCGGATTCCACGCGGCGTAGAACAAATACGACGCGATCATCAGGTTGATCTTCTTCTGGTGCCAGCTGAACGGCATGTTGTGCAGCGCGAGCACGATCGCGAAGAAGACCAGGAAGGTCAGAGAATTGAAGATCATCGAGCGCTGTCCAAGCGCCCGGCAGCCCCGCCCATAAGTACAGCCTTCCCCCAAAGGTTCTGTACGCCCGGGCCGCAAAACTCACGCGGCTCGAAGGGCGGATGCTCGCACTATCGGAAACTTAGCGCAAGCGCCGTCAAGCGCTCGATCCGGGCTGCGGACGATGGGGCTAGAGTCCCAGCGCGCTCATTACCCGCTGCGTCATCGCGGCGCAGTCGGCGCCGGCAAACGGGAATGTGCCGCTGAGCGTCGCCGACAGCTCCGGCGCCAGCGTTTGCTGCAGGCGCTGGCGGCCGCGAAACAGGCGCGTCTTCACGGTCGCGACTGGGACGTCGAGGATCGCGGCAGTTTCCTCGCTGCTCAGGCCTTCGACTTCGCGCAGCACGAACACCGTGCGGAAGTTGTCCGGAAGCTCGCCGATGGCTTGCTCGAGAAGCTTGCGGATTTGTTCGCGGGCGACGGTCACGTCGGGAGCATCCGCTTCGGAGCCGCGCATCAACGCTTCGCGGTATGTGTCCAGCACTGCGACACCTTCCTGTTCGAGCTGGCGGCGGCGGCGTTCTTCGGAGCGCCGGCGGCCGAGGGATTCGTTGACGACGATCCGGGTGAGCCAGGTGGAAAGCGACGATCGGCCTTCAAATCCGCTGATTTTGGCGAATGCCGACAGATACGCCGCCTGCACCGCCTCCTCGGCTTCGGCGCGGTTCTTGAGGATGCTCCACGCGGTGCGGAACAGCCGCTGGTTATTGGCGGTGATCACATGCTGGGTGGCGTGCCGGTCGCGAGCCGCGCAGAGGCGCGCGAGCTCGGCGTCGCCAATGCTGCGATAATCAGGAAGGGTCTGCGCGGTCGTCGCCATCGCTCAAGCTCATTTCACCTGCAGAACGCCGCGCATGCCCGGATGGTAGCGGCAGAAGAAGGCAATCGATCCGCTTTTTGTGAGCGTCGTCTTGCCCGCTTTGCCGGCAGGCAAATTGACGTCGAAGCTGTGATCGGCGGCGGTCGCCGAGTGCTGGATGAAATCGCGGTTCGCCCAGATGATGGTGTCGCCCTTATGCAGATTGGGCGGCGCCGGGCCGAACTTCAGCTTGTCGATGACGATTGTGTAAGTGTGCGGGGCGGCTGCCGCCGGACTGCCCGCAAGGGCAGCCAGCGCCAGCGCCCCGGCGCTCGCGGCGAACAAGGGGCGACGCCACGAGCGCAAGATCATTTCAGACCCTTGGCGAGGTTTTCCGCGTGCTTCTGGTGCTCGCGGAACAAGGTGAGGCCCGTCTCGAGCAGGGATTTGAGATCGGCGTTGTGCGCCGACGGAATCAGAGTCGATTCGAGCGCTCCGTTGACCGTCTTGTGATAGGCGACCTCGTTCGCGACGTAAGCGCGATCGAAGGAACGGCCGTGCAGGTGGCTAAGGCGGCGAAGAGTTGCGCTCGCCTGCTTGCTGAGCCCAGCGCTCGTCGGGTTTGCTTCCGGAGTGACGTGGAGCTTCTTGACCAGCGCAAGCGCCTTGTCGTTCACGGCGCTGTGGTCACGGACCATCTCCTGCGCGAAGGCGCGGACGGCCTTGTTGTGCGACCGCGCGAGGGCCTGCTTGCCGGCGGCAATGTCGATGGTGCCTGCGGTGTAGGCGATATGTGCGATTTGCGGATCGGTTGGCGCGTTCGCCGCCAGTGCCGGCGTGGCCAAAGCGAAAATTGCGGCGCTGAACAATGCGGAAGTGAATTTCATGATCATCCCCTTGCGAGAAGCAGACACGCGGTGCGGGTGTCCAACGCATTGGATGATTGTCGCATGCCTAAGGTTCCCGCAAATTGAACCACAATGGTGTTGCGGGTGAAACGGTTGGCACTTCAACTGCTTGTGAGCGTTACCCTAACATGGATCAATATCTGCATAGACTTGATGTTCGAGATGGCGCGGTGGCTTTCGGCCCCGGCCGGCGCTTTGACGTCGCCTTGTTTGTTCCTGCGTTCGCGCGGGCGTGGCCGATCGAGGACGCGGCGCAGTTCACCGGACTGTTGCACGAGATCGATGACGCCGAAGGTGAGCTGAAGCGCGGTGGCGCCGCGAGCTCTGCCCCGAAGCGTGGCTGCCGGTCAATTGATCGCCTGGCCAACTGAATCGACCAGCATCGCTCCCGCCGCCAGGGCCATCACCGCGGTCGCCCCCCAACCGAACAGCAGCAGCGTACGATTGGCGGTAAAGCGCCCCATCACCGCATGACGTGACACCACGATCATCATCGCGATCATCAAGGGAACGGCGGTGACACCGTTGAGCACCGCGCTCCAGAACAATGCCCGGATCGGATCAACTGGCGACCAGTCGATCAACAGGCCGACCATCGTCGCGAGGACAATGATCGAATAGAAACCCGCCGCCTGTCGCGGCTGGCGCTCGAGCCCTTCCTTCCATCCAAAAACCTCGGCGACCGCGAACGCAGTCGAACCGGCGAGGACGGGCACGGCCAGAAAGCCGGTGCCGATGATTCCTGCCGCGAACAGGCCGAAAGCGAATGCGCCGGCAACGGGTCGAAGCGCGTCCGCCGCCTGAGCTGCCGAGTTGATCTGCGTCACTCCGCGCGAATGCAACGTGGCAGCGGTCGCCAGCATGATGGCGAGCGCGATGAGGTTGGAGAAGGCCATCCCGGTCAGCGTGTCGAAACGCATGCGCCGGAACTGCTGTGGAGCGCTGCGCGGCGATTGGCGGATCGACTTTTGAGCGGGGGAGGCGGCAATCTCCTCGGCTTCCTGCGAGCTTTGCCAGAAGAACAAATACGGACTTATCGTCGTGCCGAACACGGCCACGATCGTCAGCAAAGCATCGCTGCCAAGCTCCTTTGGAAGGACCAGGCCAACCGCCGCCGCGCGCCAGTTCGTGTGGACCACCAGAAGAACTCCGACGTAGGCGAAGAGGGTCAGCGTGAGCCATTTCAGGATTTCGCGCATATTGACGGTACGGAACGTAGAGCTGAAGCACAGTGCTGACGATGGCGAACGCGATCACGAAGACGTGCTCGCCGCCACCCGTGACCAGCCGCGCCGAAGCTGCCATTGCCGAGAGATCCGCGCCGATGTTGATGGTGTTGGCGATCGCCAGGATGCCTATCAGCAGTGCCACCGCCCGCTTGGGAAAGGTGCGCACCAAATTGCTTGCGAGTCCCGCGCCGGTGACCCGGCCGATGTGCGCGCTGACCAGCTGAATCGCCGACATCAGCGGGTAAGTGAGCACCATTGTCCACAGCAGGCTGTAGCCGAATTGCGCGCCGGCCTGGGAGTAAGTGGCGATGCCGCTGGGATCGTCGTCCGCGGCGCCGGTGATCAGGCCCGGTCCAAGTTCCCGCAACGAGCCGCCGATACGGTACTTGATCCGGTCAAGCCGGTTTTGCGAACGCGCTGTCACGGCCGGCAAGCTGCACCAGCTGGGCGCCGGAAGCTACTGGCTACTGCCGATAGAGATCGAGACGGGCGCGGAGACGCTCGGCGGCGAGCTCACGCGCGGTGTCTCGCTTGAGGGCGAGTGCTTCGGATATCGGCGCTCCAAGCAGCGAATCGCCGAGCGCGGTGAGGACCAGCGAAAGCGTGGTCTCGGCCACCTGGTGGTCCTCATGGCCGGCGCTCAATTGGGCGACGAGGCCGTGAAGCGAATCGAGGATCGGGTTCAGGGCGTCGCGGTTGCCGGTGAGGATCATCCACGCCGCGAGCGCTCCGGCGCCTTCTCGGCCGAACGCATCGAAGGTCTGATCGACGATGTCGCGGGCGTCGGTCTTGCCGGCCCGCGCGAGTTCGACGGATTGGGCAATGCTGGTCGTCACCGACCTGGCGATCGACCGCGCGAGCTCGGACTGCAGGCCCGCGGCCGAGCCAAAATGGTGGAGCAGATTGGCGTGGGTGCGGCCGATCTTCGCCGCCACCGCCTTCAGCGTGACCGCCTGCGGACCGTCGGTGAGGAGAAGCTGACGAGCGGCCTTGATCGCGGCGGACCGGCTCGCTTCAGGGCTGAGGCGTTTGCGAGTTATTGACATTAGTGTCAGTTAATCTACCTTCCCCCCATGAGCACCATCAGCCTGCCCACGCCCAAAGACCTGAAGATCACGCCGCGCGACCGCCGCTTCGGGCGGGAAGCTGCGACTCCGCGTCTTTGGCACGGCGGGCGTGTCGAAGCGACCGCCATCTATAACGCGCTGTCGGCGACCTTCCCGGTCGGCGAGGCCTTTTTCGTCGAGAGCGTCCGCAAGTTCCGCGACGGCGCTCCGCCCAAGCTTGCCGAAGAGATCAAGGCCTTCACGACGCAGGAGATCGTCCACAGTCGCGAGCATGACGCGTTCAACCGGCGAGCGGCGGATGCCGGCTACGATCTCTCAAAGCTGGAGGCGCAAGTCGAGAAGCGGCTGGCGGTCACGCGCTCCAAGCCGCCGATCGTCAGCTTGGCGGCGACCATGGCGCTCGAACATTTCACCGCGATTCTCGCTCACCAGCTGCTCGCCAATTCGCGGCACCTCGCAGGTGGCGAGCGCGAAACGGCCGACCTGTGGCGCTGGCATGCGTGCGAGGAGATCGAGCACAAGGGCGTCGCCTACGACACCTGGCTGCACGCGACGCGGCATTGGACGCGGTGGAAGCGATGGAAGGTCAAGGCCAAGGTGATGCTTTATGTCACCCGCAATTTCGTCGTGGACCGTACCGCGGGATCGCTCGAACTGATGCGACAGGACGGCGTGACCGGCGTACGCGCCTGGGCGAAGTTGCTGGCGTATCTGTGGGTGCGCCCCGGGATGTTCCGCAAGATCGCGGGGGCGTGGTTCACCTTCTTCCTGCCCGGATTCCATCCGTGGAACGCGGACGACCGGGCGCTTCTGCGCGCGTATGACCAGAGCGCCGCGGACGCGCCGCAGCCAAAGCGCAAGGTAAGGCGGGCGGCCTAAGCCGCCAGCGCTTGCTCCTCGGCTGAAACGTCCGCAGCCAGCCGCAGCCGCATCAGCCGCGCCGGCACTTCCGTGCCTCTTGCGCAGCTCATCCGGGGGGCGACGATCCCGACGGGCTCGAATCCGAGCTTCTCGAGCACCCGCGCCGAAGCCGGGTTATCGAGGAAGTGCGAGCCTTCGAGGCTGGGAAGGCGGAGCGTCGCGGCGATATGAACTAGCGCGGAGCAGGCTTCGGTGGCGAAGCCGCGGCCCCAGAAAGACTTCGCGATCCAATAGCCCATCTCGACCGCGCCCGACGGTCGCCGGCCAAGCCCGCACGCGCCGATCAGCTGCGGCGCGGCATCGGTGCGCTCAAAGATGAGCAACGACGGCAGGACGGGATCGCGCGGGCTGGCGAGGAATGCCTCGGCGTCACGCATGCGGTAGGGCCAGGGGACCGACGCCAGGTTGCGCGCGATCGCCTTGTCGGCAATCGCCGCGGCAAGCGCCGGAGCGTCCTCGGGGAAACCCGGCCTCAGCAGCAGTCTTGGCGTTCTTGCGAACATCGTCCTTCTCCAGATTCGGCCGCCCAACGGCGCCCGATGACAATTTCGGGAGAAGAATTTGGCCCTTCAGAAACAAAAGAAGGGAGGAGAGGGGGCTTCCCTCTTCTCCCTTGTGGCTTCGATCGTTCAGATCTCGTCCGGGCCGCCCCCTTGTGGGAACGGTCCCTTTCTGACCGTTCCTATTTGCTCTCCGCCGCTTGTGCCGCGATCGGCATGACGTGCACGTATTTGCGGCCCAGCTTGCCGTCGCGGAATGCGACGCAACCGTCGGTCAGCGCGAACAAGGTGTGATCCTTGCCGAGCCCGACGTTGTCGCCCGGGTGCCATTTGGTGCCGCGCTGGCGCACGATGATGTTTCCGGCGCGCACGGTTTCGCTGCCGAACTTCTTTACGCCAAGGCGCTTGCTCTGACTGTCGCGGCCGTTGCGGGACGAGCCGCCTGCTTTTTTATGTGCCATTTCGAACTACTTCGCTTTGGGTGATTTCTTGGCCGCGCCCTTAGCAGGTGCAGCATTTTTTGTCGAGCCGGCCTTGGCCGTTTTGCCGCCGCTTGTGCTCTTTTTGGCGCTCGCGGGTTCCTTAGCTTTGCTTGCGGCAGGCTTGTCGTTGCTGGTGCCCGTGTCGACCGGAGGATTGGCCTTGGCCTCGTCCTGCGGGGCCGGGCTCATGGTCGGCTTGCCGGCGATATCGCCGGAGCCTTCGGCCGGGGTGATCGCCGCAGCGGGCTTTTCCTTTTTCGCAGGCGCAGCAGCCTTCGCAGGAGCGGCTTCGGTCTTTGGCGCCGCGGTCTTGGCCGGCTTCTCCGTCCCCTCGGCTTTGCTCGGGACATGCTTGTGATCGCCGATGGCGACGATCCTCAAGATCGTGTGCTGCTGGCGGTGGCCCTTCTTGCGGCGGTAATTGTGGCGGCGGCGCTTCTTGAACACCGTGACCTTGTCGGCCTTGGCTTGGGCGACGATCTCGGCCGCGACGGTGAGCCCGTCGGTCGACTTCAGATTGCCGCCGTCGCCGGCCAGCAGGACGTCGCCCAGAGTGACCTTGTCACCGGCGTTGCCGTCGAGCTTCTCGACGACGATCTTGTCTCCGGGGGCGACGCGATATTGCTTGCCGCCCGTGCGCACGACTGCGAACATTGGCTCTTCTCTTCGTTAGAATTCCGGTCCCCGCGCGTGCGCATGCGTCTTGAGACGCGCCGCCGCTCGGGGAAGCGCGCCGCCTATGGCAGGGGTGAGCGGGTGTCAACCTATCCTCCCTGCGATCCCGGACCGGATCCGGGATCGTGGGGAGGGGGACCGCCGAGCGCAGCTCGGTGGTGGAGGGGCCCCTCCGTCAGCCCCGCTGCGCGGGTCTGCCACCTCCCCACCGCTTCGCGGCAGAGAGGAAAGATTAGTGCCTGTGCTCGGCCTTCAGATGATAGCGCCCGCCCTCAAGGCCGTCGAACATGGTCCCGATGGCGGGGTGGTCGACCGGCTCGTCGGTCTCGTCGGGGACCAGGTTCTGCTGGCTGACGTAGGCGACGTAAGTCGACTCCGCATTTTCGGCGAGCAGGTGGTAGAAGGGCTGGTCCCTGGACGGGCGGATTGCCTCGGGAATTGCGTCATACCATTCGTCGCTGTTGGCGAACTCGGGATCGACGTCGAAGATCACTCCGCGGAAATCGAAGATGCGGTGCTTGACGACGTCGCCGATCGCGAAGCGGGCCAAGGGCATGTCGATCTTCTGTGCCATGGAGGGCAAACGTTCGAATGGTTCAAAAGGGGTCATGCCGGCCTATCTAGGCAATGGGCGGGGCCGCTGCTAGAGCCCGCGCCCGACCGGAGCCGGCGTCGCGCCGGAATGCGCCTCGAGCGGAGAGGTGGCTGAGTGGTCGAAAGCACCGCACTCGAAATGCGGCGTACGGGCAACCGTACCGTGGGTTCGAATCCCACCCTCTCCGCCACGCACCGCCGACTTCGGTTGTCACCGAGCCGGCAAGGTGCGCGCAAAGAAATCCGCAGTTGCCGTGTCTGCGGTGAGCCACGATTGCCAGGTGAGAAAGCCGTGGATCTCGTTGGGCAGGACGAGTTGTTCGAACGGAACGTGCTGGTCTTCGAGGCGGCGTGCGAGGTCGATGGTTTGGCCGAAATTGACATTGCGGTCGTCATCGCCCTGGATCAGCAGCACCGGCGATCTCCAGCCGTTCATCGCGGCGACCGGCGAAGATTCGAAGGCGACCTTCATCGCTTGGTCGATATCGCCTTTTTCGTAGCGCTTGGGCTGGTCCTGCAAG
The DNA here is from genome assembly GCA_963785965.1 of uncultured Alphaproteobacteria bacterium. Taxonomy (GTDB): domain Bacteria; phylum Pseudomonadota; class Alphaproteobacteria; order Sphingomonadales; family Sphingomonadaceae; genus Sphingomicrobium. Next base: position 35,751 of record CAWAXE010000010.1, read on the forward strand.
AATCGTTCGAGGAAGCTGGACCAGTCGTGCACGCCGTGAAGGTCGACGCCGGCTTTGAAGATGTCGGAGTTGCGGGCAAGGCCCATCGCGGTGAGATACCCCCCGTAGGAGCCGCCCCAAATGCCGATCCTGGCGGGGTCTACGTCGGGCAGGGCCTGCAGATATTTCGCTCCGGCGACAACGTCCTGATACTCCGCCGCTCCAGCCGGTCCGGCGCGTTCGGGATGATGGAAGGCATGGCCGTAACCGATCCCCAGCCGGTAATTCACCGAGAGCACCACGTACCCGTGGTTGGCGAGATACTGATTCACGGCGTAACCGTTGCTGTAATAATCCATGTAGTGCCAGCCGAGCAGCATCTGCCGCGGCGGGCCGCCATGGACGAAGATCAGAGCCGGTTTCCGAGGGCCGCTGCCATTGTCGAAAAGCTGTCCCTGGATGGTCCACCCGTCGGCGGCGGTGAAGGTGGCCGCGTGGGGCACCACCAGTTCGGCCTCAGGAAATTCCTTCAACACGGTGCCCGCGCCGAGATCGCGTACGCCATTTCCATCCAGGCCAACCAGCGCCAAGGATGGCGGCGCCTTTGCTCCGGCGCCGATGTAAGCAACTTCGGTTGGGCTCGCGGCAACCGGCGACCATTCAAGTCCAGTCCCAGCCGTAAGCGCGACCGGCTGCGCGGAATCCACCGGCACGCGGAAGAGGTGGCGGCGGTCGTCGTCGTCCTTGGTCGCCCCGGTGTTCGCGTCGTAGATTAGGAACTTGCGGTCGCGGCTGATCGCCACGTGCTCCACCATGTAATTGCCCGGAGTCAGCAGCAGCGGTGCTCCGCCACTCGCCGCGACGGAATAGAGATGCGGCCAATTGTCGAGGTCGGCGAGAAACACGAGCCGGTCGCCAGCAGCCCACTTCAAATTCACTTCTCCGGCGGTCTCGGGGAATGACCCGAGAAGCGTATCGGGGCTTTGCCAGACGCGGTTGGCGCGCCCGTTTGCGACATCGGCGACCCAGATCGAAAAACGATCGGGTGTCTGCTTCAGCAGCGGCTTGGGCGCGCCGCCCCGGCCCGGCCGGCGCGCAAAAGCGATACGCGTGCCGTCGGGCGACCATCGCGGATAAGCGTCGAAATCGGTCGATGGAGCGAGATAGGTCAGAGCCTTGGTCTTTACGTCATAGACGCCGATGAAGCTGTGATCGCCGTCACGGTTGGAGACAAACGCGAGCTTCGCGCCGTCGGGCGACCAGGTCAGCGCGCCGTCTTCCCCCCGGTCGAAGAACAGCCGCTTGGGCTTCCCTTTGCCGTTGAACGGCGCCGTCCACACCTGATTGTCCTTGATGTAGGCAAGTTCGCCCCGGGAGGAGATGGCCGGACCATCGCCCTCGGCGACCTTGGCAGGCGCGCGGCCCGAAGCTTGCGCGGCCCAGATCGTGACCTTGGGTTCGACCGCCGAGGAAGCGGGGTCGGGCGGCAACTTTGCTTCCCAGTTCGCATCGTGATCGCCGCCACGCACATAAACTAGATGCGCACCCTCGGGAGAGAATGTGAGCTGGGTGATTTCCTGCCCGTCGTCAGCGGCATAATGTGTCAGTTGCCGGGGCTTGAACGCGGGGCCTTTCGCTATCCACACATTGCGGACGCCCTTCACGACGCGGACAAAAGCCACCGCGTCTCCTTTTTCCGCAGCCTCGAGCTCCGGCACAAAGGGATAAGCGAGCACCTGTTCCATGGTGAATGTGCCGGCCGGAAGGGGGGCCTGAGCAGATGCCGGCGCGGCGAAGACGGCTCCGCAGGCAATCAGAGCCCAACACCATTTCCGAACCGGCGTCTCGGCCGGTGTGTACGCCTGCACGCCGCGTTCGAGCACCACGTCCTCGCTCCTGTCTTTCCGTCAGCACCGCCGGCGCTGGACCGGCTGTTTGTGGCGAACGACCTTCATGTCTGCAATGGATCACGACAGGCCCAATGATCAACGGCCCAAACGCTGCCTCAACTCGGACACTTCCCATTGATCGTTGCGGCTGAAGGGGAGGAAGGCGTTGAGCGCGGTGAAGGTGCTTCGGCCGAGCGCCTGGCGCAGGCCGGCTTGCTCGGCGAGTGCGGCGCGGATCTGCTCCTTCTCGAAAGTCGCGTCGCCTTCGGCTTCCTCGATCATCACTTCTTCGGCCTGCACGACCAGCCAGGCCTGCAGCTCCCAATAGCGGCGGATGCGCTTTGCGGTTTCCGGCCCCAGGCGCTCGGCAAGCGCCGCGATCTTGCGGCCGGCGGGGTCATCCGGCCAATTGCCGGCGCGCAGCACTTCCAGCTGGGTCTGGTGGGCGGCGCATTCCGCCTTCAGCCATTGCTCCGCTTCCGTAGTGCCGAAATTGAATATCGCGATCAGCGCGATAGGGGCGAACATCGCGGCACCAATCATTGCCAGCAGCGGGCGGTCGGGGAACTGGTTGAAAAGCGTGTGCAGCGCGACCGCGACCAAATAGCCCGGCGCAAACCACCACAGATGGAAGTCAAAGTCCCCCGCGGCTTCGCGCGTCTCGCGCTCGGCGAACTCGTGCGCGATGGCGGCGAGGAGCGCGAGCGTGGTGCCGTGCATCACGGCCGTGCCAAGCCCGCGCACGATCCACGTGCCCGCACCATAATCGGGGAAGCGCAGCAGGTAGATGACGTTCTCGAGGACCGAGAAACCAGCGCCGATGGCGAAGCCGGAGATGACCGCGTCGAGCTTGTAGCCGATGCGGTTGAAGCGGAAGAGAGCGATGACGATCACCCCCTTGATCGCCTCCTCGATCCACGGGGCAACGAAGCGGCTGTAACTGTTGAAGCCGATTGGCAGCGTGTCGAGAAAGCGGCCGGCGACCGGGTAAGCGGCAAGCGCGCTGATGCCGCCGAGCACGAGCAGGAGCAAGATCTCGCGCAGCCGCATCAGCTTGAACGCATCGAGCCAGACGAAGACGGCAAGAAGGACCAGGACGGGAACAAGCGCGAGACCCCAATGCACGGCCTCCGTCAGCAGCTGCGGCATCTCACATGATCTTCAGCGAGGCGAGCCACTCGGTCTTGCGGTAGTGGCCGTCGGCCCAGCCGCCGGCCGCGCCGACCGAGAACACCATCGGGAGGCGGAGGGCCACGGTGAAGTTGAGGTCGAGCTGCGCTCCGACGTCGTAATAATGATGCCCGCTGCCGTCGGGCGCTGTCGTTGCCATTGCGCCGGTGAAGACGGCCGGGCGGATGTAGCTGAGGTAGAATGCGGGCGTCCCGACTTCGGCGAAGCGGACCGGCGGCAGGTTCACTTCGCCCGTTACCCGGGCGAAGCGGCGAGCCGCGATCTCGTCGATCTCGAAGCCGGGGAAGCTCTCCATTTCGCGATAGCGCTTCTCGGGCCGATCATCGACATAGTTGTTGCGGAAGGCGCCGAAATAATAAGCCGCGAGCGGGCTCAGGTGCTGCCCGCCGACCATGCCGGCATGGGCGTACAACCACACCGAGCTGTTGTGCCACGGCAAAGCGGTGCCGAGATCGAAGCCGCCGTACAATTTCGGATAGAAATGCCCCTGGGCCTGGTCGGTGCCGGTCGCGATGCGCGCTTCGAAGCCCTTTTCATGATCGACCCCCCCCAAGGACTTCGTGGTGTTGGTGTAGCGGAGGCCGACCTCGGCGGACTGCAGGTTCTTCGGGCTCGCGATGTTCTGCGCGCCCGGCAGCTGATCGAGGCCGAAATAGGCCGATGCCGAACCGAAGACGTCGAGCTGGCGCGGCGGATCGTAGATCAGGGGCTTGGTATAGCTGGCGATGAACGCGTCGCCCTTGCGGCTGCGCAGCACCGGTCCGGCGAGGTCGTAAACGTCGGCGAGGTTGTGCCAGTAGGTCAGCTTCCAGTTTGGCGTCTGATATTCCACGTTGGCGTGGAACCGCTCCGAGCCGTGCACGCCGTAGGGAGAGACTGCGAGGCTGACGCTGAACTGACGGAACTGCAGCGGGTCGGCGATGTGGAAGTAATAGCCCGGCGCGGCCTTTTGGCCGTAGCCGGAAACGATCGGATAATGCGCATCGAAGCGCATGCGCTGCAGTGGCTGGTAGGTGCCGCGCGCGGTGATCAGCTGGTCGAGCGGGATCTTGGCGGGTGAGCCGACGCCCCAGGTCTTGAGCACGGGCCAGGTGTTGACGACGCGGGTGCCGAGAAGTTCGATCGTTCCGAGATCCTCGCGCACCTGGGGCTGGACGATCGACGGATTGAAGCCGTCGCCGGCGTAATCGTAGACCAGCAGCGTGCCGTCGGGGCGGAGCTGCGGGCGGAAGAAGCCGGTCGAGGCGTTGGTGAGCACGTCATATTTGCCGGTCGCGATATCGAGCCGAAAGACGTTCGAGACGCCAGTGTAATAGCTATTGCCGAGCAGAGCCTTGCCGTCGGGGGTGAAGGTGAACATTTCCGGGACCGCCGGCGGCAGTGAGAGCGTCGCGACGGGATCGTCGGCATTGCCCTGTTCAAGGTCCGAGCGCTTCCACACCTTGACCGACTGCTTGCCGTCGAGCGTGCCGTAGGAGGCGGAGACCAGCTCTCCATCCGGCGAGACGTCGAGGTCGAAGATGATCTCGCCGTAGCGGAAGGTCTTGATTTGATTGAAGCTGGTGTAGGGCGCCGGGATGCGCACCAGCGTGACGAAGCCGTTCTGGTGACGGATTCCCCACAGGCTCTTGTCCGCCTTGTTGAACGCGAGATCGCCGATGCGGGCGTCGGTCAGCAGCCGCCGCTTCTGGCCGGTGTCGACGTCGATCGCATTGATGTCGCGGTAGGCGTAGTTCTGGTTGACGTAGAAGGCCGTTCGGGTGTTGGGGTCGAAGGCGACGCTGGTCACCTTGTAGAGCATCATGCCGTCGAGGTCGGTGAAAGGCGTCACCTTGCCGGTAGCGAGATCCATCTTGCCGAGGAAGCCGATCTTGCCCGGATAGCGGAAGGCGGCGATCAGGCTGTTGGTCTTCTCGTCGACGAAGCCGCGCGACATCGAGCCGAGCCCGTTCGGGCTGAGGTGTTTCACCTCGGTTAGCGGATATTTGGCGAGCGCCGCGAGATTGGCTTGCTGAAACTTGTGCTCGAACGCGATCCAGTCGTTCCACACGTCGTTGAGCGGCCTGCCGTACACATGCTGGAACTGGTCGGCGTAGAAGGCCTTGGAATCCTCCGACCGGCGAAGCCATTCGACGAGCTTCTCGGGCCCATAGGTCAGCGCGATATAAGACATGAAGCGCGTGCCGTACTGATAGGAATTGGCGCCGACCTGGAAGTCGGTTTGGGTGCCTTCGCTTTCCAGCCCAAGCGGGGAGTAAATGCGCGTGCCGTCGCGCACCTTGGCGCGGAACACCATCTCGTCATAAGCGCCCTGCGCGCGGCCGAGACCGCCCGCCATCCATGTCTCCATGAACACCGCGCTGCCTTCCATGTACCAGCGAGGCGAGAGGTTCCGTGGGCTCGTGAGGAAATTGTAGAGGATCGATTCGGGGTGCTTCTGCAGCGGGACCGGCTTGCCGCCGAGGAAGTGCCGCCAGGAGGAATCGCGCGAGTTCCACACGTCGATCGTTCCGACGTGAGTCATCTCATGGTTCATCAGCGTGAAAAAGCGCTCGCCGGGGGAAAATGCCTCCATCGAGAGCGACAGCGGAGCGACGTCGAGCAGGACCATGTCGCTGGGCGAGCCGAGTGCGGCGGCGTTGCCGTAGTCGGAGAAATCCTTGAGCAGGATCGTCACCGGCTCCCACGGCTTCCAGTGCAAATTCTTCTCATGGAAGGCGAGCGAGTTTTCGAACGCTCGGGCGAGATAGGGCGTCAGATAGGTCTGCGCCGGGTCGATGTAGAGCAACGTGAGGTCCTTGGTCTCGAGCGTCGAAAGGTGAAAGCCCGATGCGTCCTGCGGGACGTGCTCGGTCTTCTGCTCAGGCGCATTGGGCTTGGTCGGAGCCGGAGTAACCGGCTCGGCTGGAGGCGATTCGGTCGGCTGAGGCGGGACGGCGTCGGGTTTCTCGACCACCGTCGTGGTGTCGGGCGGCGGCGGAGGCGGCGGCTGCTTGGCCGGAGTCTGGGCTAAAGCCGCGCTTGCGGAGGAGGCGAGGACGAGCGCCAGCGTGCGATATGCAAGCCGGCGCCCGTTAAAACCCCCATCCCACATGAACGGCCCCCCGACCGCTGGGTCAGTCGGAGTGCGACTGTGAGACGCCGGCCTGGTTGAGCGCCGCCGAGAAGCTCGGGTTCGCCATCAGCGCCGCCAGATTGGGTTGCGCCGCGAGCGCCGCCCAGGCTTTCTGGTTCGACGAAAGCGCCGCCAATGCCGCCGAACTCTGGCTCGCAGCGGCGAAGGCCTGCGGATTGGCCATCATCGCCGAGAAGGCCTGCGGGTTGGCAAGCACCGCCTGCGACGCCGCCGAGTTGAACTTTCCGGCCGTCGCCGCCGAAGCGACGAGCGACTGGGCGTTCAGCGCCTGCAACGCCTGCGACGCCTGGCTCAGCTGGGCCGCGTTGCTGGCAAGGCTGGAGAATGCCGAAGCATTCTGGCCCATCGCCGACATCAGTTGCGAGCTCAGCAGATGCGCATTGCTGGCGAGGCTGGCGAAGGCGAGCGCATTATTGCCGATCGCCGAGAAGACCTTCGGATCGGCGGCGAGCGCGCTCATCGCGGATCTGTCGCTGGCGAGCTGCTGGAACGCCGAAGCGTTGCTCGCCATGCGCGCGTCCGCTGCCGCTTTCGACGCGGCGTTCTGGAACGCGCTGGCGTTGCTGGCGAAGCTGCTGAACGCAGATGCCTTGCGACATGATCGCAGCGAGCGCCTGCGGGTGCGAGGCGAGCGCTGCAAACGCCTGCGAGTGGCCGGCGATTGCCGCGAGTGCCTGCGGTTGCCCGGCGAGCAAGGCGAGCGCCGACGGATTTGCCGCGAGCGCCGACATCGCCGCGCTCGAGATGCCGGCCGATTGCAGCTGGTGAGCCGCGGACGCCGCGCTGTTGACCGCTGCGGAGAGCGCCTGCGGCTGGCCCGAAAGCGCCTTGAACGATGCCGCATTGGCGGCAAGCGCGCTGAACACCTTGGGATCGGCCTGCAGCGCCTGCATCGCCTTGCTGTCCATCGCCAGCGCCTTGAAAGCCGGCTTGCCGCAGCACGGCTCCGCATTCAGGGCAGCATTGCTCAACGCGTTGGCGTTTGCGGCGAGGCTGGCGAACGCCGACGGGTTGGCGGCGATCGCCGCAAGGACGTCGGGATGCCCGGCGAGCGCCTGCATCGCCGCGGAATGGGAAGCTACCGCGCTCAGCAGCGCTGCGCTCGCCTGATGCGCCTGCGGCGCCAGCGCCGACGCATTGCGCGCCGCATTGGCGATACCGGCGAAGGCCGAGGGATTCGCGGCCAAGGCGCTAAATGCCTTCGGGTTGGACATCAAAGCGGCCATCACCTGCGGCTGTCCCGCCAAAGCCTGGAAGCCCGGTGTCGCGGCGAGTGCGCGGAAGCTTGGGTCCTTGACCATCAGCTCGAAAGCATCGGTCTGCATCAGCTCGGGCACCGCGGTGTCGCCGAGCGTCACATCGCCTTCGCCGACCTGGGCGGAGACATAACGCTGCGCCGGAGCGATCGTCCCGGCACTGGGTCCCATGCGGCGGATACACGCGCCCGAGACCGTACGCAGCTACACCGAATGCGAGCACGCCCGCAGTCGTCAGGTACATTTTCGATTTGTTGGAATACGACGTGGCCATGGTTGCCCCCTTGCCTAGTCTGGAGCGGGGTTTGTGACCGCTCGTTAATCAAGAGTCAATGAATCAATCCTTGATGCGAGCTACAGCTAAGGTACTGCAAAATCACGGAAAAACTTTTGGCCGAACAGCCGTGAAGCGGGAAATAGTTCAATGCTCTTAACCATTTACCGGAAGGAGTCGGAAACCGTCGTGCGGCTATTCTCAGCTGTTCGCGATGGAGACGATTATGCACGCCCGTTTTGCAGGAATTGCAATTGCGATTCTGACGCTTGGAACCGCTGTGTCTGCGGAGCCGCCGAAGGCCCCGGCCAAGGAAGCGGCTCAGCCGACCAATCGCGCCGCGCCAGCGGTGTTGCTCGCGTCAGCCGAGCAGGTCACAGCGCCCGCTCAATCGGATCAAGCGAACTCAACAGCCGAAACCGCATCGCGCCGCGCGCGTGACGACCTGCCGTTGCGGCGGGCAGACGGAAGAGCAGCCGGACCAGTAAGTCTTCTCGCCTTCGGATGGACTCCGGGGCTCCTCGCAAGCGTTTATTTCGCGGCGATATTCTGCTTCGCGCGGAGCACCGGGATCTCGCCATCGCCGACCGCCGCGAACGCGGACCAGTAGAATGGGTGCGAAGTGTTCGGGTCGTCCATCAGTTGGCGCTGTGACAGCCTGAGAGCGGTCACGGTCGCAGTGCCGGGCGGCGCGGAGAACATGCCGGTAATCAACCGCTGCGTCGCGTTATAATCGTCCGAAAGCGGCCAGTGGCTGGCGATCACGAGCCGTCCGCCTGCGCCGACGAAGGCGCGCACGAGCCCGTCGAGCGCCACGTCGCCCCCGGTCGCGAGGCCCGCCTGCTGCGTCGCGGCAGCGCTCGCCTTGCCGGCGGTGTCGCAGGCGGAAAGGATCACCAGGTCCGCGTCGAGGTGCAGATCGAAGATTTCGCGGAAGGTGAGCAGCCCGTCCGAGCCGTTGCCGCCGAAGCTGGTCAGCAGCGCCGGCTGCGCGGCGCATTTCGGCGCCCGCGCAGTCACCACTCCGTGGGTCGCGAAGTGGATGATCCGATACTGGTCGAGGTCGGTGCGTGCCTCAAGGCCGGTGTCGGTGAAGGCGTCGCCGGTGACCACTTGCACGCCCTTGGGATCGAAGGTCGAGACGATGCCCGCGGCGACCTGCAGCTCCTTCGCCGAAATTGGGTGCGTCCACGATGAGAGCGGAAGGATGCAGTCGCGGTCGGCAGCGGCGGGGATCAGCGCTGCGGCCGAGGCCGTCGGCGGCGTATTTTGTCCGAGACCGAGATAGTCTCTCGGGGCGGCCGACGGCCGTGCGCCGCGCATATCGGCGAAGGCGCGCGGGCTGACCGACGTCGAGATGTCGCGCTCACGTCCAAGCCAATTGATCCCGCGGAAGTCGAATTCGGCGTCGCCGCCGGTCGCCGCGCGCTTCTTGTACATATCGACCGAGGCCTGATCCATCACCAGCAGGTTCGCGGGCAGGCGGAGCATCGCTCCGTCCGGCTCGAAGATCAGGTGCTTGACCTCGGCGAGATCGGTTTCGAACGGGCCGAACAGCTCGGTGAAGAGCTGGTGCGAGAGACCGACGTCAAAGGCGTAGGTCGTACGCTGGCCGTTCTCGACGGTCGAGATCGTGTCGCGCAACGCGTCCACCTGCTCGTCGAGCTGCTTGCTCGTGGCCTCAAGTCTGGCCGCGTGCGCCGCGGTCGGCGTGATAAGCACCGCGTAGATGCTCTCGCCGACGTTGGTCATGCGGTAATAAGCCTCGCCCGGACGAAGTTGCTTCTGCAGGTCCGTGATCGGGATGACTTCGCTCGACACCGCGCGGTAGCGGGGGAAGCTCGCAAGCGCGGCCTGAGTCGCGAGTTGCTCCTTCTGCGACACCTGCAGCGCCCCCCTGAGCGTGCGCGCACGGACGGCTTCCTCTGGCGTTGGCTTGGCGAGGTCCTCGAGACGCGCCAGCTCAACGCGCGCGCGTTCCACCTGCCGCGTCAGAGCGACAGACTGGCGGAACAGCCGCGAGGCTTGGTCGGTGCCGCCGCTAAGCTCGCGTGCAAGCACCGCCTGAGTCTGCGCAAGACCGGGGCGGACCATCAGCTGCGTCGCTGCGAAGATTTCCGCATTGGCCGCTGGGTCGGCGCCTTTCTTGAGCAGCAGGTCGACGTACGGCCGCAGCACATGGGCAAAGGATGGCGGCAGGTTGGCCGCGTCCGGCTGCGAGCGGACGATGTCGCGGAACATCGCTTCGGCGGTCGCCACTTGACCGTTGCGCGCGAGGTAGCCGGCGAGCCGCGCCTGGGCGTTGAGCAAGGCTGCGGAGCCCGGATAATTCACCTCGAGCAGCGAAACCGCCTGGCGATACAGCCGCTCGGCTTCGGCGGGGTTCTTCGTGTCTTCCGCGATCGCCGCGAGATCGCCGAGGATCTGGGCGCGCATCCACAGGATCGACGCGACCTTGCCGCCGCGGACAGCCTGAAGCTTGGCGTCGGCGCTGCGTAGCGCATTGCCGGCGGCGCTGAGGTCGCCGGTGAGGCGCAGCGACGTGCCGCGCAGCTGCAGTGCCTGCGCGTCGAGGATCGCGGCCTTTTCGCTTGGAAGCAGCTCGTCGGACTGCGCGCCGAGCTGCTGGCCAAGCTTCGAAGTCGGCGTTGAGTTGCCGGGCGGTGACAGCGTCGATCTCGAGCGCCGTTCTGACCGCGCCTTCATCTTCGAGCACAGCCTTGGGAAGGGGCTTGTCCAGCTCGTCCAATGCACCCTTGGCGTCGCCCTGGTTGAGGAGGTGCATTGCGCGATAGTTGCGCAGGCGACGGGCGACGATCGCATCCGAGCCGACCTCTTCGGCGGCGCGTGCGAAGAGGGAATCGGCTTCGGCGTAGCGGCCGAGGTTCGACTTCTGCAGCGCTTCGTTGGCGATGCCTTCGGCGCGGCTCAGCGGCGCATCGCCCGAGCTGCTCACAGCAGCGAAGAATTCGGCGGCCTCGGCGTAATTGCCCGAATTGTTGCGGCGATAAGCTTCGGCGAGCGCGCGGCTCGGGTCGAGTGTCCCGGCTTGCACGCGAGCGAACGCCGCGGGGTCGCCGAGGCCGGTCGTCGCGATCGAAATCTCGCCCTTGACCGGCTGGTCGGCAACGAGGCTGCGAAGCCCGAGCTGGACTGCGCTGTCGTAGCCGCTGAGGCCCTCGGCCTCGTAAAAAACGCGGCCCTTGCGCAGCTCATAAGCGCGGTAGCCGACATCAGAATCCTTGAGCTTGCACTCGATCACGGTGATTTGGCCGAGATCGGCAACCGCGGCCGAATGCGGCGCCGAGCAGCGCATCTTGTCCGCGCGAATAGCGGCGAGGCGCGCTGGGCCGGCGGCCGGCATCGCGCAGCTTGTACATCTTGCCGACGGGAAGCGCCGCATCGCGGCACGTCACGGAGTAACCGGCGTCGAACATGCTCTTGTAGCGCGGGATCGGTCGCGACGTTCTGGGCGGAGCAGAAGATCGTGCCAGAACTGCCGATCCTGAAGCTGTCGCGCACGCTGAGCGGCGCAGCCGGGGCCGACGCCGCGAGCGCCAGGCTCGAAATGACGGCTGCAATGGCGATGGCTGTTCTGCTCATGTCAAATCTCCGATCGAATCTGGCCGATCAATTTTCTCCGCCTGGTATGTCGCCGATGACCACGTCGCCGCCGCTGGTCACTGGCTCGTCGATGCTCTGGTCCAGCCGGATCGGCGTGGTGTTGATGAGGCGCAGCGACGGATCGACCTTGCCGTTGTCGTCCTTGTTGTCGCTGCTGTCGCCTTGGTCGCTTTGCTCGCCCTGGTCACCTTGATCGTTCGCGACCTGCTCGAAGCTCTCGACCGGGTTGGTCACGCCCCCGATCGGGCTTGTGCCGCCACCAACGGGGCCGAGGATCGTCCCTGAATTGACGCCTGTCTGCTCCGGCGGAGGCGGTGGTGGAGGCGGAGGCGGAGGCGGAGGCGGAGGCGGAGGCGGCGGCGGCGGCGGCGGCGGCGGAGGCGGAGGAGGAGGAGGAGGCGGCGGCGGCGGCGGCGGCGGCGGAGCTCCGCATTGCGAACCGATCAGACAATCGTTGAATCTCGAGCCCTCGGTATATTGGACCCCGCTATCGAGGCCGAAATTCACGCGGCTGAAGAAGTCCGTGCCGGTGGTGAAGGTGCCGTCGGCGTTTTGCTGCCGCCCAAAGGCGATCACCCGAACCGCCCCCGTCGCTCCCGGTCCTGTAGCGGTATCCGCGCCAAGCACATCGAATGCAAAATCGGGCGTCCGACCGTTAAGACCTCCGCCGCCTTCGAACCCGTCGGCGAGCGTCGGGCCGTTCGCGAAGTTGCTGAAAGCGCTTACGGCGACGGTATAGGTGCCCGCCGGCAAGAGGGCCTGCAGGAAGGTATCGTAGCGTGAGCCGGTCGTCGGATCGGCGGGGACATTCGAGCCGCCATCGTCATCCTGGTCGATGAGCAGGCCCGCGGCATTGAACAGGGCCAGGATTGGATCGAAGCCGCCGGACGTGATCGTTTGACCGGCCGCGTTCGTCCCTCCCGCGTAGGAATAGGTTCGCAGCGTGATTTCCGATTCCGCGGTGACCGTGAAGTTGAATTGAAGCACGTCGTTCGCGGTGGTCAGAGTCCCGACGAAGGAGAAGCCTTGGGTGCCGTTGGCATTGACGACGGTCTGGTAGCGGCCGACGAGCAAACCGCCGCCGCCTACGGTCAGTCCGGCGAAATCGGTGGCAGTGCCGGTATTCTGGATGAAGATATTGCTTCCGCCGAGGAGCGCTATGCCTCCGGCCTGCAGATAACCTGCGGGGTTGGTCGCTCCGTTGTTGGTTTTCAGTGCATCTTCAAAGCCTGCGAAAGTCGGATCTGCCGCAAGCCGTGCAGCAAGGGCGGAGTCAGTCACCACGATATTGTCCGACTGCAGGGTCAGCATTCCGGAGAGCGCGCCCGTCGAATTTGTCATCTGGATTCCGCCGGGAGTAATCACCTCGATCCGCTGCCCGGCCGAAATCAGCAGGGAATCGGTAGGCGCCGCGTTGATATAGTTGATGGTGCCTTCAACGCGAACGCTGCCGTCCGTGTCGAGCGTGAGCGAGCGTGTTCCGCCGCCTGGCGTTTGGCTTCCTTCAATGCTGGCATCGCCAACGATGACTTGGGGAGTGCCGCCTTCCCCGGCGCTGAGGGCATTGATTGCCACCGCGTCACTCGCAATGTCACCGTCTTCGTTGCCGAAATGATAGGATCCGGCGGGGACGCCGTCCGGGAATTCACCGAGATAAACCGGGTTGTTGCTGACTGCGTTCAGCGTGAGAAGGTTGGTGACGCCCTGTACCCCAAGCGAAGCGCCCTCGGCGATGTCGATGTCACCCGAAGTCACGGTGATCGTCGGAGCGCTGACGGTGCCGAGGAAATTCGCAAGGCCGTCGGCGGTGAATGTTGCGCTGTTGCTCGCAGCGATCTGGGCGCCGCTGACGATCTGCGAACCGCCGATCGCGATGTCCGTCGCGCGGATCGAGCCGCCGGTGCTGTCGTCGCTCAGCGCGGCGGTGCCGCCGGCGATGGCCGAAAGCGTTCCGTCAACGATGATGCTCGATCCGGCGGCGGTGGAGAGGAACAGGTTCCCACCCGCGGTCAGTGTCAGGTTGGTGGCGGTGACGTTGCCATTTTCATTGGCGGCGACAGAGACGAAGCCGAGCGCGTCCAGAACCGCGTCCGCGCCGAAATTCAGCCGGCTCCCGCCACCGTTCGCGAGGATGTTGCCCGTCGCCGATGCATTGACCGGCGAGATGAAGTTTCCGCCGGAGAAGGTGATGTTGTCCGCAACGTCGCCGGCGCCGGCAGTAATCGTGACCTGCCCGTTGGGACTGTCGGCATTGGCCGTGAATCCGACCGTGCCGCTCAAGAGCTCAGTGAGCGGCTGGCCCTGGGACACCGCGGCCATGGTGATGCTGTAGTTGGCGCTCTCCGCCGTATTGTCGGGCCCGCTCGTCTCGCCGGTATGCACGATGCCGTTGGCGTCAGTCGTACCGACTGACACCTGGACGTCGAACAAGTCCTGATTTAGGCTTAGCGTCACCTGGTCGCCAGCGACGTACGCGGCTGCACCGTTGACCCAGACCGAGCCGCCCTGTTCGATCCGCGGGGCGATGAGCGCGACGTAGCTGTCCGGTAAGACCTCGTTGATTTGCGCTCCAGGCATGATCTGGATCGCCGAAGTCGACGAGGCTGGGCCAGTGAACGTCGCGCCGAAGCCGGTGCCGCTAATCGACATGTTGGAAATGTCGTTGGTGGTCAGCAACAGGCTGCCGACGTCGAACACGGCTCCCGGGCCGACGACGATGCCGCCTGGGCTGAAGAACCAGATTCTTCCGTTGCCGCCGGGCACAGTCGTGCCCTCCAAAGTCGAGATCACTTGACCATTGAAGGCGATCGGCCGCGTCGGATCAGTCGGGATGACCCGGTTCAGCACGGTGTAATCGGCGGTGCCGGGCGCATTGGTGAAGCTCGCTTGGTAATTGGCGGGCAGGAAGTCGATCGTCCCACCCCCGGTCGCCGTGTCGTACGGCGTCCAGTTGATCGTCGCCGTGGGCGAACCGATTGTGATCGTCTCGGTCGAATTGCTCGTCAGGTCACGCGTGACGGTTCCCGTCGAACCGGTGATGTCTCCCTGGAATGCCCCGGTCGGCGGCGGCGGCGGCGGAGGCGGAGGCGGAGGCGGAGGCGGAGGCGGCGGCGGAGGCGGAGGCGGAGGCGGAGGCGGAGGCGGGGCGGAGGCGGAGGCGGAGGAGGAGGCGGCGGCGGTGCGGCGCAATTCGTGCCTAGCAAGCAGCCGTTGATGGTTGAGCCGGCGGCGAACGTGCCGGACAGGCCGGTGCCCTGGGCGAAGGCGATACCCGTCACACTGCTCCCGTCACTGTTCATCTGGCGGCCGTAGGCGGTGATCATCGCCGGCGATGCGCCGGTGCTGGCGACCGAGAACCCGCCGTCTCCGACGGTGATACCGGCCATGTCGTTGCTGACGCCGCTGTTCTGGCCGAACAACGTGCTCGACACGTTCATCGCGACCGTATCCGCGCCGACGAAGCCGTTGAGATTGCTAGTCCCGCTGTTGACCGCGAGCGCGGCATCGCGCCCGGCGTAATTGGGATCCGCTTCGAGCTGGGTGAGGATCGATTGCTGTGCGATCCAGACGTTGTCGGCGTTGAGGTTCAGCGTTCCGGCGAGCTGTTCGTTGGTGTCGAGCAGGGACAGGCTGCCGGTGTCGGTGTTCACCTCGATGTTGCCGCCGGCGTTGATCGTCAGGCTGTCGCCGGCGCCGACGTTCCTGAAGTCGAAATTGCCTTCGACGAATACGGAACCGCCAGTGTTCAGAGTGATCGACGAGGCCCCGCCGCCATCGCCCTGGCTACCCTGGGGATTTCCATCCAGGATCTGGATCTCGGGGGCGGCATTGTCGCCGCTACCGATGGCGTTGACGACGAGCGAAGTGGCCTGAATGTCGCCAGGCTCATTGCCAAGATTGTACTGGCCGGGCGCCGGCGGCGAAAAGTTTGTCGTGTCGCCGATCAGGATCGGCAGCCCGTCGCTGACCGCATTCAAAGTCAGCAGGTTGGTGATTCCAAAAACTCCGAGCGTAGCGCCTTCCCCGACGTTGAGGTCGCCCGACGTCACTGTGATCGTTGGAGCGCTGACGGTGCCTTCGAAGTCCGCCAGGCCGCCGGCGCTGAGCTCGACAAAGTCGCTCGCGAAAATGTCGTTGACCGAGAGATCGCTGCCAGCCGCGGCCTGCATTCTGCCCGTCGTGACGGCTCCATTGACTGTGATCGACCCACTCGTTGCGGTTGGATCGAGCGCGAGGACGATGTTCGGATCGAAATTGCAGTCGTCACAGCCGCCGCCGCCGAGAGTGAACATCGAGGCGTCAGCGAGATAGACTCGGCCATCCGAGGCCGTCGTGATCGACCCAAGCGTCATGTCGCCCGACACCATCGCGATGACCAGATCCCCGGCGCTGATGTCGCCGGTGGTCAGATTGCCGGACGAGACGAAACCGACATTGCCCGCAGCGGTGACGTTTCCGACCGTGACCGAGGTTTCGGAGGCGATCCCGACCGAGAAATTATCACCACTCGTCGGAAGTCCGGGTCCGGCGGTGATGTTGCCGAGTACGATGGCGCCTTGCGCGTCGCCACCCACACGGTCGGTGACGTTGATGTCGGCGCCGGTTATGGAGCCGCCGACCCCTTCGAAGTTGAGGCGGCCGGCCGTGACGTCCGCCATGGTCAGGTCGCCGCCGACATCGAGCTTGAGCTGCCCGGAAACGGTAATAAGGTCGCCTATGGCCGGGATGGTGAGATCGTTGCTGACCAGCAGCGTCATGTCGCCCGCGGCGATGGTACCCACGCTGCAATCACAGTTGGTGCCCGCAGAGATTGCGACTGAACCGGTGCCGAGATCGCCCTCCGCCGAGATGGTCAAATCACCCACGTTGGCAATACCGCCATTGTAGCTGGCAAGGCTGGCGGAACCCGCGTTCGCAGTTCCACCTGCGGCGCCGCCGCTACCGCCAAAGGCGTTGGTGATGACGTACATGGCCGCTGCGCCAAGATTGCCCGTGACGTCGATCGACGCCGTGCCGGCGGCAGCCGATCCCCCCGCGCCGGAATCGCCGTTACCACCAAGCGCCGAGGCGCTCGATTGCACCGTGCCGCCGGCGTTCAGCGTTCCGCCGATGACGATCGACGAGCTGCCCCCCGTGGCGTTGCCGCCGCTGCTCCCGTCGCCGCCGCGCGAGAAACTGGTGACGATGAAATTGTTGGTGATCGCGGCGGTCCCCGAAATGCTCGCATAGCCGCTGCCCGAGGTCGCGGAGCCACCCGCCCCCCTGCCGGATGCGCCGCTTCCGCCATTGCCGCCGGTGCTGACGAAAGCATTGAGGTCGGGGTCGAAATCGTAGCCGCTCGGCGCGTTGGCGGTCCCAGTATAGCTGGTGGCCGTCAGGCTCCCACCAGCATCGACCGTGACGAAATTGGTGCCGCCAGTCGCAAGGCCGCCGTCGCCGCCGAAGCCGGTGGTGCCATTGCCACCGTCGCCGGCGAGCCCGAGCGAGCGATTGAGGATATCCCCCGAGGCAAGCGATCCGCCGGCCAGGATATCGATGCTGGAGGAGCCACCGCTGCCCGCGCCGCCGGCGCCGCCGTCAATTCCAGCGCCGCCATCCCCGCCGAAGCCGCTACCGCGCAAAATGAGGCCGCCGGTCGTCGCCTCGCCGGAGACACTCGTTTCCGCAAAGCCGCCCCAGCCGTCGCCGCCCAGACCACCGGTGATTCCGGTTCCGCCGGTTCCGCCGTTGCCGATGGCATTCAGCTCGACGTTGCCCGAAACAAAACTGCCGCTCGGGACCTCGATCAAGGCGTCGCCGCCAAATCCGAGGCCGCCGGTTCCGCCAAGCCCGCTGGCGCTCGATCCGCCGTTACCGCCGATACCCATGGGGCGCACGTTGAGGGCGCCAACCGTCATGCTGCCGGTGCTTGCGCGGGTTTCCTCAGCGTCGAAAAGCCCGAGCTGGGCGATTCCGCCGGAGCCGATTCCGCCGCTTCCGCCGGCCTGGCCCGATCCGCCGCTTCCGCCGACCCCGCCAACGCCTTGCGAGACCAACGAGACCGAGCCAAGAGTAAGGCTCGCGCCGTCGACCTGAGTGAGCAGATAAGCGATGCCGCCGTCGCCTGCGCCGCCCGTTCCGGCGGCGATATTGTCGCCATTCCCGGCGCCGCCGCTTCCGCCCGTCCCGCTGGCATCGATGATCGCATTGCCGCCCGTGATTGTTCCCTGCGACGGCAGGACTTCGATATTGCCGAGCTCCAAATCGGCTTGGATGAAAGCGAAGCCACCTGCGCCCGATCCGCCGTTCCCGCCGAATCCGATGCTCGCGTCACCTCCGAAACCCTGGGCAGAAATATAGTTGGAGGAGCCGAGCGCAATCGTTCCGTCGATGCCCTCGATTCCGGCGGTGCCGCCGTTGGCGGTGCCGCCCGCTTGTCCGTCGCCGCCATAAGCTTCGGCGCGCACGTCGCTCGACCCGTCGATGGTGATCGAGCCCGCACCATAAGCGTTGATGTTCGCAGAGCCGCCATCGGCGTCGCCGCCGGCCTGGGCGCCGCTGTTGCCACCGTCGCTGACCGAGCCGCCCCAGGCGGACGCGCTCAGAGTCCCATTTCCGGTGACCGAGATTGTCCCGTCGCCGACGTTCAGATCGACATAGCCGCCATTGCCGGTGCCACCCAGCGTGCCGCTTCCACCGACGTTGCCGCCCGATCCCTGGGCGCGCGCGGTCAGGTCGCCGGTGACGGTGATCGACCCGCCGCTGTCGGCGTTGATGTAAACATAGCCGCCGGAGCCATTGCCGCCGTTTTCATCAATTCCGCTTTGACCGTATGCATTGGCGTTGAGCGTCAGCCCGCCGGTGGTGATCGCGCCGCCATCGTAGGCGGTGATGTTGATGTCGCCGCCCGAAGCATCGGCAGCAATGTTATCGAATGTTGCTGGGTTCGCGTAACCGCCGTCCGCGTTGATATTGACCGTGCCGGCGATGTTGACCTCGCCCCCGCTGAGCGAACCTCCGGCCGTGATCGACGCGTCGCCGCCGTCACCCGGCGCCTGCGTCGAGACCATCGTCAAATTGCCGCCGATGTCGACCAACCCGTTGCCGTCGGCATAGATCGAAGTTTCTGAGAAGAGGTTGTTGTTCGTGGACAACAGGCTGACGTCGCCGCCGACGGTGAGGTCAAAGCCGTTGCTTGCATCCAGGGTCACGTTGCCGGTCGATGCCGCGTTTGAGCTGTTGAAGGTGAGGCCCGCGGCAAACGCGATCGATCCGCTATCGGCGAACGCCGTGATATCGCCGCGGGCGAAAGCGGCCAGGTCGGACAAATAGTTGCCGGGGCCGATGTCGATATTGGCGTCGACGATGTTATCCGAGTTGGTATCGATACCGCCGCCGGTGTCGTTGACGTTGAGGCCGGAGGACAAAACGATCTGGCCGTTCTCATAACCGGCGACCGTCGAATCGAAGCCGACGTCGCCGCCGAGCAGCATCGTCAGCGCCTGATTTTTGGGCACCGCGACCATGTAGATCTTGTGCGTGCCGGACAAAGCACTGGTGGCTCCGCCGGTGGTTGAGCCGGTGTGGACGATTCCATTCGCGTCGTCGGTGCCGCCGCCGACATCGACCTGGATGTCGAACAGCCCCTGGTTCATGGTCATGGTCAGCTGGTCGGCGGCGACATAGGCGGCCGAGCCGTCGACCTTGACGGTGCCCCCTTGCTCGATGCGCGGCGCGACGAGCGCGACGTAGCTGTTCTGCTCAAGCGCATTGATCTGGGCGCCCGGCATGATCTGGATTTTCGATGCCGAGGACGCCGGGCCGGTGAAGGTTGCCGAGAATCCGTTGGCGCTGGTGGACAGGTTGGAAACGTCGTTGGTGGTCAGCAGCAGGCTGCCGACGTCGAACACCGCGGTTGCGCCGACGACGATCCCGCCGGGGCTGTAGAACCAGATCCTGCCGCCGGTCGCGCTTGTGCCCTGCAGTGTCGAGATCACCTGTCCGTTGAGGCCGATCGGCCGCGTCGCATCGGTTGGAACGATGCGGTTGAGGACGGTGTAGTCGGTCACGCCCGGCAGAGCTGGTGAAGGTCGCGACGTTGCCGTTCGGCAGGAAGTCGATCGTTCCCCCGCCCTGCGCCGTGTCCGTCGGCGTCCAGTTGATCGTCGCCGTGGGCGATCCGACGGTGATCGTCTCGGTCGTGTTGGTCAGGGGCGTACGGGTGACAGTGCCGGAGGTACTGCCGATACTACCCCGAAATGCACCGGTCGGCGGCGCGAGCTGGGCGCGCGCCGGTTGGGCCGCGAGCGCCGCTGCCGCGCAGGAGAACATCAGCGCGCTCCGCTTGAGACTCAAGCGGCGCGAAATGTCGGACGCATACGGGGTCATCGGTAGCTCCATGGCCAGAGCCGGGTCGTGAGCGAAATGAGCAGGCGGGGATCTGGACGGCGATTGTCGATTCCCGCGCGGGTCAGGGGAATTGCGAGCGCGGCGTCGAGGGCGAAGCGGTCGAACGCAATGCGCGCACCGGCGCCGATCGAGTCGAGGTGCTTGCGTCCGGGCGTGACGACGAGCTCCTTGCGATTATGCACCGCCGCATGATCCCAGAAGGCATAGCCCTCGATGCCGGGCCTCGTCGCGCTCATTGGCGTACGGCTGCCGAAACGGAGCTCGGCCTGCGTGCCGAAGCCCTCGTCGCCGAGCAGGACGCCGGGATCGTAGCCGCGGCCGACGGTATAATTGCCGGCGGAGAATTGCTCGAAGCTGAGGAGCGGCTGCCAGGCATATTGCGCGCGCACGCCAAGCGCGAAGGTGACCCTCGGGATCGGGCGGACTTCGCCATAAGCGAGGCCGCGAACGACGGTCGCGTCCGGTCGTCCGTTGAGCCGGCTTGGCGGAACGTCATTGGGCCCGAGGCAGTCCGCGCCAGTCGGCCCGCAGAAGTCCGAAGCGCCGAAAACATCGAGGCCCTGGCGCAGCTCGAGCAAAGTCGTCAGGTGCCAGCGCGGTTCCTCGAGCGAGTAACCCGGATCGGAGAAATCGTCGCTGAGCGCATCGATGCCGAAGCGCGCGAATGCGACCCGCAGGCGATCTCGGGTCAGCTTAATTCCGTCGAGCCTCACGTCCTGGTTGACGTAATCCATGCCCGCCGACCCGGTGATGGTTTCGGCCTGGCGGCGGTAAAAGGGATAATCGACCTCGAGCGTGCCGAGCAGAGTTTTGGCAAGCACGTTGGCGTCGGGAATGTCGGGCCTCGCCCACGCATAAGTGAAGAGACCGGAGATCGACAGTCCTTCCGGCCCGAGGCGGAAATCGTGCCCAAGCTGGATGGTCTGCTGCTCATGGAAATCGGCCGTGCTGAACACGGACACGGTCGTGCGGTCGCCGAGACCGGTCAGCCCGAAGAATTGCGCACGCACGAGGCCGCCCGACGGACCAAGCTCATGCGAGCCCTCGTTCTCCACGTTGAAATCGACATAAGCGGGCGTGCGCTGGACGGTAACGTCGCCGATGACGTCGCCCGGAGCGCCGCCGGCCGGACGCAGGGTGAGACGAACAGTGTAGCCGGGAAGATCGCTCGCCAGCAGCAAGTAACGCTCGGCTTCGTAGCGGTTGAACACCGGCTGCTTGGTCAGCTGCCCGAGATAGCCGGCGATGACCCGCTCGGCGCCCGTTGCGTCGCCGCGCACCCGCACCTGCGTCAGATGCGCCATCAGCACGCGGAAGCGAATCGACTCCGTCGGCGATGTGCTGCTCGGGAACCTGAACGGCGGCGATGTAGCCCGCGTTCCTCAGGATGGTCGCGGCACGATCGCGGATTTCGCAGACGACGGAGATCGGCAGGTCGTGGCCGACGTATGAAGAATAAGCGCTACCGAGCTCGTCCGGGCTGAGCCCCCGCAACCCTTCGAACTCGACTCCGCGGACGGTCAAATGGATGTTGCGGAACTCGGGACCGTCGAGTGCACAGGGAGCGCGCTCGACTCCGCCTTCAACTTCCAGCTTCGGCGCCGCGGGTGGCGGCGGGGGCGGCGTCGGCCGAGTCACTTCCTCGCGTGTTGGAGGCGCGATCGGCGGCGTCGACTGGGCCCACGAGGGCACTGCGCTGGAGACGAGAATCGAGGTCAGCAGGAGCCGCACCGCAGCGCTCCGGCGGACGCGGTAACAACCGCAAATGGATCCCCAAACTACACTCACCGGGGGCCCCCTCCCCGTTGGAGTTACCGAGTCGGACTCGGGAAGAAGGGAAGAGTTTAGAGCAATTTAACCAACTTTGAGCAACCCGGATTTAACAAGCGTTTGAATTGATCGTGCTTCAACGCTGTTCCGAAACGGGAATTTCACTCGACGAAGGCGGCGGATTCGGGCAGTGCCGGCGCCTCATGGAGAAGAGCGACGAGAGCCGTAAATTGTCGTGGCCGTGGTGGGCGAGCTGGGCGCTGCTCGCCGTCGTAGCGACCAGCGTGGTGACGATTGCCGCGACGCTCTATGACATTCTTTAGCCTCTGAGTCCGCGAGTGCCGGGCGCGCTTCCGCCACCGCCGCCGCCATCGGCGGCGATCGTTATCACCGGCAAAGCGCTGCCCGAACCGAAGGCTGACCGGGTCTATACCGTCGAACGGATCGGCCGGCGGCAGATCGAGCAGTCGCCAAGCCATCAAATCGACCAGCTGCTGAAGGATGTCCCCGGGCTCCAGCTGTTCCGCCGGTCGGATGCGCGCAGCGGTCATCCAACGAGCCAGGGGATCACCTTGCGGGCGCTCGGCGGAAACGCCTCTAGCCGCGCCTTGCTGGTGCTCGATGGAGTGCCGCAAACCGACCCGTTCGGCGGCTGGGTGAACTGGCCGGCGTACGATCCTGCCGATCTCAGCGAAATTCGGGTGGTGCGGGGGGGCGGAAGCGTCGCCAACGGACCCGGAGCGCTTGCCGGTACGATCGAGATGGCGAGCCGGGCCGACACCGGCATTTCTGGCGAGGTGGACGGCGGGAGCCGGGACTCGCTCGAAGCCCGGGCGCGCCTAGGTCTTGCTGCAGGTGGCGGAGTGCTCAGCATCTCCGGCCGCGGGGAGCGCGGCGACGGCTTCGTGCCGGTGACGGAAGCGACGCGCGGACCAGCCGACGAGCGCGCGCCCTACCGCGAGTGGAGCGGGCGTGGGCGCTGGGTCGCTCCCGTCGGCGGGTCGACCGAGCTGCAGGCGAGCTTTGACGGGTTCCACGACTGGCGCACGCGCGGCGTGGATTTCACGCAGAACCGCACCAACGGCGCCGATGCCTCCGTCCGGCTGGTCGGGCGCGGCACGTGGCAATGGAGCGCATTGGCGTATTGGCAATGGCGCAATCTGATGAGCAGCTTCGCCAGCGTGACCCCTGGTCGAATCACTGCGACGCGCGTGTCGCTGCAGGATTCGGTGCCTTCGCACGGGATTGGTGGAAGCTTTGAGATCCGGCCGCCCTTGCCGTCCGGGTTTGAGGTTCGGCTCGGCGCCGATGCGCGGCGGACGAGCGGTGAGTCGCGTGAGCTGTTCTCATACGTCGCGGGAGATCCGACGCGTCGGCGGTTCGCTGGCGGCGAGAGCTGGACCAGCGGTGCGTTCGCCGAGGCGAGCGCGGACCTTGGTCGAGTGACTCTGACGGGCGGAACTCGGCTCGATCACTGGCAGGTCTCCGGCGGGCACCTGTTCGAGAAAATGATCGCGACCGGCGCTGTGCTTCGCGACGACCAATTCGCCAGGCGCGACGGCTGGCTGCCGACCGCGCGAGGCGGTTTGGTTGCGCCGCTTGGCGGTGGGTTGAGCTTGCGCTCCGCGGCGTATCTTGGCTGGCGCATGCCGACGTTGAACGAGCTGTTCCGCCCGTTCCGCGCCGGCCTCGATGCGACTGCAGCCAATCCGGAGCTGAAGCCCGAAAGGCTCGCCGGAGCGGAGGCCGGCGCCGAATATGCGCACGGCGAAGTGCGGCTGTCGCTCACCGGTTTCGTCAACCGGCTGAAGGATGCGATCGCCAATGTCACATTGGGGCAGGGGCCGGACGTATTTCCCGGTGTCGGTTTCGTGCCCGCAGGTGGCGCCTACCGGCAGCGCGAGAATGTCCACGCGGTGAAGGTGCGCGGAATTGAAGGGTCGGCCGTCTGGTCGCGGGGGCCCTGGCTGGTGCAGGCCGGGATGAGCTGGACCCATGCACGGATGGAAGCGAGCGGCGCGGCAGCATTCCTCGACGGCTTGCGCCCGGCGCAGACTCCCAATTTCGCGGCGACGCTCGCCTTCGGCTGGCAGGATGGCGGCAAGGGGGCGCAGATCGTCCTGCGGCGCGTCGGCGCGCAATATGAGGACGATCTCAACACGCGCGTGCTGAAAGCTGCGACGACCGCCGACGCGTTTGCGTCGTGGCCGCTGACGCACCGGATTTCAGCTGGTCGGACGAGCGGAGAATCTGTTCGACCGACTGGTGATGGCGGGCGTGAACGGTGACGGCTCCATCGAGCGCGCGACCCCGCGGACGTTATGGGTGGGGTTGCGACTGAATTAAGTTGGCGCCAGGCAGATTTGGCAAAAGTCTCGGGCAAGAGCATATCGTTACGCGCTCGGTACGATTCGTTTCTGGAGCCGGGCTTGATTCCGCACATGGTTTGCAGGTTCGTCGGGCACCAGCGTTCGGTGTCGTGCGCCCGGCGCATTGATGGCATCTGGCAGAGCCGGTGCAAGCGCTGCGGCGCCGACATCGTGCGAATTCGGCCGACCAAATGGCGCGAGGTCGAGAAGGTCGAGGGCCCGACGCTGCGCCGCGCGCACTAGTGGCGGGTGTAGAGGAACGCCGTGATGTCGCGAGCGTCGCCTTGGCTGACGTTCAAGTCGGGCATGGCCGTGCCGGGCGAGACCTGCTGCGGGTCGCGGATCCAATGCTCCATGTTCGTCGCGTTGTTGGCGAGATGCCCGGCGACGATCACGCGCGTGGCGATTCCGTCGAGGGGCGGGCCGACATTGCCAGTCGATGTGCGCACGTTCTCGAGCGCGTGGCAGCTGCCGCAGCCGTATTCGATGTACATCGCTTCGCCGCGTGTCGGGTCGCCGCCGGTGATCGCCGCGGCCTGGGCCCGTACCTGGCTGCGTTCGCGCGCATAGGCCCACGTCATGCCGATGAACACGACCACGACCAGCACCGCCGCGAGGATGCCGAAGGTCCCTTTAGTGGACAGTGACCGCATGGCTTTCCTCGGCTGATTTCAGCCAGCGATAGAAGAGCGCGAGCGCGGCGATCCCGTGCACCAGCCCTCCGGGGATCCACATCACCAACCCGGCGAGCTGCTGGTCAGCGACCGGATCGAGGCCGATCCCGCTGACGCCCATCGCCGCATAATCGGCATACCACGGCGACGCCGAAAAGCTCATCAGGGCACCGAGCGCTCCGCCGATGAGCGAAGTGACGAAAAGGCACGCCGCCGAGACTCCGTAGCCGCCACGGGCGCGCGGATGGAGCATCGCCCACCAGAAGAGCAGCGAGCTGATGAAAAAGCTCGCATGCTGGGCGATGTGCCAGCCGGTGCTTTCGAGCGCCCGGTCGAACAAAGCCGGCGCGTGCCACACCCACATCACGACGCCCTGGATTGCGGTTGCGGTGATCGGCTCGGTCAGACGTTTCCACAGCGATTGCAGCGGCGATTTCCAGCCGCCGGCGAGGGACAGGCGCAACGGTTTGGGCAACCCCCAGGCCAGCACTCCGCCGGTATTCGACGATGCAAGCAGCAAGGTCGCGACGAGCATGATCAGCTCATGCTCGATCATGTGCATGGTGAAGCTGTGCTCGCCGGCTTCGTGCAGCGGCGACACGAGCGCGAGAGTGAGCACGGCCCAGCCCGCCAGGAACAGTCCGGCGCCGGACGGACGAGTGGTCGCGCGGCGCGACAGTTGCACCCAACCCGTCACGAAGATCAGCAGCGCCAGGCCGAGCGGCACGAGCAGCACGGGATCGAGGGTCCAACCCATGGCCATACTCATGCCCAACATGGGGGGATCACCATTGCAGCGACGAACGGAAGGAGGATCGCGAGGGCGAACAATGCGGCCGCCATGAGTGAGACCGTGGCAATCAAGCGGCGCGCGGGGGCTTCGCCCTCAGCGCCAAAGACGCGCCACGACGCGAAAGCTCCCGTGGCGATCAGCGCGAGTCCGACGATCGTTCCGACGATGACGATCCACGGGCTTCCGAGATCGCAGTTCTGGAATGTGGAATCGCCCCCGAGCTGATGCGCGAGAGCCACGCCGAGTGTGCCGAGCGCGAGGCCGCCCCAGGGCATGAAACGGTCGCGGGCGCGTTCCGTGTTCACAGCCGCGGAACCCAGTAAATCATCAAATAGATCGGAATCCACAGCAGCCAGACGTAGCGCCAGTAGAGCGAGTTTTCGTCGACATCGACGAGGCGCCGGCCCTCGTAGGCGAGGCGCGTGCGCATCAGCAGCCAAAGCACGACGGTGTCGATCCAGTCGGTCAGGATATGGGTCGTGTGGAGGAGCAACAATGCCCAGATGATCGAGCCGTAGGCATTGTCGGTCCAGCGGACGTTGAGGCTGTTGAACTCGAACCCGCGGATGATGAGGAGGACGACGCCAACGCCAACCATCACCGGCATCAGCGCGCGGATCATGGGCACGTCCGCCTCGTCGGCGGCCTTTTTGATCATGGTGTTGGGGATTTCGCTCAGCAGAATAATGATCGTGAACAATGTGCCGGCGAGCACGCTCGGAGCGGCGCGCCCCACAGGCGGCCAGCCCTGCTCATGACCCATGAGGAAGAAGTAAGCGGCGAAGGTGAGGCCGAACGCCGCACCTTCGATGACCATGAATGCGATGATCCCCCACCAAGTGAGGCTGCTTGGGCCGAACTTGTGGGTGGGAAGGTCGGCGACGGAATCGGTGAAGCGCACTTCGCCGATCATGAGATCACCGGTTCGGGATGACGTTTCATGTCCTTCGGCCAGAACCAGGCGATGAGCGCGATACCGGCGGGGATAATCCCGAAGGGCAGGGCCCAGGGCGAAAAGATCGACGCAATGAATACGATGCCGGTGGCGATCGCCGCGATGAGGGGCCACAGGCTGGCTTCGGGCACGGGTTCGCGCAGGTCGGGTACAGCCGCGACGACTGTTGTCAGCAGCGTTTCCTTGTCGTCGACGCGCAAGCCCGTGACGACCGGGAGCTCGCCTTGCTGGTCCCACAACGGCGTGCGGCTTTCGACGACCGGGATGTGCTCGAAATTATAGACCGGTGGTGGTGAGGTCGTCGCCCATTCGAGGCTCGCGGCATCCCAGGGATTGGGCGGCGCGATGGCGCCGCGATAGAGCGAAACGATGCCGTTGATCACGAACAGCAGCACGGCTGCCGCGACGACGAACGCGCCGATCGACGAGAGCAGGTTGGGAAGCTCGAGTCCGAGGCCCGCAGGGTAGGTGTAAACCCGCCGCGGCATCCCCAGCATGCCGCTTAAATGCATCGGGAAGAAGGTGAGCTGGAAGCCGAGGAAAAGCATCCAGAAGCCGATCTTCCCGAGCGTCTCGCTCATCATCCGGCCAGTGATCTTCGGGTACCAATAGGTAAGGATCCCAAGCAGCGGAAACACGGCGCCGCCGATCAGCACGTAGTGAAAATGGGCGACGATGAAGTAGGTATCGTGAAGCTCGAGATCGAGCGGCACCGAGGCGATAATCACGCCGGTGAGACCGCCGATCACAAAGGTGAAGATGAAGCCGATCACGTACAGCATTGGCACCTGGAAGCGCGGGCGCCCGTCCCAGATCGTCGCCAGCCAGCAAAAGATCTGCAGGCCGGTTGGGATCGACACCGACATGCTCGCCGGCGGTGTAGAAGCTGTAGCCGACCCGCGGGAGCCCGGTGGCGAACATGTGGTGGACCCACAGGCCGAACGACAGGATTCCGGTCGAGACGAGCGCGAGGACGACGACCGGATAAGCGAACACCGGGCGGCGGCAGAAGGTCTCGACCATGACGCTGACGAAGCCCGTCGCGGGCAGGAAGATGATGTAGACTTCGGGGTGGCCGAAGAACCAGAAGAGGTGCTGCCAGAGAAGCGCGTCGCCATGCTCGTAATGGTTGTAAAATTGCGTTCCGACGAGCCGGTCCGAGATGAGCAGGCTGGATGCCAGCGCGACCGACGGCATGGCGAAAATGATCATCACTGCCACCACCAGCATCGCCCAGGCGAAGAGCGGCATCCGGGCGAGAGTCATGCCCGGCGCGCGTGTCTTGAGGATGGTTGTGACCAGCACGACCGCGGCGGAGAGCGCGGAGACTTCGGTAAACGTGATCATTTGCGCCCAGATGTCGGCGCGTTTGCCGGGCGAGAATTGCGGGCCCGATAGCGGGGTGTAGGCAAACCAGCCGATGTCCGGGCCAATGTTGAGCAGGAACGCGCCCCACAGCAGCATCCCGCCGAACAGGTACATGTAATAACTGAAGGCGTTGAGGCGCGGGAAGGCGGTTGAGCGCGTGCCGAGCATCAGCGGGATGATGAATACCGCCACGCCTTCCATCACCGGCACTGCAAACAAAAACATCATCGTCGAACCGTGCATCGTGAACAGCTCGTCGAAGCGCGCTGCGCTGATGAGGTTCTGATCGGGCCGCGCCAGCTGCACGCGCATGGCGAGCGAAAGAACGCCGCCGAGCGCCAGGAAGATCAAGGCGGTGACGATGTAGCGGCGGCCGATTTCCTTGTGGTCGACGGTCGCCAGCCAGCCGAGGATCCCCGGCGGACGACGCCACGTCGCGTCGAGACGAGCGGCGAGCTTGGCGCCCTTGAGCTTGGGCCCGTCGCGAACCAGCTTCTTGCGCTCTTCGGCGAGCTTGCGGTCTTCCTCCTCGACTTCGCGGCGTTCGGCCTCGTGCCGGGTGGAATGGCGCCAGCCCTTGAGGGCATCGGCGCGGCGGATCGCGTCGGTCATTTGAGGGTCTCGAGGTAAGCGACGACGGCGTGAAGCTCGTTCGGTTCGAGGCCGACGACCGGCATCTTCGATCCCGGTTTGATGCCCTGCGGGTCGGCGATCCAGCCGTAAAGATTGGCTTTGCCCATCGGCAGGGTGCCGGCGGCGATGGTCCGGCGGCCGGCCAAATGCGTGAGGTCGGGGGCAATCGTGCCACCCGCCGGAGTGCCGGTGATCGCGTGGCAACTCGCGCACTGACGCGTGGTCACAATGTTATAGCCGGCCAACGCAAGCGGATTGTTTGGCGGCGGCGCCGGCTGCATCTGGCGGTCCCACCATTTGATGAAGTCCGCATAGCTGTCGACGTTGACGACGAGCGCCATGTGCGCGTGCTGCACGCCGCAGAATTCGGCGCACTGGCCGCGGTAGATTCCGATTTTCCGGGGCGTGATCGTCACGTCCGTTTCGCGGCCCGGGATCAGATCCTCCTTGCCGGCGAGGCTCGGCACCCAGAAGCTGTGAATTACATCGTTGGAATGGAGAATGATCCGGGCCGGAACGCCGACGGGCAGGTGAAGCTCGTTCGCCGTGCGAATGATTTTCGACGGATCCGTCGCATTATATTGGACGTCCCACCACCATTGGTTGGCGGTGACGGTGATCGACAGACCCGGATGCACCGCGGCCTTCGCCATTGAACGGTCGGCGGCGAAGCTGGCGATGGCGAGCGCTGCGAGGCCGGTTCCAATAACCGCTCCCCAGCCGATCAGTCCCGACCGCATCAGCGGGTCGGATTGGTGATGCCTGCCGGTCTCGACGACGTTCGCTTCGCCCGCGCGGCCCGAGCGCACCATTCCGGCAACGAGGAAGGCGATGACGAGCACGTACATGACCGCGCAAATGCCGAGGAAGATCCAGAACAGGGTCTGGAACTGGCGGTTCTGCACCGCTGCTCCACCGAAGTCGCTCTGATAGGTTTGATAGCTGCACGCGCAGAGCAGCAAAGGGAGTAGAGCTGCCGCCTTGCGCAAGGACGCTGTCATTGCTGGGCGCTGTCCGACGGATGCTGCGGCTGCCGCGGAGTGAGCGTGTCGGGGGTAGTCGCGCTCATCGCGTCGGAACGGCTGGAAACTGCATCCTTGCTCGGTTGGCCGGACATCGAGCGCACGTAGGCGGCGATCTTCCACATCTGGTCGGGCGTGAGCTTGGCGCGCCACGACGGCATTCCGTTGGGCCGGCCTTGAGCGATGCTGGCGACGATCTGGTCGATGCGGCCGCCGTAGCGCCATTCGTCGTCCATTAGCGGCGGGCCCATTCCGCCCCCGCCATGGCTGTGGCAGCCGACGCAGTTCATCTGGTTGTAGAGGCTCTGACCTTCGGCGAGCGCCGGCGCGTTGTTGTCGTAAAGCGCGGCCCGGGGATCGAGCGGCGGCGGCGATCCGCCGCCGGGGAAGATCGTGTCGGGACTGTCGCCGGCAGGGACGCTCTCGGGCGGCTGCGAGTTTCGCCGTTCCTCACGCGCGCACGCCACGAGCGTGAGCGCGAGCGCTGCAAGAACCGACCCGCTAACGCGGAAGCGCGAAGACATAGACCATGCCTCCCGCTGTGGATTTGTTGGGAAGGTCCTTCACTGCATTGACCATGCCGAGCGCCGCCGTGGGATCGCGCGAATTGAGCTTGGCGGAGACGATCGCTCCCGCCCAGCCGCCGACGCCGGAAGGCACCGCGATATATTGCCTGCCGTCGGGTCCGCGATAGCTGATCGGCTGACCGATGATCCCGCTGCCGGTCTTGAACTGCCACAGCAGTTTGCCGGTGCGCGCGTCGATCGCTTTGAACCAGCCGTCCATCGTGCCGTAGAAGACCAGGCCGCCGGCGGTCGCCAGGGCTCCGCTCCAGAGCGGGAGATCCTCCTTGATTTCAAAGACCTTGCGCTGCGCGACGGGGTCCCAGGCGGTGAAGACTCCGCGGTTTCCGCCGGGACCCGGATACATCTTGACGTCGGCGCCCAGGAAAGGAGTGCCGGCGATGTAGTTGGCGTTCTGCACGCCCATGTCCATGCACAGGTTGATGTGCGGAATATAAAGGAGGCCGGTAATCGGGCTGAAGGCCGATGGATTCCAGTCCTTCGCACCGGGCGCAGCGGGGCAGATGTCGCGAAGGACGCGTCCGGGGTGCGGCTCCATCCCGGGCGTTGGGATGAGCCTGCCGGACTTCATGTCGACGCCCTTGTAGACGTTGCCGTAGCTGTAGGGGGCTGCCGAAAGCAGTCGCCCCGTGCGTCGGTCCTGTACATAGAAGAAACCGTTGCGGCTGGGGCGGATCATCGCCGGGACGCGGCCGCCGTTCGCGGCAGGCATGTCGACGAGGATGATTTCGTTGATGTCGTCATGGTCGTAAAGGTCGTGTGGGGTGCTCTGGTAGAACCAGCGCGCCTGGCCCGTTCCGATGTCGCGCGCGAACACTCCGGAAGTGAACTTATTGTCGCCTGGCCGTTGGTCCGGGTTCCACGGGCCGGCGTTCGCCGTCCCATAATAGACGAGCTTCAACTGAGGATCGTAACTCAGCCAGCCCCAGACGGTACCGCCGCCGGTTTTCCACATCTCTCCGGGCCAGGTGTGCGTCCCGAGATCCTTGCCCGAGTCCATCGGATAAGGCGGGCGGTAACCCGGACCGATCAGAACGTCCTTGTCCGGTCCGGTCGTGTAGCCGATCCAGGCGATCTTCCCGCTACCCGCATCGAGTGCGGTGAGGCGGCCCCTGGCGCCCATCTCGCCGCCCGAATTGCCGACCAGCACTTTGCCTTCGGCGACCAGCGGAGCCATCGTGATGGTCTCGCCTTTCTGGATGTCGGCGACCTTCGTTCGCCAGAGCTCCTGGCCGCTTTGCGCGTCGACCGCGACCGTGTTGCCGTCGAGCAGGTTCAGGAACAGCTTGCCGTCAGAATAGAATGCGCCGCGGTTGACGGGCCCGCAGCAGGCGACCCCTTTGGAAGCTGCAGCTGGCTTGGGCTTGTAGACCCATTTCGTCGGCGTTCCCGGTTTCGTGAGATCGAGCGCGAAGACGTCGTTCGGCCACGGCGTGACGATGTACATGGTGTTGTTGACGACCAGCGGCGCCGCCTCGAACCCTTCGGTCGTCCCAGTCGAAAACGTCGCCGCGACCTGGAGCTTGCCGACGTTGGCCGGCGTGATCTCATTCAATGCGGAAAAGCGCGTCGACGCGTAATCCTTGCCCGGCATCGTCCAATTGCCGTCGTCGGCCGGCGAAGCCGCGGCCGCCGGCACGGCCCGAGCGCCCCCGACGCGCTCCGGGGCGGAAGCCGAGGTCGACTGGGATGGCTGCCGGTTGCAAGCGGAGGAGAGCGCGGCGGCGAGCACAGCGAATCCAAGAACTGCGGTTCGTAGATGCCGCATTACGTTTCCCGCTCAATTGCAACGGTACGCTAAATTCGCGTGTTTTGGGTTGGTTCCCACTGCTGAATTAACGATGCCCGGGCGTGATCATCGTCCGGGCTACGGCCGTTTCTAACCTCGATCAGCATACTGAACCGAACGGCTGTTCCACGCGTTGCCCGGGCACAAACAACAAGGGAGAAAAGCCATGCCCAAGAGTGGAAGTTCGAAGCGTGGATTCGCCGCGATGGACCCGGCCAAGCAGCGTGAAATTGCGAGCAAGGGCGGCAAGGCGAGTCACGGTGGCGGCCGCAAGAGCAGCAGCTCGAGCCGCTAGACGTTTACAGGACGGACGCGCAAACGCGAATTGCGGCGTTCGGCGTCCGTCGACACCGGCAACACCGGCGGGTTCACCGCGTTGACCCGTCATGTACCGGTCGAAGCTCCGCGCGAAGGACAGGAGCGGAGCGATCGTGGCGGTTGTCGCGATCCACGCCGCGCTTCTGTTTGCCTTCCTTCACATGGGAGGCAAGATTCCAATCGGTGAGACGCAGCGGGTGCTGCGCTTGTTCGACATCGAAGCCTTGAAACCGCCGGCTCCGCCCCCTCCCCCGCAACAGAAGACTTAGCCGAGGCCCAAGGCGAAGGAGGGCGGATCGGCGCCCAAGAACATCAAAACCGAAGCGACTCCTGTGGTCGCGCCAACGCCCAAGATCCGGCTCCGCCGGACGATCGCCGTGACGCGAGAACTCCGCGCCAGGGTACGGCACCGACGCAAGGCGCCTCGAGCGTGCGCGGTCCCGGGACTGGCGCGGGCGGCGCGGGGACTGGAACTGGCAGCGGGTCAGGTGGCAACGGCCCGGGTGGCGGCGGCGACAACGGCGTTGCCGAGCCGCCGCGGCTGGTGTCGCCGGTGCTGCTTGGCCGCGATTTTCCGCGCGAGCTGCTTGACCAGTGGCCACGCGGCGCGACGGTGTTTCTGCGGCTGCGAGTTGACACTCGCGGCTATATCAGCGAGTGCGCGGTGGATCGCCCAAGCGGCGTTCAGGCGATCGATTCGATGATGTGCAATCTGGCGCATGACCGGCTCCGTTTCCGGCCTGCGCTGAACCGGAGCGGACAAGCGGTTGCAGGATGGTTCGGATACGCGCAACCAGCGCCGCGTTAGCGGTGCTCCGCGACAGGAATGAAGGAATTATATGATCGAGGCGGAATGGTGGGAGTATGAGTTCGCTGGACGAGCTCGCCGATGCGGTCGCGGGCGACGTCGGCTTTATCGTGGAAAGCGCGGTCGAGGCGCGCAACGCTTCGCTGATCGCGGTTGCCGGGGGACGGACCGGCCCGGCGGTTTTCCCCAAGCTCGCCGCGCAGAAGCTGCCGTGGAAGCGGGTGACCATCATCCCCACCGACGACCGGCTGGTGCCGATGGACGACGAGCTCAGCAACGTCCGCGCGCTGGCGAAAACTTTCCTGCCGGTGGGAGCGCGCGTGGTCCCGATCGCCGCCGATATCGCCGACTACCGGCTGGCGGGCAATTCGGCCGACGCACGGCTGCAGGACCTGCCGTGGCCGCCCGATCTCGTGTGGCTCGGCATGGGCGAGGACGGGCATACCGCGTCGATTTTCCCCGGGCCGGACCTCCAGGACGCGCTCGATGCGCCCAAGGCACGGCGCGCGATCGGAGTGATGCCCGACCCGCTGCCGGCCGAAGCGCCGGTGCCGCGAGTCACGCTCACCCGCGCCGCGATCCTGTCGGCGCGGACGATCCTGATAACGGTCACCGGCGAGAAGAAGCGCGAATTGCTCGAGGGCGCGATCGCCGACGGGCAAAGCTCAAAGCTGCCGATCGGCCGAGTGCTCGCCGAAGTCGATCAGCCGATCGACATCCACTGGTGTCCGTGAAGCTCTAGACTTCCTGAAGCCGCCGGCCGGCGGTCTCCTTGAGGAACAGCAGCGAGACGATCACCGAAATTCCGGTGAACACGACGGCGTACCACAGCCCTTCGAAGATGTTTCCGGTGATCGCCACCAGCGCGAAGCTGGTGACTGGCAAGAACCCGCCGACCCAGCCGGTGCCGACATGGTAGGGGAAGGACATGGCGGTGTAGCGGACGCGCGTCGGAAACATTTCGACGAGGGCCGCGGCCTGGGGCCCGTAGAGCGCAGTCGCGGCGACGACGAAGGCGAGCAGAATGATGATCAGCAAGGTCATGTTTGCCCGGGCCGGGATCCGCGCTCTTCGGGATAAGCCGGCTAGCTGAAGCTCGGCGCCGATCGCATCCGCGGTGTTGGCCTTCAGCGCCTTCAGGGCGGGTCCGGCGAGGCCGGCGCCATCGGGGATCGGCAGGGTCTCGGTACCGATGATGACATTCGTCCGGCCGTCCGCCGAGGGGCGCGTGTTGAATACGAGATGCCCTTGGTGACGAGGATGCTCTTGGCGATGTCGCAGGCGCTGGTGAACTTGGCCGTGCCGACGGGATCGAACTGGACCGAGCAGGTCGCCGGATTGGTCACGACAAAGATCGGCGTCGAATTCTGCGCTTCGACCAGCGCCGGATTGGCGGCGGCGGCGATCCAGTGCGACGCCGGGAAATAAAGGACGAGCGCGAGCAGCATCCCGCCGATCATCACGGGCTTGCGGCCCATTCGGTCGCTGAGCCAGCCGAAATAGACGTAGAGCGGAGCGCTGACCACCGTCATCACGATCAGCAGCAGGTCCTTGGTCTGGCTCGGCAACCCGAGCGATCTCTCGAGGAACACCTGCATGTAGAAGAAGGTGAAGTACCAGACCGCCCCTTGCGCGCACATGATCCCGAAGAAGGCGATCAGCACGCGCTTCAGGCTGCGCCAGTTGCAGAAGGCTTCCCGCAGCGGTGCCTTGGTAACGTCGCCTTCGTCACGCAGCCTGGCGAATTCCGGGCTTTCGGCGAGCTTGGCGCGCATCCACACCGAAATTGCGAGCAGGACGACCGAGAAGAGGAAAGGCACGCGCCAGGCCCAGGCGAGGAACGCGTCTTCGCCGACCCACGTGCGCGTGGCGACGATCACCAGCAGCGCGGCGAGCAAGCCGAACGACGCCGATGCCTGGATCCATCCGGTGGAGGAGCCGCGCTTGTCGTTGGGTGCATGCTCGGCGACGTAGATCGCCGCACCGCCATATTCGCCGCCGAGCGCGATGCCCTGGAGGATGCGCAGGATGATGAGCAGCGTCGGCCCGAGCGTCCCCGCCTGCGCGTAGGTCGGCAGGAAGCCGATCAGGAATGTCGCGGTGCCCATCAGGCTGACGGTCACCAGGAACGCGCCCTTGCGGCCGAGGCGGTCGCCGACGACGCCGAAGATCAGCGCGCCCGAGTGGCCGGAAGGCGAAGCCGGCGGCGAAGAGCGCGAGCGCGGCGATCAGCGCGGGCGTCGGGTCGAGCCCGGCGAAGAAGACTTTGGAGATGACCGGCGCGAGGCTGCCGAAGATGAAGAAGTCGTACCACTCGAACGCCGTGCCCGCCGACGAGGCGATGATGACCCGCGCCATCGACCAGGCTTTGTGGTGCGGTTGCTCGGCTAATGTCGCCATGACTTTCCCCTCGGGCGAAGGGATAGCAGCGCGGCTGCGTCAGTCCAGCTTGCGGATGGTGCCGTCGGCGCGGGCGAACTTGAGGCCGAACTTGCGCGCGTCGACGTGGTTGGAGAGCGTGCGTCCGTCCGGCTGGAGCTGCATCTGCTGCACCACGTCGAGCCCGCCCTTCATCGTGTAGCGGATCGTCGCGCTGTCGCCGCTCACCACGATATCGACCGGCCCGACCGCGTCGCTGAGCGAGCCGGTGAAATGGTTGGGTCCGGCCGGCTGCATCACCCATTTGCGCGTGCGCACCGGCTTGTCGCCTTCGTGCACCGTATCGACGAGCACGAAATCGCCGCGGTCGCCCTTTCCGCCGACGCTGTCGACGATGAGCTTGGTGGGACCGTGGAAGGCGACCCTGAGCACATTATCGGCGTGGCTTCGGCCGCTGAAGAATTGGGTGAGGTCGAGCTTCGGGGCCTCCGGCGCCGCCGAAGCGGTGCCGGCGAACAGGACGATTGCGGCGGCCGCGGCGAGCCTCACTGGCGGCCTGCGAGCAAGGCATCGACCACGCGTTGGATCGGCGAGCGTCGAAGTGTCGCCCAGGCCGGAGGTCGCCCCTTCCGCGATCTTGCGCAGGATGCGGCGCATGATCTTGCCTGAACGGGTCTTGGGCAGCCCGGGCGTGAAGTGGATTTTGTCGGGCGCGGCAAATGCGCCGATGTCCTTGCGGACCTCCAGGTTCAGCTCCTTGCGCAGCGAGTCATCGCCTTCTTCGCGGGCGTTGAGGGTCACAAACGCGTAGATCCCCTGGCCCTTAATGTCGTGCGGGTAGGCGACGACCGCGGCCTCCGCGACCTTGGGGTGCGCGACGAGCGCACTTTCCACCTCGGCGGTGCCGATGCGGTGGCCGGAGACGTTGATCACGTCGTCGACTCGGCCGGTGATCCAGTAATAGCCGTCCTCATCGCGGCGGCAGCCGTCGCCGGTGAAATAGAGGCCCGGATAGGCTTTGAAGTAGGTCTCGAAGAAGCGGCCGTGGTCGTTCCACACGGTGCGCATCTGGCCCGGCCAGGAAGCCGAGATGCACAGATTCCCGCTCGCTGGGCCTTCGAGCACGTTGTGCTGGGCATCGACGAGAAGCGGCTTCACACCCGGTAGTGGCTTGGTCGCCGATCCCGGTTTCATCGGGGTCGCGCCGGGGAAGGGGGAGATGAGGATTCCGCCGGTCTCGGTCTGCCACCAGGTGTCGACGACCGGGCAGCGTCCGTCGCCGACGACGCGCCAATACCATTCCCACGCCTCGGGGTTGATCGGTTCGCCGACGGTGCCGAACAGCCGCAGCGAGTGGCGGCTGTGGCGCTTCACCGGCTCGTCGCCCTCGCGCATCAAGCGCGCGGATCGCGGTCGGCGCGGTGTAGAAGATGGTGACGCCGAGCCGGTCGACGGTTTCCCAGAAGCGGCCGAAGTCAGGATAATTGGGCACGCCGTCGAACATCACGCTGGTGGCGCCGGTTCATCAGCGGCCCGTAGACGACGTAGGTGTGGCCGGTGACCCAGCCGACGTCGGCGGTGCACCAGAAAATGTCGCTCTCGCGATAATCGAACACCCAGTCGAAAGTCGTTGCCGCCCAGACGGCGTAGCCGCCGGTCGTGTGCACCACGCCCTTCGGCTTTCCGGTCGAGCCCGACGTATAGAGAATGTAGAGCGGGTCTTCCGCCTTCATGATCTCGGGATTGCAGTCGGTCGCGAGGCCGTCGCGCACGTCCGAATAACGGATGTCGCGGCCGTCCTTCATCGGCACGTCGCCGCCGGTGCGGGTGACGACGATCACGGTTTCGACGTCGCGCTGCTCCAGCGCGGTGTCGACGTTGCGCTTCAAGCGGGATTGCGCTTGCCGCCGCGCACGCCTTCGTCGGCGGTGATCACGGCGCGAGCGTCGCAATCGGCGATTCGGCCGGCGAGGCTCTCCGGAGAGAAGCCGCCGAACACCACCGAATGGACCGCGCCGATGCGCGCGCAGGCGAGCATCGCCGCCGCGGCTTCGGGGATCATCGGCATGTAGATCATCACGCGGTCGCCGCGCTTGACCCCGCGCTGCTTGAGCAGATTGGCGAAGCGGCAGGTCTCTTCGTAGAGCCGGCGATAGGTCCAGGTGTCACCCTGGCCCGGCTCGTCGGCCTCGAAGATCAGTGCGATCCGGTCGCCGTGCTCCGCGAGGTGCCGGTCGAGGCAATTAACCGACAAGTTGAGCTCGCCGTCGGCGTACCAGGCGATGTGGAAGTCGTCCTCGTTGAACGACCAGTCGCCGGCCTGCGTCGGGAACTTGTTCCAGGTGAGCCGCCGCGCCTGATCGAGCCAGAAACGGTCGGGATCGGAGTTGACGAGGTCTTTGAGCTCGGCAAGCTCGAGCGGGCCGATCCGCGCGTTGAATCCTTCGGGGACGGGATGCACCGCTTCGGCCATTCGTCAGCTCTCTCTGCTAGCACGTTCCAGAACGCGCCGCGCCTGGACGAGATGCGGACGGTCGACCATTTTGCCGCCGACCGACAGCACCCCTGCGTTGGGGTGCGCTTCGAATGCGGCAACGATCTCGGCCGCGTTGCTCACGTCCTCGGCGGACGGAGTGAAGGCGGCGTTGATCACCGCGACCTGCGCGGGGTGGATCGCGAGCTTGCCGGTGAAGCCTTCGCCGCGCGCCGCTTCGGCTTCGCGCTTTAGGCCGTCCTCATCGCGGAATTCGGCGAACACGCCGTCGACGGGCTGAACGCCCGCGGCGACGGCGCCGGCGAGGCAGAGCGAGCGCGCGAGCTTGTAGGTGAAACTGAGCTCGCCGCCTTCGTCGTATTTCGACGACGCGCCGAGCGCCGCCGACAAGTCCTCCGCGCCCCAGCTCATCGCCGCCAGCGGCGACTTGGGATCGCGGTAGGAAAGCAGGTTGAACAGGCTCGCGGCGGTCTCGGTGACGATCGCGTGAATGGGGATGCTTCCGGTGCGGTGCGCGAGCTGGATCGACGTCGGCGCCGCTCTCCGCCTTGGGCAGTACGATGCCGTGGATATCGGCAAGGCCGATCAGCTCGAGATCGTCCTTGTGATGCTCGCTTCCGATCGGGTTGACGCGCACCCACCACTCGGGGCCGCCGGAGCGCGCCGGCAGATGCTTGAGCACGTCGCGGGCGACCGCTTTGAGGCCAGGCGCGACGCTGTCCTCGAGGTCGAAGATGATCGCGTCGGCTTCGCTGTCGAGCGCCCGAGTGATCTTTCTTTCACTGTCCGCGGGCACGAACAGCCAGCTGCGCGGCTCGGTCATTGCGGCGTCTTGAGCAGCAACGCAGTGCGCGTGCATTCGCAGACCAGCTCATCGCGCTGGTTGAAGCTGCGGTGCGCCCAGGTGACGATTCCCGCGTTCGGCCGCGACTTGCTCTCACGCACGCGCGATGCACTCGGTTTCGCTGCGAAGCGTGTCGCCGGCGAAAACGGGATTGGGAAATTTGAGGCTGTCATAGCCGAGGTTGGCGACCAAAGTGCCGAGAGTCGTGTCGGTGACGCTGACCCCGATCATCAGCCCGAACGTGAAAACGGAATTGACCAGCGGCCGGCCAAATTCGGACTTGGCCGCGACCTCATAATCCAGATGCATTGGCTGCGGGTTGTGGGTGAGCGCGGAGATGAGGACGTTGTCGGTCTCGGTGACCGTGCGCGTGACCGCATGCGCAACGCGATCGCCGACCTTCCATTCGTCAAAATAGCGCCCGGGCATGCGTGTCCTAGAGCATTGCTAGGCTGAATGCCAAGGTTCGTTCGTCCTGAGCGAAGTCGAAGGGGTACTTAACGGGTGAGCCAGCGCCCTCGACTGCGCGCTCTGCGCTCCGCTCAGGACGAACGGAGCAGAGCGATGCTCAGATGCCTCCGGCTCTCTTCAACCGACCTCTGAGGTCGCACATTCCGATGAGCTCGACCGCGCCTTCCGGGTCGCTCGAGCGGATCACATTCGCGATGTGACTGAGGATCTGGCCGGCGATGTCGATCGACTGCAGCGCGACCATGTGGCGCATCACGAGCTGAGGGTCGGCGGACAAGGCGTCGCCCATGGTCTCGATCATCCGTCGGGCATATTCGAGCTCTTCGGCGAGGCGCAGATTGAGGACGTCGTCGGTCGGCACCTGCGCCTTCGCAAGCGGTGGCGGATCGCGCCGGATCGACCGCTTCGCCTCCCGCTCGCGCAGGATCGGCGCACGCTCCTGCTCTTCGCGGTACGCGGCCTGGATGGCGTCGCACCGCGCCTGCTTCGAGATGCGCGGGCGCTCCGAAATATGGATTTGAAGCCACGTGGTCCCCTGATTAACGAGGACGATCTATAGTCAACGACACGTAAACAAATGATTTTACATCCGAAACGGTAGTAATATCTCCGCCGCGGCTTCGGTGATCGCCTCGCCGTCGAGACGATAGGCCGAATAGAGATCGGCGAGACTTCCGGCCTGCCCGAACTTTTCGACGCCGAGCGGTGCGACGCGCTGTCCCAGCACACCGCCGAGCCACGAGAGGGACGCAGGGGCGGCGTCGGCGATGGTGACGAGGCCCGCGTTGCGTCCCAAAACGGACAAAAGCTGTTCGATGTGGCTGGGCCGCCGCTCACCGTTCCAGCGCCCCGCCTGCGCCGCAGTCCAGCCGCGGTGGAGCAGGTCGGGCGAGGTGATTGCGAGCAGGCCCAGGCCCGGAATGTCGTCTTTCAGCTCGTCCCAGGCGGCAAGCGCTTCCGGCATGACGGCGCCCATCGCGACGATCGCCGCTTCGGCGCCCGACCCCGGCTCGCGAAGCCAATAGCCGCCTTGCAAGGCACCGCCGCGCCAGCGTTCGTCGGTGCGTTCGGCCTGGCGGATAGAACGGGTCGAAAGCCGCAAGTAAGTGCTCTCGCCATCAGGATCGTCGATCAGGCGGAAGGCCTCTTCCATCATCAGCGCGAGCTCGTCGGCAAAGGCCGGCTCGTAGTGGCGCAGTCCCGGCTGGCCGAGCGCAATCAAGGGCGGATTGATCGACTGATGCGCGCCGCCTTCCGGACCGAGCGTGATTCCGCTCGGGGTGGCGACGAGGAGGAAGCGCGCGTCCTGGTAGCAGGCGTAGTTGAGAGCATCGAGGCCGCGAGCAATAAACGGGTCGTAGAGTGTTCCGATCGGGAACAGGCGCTGCCCGAACAGGTCCCCCGACAGCCCCGCCGCCGCAAGCATCAGGAAGAGATTGCTTTCGGCGATGCCCAGCTCGACATGTTGGCCTCTGTTTGTCGCCGACCACTTTTGCGCTGAGGCAATTTTTGATTGCGCAAAAACATCGGCCATTTCGCGCCGGCGGAACAGCTTGCGCTGGTTCACCCAAGGGCCGAGGTTGGTCGAGACCGTGACATCGGGCGAGGTCGTGACGATCCGGTCCGCCAGCTCGCCGCCGGCTTTGGCGAGATCGAGCAGGATTCGGCCAAAGGCGGCCTGCGTCGATTGCTCCTCGCCCGCGGGCGTCCCGATGGCGGGCACATTGACGCCGCCGAAGCAGCGGGGACGCTTCTGGCGCGCGGTCTGGCTCTTCTCGAGCAAGGCTTCGACTGCTGGGCGCGCATTGCCGCCGACGCCTTCGAGCGGGTCCCACTCGTGGCCATCGCGAACGCCCATGGACTCGCGCAGAGCCGCGATCTGGGTCGGGTTCATCAGGCCCGCGTGATTGTCCTTGTGGCCGGCGAAGGGCAGGCCGAAGCCCTTGACCGTGTAGGCGATAAACAAAGTCGGCTGGTCGTCGCCGCAGCGGTCGAACGCCTCGATCAGGCTTTCGAGATCGTGGCCGGCGAGATTGGTCATCAGCCGGTGCAGCTCGTCGTCACTGCGCTTGTCGACGATCGCGCGCGTCTTCGGCGCGTCCGCGAGCAGCCGCTCGCGCCATGCCTTGCCGCCGAGATAGGTGAGCGCCGCATAATCCGCGTTGCCCGCCGCGGTCGATCCAGTCGCGCAGCGCCTTGCCGCCCGGTTCGAGGAACGCGGCTTCGAGGAATTTGCCGTACTTCAGCGTCTCGACCCGCCAGCCGCAGCTCGCGAAGATCTCGTCGAAGCGCTCGAACATGCGGTCGGAGCTGGTCGCGTCGAGGCTCTGGCGGTTGTAGTCGACGATCCACCACAGGTTGCGGACGTCGTGTTTCGCGCCCTCGATCAGCGCCTCGTAGATGTTGCCCTCGTCGAGCTCGGCGTCGCCGATCAAAGCGACGAAGCGGCCGCGGTCCTGGTCGTCCATCCAGCCGTGGGCGGTCAGATAATCCTGGATGAGGCTGGCGAAGAGCGTGATCGCCACTCCGAGACCGACGGAACCCGTCGAGAAGTCGACCGGGATTCGGTCCTTGGTGCGGCTGGGATAGGATTGCGCGCCGCCGAAGCCGCGGAAATTCTCCAGCGCTTCACGCGACTGACTGCCGAGCAGATAATGGATGGCGTGCAGCACCGGCCCGGCGTGCGGCTTGACGGCGACGCGGTCGTTGGGGCCGAGCGCGTGGAAATAGAGCGCCGCCATGATCGCGGTCATCGAAGCGCAGCTCGCCTGATGCCCGCCGACCTTCAACCCGTCTTCATTCTCGCGGACGTGGTTGGCGTGATGGATGGTCCATGCCGACAGCCAGCGCAGCCGCTCGTCGAGGATGTTCGAGCGCTTCGATGTCGGTCGCGACGGGCTTCAGCATCCGCCGCATCTAGCGGCTGCTTCAGG
Source organism: uncultured Alphaproteobacteria bacterium (assembly GCA_963785965.1). GTDB lineage: Bacteria > Pseudomonadota > Alphaproteobacteria > Sphingomonadales > Sphingomonadaceae > Sphingomicrobium. The sequence goes on from CAWAXE010000010.1 coordinate 77,692, forward strand.
CGTCCGGAAGCGTCTGGAAGGTGTCGATCGCGTCAAAGATCGCGGAGATGCCCTGCCGCTCGGCCTCGCTCAGCTCGGGTCGCCAGATCTCGAAGAGCAGGATGATGCGGATCTCGCTGCTCGGGTTCTTCGCTTCATGCTCGATGCTGTCGTCGAAGATCAGCAACTTGCCTTCTTGCCATTCGCGCCTCTCGTTACCGACGCGCAGCCAGCAGCCGTCTGGAACGATTAGCGGCAGGTGGCAGATCAGCCGGCAATTGAGCATTCCGTGATGCGGCGGGATGTGCGCGCTGGGCTCGAGCTTCGAGAACAGCACGGCGGGGGCTCGTGCGCCGATGTGCGACATCGGCACCTTGCGGAGCGCATCGACCGTGCCTGGGCAGCGGCCCGCGATCTCTTCGACGAGCTTGCCGTCCTTCCACAGGTAGAGTGCGGTCCAGTCGGGATTGTTGTTGAGGCCGTGGAAGTCGCGCTTCGGCCTGGCCGGATCGTCCTGGACGTAAGGCTCGAAGTCCGCGCCCTGTTGCACAAGCGCAATCAGTTCTTCGCGGATGAGCGGCGTCGCGGCTTCAAGCTCTTCGACCCAGTCGAAGTCCTCGCGTTCGAAAAACTGCCGCTGGGAAAGATAGGGATAATAGAAGACCGACGGTTGCTGCGGGTAGATCTCGCGCTGGCCTTTCAGCATCTCCAGCGAGTGGGTGAGGCGGATGCTGGCCGCGGCATTGTCGGGCCGGAAGCCGGTGAGCGCTCGGTCGAGCGACTGCTGGAACTCGGTTGCGCGGCGCTGGATGAACTCCTGCGCAGCGCGGAGGCGACCGAGCGTGGTTTGGTCAGCGTAAGCGCTGGTGCGCGCCGCCTGGAGTGCGGCCTGGTAAAAGGACATGGCCGCGCGCGCATCGGCGCGCGCGAAGGCGTCGGCGCGGTCGAGCAGCGCCGCGACGTTCGTCTGCCCCGGCGCAGTGCTCACGCGGCCTCGGCCCGATCGTGCCCGGCATCGAAACGCGCCTGCGCGTCGTGAATGTCGGTGACATGGTTGAGCGCCCAAAGCTCGAGCGCGTGGACCGGTGGAACCAGCGAGCGGCCAAGGTCGGTCAACTCATAATCGACGCGCGGCGGGATGCTCGGTGTGACGCTGCGGTTGACGAGGCCGTCGCGCTCGAGGTTGCGCAAAGTGAGGGTCAGCATGCGCTGAGAGACGGTGGGGATTTCGCGCCGCAGCTCGTTGAAACGCCGACTGCCGGCGGCGAGCGTGGTGACGACGAGCACGGTCCATTTGTCGCCGATGCGCTGGAGGAGGCCGCTGATCGTGCGGCAGACTGGGTTCGTCGGGTCCTTCATGACGTGGTCACCTTCATGTTCCTCTCTCACAAATTTGTTCGTCCGCCACAAAAAAGTGCGTTCTTGCGAGGGGTGGGGTGGTGGTTATTTAGGGTGCCTCGGTAACAAATCCATACCAAGGAGGCAATAGTGACCATCCTGCAAATCGACGCCAGCATCAATGGCGAGAACAGTGCCAGCCGGGCAATCTCGCGCTCGATTGTCGACCAGCTCAAGCCGGAGCCGTGGGGCGAGCAGGTCGTGTACCGCGATCTCGCCGCCGAGCCGCTTCCGCACCTGACACTCGACGCATTCGCCGACACCTCGGTGCTCGACGAATTTCTCGCCGCGGACACGATTGTGATCGGCGCGCCGATGTACAATTTCACGCTTCCGACGCAGCTCAAGGCGTGGATCGACCGCATCGTGATCGCCGGCACGGACCTTTCGCTACACCGAGACCGGGCCTGAGGGCCTTGCCAGCGGCAAGCGCGTGATCGTCGCCCTCGCGCGCGGCGGGATGTACGATCAGGGCTCGCCCGCGGCCGCGCTCGAGCATCTCGAAACCTATTTGCGCGGAGTCTTCAACTTCATCGGCATCGAACCTGAGTTCGTCGCCGCCGACGGCCTCAGCATCAGCCCCGAGCAACGTGAGAGCTCGCTCAGCCAGGCGCTCGGCGAAGCAGTGCGGCTGGCTGCCTGACCGGGGAAAGGTTGCGCTTGCGGATCGTTGATGCCCCGGAAGGAGAAAGTCTCATGTCCGAACTCAACGAAAAACAGCGCGATCGCCTCGACGAGGACCAGTTCGCGTTTCCAAAGGAGCGTAAGGAGCCGCTCAACAACGCCAGCCATGTGCGCAATGCCATTGCCCGGTTCAACCAGGTAGAAGGGGTCAGCGACGACGAGCGCGACGCGGCGTGGCGGCGGATCAAGAAGGCTGCCGACAAGCACGGGGTCGAGGTGCACGAAAAGAGCTGGCGCGAGATCGGGAAAAGCTAGAGTTTTTCCGGGTGCGATCGAACAGGCGGTTGCCTTCTCGCGAAGCATCTCGCTAGGACGACCAATGCACAGCGCCCCGGCCGGCGGAGCGTGAAAAGCTCCGACGAGGATGTGCTGCGATTTATCGCGGCGAGCTTTCCGTCCGTGTGGGCGCTTGAGCTGTTGCTCACGCTGAGGAGTGAGCGGCGCATCTGGACGGGTCAGGAGCTGCTCGCGACGCTGCGCGCAAGCGAGCTCGTCGTCAGCAAGGCGCTCGACGCACTGGTCATCGCGGGGCTGGCGTCGATCGAAGATGACGGCGCTGTTTACGCGCCGGTGAACCGAGACGTCGAAGTCTCCGTCGATCGCGTCGAGAAGCTGTATCGCACGCGCCCGGACGCCGTCAGGCGGGCAATCGTCTCAATGGGCACGAGCAGCGCGACGGCCTTCGCCGACGCATTCAAGATTCGAAGGGAGCGGGATGACTGACATCTTCCCAACGACCGTCTACGTCCTCTGCTTCCTCACCAGCGCCGCATGTGCATGGTTGCTCGGGCGCAGCTACTTCGCCACAGGGACCCGTTTGCTCCTGTGGAGCAGCGTCTGCTTCGCTTTCCTCGCGGCCAATAATCTGGTGCTGGTTCTGGACCTGGTCATTTGGCCGGAGCTCGACCTGCGGTTGCCGCGCCTCCTGCTGGCGCTTGCCGCGGTGGCATCGCTGATCTGGGGCTTCGTGTGGGAAGTGGGGGAGGAGTGAAGCCGTGACTCTTTATGACTTCCTGGCGGGCGCTGTCGCCTTCGGCTTCGTTGTTTGCGGATTGATCTTTCTGCGCTTCTGGCGGAGGACGCGCGACGAGCTGTTCCTGGCCTTCGCGCTTGCCTTTGGCCTGCTCGGCCTTGGGCAAGCGATCCTCACTTTGTCGAACATCCCGACCGAGGAGCGCGGCTCGATTTACCTGATCCGCCTCACGGCGTTCGCGCTCATCCTGATCGCGATCCTGCGCAAGAACCGCCGCGCCGGTGCTTAGGCCGACAGCAGCCGCATGGGGCTCTCGATATAGGCTTTGAGCGTCTGCATGAAGTTCGCTGCGTCCCAGCCGTCGACGACTCGGTGGTCGCACGAGAGCGACAGGTTCATCCGCTTGGCGACCTCGATCTCGCCGTCGACGACGACGACCTTCTCCTCGACCTTGTTGACGGCGAGGATCGCGACTTCGGGGCGGTTAATCACCGGGGTTGAGGTGACGCCGCCCATCGGGCCGAGGCTGGAGATGGTGATTGTGGAGCCGCTGAGCTCTTCCCGTGCCGCCTTACCGGTGCGCGCGCCTTCGGCGAGGCGGAGGATCTCGCTGGCGAGCTGCCAGACGCTGAGGCCCTGCGCATCGCGGATCACCGGGACCATCAGCCCGTTCGGGGTCTGCGTCGCCACGCCCATGTGCACCGCGCCGTGGCGGGTGATGACGTTGGCCTCGTCGTCGTAGGTGGCGTTGAGCATCGGCCATTCGGCGAGCGCCTTGGCCATTGCGGTGATGAGGAAGGGGAGGAGCGTCAGCTTGGGGTTGGCGCCGCGGTCGCGGTTCATCATCGCGCGCGTGTCCTCGAGCGCCGTCACGTCATATTCCTCGACGAGCGTGAAGTGCGGGATGCGGCGCTTCGCCTCCTGCATGTTCTCGGCGATCTTGCGCCTCAGGCCGACGACCTTGATCGTCTCATCAGGTCGCGCAGAGGCGGCCCCGCGAGCCGAGACTGTGCCTCCGTTGTAGAGGAGATACGCGTCGAGGTCGGAGTGGCGGACGCGGTCGCTCGCGGTCTTCACCTGCGCAAGGTCAATCCCGAGATCGCGCGGCGCGCGGCGCGGACGGCGGGGGAGGCCAATGCCTTCCCACCCTCGTTCGTCCTGAGCGAAGTCGAAGGGCGTTGTTCTTCCACTGGTGTAGAACGCCCTTCGACTTCGCGCTTTGCGCTCCGCTCAGGACGAAGGGGTTTTTCTGCTTCCTCGACCTTCGTCACCGGAATTTCTTTCCGCCATCGCAGGCGTTGCTTGCACCGCGCCGTCGGCGAGCGGGCGCTCGTCGTTGCTGTCCTCGACCGGCTCCGCCGCCCGGTCCGCGCCGGCGGTCTCGATCACCGCCAGCACCGAGCCGATGGCCACCTGGTCACCGACTTCGCCGGCAAGCTCGATCACCTTGCCCGCAACGGGCGATTCCATCTCGACCGTCGCCTTGTCGGTCATCAGATCGGCGAGCTGCTGGTCTTCCGCGATCTCGTCGCCGACCTTGACGTGCCAGGCGACGATCTCCGCCTCGGCAATGCCTTCGCCGATGTCCGGCAGCCTGAATTCGAAGCGGGACATGCGCGTCAGACCTCCAGCGCTTTTTTGAGAGCCGTGCCGATCCGCACCGGGCCCGGGAAATAGGCCCATTCGAGCGAGTGCGGATAGGGCGTGTCGAAGCCGGTGGCGCGCTGCACCGGCGCCTCGAGATGGTAGAAGCAGCGCTCCTGCACCAGAGCGGCGAGCTCGGCGCCGAAGCCGTTGGTGCGCGTCGCTTCGTGCACGACAACGCAGCGGCCCGTCTTTTTCACCGATTGCTCGATCGCCTCGATGTCGAGCGGAACGATCGTGCGCAGATCGATGACCTCGGCGTCGATGCCCGAGCTCGCGGACGGTGGCGAGGGCGACGTGGACCATCGTCCCGTAGGCGAGGATGGTGACGTCCTCGCCTTCGCGCACCACCGCGGCCTTGCCGAGCGGGACGCTGTAATAGCCCTCGGGCACCTCGGACGCCGGATGCCTGGCCCAGGGCGTCAGCGGGCGGTCGAAGAAGCCGTCGAACGGGCCGTTGTAGATGCGCTTGGGCTCGAAGAAGATGACCGGGTCATTGTCCTCGATCGCGGCGATCAGCAGGCCCTTGGCGTCATAGGGAGTGGACGGGATCACCGTCTTCAGCCCGGCGACATGGGCGAACAAGGCCTCGGGCGACTGGCTGTGCGTCTGCCCGCCGAAAATGCCGCCGCCATAGGGCGAGCGGATCACCATCGGCACCGACCATTCGCCGGCGGTGCGATAGCGCAGGCGTGGCGGCTTCCGAGACGATCTGGTCGAGGCGGGATAGATGTAATCGGTGAACTGGATCTCGGCGACCGGCCTGAGCCCGTAAGCGGCCATGCCGATCGCGGTGGCGACGATGCCGTTCTCGGCGATCGGCGTGTCGAACACCCGCGTGGTGCCGTATTTCTTCTGCAGGCCTTCGGTGACCCGGAAGACGCCGCCGAAATAGCCGACATCCTCGCCGAGCACGACGATGTTCTCGTCGCGCCGCAGCATCACGTCGTGGGCGCTGTTGAGCGCCTGGATCATGTTCATGACGGCCATCGGCGCTTCGCCTCCAGCTCGTCGACCATCGCCTGCTGCTGTTCCTCGAGGTGCCAGGGCATTTCCTCGAACACGTCGTCGAACATCGTCCGCACGTCTTGCGGGAAGTCGATGCTCGCGGAAGTGAGCGTGCCCTTCCGCTCTGCCTCGCGCTGGGCGGCGCGGACCTCGGCGGCGACGTCTTCGAGCAGTCGCGGCGTGCCGTTCCTCGTCCCATTCGCCAAGCGCGAGCGAGATGCGCCTTCAGCCGCTCGATCGGATCGCCGAGCGGCCACGCCTTGGCCTCGTTGGCGGGCCGGTAGCCCGGACGGGTCGTCGGACGTCGAATGGCCTTCGGCGCGATAGGTGAAGAACTCGATCAGGGTGGGTCCGAGGTTCGAGCGCGCGCGATCCGCCGCCCAGCGTACCGCCGCGATAGACCGCGAGCGCGTCGTTGCCGTCGACGCGCAGTCCGGCAATGCCGTAGCCGAGCGCGCGCTGGGCGAAGGTCGCGTGCTCGGCCCCGGCGATGCCGGAGAAGCTGGAGATCGCCCATTGATTGTTGACGATCGCGAGGATCACGGGCGCGTTGTAGACCGTCGCGAAAGTCAGCGCGGCGTGGAAGTCGCCTTCGGCGGTCGCGCCTTCGCCGGTCCAGCCCATGGCGATGCGGCTGTCGCCCTTGATCGCCGCGCCCATCGCCCAGCCGACCGCCTGCGGGAATTGCGTGCCGAGGTTGCCCGAGATCGAGAAGAAGCCGTGCGCCTTGTCCGAATACATGATCGGCAGCTGGCGGCCCTTGCAGCTTGTCGCCCTTGTTCGAATAGATCTGGCACATCATTTCGATCAGCGGATAGCCGCGCGCGACGAGCAGGCCCTGCTGGCGGTAGGTCGGGAAGTGCATGTCCTCGCGGTCGAGCGCGGCGGCGGCGGCGACCGCGATCGCCTCCTCGCCGGTGCACTTCATGTAGAAGCTGGTCTTTCCCTGCCGCTGGGCGCGGTACATGCGGTCGTCGAAAACGCGGACCGTGACCATGTCGCGCAGCATCTTGCGCAGCGTGTCGGGGTCGAGCTTCGGGTCCCACGGGCCGACCGCCTTGTGGTCGTCGCCGAGCACGCGGACGAGATGGGTCGTGAGCGGATGCGTTTCCGTCGCCGGAGCGGCGACATCGGGCCGCTGGGCGCTCCCGGCGGCGGGAATCTTCAGCGACGAGAAATCCGGCGTGTCGCCGGGCCGGAACGGCGGCTCGGGCACATGCAGCGCGAGCTTCGGCCGGTTGGGCCGCAGCTTCGAGGGATCCTTGTCGCTCATGACTGGTGCGAGCGCTTAATCGTGAGTTCGCGCAAGCGGCAACTGGCGGTGACAAGGAAACTTTACACTTGCGTCGTCGTTGACGCTCGAAGCTGACGGAGAGTAGTGCGCGCGCATGGCCGATACGCCCGAAACCTCCTACCGACACGCCGCCCGACCGGCTCTCGCTCGACCCGCGCAGCCCGCATTTCGACGAGGCGCTGCTGACCCGCGGCGTTGGCATCAAGTTCAACGGGCAGGAAAAGACCAACGTCATCGAATATTCGATTTCCGAAGGCTGGATCCGCGTCGCCGCGGGGCGCAGCCGCGACCGCTTCGGCCAGCCGATGACGATCAAGCTTCAGGGCAAGGTCGAGCCTTATTTCGAGGACGCGGCTCAGCCCGACGAGCGGCGAAGGAGTCGCTTCCGCCGGATAGGACGGCGCGCGAGCGCCGGCGCTCGCGCCATTTCCTGAACGCCCAGCCACCCAGCGTCAGCGGCCGCCAGCGTGGGAACGCTGCGCCTGGCGAGCGCCGCCGCGCCGTAGCCGAGGATCGCGCCCTTCGCGCCCTCATTGCGGCCGGCGACCTTCTCGCCCAGCCACGCGCCCGAAAGCTTCCGATCATACGCCGAACTCCTTTGCGCTGCTGCTCGCCTCGACGCGCCGGGGCTGGCGAATGTTCCCAACTCGAGCATTGGGAAATCCCACCAAGTCTTGGTTGGCGAAATCTCCCAATCAGCCCTGCTCAACGCAGTTTTTCGCAGTTTTCCGGGATTGGCACGATCCTTGAATAGTGATGGGCATCGGTCCGCGCAACGCAAGCGGGTCAGAAAAAGGGAGAATTCGAAATGTCGTCGCAGTCGCCAATCACTCGCACTCTGGTCGCCATCGCCGCGGCGCTCGCAATGAGCACCGTCGCCGTCGGCGCAGCGGTCGGTCCGGCCCAGGCGGTCGCCAGCCCAGCACAGGTCGCCGTCAATGCCTGAACTTGAAATCCTCGAAGCCCATGTTCCGGTGCGCACGCCGCGTACTGGTGGAGGGAGCAAGAGACCGCGACGACGCGGCTCGCTCCGATCGCCACCTGGTTCAGCGGTCCCGTGTTCAGCCGCGCTCGCGACATCTTCGCGGCGAACATGACCGAGCTTCTCGACCGGTCGGAAGACCCGTCGAAGATGATCCGCATGATCATCCTCGAGATGGAAGAGACTCTGGTCGACGTCCGGGCTTCGGCGGCGCGCCAGATCGCCGACATCAAGGAGATGCGGCGGGCGTGCGGCCGGCTGGACCAGATCCAGTCCGACTGGACGGCCAAGGCCGAGCTGGCGCTGTCCAAGGACCGCGACGATCTCGCCAAGGCGGCGATGATCGAGCGGCAGAAAGCGGCCGACATGGCCGAGGGCCTGCGCGCCGAGATCGACCAGATCGAGCAGGTGCTTCGCGGCTATGAGGCGGACATTGCCAAGCTTCAGGGGAAGCTGCGCGAAGCCCGCGCCCGGCAGAACGCGATTGCGGTGCGGTTCGAAAGCGCGGTGACCCGGGCCAAGGCGCGCGAGATCATGCACGGCAGCCGGACCGAGGATGCGTTCTCGCAAGTTCGAGCTGCTCGAGCGCCGCGCCGACTTCGCCGAAGGCCGCGCCGAGGCGCTGGGGATCAGCAGCCTCGAAGACGAAATTCATGAGCTCCAGGCCGCCGAAGCCGTCGACCGCGAGCTCGAAGCGATGAAAGCCGCGCTGAAAGCGCGCGTGAACTGAGGAAGGGGAAGATGGAAATGGCTCGCAAGATTTATCCTTACTCGCTGGACCGCAAGGATGCGAAGATCGCCGGCGTCTGCTCGACGATCGGCAACGAGATACGGGATCGACCCGACGTTCGTCCGGATCGGCTTCGTCGCCGCGGCGATCTTCATCAGCTTCAAGCTGACGCTCGTCGCCTACGCGGCGCTCGGCATCTACCTCGACGCTGCAGAAGAAGAAGCGCGATGACCGGCGAGCGCCACATGAGCGACTTCGACCGCATGGACGAGGTCGTGAAGCGCAAGCCGACGGTGCACGCGATGCGCACCGAGCTGGACGAGACCGACCGCCGGCTGATGGCGATCGATCATCACATCAACACCCAGAACGACGAGCTGGCGCGCGAGATCGAAGCGCTCCGGCAGGAGGAGAAGTGATGGACCTGCTGACGATTGGAGTGCTCGCGGCGAGCATCATCGTCGGTCTCGGCGCAGCGGGCTGGGCCGGGCTCAAGGCCTGGAACGGCTGGCTCGAGCTCAAGCGCTTCGAACTGACTCACGATGCCGGCGACCGCGGCCTTCCGCCGGCAAGCGGCCGGATCGAGATCGCGGACCTGCGGGAACGAGTGCGCAAGCTCGAGGCGATCGCCGCCGGAATCGACATCTAGTCCCCCGCGGAAACGCATCGTCTCCCCAGATGCGCTTCCCGTTGAGGCGGTTCGGCTCCCCTTCGCCGGACCGCCTCTTTCATTTTGGCGAAACAGCGATGCGTCGAGCGCTGGTGACCCTTCGACGAATTGCAGGGCGGCAGTCTTGCACTGCTGTTCCACTTTCTCCACGCTATCGCTTCAGGGGAATTCGTGCAGAAAAAAACTCATTTTATGACGGCGCTCGTTGGCGTGTGCTCGGCTTCGTCGCGATCTCTCAGCAAGCGATCATCGTCACCGCCACCAGAACCCCCGAGCCTGAGATCACGATGCCCACTGCGGATGCCGTGATTGCCGGAAACGAGGCACGCGCTCGCGGGGCGTTGGAGCTGCGGTCCGCTCTGGCGCCTGCGGCCGGGGTCGAGGTGCTTCCGGGCAGCGACACGGGGCCCGGCGGAAGCGTGGTCGCCATGCAGGGCCTGACCGAAATGGACGCCTATCTGCTGGTGGTCGACGGAGTCCCGTACGGAGGTTCGTTCAATCCAAACACCGCCTCTCTCGACCTCATCGACTTTGACCGCATCGAAGTCGTCAGGGGCGCCGCGCCCGTGACGTTCGGAGCCACGAGCTTCGTGGGGGTTATTCACGTGATCCGCACCGCGGCGGGCGAGCAGCCGACACGCTGCCTCGTGCAGTTCGGCACACGCGACAGCGGCCGCGCGGCTTTCGCGACAAGCCTGTCCACGGGATCGTTCGGTCAGTCGCTTCTCGCCAGCCTTGAGCGGCGTGGTTTTTCGCAGGATCGAAGCAAGCTCGAGCGCGGGCATTTGCTCTACCGCGCTGCCACTGAACTTGGCGGCGGTCGGCTCCACTTCGATTTCGATGCGACGAGGCTGGAGCAGGGCCCCTACAGTCCGCATCCGGTCGATGAGGACGGGCTCAATCCGGCATTTCCGCGCGACGCCAACGCCAACCCACGCGACGCCGCGGCGGATCAGGATCGACTGCAGGCCAATGTGGGTTACGATGCCAACATCGGCGGGGCCTCCTGGTCCACGATTATATCCGCCGCGCGGACATGGGCTCGGAACATCCGTGGATTCCTTCGCGAAGACTTCGATCTGACTCCGCCCGGTGAGTCTGACGCCGACGGGTACCGCCAGCGCGTGCGCATGACCGATGTCTATTTCGACAGCCATGTGTCGCACGACAGCGCGGTCTTCGACTGGGTGGCCGGCATCGACTGGCTGTACGGCAACGGTCGTCAGCGAAGCGCGAACTTCGAATATGCGGTCCTGCCGGACGGTTCCAACGCCCCGCGATCGTCCAGTCTCAACATTGACGAATCGACGGTGCTCAACGATCGCCGCAGCTTCGGCGGCATCTATGCCCAGACCGTCGTTCGCCCCTCATCTGCGCTCACCCTGCTCGCGGGATTGCGGCTCAACCGCACGGCCGAAAAGCGCTGCGGCGGGGAAGGCCAGGGCTCGGAGACTCCTGACGCGGACGAGTGTCAGCATCGACAAAGGATCCGCCTCGCTGGTTCGGTGGGGGCGAGCTACGCCGTGTGGCATTCAGGCAAGGACGCAATTGTCGCGTTCGCCGACTACCGCAATACCTACAAGCCCGCGGCGATCGACTTCGGTCCCGAAGCTGAGCCCGACATCCTCAAGCCTGAGACGGCAAGCAGCTGGGAAGCCGGTCTCAAGGCCGATGCTCTTGGCGGGCGGTTGCACGCCGAAGCCAGTTACTTCGACACGCGCTTCCAAAACCTGGTGATCCGCGAGAACATCGACGGTCTTCCCGGCCTCGCCAATGGGGGCAAGGAGCGCTTTCGAGGCATCGAAACCGAGGTGCAGTGGTCCGCGTCGGACGCGCTGTTCCTCAGCGCAAGCTATGCGCACCATCTCGCCACGTTCACAAACTACGAGCAGTTGCAACCCGACGGGACAATTGAGCAACTCGCTGGCAGCAGGCTCAATCTATCGCCGAAAGACGTGGCGAGCGCGATCGTCAGCTATGCGCCGGTCGACGGGCTTCAGGCCTCGGCAACGGTCCGTTTTGTTGGCAGCCGCTTCCTCGACAAAAGCAACACCGTCCGGACGGGGCCGTATGCGACTGTCGATGGCAGAGTCGGTTGGAAGTTCGCGCGCCATTGGGGCCTCTTCCTCGAAGGCGAGAACGTCACCAACCGCCGCGATCCGGTGACCGAGAGCGAGCTTGGCGAAGACCAGTTTTACCGGATGCCAGGACGACGCATCTTCGCGACGCTCAGCTACGGCTATTGAGCGCCCGCTAGGATTTCTTGCTCAGGCAGAACGACCGATAATACATTATCGCAAGGCGGACTGCTGATGAACCGCTCGGCCGTTTCGACGAACCGCATTTGAATTTCGGCGGATGCGTCGGCTAGGTCGTGGGCATGGCCGACCATCCGCACAGCCACGCCGACATGCACGCGCACGGCCATGCGCATGCGCCGCGCGATTTCGGCCGAGCGTTCGCCGTCGGAATCGCGCTCAACCTCGGCTTTCTTGCGATCGAGACAATCTACGGCTTCCTCGCCAACTCGATGGCGCTGCTGGCCGACGCCGGCCACAATCTGTCGGATGTGCTCGGGCTCGTTGTTGCCTGGGCGGCTGCGGTGATGGCCAGGCGCGCGGCTTCGCCCCGGTTCACTTATGGTTTGAAGAAGGCTCCGATCCTCGCGGCGCTCGCCAATTCGCTGTTCCTGCTCGTCGCGATCGGCGCGATTGGCGCCGAGGCGGTCCGCCGTCTTTTCCATCCATCACCGACGGACGGGGGCACGGTGATGATCGTCGCGGCCGTCGGCATCGGCATCAATGCGGCGACTGCTTTCATGTTCGCGCGCGGCCGCGAGCACGATATCAACATCGCCGGCGCTTACTTGCACATGGCCGCGGACGCCGCGGTTTCGGCGGCGGTTGTGTTTGCTGGGCTGGTCATCTTGTGGACCGGGCAGCAATGGGTCGATCCGGCGATGAGCCTCGCGGTTGCGGTGGTCATCCTGTGGAGCAGCATCGGCCTGTTCAAGGAATCGGTGTGGATGTCGCTGGCCGGCGTGCCCAGCCCGATCGACGCCGATCTCGTCGAGGCAGAGCTGGCGCGGCTGGACGGTGTCGAAACGGTGCACGACCTGCATATCTGGCCCCTGAGCACGACCGAGACTGCGCTAACCGCGCATCTTGTTGTTCCTCATGCGGAGTCGACCGATGCGCTTCTTCGGTCGGCGCGAGCGATGCTCCATGACCGCTTCCGAATCGAACATTGCACGCTGCAGATCGAGCGCAGCCACCTCAAGGACACGCGCTGCTGATGACCTGCGTCACCCATCTCGAATGTTCGCTCACCGGCGAACGCTACGATGCCGGGCAGGTGCATAATCTCAGCCGCGCGGGAAAGCCGCTGCTGGTGCGCTACGATCTGGAGACGGCGAAGCGCACGCTGAGCAAGGGCAGCATCGCCGCGCGCGAGCCGGGCATGTGGAAATGGGGCGAGCTTCTGCCCCACGCGATCGAGCCGGTGAGCCTCGGCGAGCCGGAGACGCCGATCCTGCATCTGCCGAAGACTGCCGCGAGGGCGGGCGCGTCCGGGCTGATGGTCAAGGACGAAGGGCGGCTGCCGACCGGATCGTTCAAGGCGCGGGGCCTCGCCATGGCGGTGACGATGGCCAAGCAGTTCGGGATCGAGCGCATCGCCATGCCCACCAACGGCAATGCCGGAGCGGCGCTCGCCGCCTACGGCGCGCGCGCGGGGATCGAGACGATCGTGATCTGCCCCGCGGAGACGCCCGAGATCAACGTGACGGAGACCGCGGCTTACGGCGCGCGCGTCTATGTCGCCGACGGCCAGATCGACGAATGCGGCGCGCTGGTGGGGAAGGGCGCGGCCGAGGGGCTGTGGTTCGACGGCTCGACGCTGAAGGAGCCCTACCGGCTCGAAGGCAAGAAAGTGATGGGGTTCGAGCTCGCCGAGCAACTCGGCTGGGAGCTTCCCGACGCGATCTTCTATCCGACCGGCGGCGGCACCGGGCTCATCGGCATGTGGAAGGCGTTCGACGAGCTGGAGGCAGTGGGGCTGATCGGGCCGCAGCGGCCGCGGATGTACGCGGTCCAGGCCGAGGGCTGCGCGCCGATCGTCCGCGCGTTCGAGGCCGGCGAGGAGTTCGCCGAGCGGTGGGAGCATGCGGCGACGGTCGCGACCGGGATCCGCGTGCCCAAGGCGGTCGGCGATTTCCTGATCCTGCGCGCGGTGCGCGAGAGCGGCGGCGCCGGCATTGCAGTGTCGGAAGACGCCATTCTCGAAGCGGTCGAGGATGCCGCGCGTGACGACGGTTTCCTGTTGTGCCCCGAAGGCGGAGCGGTGCTCGCGGCGTGGCGCAAGGCGCTTGGAGCAGGGGCTGGTCGGCAGAGACGAGCGCGTGCTGCTGTTCAACTGCGCCAACGGCAACAAATATCCGCTGCCCGACCGGTCGAAGAAGTTGAGGTTGGCCGAGGCCAGGCCCGAGGACCTTTAATCGTCATTGCGAGGAGCCGAAGGCGACGCGGCAATTCATCGCGCCGCTGGATTGCTTCGCTGTGCTCGGAATGACGGAAAGCGGGAGCCCATAAACGAGTAAACCCCGGCAACCGAAGTTGCCGGGGCTCCATGCTCTGTCCGTCTTTCGACTTTCAGAGCACGCAACAACAATACTCAAGCCGCGCTGTAGTTCCAGCGGAATCTGCCTCGCGCGACCAGAAATCTGTGGGTGAATCGGTGGGCGACTCGGTGGATGAACAAGCGACTCGGCGGGCTACGAAAAGAGCCCCGACAGGCTCTCGCCTGACGGGGCTCCCATGCTTCCAGAAAGGCATCTGTAAACCCGAAGCACGCCAATAGAACAAATTCATCGCTGCAAGGGTTCCTGTCGCATGGCGAACAGGCGAAGGCTGCGGATCGCGAGCTACAACATCAACGGGGTCAACACCCGGCTGCAAGTGCTGACTCGCTGGCTCGAGGAGTTCCAGCCGGACGTCGTCGGCCTGCAGGAACTGAAGTGCACCGACGAGGCGTTTCCCGCGCAAGCGATCGAGGCGCTCGGTTACTCGGCGATCTGGCACGGACAGCGCAGCTGGAACGGGGTCGCGCTGCTCAGCCGCGCCGGCGATCCGGTCGAGACTCGGCGCGCGCTGCCGAACGACCCCAACCTCGAGCAAAGCCGCTACATCGAGGCTGCGGTGTGCGGGATCCTGATCGGCAATCTTGTACGCGCCCAACGGCAATCCTTCGCCGGGGCCGAAGTTCGACTACAAGCTCGCGTGGCTCGATCGCCTGAAGGAGCACGCGCAGGAACTGCTGGATAGCAGCGTTCCGGCGATTTTGATCGGCGATTTCAACGTCATCCCGACCGAGCAGGACGTGTACAAGCCCGAGCGCTGGACAAAGGACGCGCTATTCGCGCCCGAAGCCCGGCAGAAGTATCGCGAACTGGTGGCGCAGGGCTGGACCGACGCGATCCGGCACCTCCACCCCGACGAGCGGATCTACACTTTCTGGCATTATTGGCGGAATTCATTCGCGCGCGACGCGGGCATCCGCATCGACCACGCTTTGCTCAGCCCGTCACTGGCAAAAGTAACTGAAAGCGGTAGGAGTCGATCGCGAGCCGCGCGGCTGGGAGAAGACCAGCGATCACGCGCCGATGTGGGTCGAAGTGGAGGTTTGAGCCTCAGGAGGCTGCCGATTTCTCCGCAGCCGCGGCAGTCGCGGGGTCATTGTGGACCTCGAGATGCTTTTTGGCGTCCCGCATAAGCTTGTGGAAGCGCGGATCGTCATGAATGCTCTCAAGGTCGGGGTCTGTTTCGGCGTATTTCAGCTGCCGGATGGCGTCCGGCTGCCGCAATATGCTCTGGAGCATGCTTAACGCGCCCTCCTTGTCGCCCAAATGGACGGCGAGAAAGCAGGCGAAATTGTATCGCATGTTGAGATTGTCCGGATCGATCAGCAGCGCACGTGCGATCCATTCGCGCGTCCGTTCCTCGTCGCCAGCTATGGCATGGCCCCCGGCGAGCATGCCCAACGCCGCGCCGTTGCTGGGATCCTGCTGAACCGCTTTTTCGCTTTCGGACACCATCATTCGGGCCGCCTCGCGCAGCTTCTTCACGTCTCCGAGGGCACGGTAGCAGGTCGAAAGCATGCCCCAGGCATGGAAGTCGCGTTTCCATGAGCTCCGCCGCTTTCTCGTAGTGGCGCGTCGCCGTCGCGAACGTCGCCCCGGAAGAGGTAAAAAAGCCCCGCCTCCTTGTTCACTTCCCAGGAGTCCGGCCCGAGGCGGACAGCAGCCTCCATGGCGGCGCGTCGCTGCATCGAGCTGCTGCTTCTCCTGTAACCGCCTGACCATAGGCAGATGCGCCTCGGCGATGGTCTGATCGATGGCCAATGCCGTGTGTGCTGCGGCGAAGCCGTCATCGACGTTGCGCCCGTACACATAGCGGAGGCTCGACTGGACGATCGCGAGCAGCGCCCAGGCTTGCGCATAATATGGGTCGATCTCGACCGCGCGGCTGCAAATCCGCATGACCCGTTCTTCGCGCCGCGGGTCGCCGTGATTGCCGCTGATCCAATATTGCCGCGCGAGCAGATAGAGGTTGTAGGCCTCGACGTTGGTCGTGCCGCGCTTCTCGATCGCCTTCTTCTCTTCGGGGAGCAGCTTCAGCTTCAGCGCGCGCGACGATGGCCTTCGAAATCTCGTCCTGGATCGCGAAAATATCCTCGAGCTCGCGGTCGTAGCGCTCCGCCCAGACGTGATCGCCGGTCGTGCCGTCGATCAGCTGGGCGTTGATCCGGACGCGCCCGCCCGCCTTGCGCACGCTGCCCTCGAGGACGTGGCTGACGCCGAGCTTTTTAGCGACCTCGCAGATATCGACCGATTGGCCCTTGAAGGTGAAAGCGGTGTTGCGCGCGATCACGCCAAGAGCGGAGATCTTGGACAAATCGGTCGTGATGTCCTCGCTGATTCCGTCGCTGAAATATTCCTGCTCGGCATCGCCGCTCATGTTCTGGAACGGGAGCACGCAGACGCAGACTTGCTGGCGGCGTGGACGCGCGCTGCTCTCGGCCACGACCTTGGGGGCGAGCGACTGGACGCTGGAGATGAGCTTGCGCCAGCCGGGCGAGTCCGTTTCTTCGCTCCAGCCATTGAGGTCCGCGCATTGAATTTGATTGAAGGGGAGCGGCGGAACGATGCCGTCCAGCGAAGCCTGGATCAAATTGCCGGCGGATCTGGCCGCATCCGCCTCGGCGCGCACCCATTGCGACTTCGCCGCATCGGCCGACCACAGGACGACAACGGCGCCGGCGGCCTTCAGCCGTTCTTCGATGACGTCGGCGTAAGCCCGGTGCGCGGGAAGCTCGTCATCGCGCCAGACAACATAGCCTTCGGCCCGGAGCGCTTCCGCAATCCGCTGCGCATGCGGCTCATCCGGCCGCGCATAAGAGACGAAGACGTCCGACATGCCCCTTCCGCTTCAATACCAAGACTTTGCGCCAGAGTCTCGGGCGTGTCGTCGGGCGGCTGGTTGAGCTTATTCCCCGGTCGTCGGGTCGATCATCGTGCGCACCTGCGAGATCTTGTTGCAGGGGAACCCGCCGATCCGTGCATGGTCGCGGATCACGTCCTCATTGGGAGCGCGATAGACGCAATAGAGCTTGTTGTCGGTGACGTAGCTGTGGACCCACTGGATTTCCGGCCCGAGGTCGCGAAGCACGGAGCACGAGGTCTGCGACGCGGACTTCAAGTCTTCTTGTGCGAGCTTGCCGACGCCCGGCATTTCCCGTTCGATCACATACTGCGGCATGGCTCTTCTCCCTGTGCTGCCCCGGTGCCGGATGCAGGATTCGAACCCGCGACCTTCGGTTTACAAAACCGCTGCACTACCCCTGTGCTAATCCGGCTGCCGGGACGCGCGTTTGCGTCAAAGAACGCCGAACGTCCAGCCTTCGGTCCGGGCGATGTGGGGCGTCAGCCCCTCGGGCGCGAATGCCCGTGGCTCGGTCGTGGCCAGCAGGCGCATTCCCGCAGCGGTCACCAAAGCGTCGGTCTGATGGTCGTTCGGCTCGAAGCGGAGCCGCGCGGGCGGGCTGCCAAGGCCCTTCAGAGCGCGGTTGAGCTCGGCGCGGGTCCTGAGCTTGGTGCCGCGCATCCCGGCGCGGCGAAGATAGATGCGGGTGTAGATCTCGACCACCACGCTGCCGCGTTCGGGCAGCGGGTCCATCGGCCAGATCGCGACCTTGCCGTCGATCCGGTGCATGAGGCGCATGCCCGAGAAGCTCGCCTTCGCCACCTGCGCGGCGCCGATGGCGTCATAGGCGCTCGCGATCTTGCGGCCGCCCTGCGCATTGAGGTGCGCGTCGCACTGACGGAAGTGCATGAAGCCGGCCTTCACCCCGTCGGCGATGCCGAAATAGAAATGCCTGCGGTGCGCGGCTTCGAGGAAGCTCGCGGCGCCGAGGTCTTCGTCGTCGCTCATGCGGTCGACATAGGCCCAGAATTCGCGCGCGGTGGCCGGCACGCCGGGCTCGCCAGGAAGATATTCGCCGCGCTCGATCAGCGGCGGCGCGAGACTGAAGTCGAAGCCGAACAGGGTGGGCTCCGCTGCGCGCTTGAGCAGCCATTGCAGCACTTCCTCGCGCGACCAGATGTGGCCGGCGCATACCAGCCGCGGCGCGGATTCTCCCCGTGCTTCCGCGATGGCGATACCCTTGTGTCGCTTTCCCTTCGCGCCCGACCAATCGATCGCGACGTAGCTTTCGAACCGATTCACTTGCGCTTGCGCGGCTTTGTCTTCGGCTTGGCGGCGGTCCAGTCGCGCGAACGTTCGATCACCTCGCGGACGCGCTCTTCATCCTTGCTGTCGTAGCGGATCAGGACGCCGGGCCAGCCCTCATAGTGCGGCGTCTGCCAAAAGGTCCCGGGGTCGGTGGCCTTGAGGATCTCGACCGTGTCCATGTCGATGGCGACTGCGAATGAAGTCTCGGGCTCATGGCCGCGGAACAGGAATGCACGGCCGTTCGACGCGACCTTCACCGCCGGCTTGCCGTAGCTGGTCGATAGCTCGGTGCCGGGTAGCCTCAGGGCAAACGCGACAGCCTCGTCAAAGGTCATACCCGCTCACACCAGAGGTGGCTGCGCATCGTCGGGGTCGCCCTGCCCAATACCGCGGATGCGGCGCTGGGCCGGGGGCGGCGATGATGGTCCGGACTGATCGGCCCAGCGCTCGAGGATCCGCGCCGCTGCGTCGCGCCCACCGAGGCCAAAGGCCAGCGCGGTGGCGATCGCGGCCGAACCGAGGATGAGGCCGAAGGCGAGCATCACGATCTGGTCAGCCAGGCCCATGAAGGTGAGGCCAATCGCGGTGAACAAGGCGATGATCGCGTAGCGCACCATCGCTTGCGCATAGCCGCCTTCGCCGGTGCCGCTGCCGACCAGCTTGGCGATGATCCGCGCGAGGAAGATTCCGACGACGATGATCAAGGTGCCGAAAATCACCTTGCCGCCGAGCTCGGTCACCTGCGCGAGGAAGATCGCGATCGTGCCGCCGCCCAATTGCTTCGCCGCTTCGATCGACGCCGCCAGAACCACCGCGATCATCGCGATGTTGGCAACGATCCGCGACGGCCTGGCGCTGGTCGGCAGAACTCCGGTCGACAGGATCGCCTCGTCGAAGCCGGTCGGCGGAAGGATCGCTTCGATGATCGTCTTCAGGAAGCGGGCGGCGATGAACGCGATGCCAATCCACAAGGCCGCCGCAAGCACGCGCGGGATCGCGGCGAGGATCTCATTGAGCATCGCGATGGCAGGGCCGGAGATGGCTTCGATCCCGAGCACCTGAAGCGCGGCGATCGCCACGGGGATGATGATCAAAGCATAGACGAGCACTCCG
Source organism: uncultured Alphaproteobacteria bacterium (assembly GCA_963785965.1). Lineage (GTDB taxonomy): Bacteria > Pseudomonadota > Alphaproteobacteria > Sphingomonadales > Sphingomonadaceae > Sphingomicrobium. The sequence goes on from CAWAXE010000010.1 coordinate 96,953, forward strand.
GCAGCTCGGGCAAGGCTGGCCCGGGTCATCCCCGGAGTCGTGCCTGGGGGAACGGCTTCGGGCGAGGTGCGCACCGTGCCCGAAGCGTCGCCGATGCCGATCCGCGCGAGCAAGGCGTCGACATTGGCCGCGACCAGCACTGTCTCGACCAGCCGCCGCACAATCCGCGCGACGATCAGCCCGAGGAAAAAAATCAGCCCGGCGCCGATCAGCCGCGGCAGGAATTCGAAAATCTCGAGCGTCAGCGCGTTGATCGGCTGCAGGATCTGGCCGATCCCGAGGAAGCGCAGCGCGGCCATGATTCCGACCAGCCAGATGATGAGCTTGGCGATGACCCCGAGCTGGTGCCCGACGGTTTCTTCAGGCGTTCCGGTCACATGTTTCTTGAGCGCGGGGCTGCGGTCGATCGCTTTCTGGAGCACCCATTTGACCGCCCGGGCGACCGCCCAGGTGGCGACAATGATCAGGACTGCGATGAGGACCTTGGGGCCCCAATTAATCATCTGCGCCTGCCAGTATGCGCCGGTGTCGATCTGGTACATGGCCTTGCTCCCTGTTTCGGCGGCGGGTGTTAACCCGCGTCGGCTTCGCTTTGTTGCAGCTCCTTGCGCCGCGCATTCCAATATTCAATCCGCTCGCGCACTTTCGCTTCGAAGCCGCGGTCGGTGGGATCGTAGAAGGTCTGTGCTCCCATCCCTTCGGGCCAGTAATCCTGGCCGGAGAAAGCTTCGTCGGCATCGTGGTCGTAGGCATAGCCCTTGCCGTAGCCGACGTTCTTCATCAGCCGCGTCGGCGCGTTGAGGATGTGCATTGGCGGCATCAGTGAGCCGGTCTCCTCGGCGCTTCGGAATGCCGACTTCTGCGCGGCGTAAGTGGCATTCGATTTGGGCGCTGTCGCAAGGTAGAGGCACGCTTGGACGATCGCGAGCTCGCCTTCGGGCGAGCCCATGAAGTCGTAGGCGTCCTTGGCGGCGAGGCACTGCACGAGCGCTTGCGGATCGGCGAGGCCGACGTCCTCCATCGCGGCGCGCGTAAGGCGGCGAATCACGTAGAGCGGCTCCTCGCCGGCGACGAGCATGCGCGCGAGATAATAAAGCGCTGCCTGCGGGTCCGAGCCGCGAAGGCTTTTGTGCAGCGCGGAGATGAGGTTGTAGTGACCCTCGCGGTCCTTGTCGTAGACGGGCACGCGGCGGTGCAGCAGGTCGCTGAGCTCGGCCGGGCCCAGCGGCTGGCCGATCTCGACCGAGAACAGCGTCTCGGCCTGGTTTAGAACGAAGCGGCCATCGCCGTCCGCGCTGGCGATCAGGGCCTCGCGCGCTTCCGGGGTGAGCGGGAGGGCGCGGTTCTCGAGCGCTTCGGCGCGGCGGATCAGCTCGGCGAGCGCCTCATGGTCGAGCCGCCGGAGGATCAGCACCTGGCATCGGGACAGCAGCGCGGCGTTCAGCTCGAAGCTCGGGTTCTCGGTTGTCGCTCCGACCAGCGTCACCGTGCCATCCTCGACATAAGGCAGGAAGCCGTCCTGCTGAGCGCGGTTGAAGCGGTGAATCTCGTCCACGAAGAGCAACGTGCGTTGTCCGGCGCGGGCGGCGGTGCGCGCCTCGGCGAACACTTTCTTCAAGTCGGCGACGCCCGAGAAGACGGCGGAAATGGCGACGAAGCGCATGCCCACGGCATCAGCCAGCAATCGCGCGATCGTCGTCTTGCCGGTCCCTGGAGGGCCCCACAGGATCATCGAAGCGAGCTTGCCCGCGGCGACCATGCGCCCGATCGCTCCCTCGGGACCGGTCAGATGCTCCTGCCCGACGACCTCGTCGAGCGAGGCCGGACGAAGGCGGTCGGCGAGCGGTGCATCGGCCGCGGGCGCGAGCTGCGGCCGCGATGCGATTTCCTGATCCGCGAAGAGGTCCGCCATTGAAGTCAGCATAGAGCCAGCCCAAGAAATTGCACGCGCGGGCTTGTCGAAGATGCAGCTAAGATATATCTTAGATACATCAAAGGAGGAAGTTTATGAATCATCGGAATCACGGTGGCGGTCCACGCGGACGGGTTGAGATCAATCTTCCCGAAGCCCTCTTCGCAATGCGCGGGGGCCGCGGCTGGCAGGGCGGATGGGGACCGTTTCATTTCGACTTCGGCGACGAGAACTGGAGCGGCCGTCGGGGCCGCCGCAGCAAGCGCATGTTCGAATCGGGCGAGCTTCGGCTTGTCCTTTTGAAGCTCATCGCCGACGAGCCGCGCCACGGTTACGACCTCATCCGCGCGGTCGAGGACCTGACGGGTGGCGAATATGCGCCGAGCCCTGGCGTGGTCTATCCGACCCTGACCCTGCTCCAGGACATGGGCCTCATTGAGGAAGCGGCCGGCGACGGTCCCCGCAAGCCGTTCCAGGTGACAGAAGAGGGACGCAAGCATCTCGAAGAGCGCTCGGAAGAGGTCGAGGCGCTGTTCGGCCGCCTGCGGGAGCTGACCCCGAGCGAGCGTACCGCGGGGCCCGCGATCGGCCGGGCGGTCAAGAATCTGATGACCGCACTCAGCCACCGCATCGGCCGTGACGGGATTAACGAAGACCTGCTCCACGAAATTGCGGGAATCCTCGACGAGGCCGCGCAGAAGATCGAACGAGTGAAGCCTGCGTCAACCGACGAAGCAGCTTAGCGGCCAGTCATCCGGGCGAGCCGTTCGCGTTTGACGATCGCGTGCCGGTACACTCGGAGCACCGCCGAATTGATCGTATCCCAATCCATCGTCTTGGCCACGGCGAGCCCTCCTTCGCCGTGACGCCTGCGAAGCTCCGGATCGCGGGCATAAGCCGCGAGCGCGTCGGCGAACTCGTCGACTTCTTCGGGGTCGACGATCGTGCCGGTGACATCGTGGCGGACGATGCTGGTCGTCCCGCTCGCTTCCGCGGCGAGAACAGGCAGCGCGCAGGCCATCGCCTCCAGCGTGACGTTGCCGAAGGCTTCGGTGATCGACGGGTTGAAGAGCAGATCCGAGCTCGCGAGGGCTCTGGCGAGATCAGGTCCGGTCAATTGCCCGGTGAAAATCGCGTCGGGCAATTGCTCCTCGAACCAAGACCGCGCAGGACCTTCGCCGATGACCAGCACACGATGTTTCAGTCCGTACGTTGCGAAGGCATGGATCGCATCGGCGAAGACGTCGAGCCCCTTTTCCATGACCACGCGGCCAAGAAAGGCGATCACCAGTTCCTCGTCGGCGATTCCGATGGACCGTCGCCAGTCCATGTCCCGGCGCTCGGGATTGAACTGTTCGCGATCGATTCCACGCGCCCAGATGGCGATGTCGCGGTTCATGCGCTGCGCGCGTAGGACGGCCGCGGTCGACTCCGCCGGGGCCATCACGACTTCGCAGCGGTGGTACAGCCGCCGCATGATCGCTCGCGCGGCCGGCTCGAGAAACTGAATGCCGTAATACGACAGATAGGTGTCGAAGCGTGTGTGGACCGAGGCCACCGCTGCAATCTGGTTGCGGCGTGCCCAGGTTACGGCCCTGTGCCCGACGATGTCCGGGCTGGAGATGTGGACGACGTTCGGGTTGAACTCGCGAAGATCGCGACGGACTCGCGCAGGAATGGCAATCGGGACGAGATATTCGGACCGTTTGAGCATCGGAATGGCCGGAATGCTGACGAGGTCGCCCGTTGGCGGAAAGGCAGGGTCCTTCACGGTCGGCGAATAGACGCGGACGTGCGCGCCCTGCCGCAACAGATATTCGACGAGCCGGTTCAGCGCCTGGTTCGCGCCGTCGCGGACGTAATTGTAATTCCCCGAAAAAAGGGCAATGCGGAGGTCGCTCGGCTTCACGGGCGAGCGCTGTAGCCGGGGAATGTGCAAAGGCAAGGGAGTGGCAATGCGGTCACGGCGAGTAGCATTGGGATTGGCGGTTCTGACGATCGCCGTGTCCGCGTGCGGAGCGGCTTCGCCCGCCTTACCCGTTTTCACCCCCGCCCCCGCGGCGACCGCCCGCGTCGGCCCCAGCGCCAAGCTCGGGAAGTGCATCAATCTCGCCAACACGCTCGAGCCACCGAACGAGGGCGAGTGGGGTCCGGCGTTCCGCGACGAGGATGCGCGGATCCTCCGCTCGGCCGGATTCTCGACCGTCCGCGTGCCGGTCAATTTTCTCGGCCACGCCCGCGCCAATGCGCCGTACACGCTTGATCGCAGGTTCATGGCGCGCGCCCGCCATGTGATCGACACGCTGCGCGCAGCGGGTCTCAACGTCATTGTCGATCAGCATAACAATGACGATTTGTCGGCCGCGCCCGAACAGCAATCGCGACCGCTCGGCCGCGGTGTGGCGCCAGGTCGCCGCAGCGTTGCGCGACGAGCCTGCAAACGTCTGGTTCGAGCTATTGAACGAGCCGCACGGCAACCTTACCAACGCCAATCTGCTCGCGACGCTGACGCCCTCGCTTGCCGCCATCCGCGAGACCAATCCGACACGAATTGTGGTGATCGGCGGCGATCACTGGTCGGGCGTCGATTCGCTCGAGACGCTGGCGCTGCCCGACGATCCCTATGTCATCCCCACCATGCATTATTACGATCCGTTCGACTTCACGCATCAGGGTGCAAGCTTCATTCACCCGGCGCCGCCTTACGGCCGAAGCTTCGGCGAAGTGGCCGACGCCGCACAGCTTGAGGCAAATCTGGCGAAAATCCGCGCTTATGTGGCCCGAACCGGCCGGGTGCCGTTCGTCGGCGAATATGGCGCCATCGAGACCATCCCGCTGCCCCAGCGCACGCTCTATTATCACACGGTCACGTCGGCTTTCGCGTCGCTCGGAGTAGCGAGCTGCGCCTGGGGTTATCGCAATGCCTTTCCGCTGTGGAGAGACGGACGGTGGCTGCCGGGCATGGTCGAGGCGATCGCAGCTCCGCAATGAGTGCCGGGCGCAGGACCGGCCTTCCGCCGGTCGCGCGCGGCGATGCGCGGCTGTTCATTCTCGGCAGCCTCCCGGGTGACGCGTCGCTTGCCGCACGGCGCTATTACGCGCACCCGACCAACCAGTTCTGGCCGTTGCTCGGAAGCGCGATCGACGAGAAACTGCAGCCGCTCTCCTACGACCAGCGCCTGAAGCGCCTCTCCGATCGTCGCGTCGGCCTGTGGGACGTCATCGCATCCGCGGCGCGCCGCGGCAGCCTCGACCAGGCGATCCGCGATGCCGAGCACAACCGGATTCAGCATCTGCTCCATGATTTCCCAAATTTGCGCGCAATCGCGTTTAACGGATCAACCGCGGCCGCGATCGGACGCAAGCTCATTGGCGAAGCACGGCCTGAAGTGGCCTTGATCGACCTGCCGTCGTCGAGCGCAGCGAACACCAAGTCCTTCGCCGAAAAGGCCGCCGCCTGGGCCGCGCTGGGTGAATTTGTCTAGCGACGGGAGCCTGTGACTTGCGCAGCGCGTCAAGCTCGCCATGATCGGGCCGATGATGCCGACCGAACAAGACGAGGCTGATGTCGATATCGATGTCGATCCCGACAAAAGGCTGTCGATGGTCGATGAGGCGCTGGTGGCGGGCACGATCGCCAACACCAACGGCCTGCTGGTGATCCTCGCCAAGCTGGTCGCGAAGGGCGTGTTCGACCGCTCGGACTTGCAATCCTTTTCCGACAGCTATTCCAAGCCGCTCGACCATGTCGGGATGCGCGAGAACGAGCTCGTCACGCAGATGCAGGACCAGATGGAATCGACCCTCGCCGAGCTGATGCGCTATCTGAGCGAGCGCGATGAGGACGACGACTGAGGAAGCAGCGCAATGCGCGTCTCGGCCTCAATTGACTAGGCGGTGATCAGTCCACATATGGCGCCCTCCGCTCAGGAGCATGGCCCCTTCGTCTAGCGGTCCAGGACGTCGCCCTCTCACGGCGAAAACACGGGTTCGAGTCCCGTAGGGGTCACCAAAAACGAGCGGAAGTTCAAGCTTCGTCCGGGCCTCGCGGCGCGGCGGGTTCCACCGGGGCTTCGGGGACGTTGTCGTTGACCTTCCCGTCGAGCATGGCCCGGTAATTGGCGACCATCGAGCGGCATGCCTTCAGGCCCTGTGCCAGCTTCAAGCTCACATGCTCGACGTCCGCAGCGCGCGGAAGCTCTTCATCAGACACGAGCCGTCCTCGGATTGTCGGAGATCTGCTGCGTGTAACCACCTAATCCAAATTAAGTTGCGCGGCTCACCGCGAGCACGTCACGCGTGGGTGCGATCGTCAGGGCCCGTGGTCAGCTTGCAACAGCTGCTTCGCCGCAGATTTGTTGGAGAGCGGCTTCGAGCTGCGTCGCGGTGAACGGTTTCAGCAGGACCTCGACACCGGGCGGCCGGTCGCTGATCGCATCGGCCTCGGCGTATCCGGTGATGATCAGCGCAGGGACATCCGGGCACAGCTCGCGCGCGGCACGGAGGAACTCGGTCCCTGAAACATGCGGCATCGCATAGTCGCTGATCACCAGATCGTAGTCGCAATCGCGATTCTTGAGGTGGTCGAGAGCCTCCGCGCCATTGGCCGCTTCGACGACTGTATGCCCGAGGTCCTTCAGAACGGCTTTGGTCGTCCAGCGGACCTCGGCATGATCGTCGACCAGCAGCACCTTGAGGTTGCGCATCGGCCGGCGCCGCGGCTCCTCCCGGGCGGGCGAATCACCGGCTTTCCAGCCATCGGGCGCTCGGGGCAGCCACAATTCCGCGGTCGTGCCGGTCTCGAGCTCGCTGTCGAGGCGGAAGGCACCGTTCGATTGCTTGGCGAAGCCGTAGACCATGCTGAGGCCGAGGCCGCTGCCCTTGCCGACGTCCTTGGTGGTGAAGAAGGGTTCCATCACTTTCTCGAGATCGCCAGTCGATATGCCGGTGCCGGTGTCGGACACCGCCAGGACCACATAATCGCCGGCGGGCAGGCCGGCCCAATTGGGGGCGGTGAGCGCCCGATCTTCCGCCGAGACGGTGACCGTGCCGCCGGCCGGCATGGCGTCGCGCGCGTTGATGATCAGGTTTACCAACGCGAGCTCGAGCTGCGCTTGGTCGGCGAATGCATCCCACGCGCCAGTCTTTGCACGCCAATCGATGTTCACCAGTCCGCCGAGCGTGTGCGTCAACAGGTCGGCGACCGCCTCTTGAAGCGAGGCGAGCGGGATCGCTTGCGGCTCGAGCTTCTGGCGTCGGGCGAAGGCCAGCAGGCGCCGGACCAGCTCGCTGCCCTGCTCCGCGGCGCGTCTGGTCATGCCAAGGATCCGGCGCTGCTCCGCGTCGAGCGAGGCCCTTTTCTCGAGCAGTCCGAGCCCACCGATCACCGCTGCCAGCAAATTATTGAAGTCGTGCGCGATACCGCCCGTCAGCTTGCCGATCGCATCCATTTTCTGTGCCTGGATCAGCTGGCTTTCCAGCGAGCGCTGTTCGGAAATGTCGGTCAGCGTGCCGGCGAACTCGACGGGCCGCCCGTCGCCGTCCTTCAACAGCACGGCCTGGTCCAGAAAATGCTTGTAGCCGCCGTCGGCGCATTGCCAGCGATATTCGATCGACGAACGGCCGCTCTTCCGCCGCGCTTCGATCGCGGCGATGACGCGGTTGCGGTCGTCGGCGTGAAGCCGCTCGACAAACAGCTCGGGTTGGCTGGAAACATCCTCGAACGTGAAGCCGGTGATCGCCTTCATGTCGCCGCTCACATAGGTTGGCGCGCGCGAATTGGCGTCGTACGGCCACAGGTAAAGCACCATCGGCAGCGACTGGATGATCGCCGCCTGGCGCTGCTCGGCGCGGCGGAGCTCCTGCTCGGCGCGCAGGCGCTCGGCGTTCGCCCTGAGGTTGGCGTCGAGCAAAGCTTGTTCCTGGCGGGCTTTGCGTTCGATCTCCTTCGTTTTGGCGAAGAGGTCGACGAACACGGCGACCTTCGACCTGAGGACGATCGCATCGACGGGCTTGAAGACATAGTCGACCGCGCCCATCGCGTAGCCGCGAAGCAGATGCTCGGCCTCTTTGTTGACCGCCGACAGGAAGACGATCGGAATGCCCTTGGTCTGGTCGCGGCTGCGGATGATCTGGGCGGTTTCGTAGCCGTCCATCCCCGGCATGTAGACGTCGAGCAGGATGACCGCGAACTCGCCCTTCAGCAGGTGGCGCAGCGCTTCCTCGCCCGATTTGGCCGCGACCACTTCTCCGAGGTCTTCGAGCGTGCTCTGAACGGCGAGCAGGTTGCGCTCGTCGTCGTCGACGAGAAGGACGCGTGGCCGCTCGGCTTCGGCAGCTCGACCAGCTCGGGGACGACGCGCGCCTGCATCGGGATATCTCCCACCGGCCGCCCCATCCTATTCTGCCGCCTCCATCGCGACCGGCTGCGCCGCCGCCGCCGCGGCTTCACGCGAGCGGGCGACCCAGACGCGCAGCAGCGCGAGCAGACAGCTCGATGTCGACCGGCTTGGCGATATAGTCCGATGCGCCGGCGTCGAGGCATTTCTGGCGGTCGCCCTTCATCGCCTTGGCGGTGACGGCGATCAGCGGAAGGTCGGCCAGAGCTCGGCCGTTTGTCGGATCTGCTGCATGGTCTCATAGCCGTCCATGTCCGGCATCATGATGTCGATCAGCGCGACATCGATTCCGGGCGTCTGCTCGAGGATCAGGATCCCGTCCCTCCCGCGCTCGGCGTGGACAACCTCCACGTCGTGGCTCTCCAAAACGCTCGTGAGCGAGAAGATGTTGCGGATGTCGTCGTCGACGATCAGCACCTTGGCGCCGGCGAGTTCCGGAATCGGCCGGCTGATCGGCAACGAAGCGTCGGCAGCCTTGGCCTTGCGCTTGCGCGGCTTTTGCGATTTTGCGTAGTCGAGGAGCGCGTTGAACACACGCACCAGCTCGCCACGCTCGGCCGGTTTCTCGGTCACTCCGAACGCGCCCATGCCCATCACCGAATGGCTGCGCTCGACACCCGAAATCACCTGGATCGGCATGTGGTTGGTCTGCGGATCGTGCTTGAGCAGGTCGAGCAGGACGAGGCCTTCGATATCGGCGAGGCCGAGGTCGAGGGTGATCGCGGTTGGCTGAAGCTTCCGCGCCATCGCGAGCGTTCCCGCGCCGGCGGTTGAAACCACGCCCTTGAGGCCGGCCTCGTGCGCAGCGTCGAGCAAGATCGAGGCGAAGGTCGGGTCGTCCTCGACGATCAATACGAACGGGTCCTTGCCCAATTCGTCGCGATCGTCGTTCACCTCGAAACCCGTTGGCAATGCCGTGGGCACAGTCGCGCCGCTGTTGTCGTATCGGGCCGCCCTGTCGCCAACGCCGATCGCGGCAATCGATTCGGCTTCGAGCGGCACGAATAGAGTGAAGGTCGAACCTTCACCAGGTGTCGAACGCACCTTCAATTCGCCGCCCAGCAGCCGCGCGATCTCGCGGCTGATCGACAGCCCCAGGCCCGTCCCGCCATATTTGCGGCTGGTCGTGCCGTCGGCCTGCAGGAATGGCTCGAAAATCAGCCGCTGCTTCTCCTCGGGGATGCCGATGCCGGTATCGGTCACCGAAATCTCGATCGCCTGGCCGGCGTTGCGAAGCACCGGATGGCTCTTGCTCCATCCGCTCTTGGCGCACCTGACGCCCAGCGTGACGCTGCCCTTGGAAGTGAACTTGAAGGCGTTCGAGAGGAGGTTGAGAACGATTTGCTGTAGACGCTTCTCGTCGGTGCGAATGGTTTGCGGCAGTTTCCTGTCGAGCCCGACGTTGAAGGCCAAGCCCTTGTCCGAGGCGAGCTGGCGGAAGGTCCGCTCCATGTGCTGTCTTAGGTGATCCATCGGCATTTCGCCGACCTCGATTGTCACCGTTCCCGATTCGATCTTGGACAGGTCCAGGATGTCGTTGATCAGATTGAGGAGGTCCGAGCCCGCCGAGTTGATCGTCTTAGCGAATTCGATCTGCTTGTCGCTGAGGTTTCCCTGAGCGTTGTCGGACAGCAATTTCGACAGGATCAGCAGGGAGTTGAGCGGAGTCCTGAGCTCATGGCTCATGTTGGCCATGAACTCCGACTTGTACTTGGATGTGACCTCGAGCTGCTCGGCTTTGTCTTCGAGCGCACGGCGGGCCATTTCGATTTCGAGGTTCTTGGCCTCCACCTGCCGCTTTTCGTTCTCGAGCAGCTGGGCTTTCTCCTGCAGCTCCTCGTTGGTGTTGTGCAGCTCTTCCTGCTTGGTGGTGAGCTCGGTCTGGCGCGCCTGAAGCTCTTGTGTGAGCAGCTGCGACTGTTTGAGCAGGCCTTCGGTGCGCATCGTCGCGGCGATGGTGTTCAAGACAATTCCGACCGACTCCATCAGCTGGTCGAGGAAGCTTTGGTGGGTCTCGTTGAATTCGCCGAACGAGGCGAGCTCGATCACCGCTTTGACCTCGTCCTCGAACAAGGCGGGAAGGATGTTGACGTTCGCCGGCCGGGCATGGCCGAGGCCCGAGCCGATGCGGATGAAGTCCGGCGGGACATCCTTCAGAAGGATCGGCCTGCGGTCCGCCGCGGCTTGCCCGATGAGGCCTTCGCGGAGGTCGAACTCCTGCTTCAGCTCCTGCGAGCTCTCGGCGCCGTAGCTGGCGACGAGCTCGAGCCTGGTTTCGTCCTCCTCGCGCTTGGTGACGTAGAACACGCCATATTGCGCGTTCACCAGCGGCGCGAGCTCCGACATGATGAGGTTGGAGACGGTCGCGAGGTCGCGCTCGCCCTGAAGCATCCGGCTGAAGCGCGCGAGATTGGTCTTGAGCCAATCCTGCTCGGCGTTCTTGAGCGTCTGCTCCTTGAGGTTCGAGATCATCTCGTTGATCGTGTCCTTGAGCGCGGCCATTTCGCCCGACGCCTCGACGGCGATCGAGCGGGTGAGGTCGCCCTTGGTCACGGCGGTCGCCACCTCGGCGATCGAGCGCACCTGGTTGGTGAGGTTGGCGGCGAGCTGGTTCACGTTGTCGGTGAGGTCGCGCCACAGCCCGGCGGCGCCGGGCACTCGCGCCTGGCCGCCGAGCTTGCCTTCGATGCCGACCTCGCGGGCCATGTTGGTGACCTGGTCGCCGAAGGTCGAAAGCGTATCGATCATGAAGTTGATCGTGTCGGCGAGCGCCGCGATCTCGCCCTTCGCGTCGACGGTCAGCTTGCGCTTCAGATTGCCCTGCGCGACGGCGGTCACGACCTCGGCGATACCGCGCACCTGGTTGGTGAGGTTGGTCGCCATCAGGTTGACGTTGTCGGTCAGGTCCTTCCACGTGCCGCCGACGCCGGGCACCTGCGCCTGCCCGCCGAGCTTACCTTCGGTGCCGACCTCGCGCGCGACGCGGGTCACTTCCGAAGCGAAGCCGTTCAGCTGGTCGACCATCGTATTGATGGTGTTCTTGAGCTGAAGGATCTCGCCCTTCACGTCGACGGTGATCTTCTTCGACAAGTCGCCGCGCTGCACGGCGGTCGTCACGTCGGCGATGTTGCGGACCTGGCCGGTGAGGTTCGCGGCCATGAGGTTCACATTGTCGGTCAGGTCGGCCCATGTGCCGGCGACTCCGGGCACTTGCGCCTGACCGCCCAGCTTTCCTTCGGTGCCGACCTCGCGCGCGACGCGGGTCACCTCGGACGCGAATGAGTTGAGCTGATCGACCATCGTGTTGATGGTGTTTTTCAGTTCGAGAATCTCGCCCTTCACGTCGACCGTGATCTTCTTCGACAAGTCGCCCAACGCGACCGCGGTCGTGACTTCGGCGATGTTGCGCACCTGGCCCGTCAGGTTCGCGGCCATCGCGTTGACGTTGTCAGTCAGGTCCTTCCATGTTCCGCCGACTCCAGGCACCTGCGCCTGTCCGCCGAGCTTGCCTTCGGTGCCGACTTCGCGCGCCACGCGGGTCACCTCTGAGGCGAAGCCATTGAGCTGGTCGACCATGACGTTGATGGTGTTCTTGAGCTCGAGGATCTCGCCCTTCACGTCGACGGTGATTTTCTTGGACAAGTCGCCGCGCGCAACGGCGGTCGTCACTTCGGCGATGTTGCGCACCTGGCCGGTGAGGTTGCCGGCCATCAGGTTCACGCTGTCGGTCAAGTCCGCCCAGGTTCCGGCGACGCCTTCCACCTGCGCCTGGCCGCCGAGCTTGCCTTCGGTGCCGACCTCACGCGCAACGCGGGTCACTTCCGAAGCGAAGCCGTTGAGCTGGTCCACCATCGTGTTGATGGTGTCCTTCAGTTCGAGAATTTCGCCGCGCACGTCGACGGTGATCTTCTTCGACAAGTCGCCGCGCGCCACGGCGGTGGTCACTTCGGCGATGTTGCGGACCTGACCCGTGAGGTTGGCCGCCATCAGATTGACGTTGTCGGTAAGGTCGGCCCAGGTGCCGCCGACGCCTTCGACCTGCGCCTGTCCGCCGAGCTTGCCTTCCGAGCCGACTTCGCGGGCAACGCGCGTCACTTCCGACGCGAACGAGTTGAGCTGGTCCACCATCGTGTTGATGGTGTCCTTCAGTTCGAGGATTTCGCCCTTCACGTCGACCGTGATCTTCTTCGAAAGGTCGCCCAACGCGACCGCGGTCGTCACTTCGGCGATGTTGCGCACCTGACCGGTCAGGTTCGCCGCCATCAGGTTCACATTGTCCGTCAAGTCAGCCCAGGTGCCGGCGACTCCCGGCACCTGCGCCTGGCCGCCGAGCTTGCCTTCGGTGCCCACTTCGCGGGCGACGCGGGTCACCTCGGAGGCGAAGCCGTTGAGCTGATCGACCATCGTGTTGATGGTGTTCTTCAGCTCGAGGATTTCGCCCTTCACGTCGACGGTGATCTTCTTCGACAAGTCACCGCGGGCGACGGCGGTGGTGACCTCGGCGATGTTGCGCACCTGACCGGTCAAATTGTCGGCCATGAGGTTGACGTTGTCGGTCAGATCCTTCCACGTGCCGGCGACGCCTTCCACCCGCGCCTGGCCGCCGAGCTTGCCTTCCGTGCCCACTTCGCGCGCGACGCGGGTGACTTCCGAAGCGAAGCCGTTGAGCTGGTCGACCATGACGTTGATCGTGTTCTTGAGCTCGAGGATCTCGCCCTTCACCTCGACGGTGATCTTCTTCGACAAGTCGCCGCGAGCGACGGCGGTGGTCACTTCGGCGATGTTGCGCACCTGGCCGGTGAGGTTGGTCGCCATCGCGTTGACGTTGTCGGTGAGGTCCTTCCACGTGCCGGCGACGCCCTTCACCTTGGCCTGTCCGCCGAGCTTGCCCTCGGTGCCGACTTCGCGCGCAACGCGCGTCACTTCCGAGGCAAAGGAGGCGAGCTGCTCGACCATGGTGTTCACCACCTTGCCGATGCGCAGGAATTCGCCGCGCAACGGGCGGCCGTCGATTTCTACGGTCATGGATTGAGAAAGGTCGCCCTTGGCGACCGCGCCGATCACGCGGGCCACTTCCGCGGTCGGCTGGACCATGTCTTCGATGAGCTCGTTGACCGAGCGGACCGCGGTTTCCCAGCCGCCGCGCGCATTCTTCACCCGTCCGCGCTGGGTGATCTTGCCCTCTTTGCCGACGACCTTGGAGAGACGCTCGAACTCCTGCGTCATCTCCTCGTTGACCGAGACGACTTCATTGAAAAGGCTGGCGATCTCGCCGTCGACGCCGTCGACCTCTTCCGGCAGGCGAACAGAAAAATCGCCGCGGCGCAGCGCACGAAGCGCGCTGACGAGCTGGCGGCGATCGATGAAGTCGCGGGGGGCCTGGATGTTCACTTAGCTCTCCGTGTGGCTTTTCTCCCCCCACCCAGGTTGCACCAAGCGCAGCCCCCCGGCTGCGATTCGCCATATTATCAAAGGATATGGTTTCCGGTTGATGAAAATTTCCCCGCGTCCGCCCCTGCGGCACAACCCCCTCGATTTCATGTCAAAAACGACAATCGCGAGCGTCCTGTTCCCTGTTGAGGAACTATTGTCTCAAATCCTTGCGAACTTCGAGCCATTGTTTGATGATTTCGGGCGATTTGAGGAGCGGCCTTGCCGTCGCCGAAGGGGAAAGCGGGCAGCGCCATCGCCAGCAGCTCGGACGGACTTGCGAGCAGCCGCCGGACCTCGGCGACGATCCGCTCCGTGGAAGTTCCGACGAGCCGGGCATTGCCGGTGGCGACCACCTCGGGCCGTTCGGTCTTTTCGCGCAACACGAGAAGCGGAGTGCCGAGTGCCGCGGCTTCTTCCTGGATCCCGCCCGAGTCGCTGAGCACCAGGTCGGCCGTCGCGCATCCGCCGCACGAGCTCGCTCTGGGTGCATGGCGGGATCAGCGATATTCCGCGAATGGAATCGAGCGACTGCCGCATCGTCGCCGCTACGTGCGGGTTCGGATGAAGGACGAAGTCGATCCGCACGCTGTAATCGCGCACGATCTCGATGAGCGCGGCCGCGATCGACTTGAGCCCTTCGCTCCAACTTTCGCGACGATGGCAGGTGACCAGAATGCGCTGCCCACCGTCGTGCACCAGCCCTTGCGGGGGAAGCCGCGCCTGCGTGGCGATCAATGCGTCGATGCCGGTGTTGCCAGTCATGTGCACTTCGCCCCGGAGGACCTCTCTGCCGCAGGTTCGCGACGGCCCTTTCGGTGGGTGCGAACAACAAGTCGGCGCGGGCGTCGATGGCGGTGCGATATTCCTCCTCGGGCCACGGAAGGCGCGGATCGTGCGTCCTCAAGCCCGCCTCGACATGGGCGACGGGAACCTCGGCGAGGGCGCCCGCGAGCGCGCCCCCGAGCGCGCTCGAAGTGTCGCCCTGCACCACGAGGAGGTCGGGCGCCGGTCTCAACAGCGGAAGCATGGCGGCGATAACCCTCTGGACGTGCCGGTGCGGGTCTTCCTCGCCGGGGCAGCCGAGGCGCACCGCCGGATAAGCCTCAAGCCCGAATTCGTCCGGATCGAGAGTGGGGTGCTGGCCGGTGAGCACGAGCGTCGGCGGCAAGCCGCAATCGCGCAGCGCATGGGCGACGGGCGCCAGCTTGATGGCTTCAGGCCTGGTGCCGATGACCAGCCTTACGTCCGCGAAACGCAGTCTTCCCCCTACCTCGGCGGGCGGAAGTTGCCTCCATTATGGACTGAAGCTCAACGAAAATTGTCGGCGTAGGCCTGGATTTTCAACCGCACCGGCGGCGGCGGGGACGACGTGGTAGTCGAGGCCGTGCTTGTCGCAATAAGCGATCGCGGCGTCTTTGTTCGCGAAATTCATGCGCACCTGCGGCCTCGTGTCGCCGGAGCCGTTCCACCCGGTGAGCGGGTCCGGCCGCAGCGGCTCCTGCCGTTCGAACTCGAGCAGCCAGCGGCCTGCGTTGGCCTTGCCCGATTGCGTCGTCTTGCGCTCGAACTCGGAAATGCGCGCGATGGTCATGCGCCCGAGGCGTTGGCAAAGCGGGCGGGCAAATCAAGTCCGCCGGATTCATGCTGCCGGTGAAGAGCAGCTCAGTAAGCGCGGGCGATCGCGAACTCGACGGCTTCGACCAGCGCCGACTTCGCCTTGCTCGACGGGAAGTTGGCAAGCGCATCGATTGCCCGGCGGCCGTACTGGCGCGCGCGCTCGATCGTGTCGGACAGCGCATCGGTCGATCGAAGCAGCGCGATCGCCTGCGCGAGGTCGTCGTCGCCTACGCGCTCGCCGGCCATGGCCGAGCGCCAGAAGGCGCGTTCCGCTTCGCTTCCGCGGGCGTAAGCGAGGATCACCGGCAGGGTCATCTTGCCGTCGCGGAAGTCGTCGCCGACACCTTTGCCCATGGTCGCGGCATCGGACGCATAATCGATCACGTCGTCGGTGAGCTGGAAGGCGATCCCGAGGTTCTTGCCGAAGGATTCGAACGCAAGCTCTGCATCCTCATCCGCTTCCGCGACGACCGGCGCGACCCGGCAGGCGGCGGCGAACAATGCCGCGGTCTTGGCGGTGATGATCGTCAGATATTGCTCTTCGTCGGTCGCGACCTGGCGCTGCGCGGTCAATTGCTCGACCTCGCCCTCGGCGATCACCGCCGACGCGTGGCTGAGGATCCGCAGCACCTTGAGGCTGCCGTCTTCGACCATCAGCTCGAACGCTCTGGAGAACAGGAAATCGCCGACCAGCACGCTCGCCGGGTTGCCCCAGATGAGATTCGCGGTGCGCTTGCCCCGGCGCATGCCGGAGCCGTCGACGACGTCGTCGTGGAGGAGGGTCGCGGTGTGGATGAACTCGACCGCTGCGGCGAGCTTGTGGTGGCGCGTTCCGGGGTAGCCGAGCAGGCTTGCGCAGGCGAGCGTCAGCATCGGGCGCATGCGCTTGCCGCCGCCGGCGATCAGGTGGCCGGCAAGCTCGGGGATCAGCGCGACCTTGCTCTGCATCCGCTCGAGGATGACGGAATTGACGCCGTTCATGTCCGCCGCGACGAGCGCCATCAGCGCATCGAGCGACGGCGCGCGCTGAACGGTCAGCGGATGAACGGTGGCGGTCACGGCGCCGCCCTAGCGGGGCAGCGCCGCATTTCCTAGCCGCCTACCAGATGTGAACGCGCTGCTCGGGCGGCAGGTAGAGCTTGTCGCCGGGCTTGACGTCGAACGCCTTGTACCAGGCGTCGACGTTCCGGACGACGCCGTTGACGCGGTACTTGCCGGGGCTGTGCTCGTTGGTGATGACCTGCTGCCGCTCGGCGTCCTCGCGTTGCTTTTCCTGCCACGCCTGGGCGTAAGCGATGAAGAAGCGCTGGTCGCCGGTGAGGCCTTCGATCACCGGCGGCTCGCCATGCTTGGCGGTGTACTTCTTGTACGCCGCATAGGCATTCTCGACGCCGCCGAGAGGTCGCCGATGTTCTCGCCGAGCGTCAGCTTGCCATTGAGCGCGAGGTCCGGGAAGCGGCTTGAAGCCGTTGTATTGCGCCACGAGCGCGTCGGTCTTGCGCAGTGAAGGCCTTCGCCGCCTCCGCGGTCCACCAGTCGCGCAGCTTGCCCTTGGGATCGAACTTGCGGCCCTCATTGTCGAAACCGTGGCCCATTTCATGGCCGATCACCGCCCCGATCGCGCCGTAATTGGCAGCCGGATCGGCATTCGGATCAAAGAACGGCGGCTGCAGGATCGCGGCCGGGAAGGTGATCTGGTTGGCCAGGCGGATTGTAATAAGCGTTGATCGTCTGCGGATACATTTCCCACAGCGAGCGATCGACGGGCTTGGGGAAGCGCTTCAACTGCAATTTGTAGTCGAAGTCGGCCGCGGCCATCGCATTGGCGAGCGGATTGCCCTTCACGATCTTCATCGAGGAATAGTCGATATATTTGACCGGGTGGCCGATCCGCGGCTCGAACGCGGCGAGCTTTTCCAGCGCCGCCTTGCGGGTCGCTTCGTCCATCCACGTGCTG
The DNA here is from genome assembly GCA_963785965.1 of uncultured Alphaproteobacteria bacterium. Lineage (GTDB taxonomy): Bacteria > Pseudomonadota > Alphaproteobacteria > Sphingomonadales > Sphingomonadaceae > Sphingomicrobium. Next base: position 114,270 of record CAWAXE010000010.1, read on the forward strand.
CTCGAGATGCGCTCGCGGTACGCGTCTTCGAGGTTTCCGATGAGCTCCTTCATCTGCTGCTCGGAGTTCGTCGGGAAATGGGTCTTCACGTAGATCTCGCCCACGCCCTCGCCGAGCGCAGTGTTGACCGCGGCGACACCGCGCTTCCACCGTTCGCGCTGCTGCTGAACGCCGTTCAGCTCCTTCGAGTAGAAGGCGAAGCGTGCGTCATCGAGTGCCTTGGGAAGCATCGACGCATGGTCGGAAACGAAGCGGAACGCGAGCCATTCCTTCCACGTCGACAGCGGTGTTGAGGCGAGGATCTTGCCTGCGCCGGCAACCGCTGATGGCTCGGTCACTATGATCGTCTTGCTGCTTCCGAGACCCGCTTTGGCGAGTGTCGCGCTCCAGTCGAACTGGGGCGCGAGCCTGGCGAGCTGGGTTGGGGTCATCGGGTTGTAGATCTTGTCGATGTCGCGGCGATCCGCGGCGGGCCACTGCGCCTTGGACAAGGCGGTCTCGAGCGCGATGATGCGGTCCGCGGCCGCTTCGCCGCCGGGCAGCCCCGCGAGCTTCTGAACGGTCACGATATAGTCGCGATAGGCGGCGCGGTGCGCCTTCATCTTCGCATTGTCCTCGAGGTAATATTCGCGGCTCGGCATTCCGAGCGTGGCCTGGCCCGCGAACACGGCATAGGCGTCCGGGTTCTTGAAGTTGGGGCCGATTTCGACATCGACCGGGCTGGCGTAGCCAGGCTTGATGAACAAAGAGAGGAGTTGCGCGCGGGTTTTCGCGCCCTCGATCTCGCCAATGTAGGGCTTCAGCGGCGCTGTGCCGGCGGCATCGATCGCATTGGTGTCCACGAAGCTCGCGTAATAGTCGCCAACCTGCTGGCCGAGATGATCGCGGTTCGGATCATTGGCGAGACTTCTCGACGATCTGCCGGACGTCTTTCTCGGCGCCGTCGGAGAGAGTCACGAACGGGCCGGCGGACGCGCGGTCGGCGGCGATCTGCGTGTTCTTGTCCCACGTGCCGTTCACATAGGCCCAGAAATCGTCGCCCGGCTTGACCGAGCTGTCCATCGCAGCGGGATTGTAGCCCCAGTCGCCATAGACGGGCTTTGCCGCCGAAAGTGGCATCGCAATTGCCACGAGGCTTGCCGTTGCAAGCGCCAACATCTTGAATTTCATAGATTAAAACCCCTCCGGATATCTCAGCCGCCCATGCCTGACAGACGGGCCGTTTGGCAAGGTTTTTCGACGAACGGCAGGAAGGCTTAGCCCGCGGGCAGGGTCAGCCGCGCGAGCAGGCCGCCGAGGTCCTCGCTGTGTTCGAGGTGGATTGAGCCGCCGTAAATCTCGGCGACGTCGCGCACGATTGCGAGGCCGAGGCCGGTTCCGGGCTTTCCAGTCGTGTCGAGCCTCGCGCCGCGTGCGAACAGGGTTTCGCGATCCGCTTCGGCGATTCCCGGCCCGTCGTCCTCAACCTCGATGTCGACTTTCGTGTCTTTGGGCTCGACGGTCACGAACACGCGCCCTCCACCGTATTTGGCGGCGTTCTCGACCAAATTGCCGATCATCTCGTCGAGGTCCTGGCGCTCGACGCGTACCTGTGCGCGACGGTCGCCCGCGATGTCGACGGTGGCGTCCTGGTAGAGGCGATCGACGGCCCGCTGCACGGCTTCCAGGCTGTCCCAGACCTTCGCTCGCGCCTGTGCGGAAGAGCGGCGGCCAAGGGCGCGCGCGCGCGCGAGGTGGTGATCAATCTGCCGGCGCATCGCCGCGAACTCGCGGATCACAGTGTCGTCGAGGTCGGGCAAATCTGCCGTCGCGGCGTTCGTGATCACGGTCAGCGGAGTCTTGAGCGCGTGGGCGAGATTGCCGGCGTGGCGCCGCGCCTCCTCGGCCTGCTCCTCGCTGTGCGAAAGCAGTTGGTTGATCTCTTCGGTAAGGGGGCGGATTTCGGTAGGGAAATCGTCGCTTATGCGGGTCTTCTCGCCCGAGCTGATCGAAGCGACCTCGCGGCGTACCCGCCGCAACGGCCATAAACCGTAGACGGTCTGCAGCGCAGCCAGCACCAGCAGCCCGATGCCGAGCGCGAGGAAGCTCCAGAAGAGGATCGAACGAAGGTGGTGGATCTGGTCGTTGATTGAATCCCGCGACTGCGCCACCTGGAAGCGCCACCGGACATCCGACCGGGGCAGAATCACATCGCGTTCGGCGATGCGCAGCGGCTCGTTCGGACCGAATTCGTTGCTGTCATACCGGTGCGGCTTCATGTGGTTGTGGTCCGCTGAAACGCGCAGCCGTCGGTCCCACAGCGAGCGCGAGGGAAGGCCCTCTGCACCTGCGCCGCTGACCTGGTAGTAAAGGCCGGAATATGGTTCGAGGAAGCGCTGATCGGCAAGCTCGCGGTTGAACCGCACCTCGCCAGTCGGTCCAATCACGGACGACGCGATCATCGAGTTCAGAAGCAGCACCAGCTGGCTGTCGAAGCTGTCGACGATGGACCGGGACACCACTCGGTCGAGCGCATAGCCGCCGATTAGCAGCAACGGAGCGATCCAGAGCGCGGCGATGATGATCATGCGCCGCGTCAGCGAACCCGTCCGCCCCCGCTGCGCCCTTGTCGGGCGCAATTTCCCGTCGCTGGGCTGACCGTCGGTAGCCCGTTGGGCCGCCGCCGTTACCGGGGCGGCTTGGTCATTCAACTGGCCGGTTCCTCGAGACTGTAGCCGAGTCCGCGAATGGTGGTGATGACGTCCGGGCCGAGCTTCTTGCGGATGCGCGTGACGAACACTTCGATGGTGTTCGAATCGCGGTCGAAGTCCTGATCGTAGATATGCTCGATGAGCTCGGTCCGGCTCACCACCTTGCCCTTGTGGTGCATGAGGTAGGAGAGGAGCTTGTACTCCTGAGCGGTGAGCTTCACCGGCTCGCCGTCCTTGGCGACCTTGCCGGAGCGCGTATCGAGGCGGATGTCACCGGCGATGAGCTCGGACGAGGCGATTCCCGCCGAGCGGCGAATGAGTGCGCGCAGGCGTGCGATCAGCTCCTCGGTCTGGAACGGCTTGGCGAGGTAATCGTCGGCGCCGGCGTCGAGCCCGGCGACCTTGTCCGACCAGCTGTCGCGTGCAGTCAGCACCAGCACCGGCATCTTGCGGCCTTCCCTGCGCCAGCGGTCGAGCACGGTGAGACCGTCCACCTCGGGCAAGCCGAGATCGAGGATCACCGCGTCGTAATTCTCGGTCGAGCCGAGGTAATGGCCGTCCTCGCCGTCGGTGGCGAGGTCGACCGCATAGCCGGCGCCCTCGAGCGTCGAGCGCAGCTGCCGCCCGAGGTTGGGTTCGTCTTCGACGATCAGAACGCGCATTGTTATTCCCCGGACCTGTTCATCTTTGCCGTCAACCCGCGTTGCGGCGAAGGGTTGCTTATCCGGAACAACTGGGAGGTGGCGCGCAAATGTCAATTGGCGCCTGCGTCGTTACTTGTCGCGGGAGCGGCGGACGACGCGGCCCTGACCGTCGACGTCGACCCAGATCACCCGTCCGTTCTGGATGAACTTGAAGCGCGTCGTGTCGCCGTTGAGCTCGGGTCCGAGATAATCGGCGCCGCCCATGAAGGGCAGAACGCGCCGCTCAAGCTCCGGAAGTGGCATTGAGCGGCCCTGACGCACACCCTGGAACGCCCGGTTCGCATCGCGCGGCGGAGCGGCCAGCGCCGGAGCGCTGGTGAGGCCGGCGGCACAAGCGGCGGCGATAAGAAGGGTGCGGAACATGGTCATACGCGACTCTCGTCGGCGCCCTTTCTACACTTACCCATTGAATGCGCTATGAATGCTATTGAACGGGCGCATTCAGGGTCACAGCGTTGTGGCGGAAATAACACAGACCCTCGCCCTCCTGATGCTCCGCATCATTCCTCCCTCTCCCGCGAGCGGGAGAGGGTTGGGGGTGAGGGTCTTCCCAGACTCGGTGCGCCCAATGGCAGCGCCGATCCTCTCCTGCGAAGGCCTGGGCCTCATTCAGGGCGAAGGCTGGCTCTTTCGCGGGCTCGACATCTACGTCGGCGAGCGCGACCGGCTGGCGCTGATCGGCCGCAACGGCGCGGGCAAGACGACTTTGCTGAAGTGCCTGACAGGGCTGATCGACACCGACGAAGGCAAGCGCACGATCGTTCCCGGCACGCATGTCGTGCTGCTCGAGCAGGACCCGGCGATGACCGGTTTCGAGACATTGCTCGACTGGCTGCTGCACGGCCGCGACGCGCCTGAGCGGCACGCGGCGGACGCCATCGCCCACCAGCTCGGCATCGATCTGTCGACGCCGGTCGCGACCGCCAGCGGCGGCGAGCGACGCCGAGCGGCGATCACGCGCGCGCTGGCGCAGCAGCCCGACGTGCTCTTCCTCGACGAGCCCACCAATCACCTCGACCTGGCGGCAATCGAGTGGCTCGAGAATTGGCTGAAGCGCTTCACTGGTGCGTTCATCGCCATCAGCCACGATCGCACGTTCCTCACCCGGCTGACGCGCAGCTGCCTGTGGCTCGACCGCGGTCAGCTGCGGCGGGCGGAGATCGGCTTTGGCGGCTTCGAGGCGTGGACCGAGCGGGTCTATGACGAAGAAGCGCGCGCGGCCGAAAAGCTCGACGCGAAGCTGAAGCTCGAGCTGCACTGGCTGCAGCGTGGAGTGACCGCGCGCCGGCGGCGCAATCAGGGGCGGCTCGCCAAGCTCCACGAGATGCGGGCGCAGCGGGCTGCGATGCTCGGGACCGCGGGCACGGCCAAGCTTGCGCTTGCCAAGGATGACGTCCGCTCGAAAACCGTGATCGACGCCGACCAGGTGAACAAGAGCTATGGCGATCGGCCGATCATCCGCGATTTCTCCCTGCGCGTGCAGCGCGGCGACCGCATCGGCATCGTTGGCCCGAACGGTGCCGGCAAGACGACATTGCTGAAGCTACTCACCGGCGAACTCGCGCCCGACAGCGGCAAGGTCAGCCGGGCGAAGACGCTGAGCGGGATCGTCATCGACCAGCAGCGCAAGTTGATGGAGCCGCAGCGGCGCGTGCGCGAGGTGCTCGCGGGCGGGGGTGACTGGATCGACGTGCGCGGGCACAAGAAGCACATCAAGGGCTATCTTAAGGAATTCCTGTTCGATCCGGCGATCGCCGACGCGCCGGTCGGGTCCCTCTCGGGCGGCGAGCGGTCGCGGCTGCTGCTCGCGCGTGAGTTCGCGCGGCACGCCAACCTGCTCGTGCTCGACGAGCCGACGAACGATCTCGACCTCGAGACTCTCGACCTGCTGCAGGAAGTGATCGCGGATTATGACGGAACGGTGCTGATCGTCAGCCACGACCGCGATTTCCTCGACCGCACGGTGACGATTACGCTTGGGCTCGACGGCTCAGGCAAGGTGGACGTGGTCGCCGGCGGGTACGAGGACTGGGTGCGCAAGAGATACCAGGAGCATCGCTCCGTAAATCCTCCCGGGACGGGGAGGGGGACCGCGCCGCGAAGCGGCGTGGTGGAGGGGGGGCCGTGCAGGGCTCCAGCCCCCCTCCGTCAGCGCTCCGCGCTGTCACCTCCCCGCAAGCGGGGAGGATCAAGCTCACCTACAAGGACCAGCGCGATTACGACCGCCTGCCCGGCGAAATCGAACGGCTCGAATCCGAAGTCGCCGCCGACGAAGCCGCGCTATCCAACTCCGATTTGTACCTCCGCGAGCCCGATCAATTCGCGATACTGACCGAACGCATCGCTCGTCACCGCGCCGACATCGAAGCCGCCGAGTTGCGCTGGCTGGAGGTCGCCGAGATGGCGGAAGCGCTCACGCGCTGATCAGCGGATCGGTTCGCCGAGCTCCAGCTCGCGGATGAAGCGCACTGGCGGAGACCCGTGGCTCAGCGCAGCGTCGTGGAATTTGCGCATGTTGAAACCGGCCCGCTTCTCGGCCGCTTGGCGGAAGTCCCACCATTCCGAATAGCCGACGAAATAGGTCGGCAGCTGTGCCGAGCTCAGCTGCATCCGCACCCATTTGCCAGCCGCCTCCCGCTCCTCCTGGAACGCGGTCTTGGTCATCATCTCTATCGCCTTTTCGCGCGTCAGGCCGTTCACGTGGAAGTCCTGGTCGAGGATGGCGTTCACGGGGAGACGCATCTGGAACTTGTAATGGGCGAGCAGGTAGCGCGGATCACGGTTCAGGAAACCCGCATCGGCCATCACGTCCTGCCCATAACAGGCCCAGCCTTCGATCATCGGGCCGGACTGAAGAAACGCCCGGAGCCGTGACTTGTACTGGTTGGAATGGGCGAGTTGCAGGAGATGCCCCGGCATCGCTTCGTGCAACGTGAGCTCGTGCATCGCCCATTTGTTGTACTCGCGAAGATAGGACTGCGTCTGTTCCTCACTCCAGTTCGCCGGAATGGGCTCGACGTTGAAGAAGCCGCGCTGATCCTTCTCGAGCGGGCCCGGCATATCGGCGTAGGCGCCGGCAAAGCCTCGCGCATATTCCGGCATTTCAATGACATTGTAGCTCGCCGGTGGCACCGTCACGATGCCGTGCGATTTAACGAAGCTTGTGGCTTCGGCGAGGTCCTGGCGCGCATCGGGAATCATGGCGTGCGACGGCAAGTCACGGTTCACGATCGCAAGGCCCGCTTCGATGACCGCCTGTTGCTGCTCCGCAGTGGGGTTCGGGGGCGCCGGCGGCGCGCCGTGCAGGCCTTTGATCATTGCGGCGGCCACTGTGTACATCTTCGCTCTGAGCGACTGGATGTTCTGTTCGGCACGCGCCCGGATGTCCCGGCGGCTGAGCTGCGAATTCAGCGCCAGCCGGAGCTTCTCGTCGTAGAGTGTGGCGCCGAGACGTTCGTTGCCTTTGGCGTTTGGGATGAGGGTCTTGTCGAGCCAGTTCTGATAATCGGCGACGGCGGTTTTCGCAGCCGCTGCCGCGCGCTCGAGCCGCTCCCGGTCCGCACCGGTCAAGGCCGCCTTCTGAGCGAGGATCCCGTCGATCAATTCATTGAGACCGGGGTTCTGCTTGGACGCCGTCTGGGCATGGATCAGCGGGACGCGGGCAGGTACGACAGCCTGCCGGGCCTGCTCGAGAAACCCCGGCAGTGCTTCGAGACGGCCGGTTGCGGAGCGAAGTCGAGCCGGCAGCGGGGCGAATTCGCGCGAGGTCAGCGTGAACAGGGCCGTGCCCGCGGAATAGGTCAGCGGGTCCCACGCCCAGTCCTGAAGACGGTCGATGCTGAACAGCGCGTAATTGAGCTGGTCCTTGAGCAGGATCGCATCGACCTGATGCTCGCGGCTAAGCCTGCGCGCATCGAATTTGGCGAGCTCGGCCAGCGACCGCTCGGCGAAAGCGCGCCGGGCGGCGCGGCCGGCGGCGGACACGTCCGGCATCAACTCATCGTAGCGATGGTCGCCAATCTGAGTCGCGCTGACCGGATCGAGCTTCAAAAATTGGTCGACAATGCTGTCGCCAAAAGCCCCGAAGCGCGCATCCTCACTCGTCACAGCGGCAGCCGCGGCGGCGGTCGCCGCAGGTGTCGAAGCGGCGGCAATGCCGATCGCAAGCGCAAGCAGGTAACGCATGGAACCCCCTCCCGATCTCCAGGTCAGGCGGCAAGCTGGGCGAGCGGCGGCCGATTGTCCAGCCGACTTCAGCCGCGCTTCGGCACCCGCATCCCGCCAGCCAGCTCCGCCGTCCGCTCTTTGATCCGCCGCTGCAGGATCGACAGCGGCATGGCGCCCTCGCGCAGCACTTCGTGGAATTGTTTGATGTCGAACTTCGGTCCGAGCGTCTTCTGCGCTTCCGCGCGGGCGTCGGCCCAGGCTCTGTGCCCCACCTTGTAGCTGCACGCCTGGCCGATCATCGTGCAATAGCGTTCGACCTCGCGCTGGGAGCGCGGACGCGCAAAGCCGGTGGTCGCGACCATGTAATCGGTGGCTTGCTCGCGGCTCCAGCGCTTCGAGTGGATGCCGGTGTCGACCACCAGCCGCGCTGCGCGGAAGAGGAAGGACTGGAGGAAGCCGGCGCGGCCGAGCGGGTCGTTGTCATAGACGCCGAGCTCGCCGGCTAGCTGTTCGGCGTAAAGCGCCCAGCCCTCGGAATAGGCCGAGAAAAAGCCGAGCTTGCGCAGCGTGGGGATGTCCTTCGACTGCTGCGCGATGCTGATCTGCAGATGATGGCCCGGCACGCCCTCGTGGTAGCTAAGCGTCGGCAGCGTGTATTTGGGCCAGTCGCCCATGTCTTTAAGGTTGATGAAGTAGATCGCCGGCCGTGAGCCATCGAGCGCCGCGCGGTTGTAATAACCGTTGGACGCGCCGTCCTGGATCTCGGGCGGAACCCGGCGGATCTCGAGCGGCTGGTTGGGAAGCGTGGCAAAGTCGCGCGGCAGCCGCGTGTACATGTCCTTCACCAGGCCGTTCAGGTACTCAAGTAGCTCTGCCCGTCCGGCGTCGCTGTCGGCGTAAAGCTGCGCTGGGGTCTTGTTGAGCGCATCGAGCCGCTGCCCGACGCTGCCCTGCGTGAAGCCCTGGGTGCGAAGGATCTTGTCGAGCTCGGTGCTGATCTCGGCCACCTGCGTCAGGCCCATTTGATGGACTTCGGCGGGGGTGAAATTGGTCGTGGTCGCCTGACGCAGCGCCTCGGCATAGATCGCTTCGCCATTGTTGAGTCGCCATGCGCCGTCGCCAGGACGGGTGGTCGGTTTCAGACTCCCCATCGCCGCGATCTGCCGGTCCAGCGCGGGATAGATGCTGCTTGCGACAATCGCCGAAGCGCGCCGCTGCCAGTCGCCGGCGATGCCCTTGTCCTTGGTCCGCCGGACGATCGAGTTCACCATCGTGTTGGACTCGGGCGCGACATTGCGCAGCTTGCGCATTTGCCCGAGCGTCAGGTCGATGGCCCATGCTGGCGCGAGGAAGCCGCGCGCCGCCTGGGCGCGCTGCTCGGCGGTGTCGTTGTCGAGCACGGTCGGAAACTGGTTGAGGCGCGAGAGATAGGCTTCGGCGTCGGCGGCGTTGTTGATCGTGTGCGCGGTGTTGAGGAAGTCGGGCAACGAAAAATACGCGCCGCCCTGCTGCGTGATCCGATAGGGGCGCTGCGCGGAATCGATATCCCAGCGCGATGGAGCGGCAGTCGCCGTTTCGAGCGAATAAAGAACGACCTCGCGGTTGAGCCTGGCCGCGTCCGAAAGCGTCGTAGGGCTGATTGCCCGCAGCTCGGCGATTGCGCGGCGGTTGCGGGCCAGATCCTTGCGACGGCCGACCGGCGCGGGGTCGGTGTCGAATTTCGACTTGAGCGCTGCGTTCGGCCCCTTGTCGAGACCGAGCGAAGACGCGAGCGTCGGCGAATTGCGCACACGCTCCTGGAAGATGTCTTCGAACAGCTGGTTTATGCGCGCGTCCCCGGAGCCCGCCTTGACGAGGGCGAATGCGGGGGCTTCGGCGAGCGGCAGCAGCGCAACCGTTGCGCCGGTTGCGAGGAATGAGCGACGATCCATGATTTGTCCCGCGATTTGTGGAGCTTGCGCCGCTTCTTAGCGCGCCGCAGCGACTCCGCAAATCCGCTCGTCGAAGGGAGTGTTACGCTTGCAGACGATATTGCTTGAGCAGGTCGTACAAAGTCGGGCGGCTGACTCCGAGGAGCTTGGCCGCGCCCGAGATATTGTTGTCGGTGCGGCTCATGGCCTGGCGGATCGCCCTCCGGTCGGCGACTTCGCGCGCGGAGCGGAGGTTGATCGCGCAGGGCTGTTCCTCGGCGCTTCGGGGGAGGTCGAGGTCGGCGACGGTGAGGATCTTGGCGTCGGCCATGATCACCGCGCGCTTGATGCGGTTCTCGAGCTCGCGGACGTTGCCCGGCCATGCGTAAGCGTCGATCGCCGCGAGCGCATCGGCCGCAAGCGACTGCACGCCGGCCTTCAGCTCGCGGCTGAAGCGGTTGACGAAATGGCGCGCGAGCAGGACCGAATCGCCCGAACGCTCGGCGAGCGACGGGATTTTCACTACGATTTCCGCCAGGCGGTAATAGAGGTCCTCGCGGAAGCGGCCGCCGGCGATCATTGCCTCAAGGTCCTGGTGGGTCGCGCAGACGATACGCGTGTTGACCGCAATCGGCTGACGGCCGCCGATGCGTTCGATCACGCGCTCCTGGAGGAAGCGCAACAGCTTGACCTGCAGGGGCAACGGAATGTCGCCCACTTCGTCGAGGAACAATGTGCCCCCCTCCGCCAGCTCGATCTTGCCGACGTTCGACTTGACCGCGCCGGTAAAAGCGCCGCGCTCGTAGCCGAACAGCTCGGCCTCGAGCAGGTTCTCGGGAATGGCCGCGCAGTTGATCGCGATGAACTCGCCCTTGCGGCCGCTCTTCTCGTGCACCGCGCGGGCGAGCAGCTCCTTGCCGGTGCCGCTTGCGCCCAGGAGCATCACCGAAACGTCAGCGGACGCGACGCGCTCGATGGTTTTCGCCACCTTCTGCATCTCCGGGGCCGCGGTCACGATCGAACCCAGAACAGTGTCGGCCGATCCGCTTCCGAGGCGGCGGTTCTCGGCTTCGATCTCGTGCAAATGAAACGCTCGCGCGACGATCAGGCCGAGCTCATCGATGTCGACCGGCTTCTTGTAGAAATCATAAGCACCCATCGCGATCGCCTTGAGCGCGCTTTCGCGCGCGCCATGGCCGCTGGCGACGATCACTTTGGCGTCGGGCTTTAGCCGCAGAATTTCCTCGAGCGCGGCGAAGCCTTCGTCGGTGCCGTCCGGATCTGGCGGCAATCCGAGGTCGAGAGTGACGACGGCGGGCTCGTGCGCGCGCAGCGCCTCGATCGCTTGTCCGCGATCGCTCGCGCAGACGACTTGATATCCCTCGTAGGCCCATTTGAGCTGACGCTGCAGGCCTTCATCGTCCTCGACGACCAGCAACACTTTGGGTTCGATTGCTTCGCTCATGCGCGTTTCCGTTTCGGCTCTTCTGCCCGCTCCGCGGCTGGCAAGGTGATGGTGAAGGTGGTGCCCTGTCCCGGGCGGCTGTCGACGCTGATTCGGCCGTTCATCGCGGTGATCAGAGAGCGCGCCTCGAATGCGCCGATGCCGAAGCCGCCTGGCTTGGTCGAAGCGAACGGCTGGAACAGGCGGTTGCGGATGAAGTCGCCGTCCATGCCCATGCCCTTGTCGCTGATCGCGATCGAAACGGTGCCGTCGCCGCCGCTCACCCGCACCGTCACCGGCGCGGCACTGCTTGCATCGAGCGCATTTTGAACGAGATGGCCGACCGCCTGCTCGAGCGCGGTCGCGTCGGCCAGAGCGCAAAGGCTGGCGTCGCCGAGGAGGTTGACCTCGCGATCGCGCCGCCGGGCTGCGATCGCGCCGGTCAGGATCGGCCGCAGCGGTTCTGGCTCGATGCGCTGAACGCGCGCCGGCGAGTGCGGCGCGAGCCTCGCGAGCAACTCATTCATCTTCCCGACCGAGCCCTTCAACGTCGCAACCATGTCGGCGCGGAACTCCGGGTTGTCGGCGTGGCGCTCGGCATTGCGGGAGAGCAGCGACAGCTGGCTGACCAAATTCTTCACGTCGTGGACGATGAACGCGAAGCGGCGGTTGAATTCCTCGAACCGCTGCGCATCGGCCAGCGCATCCTGACTCAACGCTTCGGCGAGCGAGCTTGCCGCCTGGTGTCCAGCGGTGCGGAGCAGGTCGAAATCCTCCCAGTCGAGCGCCCGCCGGAAATCGGGCGCGGCGAGGATGACGATGCCGATTTGCCGGCCATGGTGGATCAACGGAATAGCGGCCCAGGCTTGGTCTTCGTCGAGGATGCAGGCGGGCACCGGGACTGCCTTGTCCTCGGCCTTGGCCCAACCCTGGCGCAACGCCTGCAGCTCGAGGATGCGGCCTTTATTCTCGAGCGCGGTCCAGAATTCGCCCGAGACCTGCAGCCGGTCGGCCGGCGGATTTGCCGCCGGCCAGTTCCAGGTCGCGGCGACGGCGAGCGAGCGGGCGCTGTCGGCAACGAGCAAGAGCCCGCCGGGTGCGTCGACCACGTCGGCGAAAGCTTTCACGATCCGTTCGCTCAAGGGCGCCGCGTCGGGACCCACGCGCCCCAGAGTCTCAGTGAAGCGCAGCCATTCGGTGCGGTAATCGTAGCGGTGCTCGAAGAGGTGCTTAGCGAGCTTCACCTTGACCCAGCCGCGCGCCCATTGGGAGATCGCGAGCACTCCGGCGGCGGCGGTCATCGCAATGAGCAACGCCGCGGTGCTTACCGTCCCCCAGTCCCATTCGCTGCGGCGGAATGCAGTCGCCAGCACCGCCATCACGATCAGGTAAGTGGCGATCGCAAGCAGCGACAGCGACTGGAATGTTGCGGCTCGCGAAAGCTTGACCTTGAGCGAGCTCTGCTCCGGACCGCGGTAGGCGAACAGCGGCGCAATCAGCGCCATGAAGGCGCCGCGGAGATTGAAGACATCGCCGGCGCCGGGCGCATTGAGATAGGCGACCGTGTAGAGGTTGAGATCGAAGCCCCACATCAGCGTGAGGCCGAGCATCGGGCCGCGAATTTTCAGCCGGCTCTCCGCTTCCGCCTGGCCGTAGATGTTGTGCACCAAAACGAGCGCGCCCGCCGACATGGTGATGCGCAGCAGCTGCTCGGTCGACAGGAAGCTCTCGAGCACTGGCGGCGGCAGATCGAGCAGGAGCACGATGAGGCCGAGCACGAGCTGCATTCCGATGACCAAGGCCACCGCGCCGAACACCAGCCTGAGACCGCGCAAGCGAGCTCGCGCGCAAGTCGCCCGACATGCTGTAAAGCAGCATGATCCAGGCAAGATTGCGCAGGCTCCCGCAGACCATCGTCAGCGGGTCCGTCGGCCCACGGACCGCGCCTGATGTGGCCCAGAGCGCGGTTGCAAGATAGGCCGCAAGCAGGACTCGATCGGATTGGTCGACTCGGCGTGCGCAAACGCCACAAAAGGATCGACGCGAACAGGCACGCCGCGAGCGCGTAGCTCCAGAAGGCGATCAGCGCGTTCACGCCGTCTCGAGTGTCAAATCAGCCGACATGTGTGCGGGTGTCGCTAAACTTTACAAAGAAGTGGTGAACGCTTGCACGGCGCGAGCGTAGGGGGCAGCAGCCTCAGCAGTCGGCAGGAGAAGCGAAGATGGTCGAAAAGCGGCAGATCGGCGACAGCGGAATCGAGATTGCGCCGCTCGCGCTTGGCGGCAATGTGTTCGGCTGGACGGCGGACGAGGCGACGAGCTTCGCGGTGCTCGACGCGTTCGTCGATGCCGGCGGGACGATGATCGACACCGCCGACGTCTATTCCGCCTGGGTTCCCGGCCACAAAGGCGGCGAGAGCGAAACGGTCATCGGCCGCTGGCTGAAGCGCGATCCGGCCAAGCGCGACAAAGTCGTGATCGCGACCAAGGTGGGGTTCATGGCGGGGCTTGCGCCGGACACGATCGGCTCCGGCGTGCGATGCGTCGCTGGAGCGGCTCGGGATCGAGACGATCGACCTCTACTACCAGCACAAGGACGATGAGGGCGTGCCGCTGGCGGACAGCCTCGGCGCGTTCGACGCGCTCGCCAGGGCCGGGAAGATCCGCGCCATCGGCCTGTCGCAATTCACCGCGCCGCGGCTGCAGGAGGCGATGGACACGGCGAGCGCGAACGGGCTGCTCAAGCCGTGCTGCCTGCAGACCTGGTACAACATGGTCGAGCGCGAGAAGCTCGAGGGCGAGCTGCGCGACACCGCGCTCGCGCACGGGCTGGGCATCTTTCCTTTTTACAGCCTCGCCAACGGCTTTCTCACCGGCAAGTACCGCAACAAGGAAGACCTCGACAAAAGCCCGCGTGGCTTGCGCAACGTCGGCTACCTCGAAGGCAAGGGTCCGCGCGTGCTCGAAGCGCTCGACGAAATCGCCGCCGCGACCGGCGCCGCGCTCGCCACCGTCGCGCTGGCCTGGACGATGGCCCAGCCCGGAATCACCGCCGCCCTCGCCAGCGCGACCAGCGTCGAGCAGCTGAAGCAGCTGACCGCGGCGATGCATCTGACCCTGACCCCCGACCAAATCGCCCGCCTCGACGCGGCAAGCGCGGAGGCCGTGCCGGCGACAGCGTGAGAGATTTCGCCGCTAATGTCCGCTTTGGGCGGAAAGAGGACGCTAGGCGACGCCCTCCTCGGTTGAGCGATCCAGCCTTTAAAATGCCGACCAAAATGAACCCAAGGATAATCGTCTCGAAGACTGCTGCGAGACCGACAGGTCGAAGTAATGCACGGCCTCATGAAAGTCCAGTGGACGCGCCCAACTTGTAATGAAAGCTGGCCAGTATGCGCTCTGTCAAACGCGAAGGCGTAATCGAAGCCGTCACCGTGTGCATCAGCGCCGGTAGCGCTGTTGATACACCAACCCGATGATCTCCACGCGGTCCCAGTTCGCGATAGGCTGCGCAAAGACCAAGCCGCCAGAATGGTTTGTCGAGCGTCAGCTCCGAAATCCCAAATAGTGCGATTAGCGAGAAACGGTCGACGCGGTTCCGATTCGGCGTCGAGGCGAAGGCCGTCAGTCCCTCCTGCGCACGCGACGGATGCCCACATACCCAAATGAAACAAAATCCACCCGCCCGGAAACACCATGATCGGCAGGGCAAATCACGTAGGAGCGATTTTCGCAAGATTGCGCCGGACCGTGGGTTTGCAGCTGTGGCATATAACCACGCGCAACAAGAGTAGCCTCCGACCAAGCATGGTAATCAGCGGCATAGTGATCGCCCCCGAGACCCATGGGCGTTGTTATTCTTGCAATCTCACAATGTCTGCAATGGGTCGAAAGCAGACTCTAGCCTTTCTTCAGCACATCGAGCGCCGCCACCGTCATCGCCTCGGTCGCGGTGGAGATCACGGCGTCGGCGTCGGGCGCCCAGAGCGGGCTGTGCAGCGCGGGAAGCTTCAGCGTATCGCCCTTGACCGCGTCCCATTTCGCCTGGGGCACTCCGCCGACCCAGAAGATCACGCTCTGCTTCGATTTGTCGGCGAGCCAGAAGCGGCTGAAATCCTCCGCCGCCATCACCGGCTGCGGCTGGGTTACCCGCTCCGCCCCGAAGTGGGCGGCGAACAGCTTGGTCAAATGATCCGACAACGGCTGGGTGTTGAAGGTCGCGTCGGCCGACGGCTGCTCGATCTCCACCGTGGGCATGCGGTCGTCCGGAATGCCGGCGGCGATCGCCTCGCCGCGAGCGATTCGGGCGATGCCCTCGAGCAGCAGCTTGCGCGCCTCGGGCGTGTAGCTGCGGACGGTCAGGGCCAGTTTCGCCTCGTCGGGGATGATGTTGCTCTTGGTCCCGGCATGGAAGCTGCCGACCGTCACCACGGCGGGGTCGAGCGGATTGTTCTCGCGGCTGACGAGCGTCTGCAGCGCCGTCACGATCCGCGACGCGAGCACGATCGGGTCCTTCGTGTTCTGCGGGTAGGCGCCGTGGCCGCCGACGTCCCTTGACGGTCATGTTCACCGTATCGACGTTGGCGAGCACGTAACCGGGGACGACGCCGATCATGCCGGCGGGAAGACTCGCGCTGTCGTGGAAGGCGAGCAGCACGTCGGGCTTGGGGAAGCGCGTGAACAGCCCGTCGTCGAGCATCGCCTTGGCGCCCATCACCCGCTCTTCGCCGGGCTGGAGGATCATCACGAGCGTGCCCGACCACTGGTCCTTCATCGCCGCCAGGCGCCGCGCTGTGCCGAGCCACGTCGCGATATGCGTGTCGTGGCCGCAGGCGTGCATCACCGGGGTCTCGGTCCCGTCGGGGAGCTTGCCCGTGACCTGCGAGGCGAACGGCAGGCCGGTCTGCTCCTTGACCGGAAGCGCGTCCATGTCGGCGCGGATCAGCAGCACCGGCCCGGGGCCGTTCTTCATCACCGCGACGACGCCGGTCTTGCCGACATGCTCGGTCACGGCGAAGCCGAGCTTGCGCATTTCCGGCGCGAGCAGGGCGGGGGTGCGCACCTCCTGCATCGACAGCTCGGGATGCGCGTGGAGGTCGCGATAGAGCGTCATCAGCTGCGGCATGTCGGCGCGGATCGAGTCCGACAAAGTCGCGGCGGTCGAAGGGGCGGTGAAGTTCATCGCGGCAGCAGCCAGGAATAGCAGTTTTTTCATCAACGCGCTCACTTGGACAGAGGGACCAGCTCCATCACGTCGAGCTGGGATTCGAAATGGGGCTTGGGCATGATCAGGCGCCAGCGATCGGGCCCGATCCGCTCGACATAGCCGGCGACGTCGCGGGTCTCGTCCTGCCCATATTGCAGCGCGCCGGTCTCGTCGGCGAGCACGACCGTGCCGAGGAACACCTGGCGCACCGCGTCGCCGGCGAAGATCAGGCCGTCATACCGTTGCGATCCGTTGAGTTTGACGAGCTGCTGCAGGTTTCGCTCGGCCGCAATGCGGCAGGTAAATCCGGGATAAGAGACGTAATCGAGATTGCCCGGCGCTTTGGCGCCAAGCTTGATCACCCGGCAGCGGTAGGTGCCGTTCGGGATGGGTCCGCCGCCGAGCGCCGAGTCCGGATCGAGCAGCGCGCCTTCGCGCGCGATCTCGGCCGAGTGACCGGCGTCGCGGGCCGCCGTAAGCGCGGCGACGAAAGACGCGCGCCAGTCGCGCAGCCGCTCCTTGTCGTTGTCCGTCGCGACTTGCCGCCATGCGGTGGTCCAGCGCGCGATCATCCCCTGCGGCTGTTCGAACACGTTGCAGCCGGAGCAGGCGAGGGCGACGCCAAGGAGAAAAGCCGAGCGCATTGCGGCGGAGCTTAGGCCGCGGTCCACCCGCCGTCGATGCTGAGATTGGCGCCGGTGATCGAGCGCGCTTCTTCGCGGCAGAGATAGACCACGAGGGCGGCGACCTCTTCCGGAGTGACGAAGCGCTTGGTCGGCTGTGCCGCGAGCAAAACGTCGTTCATCACCTGCTCGCGAGTCATGTTCCGCGCCTTCATCGTGTCGGGGATTTGCGCTTCGACCAGCGGGGTCCAGACGTAGCCGGGCGAGATGCAATTGACCGTGATCCCGCTGGTCGCGGTCTCCAGCGCAACCGTCTTGGTGAAGCCCGCGATGCCATGCTTGGCGGCGACATAGGCCGACTTGTTGGGCGAGGCGACGAGGCTGTGCGCCGACGCCGTGTTGATGATCCGCCCCCAGCTTTTCTTCTTCATCTCTGGAACCGCGAACCGCGTCGTGTGGAAGATCGCGGACAGGTTGATGGCGATGATCGCGTCCCATTTCTCGGGCGGAAAATCCTCGACCGGCGCGACATGCTGGATGCCGGCGTTGTTGACGAGGATGTCGGGCCCGCCGAGCGCGTCCGCGCAGCGCTTCATCATCGCCGCGATCGCCGCCGGGTCGGACATATCGGCGCCGTCGTGGATGGCGCCGATTTCGCCGCACTCGCGCTCGATGTCCGGCGGCGGCGCCGAAGCCGTTGATCATCAGCTTCGCGCCCTCGGCGGCGAGCGCCTTGGCGATGGCGAGGCCGATACCCGAGGTGGATCCTGTGACGAGTGCGACTTTGCCTTCGAGGATCATTCCGCTTCCCTCCATTGAATGAGCGCCGCTATGGCCGCGCAGCCCAGTTTGCAACCAGGGCGCGCTGAAAGCATTGGGCGTCTGATTCGGGAGATAAGCATGCGGTTCGGCGATGAACCTGAAAGCAGCAATTTCACGGACGACACCGGCCGCGGCGGGATGGGTCTTGGTGGCGGCGGCCTTGGCGGGGGCGGGCTCGGCTGCCTGATCCCGCTGGTGATGAGCCGCTTCGGCCTCGGCGGGGTCGTCGTCCTCGTCATTGGCTATTTCCTCCTGAGCTCGCTCGGCGGCTTGGGCGGCGGGACGGGTGGCCTCATCCCGACGCAGCAGGCCGGTGCGCCGGCGGGGCAAAGCAAGCTCGATCCCGCGACCAAGCATTTCACGTTGCAGGTGCTCGATTCGACCGAGGACACCTGGAGCCAAGCTGCTGCAGCCGAAGGGCATCCGCTATACGCCGACGAACCTGCATTTCTATTCGGGCGGCGACCAGTCGGGCTGCGGCGCCGCCCAGTCGGCGATGGGGCCGTTCTACTGCCCGACCGACACCAACATCTATCTCGATACCGAGTTCTTCAACGAGCTTTCGCGCCGTTTCCAGGCTCCCGGCGATTTCGCCATGGCCTATGTCGTCGCGCATGAGGTCGGCCATCACGTCCAGGACCTGATGGGGACGCTCGGGCAGGCGCACGATTTGCAGGCACGGGCGAGCGAGACCGAAGGCAATGCGGTCCAGGTAAAGGTTGAGCTGCAGGCCGATTGCTACGCCGGCGTGTGGGCTGCCAACGCCAAGACTCCCGAGGGTCAGCCGGTGATGGAGCCGGGCGACTTCGAGGAAGGCATGCGCGCGGCCGAAGCGATCGGCGACGACACGCTGCAGCGGGAGACGCAAGGGCAGGTCGTCCCCGACAGCTTCACCCACGGGACTTCGGCGCAGCGCATGGAAGCGCTCCAGCGCGGCTACAAGAGCGGCGACCCGGACGTGTGCAAGTTCTAATTCCTCCCGCGAGCTGGGGAGGAATTAAAGCTTCACCAGCATCTTGCCGGTGTTCGCGCCCTTGAACAGCCCGAGGAATGCGTCGGGCATCGCCTCGAGCCCCTCGACCACCGTCTCGCGCGATTTGACTGCGCCGCTCGCGAGCCACGGACCCATGTCGCCGTAGAATTCCGTCATGCGCGGGAAATAATCGAAGACGATGAAGCCCTTCAGCTGAATGCGCGCGGCGATGATCCGCTGGATGAAGCGGAAGGCCATCGGCTCCCTCGCATTATATCCCTCGATCATCCCGCAGATCGCGAAGCGGGCGTTGTTCCGCGCCACCGCAAAGGCCGCATCGAGGTGATCGCCGCCGACATTGTCGAAATAGACGTCGATTCCATCGGGAGCCGCGGCCGCAAGCCCTTTAGGATCGGCGCCGGCTTTGTAATCGACCACCCGGTCGGCGCCGAGCGAACGCACGAATTCGCACTTCTCCGGACCGCCGGCAGAAGCGATCACGGTCATGCCTTTGGCTTTGGCGATCTGGACCACGGCCGATCCCACCGCGCCGGCCGCCGCCGAGACGAAGACAATATCGCCTTCGCGCGCCCCGGCCGCGTCGAGCAGCCCGAAATAGGCGGTCATCCCGGTCACTCCGAGAATGCCGAGGAAGCGCTCGGGCGGAGCGCCAAGGCCCGGAAGCTTGTTCGCCGTGCGCGCGTCCACCACCGCCTCATCGCGCCAGCCGCCCATGTGCTGGACGAGGTCGCCGGGCGAAAGTCCTTCGGCCTTGCTCTCGACGACCTCGCCGACCGCGCCGCCGTCCATCGGCTCGCCGAGCTGGAACGGCGGCACATAGCTTTTCCCGTCGTTCATTCGTCCGCGCATGTACGGGTCGACCGACAGCCACAGGTTCCTGACGCGCACCATCCCGTCACCGAGCGGAGGAAGCGCGACCTCCCCAAGCTCGAAATTGTCGTGCGTCGGCAGCCCCTGGGGGCGGCTCTTCAGATGCCATGCGCGCGCCATCACCGTCTCCTTTGCCCGGCGCATAGGCGCAGCGGTGAAGACAAAAAAGGCCCGGCGGTGAAGGGGACGGCACCGCCGGGCGTGGGTTGCCTCCGTCACGCGGAGGCTGATCACCTGTCGCGCTTAGCGATAGGTGCCCTCAAAGCTTCGACCGAGCGCCCCGCGGACCCATTTCGCCCTGGTCCTCGCGCTCGAACAGCGCGCGGTCGCGGCTTTCGTTGCGAGTGCGCTGACGCGCCTCATCGGCCGGCCGGTCGAGGATCACGCGATCGCCTTCGACGCGGTCGATGTCGGAGCAGCTGAGCGAAGAGTGACGTCCACCGCCTTCGGCCTCGCGACTTTAATGAGGATGATCCTGTCGCCGGCAACCCGCTCGATTGTGCCCACGGCCTGGTCGTCGCTGCCGACGACCTCCATATGCTCGCGGATCTGGCCGAGCATGCCGCGTTTCTGCTGCCGTCGTTCCCGCCAGCTGCCGAAGTCGCTCTCGAACCGGGACTGGTTCTCGCGGCGGTATTCGTCATAATCGCGGTCGAGGTCGCTCATGTGCCGCTGCCGCAACGAGTGGTAGTGCGGGTCATATTCGCTGCTGCGATCGCCCGCACCGGCGTAGGAAGTGCGGCGAAATTCGTCGCGGGGGTACGAACGTCCCCGACTGCTCGCGATCGTCAGATTGATCCCCGAAGCCGCGCCCTCCCACGCCCTCGGCCAAAGTCGCCGGTCATCGGGCGATAGCCGCGGCTGGAATCACCCGATCCGCGGGATTCTGGCGCCAATTGGGGGTTATAGTCGCGCTCGCTGGCGGCGTATCCGCGGCCGCCCGACCGTTCCCAACCGCGATCGCGAAAGCCGCGCTCGCGATTTTGGCCTTCGTCATCGCCGCGATCGAAGTCGTGGCGATTGACGGTTTTGGCCGCGCTCCGGGCCTTCGCGCGTCTGGCCTTCACTGCGCCGCCGCTCGGCGTTGTCATCGCCGAACCATGAGGCGACCTCGTCACCCGCCCGCTCGAAGAAGCCGCGGTCGTCGCGGCTGCCGCGGTCGCGGCCCTCAAAGCGGCCATCGTCGCGCGGACGTGAATGCTTTCGCTCGCGAAATCGTATCGAAAACGGTCATATGCCATATTGTCCTCCAGGTGGTTGCAAACAGGGCGGCGGAATGCCGGCCGTGGGACCTGGAGCTGAAACGAATGGCGGGGCGCGGCCGTTCCTCTTGAAACGGCCTCGACGGGCGCCAAATCGCCAGGCCGAAACCCCTGCCGGGACAAGCGATTGCAAGGGGGTAAAGTAGCGGCTAGGGAGCCGCTCAAAGGCCGAAGAGGCGCGGGGCTGTAGCTCAGATGGGAGAGCGCTGCAATCGCACTGCAGAGGTCAGGGGTTCGATTCCCCTCAGCTCCACCAGC
>CAWAXE010000011.1:0-480359 GCA_963785965.1 uncultured Alphaproteobacteria bacterium
TCGGCAGGTTGATCATCACCATTCCGGCGCGGAGTTGCGGCGGAAGTGCGCGCGATGTTTCAGCGAATTGGTGACGATCCCGGCGGAAAGCCCGAACTTGCCCGCGGTTGGCGAACTCGAGCGCCTCCTCGTAATCCTTGGACCTTCACGGTGCTGGCGACGGGGCCGAACACTTCCTCGCAATTGATGCGCTGTCGGGGCGGTGTCGGCGATCACCGTCGGCGCCATGTAATAGCCGCGCGGGTCGAGCGTCAGCGGGTCGCCGCCGGTCAGCAACCTTGCCACCTTCGTCGCGTGGCGATACCGACGTAGCTGATGTTCTGTCGAGCTGGCCTCGCTGACGCCGGACCGATCTGCGTTTCGGTCGAGCGCATCGCCGACGCTTGCAGCGACTTTCGCGCGTCTCGGCCAGCGCCTCGACGAAGCGGTCGTGAATGCCCTCGGTGACGATGATCCGCGCACGAGGCCGTGCAGCGCTGGCCGGTCGCGAAGAACGCGCCGTCGATCGGCGCACGTCACCGCGCGGTCGAGGTCGGCGTCGTCGAGGACGACCAGCGGGTTCTTGCCGCCCATCTCGAGCTGCACGCGCGCCTGGCGCTTGACCGCGCCTTCGGCGACGCTCGCGCCGACCGCCTGCGATCCGGTGAACGAGATCGCCGTCGACGTCCGGATGCGCGACGATCGCCCGGCCGACGCCGCCTTCGCCGATCACGAGGTTGAACACGCCCGGAGGCGCGCCGGCCTCGATGCAGGATCTGCGCGAGCGCGTGCGGCGATCGCCGGGGTCGGGGTTCGCGGGCTTGATCACCACGGTGTTGCCGAAGGCCAGCGCCGGGGCGGTCTTCCACGCCGGGATCGCGATCGGGAAATTCCACGGCGTGATCAGCCCGAAGACGCCGACGGCTTCGCGATGGGTCTCGACGTCGACGCCGGGCCGCGTCGATTCGAGCGTCTGCCCGTGCCGCCGCAGCGCCTCGCCGGCGAAATATTTGAGGATGCGCGCCGCGCGCATCACTTCGCCCGGTGCCTTCGGGGAGGGTCTTGCCTTCCTCGCGCGACAGCAGGGTGCCGAGCTCCTTCGCCCGCGCCATGATCAGCGCTCGCCGGCCTTGTCGAGCACGTCGAGCGGACTTCGGGCGAGGCTGCGACCAGGCCGGGAAGGCGGCGCGGCGCGGCCTTCACCGCCTGCGTCGACTTCGGCCGCGCCGCCCTTTGGGATAGCGCGCGACGACATCGTCGAGTGTTCGACGGGTTGAGGCTTTCGCCGGTGCGGCGTCGCCGCCGATCGCTTTCGCCATTGATGAGATGAGTGAGGTGTCGCGATCATGGGATCCTTCCATCCTTTCGGCAACAGCCCGCGCGAGGCGAGGTTGCGCATCAATGCGCGCGATCCCGAAGTTCCCACGCGCGGCGCGTCGCGCGATGTGGTCGACACGTGTTGACCAGCGTGCCGAGTTTCGGCGTCGAGAATCCGCACTTCGTCGCCGAGCTTGTGGGTGAAGCCGCGGCCCGGCTCGTCGCGGTCCTCGGTCGGCGCGAACAAAGTGCCGAGGAACAGCACGAAGCCGTCGGGATAATGATGTTCGCTCAGCGCCTGCGGACGAGCTCCTCGGGATCGCGGCTGATCTCGCTCATCGGCTCTGGCCCTCAGCCGGAAGCCGTCGCGGCCGTCGATCCAAGCTCGACGACTCGCCGGGCGCACATCGTCGATGCGTGAAGCGTCGTCGAACAGCCGGATGAACGGCCCGATCGCGCAGGACGCATTATTGTCCTTGGCCTTGCTCAGCAGCAGCGCGCTGCGGCCTTCGAAGTCGCGCAGGTTGACGTCGTTGCCGAGCGTTGCGCCGACGATTTCGCCGCGGCTGTTCGACGACCAGCACGACTTCGGGCTCGGGGTTGTTCCAGCTCGAATCGGAGCGCACGCCGATCTCCGCGCCCCAGCCGACGCTCGACAGCGGCGCGGTCTTGGTGAAGACTCGGCATCGGGGCCGATCGCGACTTCGAGATATTGCGACCACAGGCCGTCGTCGATCAGCGCCTCCTTGAGGCGCGCCGCCGCGTCGCTGCCGGGCACGACCGAGCGGATGCCGCCGCCGATGCGCTGCTTCGAGCTTGTCGCGGATTTCGGCCGCCTGCCGGCAATCGCCGCGCGCGCGTTCCTCGATGACGCGCTCGATCGCCGAGATGGCGAAGGTGACGCCCGCACGCCTTGACCGCCTGCAGGTCGACCGGCGCAAGGAATGCGCTCGGCCGGCAAGCCGCTCCATTCCTCGGTCCCGAACAGCGCGTTCGCCGCGGACGCTGGCCGGATCGGGCAGGTCCATCAGATCGGCGATCGTCGGGGCGGCAGCGCGACACATCCTCGACCGCGCCGCCGCGGATCACGACGGGGGTCGGTCCCTCGTCGAGAAGCAGCCGCCCCGCGAGGACCGCGTTGCTGGTGTCGGCAGGAAGCATGTGCGCCGGGCTGGCCATAAGGAGCAAGCGAGTCCGATTTAAGGTGTGGTTGTGTTAGCGCTACCATTCACTGGTTGCGAGCGCTAGTGTCAAGCTCTTATCGAACGCTTAATAAGACGATTTTCGAGGGGATTGCCGATGTCCAGCCGGATTTTCGCGCGGAGCATGTTAGCCTGTGCCGCCGCTTGAGCTTGTGCGGCAGCAGCGGCGCCGGCCTGCCGCAGCCTGCGCGCCCGTGGATGAACCGCGCGCTGAGCGCCGACGAGCGCGCCGCGCTCGTCGTTCAGCAATTGACCCAGGACGAAAAGCTGAGTCTCGTGTTCGGCTGGTTCGCCACCGACGCCGACTGGAAGAACAATTTCAAGGCGCCCGCTGGAAGGCCGCATCGGCTCGGCCGGCTACGTCCCCGGCATCCCGCGGCTCGGCATCCCGCCGCAGTGGCAGACCGATGCCGGCGTCGGCGTCGCGACGCAGGGCGGCGCGCCAACGAAGCGCGAGCGCACCGCGCTGCCCTCCGGCCTGGCGACCGCCGCGACCTGGAACCCGGACATCGCCTTCAAGGGCGGCGCGATGATCGGCGCGGAAGCGCGCGCGTCGGCTTCAACGTGATGCTCGCCGGCGGGGTCAATCTGCTGCGCGACCCGCGCAACGGCCGCAATTTCGAATATGGCGGCGAGGATCCGTTGCTCGCCGGCACGATCGTCGGCGCGCAGATCGCCGGCATCCAGTCCAACCACATCATCTCGACCGATCAAGCATTATGCGCTCAACGACCAGGAGACCGGCCGCAACAGCCGACGATGCGCAGATCGACCCCGCGCGGCGCGCATGTCCGACCTGCTCGCCTTCCAGTTCGCGATCGAGCGCGGCGACCCGGCTCGGTGATGTGCTCCTACAACCGCGTCAACGGCACCTATGCCTGCGAGAACACCTGGCTGCTGACCGAGGTCCTGCGCGCGCGACTGGCGGCTTCCGCGGCTACGTGATGTCGCGACTGGGGCGCGACGCACAGCACCGTGCCGGCGGCGCATGCCGGGCTCGACCAGGAATCGCGGCTGGCCGTTCGACGACGCGCCGTATTTCGGCGCGCCGCTGAAGGCGGCGGTCGCCTCGGGCAGGTGCCGCGAGGCGCGGCTCGACGAGATGGCGACGCGCATCCTGCGCTCGATGTTCGCGCACGGGCTCGTCGACGATCCGGTCGTCGGCAAGCGCGCCGATCGATTTCGCGGCGCACGCGGCCGTGACGCCAGGCCGACGAGGAGCAGGGCGCGGTGCTGCTCAAGAACGACGGCAAGCTGCTGCCGCTCGGCCCGGAGTGCGTCGCATCGTCGTCATCGGCGGCCACGCCGACAAGGGCGTGCTCGCCGGCGGCGGCTCGTCGCTGGTCTATCCGCGCGGCGGCAATGCGGTGCCGGGCATCGCGCCGACGGCCTGGCCCGGGCCGGTCGATGTATTATCCATCGTCGCCGCTGAAGGCGATCTGCGCCGCCTGCGCCGCAGGCGAAGGTCACGCTTCGTCGACGGCGACGATCCCGCGGCGGCCGCAGCCGCGGCGCGAGCGCGACGTCGCCATCGTCTTCGCGCACCCAATGGTCGGGCGAAGGCTTCGACGTGCGCGACTGTCGCTGACCGGCAATCAGGACGCGCTGATCGACGCGGTCGCCGCGGCCAATCCGAGGACCGCGGTCGTGCTCGAAACCGGCGGCCCGCGTGCTGATGCCCTGGGCGCGCGCGTGCCGGCGATCCTCGAAGCCTGGTATCCCGGGCCGCGCCGGCGGCGAGGCGATCGCCAACGTGCTGTTCGGCCGGGTGAATCCGTCGGGCCATTTGCCGGTCACCTTCCCGCGGCTTCGAAAGCCAGCTTCCGCGCCCGGTGCGGCCCGGGCGGCAAGACCGAGGAGGACGAGTTCCCGCTGCCGTACACCGAAGGCGCGGCGGTCGGTTACAAATGGTTCGACAAGAACAACCTGCAGCCGTTGTTCCCGTTCGGGCACGGGCTTTCCTACACCCGCTTCGAGCTCGGCCAGCCAGCGCGCAGCGCGAACGCCGACGGCACCGTCACCGTCGACTTTCACGGTCCGCAACACCGGCCAGCGTCGCGGGATGGACGGTCGCCCAGGTCTATGCTCGCCGGCGAACGGCGGATGGGAAGCGCCCGAAGCGACTCGGCGGCTTTCCAGAAGGTCGACCTCGCACCGGGCGCGTCTCAGACGGTCAGCGTCGACGATCGATCCGCGCCTGCTCGCAACATTCGACGACGCGGCGCAGCAATGGCGGATCGCGCCCGGCGCCTATCAAATCCTGGTCGGTGCATCGTCGCGCGACATCCGCCAGTGCGGCCGACGACGGTCACATCTGCCGGCGCGCTGACGCTTCCGTCGAACTGGCGGCCGGGACCGGCAGCCGCTGCCCCAGCTCCGCAGCGCGGCGAGCGAGGTCGATAAGCATCAGGCCGGCGCGCGCGTCGGCGGGTTCGACCGGCGGGGGCACGTTGCCGAGGATGCCGTTGCCGACGCGCTTCGTAGAAGGCGAGATAATTGCCGCGCTCGCTCGGCACCTCGCCGCGCGCGCCGTCGCCGAAGGCGATCGTGCCGTCGAGTCGGATCGACCCCGAATCCCTCGTCGCGCGGGTCCATGCCGGCCTTGAGCTGCGCCTCCTGCGGGTCGAGGCCGTATTTGACGAACGAGCCGCCGGTGCCGTGCACCGCGAAGCGCGGCCGCGGCTCGGCGATCAGCGTCGAGCAGCGCAGGCACACGCGCCGCTCGCCATAATGCAGCGTCAGGTCGAAATAATCGTCGACCTCAGCGCCTGCGCGCTGCGCAAGCAGGTCGGCGGAGACGGCGTCGGGCATTCCGAACAGCAGCAGCGCCTGATCGATCATGTGCGGACCCGAGATCGCTGAGCACGCCCGCCGCCCGGCTGCGGAACCTCGCGCCAGCCGTGCTTGATCTCGGGCCGGAAGCGGTCCCAATGCGCTTCGAACAGCATCGACTTCGCCGAGCTGCGGGAGCACCTTCCGCACGGTCAGGAAATCGCTGTCCCAGCGGCGGTTGTGGAACACGGTGAGCATGCGCCCGCGCTGCTTGCCAGCGCGATCAGCGCGTCGGCTTCGTCGAGCGTGACCGTGAACGGCTTGTCGATGACGACATGCTTGCCCGCGTTCAGCGCTGCCGACGCGATTTCGAAATGCGTCGTGTTCGGCGTCGCGACCACGACGAGGTCGGATCGCTCGAGCAATTCATCGAGCGTGCCCACGCGCTCGGGCACATCGCGCGACGTCAGGACCGCCGCCAGCTCCATCCGCTCGCAGGCGCGGATCAGCGGCGCGTGGAACGCCGACCCCGGCGAGGCCGTAGCCGGCAAGGCCGACGCGGATCACGGCGCTCCGCACTGGTCCTGCGGCACCGTCGCGCTCAGCACGCGCACGCCGGAAATCGCCAGCTTCAATGGCCCCGCAGTGGTGATCGCCAGCGGCGTCGTCAGCGCCTTCATGGCGTCGCCGCTGTTCTTGGCGAAGCAGCCGAGCGGCAGCGTCAAGCGTCTGCCATTGTCCGGCGGGAGCCGAACGCAGCACTCCGCCGACCGGCACCGAACTGGCGCCCATGGCGAGGGTCACCGGCGCGGTCGGCGGGCTGTCGACGCGATAGTCGATGACGAGGCTGAGCTGGCCAGTCGTTTCGCGCGACAGGTCGAGCGGCGGATTGGCGTGGATCGCGGCCGTTGCCGGGCCATTGCCGGTCCAGCATGAGCTGCCGCGAATCCTCCTGCGCGCGGCGGTCGATGCCCTTCATCTGGCCGCCGCTTGCGGGCTCGAACGCGAAGCTCCACCCCTGCGGCACAGCGCCGCGGCCGAACAGCACCCCTTCGGGAAGCCCGCCGCCCTTGGGCCGCTCTTCGGAAAGCTGCGGAAGATCGCCCGTCTGTCCGTAATGCAGTCCATAACCGAAGGCGAAGAGCGGGTCGTAGCCCTTGTCGCCGACGTTGAGCGGGGTCTGGTCGGCGCGCTTGGGCCAGCTGTAGCTGAGCTTGCCGCGGAAATCGTAGCGCACGCTGCCCGTCGGGCTTGCGGAAGATCACGTCGGCGATCCCGCCGCCTTCGCCGCCCGGGCAGGAAGGCCGCGACGAACGCGTCGGACGCATTCAGCTCCGGGTTCACCCACATCGGCCGGCCGGAGAGGAACACCGACACGGTCGGGAATGCCCGCCGCCTTGAGCTTGCGCAGCAGCTCGAGGTCCTTCTTGTCGGCCGGGCTGATACTCGAGGCTGCGCGGCCGGTCGCCGACGAATTCGGCATACGGGTCCTCGCCGAACACGACGATCGCGACGTCCGGCTTGGCCGCATAGCTGCCGTCGACGCTCAGCGTCGCCTTGCCGCCCGCAGCGCTCACCGCCTCATCGATCCCCGACCAGATCGACTGCGCATGCGGGAAGTCGGCGTTGGTGAGCCCGGTCCCCTGCCAGGTGATCGTCCAGCCGCCGGATTGCTTGGAGATATTGTCGGCGCCGTCGCCCGCGACGAGCACGTTGACCTTGGGCGAAAGCGGCAGCAGCTGGTGCGCGTTCTTCAGCAGCACGAGCGATTCCCGCACCGCCTGCCGCGCCACCGCGCGATGCTCGGGCGAGCCGAGCAGCTCGAAATGCCCGCCGAGCGGCCGCGTCGACGGCGCGCCCTTCTCGAACATGTGCGCGCGCAGCTTCACGCGCAGGATCCGCCGCACCGCATCGTCGAGCCGGCTCATCGGGATCTCGCCCGACTGCACCTGCTTCAGCGTGTTCTCGTACAGCCCCTTCCAGCTGTCGGGCGCCATGAACATGTCGAGCCCGGCGTTGATCGCCGCGGCGCAGCTGGTGTTGGTGCAGCCCGGCACCTGGCCGTGCGCGTTCCAGTCGCCGACGACGAGGCCGTCGAAATGCATGTCGCTCCTTCAGCGCGCCGGTCAGCAGCGCCTTGTCGCCGTGCACCTTGACGCCGCGGACGCAGCGAGAAGCTCGCCATCACCGCCTGCACGCCGGCTTCGATCGCCGGCGGATAGCCGGCGCCGTGGATGTCGCGCAGCTGCGCGGGCGACGAGGGGTTGTCGCCCTGGTCCTTGCCGCCCGCGGTTCCGCCGTCGCCGACGAAATGCTTGGCGGTCGACGATCACGTGGCCGGCGCCGAGGAAATCCTTGGTGCCGGCGCGGCCCTGCAGGCCTTCGACCATCTTGCCCGGCGTAGGAGCGAACGATCGACGGGTCCTCGGAAAAGCCTTCGTAGGTGCGGCCCCAGCGGTCGTCGCGCACCACCGCCAGAGTCGGCGAAAAGTCCCAGTCGAAGCCGGTCGCGGCCATTTCCTCGGCGGTGACTTCGCCGATGCGCTTCGATCAGCTCGGGGTCGCGCGCCGCGCCGAGCCCGATGTTCTGCGGGAAGATCGTCGCGCCGACGATGTTCGCGTGGCCGTGGACCGCGTCGATCCCGTAGATCAGCGGGATCTTCTCGCCCGACCAGTCGGCCGCTTGCGACGCGTTCCAGAACGCGTCGGCCTGCTTCAGCCAGTCGGCGGCAGGCGCCTTGTTATCGTCGTCGGGCGCGCTGTTTCCGCCGGCGAGGATCGAGCCGAGCTTGTACTTGCGCACGTCCTCCGGAGTGACCGAGGAAATATCGGCCTGGATCGACCTGGCCGACCTTTTCCTCGACGCTCATCCGCTTGAGGATGCGGTCGATCCGCGCCTCGATGGCCGGATCGCGCGGCACCCGGCTGTGGACCGAAGGCCAGTGGACCGGAGCATTCGCCGCCGGGGCCGCCAGCGCCGCGCCGGCCAGCAACAATGCGAGCACGCCCGCCGATCCGACTTTGCGCATATTCATCCCCTCATGAGCTTGACGCGACGCTACGTGATAGCGCTATCACTCGACAAGACGCATCAACTGAAGGGAACCGGAATGCGGGTCATCAAGGCAGCTCTTGCATTCTTCGTCGCGCTCGCCGCGCTCGCCGCAGCGCCAGTCTCCGCTGCGCCGCCCGCGCCGAGCCTCCACGCGTCCGACCAGCCCTTCCGCCGCGGCGTCAACGCGCTCGGCTACGATCCCTATTGGACCGACGCCAGCAAGCGCCGCTTCGAGTGGCGGCACTTCACCGAGATCCGCAAGGCCGGCTTCGACTTCGTCCGGGTGCCCCTGATGGCGTTCCGCCACATGGATGCTCAGAACCGTCTCGATCCGGTCGTGGCTCGCCAAGCTCGACGATGTCGTCCGCGAGGCGCAGAAGGCGGGCCTCGGGATCATTCTCGACGAGCATGATTTCAATCCTTGCTCGGAAGACGTGGCGATGTGCCGCGAACGACTCCCGGCCTTCTGGCGCCAGGTTGCTCCACGCTTCGCCAACGCGCCGCGCAGCGTCGCCTTCGAGCTTTTGAACGAGCCGCACGCCAAGCTCGACGCGCCGACGTGGAATACGCTCTTCGCCGAGTTGCTGGGCGTGGTCCGGCAAACGAATCCGACGCGCATCGTCGTGGTCGGTCCGACCAGCTGGAATAGCTACAGGGAACTGGCCAGCCTCAAGCTCCCGCCCGATCCCAATTTGCTCGTCACCTTCCATTATTACGAACCGTTCCATTTCACCCACCAGGGCGCGACGTGGGCGGGTGAGGAGGTGAAGCATTTGCACGGAATCACCTGGGGCACCGACGCCGACCGGGCGACCGTCCGCTCCGATTTCGACCAGGTCGCCGCATGGTCGAAGGCCAACAATCGCCCGGTCCTGCTCGGCGAGTTCGGCGCATTCGACAAGAGCGGCACCCCGATCGAGCTACGCGCCGCGTGGACGGCCGCCATCCGCAGCGAGGCCGAACGCCACGGCTTCGGCTGGGCCTATTGGCAGTTCGAAGGCGATTTCGTCGTTTGGGACATGGCGAAGCAACAGTGGGTCGAGCCGATCAGGAAGGCGCTGATTCCCTAGGCGACGTCCAGAAAATCGACTAACTCGTCTGCGCACCGTGACGGCGACGATTCCGGCCGATATGGCCGTTGAAATATCACTTGCGGGGGGATCATGAAGCGGCGGACATTCCTTGGTGGAACGGCGGGGCTGACCGCGGCGGCGGCGATGGATCTGGCGTTGCCTTTGTCCTCAGCCGAAGCCGCACAAGCATCGAGCGAGACTCCGCACGTGGTGCCGGTCGCGTCGTACGCGACCGGAGTCGGCGACCGATTCTCTTTCGACGAAGGCTGGCGCTTCTATCGCGGCGATATCGAGCAGCCTTACCCGAAGACCGGCGAGACTTACGGCTACACCAAGGCTGGCGCGGCGACCGGACCGGCGGGCGTCAAATATGACGACAGCGGCTGGCGAGTCCTCGACCTGCCGCACGACTTCGTCGTCGAGGAGCCGTTCGACGAGAACGCCAACGGCGACCAAGGCTATCACCCGAAAAACGTCGGCTGGTACCGCAAGAGCTTCACGTTGCCCGAGAGCGACCGCGGCCGTTACATCGAGCTCCAGCTCGACGGAATGGCGACACTCGCCACCGTCTGGTTCAACGGCAATGTCGTCCGCCACAACTGGAGCGGCTACGACAGCGCCTACATCGACCTGGCGCCGTTCGCGCGTTTCGGGGGCGGGCCGAATGTGGTCGCCGTCCGGGTGGATTCGAGCGCGCTCCAGGGCTGGTGGTACGAAGGCGGCGGGATTTACCGGCACACATGGCTGGTCAAGCGCTCGCCGGTCCATCTGATCACCGACGGGGTGTACGCGCACCCGCGCAAGCAGCCCGACGGCGGCTGGCTGGTTCCGGTCGAGGCGACGCTTCGCAACATCAGCGAGAAGCCGGCGCAAGCGGAGGTCCGTTCGATCGTGATCGACCCTGCCGGGCGGCCAGTCGCGCAAGGGCGGACGATGGTAGTCGTCGCGCCCCTCGAGCAGGCGGTCGCGACCATCCCGCTTGCGGTCGCGGGGCCGCAATTGTGGTCGGTCGAAGAGCCGCATCTGTACGAGGTGCAGACGTCGGTGCTGGTCGATGGAAACCAGGTCGATCGGCTGTCGACGACGGCGGGGTTCCGAACCATCCGCTTCGACCCGATCGAAGGCTTTTTCATCAACGACAGGCACCTCGAGATCCAGGGCACCTGCAATCATCAGGACCATGCCGGAGTTGGAATCGCGCTCCCCAACTCGATCATCGAGTTCCGTCTCAGAAAGCTGAAGGAGCTCGGCTGCAACGCGCTTCGAATGTCGCACAATGCGCCGACTCGCGAGCTGCTCGATGTCGCCGACCGCCTCGGGCTGATGGTCATGGACGAGAACCGGCTGTTCGATCCCAGCCCGGATTATGTGGCGATGCTCAAATGGATGGTGCGGCGCGACCGCAATCATCCGAGCATCATCCTTTGGTCGGTGTTCAACGAAGAGCCACTGCAGGGCACGCGCGAGGGCTATGAGATGGTGCGCCGCATGGTCGAGGCGGTGAAGGAGCTCGATACCACGCGGCCGGTGACCGCCGCGATGAACGGCGGCATGGACCAGCCGACCAGCGTCGCGGATGCGGTCGACGTCGTCGGCTTCAACTACAGCATCCCGCTCTACGACAAATACCATGCCGCCCATCCCGACAAACCGCTGACCAGCAGCGAGGACGCGTCGTCTGTCATGACCCGCGGCGAATATGCGTGGGACGACGCGCGCCACCTCGTCGATTCCTACGACGACCGTCCGCCAGAGTGGGCGAACACCCACCGCGTCGCGTGGAAGGCGATTGCGACGCGGCCGTTCATGGGGGGCTGCTTCGTGTGGACCGGCTTCGACTATCGCGGCGAACCGACTCCGTTCCGTTGGCCGACGATCAGCTCCAATTTCGGCATCATGGACACCTGCGGATTTCCGAAGGCGGCTTATTACATGCGTCAGGCGATGTGGTTGAAGAACAGGCCGGTGCTGTGGCTGATCCCGCACTGGAATTGGCCTGGGAAGGAAGGCCAGCCGATCAAGGTCAGGGCGATGTCGAATGCCGAGACGGTCGAGCTTCGATTGAACGGGCGTTCGCTTGGCATGCAGGCAGTCGATCGTTTTGAAATGAACGATTGGCAAGTGCCGTATCAGCCGGGCCGTCTCGAAGCGGTCGCAAGGAGCAGGGGGCGGGTCGTAGCGACCTATGCGGTCGAGACGACGGGCGCGCCCGTGCGGCTGAAGCTGACGCCTGATCGCGCCGCCATCGACAGCGACGGCTGCGACGCGGTACCGATCACCGTCGAAGCGCTGGACTC
Organism: uncultured Alphaproteobacteria bacterium; assembly: GCA_963785965.1. Lineage (GTDB taxonomy): Bacteria > Pseudomonadota > Alphaproteobacteria > Sphingomonadales > Sphingomonadaceae > Sphingomicrobium. The sequence goes on from CAWAXE010000011.1 coordinate 11,696, forward strand.
GCGCGGACGGCACGTGGCGACGGCGAACCTGCCGGTGCAGTTCGAGGTTTCCGGCGGCAAGATCATCGGCGTCGGCAACGGCAATCCGAATAGCCACGAACCGGACAAGGCGACCGCGCGAAGCTTGTACAACGGCTACGCGCAGGTGATCGTGCAGTCGGAGAAGGGTGGTGCGGGAAGCTTGATGTTGCGAGCGACGTCACCGGCGCTGCGCGCAGCTACTGCCGTGCTTCGCGTGCGTTCCGTGCCGGCAGTACCAACCGTCGCCTCAACGACGGTCGCTCAAGCGATCCGCGAATAGACCGAATAGCGCTCCCAACTGTCGTTGGCCGGGCGGAACTCCGTTGCGCCCCCGACCTAAACTGACGCCGGTTACGTTTCTCCTAATGCCTGCTTTGGGTCGAAAGCTGACATTAGCACGTAGGCGGCTCAGTCCAGCTTCAGCTGGATGAAGGCCATCGCCCCGGTCGGGTTATGTCCGCCGTATGCGGGTGCCAATGCATTCGGGACGAAATTGACTGCGAACAGGCCGCCCGCGCCGAGCGCCAGATGGTCGGCGACCTGGAAATCGCGGATTGCGCCGAGCGACAGCTTGCCGACACGGTAAGCCGGTCCGCCCTCGGTGTCGGTGAGCTCGCGGTTCTGGGTCATCTCGCCGCGCCCGAAGACCGTCCAGCCCGAATGCTTGACCGACGCCTCCGCGGCGAACGCATCGTCGCTGTGCCCGCGCGCCGTTTTGCGCCCCCAGGCGAGCGTCCCCGCGAGCTTCCAGCCGGGCGCGATCTCCTTCGCATAGAGCGCGCTCGCCGAAAGGCGTTTCTGGTTCACTCCGGGTTCGAGCTGCTCGGGATCGACGAAATGCCCCCAGCTGCCTTGCAGCGCGAGTTCCGCGGTCGGGTTCCAGGAAACGCGAACCGACGTGGAATTCAGCGGGGCGGCCTCGATGTTCCACCGGTGCTGGTCGGGCTCGCGCCCGTTGAAGCGGCTGACCTCGAGCTTGACCCGGTCGAGCACGACACCCGCGGTCACGACACCAAAGCTGATGTGCGTGGAATCGAGCCAGTGGTGGCTGATCGGCGCCTCGGGCGAATCCATGATCGCCTCGCGGTGCATGAACGCCGGCGGCCCGAACGCCGGCTCGCCGGGAAGGCCGGCATAGAGGAACGCGCTGCTCTTGCGCCCGATGTCCTGCGAGACGGACGCGGACAGCTCCATGAAGAAATCGTGCGGGTGCTGGCGGTCGATCAGCCGGTCGCGCCCGTTCGCGGTCTCGCCGCTGGCCAGCAGCAAGGGATAACCGCTCGGCCCCATGAGCGGCTCGGGGCTGAGCATCGCCTTGAACTGCAGCGTGCCATTGCCGAGCGGCCGCCGCGCCATGCCCATCAGCATCCCGGACGCGAACGCCTTGTCGTCGCCGCGCGGGCCGGACTGGTGGTCGTAGACGAGGTTGAGCACGCCATGCGCCATCAGCATCCAGTCGCCGCTCATCACGTGCAGGCCCATGTGCCCGGACGTGTCCGGTTGCCACGCCGTGCCCGAGCTTTCGCGCTCCATCGGATAGCCGGCTCCGAGCGCACCAGTCATCGCCATTTCGTGACCGCCTTGTCCGGCCATCGGCATGTTCATCTCGCCAGTCGGCGCCGGCTGAGCGGGCATCGGCATGTTGCCCATCTGCGAATGATCCATCGGCATCGCGTGCGCGGCCGCCTTCTTCTTGGCGGGCGCTTTCTTCTTCGCCGCCGGTTTCGCCGGCATCGGCATGGTCATACCGGGCATGGTCATTTGCGCCGCGGCGGGCGCGGAAACGCTCGCCAGCGCAAGCGCGCTGGCCGCCAGATACAGTTCGACTCTCACATCAATCTCCGGGAAGAGGAGGCGCCGCGCCAAACGGCGCCTCCTCGCCTTTGTTCAACTAGCGGGGCTTGGCGCCGTCTTCGGCGTGTCCCTCGTGCATTTTGGACATCATGTCCTTGCAGCAGCAGTCCTTCATGGCCGCCATTTTACCCATCTTGGAATGGTCCATCTGGCTCATGTCCATGGATTGCATCTGACCCATTTGCATGGGCTGCGCAGGCGCAGGGGCTGGCTGAGCGGCGGCAAGGGCCGCTGCGATCAATGTCATCATGATTGTTCTCCTGAGTTTCGAATGAAGAAAGTTCGAAATCTCAGGCGCGTCGGGGTGGGGGTGTGGCGATTTCGGCGGGGAGGCCATGATAGGCCTGGGCGGCCGGGAATTGTGCTACCTGCTCGCGCAGCGGCGTCGTTTCGGCGCGTGTTGACGGTGCGACCGCGACCGCCATGCACATCGCGATGCAGCAGCTCTTGCCGTCCATCTTGTGATCGCCCGAGCTCGGCGGAGACTGGCAGTGGCCAGCTTCCATCATCGCCATTCCATGATGCGGGGCGGCGGCCATCGCCGCTCCAGTTACACCCGGCGCGAACAGCGTCGCGAGGGCGACGAGGATTATGAACAGCTTCGTCATGCTCACAGGCCGGACATATGCGCTCAACGGTCAGTGCCTTCAACATCTTCCGGCGCTGCTTTTCGCGACGTCAGAAGTCGTTACACTGCGCGCGGGGGAAAAAGATGATCCTGCGCCGTTTGACCGAAAATCTGCGTGTCCAGAACTGGACCGCGATCGCGATCGAGTTCGTCATCGTCGTGATCGGCGTCTTCGTCGGTAGCCAGGTGTCGAACTGGAACCAGGAGCGGCTGGAGAAGCTTGCGACCAGGAAGATGCTCGACCAGTTGCGGCCGGAGATCCAGAATCAATTCGACTTTTTCGATTCCGCGCGGCTCTATTACAAGACGACGAAACCGTACGCCGAACAGGCGTTGGCCGGATGGGCCGGCGACCCCCGGATCAGCGACAATCAATTCGTCATCGCGGCCTACCAGGCGAGCCAGATCTACGGGATCGGGATCAACGCCCAGAACTGGGCGCTAACCTTCGGCGGCAACCAGATGCGCGACATCGACGACCCGAAGGTCCGCAGGGATCTCGCTGTCGTCCTGACTGCCGACTACGAACCGGTTGGTTTCAATGCGGTGGCTACGCCTTATCGGCAACACGTCCGTCAGATCATCCCGGACGCGATCCAGGATCAGATCCGCGCCCGTTGCAACGACCGTAACGTATCGCGCGAAGGCGCTCAGTTCCTGGTCGTGTTGCCTCCCACATGTCCGCTGAAGCTCGACCCGGTCGAGGCTGCTCGGGCAACCGCGGCGCTCCGGGCTCACCCGGAGCTTGTGCGCGAGCTCAATTGGCACCTCGCCGCCGTCGCCAATTACCTGACCAATGTCGATGGCCTGGAGAGCGCGTTCCGCGCCTTGGACAACAGCCTGAAAAAGAGTTCGTGAACCGTCGGGGTGCGACGACCGGGCGTCCGGTTACCACCCGTGGCGGCAGGGGGACTCGCACGGGGGCGGGACGGGTTTGTAATCAGCAGTTTAGGAATGGTGGAGCCGAGGGGGATCGAACCCCTGACCTTCGCAATGCCATTGCGACGCTCTCCCAGCTGAGCTACGGCCCCGTGTTCTCGCGCATTTAGGCAATGATCGCGCGAGCGCAATCCAAAATCGCCGCTCGGTGCCCCGCGTCAGACCTTTCGCGCGGCGATGATCGGTCCGCCTTTGCCGGCCTGCACCAACACCGCCGACGAGAGCCCCGGCTCTTTCGCGGCGGGCAGCTGGAAAGACGCCGGCGCCCCATTCCATTCGCCCAGCGCAACCAGCTCGCGCACGACATCGCGGTGCGGCAGCTTGCGGCCATTGTTCTCGCCGGCGCCGATCGCCACCCAACGGACCTGCGGGTCGTAGCGCACGAGCCACACCGTCGCGAGGTGCGGCGTTTTGCCGCTGGCGAGCGCCACCTTGCCATTCTTGGCTTCGATCGTGGGCCCACCCTTGGGGGAGCCTTGCTTTTCCGCCAGCTGCTCGAGCTCGGCGAGATCGCCGCCGTTGACCGTTGGACCGCCGTTGACGATGACCTGCGGCGTCGCGACGTTCGTCCGCTCGGCATGGTGCGCGTAATCCCACTGCCGCTGCGTGAACGCCGGCGAGGCGAACGTGTCCTTCCACCCGAGCGCGTCCCAGTAAGTCACTGCAAAAGAGAGCGCGAGCACTTCGGGCCGCTCAGCGAGTGCGTTCACATTGGCGGTGGCCGGCGGGCAGGACGAGCAGCCCTGGCTCTGGAATTCCTCGATCACGACAGGCGCCGCGGCCGAGGCGTGGATCACGGGCGCGGCGATTGCTTTGGCTTCGGGAGCGCTGCTTTGGCCGCAGCCGCCAGCCGCCAGTACGGCTAGCAGCGGCACGGGCAAGCACACGGCCTTCACGCGGCCTTAGGCCTCGTCGTCCTCGCCGGCGGTGGCGACCCCGAGATCGTCGTCGCCGGTGTCGATGTCGACCTCCTCGTCGGGGCTGATCTCCGCATCTTCATCCACGGTCAGCTCTTCGGCCGCGAGATCCGCATCCTCGGCCGGCTCCTTGGCGGGAGCCGGAGCTGCCACTTCGAACGCCATCGGCTGCTTCGATTTAAGCACTGCCTCGGGAATGAATTCATTGCCGCAGCTGATGCAATGCACCGGGTTGTCGGCGCCGAGGTCGTAAAAGCGGGTCGAGCACTTGGGGCAAGTGCGCTTGGCGCCCCATTCGGGCTTCACCATAAGGTCTCAACTCCAGTAAGATAGCGTTGGTCGCGGGCTTGGCCCGGCGTTCGGGGGCGCGCCTTGCCATAGCGATATGGCCCTGTCAAAGCGCGTGGCTTGGCCAAGGATATGGGAAAGAATTCCGGCGCGAAAAGGCCCTCGAAGCGCAATCTCGTAGTCGCGGTCGACGGACCGGCGGCGAGCGGGAAGGGGACCATCGCCCGCGCGCTCGCCGCGCATTACGCCTTGCCCCGCATGGATACCGGGCTGCTTTACCGCGCGGTGGCGCTCAACCTGTGGCGCTGGGGCGGCGATCCGGGCAACGAATTCGAAGCTTTGCGCGCCTGCGATATGCTGGGCATCGACCCCGCCGACGAGGAATTGCGGAGCGAACCGGTATCGCGCATCGCCTCGGCCATTTCCGCTTATCCGGCGGTTCGCGCGGCATTGCTCGAGCGCCAGCGGGATTTCGCCGGCCAGCCCGGCGGAGCAGTCCTCGACGGGCGCGACATCGGCACGGTCGTCGCCCCCGACGCGGACGTGAAACTGTTCGTCACCGCAACGTCCGAAGTGCGCGCCCAGCGCCGCGTGCGCGAGCTCCTTGGGCGCGGAATGCCGGCGCATTACGAGGACGTACTCGCCGACATCCGCGCCCGCGACGAGCGCGATACCCACCGCGAGGTCGCTCCGCTGAAGCAAGCGCCCGATGCGCTGTTGCTGGACACCAGCGAGCTCGACATCGACCAGTCGATCGCCGAGGCCGTGCGGCTGATCGAACAGGCGAAGCGGCTCAAGTAGCCTCTCTACGCATTCACCTTCATGTTCGCCGTGCCCTCGTCCGGCCAAGGCGCGAGCCCGGTGACGAGGTCCCACTCGCGGTCGCGCGGTCATCACTGGTCAAGGCTGGTCCCCACAGAAGCGGGCTATATACAATCACGAACAGCAGCAGGGCCGTACCCCAGAATATGCCCGCGACGTCGATCATGAGCAGGTAAGGACCGGCTCCGAGCGAGGCGACGACGCGCAGCAGCGCGCCAATCGTTACCGAGGCGTAGGCCGCGATCGTGATGCGCGAGGCTTTCAACTGCCGCCCCGTGTGGCCGAGGATGGCTCGGCTCATCACCGCCAGGATCATCGTCGACATCGCGCCGGCGGTCAGCGCGTGGACGCCTGCGCTGCGGGGACCGGCGATCTGGGCAACCGACAAGCCAAGCAACAGAAGCCCCAATGGCACCCACGCATAGCCAAGGTGAAGGATCAGCACCAAGGGGTCGCGCCATGTCCAGCACCCGCCCCAGCGCGAGAGCCGCAGAGCCTGAGCTGCCGCCGCGAGGATGAGCATCAGGCCAGTTAGCCGATCCTCCGGAAAAGCGAGCCAGAAGAGCAACGAAACCGCGGTCGCTGTAATCACGAGCAGGTCGAGCCTCTGCGGCTGCGTCGGGAGGGGCCTCGATGAGCCTGTCTTCACCATCCAGTTCCTGGTGAATGACGGGATGATCCGACCTCCGATCAGCGAAATCAGGACGATCAACAGAACGATTGCGCCGCGCCAGCCGAGCCCGCCCGAAATCGCGCCGGCCGCTTCGGCATAATCGGCGGCGTCGGCGAGCCCGAAGACGAACACCAGGGCGACGATTGGGACGTTCCTGTTCTTGCCCCGGACGACTTCGCGCGCCGCGAAGCCGGCCAGTGAGACGTAGAGCCCGACGTCGAGCATCGCCGCCAGCCACAGCCCGGTAATCGATGAAATGAGCACCGCAAGCCGCGCCGCGGCCCACAAACCGAATAGCGCGAGAAGCGGTTTCCCGGCGATTGGAAGCCGCCCCGTCCAGTTCGGGATCGCCGTCAAAAGGAACCCCGCTACGGCGGCGCCGACGAAGCCGAACAGCATTTCGTGACGATGCCATGCGACACCTTCGAACCGGCTCGGAAAACTGATCTCCCCAGCGAGTTCGCAGAGCCACAGGCCAATCGCGATGACGGCCCATAGACCAGCGCCGAAGAAGAACGGCCGAAAGCCGCCCCGCAGGAAAGGATGAGCAGCCGCCATTCGGCGCTTGCGAAGAGCGAGCATCTGCTCCCCGCGCGTGACTGTGGTCCGCTCCGGGGGCGGATCGGCTGGGCCGGTCATCCGAGCGGCGCGGCGCGCTTCAGCAGATCACTCCGCGGTAACGGGCGCCGCGGGGATTCGACGAAGGTCGTTGAGGCCCGTCGGGCGCATCAGCTTGACCAGGAAGTCCCAGCCCATGATGAGGCCGCCGGCGGAGAAGACGACGTCACCGGGCAAGCGCATCCACTGCCAGAACCGGGTTGTGTCGTAGAAGGCCTGGCTCCGCGCCCACGCATAGCCATGCTCATAAACGGCGTTGAGCTGCGGCCAGCCGATGGGGAAGAAGTGCAGGAATATCCACATCACCAGCCCAACGTTGTAGCACCAAAAGGCAATTCGGCCCGGCCGCTCATTGAAGACCGCGCCGGGACCCGCGCGATAGCGCAGGCAGAAATAGATGAGACCGAGCGCAAGCAGGCCAAAGGCGCCGAACAGCGACGTGTGCGCGTGATTGAGCGTCAGGAAAGTGCCATGCTCATAATAATTGACCAGCGGCGCGTTGATCGTTCCGCCGCCGAACACGCCGGCGCCGACGAAATTCCAGAACGCCGAGCCGAGAATGTAGAGATAGGCCAAGCCATAATCGAAGCCCTCCGTCCCTGTGGCGCCCTTGATCGCCCGGTGCTGTGAAATCGCTTCGAGAATCAACAGCACGAGCGGCAGCACCTCGATGAACGAGAACATCGAACCCAATGGCACCCACATGCTCGGTCCTCCGGCCCAATAGAGGTGGTGCCCGGTGCCGAGAACGCCGCCCATGAAGATCAGGATCAGCTCGAGATACACCGACCGTTCGGCGAGCTTGCGTGAAACCAGGCCGAGAGACATCAGCAGATAGGCGCTCATGGCGACGGCGAAGAACTCGAAGGATTGCTCGACCCACAGATGAACGACCCACCAACGCCAGAAGTCCGTCAGCGTGAACGACTTCTCGATACCCGTCAGTGGGATCATGCCGAAGACATAGAGGACGGCGACGTTGATCGTCGCCGCCCAGATCAGGTGCTCCAGCCGAATCCTGCCGCTCCAGAACTGACGTGTGGCTTCGACGAGCGTATCCCGAGTCGGCCACAGTGCACGGAACATGAGTCCGCTCCAGCTCAAGAGCGCGGCGAAGAAGCAGACCTGCCAGAAGCGGCCGAGCTCAATATAGGACAGGCCTTGGTTGCCGAACCAGAACCAGCCTTTCTCGATGACGCCCTGGATTCCGAGATAGTTGCCGGCGAGCGCCGCCACGACGACGAACAGCGAAACCCAGAAGAGAAGATCGACCAGCAAGCCCTGGCCCTTCGCCTCGCGCCCACCCGCGATCGCCGGAGCGATGAACAGCCCGCTCGCGATCCAGCCAAGTCCGATCCAGATGATCGGCGCCTGGAGATGGAAGCTCCTTAGGAAATTGTAGGGGAGAATATAGTTGAGCTGGACGCCGTAGAACGTCTCACGATCGTAATAGGAATGCGCCATGATCGCTCCGGCGCCCTGCGCAGCGAGGAACACCAGCGCGACCACAATGAAGTATTTGCCCGTCTTCACCTGACTTGGCGTGAGCGCCCGGTACTCGGCCAGGCCGCGCTCCATCGGAGCATCGTCGGGATGGTCGAGATAGGCCCGGTAGAGCCACAGGACGAACCCCATCGAGAAAAAGGTGAAGCAGAAGCTGATCCACGTCCACTCGAAGGTGTTGGTGGTCGGCGTGTTTCCGACCGAAGGCTCATAAGGCCAATTCTCGGTCCACGACGTGTTCGGCTGATCCGGGCGCCGTGCCACGGTGGTCATCGCCGAATAGATGATGAAGTCGGCGGTCTGGACGCGCAGCGCGGGATTGAGGCTTTTCGCCGGAACCCAGCCGGCAGAGAGATTGACCGTATTGAGCTTGGTCGCAAGCTCGCGCTGCAAGCCGCGAACGCCCTGCGCGACTGAGTCCGGAAGCACGACCCTGGTCTGCGTGAGATCGATCCCCTGAAGCTGCTTTTGCATGGTCGCCGTAACTGCCGCGTCGGAGAGTGCCTCCAGCGCCGAACCTGCGGGAGACGTCGGCGGCTGCGGCGGCATTCCGGCAGGGCCGGTGGTTGCCGAGCGATTGGTTGCCAGGAGCTAGTGTGTTCGGCGGCGTGGCGCCGGAATTCGCAAGGCTTTGCTTGGTGAGAACCCCGAGGCGCACCAAGGTCGAGGCGGTGTAATCCTCGCCGAAATAGGAGCCCATGCCGTAGATGCTGCCGTAGTCCATGAGGTCGGCTTTTTGAAAGCCGCCCTTGCCAGCGACGATATCGTCCCCGGACATGATGACGTTGCCGGCGCGATCTGTGAAAGCTTGCGGTTGTGGAGGAGCTTTTTCGTAAGTGAGAATTGTTGCCCAGCCGAGCAGCGCAAAACAGACCACCGCGACAACCAGCAAGATCCATTTAAGGATGTCGCTGACCGGATCGACGGACGGTTGGGTGAGTGACTTATCCTGCATGTGCTCCCCCCGTTCGAACCAACCCTACCCGGGGGTTTAAGTCAGATTGGCTGCGCGCCGCAAGACTGGCCACCGCAAGGCCAGGTTCTCCATTACGGCTTGCGCCGCACCGCCCAGACGAACGCGGACAGGCTGCTGATCAGCGCAGCGACGGCAATGAGCATGGAAGGATCGAGAACGAGCATGAGGTGCGACTCCGAGCTCCCATTGTTCCCTATATCGTTTCCTATATGCAATAGGAAATTACCTAGAGATCGGCGCTTTTTTTGAAAAATCTCTCGGGGGTATCAGTGCGCCACCGAGCTTGCTCCGGGCTGATGCCGCCGTAGCGGAAGCGGCCACCGGTCTGACGCGGGATCGAGGCCGTAGACGTCATCGGCAAACGCAAGCTGCCCGCCGGCGACGTTCGCGGTCAGATAGGTGATGAACACCGGCACGCCCTTGTCCAGCTGCACATGCTGCTCGGGGATCCCGCCCGGCGGGCTGGCGTCCCGGCCGAACAGCCACTGGGCCAGGCGGCCGGCATGTTCGAGGCGCACGCAGCCGAGGCTGAAATTGCGCTTGGGCTTGGCGAACAGCTCCTTGTGCGGGGTGTCGTGGAGATAGATGCCGAAGTCGTTTTCGAACCAGAATTTCACCGCGCCCATCATGTTGTTCGCGCCTGGCAGCTGGCGAATGTGGACGTTGGCCGTGCCGGCGGCGACTCCCTTCCAGTCGATGCTCTTCGGGTCGACGGGCACGGAATCGGAATTCCAGTCTGTGACCACCTCGTAGCGCGCGGCCTTCAGGTAGGAGACGCCGCGCTTGATCACCACCGGCGCGACCTTGCGCAGCGCGACCTCGTCGAGGATGTGCCAATAGGGGTTGAAGGTCACGTAGTGGATCGTTCCGGCAAGCAAAGGAGTTCGGCGACGTCGTCTTGCCGACCACCACCTTCATGCTGTCGACGGCCTTTCCGTCCTCGAGCATCCACAATTGCGCGCTGGCCGCATCGACGACGACCGCTCGCCCCGCCGCCGGGATCAAGCGCAGCCGCTGAAGCGTCGCGCGGACGTGGGGATCATCGGTCCGGCCCTGCTTGATCGCGGCATCCCGCAGCGCGGAATAGAGCGGGTTCACCGCCGCGACGGCCTCGACATAGCTATCCAGCGAAGGGGAATTGGCGGCTTCGGCAAGCACGGCCGGTGCGGTCGGAGCCACCGGTTTCAGCGCCGGATCGCCGAAGCTGACCCCCGCGACCGGTCCCTTCAGCGTCCGCACATATTGCACCCACGCGGCCGAGATGATTTTGTCGTCGGCCGGCTGGCCCCGGGCGATCGCCGCTTCGACGTCGGCGGCAAGGCCGGGCCCATTGGCCAGCCCGTCGAGCGCCGCGGTGCGTAGCAGCGGCGGAAGCTTGGCCGCCGCGGCCCGGCTCGCCTCGTCCTTGAGCCACAGGGGAGCCTGGTTTCGAGCCGCGTAGAACAGGTCCACGCCGAGATCGGGCGCGGGGGGCGCGGCGATCGGGACCGGCGGGGCGACGGGTGCCGCGAGGGGCGGGGACAGCGTCGGCCCGGCATCCTGCGCGCGCAGCGGCTGCGCCGCGAACGCCGTCGAGACTGCCATCGCAAGAAGCCATCGCAATTGCATGCTTCCGAACCCTGTTTTGTCTGAACGGCGGGAAATAGACCAGAAAAGGGTTAAGCGGGAGGTCAAGGCGGCGATTAAATACGTGGCGCTGGCGCGGCGGCGCTGCTATTGAGCCGCCGCCGACACTCGTCGTTCCGCAAGAGCAACCCATTGCGGACATAGAGGCTTCTGTTAGCTTCCCATTTCCGCTGGGGGGCCAGCCGCATGCTTTTTCGTCTTCCAACACCGCTGCACGGCTGGCGCGCGTTTGCTGGCGAAGTGGGTGTTGTCGTTCTCGGTGTCTTGATCGCGCTCGGTGCGAACGCGATAGTCGACGACTGGCAATGGCGTGACAAGATTAGTCACGCCGAAGCAGCGATGCGGCTGGAACTTGCACAGGACGATGGCCCGCAGGCTTACGGCAGAGTTGTCATCGGTCCATGCCTCGATGCCGAACTCGCCAGAATCTACGACGGTGTCGGCAATGTTCAGCCAAGGCTGCTGCGGCAATGGGCACTAGCCTACATGCCGCCATTTCGCAGCTGGGACAGCGAGGCATGGAAGACCGTTCTCGGCTCGGATGTCGGAAGTCACATGGGCCCGGAGCGATTGATTTAGTGGTCTTCGCCGTACCGGGTCGTGAACGACCTGACCGCGTCGAACAAGCAGGAAAGGGATCTTGCGACGGATCTTCGTGAGAGCCTTCCCCCTAGCGGCGAACCATCTGCCACCGATCTGCAGACGCTTCGGCGCGAAGCTGGGCAACTGCGGACGTTCAACGGCTCGCTGTTCAGGGCCTCCCAGCTGATACTCGTGCGTTCACGTGCGCTAGGGGCACCGGTCCCGGAAGCAATGCAACAGGAGCTATTGCGCGACGCGCGGGAGATTTACGGGTCATGCGCGCACGCGCCGGACTTGAACGCGTTGCCCCTCGCGGCACGCGTCCGCGGCAACTTGCAGTTACAGCCAATCCAGAACGGAATGTGACGGGCGCGTATGTCGGCTTTGCACGCATTCCTGCCTCCCTGTTTGCAATCGGTGTAATCGCCTCAAGTCTCGCCCATTTGTGCAAATTGCGCGGCGGTGGCGCGGCTGGCGATCAGGCGGCCTGCATTCTCGCGCATTTTCCGGCCGCGCACCCTGCCGTCAACACCGCAACAGTAGCATAATCTTCACATATGTTGGTTATTTGCGAGCGCTAACACCAACAGGAGTGTTAGCGTAAGTGTCTGGCGCACGAAGCAAAGCGGTCCGGATCGCAAGCAGCCATTTAATCACCAGCTGCGCGACCATTGCGGCCATTCTGATGTTCGTCGGGCTGGGAAGCCAGGTGCTTCCGCCGGCCTTCGGTCTCTCGCATGTGCCGATCGACGAGAGCCTCAGGACGGCGTTCGTTCTCAATATCGCGATCATCCTCTTCGGCTGGCGGCGGTCGAAGGATTTGAAAGAGGCGCTCGAGGCCTACGAGAAGGCCGAGCGGCTCGCCCAGCGCAACGCCAACACCGATCCCATGACCGGTCTCGCCAACCGCCGCGAACTTCTGCATTGGCTCGAGGCCGCGCTCGAAGCCAAACGGCCCGGCGTTCTGCTCCTGCTCGACCTCGACCATTTCAAGCGGGTCAACGACCTCCACGGCCATCTCGCCGGCGACCAGCTCCTCAAGGTTATCGCCGAGACCCTGGTGAAAGCGGCGCCGAAGGATTCCTGCTGCGCCCGCATCGGCGGCGACGAATTCGCCGTCCTCCTCAACGGCGAGACGGCGCAAGGCGCGGAAAAGGTCGCCAATGCCATCCTCGCGCGGCTCGCCAATCCGGTGTTCGCCGCCGGCGCCCAGCTCCAGGTCACGGCCTCGATCGGGCTCGCCTCCACCGCCAAGCTGCGCAACGAAGAGGATGTGCTGCGTCAGAGCGATGTCGCGCTCTACGCCGCCAAACGCGCCGGGCGGAACCAGTTCGCCTGGTTCGACCAGGAGCTCGACCGCGAGCTGACCGAGCGCCTCAGCCTGGAAGAAGATATGCGCGGCGGAATCCTGAAGGGCGAGTTCGTGCCCTTCTTCCAGCCGCTGATCGACCTTGAATCCCGCGAACTCGTCGGTTTCGAGACGCTTGCGCGTTGGCGTTCGCCCAAGCGCGGTCTCCTCGAGGCCGAGCATTTCATCGCGATCGCCGAATCGACCGGTCTCGTCGGCCCGCTGACGATGAGCGTCATGGAGCAGGCGATGAAGGACGCGCACAGCTGGCCGTCGCACCTCAAGATCGCGGTCAACATCTCGCCGGTCCAGTTCCGCGACGGCCGCCTTGCCGAGCAGATCATCAAGCTTCTGACGGAAACCCGTTTCCCCGCGAGCCGGCTCGAGATCGAGATCACCGAGGCGTCGCTGCTCGAGGACCGCGCCCAGGTCGTGGCCATCATCCACGCCCTGAAGCATTTGGGCGTCAGCATCAGTCTCGACGATTTCGGCACCGGCTATGCCAGCCTCGCCCAGGTCAACTCGCTTCCGGTCGACCGGATCAAGATCGACAAGAGCTTCATCTCGACCGTGGTCAAAAGCGAGCAGACCGCGGCAATCGTCGCCACCATTGCCAGCCTCGGGCACACGCTCAACGTGCCGATCACCGCCGAGGGCGTCGAATCCGAGCAGGTGCGCAGCGCATTGAAGGCATTCGGCTGCTCCGAGGCGCAGGGCTGGCTGTTTGGCCGCGCCGTCTCCGCCGAAAGCGTGCGCACCTTCCTCGGGTTGAAGGAGCAAGGCGCCGCCGCTGCTGCAAAACCGAAGGCCGAAGACGAAGACAGCCACCGCTTCACGCCGAGGATCCGGCATAAGTCATAGCCGGCGTAAGTCATAAGAAGGCGATACGTCAGAAGGCAATACGTCACCCTGAGGCGAAGCAACCTTGCCCCGTTGCCCCCGCTAACCTATAGCGCCCGCCGTCCGGCGGACGCTCAGGTGTTCGCGGCAGCCCGTCTCTTTGGCGAGCGCGTACGGTGCACCGGCTGATCCGGCGCCGGCACGCGCTCTTTCGCATGGCCTGGGCGCCGCGACTGCTGATCGGCCAACGGACGCCGCCTCGGCATGGTGCTCTGGCGGCAGCGCATTGAACCAGGTCCGCAGGTGAAGGCCCGCCATGGTGGCGCGCCACGCGGCAGGCCGACGTGGGTCCCCGTCAAAGCATCGCTTTGATGGGCTCACTTTAGACTCGAAAGACGACAACCTCATGGCGACTACGGCATTCCCGACCCGCGACGATTTCGCGGCCCTCCTCAACGAAAGCCTCGGCGGCGAGAACGAGACGTTCGAAGGCAAGGTGGTGAAGGGCATCGTCACCGGCATCGAGAACGACATGGCGGTGATCGACGTCGGGCTGAAGTCGGAAGGCCGCGTTGCTCTGCGCGAATTCGCAATGCCTGGGCAGCGGGCCGAGATCGCCATCGGCGACGAGGTCGAGGTCTATGTCGACCGGGTCGAGAATTCGGCCGGCGAAGCGATGCTTTCGCGCGACCGCGCCCGCCGCGAAGCCGCGTGGGACAAGCTCGAAACGGAATTTTCCGCCGGCAACCGCGTCGAGGGAATCATCTTCGGCCGCGTCAAGGGCGGCTTCACCGTCGATCTTGGCGGCGCGGTCGCCTTCCTCCCCGGTTCGCAGGTCGACATCCGCCCAGTGCGCGACGTCGGGCCGCTGATGGACCTGCCGCAGCCGTTCCAGATTTTGAAGATGGACCGCCGCCGCGGCAATATCGTCGTCTCGCGCCGCGCCATCCTCGAGGAGACTCGCGCCGAGCAGCGCATCGGCCTCATCCAGAACCTTGCCGAGGGCCAGGTGATCGAGGGCGTGGTCAAGAACATCACCGATTACGGCGCCTTCGTCGATCTGGGCGGAATCGACGGCCTGCTCCACGTCACCGACATTTCGTACAAGCGCGTCAATCACCCGTCCGAGGCGATCAACATCGGCGACACGGTGAAGGTGCAGATCATCCGCATCAACCGCGAGACCCAGCGCATTTCGCTCGGCATGAAGCAGCTCGAAAGCGATCCGTGGGGGGCTGCGTCGACCAAATATCCGGTTGGCGGAGTGTTCCGCGGGCGGGTCACCAATATCACCGAATATGGCGCGTTTGTCGAGCTTGAGGCGGGGATCGAGGGGCTGGTCCACGTCTCCGAGATGAGCTGGACGAAGAAGAATGTGCACCCGGGGAAGATCGTCTCCACTTCGCAGGAAGTCGACGTGAAGATCCTCGAGGTCGACGAGGAGAAGCGGCGGATTTCGCTGGGCTTGAAGCAGGCGCAGGACAATCCCTGGGCGGCGTTCGCGGCGGCGCATCCGGTTGGCTCGGTGGTCGAGGGCGAGGTCAAGAACGCGACCGAGTTCGGCCTCTTCGTCGGCCTCGAAGGCGAAGTCGACGGAATGGTCCACATGTCCGACATCTCGTGGGGGGTGTCGGGCGAGGAGGCACTCGCGCTTCATCGCAAGGGCGAGACGGTGAAGGCGCAGGTGCTCGATGTCGATGTCGAGAAGGAGCGGATCTCGCTCGGCATGAAGCAGCTCGAGGGCGGCGGCGCTGGAGCGGCTGCGGCGGGCGCTTCGCGCGGAGCCGCGACGGCCGGCGGGGTCAAGAAGGGCGATGTGCTGACCGTAACGGTCCGCGCGGTCCAGGATGCCGGGCTCGACGTGCAGGTCGGCGACGACGGCGCGACCGGCTTCGTCAAGCGCATCGATCTGGGCCGCGACCGCGATGAGCAGCGTCCCGAACGCTTCCAGGTCGGGCAGAAATTCGACGCTCTGGTGGTCGGCTTCGATCGATCGAAGAAGCCCAATTTCTCGATCAAGGCGATGCAGATCGCCGAGGAGAAGCAGGCCGTCGCGCAATATGGCTCGTCCGACTCCGGAGCCTCGCTCGGCGACATCTTGGGAGCAGCTTTGAAAGAGAAGGCGGCTGCGGCTGAAACAAAGCCCAAAAAGAAGAAGTAACTCGAAAGGCGGCGTTTCTTTGCGGGACGCCGTCTTCACTTCGGCCTTGCGTGACGCAAGGTTTCCTGACAGCGTGGCTCTCAAGCGGCACCCGTGTTTGGGGGAGTAGGGCGCCGGTCCACAACGAGTCTAAGACGAATCGCAGCGGGGTTGCCGATGATCCGTTCCGAGCTGGTGCAAAAGCTGTGCACCGATTTTCCCGAGCTCACGCAACGTGAGGTCGAAGGGGTGGTGAGCGCTATTTTCGATTCGATTACCGATCAGCTCGCGAGTGGCGGGCGCGTCGAGCTGCGCGGCTTCGGTGCGTTCTCGACCCGTCAGCGCGACGCGCGCGTCGGGCGTAACCCACGCACCGGCGAAGCGGTGTCGGTCGACGCCAAACGCGTGCCTTATTTCAAACCCGGCAAGGAAATGCGCGAGCGCCTCAATTTACAGGAAGTGACCGCGGAATAAGACCGGCAGCGCTACCGTCGCCGGTGACCCAAGCGGACGTGGCGGAACGGTAGACGCTGGGGACTTAAAATCCTCTTCCCGATTAGGGAGTGCGGGTTCAAATCCCGCCGTCCGCACCACTCTCGTGTGCAGTCATTGTTGATAGCCTCGGTCGCACCACGGTTCGATCGGGCTTCGAAGCCAAACTAATTTCGATCAGCCTGCGGACCATTGTGCTTTGATGTCACACCGTTTGATTGGAATTTCGGCGCCGCGGGCACGATTATCTCGGTGGAACAATCCGGCAGCCGGCGGGTATTGATTCTTGGGGACAGATGCGCGACGCCGGCACCAACTCGTTCGCAAGAATATTGCGCTCGCGCCGGGCGCGTACACGCTCGAATCCTCGGTCCAGGGCGAGACGGAGTCTCCGGCTGCTCGGGATTGCCGTTTATGTGCCGGCGCAATCGTTCCGGTCGCGACCAGCACCTTCGACCCTCTCCGGGACTCCGACCTTGTCCGACGACATCTGCACTTTACCGTCACTTCTTCGTGTTCGGTGGTGCTACTTGCCTTTGAAGCCAGACCAACCGAAAGGCCGGTCGAAGCACAGTTCGCGAATCTGTCACTCAATTCAGGTGCAGCAGACGTCCCGGTTAACGCTGATGACACCGGGGGCGAAGACATGAGTTCGCTCGCGCGCATGAGCCGGAGGGGATGATGATTTTGAGATGGAATCTTGGCGTTGCAGCGATGGTATTGCTTTGCGGATGCGCGTCTGACTCGCAGTTGAGTTCGTCCTCCAATGCCGTTCGTGTTGCGACTGCGCTCCCGCCGCCGGATTCTACCGTGATTCCGGTTGCTATCGCGCCGTATCACGTAGTGCCGGGGGACGAACTCACCGTCTCCATCTTTGGAGCGCCGGAACTGGGCAGCACGGGTCTAGTCGACGGCGCCGGCAACTTCTCCATGCCGCTCGCCGGCACCTTTCACGTCGCCGGCCAAACGCCCGAGGCTATCAGCGCCTCGATCGAAGAAAAGCTCAGGGGTCCCTATCTCAAGAACCCGCATGTCGCGCTGAACGTCAAGCAGTCCGGAAATCAGCAGGCGGTGACCGTTGACGGCGAAGTCCAGCAGCCGGGCATTTATCCGGTCGCGGGAAAGATGACGCTGCAGCAGGCGATCGCCACCGCGCATGGCGCTTCGGACACCGCGAATATCAAGAACGTCGTCGTCTTTCGTACGGTGAACAATCAGAAAATGGCGGCCATGTTTGATCTGAAGGCGATCCGCGCAGGAAGATCGCCTGATCCAGAAGTCTATGGAAACGACATCGTCGTGGTGGGACAAAACGCCATTCAGAAATTCCTCCACAGCACTGCAATGGCCTTTCCAATTCTCGGCCGCTTCATTCCACTTCTTTAAGGGAACGATTGTGACGCAATTGCCCGCTACGCGCCCGGCTCCGGCCTTTCCGATGCCGATTGGTCCTGAAGAGGGCCTCATTTATCCGGACGGCGCGTGGCCTGACGCAACCAGCGAGTCCATGATCCGCAAATACTGGCGCATTCTCTACAAGAATCGCTGGGTCGTACTCGCGGCGGTTGGCTTCTGCCTGGCGCTCGCGCTGATCGTCAGCATGCTCACCCAGCGCGAATATTCCGCAGCCACAAGGATTCAGGTGGCGCGCGAGGCGCCGAAGGTTGTGGACATGGAACAGGTCGGCGACGAGCAGTCCGGCACGACAAGCATCGAGTTCTACCAAACTCAATATGCCCTGCTGAAGAGTCGCTCTTTGTCGGAAGCTGTGGTGCGCGACCTCGGCCTGGAGAACGACTATTTGTATCTCGCCAATTATCAAAAATCGAAAACCGAGGACATCGCCGCGTTGCCGGTCAGCCAGCGAATAGAGCTGGCGACCACGATGGTGAACAGGAACACGGTGGTCACGCCCGTTCGCGGCTCAAGCATCATCGATATCCAGTTCTCGGCGCCCAATCCGGCCCTGGCCGCGCGCGCCGCAAACTCGATCGCCGAAAACTTCATTCAGTCGAACCTTGCCCGGCGGTTCGAGGCCGCCGCTTATGCCCGCGAGTTCCTGCAGAACCGGCTCAATCAAATCCGGACGAAGCTCGAGGATTCGGAACGCAAGGCGGTCGCGTACGCGCAGCAGCAGGGGCTCATCAACATCAAGACTGGGAGTGCCGATAATCCCACCGAACAGCCGCTGATCGCCAGTCAGCTGTCGGAGCTCAGCACGCAGCTGACTGCTGCTCGCGCGGCGCGCTCGGCGGCCGAGGCGCAGTACCGATCGGGCAACAGCGGGAGCGTCGCTGCCCAATCCCTGACGAGCACGACCGTCAACGAACTACATAGCCAACGTGCCGAACTGCTCGGGCAGCTCAGCAAGCTGCAGAGCGATTTCGGGCCGCAATATCCGCCGGTCGTCGCGCTGCGGTCGCAAATCGCCGAGATCGACAAGCAAATTGGCGCGGAGCAATCCCGGGTGAGCTCTTCCGTGAACCAGGACCTCGCCGGCAGATTTCAGCAGGCGCTCGCCACCGAACGCGACCTGCAGTCGAAGGTCGACGGCCTTAAAACGGAATTGCTCGGGGAGCAAAGCCGGTCGATCCAGTTCAATATTCTGCAGCGCGACGTCGATACCAACCGCGCACTCTACGAAGCACTGCTTCAGCGCTTTAAGGAGATAGGAATCGCTGGCGGCATCGGTACTAACAATGTGTCGATCGTCGATCGGGCACTTCAGCCGCACAGTCCCTCTTCGCCGAACATTCCGCTCAACCTGACCCTCGGTCTCCTTCTTGGATTGATCATCGGCGGCGTCGCAGCGCTCGTTCTCGAGCAACTTGCGGAATCGGTGATCCTTCCCGCCGAGTTTCAGCGCAAGCTCAGGATCCCGCTTCTCGGTTCGACACCCGCGTCAAAGACGTCGGTCACGACCGCGAAGTTTCTTCCGTCGAAACTTCTCCCGTCCAGATCGCCCAAGACCGCGGACGTCGGCAAGGACCTAACTAACCGCCAGTCGGAGCTTTCGGAGGCCTATTTCTCAGTCCTGACGGCGGTCCAGTTCTCCACTGCGAACGGAGCTCCACGGACGATCGCAATCACCAGCTCGCAGGCGCAGGAGGGTAAGTCGACCAGCGCCCTTGCGCTGGCCAGAGGCTTGGCAACTCTCGGTTCGCGAAGTCTTGCTGGTGGATTCGGACCTGCGCAATCCGTCGCTGCACCGTTCCTTCGGGACCGACCATGGCAAGGGCCTCAGCGATGTGCTCACCGGTCACGCCACCTTGGCCGATGTGGTCCGGGAAACCGGCGTTCGCGGTCTCAGCATTGTGACCTCGGGCAAAATCCCGCCCAATCCCGCCGAATTGCTCGCGGGAGAAGGGCTCAGCCGAATGATGAAAGCCGCTTCTGAAGCGTTCGATCACGTGCTGTTCGACAGTCCGCCCGTGCTAGGCCTCGCCGATGCGCCGCTGATCGCACGCGCCTGCGAGGGGACCGTTTTCGTCATTGAGGCGGGGCGCACCAGGTCGAGCCAGGCGCGCCACGCGCTCGACCGCCTTATGAGCGTCCGCGCGCATATCCTCGGCGCCGTGCTCACCAAGCTCGACAGCAAGAACTCGGGCTACGGCTATGGCTACGGCTACACCTACCGCTACGGTACCACCTGATTCAATTGTCTGGGGAGCGCATGACTAGAGAGGCAGCCTCGCTGCGCGTGAGGACCTGACGGTGGGTGGAGCGGCAATCCAGTCGCACGTCCTCCGGCTCGTCGCCTTGCCGCGGGCAGCGCGCAAATTGCTGGTCCTGGCGCTCGACTGCGCCGTCTGCCTGGCGGTCGTTCCGATCGCTTTCTGGCTGCGTCTGGGCGAGTGGGAATTGCGCACGCCGCGCGTCATAATCTTCGCGGGGATCGCCCTTTCAGCGTGGCTCATCGTGTCGCTGGCAACGCGCACATATCGCTCCGTCACCCGCTTCGCCGGGCGACATACGCTTTTTGCGCTCATGCGCGCGTGCGTGTTCATGTCTTTCGTGCTCGCGGTGGTTCTGCTCACGCTCCGGATCGACAGCATGCCGCGAACGCTTTGCGTAATTCATCCGCTGCTTTTCTTTCTTGGCCTCGCGGGGGAGCGACTGCTCCTCTCGCAGCTCATCGTGGATGCGCTGCAAGGGCTCCGGCGCATTCCGACTCGGAAGCAGGTGTTGATTTATGGCGCCGGTGTTTCCGGACAGCAGCTCGCGGCCTCGATCCGGCAAGACCCAAGCCTTTACGTCGTCGGCTTCATCGATCGAAACGAAACTCTTCGCGACAGCGTCCTCGAGGGTAAACGGATTTGGCATTCGGGCGATCTCGAGCTCGTGCTCAGTCTCGAGAAGATCGATGAGGTCTTCATCGCCCTGCCGACCGCGAGGCGATCAGTCCGCAGGGCCATTGTAGAGCGGATCCGCCACTATAAGAGCAGGGTTCGCGTTCGTGTTCTACCAACGCTTTCACAGATCGCTTCTGGCCGGGTTTCCATCAGCGACCTGCGAGAGGTGCAGATCGAGGAGCTGCTCGGCCGCGACGAGGTTGCTCCGGATCCGGTCCTCATGCAGCGCAATATCACTGGCTGCCGAGTGCTCGTAACGGGTGCAGGCGGATCGATCGGAAGCGAACTCTGCCGGCAGATCATCCGCCAGCGGCCGAGCCTCGTCGTCCTTGCCGAGCATTCCGAGCACGCCCTCTACTCCATCGATATCGAGCTTCGGGAAATCGTTCGGCGCGAGCAACTCCCGGTTGAAATTTGGCCCGAGCTCGTGAACGTCGCCGACGAACGTCAGTGCGAGCGGATGCTCAGGCGTTATGCCGTCGACACGGTGTTCCATGCCGCTGCGTACAAGCATGTGCCAATGGTGGAGAGCAATCCGATCGCCGGCATCCGGAACAATGTCCTCAGCACGTTTTCGACGGCTATGGCCTCCGAACGCTGCGGCGTTCGCAAGTTCATCCTCGTCAGCACGGACAAGGCGGTTCGGCCAACGAACGTGATGGGGGCGTCCAAGCGCGTCTGCGAACTGGTCGTGCAGGCTCGCGCGGCGGCGCAGCAGGAGACGAGCTATTGCAGCGTCCGCTTCGGCAACGTGCTCGGCTCGAGCGGCTCCGTCATTCCCCGCTTCCGCCAACAGATCGCCGTCGGCGGTCCAGTGACGATCACTCACAGCGAGGCGACTCGTTACTTCATGACCATTCCCGAAGCCGCGCAGTTGGTCATCCAGGCCGGCGCTCTCGCCGACGACGGCGAGGTGCTGCTGCTCGACATGGGGGAGCCCGTTCGGATCCTCGATCTGGCGCGGCTGATGATCGAGCTTTCTGGTCTGTCGGTCGCGGACGACGACAACTCCGAGGGCGAAATCGCCATCGAGGAGATCGGGCTTCGCCCGGGAGAGAAATTGATCGAGGAGCTTCTCATCGGCGGCAACTGCGAAGGCACCGCCCATCCGCGCATCGTCAAGGCGCGTGAGAGCATGCTCTCCTGGCCTGCGCTGGAAACGAAATTGCGCAAGCTGACGGCCACTCTCGAGGATGCCGACGGCGACGCGGCGATCGCGATGTTGCGCGACCTCGTGCCGGAATTCCGCTCACCCGTCGAAGAGACAAGGTTAGTCGCCGCCGATGTACACGAGTTGCAGTCCCGCGTGGCCCGCCGGGCGCTTGGGGGCGCCTGAACGCATCAGGAGCGCCGCGTTGCAGCGGTCAACACGTTCGCAGCGACGGCCGCGGTTTGCTCGATCTCCTCCAGCGTCAATGTTGGATGAACGAGGAACGCCAGACTCGTTTCGCCGAGTTCCATTGCGCGCGGCAGCCGCTGCGCCGGGGCCAGCCCGGACTCCTCGAACGCTTTCTCGCGGTAGATCTCGGAACAAGAGCCGTGGAGACAGGGCACGCCCGACGCATTGATCTCCGCCGCAATCCTTTCCCGGTCCCATCCAGGCCCGAGATTCTCCGGCCGGACATAGCAATAATAGCGGTAGTAGGCGTGGACGTCGCGCCCGAATTTGACGTAACGAATGGGGCGAGGCGGATCGGTCCCGTGTCGCCGGCAAGCTGCAAGAGTGCATCGTGGATGCGTCTCGCGTTGGCGTTCCTCGCTGCGGTCCACTGCGGCATCCTCCGCAGCTGGATCCGCGCCGATCACCGCCTGCATCTCCAGCATGCGCCAGTTGGTTCCGAAGCTCTCGTGCAGCCAGCGAAAGCCGGGCGGGTGCTCACGCTCGTACACCGCGTCCCAGCTCTTGCCGTGGTCCTTGTACGACCACATCGCCTTCCACAGATCATCGTCGTCGGTGGTGACCATTCCGCCTTCGCCGCCGGTGGTCATGATCTTGTCCTGGCAGAAGGACCACGCGCCAACGTCGCCGATCGAGCCGACGCTGCGACCCTTGTAGCGGGCGCCGTGCGCCTGGGCGCAGTCCTCGATCACCTTGATGCCGCGCGCGCGCGCGAGCTCCATGATCGGATCCATGTCGCACGGCAGCCGCCCAGATGCACCGACATGATCGCGCGCGTGCGCGTCGCGTGAGCACCGGCGGATCGTTTCGCGCCGAGATATTGCCGCTGTCCGCGGTCGACATCAGCGAACACCGGGATCGCGCCCGCGTTCACCACGCAGGAGGCCGAAGCGATGAAGCTGCGCGGCGTGACGACCACCTCGTCGCCCGGCGCCGATGCCCAGAGCCTTGAGCGCGACATCCAGCGCGACAGTGCCGTTCATCAGCGCGACCGCGTGGCGCGTGCCGACCCATTGCGCGAACTCGCGCTCGAACTCGCGACCTTCTTTGCCGGTCCAGTAATTCACCCGGTTCGAGCGCAGCACCGCGCGACCGCCTCGGCCTCCTCTTCGGTGAAGCACGGCCAGGGCGAGAAAGGCCGTATCCGATCAATGTCAGCCCTTCACCAGCGGCCGCGCGGGATTGCCGACGACGGTGACTCCCGCCGGCACGTCCTTGGTGACGACCGCTCCCATGCCGACTATCGCGCCTTCGGCCGATCACTAGCGGCCGCTCGGGCGTGCCCTGCCGGATCATTGCGCCCGGTGCCGATGTAGGCATGATCGTGGACGTGCACGTTGCCATTGCAGTGCACGCCCGGCGCAAAGGTGACGAAATCGCCGATGCGGCAATCATGCGCGACATACGAATAAATGTTCGCGTGGAAGCACCTGCCGATGCGTACGTTCGAGGTGATCGTGACAAAACTGCAAAGCACTGCGCCTTCGTCGATCCCGACATCGTCGAGCTTTCACGACCGATGGATGCTCGATGCTCAGCGGCTCGATGCCGAGCGCGCTGCATCGCTCATCCAGCCGAGCGCGTATCCTTCCGTCCCCGATTGCGAGGACGACGGACCGCCGAGAGGCGGGCTCATCCATGAAATGTTCGAGGGTCCAGATCGGCAGACTGTTGACCGATTTTCGTCGGCGGATGGTCGTCAATAAAGGCGAATGGTGGCGCCGCGCATTGGCCAGCCGGACCACCGGCGCCACCTCGCGCCGAAAGCCGCTCGCGCCATAGACTCCGATGAGATGCGTCATTTTCGACTTCCCGTCGAATCTGCGGCATCGTGGCTTCGCCTTCGGCGCTGATCCCATGCCCTGATAAAGGCATTCCTGGCGGTGAGCCAAAGTATCTTCAGATCAAGCCAGAGGCTGGCGTGCCCGACGTACCACAGGTCGAGCGCGAATTTCTGGTCCCAGCCGATGGCGTTGCGGCCGTTGACCTGCGCCCAGCCGGTGAGTCCAGGACGGACGTCGTGCCGCCTAGCCTGCTCCGCCGTATACAGCGGCAGGTATTCCATGAGCAGCGGACGGGGGCCGACCAGGCTCATGTCTCCGCGGAGCACGTTGTACAGTTCCGGAAGCTCATCGAGACTCGATCGGCGGAGGAATTGACCGAAGGCGGTCAACCGCTGCCCATCGGCAAGAGGCGATCCGCTCGAATCCACTGCGTCGACCATCGTCCGGAACTTCAGCAGCGTGAACGGTTGGCCATGCAGCCCCGGCCGGACCTGACGAAACAGCACCGGGTTGCCCAATTTCATCCGGACCAAAAGCGCGATGGCGGCGATTACGGGCGACAGCACGATCGCCGCCACAGCCGCAATGATAAAGTCCAACAGGCGCTTCATGCGAGTTCCATTTCGTAGAGCATTTGCGCGTTGATCTTGTCGACGTCGAACTTGCTTTCAGCGATCTCGCGTGAACGCTGGCCCATTCGTGCGATCAGCTCCGGATCGTCGAGGAAGCGCTCCATCGCCTGGATCAAAGGCTCGACGGTACGCGGCGGCACGAGAAATCCATTTTCTCCTTCGATGACGGTCTCTCGGCAACCAGGTGCGTCGGTGGTGACGATCGGCCGTCCCATCGCCATGGCTTCGAGCACGCTCCTCGGGGTCCCCTCACGATAACTCGGAAGCACATAGACGTGACATGCCGCGAGGTACGGCCGGACATTGGACACTTCCCCGTGCCAGACGACAGTCCCCGCTTCATGCCAGCGCTTCACTTCGTCAGCGGGAATGGCGTCGGGGTTGCTGTCGATTCCACCAACCAGATGGAATTGCACGTCTGGTCGGGTCTTGCGGACCCGCTCGGCGGCCGCAGCATATTCGCGAATGCCTTTGGCTGAGAGGACGCGGGCGATCAGCAGGAACTGTAACGGCCCTTGGGGGAACGGCGACGGGAGAAAGGTGCGCAGATCGATTCCGGAACCGTTTACGACCACGACCGGAAGCGCGGGCGGAAGCAAGCGAAGCTCGCGGAACAGCGCGGCATCGTCGTGGTTCTGAAAGAACACCTTAGTCGCCCGCCTGAAAGCGATTCGATAAAGTCTCATCAGGACCGCTCGCACGACTGCACGCATGGGCCCGCCGCCCACCGTGAAGGCGTAGCCCAATCCGGTGACCAGTGCGTATCTCCGGGGCACGCCCGCCAGCGCCGCTGCGATCGTTCCGAAAATTACTGGCTTCGCGGTGTAGCAAAGGACGGCCTGCGGCTTCTCCTCCCGGATCAATCTCAGCACGGAAGCGATCGTCCGGAGGTCAGCGAAAGCGTTGAGGCCGGTGCGGCTGAGTGAAATGTCGCGGCTGACCACTCCGATCCTTCCGAGCTCCTCGACGCAAGCCTCATCCTCATTCAACCGTGGGGCGGCGGCGGCGACCCGATGTCCGCGTTCACGCATCGCCTGAAGTAGCGGGCCGCGGAAATTCGTCAGCGAACGCGCCTGATTGCCGATGACCAGGACCGCGGCATCATCGGCCCGCTTCACCGCACCGCCTGCGGCGCTCCTGACAGCCGCCGGAATTTTGCTCGATCAAATTCGGCATTCTCCTTCCTCGCCGACCAAGCGGCGATAATGACGAGCATAAGCGCCGGGACAAGCATCCATTTCTGGCGCGCGGCGAGGCCGAGGTTGGCAGTGACCTGAGAGAGCAGCCCGAGGCAGGCGAGGCCATATAGGAGGTTGATGCTTTGGGTGCGGAATGTCCGGATGAAGCCGCCGCGAACGATCGCGATGATACCGATGCCGGTAAGCAGGATCAGCATGAAATTGTCGAGCGAAGCGGCCAATTGGGAGAAGCCTGCCGCCTCATTCGGTAGCGGTCGGTACAGATAGCTGAACAGTCGAAGTACAGGATTCATTCCCGTGATGTCGATGCTCGAGCCACCTCCCATGTTTCGCTCCTGGCGGTCGCTGATGAATTCAGAGATGCTCAAGAACCGAGCGGTACCGGTGTAGATAAGCGCCAGAGGCACCACAAATACCGCCGCAGCAGTTGCGATTCACCCATTCCGAACCGCGCAGTCGCGCGCAAATCCGCGACGAATAGAGTGCCCACGCCAACGCTCATAACCATCAGAACGGCGATGTGCGGGCGTACCGGGAGCATGATCAGGACTGCAATGGTGGCGACGAGCTGCCGTCCTCCAAATGCAGTCGCCGCCCACACGAACATGCCGACGCTCAGAAAGGCAATTGAATCCTTCCCAATGCCGGATGTCCAGAAGCTCAGTGAAGGCAGCAACGTGCATATCAGCACGAGGATCTTCGCAATTCGCGAATGCGACGCCCCAGAAGAACTTTCTCGAAGTGCTGCGTAGAAGAAAACGAGGCCCGTTGCGCCGGCAGTATTGTACACAAATGTAATTGGCCAATAGCCCAACCCCAGGCCAGCCGGGAAGGACGTGAGCCATATGATGAACTGCGTGCCCAAGCTAAGCTCGACGAAATCGAACCTCGCCCTTTCGAAATAACTGAATGCGTCTCCGCCATTGGCGAGGACGTAGGATCCGTAAAAAATCGCCCAGCCCGTATGCCATGTGTAAAGCAGAGCGGTGGTCAGCGGCCGCATGCCGATCAGCCGGGCCGACACGACGCAGAGCGACGCACCAAGCAGCAGCACGATTGCGCTCCACGCGACATTGTTCGCGCTTTCAAAAAGCATGAGCATTTGGCCTGAAAGCTGCGAAGATTCTCAAGATCATTGGCGTGTTGGGAAGCGTTCCGACGCTAAGCGTCGTTCAGGAGAACATCAACCTGCATCGAGCAGCCGAGCCCCCACCTGCACTGGCTATCAGACGCCGAGCACGCGATCCAGATAGGCGCCAACGGATCTGCGATGCTGCCATTCGCGAATAAAGCGCGCTGCAGTCCTCATCCGATTCCAGCGCCGCTCGTAGGGTCAGAGCGATCTCTGCTAGCTCGTGCGTCCGCGTGACGGCCACGCCTTTCAGTAGATGGAGGTCGCCTGCGCACGGTGTTGTCACGATCTTCTTCATGCCGCACGCCATCATTTCGATGATCACATTTGGAAAGCCTTCTCTTGCTGAGGTCACCAGACCGTAATTGCAAGCCGCCATCACTGGATAGGGATTCGATCGGTTCCCTAAGAACAGGACGCGGCCGGAAAGCCCCGCCTCGGTGACCTCGTGACAGAGGCTCTCTTCGAATGGTCCTTCACCCAGGAGAACCAGCTGCACGTCCGGTGCGTCAGCCGCCGCTATCGAGAAGGCCTCAATGGCGAGGTCAGGCCGCTTGACGGCAATAAGACGGCCGCAAAAGAGCACGTTGCGGCGGCCCTGAAGTTGATCCGCCAAGCCATGTTCGAGCGGCAGCGATGCGGCCAACTTGATCGCGCTGGCGTTCACCGGATTGGGAAGAACCTCAAGGCGTGCCCTCGACGCAGATGGCAGTCGCGGCCTTACGTGGTCGGCCATATAGGCAGTCTGGGCAATGATGAGATCCTCTCCGCCGTAGACCTGGTAAAGCCAGCTGAAACGGCGTGCCTTCAGTCCAGTGAATCGGTCGAAAATAGACGTCGACTCACGCAGGACGAGTCTGGCGATGCGCGTCAGCCCGGTTCTTCGCAGGAGCGATAGCAGTGCATTTGTGTGGACGTGAGTCGTGAAGACGAGATCATAACGCCTGAATATCAGACGCAGCGGCAGCAAGAGAAAGGACAAGGACCAGTTGCGCGAGCGGCCATAGCTGATCCTTACGGCCGACGGTAAAACGCTCTCAGAGAACGAATCGGCCAGCTTGGAACTGACGATTTGCACCTGGACCTGCCAGCCGGGCCTCGAAGCGAGCTCTGTAGCCAAGTTGAAGGTCACGCGCTCGGCTCCGCCCGGGTAATCGGTGATGACGATGAACAGCGCCCGCAGTGCTGACGCGGCCCCGCCTGCATTGGAGCGCTTGTTGCTTGATGCGATCATCTTAGCTCACGCTCTTGGTGCGAAATCGGCAGCTCGCAAGCCCCGCCGGAGGTTTGACGACACCACTTCTCGCGCCTTTCTCCGTTACGAGAGATGGACTAGCGCCAAATCTATGTGCGGCATTTCGGGGTTCGTCGGCGGAAAATGGTCCTCGGAGGCCGAGCAGACGAGGACGCTCGCCGCAATGGCCAGGAGCATCCGGCATCGGGGGCCGGATCACAGCGCCGTCTGGCTGGACGTCGAAATCGAGCGTCGGTTTCGCCCACAACCGTCTCGCGATCATAGATATTTCTCCGGCCGGCAATCAGCCGATGCACTCGCACAACGGCCGCTACGTCATCGTCTACAACGGGGAAATCTATAATCATCAGGAGCTTCGCAAACAGCTGGAGGAGGAAGGGGACGCACCGAATTGGACCGGCCATTCGGACACGGAGACCTTGCTCGCGGCCATAGAAGCATGGGGTTTGCGAAAAGCGCTTAAGGCCTCAGTCGGAATGTTCGCCTTCGCGCTATGGGACAGGAGGGAACGCGAGCTGATTCTCGCGCGCGATCGGATCGGTGAGAAGCCGCTCTATTACGGTCGGCAGGGGACCGGGGGCCCGTTCCTGTTCGGTTCGGAGCTGAAGGCTCTGGCGCAGCACCCGCAATTCCAACCCGAGGTCGATCGAGAGGCGCTCGCTCTCTATTTGCGCTTCAATTACGTCCCGACGCCGTATTCCATCTATCGGGGCATCTCGAAACTGAGGCCCGGCTGCATCCTCACGTTCTCGGAAGGCGGCGGCGAACCAGCTATCGAAGAATATTGGTCCGCCCGGGCGGTCGCCGAGGCCGGCGCGGCCGATCGCCTCCAGGCTTCACCCGAGGAGTGCACCGACCAGCTGGAGGAGCTGCTGACCCGCGCGGTTGGGCAGCAGATGATCGCCGACGTTCCTCTCGGCGCGTTCCTCTCCGGAGGGATCGATTCGTCGACCATCGTCGCACTGATGCAAAAGCAGTCGACGAGGCCGGTGAAGACCTTCTCGATCGGCTTCCGCGAAGAGCGATACGACGAAGCGAAGTACGCCAAGGCCGTCGCCTGTCACCTCGGCACCGACCATACCGAGCTTTACGTCACGCCCGAAGAGGCCATGGCCGTCCTGCCGCGGCTGCCGTCGATGTACGACGAGCCGTTCGGGGATTCTTCGCAGATCCCGACCCATCTCGTGTCGGCGCTGGCCAGGCGCCATGTGACGGTGTCGCTCTCGGGCGATGCCGGCGACGAGCTGTTCGGTGGCTACAGTCGTTATGGCCTGGCTTCGGCGTTGTGGCGGAGGCTGCGCCATGTGCCGCGGCCGTTGCGATCGGCGGCGGCGGCCCTGCTCGGGACGATACCGTTGGCGCTGTGGAACCGGGCTGCGGCGGCATCGCCCGCGCTCGCGCACATCCGCGACGCCGGCGCCAAGATTCGTCAGCGCGCTCCTCTTTTTGCCAGTCGCTCGGTCCTGGAGCTTTACGGCGGGATCGTTTCCCAGTGGCTCGAGCCCAGTACGCTCGTTGTCGGCGCCAAGGAGCCGCCGTCGCTGGCGACATCTCCCGCGGCCCTCCTTTCGGGGCTCGGCCTTTTCGAGCAGCTGATGGCGGCGGATACGGTGTCCTATTTGCCGGACGACATACTGGTGAAGCTCGATCGCGCCTCGATGGCCGTTTCGCTTGAAGCGCGGGTCCCGCTCCTAGACCACCGGGTGGTGGAATTCGCGTGGCGTGTGCCGTTCGAATATAAAGTGCGCGACGGACAGACGAAATGGCTGTTGCGGCAATTGCTGTATCGACACGTCCCGCGCGAGCTGGTCGAACGGCCCAAGATGGGCTTCGGAGTTCCCATTGGAGATTGGCTCAAGGGTCCGCTGCGGGATTGGGCGGAAGCGCTGCTCAATGAGCGGCGACTTCGCGACGAGGGCTATTTGCGTCCAGGGCCAATCCGCCGGATATGGCAGGCGCATTTGTCAGGCTCGGTGATGGCCGACGCCCAGCTGTGGACCGTGCTCACGTTTCAGAGATGGCTCGAGGAACACGACGCAGATTTTAGAAGGATTGGGACGACCACCGCGTCCGGCGAAGATTCGATGCGTATCAGCTTGCGATCACAATTATGATGATACGAAATTTGCGAGGATAATCAACGGTGTGCTGACGGCCCCGCTCGCGCCGCGCCGGTGAGCGTTGTCAGGCCGTTTGACGCACGCTGGCTGACAAAAGAGAGCATGGCGTGCGCATAACCTTCTTCGAGATCGGGGGTCGCCGTCACTCTCTCCCAGTCCCCGTCTCGTTCGATGTAATAGCCGCTCGAGCCCGTCAGGGTCGTTGGGCCGAAGTTCAGCGCCTGAAACTCCAGCAAATGAAAGTTGCCGTTTGCTTCGGCGATATCAAGCGAGAGGAAAGGGCTGTCCAGCTTGGTTGCGATGTCTCGCGCGAAGCTACGAGCACCCACGGAGCAAGGCGCGTCGAAGTCCAGGCGTCCGCTGCCGCTTGCCCTGAAATCGCCAGCCCTGTTTTTTCTCGACAGCGTATAGAAGCGGTCTCCGAATACGAGAACCTTCAAGTCTCCATCCAGCCCATCGACAAAATTCTGGGTCACATACGGTGTGAAGGGCTTGTAGTAATAAGCGTATCTTCTGAACTGCTGCCCGTTGAGTATCCACTTCCGCTGCAGGAGCTTTATCCAGCGCGTGAAGGAATTAGAGAAATATCGGGACTTGATTCGCGCTTCGTCTCGAGCGCCGCGGACCAAATGTACTCCTAAGCTGCCCGCCCCACTCGTCGTCTTGAAGACGTACGGAAGAGCCAAGGAGCGTTCCTCGAAATCGACATGATAATGACCTTCGAGATTGCCGAAGCCCCAAGACCTCTTGATTATTTCCTGAACCCCCTTGTTCTCATGCGCGAGAAGGAGTTCGAAGGAGGGGACGATCGTGACTCTTTCGCTGACAAAATAGAGGATGTCGCGGATGTAGGCACGCAGCTCCGGACTGAATGCCGACTGATAAAAGAGCACGTCGTGCGGCGGAATTCGAAATCGAGCAGTCGATCAACCCGCGCGACTTCGACGGCAATGCCGCCGCTGGCGACCATGGTCATGATACGCTTGAGATCGAGTGCGCACCAGGAGGCTCCCGCTGAGCCAAAGGAGCCGTCGGGCTCGGTCGCGAATATGATGCGTTCGGATCTGGCCGGGCTCATTGTGCCGAATTCGCCGACCAGTTGCTTTGCGCGGGAACACTGGCTTCGGTGCAACGGAGTTTCCGGTAGGCGAATATCGAGCCCGAGCCGAGCAAGATCCTGCACGCAAGCATTACTCCGGCGAGGCCGATCGCACCCAGCCACGGGACGAATAGCAGGACCATCACCGCGCCGAACAGCGAGGAATAAATTACGATCTTGCTGGCGATTCCCGGCTGGCCATGAACTGCCAGATAGTTCTGGCCGAACACGAGCTGAGCAAACGCGAATGGTATGCTGACCGCGAGTAGCGTCATGACGATGGTTGCTTCAAACGTGTATTGCGGTGTCAGCCATCGCGCCACAAGCGGCGCAATGGCAATCATCAGAACCGCGGCGATCATCCCGACCGCCATTGTCCACCGCGCGAAATGCGCGTGCCGGTCCTTTTCGGATGCGACAATGGCCAATCCCGCGTTGGTGAGCAGTCTCCCACCGATGATTGCGCTTTCAACGATTGTGAACGCCACGGAAAATAGACCCACTTCGGCTTTGCTTACGGTGAGGCCGAGGACAAACACCCCACCAGCATTGTAGAGCAACGGCAGGGCCATCATCAGAAATACCGGGAAACCCTCGTGAAGCGCTGCCCGCACATTCGCGGCGGGCGCCTTCAGTGGAATGGGAAGACCGAACCCGCGCCTTATTTCAACCAGCGAGCTGAGCAGACCCGCAGTAGCAGCAGCGGCGCCGATGACCGTGACCCACTCCGTTTGGGCGGGGCTTCGTATGACCAGCAAAACCAGCAGCAGGTAACCGAGCCTGTTCCAGCCGCTGCTGATGATCATGCCCTTCATTCGCTCCAGACCCATGAAGAGCCACACCGGCACCAGCGAAGTCGCGATGGCCATCACCAGCGCGCCCCCCAGGAGCACCCTCAAATCCGCGCGCTCTTCAAGGATGATAATCGCGAGCAATCCTGTCACCAGCACGAGAACCGCCAGCCAAAGCGAGGCCGTGAAATAAGCCTTCCACATGCGCGTCAGCTTCGGACGCGAGTCGCGCGTTCGTGCGATCTCGGCGGTGGCGGAAACCGAGAACCCGTACTGAACCAGCGCTCCACCAAAGGAGGTGGTGGCGGTGGCGAAGCTGATCATTCCCCAGCCTGCTAACCCGATTGTCTTCACCAGGAACGGCATGAGCAGAAGTGGGCCGAGAAGGGCGAACCCGCGCACTAAGAGAAGCGCCAGGAAGGTTTGTCCAATACGCCTGAACATGGGGCTGGAGCTACGCCTAAACCTTTGAGTTGACCATGATTTGCGCACTTGGAGCAAAGCATGTCGCCTGTTCCGGAACGTCGCTGGTGATTAGAGCCTGCGCTCCGATCCTTGCCCCGTCACCAATGGTTACTCCGCCAATGATTTTTGCCCCGGCGCCGATCAGGACACGAGCTCCGATGACGGGCGATTTTCGTTGTTCGGCAGTGAAGCGCAAATTGGATCCGATCGTGACCTGGTGAAGGATGATGCAGTCGTCGCCAATTTTGCTATCCCGCGTTACGAAAATTCCGCTAAACCCGTGCTGCCAACGGACCCTGCGGCCAATGGAAACGCTGAACGGGACCGAACAATTGCAGATGCCGGAAAGCACCCGGTAGGCGATGGCCGTGACTAGCCGCAACGGCCACGCGAATATGGCCGCAATTCCGCGCGCCCTGCGGCTTGCCTGCCCGAGCCGAAGCGTAGCGATCATCGCCAGCGTCAGCATCCCCGCGTCTGAATTTGCCCGGAGGTCATCTACGAGCATTCAGTCACTTTCTCGATATCCCGCATTGGAGCGCGTTGAGGAGCCGCCTGACCGAGCAACATTCGCTACGGTCCGCGTCAGATGATTTCAATCCCGCCCACATTCTGCTTTCAGCGGCAGGCAGGGCCCGGCGCGACAGCCACGCGCCTTGCCCCCGACGAACCATTTGGGCCGGGCAACGGACGTGTCGGGCTGTCGGGGCCGGTCCGATAGCTGTTGCGATCAGCGACTGCCACATTCATGTAAATAGGAGGCGCCGGACGGTCGCGTCCAAATGCCTCGCTCGTCAGAATAAAGAGGTTGTCACGAACGGTTGCCAAAGGGTTGTCGAACCGCGCCATCCACGAATCTGGCGATGAGTCCGCCCGAGCCTGGCCAATGAACCGGTTTCCCTCGATCAAGGGGGCACCGCGCGTTGGCTTCAGTACGAAAACCGGGTTACCGCCTGCGAACTTGCCGCCGTAGACCGTGTTGCTCTGGAAGGTCACTTGAGCGTCGTTGGCCGGGTACCAGCCGACGAATGCGGTCTTGTTGTACATCCGCAGGACACAGTTGGTGACAAAGCCATCCTGCACATCGAATATGAATCCGTATCTTCCCACCCGCTGGAGGGCGTTGCAATCCAACTCGCATGCATCGAGGGTGATTTTCTCAATGGACCTGGCACAATTTGCATACTGGGCCGCCAGAAACGTCCCGCCGTAGCTGCCCGTCATTCGGCATTTTGTGAAGTGTAGTTCTCCGGTTATTACGTCGACCGGACGGGCGGTGTACGGGCTGGCGTTGGGCTCGATGTCCACGCTGGCTCCGGGATTGTGCTCACCGTAGCTCCCCCTGGCGCTTTGATCATCGATGTATCCGCTGAAGCCGAAATCGCAATTCTCGAACACGCCTCCGCGGAGCTGGATGACTGTCAGTCCCTGGCGAGCATTGAACAAGAATCTCGAATTGCGAACGTTGAACCGCCGGCTAGCCTTTCTTGCGCCAGATCGGTCGGGCTGGCTCGACGCAGTAATGTACAGGCCGTCGCTCGCGAAGTGACGCGCCGTGACGCTATCGATCGTGACGTCGGAACAGCCGTCGAAGACGAGCCCGTGCGTCGCCGATTCGCCAAGGCCAGCAGCACGCGTCATGCGCTGTACGTTGCCGATCAGCTCGACGTCGTGGATCTGAATATTGCTGCAGTCCTCAAACCGTAGCCCGGCGAGACCGCGCGTCGTCCGTGCGTCTCGGAAAAAATCGCCCTTGGTGGAAATCGCCGCACCGTTGCCCTCGATCGTCGAGCCCCGAGCAACTGCGGAATATCACGTCGGTGATGCCGTTGTTCGGCCGGATGAAGCGGTTCAGGAAATAGGTCCGGCCGGGTCTCAAGGTGACCGTCCCTCCGCCCGTTGAATTCACCGCGGCGGCCATCCGCTGGAAGGCCTCATAATCGTCCGCAACGCCATCGCCAATGGCCCCGAATCCCTCGGGCGCGACCTGCGTTCCTGCCGCGGCAGCGCGGCATGCGGCCGTTGGCAGGAGTGCGCCGGCGGCGCATCCAGCGACGAAGTTTCGGCGCGTTACAATCATGCTCCCCCTCAACGCACAATGAAGGTGTCTAGAACCTGACCGCCATAGAAGGTGAAGGCGGCCGCGGGAATCGTCCATTTCGGAGAGAGAATTTCTTAAACCTTCGCGGGTTAACCGTAGCTTCGTGCGCAGTGAATCAGCATCTGCCGGGCCGGCGACGAGCTCGCGTCTGGTAAGCGCCCGCAGGGACGCGCTGGTTCTGGTCGTGCTGATCGGGGCAGTCATGCTGCTCATCTGGAACGGCAGCGCTTTCTTTCGGCATCTCAGCATCGTCGGCAACCTCGGACCGGAAGTCCGTGTCGCCAGTACGGCGCTGACCCTCAACGTCGCGCTGATCCTGTTCGGCTGGCGGCGCTACGTCGATCTCCAGCACGAGGCCGAGCTCCGCGTTGAGCAGGAGCATCATGCGGTTATCCTCGCAACCACCGATCCGGTGACCGGACTCTATAATCGCAAGGGCTTTGCCGACCATGTCACGGAGTTGTGCGCGCGCGGCCAGTCGAGCGGGAGCAACCTGGTCGTGATTTCCTTTCAGGTGCAGCGCTTCAAGTCGGTCAACGACCAGCATGGCTATGAGACTGGCGACCGTTTGCTCAAGGCGATCGCCAACGCCCTCCTTGACGAGCTGGGGCCCGACGCGCTGATCGGACGCCTCAGCGGCGACGAGTTCGCCGTGGCGCTCGAATGCCGCCCATCCGAAGTCCACCAGGCCGAAGCCGCCGCCGAGGGTGTGCTTCGCGCAGTCACCCGTCCGTTCTCATTCGAGGAGCGGATCATTCAGGTCGGCGGCTTCGCCGGCATCGCCTCGGCTCCAGCGGCCGAGGTCCGCATCCCCGACCTTATCCGGCGGGCCGATATTGCGATGGATCGTGCGCCAGCGGCGAGTCGCCCGGCCGGTCTGGTTCGACGCCGGAATGGAGCGCGCGCTGCTCGCCCAAGGCGAGATTGAACAGGGAATCCGCTTCGGCCTCGAGCACGGCCAGTTTCTTCCCTTTTTCGAGCCTCAGGTGGACCTCGCCACGGGGGAAATCGTCGGTTTCGAAGTGCTTGCCCGCTGGAACCACCCCCTCTCGGGATCATCGCGCCCGACGTTTCATCCCCGTCGCGGAGGAGATCGGCGTGATCGGACGCCTGTCCGAGCAGGTGATCGCCGCGGCGCTGCGAGAAGCCGCGTCCTGGGATCCGGCGATCAAGATCTCGGTCAACATTTCGCCCGACCAGCTCGCCGACGGCTGGCTCGCTCAGCGCATCGTCCGAATTCTCGCCGAGACGCGGTTTCCTGCCGAGCGGCTCGTGGTCGAAATCACGGAAAGTTCGCTTTTCGCCGATCTCGAGCTCGCGCAGACGATCGTCACGAGCCTCAAGAACCAGGGCATTCGTCTTGCGCTGGACGACTTCGGAACAGGGTTCTCGTCGCTGTCGCACCTGCGCTCGCTGCCGTTCGACATCATCAAGATCGATCGGAGCTTCGTCAGCAATCTGCCGGCGAAGCCGGAGAACGGTGCCATCATCCGCGCAGTGACGATGCTCGCCGGCGCATTGTCGGTGCCGGTGTGCGTCGAAGGCATCGAGGATGAGGGCCTACCATGCCGTGGTGTCGCTGGGCTGCGCGATCGGTCAGGGCTGGTATTTCGGCAAGCCGATGCCCGCCGATCAGGCGCGCGACCTCCTCGTTGCGTCGCGCGACAGCAGTGCCCCGCCTCTGCCAAGCGCCGTCAACGGTTAGCCAACAGGCGTGAAAGATTGGCGTTTGTCCCGACGCGGGACGAATGCATCCGAGTTGCGCGCACGGAGTTTGAACATGGTAAAAATCGCGTTAAGGATTTGCCATGCAGCTCGCCCGGCGCATCGTTGCAGCCGACCCACGAATGTTCGGCCGTGGCCCAAGTCGCATACTCGGGTCCGCTCGGACGACGAGCAGGATCAGCGACGATTTCAAGCTGTTCGCCACGACCTTTATTGCCGGTTTCGTCTTCGTATCGATCCTGATCGCCTAGTAGCCTACGGCTCAGTCGCAGGCGAGGTGGAGCTTCCACCCGAGCCACGCCGAGATGATGCACATCGCCGCGACCAGCAGCAGCTGATGTGCCGGGTCAACCCCGAGCAAACCAAGGCCGATGGACACTACGAGTCCAATCACCATGGCCCCGCTGTTCACAATGTTGTTTGCGCCGACAGTCCGAGCGGTTTCGGACTTCGGCACCGTCGTGGTGAGGAACGCATAGAGCGGAACCACGAACATCCCGCCGCTCATCGCAGACTCCGATCAGCGCAAGAATCATAAACCCGGCGCTTGGGTGAGACAGGAAGTTCCGTAGCGTTGTGATCTCGGGTCCGTGGCGGCTCCAGGACAGCGCGACAAAGTAGAACAAGATGACGAATGCACCCATCGCGATGACCGATCCGGGCGCATACCGAGCCGAGACCTGGCTCTTGAGGAGCCGGTTGATTGCAACGGATCCGATTGCGATTCCGATCGAGAAGATCGCCGTGAACATGCTGACGACTTGCTCGTCCGCACCGAGGTAGTTCTTCACGAGCGGGGGAAAGATCGCGATCAGGACAGAGCCGATTGCCCAGAAGAAGCTGATTGACAGGATCGCAAGAAACAATCGTCGGATGTGCAATGTCGCCCGAACCAGCTCGATGGACGCATGAATGATATGCCAGTTGAACGGGATGCGCTCCGCGGCTGCTGGTGCGGGGGCACCTGGCGGCCGGCAAGGAGGCCCAGGACCGCAATTCCAATAGTCGCAGCCGCCGCGACTGCGGGAGTAGCGCAAGTACACCGGCGAGAATCGTTCCGCCGAGGATCGCAATATAGGTGCCGGCTTCAACGAGACCGGTGCCGCCGAGCACTTCGTCGCGCTGGAGGTGCTGCGGAAGGATCGCATATTTGATCGGCCCGAAAAACGTCGAGTGAACGCCCATCAGTCCGACGGCGACGAGCATCAGCGGGATGTTCGCGAGCATGATCCCAGCGCCGCCGACGATCATGATTTCGATTTCCGCGAGTTTGATGATGCGGATGAGCCGCGCCTTGTCGTGATCGTCCGCGAGCTGGCCCGACAGCGCCGAGAAGATGAAGAACGGCAGGATGAACAGGCCCTGCGCGATAGCGCTGAACTGGAACTCCTTCGCGGGGTTCGAAAACAGCTGATAGGTGACGAACAGGACGACCGCCTGCTTGAACAGGCTGTCGTTGAACGCGCCGAGGAACTGCGTGGTGAACAGCGGCAGGAACCGCCTTGCGCGCAGCAGATGGATGACGTTTTGAATCAAGGCTGGGGCGCGTTGGCTGCCATAGACGTTGGGTCAGCGGCATAGCCAGCTTTGCGCAGGAGACCAAACCCTATAACTGTCTTGTTGCGGAACGATGCTGACCTTGCCCAACCTGCTGACGCTTTCGCGCATCTTCGCGGTGCCGCTACTCGTCTTTCTGCTGTGGCGCCCGGCGCCGCTCGATTATGCAGTGACTTTCGTGCTCTACTGCGTCGTCGGAATCACCGATTATTTCGACGGCTATGTGGCACGCGCGCAGGGCAGCATCTCGCGCCTTGGCCAATTTCTCGATCCGATTGCCGACAAGATCATGGTCGCCGCGGTGCTGGTGATGTTGATCTCCAGCCGGAGGGCGAACCCCATGCCGGAGATTGCTGGGCTGCACATCATTCCCGCGCTCGTGATCCTCTTGCGCGAGATCATCGTTTCCGGACTTCGCGAATTCCTTGCCGGGCTCCAAGTGTCGGTGCCGGTGAGCGCGCTCGCCAAATGGAAGACCACGCTGCAGCTCCTGGCGCTTGGTGCGCTCATCCTGGGCGGGGCACTCCCGCAGGCGCCGTGGGTGCATGAGGTCGGAATCGTCAGTTTGTGGGCCGCCGCGGCGCTCACGCTCGTAACCGGTTACGATTATCTGCGCATCGGTATTAAGCACATGGACTGAGCGCTCAGGCTGCTGATCGAATTTCCTGGTCTCACTGACGAACTTTGTTCGTTTCCGGCCTCGAGCTTACCGCGCCTAGCGTGCCGCCAACCATTCAACAGGAGTCAACAATCATGGACGACGAAGAGCCGGCAGCCCGCTGAGCGATCCTCGAGGGAGCCCGCCGCGCTCAGAGCTCCTTTGGGACGCACCAATCGCGACTGGTGGCCGAACCAGCTCTCGCTCGAAATCCTGCCCCAGCACGGCGCTACCGGCGACCCCCATGGCGACGACTTCGACTATGCCGAGGCGTTCCTCGAGCTCGATTATCAGGCCGTGAAGCGCGACCTCACCGCGCTGATGACCGACAGCCAGCCCTGGTGGCCGGCCGATTATGGCCATTACGGTCCGTTCTTCATCCGCATGGCGTGGCACGCCGCGGGCACCTACCGAACCGGCGACGGACGCGGCGGCGCCGAATTCGGGCAACCAGCGCTTCGCTCCGCTGAACTCGTGGCCGGACAACGCCAATCTCGACAAAGCCCGCCGGCTGCTCTGGCCGGTCAAGCAGAAGTACGGCCGCAATCTCAGTTGGGCCGACCTGCTGATTCTCGCCGGCAACGTAGCGATCGAGTCGATGGGAGGACCGATCTTCGGCTTCGGCGGCGGCCGCAAAGACATCTACGAGCCGGAGCAGGACGTCTACTGGGGAACCGAGGAGAATTGGGTCGGCAAGGGCGCCAAGACCGGATCGTCGAGGGGGAAGCGTTCGAAGATCCGCTGGCCGCCGTGCAGATGGGCCTGATCTACGTCAATCCGGAAGGACCCGACGGCAATCCCGACCCGCTGCAGTCGGCCCGCGACATCCGCATGACCTTCGCCCGCATGGCGATGAACGACGAGGAGACCGTCGCGCTGACCGCCGGCGGGCACACCTTCGGCAAATGCCATGGTGCAGGCGACGCATCGAAGGTCGGCGCCGAACCTGAAGGCGCGGACATCGCGCAGCAGGGCCTCGGCTGGCAGAGCGGGCACAAGAGCGGACTGGGCGACGACACGATCACCAGCGGCCTGGAAGGCGCGTGGACGCCCACTCCGATCCAATGGAGCATGAACTACTTTCACATGCTGCTCGACTATGAGTACGAGTTGGTCACCAGCCCGGCCGGCGCCAAGCAGTGGCAGCCGATCGACCAGAAGCCGGAAGACATGGCGCCGGGTGCGCACAGCCCGGATCGCCGCCTCCCGACGATGATGACCACTGCCGACATGGCGTTCAAGATGGACCCCGAATACCGCAAGATCTCCGAACGGTTCCGGGCCAACCCGGACGAGTTTGCCGACTCCTTCGCCCGTGCGTGGTTCAAGCTCACCCATCGCGATATGGGTCCGAAAACCCGCTACCTCGGGCCCGAAGTGCCGCAGGAGGACCTCATCTGGCAGGATCCGCTGCCAAAGGCCGAGCACCCGCCGTTAAACGACGGCCAAATCGCCGAGCTCAAGCGCGCGATCCTCGACAGCGGCGTCTCGATTTCGGAGCTGGTCAAGACTGCGTGGGGGTCCGCGGCGACATATCGCCGGTCGGATCACCGCGGCGGCGCCAACGGTGCGCGCATTCGCTTTGGTCCGCAGAAGGACTGGGAGGTCAACGATCCTGAGGAACTGTCGAAGGTTTTGGCAAAGCTCGAGGATATCCGCTCGAGCTTCTCAGGTAGCGTCAGTCTGGCCGACTTGATCGTCCTCGGCGGCACGGCTGCGGTCGAAAAGGCGGCGAAAGACGCCGGTTACAGTGTCTCGGTGCCCTTTGCCCCGGGACGCGTCGACGCGACCGAGGAGATGACCGACGCGGAGAGCTTCGAGCCGCTCGAGCCGAAAGCCGACGGTTTCCGCAACTACCTGCAGGTGCGCTACAACGTTCCGACGGAGGAGCTGCTGCTTGACCGCGCTCAACTGCTCGGCCTCACCGCTCCAGAGATGACGGTGCTGGTCGGGGGTCTCCGGGTCCTTCGCGCCAATGCCGGCGGATCGAAGCACGGCGTGTTCACTGATCGTGTCGGGCAGCTGACCAATGACTTCTTCGTCAACCTGCTCGACATGGGCACGGCGTGGAAGCAGGTGGACGCCTCGAGCGACGAGACGTTCGTCGGAACCGATCGCGCGACAGATCAGCAGAAATGGACCGCGACTCGCACCGACCTGGTGTTCGGCTCGAACGCGCAGCTTCGCGCGCTGTCCGAGGTGTATGCCTGTGCCGACGCCGGCGAGAAGTTCGTGCGCGACTTCGTCGCAGCCTGGACCAAAGTGATGAACGCGGATCGCTTCGACTTGCGTCAGGCGAGGGCTCCCGCGCGACAATACGGCATCCTCGAGCCGGCAGAGTAATCCCCAAGGCCGCCGCGGCGCTCCCTCTCCCCTCCCGAGGGCTGCGGCGGCCGAGTTTCAGGCAGGCACGGCTTCGTGCCGGCGTGCTGGCTCAATGGCGTCGCGGTGCGGAATGAGTTCGCGCATGATGCGGCGGAGCGCGGTCGCGAGAAGCTGGAACTCGTTTTCACGCGCGCTCGAGCGGCGCCAGATGAGTGCAACCCGGCGGAAGCCGTGATCCGATCGAAGCGGCTTTGCATCGACCTGGGTGCCATCGAGGATGCCCGCTTCGATTGCCATGGATGGCACGAACGTAACGCCGAGGCCGTTATCGACCATCTGCACGAGCGTGTGCAGCGAAGTTCCCATCATCGCTGCGTGCGCGCGCAGCTCGGGCCGGTTGCACGCCGACAGCGCATGGTCCTTCAGGCAATGACCGTCCTCGAGCAGAAGCATCCGCTTTTCGTCGATGGCATCCACCTCCACCGTTTCACCGCGCGGTGCTTCGCCTTGCGGGAAAGCGACGAACAGCCGGTCGTCGAACAAGGCTGAGAACTCGACGTCGCCGCAGGCAAAGGGGAGGGCGAGCAGGACGCAGTCGAGCTGCCCCCGGTGCAAGGCCTCGCAGGCCGCCTGGCTCGTCTCCTCGCGAAGGTAGAGCTTGAGGCTTGGCCATTCGCTGCGCAGGCGCGGTAGCATCGCCGGCAACAGGAAGGGCGCGATGGTCGGGATGACCCCCATCCTCAGCTCGCCGTGCAGCGGCTTGCCTTCGGCGCGCGCCATTTCGGCAAGCTCTTCCGCCTCTCGTAAAACGCGCACGGCTTTGTCCGCGATTCTCTCGCCAAGCGCGGTGAAGCGGACAATCCTGCGCGTGCGCTCGACCAGCATCACGCCGAGCGAGGTCTCGAGCTCGCGCAGTCCGGCCGACAGCGTCGATTGGGTGACGAAGCAGGCATCCGCGGCTTTGCCGAAATGGCCGTGCTCGCGCAGCGCCACCAGATATTGGAGTTGTTTGATAGTGGGGAGATGGACGGTCATAGTGATCGAGCGTTCCAATAAGTTCTGGCACCTTAATGCGCTTGCTCGATTAGCGCCAGCGCCACGTCGCCCACGTGAACCAATCCCGTTGTCGAAGGCACTCTAGGATCGTGGCTTAGCGTCTCTCCTCATCTGCTGGGGAGACATTAAGCGGTCGGCGTCGCCCCCATGCACCGGCCGCGCGAAGGGGCGGGCTTTTCCCGAAGCCCGTCCCTTCTTCGCGGGAGCCATTAGCGCGCTCTAGCTCGTCAGCAACTTCACCGAGACGATCAGCAGCGTTGTCGCGAGGACGGGCGCAGGACGGCGTCCGAAGAGCGGCTGCTGAGCAGGCTGCCCGCGATGATCCCGGGGATCGAACCGACCAGCAGCGCGGCCATCAAAGTGAAATCGACCGAACCGATCAGCCAGTGCCCGATGCCGGCGATCAGCGTCAGCGGGACCGCGTGGGCGATATCGCTTCCAGCGATCCGCGACACCGGCAGCTTCGGATAGAGGATGAGCAGAGCCGTCGTTCCGAGCGCGCCTGCGCCCACCGAGGTGACGGAGACCAGCACGCCCGAGGATCGCGCCGAGGATCACCGTCCAATGCGAGATCCGCGCCATCGGGAGCCCGCGGAAGCGGGGCTGCGCCCAGCGGAGGATCAGCGGGCGGAAGAAAACCGCCAATGAAGTCAGAAAGAGCACCGCGCCAAGCAGGAGATTGAGGATCAGCGCGTAATTCGCGCCCGTGACCCCGATCCTGCTCATCACGAACAAAGTGACGAGGGACGCCGGTACGCTCCCGAGCGCGAGGCCGCCGACGATGTGCCAGTCCACCGTCTTCTGCGAGCCGTGGACCGCCGTTCCGACGCTCTTGGTCACCGACGCATAGAGCAGGTCGGTGCCGACCGCAGTCGCCGGATGGAAGCCGAACAGCAGGACAAGCACCGGAGTCATCAGCGATCCCCCGCCCACGCCCGTCATTCCGACGAGCGCGCCGACGAGGAAACCAGCCAGCGAATAGAG
This sequence comes from uncultured Alphaproteobacteria bacterium, assembly GCA_963785965.1. Taxonomy (GTDB): domain Bacteria; phylum Pseudomonadota; class Alphaproteobacteria; order Sphingomonadales; family Sphingomonadaceae; genus Sphingomicrobium. The sequence continues at coordinate 54,597 of CAWAXE010000011.1, forward strand.
CGGATTGTAACCGGAAAAAATGGTCTTGCCCCTTTTTTGAGCGCGCGCTTTGCCCATTGCGGCGAGCGTTCGACAAGGCCCGCGCGGGCGCGGCTTGCTCGACCCGGCTGGAATTTGCCGCGCTCCGCACTTAAATTGCGCCTGCTAACGGCAAGAGGTTGATGCGCTTGCAATCCGGACTGATCGCCTATCTGGACTCCGTCAAATCCCGCGATCCTGCGGCGCGTTCGCGCTGGGACGTGCTCTTCTATCCCGGCGTTCTTGCGCTCGGGATGCACCGGCTCGCGCATTGGCTGTGGGAAGGGCAGCTCTATTTCATCGCACGCCTGGTCAATCATTTCGCGCGCTTCCTGACCGGGATCGACATTCATCCCGGGGCCAAGATCGGCAGGCACTTCTTCCTCGATCACGGCTTCAGCGTTATCGGCGAGACCGCCGAGATCGGCGATGAGGTCACCATCTATCAAAACGTGACTCTGGGCGGCACCAACCCGACCGCCGGCATCGGCGGAAAGCGGCACCCGACATTGCGCGACGCTGTAGTGATTGGATCGGGCGCGCAGGTGCTTGGGCCGATCGAGGTCGGCGAAGGCGCGCGGGTCGGCGCGAACGCCGTCGTGACCAGGGACGTCGCGCCGGGCTCGACCGTCGTCGGCATCCCGGCGAAGGCGGTGCCGCTCGACACGGTGCACTACAGCCCCGGCTTCATCCCTTACGGAACGCCGTGCGGCGAGGATTGCGATCCGGTGCGCGCGCGGATCGGTGAGCTTGAACGCGAAATCGAGGAGCTGCGGAAGGAGGTCGCGGTCCTGAAAACCGCGAATCAGCCGCGGCCGAAGGCCAAGAGCGCTTGAGCGTCATCGCGCCGTTCCCGCGCTCTTGGGACCGGCGCCCGATTGCCACTTTCGACCGCGTGGAGCTTACCCGGATCCTCGATCTCTACGGGCGCATGGTCGCGGCCGGTCACTGGCGCGATTACGCGCTGCGCATCGATCCCGAAGTCGCCGTCTTCGCGGCCTATCGACGCCATTCCGAGCGGCCCGAGATCCGCATAGAGAAACGCCCCGAGCTGCGGATGAAGCAGGGGGCGTTCGCTCTGGTCGGGGAGCATGGCGCGGTGCTCAAGCGGGGCCACGAGCTTTCACTCGTGCTTGCCCCGCTCGAGCGCCGGCTTATGCGGCTGGTTGGCTAACCACCAAAGTCCGGTCGAGGACCGGCAGTCGGTCGCGCAGGCTTTCGGGCAGCGGCCGCACGATCGCACCGCGAGCCTGGTGCCAGAAGGCGGAGAGCAGCAGCAGCGCCGAGCCGATGACGAGCGCGGTTAGCGCCACGTTGAGCTCGACGGCTCCGAACTCGCGGAACAGGGCCTGCAGCGCATAGAGGACGTAGGCCAGCGCCGATACGAGCAGCGCGCGGCGGTCGACCGCCAGTGCGGTGATCCCGAGGACGACGTAGAGTGCGACGACGGCAAGGCCTTCACCGACATTCGCATGACCGGTCGTCAGCCCGAGGAGGGTGAATACCGGGTGCACGATCATCGGCGCGGCAAGCAGATGCAGCCAAAAGGCGACGTCGGCGCGGCGCGTCACACGGGTACGGTCCGACCCGTCCCACCACATGGCGAACAGGAACATCCCGATTCCGAGCAGAAGCACGAAGCCGAGGATCAGGTTCTTGGCGTCCTGGGCATTTTGTCCGAGTGCAGCGACCAGGAGCCCGACCGCGATCGCAGCGACCGCGCCGGCTCCGGCGGCGACGGTGATCGGCACGCGGAACTGGCGCCAGTGGAGCCACGCGGCGCCGGCTGCGATCGCCGCCGACAATGCTCCGATCACTCCGCCGAGCTGCGGATTATTGTCGAAATTGTGAGCGCCGAAGCTCAGCACAAGCGAGAAGAGAGCGGTTGCGAACACTCCGCCGACGAACGCGAGCAGGAGCAGGATCGAAGGAAGCGCCATCCGCCGTTTCCCGGTAAAGAACATCGCGAGCGGCCAGGCCGTCGCGGCAACCGCCAGCGGGTCCGAGCGGCGAGGGTCCATCAACGTCAATGACCAGACCAGTCGACTGCCCGACCCATTGGCCGATCCACCCGACCGCGAACAGCAGGATGGCCGCGGCGATCGATACGAAAATATCGTTGAATCCAGTGATTAGCCGGAATTGTTCTTCGTCTGCGATCGGCGTCGAGCGCTGGCCTTCGATGTGCGCGCGAAGCGCATCCGCGGCCGCTGCGGTGATCACGCCCGAAGCGACTGCGTCGTCGAGATCCTGCTGACTGTACATTGGCAATTCCTCCTGTTGCTGCAGGATAGCTCTGGTGTATTATAGTGTCAATACAGCAAGGCGGTTGACGCGGATACAGCGACGCGCCGATGAGTTGAGCATCGAAAGCCTACGGGAGACGAGACGATGGCGAAAAGAACCACGACCAAAGCAAAATCCAAAAGCGTTTCGAATAAGGCCCCTAGTGAGCGTCGCAACAGCAACGGCGGCAGGCGGGCGTCGGACACGCCCGGAGAGGCCTTCATCAAGTTGCTCCAAAGCCCACTTGTGGCCGAGCTCGTTGCAGTCGCGGCCACCGCGGCGCTCGCAGCCTTGGCCGAACAGGGCTTCAGCAACCGCGGAGGCGGGGGCGGAACGACGGGCAAGCGGGCCGGTCGGGCGGTCAAGGCCGCCGGCGCAGCCGCGGCGGCTGCCGTCGGGCGTCGGCTCAATACCGAGATTGAGGAAATCCGCAGGGCGGCGAAAGAATCTACGGGCGGCGCAAAAGCGTAAGCCGCGCCGGGCCGACGTCCCGCACCGCTTCAATCGTAAAGCCCGCCGGATCGACCGCGTCACCGCGGCTGGTTTCGACGCTCATCCACCCGCCCGACGCGAGCCATTTCGCGTCGGCGATGGCTTTGACCGCGCCGCTTCCCGATCGGGGCGCATAAGGCGGATCGGCAAAAATCAGGTCGAACGGATCGGAGAGCGGCAAAGCCAGCGCCGAGCTGCGGAGGATTCGGATGCGGTCAGCCGCGCCGAGTTTCTTCGCATTGCGCTCGATCGCCGCGGCGGCCGTTGCCTGGCTCTCGACGAAGGTCGCTGAATTCGCGCCGCGCGACAGCGCTTCGAAGCCCAGGGCGCCACTGCCGGCAAACAAATCGGCGACGCGCAGATCGTCAAAAGATCCGAGGCGGCTCGTGAGCATCGAGAACAGGGTTTCGCGCACACGGTCGGCAGTTGGCCGTGTGGCCTGCCCGGACGGTGCCTCGATCAATCGCCCGCGCCACTCCCCCGCGATGATCCTCACTTTAGCGAAGTGCGGAACTGCACAAGCTCCGCCGCGTCGATCTCGTCGACACCGCCGGGCTCGAGCCCCGCGAGCGTGAACGGCCCATAAAAGGTCCGGATCAGCCTTGAGACCTGCAGCCCGAGATGCGCGAGCACCCGCCGCACTTCGCGGTTCTTGCCTTCGGTGAGACTCATCTCGATCCAGCAATTGCGTCCGGTCCGCCGCTCCAAATTGGCGTTGATCGATCCGTAATGCACGCCTTCGATCGTAATCCCTTCGGCGAGCCTTTCGAGATCGGCCTGGGTGACGCTGCCGAACGCCCGGGCGCGATAGGTGCGCACGACTCCGGTCCGCGGCAGCTCCAGCTGGCGCTTCAATTCGCCGTCGTTGGTCAGCAGCAACAGACCTTCGGTCATGAAATCGAGGCGCCCGACCGGCATCAGCCGTGGCAGGCCCTTGGGCAGACGGTCGTAGATGGTGGCGCGGCCCTTGGTGTCGTGTGCGGCAGTGATCGTCGCCTGCGGCTTGTAGAAACGGAACATGCGAGTTGCGGCCGCCGGCCGGACCGACTTTCCGTCCACAGTCACTCCGTCGAGGTCCCTGAGCAGAGTCGCTGGCGTGATGAGCTTTTCGCCATTGAGCGCGATTCGCCCTTCGGCAATCATCCGCTCGACCTCGCGACGCGAGGCGACGCCCGCCCGGGCGAGCAATTTGGCGATTCGCTGCTCTCCGCCATTGCGGTCCCGTGGCAGTGCGGCCACAGTGCGAGCCTCACCACGACGGTTGTTGCTGCGCCTCGGCACGGGGTTGCGTTTCGTTCGTTGCGGGGACGGAGGCATGGGTTTCAATGCTGTTCGGCAGACGCAAGCAACTCGTCAAGCGCATCCTCGTCGTCGAAGACGAGCCGCTGACCGCGTTCGAGAACGAAAATGTGCTTGGCGACGCCGGCTATGAGGTCGTGGCAACGGTCGACGACCTCGAAGAGGCGCTGGCCGTCCTCGATCGCGAGAAGATCGATCTGATCCTGAGCGACGTTCGTCTGCGCGACGACCAGACCGGAATTCACCTCGCTCGTGCGGCGAGAGAGAGAGGCGTGCCCACATTGTTCGCAACCGGTCACTCGGACCCGGAAGCGTGCCAGATCGCCGTTGGGTGCCTGATGAAGCCCTACACGGAGCGGCAGTTGTGCAAGGCGATCGAGAGCGTCGACCGCCATCTCCAGGGTGAGAAAGTGAAACTGCCCAAGGGGCTGAAATTGTTCGTCCGCGCAACTGACCAAGGCTGAGCTGCACTAGCCACGATCGCCGCGCTTGCTAACATTAGCCGAAGAGCGGCTGGAGACGGCGGACGATGGCGCGTGCGGCGGACCCGGAGAGCGGCTGGCGTGGCAGGCTGCCGCTGGGAGTCCGGGGCTATTTCGAAAGCGCCCCGCTGGCCGCGCTGTTCCTCGGCATATCGTCGGGCTTTCCCTACGCGATGATTGGCGCGACCCTGACCACCCGCCTCAAGCAGGACAGCATCAACCGTTCGACGATCACCGCCTTCACCTTCGCTTTCCTGGTCTACAATCTGAAGCCTCTGTGGTCGTGGGTCGTGGACGGTGTCCGGCTCCCGGTCCTCGGCAGGCTCGGCCAGCGCGTCTCCTGGATGCTGCTGGCGGGCGCCTTCGTCATCGCGACGGTCGTGGGTCTCGCGATCGTCGACCCCGCCGCCAACTTGCAAGCGGCGGCGACTGCAACGATCCTGGTCGCGATTGCGGCGGCCACATTCGACATCGTTATCGACGCTTATCGCATCGAACTACTCGAGCCGCGCCAGCTCGGCGTCGGATCCGGCATGTCCCAATATGGCTGGCGGATTGGCTCGGCTGGAGCTGGCGCGCTGGCGCTGGTGGTCGCGGCACGCAGCGGCTGGGCGGCGGCTTACATCGCCTGCGCCAGTCTGGCGTTGCCCGCGATGGTCACGGCCTTGGTCATGGGTGAGCCCGAACGACATCGCGAGCCCGCCGAGAGGAAGGGCTTTCGCCGGACCCTTGGAGCGCTGTGGAATCCCTTTGCCGAATTCTTCGAACGGAAGGGAGCGATGCTCGTGCTGCTGTTCATCTTGCTCCACAAGATCGGCGACACGCTTGCAAATCTCACATTCCGTCTCTTGTTCGACGACCTGCATTTCACGAATGACGAGATCGCGCTGTACGACGCCGGGGTTGGCTTCTGGGCTTACCTGATCGGCATCTTCATCGGCGGTATTCTCTATTCAAGAATGGGGATGAAGCGGTCCGTGCTGATCAGTTTAATCCTGATGGCCGTTTCCAACTTCGGCTTCGCGCTGCTCGCGGCGGCCGGCCATAGCGTTGCCGGAATGGCTGGCGCGATCGGGTTCGAATATGTGGCGAGCGGGATCGGCGGGGTTTGCGTCGTCGCCTACTTCTCGGCGCTTTGCGACCTCAGGTTCACGGCGACCCAATACGCCTTGATCTCCGCGGCGGCGAGCGTCGTTGGACGGTTGCTGACTGGAACGAGCGCCGGGGCCCTGATCGATGCGCTCGGCTACGTGAATTTTTATTTGCTGACGACAGCGCTCGCGCTTCCGGGAATCCTGCTCTTCTGGGGCATGATGCGTGCGGGGCTGGTCGACGGCGCAATCGGGAGTGCCGGCAAAATCCCGAGAGACAGCGAAGCCGGTGGTGCACGGGAGGGCTCATAACGAACGCGTTCATCGCGGGGCTAGGCACACCGTGAAAGCTGTTTAAGGTCTCATTTAAGAGCCGGGAGGGGGATCAGTGGCAGGCGAGCGACCGAAGGGCTTCAAGCTGCTCAAAGCGGCACTGAAGACTCGGAAAGCGGCAACGATGCTTGCCTTCGGATTTTCCTCCGGACTGCCTTTTTCGCTGCTCGTCGGCACGCTCACCGCATGGCTCGGCGAGGTCGGCGTCAAGTTGGCGACCATCGGCATCTTTTCCTGGATCGGCCTTGCTTACTCATTCAAATTTCTGTGGTCGCCCGTGGTCGATCGGGTGCAGCTGCCCGGCTTTGGGAGACTGGGGCGCCGCAAGAGCTGGATTGCTCTCGGACAATGCGTCGTCGGGGTGTGTCTGGCGCTCCTCGCGCTCACCAATCCGGCGCTCGCGATCGGCAATTTCGTTCTCATCGCCTTCGTCGCAGCGATTGCGTCGGCCAGTCACGACATCGCGATCGATGCGTGGCGCATCGACCAGGCTGACGAAAATGCGCCCATCGAACTGCTGTCTGCGGTTTATCAGTTCGGTTACCGGACGGCCTCCATCGTCGGCGGCGCGGTCGCGCTCGTGCTCGCTGCGCGCATGAGTTGGCCGCATGTTTACATGGTGATGGCGGCGATCTTCGTCGGATTGCTGCTGATCACGCTTACTGCACCCGATAGTCCGCGGCCGGAGCGCGGCACACTCTACGGCGCGCTGGCGGAGCCCGGCGCTCTCAAGCCACGGGTGCGCGCCGCCCTGCTCGCAATCGTCGGCGCAAGCTGGTTGTGGGCGATCCTGCGGCTGATCACCTTCGCGGTTTCAATGCTCACTCCCGCCATTCCAGGAGCCAAGCTGCCCTCGGTTGGCGATTTCACCAAGACCTGGGGCGTGCTGATCATCATTGCGACGGTCTTCGTTCCTCTGACGGTTGCCGCGGTTGCGAACTTTGGCGAAGCGGCCGGACAAGGTGCTGACTGCTCCCGACAAAACGGTCAGCGCCGGCCGAACGGTAATGAACCACCTTTACTCGGCGCTGGTCGATCCGCTGGCCGAACTGTGCCGCGCATGGGCTGGGGCGTGCTCGCGGCGATCGGATTCATTCTAACCTACGCGATTTGCTACAATATCTGGGCGAGCTTCGCGTACCCGTTCTACCTCGACTATCTCCACTACACGAAGGACGAGGTCGCCTTCGCTTCGAAGATCTTCGGAATCATCATGACGATGGTCGGGATCAGTCTTGGCGGTTATTTGTTCGCCAAGCTCGGTCGCTTCCCGACGATCCTGATCGGCGCGATCCTGCCGCCGCTCGGCAATTTTCTTTACGCTGATCTCGCGGAAGGCGCGCCCATGATAGACCGACGCAGCTGTTTTGCGCATTCCTGTCCCTGCGGCTCATTCGCGGCTAGCGTCGGCGGCTCCTTGGCAGTCGATTGAGCGATATTTCGATCCGTCGGCTGCTGCTCTGGCGATCAGCTATGAGAACATCTCCACCGGCCTCGCGCTGACTGCATTCGTTGCCTACGTATCGAGCATCGTCAGCAAGAAATATGGGGCGATCCAGTATGCTTTGCTTTCGTCGCTGCTGTCGCTCGTAGGCACTCTCGGGCGCGGCGCGGTCGGCGAAGCCTTCGACCTATATGGCTATGCGCCGGTGTTCCGCTGGACGGCCGCCACGGCTTTGATCTCGACCGTGTTCGTGCTCCTCGAATGGATCCGCGTCACCCGGCAGGAGCGCCGCGTGAGAGTCGAGGCGGATACGCCGCCGACCATCGATCAAGCCGCGAAAGCCTAGTCCGGCACCTGCCCGTTCGCAGCCAGCACTTGTCCCGCAAGGTACAGGGAACCGAAGATCAGCACGGGCGCGCCCTGCGGGACGACGGCGAGTGCTTCCTCGACGCTGTCGTGCGGGTCTGCGGGGAAGCCCAGCTCGGCCGCGATATCGGCGAGCTCGCCCGGCGCGAAGCTGGCGTGGTCGCCGATCGGTACGGTCAGCACGTGCCCGGCGATGCCGGCGAACGGCTGGAGCATTCCGGGCGGGTCTTTCGTGGCGAGGCTGGCGAAGACAGGTGCAGCGGCTTGCCATCGGTAAACTGGTGCTTGGCCCAGCTCGCGACCTGCCGCGCCGCCGAGGGATTGTGGCCGCCGTCGAGCCAGACTTCGCGCGCTTCCGACGAGCGGCCCGCGGCGCGAGCCGCTGCAGCCGCGCCGGCCAGTCCGCCCAGCCCATCGCCGCATTCAGAGCGGACGTCGGGACGTGAAGGGCGTTCTGGTGGCGCAGCATTGCGACCGCGAGCGCCGCGTTCATCGCCTGGTGACGGCCGGGCAGGCGGGGAAGAGGTAAATCGAGCATGCCCTGTTCGTCGCGATAGCGCAGCTTTCCGGCGCTTGCGGTCGCATCCCAGTTCCCGCCGCGCGGAAGCCATGGTGCGCCGACTTCGTGCGCAATCTGTCCGATTCGCGCGCCGATGGCGGGCGGGTAAAGCTGCGTCATCAGCGGAACGCCGGGCCTGGCGATCCCCGCTTTCTCAGCGGCGATCCCCGGCAGGCGCTTGCCCAGAAACTGCTGATGATCGAGCGCGAGGTTGGTGATTCCCGTGACAAGCGTACGGTCGATCACATTGGTCGCGTCGAGCCGGCCGCCAAGGCCGACCTCGAGGATGCAGGCGTCCGCCGGCGTGCGGGCGAAGGCGAGCATCGCGACCGCGGTCGCCACCTCGAAGAAGCTCGGCTCGATCCCGCCGCTGGCATCGAGCGCTTCGGTGAGAAGGTCCGCTAGCGGCTCGTCCTCGATGAGGCATCCGGCGATGCGGATGCGCTCGTTGAACCGGACCAGGTGCGGGCTGGTGAACGCATGCACACTGTGCCCGGCAGCTTCGAGCGCCGCCCGAAGGAATGCCACAGTCGAGCCCTTGCCGTTGGTTCCCGCAACGTGGAACACCGGCGGCAGCCGATCCTGCGGCCGGTCCAGGCGATCGAGCAGCTCCGAGATGCGCTCGAGGCCAAGCCGATCGCCGGCAGGCGAGAGCTTGGAAAGCCGATCGAGCTGCCGTTGAACGTCCGGATGCGCGGAGCGCGCGAAATCCATCAGGCCGCCGCCTTCGTCTCCGGACAGAGGTAGCCGATCAGCAAGCGCGAGCTTGTCCCTTAGCTCGCCGCGCGGGACGACCATGTCGATCATGCCATGCTCGAGCAGATATTCGGCGCGCTGAAAGCCTTCGGGGAGCTTCTCGCGGATGGTTTGCTCGATGACCCGCTGGCCGGCGAAACCGATCAAGGCTCCGGGCTCAGCGAGCTGGACGTCGCCCAGCATTGCGTAGGATGCGGTGACCCCCCCGGTGGTGGGGTCGGTCAGGACGACGATGTACGGGAGGCCTGCTTCCTTGAGCTCAGTAACGGCTACGGTGGTCCGAGGAAGCTGCATTAGCCCGAGGATGGCCTCCTGCATGCGCGCGCCGCCCGACGCCGTGCAGATGACGTATGGGCATTTGTCCGCAATTGCCGCGCGAACGCCCGCGATGAATGCGGCGCCCACGGCCACGCCCATGGAGCCGCCCATGAAAGCGAAGTCCTGGACCCCGAGCACCACCCGATGGCCGCCGATCCGCCCGCGTGCGTTGAGCAGGGCGTCGCGCTCGCCGGTCTTCGCGCGCGCGTCTTTCAATTTCTCGGTGTAGCGCTCCTTCGCCTTGAAACGCAGCGGGTCCTCGCGGACCTCGGGGGAGGGCAGCAACTCATATTCGGCAGCGTCAAACAATTGCTCGAAACGCTTGGCCGGCCCGATCCGATCATGGAAGTCGCAGCGCGGGCAGACGCTGTAGTTTTCCTCCCATTCCTTGACGAACACCATCGTCCCGCACTTCCCGCACTTATGCCACAAATTCTCGGCGCTCTGGCGTTTCGGCAGAAAGGGGATGCCGCTACGGACTCGGCTCAGCCAGCTCATGCTTCTTCCTTAAATCTGGATAGGGTAGCAGCGATCTCGCGGATGGCGCGGGCGGGGTCGTCGGCCGCGGTAATGGGACGGCCGATCACCAGCACCGACGCGCCGTCGTCCAGCGCCTGACGCGGCGTGACGACGCGCTTCTGGTCTGCGATGTCCGCACCGGCCGGACGCACGCCGGGCACGACGAAGAAGCCGTCTGGCCAAGTCGCTACGTGCCGCAGCGACCTCTGCGCCCGAGCAGACGATGCCGTCGATGCCGGAATTTCGCGCGAGCTCCGCGAGGCGCTGCACCTGCTCGGTCGGCGAGCCGTTTACCCCTGTCTCCGCGAGGTCCGCCGCGTCGAGGCTGGTAAGGACGGTGACCGCGACGACCTTCGTTTCAGCCGGTGCGGCCGCCTTCGCCGCTTCGAGCATCGTGCGCCCGCCGGCTGCGTGAACCGTCAGGATCGCCGGTTTGAGCGGCCCAACGGCCTCGACCGCTTTCGCGACTGTGTTGGGGATGTCGTGGAGCTTAAGGTCGAGAAATACCGGCAGACCCGCACTCGCGAGCTCGCGCACTCCGGCGGGTCCATTGGCGATGAAGAATTCGAGCCCGAGCTTCAGTCCGCCGGCATGTTCGCGGACCTGGCTCGCGAGAACCATCGCCCGAGTCAGGTCCGGCGTGTCGATGGCAACGAAGATCGGATTCATCCGACCGGAGCATCCTCTTCGGCCGTGGTTGGCTCACTTGCCGCCGACACCCGCTGACGATCGAGCGCCTCCAGGCGTCGCCGGAACGACCACACCCGCGCGCGCATCACCAGCCACGTCGGAAGGAAGCCGAGCAGGAACACGATCAGCAGCAGCAGCGGCAACTGGATGTCCAGCTCCAGGGTGTCCCAGAGCCTCAACCCAACGGGGGTCCAGTTGACCCACGAGAACAGCGCCGCAATCGCGGCGACCAGGGCCCAGAACAGGGTCGAGAGAAACCGCATGGGTGCGGCGTTTAGGCGAGACGTGCGTTGAACGCCAGAACCGCTGTTCGTCGCGTGCCAGAGTTGGCCTGTCGCAAGCGCGTTAAACAGCCAGTTGAGAGCGCATCGGCTGACGGCCACACCGTGGACGGGGCGGGGAGATGTATTTGAAAACCGGAAACAAGATTGCCGTCGGCGCCGCCATCCTGCTGATGGGTGCGTCATTGCTCGCGATGCGACCGCGGGCGGACAACGAGTCGCCCGCGCATATCGCGCAGGCGCACTTACGGCTCGCCTCACTGTCGACTGATTCCCGCCGGGACGTCGATTATGGGGTGCTCGACAGCCGCTTGAAACAGCTGATGACCAAGCCGGCGATGGTTGGCCTGGCCGTAGGCGTTGTCGAGAACGGTCGGATTACCTTTCTGCAGGGCTATGGCCAGACCCTCGCCGGGTCGAACGATCCGGTGACTCCCGAAACCGTGTTCCGCTGGGCGTCGGTGTCGAAGGGTGTCGCTGCGACCATGGTCGCCAAGCTGGCTGAACAAGGGAAGATCAACCTGAATGCGCCCGTCGCCAATTACGCGCCGGACCTCAAGCTGCCGAACGGCAACGAATACCGCGCAACTGTTGGCGATCTGCTCTCGCATCGCCTTGGCTTGTACCGCGACGCGTACGCCAACAAGCTCGAGGAAGGTGAGGATCCGAGCTTGCTCCGCTCCAGCTTTGCAACGCTGAATGCCGTCTGCCCTCCGGGCACCTGCTGGGACTATCAAAACGTCGCCTTCGACGCGTCGAGCGAGATGGTCTCGCGCATCACCCACATGCCATATGAGCAGGCGATCAAACGCTATCTCTTCGCTCCGATCGGTATGTCGAGCGGCAGCGTGTCGATGGCGGGGCTGCAGGGGAGCCGCAGCTGGGCCAAGCCGCATAGTGCCGGTAAGAGGCCGTGGCCAATCGTCGATACTTATTACAAGGTCCCGGGCGCCGCGGGTATCAACACGAACATCAAGGACATGGCGCTGTGGATGGAAGCGCAGATGGGCGAAATGCCCGACGTGCTCGATGGCAAGGTGCTCGATACCATTCACGCGCCGTACGTCGTCACCCCGACTGAGCGTGGGAGGATGCGCAAGTTCCTCGAGCGGCTTGGGACCGCCTGGTACGGCTATGGCTGGCGCAGCTACGATTATGCCGGTCACCACATTATCGGCCATCGCGGCGGCATTCGCGGCTATCGTTCGCTGATCCTGTTCGATCCCCAGAAGAAGAGCGGCGTAGTGGCGCTGTGGAACAGCGACACCAACCAGCCGGGCGGGCTCGAGTTCGAGGTGATGGACCAGATCTACCGGCTGCCCTTCCGCGACTGGCTGGGCCTCAACACGCCCGTGAAGATCGACACGCGCACCATCGCGCAGGCGGATTCGGAGGTCGAAAACGGCGATTCGGGGCGCTAAAGCCGCCCGCATGGCCGACACACCCAAGGGCGATCCGCGTCACACTGTGAAAGCGCCCGGAGTGTTGATGGACTGGGTACCACTTGCCGCCGACCATGGATTTGCCAGTAAGTCACTAATGACGCATGAGCGCAGGAACATCTAAGCCGCGTGAATTGTTTCGTTTTCCAGAAGAGGAGACAGACATGGCGGCGAGTAAATCGATGGACGCGATCGCATTGTTGAAAGAGGACCACCGCAAGGTGGAGAAGCTGTTCGAGGAATTCGAAAGTGCCAAAGGCGACGGGCGCAAGGAACGACTGGCGCGCGAGATCTGTCTCGAGCTGTCGGTCCACACCGTGATCGAGGAGGAAATCTTCTACCCGGCTTGCGAGGGCACCGTCGAGGAGGACCTGCTCAAGGAGAGCTTTGTCGAGCATGATGCCGCCAAGCTCCTCATCGCCGAGATCCAGTCGGGTGCGGGCGAAAGCGACGAATATTTCGATTCCAAGGTGAAGGTCTTGCAGGAAGAGATCGAGCACCACGTCGAGGAGGAAGAGAAGCCCGGCGGAGTATTTGCCCAAGCGCGCAAGGGCGAGGTCGACCTTGACTCCCTTGGGGAACAGATTGCGGCGCGGAAGGCCGAACTGGCGGAAGGAATATAAAAACAGCGGAGTCCCTGAGCCCGAGCTGACGACGATGGACCAAGTGTCGGTGTGATCGTCCTCAGATCGTGGTAGATCGGGCTGCATGGGGGCAGGCTCGGCAGCTCGGATCAGCGCTTTTTTCGATCCGGCGACAAACAGCGTCAGCTATCTGATCGCCGATCCGGCGACGAAGGCAGCCGCAGTCATCGATCCGGTGCTCGACTTCGATGCCGGCGCGAGCCGAGTCGAAAAGCATTCAGCCGATGCCATGCTGGCTGCTGCGGCCGCGGAGGGCCTGACCATCGCCTGGGTGCTCGAGACGCACCCGCATGCCGATCATCTGTCGGCCGCCGATTATGTCCGTACCCGGACGGGGGCCAAGGTTGGGGTGGGCGCCGGTATTCGCGAGGTTCAAGCGCGCTTCGGACCGGTGTTCGAGGCGGATGACCTGAAGGCCGACGCTGGCGATTTTGACCGGCTCTTTGAGGACGGCGAGAGGCTTGCCATTGGAGATCTCAAAATCGAGGTCATGGCCACGCCAGGACACACTCCAGCGTGCGTGAGCTACCGCGTCGGCGATGCAGTCTTTGTCGGCGACACCCTTTTTATGCCCGATTACGGTACGGCGCGCGCCGACTTTCCGGGGGGCGACGCGCGCCAGCTATATCGGTCGATCCAGCGCATTCTCGCGCTCCCGCGCCAGACGAGGCTGTTCCTATGTCACGACTATAAGGCTCCGCATCGCGATCGGTTCGTCTGGGAAACAACGGTCGGCGACGAGCTCGACGGCAACATCCACATTCACGTCGGCGTCAGCGAAGAGGATTACGTCGCGATGCGGCACGCGCGCGACGCCACCCTCGAGGCTCCGAAATTGCTCTATCCGTCGATCCAGGTGAACATCCGCGCCGGACGCCTTCCGCCGCCGGATGCAAACGGAAGGCGCTACCTCAAGCTGCCGCTGAGCGTCCCCGAATCTTAGTTCGCGAGCGCGGTGCTCTGCGCGTCGCGCCGGTAAGGATCGTCGGTGAAGCTCAGCTGCCCGTCCTTCACCTGCGCCGTGACGTATGTGAGGTAGATTGGCGTTGGCGTGGGCACCAACACGTTCTGCTCTGGTTCCGACGAGGCCGCTTCGGGTTCGCGCCCGAGGAGCCAGCGACCGAGACGCTCGGCATCCTCGAGCCGGATGCAGCCGTGGCTGAGGTTGCGATCATCTTTCGTGAACAGCGACTTGGTGGGTGTGTCGTGCAAATAGATGTCGTTTGCGTTCGGGAATGGGATCTTGAGGCGGCCCATCGAGTTGGCGGGCCCAGGCAGCTGCCGCACGCGCACCATTTCGCGGCCCTCGGCAACCGCATGCCAATCGACCTTGGCAGGATCGAGGAGCGTATCGTCATTGGGATCCGCCGGCATCACCTGATAGCCGCGGGTCTTGAGATAGCTCAGACCATTTTCGAGTACGTTTTTGGCGATGAGGCTGCGCACCATGTCCGACGACACGTGCCAATAGGGGTTGAGCGTGGTGTAATAGATGGTGCTGGCAAGCATCGGAGTCTGCGTCGACGGGTCGGCCTTGCCGACAATCACCTTCATAGAATCGACGATCCGGTTGTCGTCTATCATGTATAGCCGCGCGCCGGCGGTATCGACCATGATGTAGCGCTTCTGGAACGGCATATCCCGGGCGTGGTCGAGGCTCGTCAGCACCCGCGGATCAAGTGTTCCGTCATTCGCCTGCATCGTGACTCCAGGCCGCGTCGCGAAGTTGGTCGTAAATCGGGTTTACGTTCGAGACCTCACGCAAATGGGAAGGGAGGGACGTTGCGGCGGCCGCTCGCTGAAGGATCCGAAGCGGCGTGGAATGCCGCGGCTGAACCCAGGAATCCGCGTAGGTCATGCCCGCTGGGGGAGTCTGAAGGACCTGAACATACATCACCCAGGCGGTCGACAGCAGGCGGTCCGCCTGCCCGAACGCCGCCGCATCTCCAGTGCTGGCCCGCGCGGCGAGCGATTGCGCCTGGAGCGCGAGGGCCGGGCCGCTGGCGAGGCCGTCCAGCGGGGCACGCTGCAGGATGCCGATCAACTCGTTGGCAGCCGAGCTGTTGGTCCCGCTGCGCAGCCATAGCGGAGCGCCGCCGCGCGAGGCGTAGAATGCGTCGACGGCCTGCTCGACCGATCCATTCCAGGCTGGGGCCGCAGGAACTTCGGGGGTGGCCGCCGCAGCTGCGGGCGCAGGAAGCACGGAAAGCGCTGCGCAGGCGCAGACCAGCATGCCGGCCTTATCAAGGCTTTCGGCTCGAGTTTGTTCGCGCCCACGACGACCGCATGACGCCAGGGTTCGAAGATAGAGTTGAAGGAAAGGGTTAAGGCCATCGGTCGCGCCCTCTCAAGCGCCGATGTACACCGGCGTGCCGACGCCGGTGACGGTGTAGAGCTTCTTGGCGAAGGCGACCGGAAGCCGGATGCACCCGTGCGAAGCCGGGTAGCCGGGGTTGAACCCGCCGTGGAGCGCGATCCCGTATTCGTCGATCCGTTGCATCCACGGCATCGGCGCGTTGTCGTACTTCTTCGATCGGTAGAATGGCCGCTTGTCCAGCACCGAGAAAATCCCGGTCGGAGTCGGCTTTTCGTCCTTGCCGGTCGAAATGGTCGACGCGGCCACAAGCGTGTCGCCGCGATAGAGGAAGGCAAGCTGGTCCCCGATGCTGACGACGACCCGCTCCGGGCCGGCGCTCTCAGGCACGTCGCGCCACAAATACTGTCCGGGCTTCAGCCGCTTGAAGCCGAAAGCCTCGAACATGTCGAACGCGGCTTGCGAGGCAGCCTCGCTCGCCTGCATTTTCGCCTCGAAGGTTTCCAGCGCGAACGCCGGAGTTGGAAGAGCGGAAGTCGCAAAAACGCACGATCCCGCCAGCGCAAGCGCAATGGCCAGCCGCTTCATGTTTACACCTATCTTTATTCTTAACTCTGCAGCGAAAATGCTTCGGCCCCGAGTCGGGTTCCTTAAACCGTCGTTCAACTCCCCGCAGAGCTAGTTTCATCTGCTCGCGTTCGGAGTATCGGAGCTGGGATGCGAATAGGCCGAACAGTGTTAAGATTCGCGTTCCTGGCCGGAGTCGCGGCTGCGGTTGCGAGGCTCTTGCGCCGCCAACCGACGCTGCACTCCGCTCCAGGCTCTGCCGACAGTGCCTACGCAACCCGTCGCGTCGATGAAGCTGGCATGGAATCCTTCCCTGCAAGCGATCCGCCGAGCTGGACCCTGGGTCGGGATCTCACAGACTGATGATTTAGCGGAAGGCTGGCTCAGTCGAGGCCAAGCCTTTTTCGAAACGCAGGATCGAGCAGGTCCTGCTCCACCCCGCGTTTCTTGTCGCGGATGAAATGTCCAGGGGCGGCGCGGCCATGCAGAGCCCTGTGGCACGGCCGTTGGACCTTGCAAACCGCCGCGCGCGTTCGTCCGCCCAACAGGGAGAATCACATGGTCGATCGCGAGCAGATCGTTGAGCATGAAAAGCAGGTCTCGCCCTTGTCCAACCGCGAGATCGGCGAGGCGGACGATCGCTCCAGTCCAAGCGCGAAGGTCGTTCACGAGGCGATCCGCCTGGAGGGCACCGAGGAACTCGAACGGCCGACAAGCTCAATCGGCTGGTCAGGCCTTGCCGCGGGTCTGACGATGGGCTGCTCGATGATCGCCCAGGGCGTTCTGCTTGCGGCGCTGCCGGCCTCTCCTTGGGCCGAACTGGTCGCAAGCTTTGGCTACTGCACCGGCTTCCTGTTCGTGACGATGGGCCGGCAGCAGCTGTTCACCGAGACCACTCTGACCGTGGTCTTGCCGGTGCTGCACAAGACCCATGGCGTGAGTGATGTCGCGCGGTACTGGGCGGTGGTTTTCGCAGCGAACATAGTCGGGACCCTGCTGTTCGCCAGCGCGGCGACAATCCCGCAGCTGTTTCGCCCGGAATGGGTGCATACGTTCACGGAGCTTGGGGTCAAGGCAGTGGAACCGGGCTTTCTTGGCGTGCTGATCAAGGGAGTGTTCGCCGGTTGGTTGATTGCACTCATGGTCTGGCTTCTGCCGGCGGCTTCATCGGCTCGTTTTCTGGTGATCGTGGCCGTCACCTGGCTGATTGGCGCGGCGAAGTTCAGCCACGTCATTGCCGGCTCCATTGAGACCGCGTTCGCGGCAATGCACGGCGCGATTTCGTGGAGCGACTATCTCGTCGGCTTCCTAATCCCGGCATTCATCGGCAATTCGGTCGGCGGCGTCGTGTTCGTCGCGCTGCTCAATCACGCGCAGGTGAAGGCGGAAATTTAGCGCACCGCGATCCGCACCTAAGTTCAGTTGTAGCGGCAGACGCGCCGAATTTCCCTTCCCCCGGCGCTGCTGGATCGTTGGACCGATGAAGCCTACGCCAACTGGTAGCGGGCTGCTCGGCACTGGCGCTTGGCCGAGCGCCATGCCATTTGCGGCCCCCATGACCGACCAGCGCAGTTTCGCCGTTGTCATCCTTGCCGCAGGGCAGGGGACCCGCATGCGCTCCGACACCCACAAGGTCCTCCATCCGATCGCCAGCCGGCCCTTGCTCCTGCACCTCCTCGAGACGGTCGATGCATCAGGTGCGGACAAGCGCGTCGTCGTCGCCGGGAAAGGTCGCGACCAGGTTGAGCAGGCGCTCAGTGGCCGCGATACCCTCGTAGCCCATCAGGCGCAGCAACTCGGCACCGCTCACGCGGTCCAGCAGGCCGAGAGTGCGCTCGAGGGATACGATGGACCGGTCCTGATCCTCTACGGTGACACGCCGTTCGTCGAGGCGGAGACGTTGCGGCGAATGCTCGACCGCCTCGATGGCGAGAGCGGCCCGGGCGTCGTGGTCCTCGCTTCATGCCCGCCCGATCCGCTGAAATACGGGCGCATCATCCTCGGCGAAGGCGACCACATCGCGAAGATGGTCGAATATAAGGATGCCACCGAGGAGGAGCGGGCGGTGCGCCTCTGCAACTCGGGCATGATGGCGGTTCGCGCGCGCGACTTATTCCGCTGGCTCGCCAAGGTCGGCAACGACAATGCGGCGAAGGAATATTATCTGCCGGATATCGTCAACATTGCCGCTGCCGAGGGGCGCGAGGCGGTGGTGATCGAGGGCGACCCTTACGAGACCGCGGGCGTCAACAGCCGCGCCGAGCTCGCGCATCTCGAGCTTGAATGGCAGCGCCGCCGCCGTGAGCAGGTGCTGCATGAAGGCGCGACCCTGATCGACCCCGAAAGCGTCTGGTTCGCCTACGATACGAAATTGGGGCGCGACGTCACGGTCGAACCGCATGTCGTGTTCGGCCCGGGTGTGGAGATCGCGGATGGGGCCACCATCCACGCCTTCAGCCATATCGAAGGCGCGATCATTGGCGCGAAGGCGAGCATCGGCCCCTTCGCGCGTATCCGGCCGGGAACGCGGCTCGCCGAGCGGACCAAGGTCGGCAATTTCGTTGAGCTGAAGAAGGCCGAGGTGGGGGAGGGCGCCAAGGTCAATCACTTGTCCTACGTCGGCGATACCAAAGTCGGCGCACGGGCGAACATCGGCGCCGGCACCATCACCTGCAATTATGACGGGTTCGGCAAGTACCGCACTGTGATTGGCGCCGGGGCGTTCATCGGGTCGAACACCGCGCTGGTCGCGCCGGTCACGATCGGCGATGGCGCCGTCGTCGGTGCCGGATCGGTGATCACGCGCGACGTCGAACCCGACAGCCTCGCGCTCGAACGCTCCGAACAGAAGGGCATCGCCGGCTGGGCCCGCCGCTTCCGCGAACGCATGTCACGAAAAGCCGCGGAGTAGTCGCGCCTATCTAAATTACGGAGAAACGCGATCAGCTTGGCGAAATAAGTCGGCTGATCGTCGTACATGTCCATGTGGCTGCCGTTCGTCGCGGCAAGCTCACCGTGCCGCAACTGCTTCGCCATCGCGGCCATATAGGCGGGGTCCATCGTGTCGTATCTGCCCGAGATTACCAGCGTCGGAATCGTAATCCGCTTCAGATCGGCAAAGCGATCCCAGTTCACCAGCCGTCCGCTTGCGCCCATTTCGCTCGGCCCCTGCATTGTCACATAAAATCGCGGTTCATATTCTCCTGCGCGCGCAGCAGCGGCTCGGGCCACTGTGCCGCTGGCCGGCGCAACAAATGCTGCTCGTACCAGTTCGGGATCAGCAGCTGCATATATGCGCTGTGCTCGGTCTTTCCCGATGCTTCCATCGCCAGGATCTGCTTGAGCACCGCCTGGTCCATTTTCGGTTCCAGAACCTTCTTCGCGTAGGTGTTATAAGCCGGAATCGAGGCCATCATGTTGGAGATGACCAGGCACTTCATCTGGTCCTGGTGAGCCAGCGTATATTCCATCGCCAGCAACCCGCCCCAGCTGTGCCCGAGTAGGCAGAAGTTGGTCTTGTCCCCGCCGATCGCCTTGCGGACCTGGTCGACCTCGTCGACATAGCGTGGAAGCGTCCACAGGTCGGGATCGTTGGGGCGGTCGCTCTCGCCGGTCTCCAGCTGATCATAATGATAATATTCGATGCCCCCGGCCGGCAGATAGCTGTCCATCACTTCGAGATAAGCGTGCGAGAGGCCAGGGCCGCCGGTCAGCGGGAGGAGCTTCAGATTCGGGTTGTTTCCCATCCGCTTGATCCAAACGTGGTGCGGTCCCTTGGGGGTTGAAATCATGATCTTGCGCGCACCACCGCTCCAGGCATCGGCGTGGCTATTATTGTCGTAATAGGATGCTGGCGGACCCGACTGGTGTCGGCGACGGTTCGCGCGCTTGCATGCCTGCGATCGCGCAGCAAAGCCGCGGTTGCGATGATTTTCAATGTGCGCGACATGCCATCCCCCTATTGCCGCCAGTCTAAGACATAGCCTTGCGGCTGAGGTGATCAAAGGAGCTGAGGCGTAATGTGCGGAATTGTCGGGATTGTCGGGACTTCGGACGTTGCTCAGCGGCTGTTCGACGGGCTTAAGCGGCTGGAATATCGCGGTTATGACTTCGGCGGGCATTTGCACGATCGATCATGGCCAGCTCGTCCGCCGGCGGGCGGAGGGCAAGCTCGACAATCTTGCGCGAAAGCTTGCGGCCGATCCGCTGCATGGCGCAGTCGGGATCGCCCACACGCGCTGGGCCACGCATGGCGCGCCAACCGTGGGCAATGCACATCCGCACATCGTCGGCTCGGTGGCGCTGGTGCACAACGGGATCATCGAGAACTTCAAGCCGCTGCGCGATGAGCTGATCGGAGAAGGGCGCAAGTTCGAGAGCGAGACCGACACGGAAGTCGTCGGCCACCTCGTGGCGCGCGAGATTGAGAACGGTGCTTCACCCCAGGACGCCGTTGCCGCGGTGCTTCCGCGGCTCACGGGCGCCTTCGCGATTGCCTTTCTGTTTCGCGATCATCCTGATCTGATCATTGGGGCGCGCATGGGCGCGCCGCTGACGGTCGGGTATGGCGACGGCGAGAATTACCTCGGCTCCGACGCGCTCGCCGTCGCGCCATGGACCCAGCGGATCGCCTACCTCGACGAGGGCGATTGGGCGGTGGTGCGCCGCGAAAGCATCCAGATTTTCGACCGCGACAATCAGCGCGTGGAGCGCGAGATCGTCGAATCCGGCGCGTCGTCGGCGCCGGTCGAGAAAGGCAATTACGCCCATTACATGCAGAAGGAGATTTTTGAGCAGCCGATTGTGGTTGCCCAAACTCTCCAGACCTATGTGCGGCCCTTCGAAGGCGAGGTGGCGCTGCCCGTCGCGGACGCGGACCTCGAGTCCGTCAACCGGCTGACGATCGTCGCCTGTGGCACCAGTTATTATGCTGGCCTGGTCGCCAAATATTGGGTCGAGCAGTTCGCGCGCGTGCCCGTCGACATCGATGTGGCGAGCGAATTCCGTTACCGCGAGCCGGTGCTCGAGCCAGGCGGGCTGGCGTTGTTTATCAGCCAGTCGGGCGAGACCGCCGATACGCTTGCCGCGTTGCGCCACGCGCGCGCGCAGAAGCAGCGCATCGCGGTGGTCGTCAACGTGCCGACCAGCTCGATGGCGCGCGAGGCGGACCTGCTTCTGCCGACGCATGCCGGCCCCGAAATCGGGGTCGCCTCGACGAAAGCCTTCACCTGCCAGCTGGCAGTGCTTGCGGCGCTTGCTGCCAATCTTGCGCGCGCCAAGGGCCGGCTCAGCCGCGACGAGGAGAAGGCAATCGTCGCGCATCTGCAGGAGGCGCCAGCGGCGCTCAATCAAGCGCTCGGCCACGACGACGACATCGCCGCCATGGCGCATCTGATCGCGCCCGCGCGCGACGTGCTCTACCTTGGTCGCGGCCCGGATTATCCGATGGCGCTCGAGGGGGCGCTGAAGCTCAAGGAAATCAGCTACATCCACGCCGAAGGCTATGCCGCGGGCGAGATGAAGCACGGACCGATCGCACTCATCGACGAGAACGTGCCGGTGATCGTCATCGCGCCTTCGGGGCCGCTGTTCGAGAAGACTGTCAGCAACATGCAGGAGGTTCGCGCCCGCGGCGGCAAGATCGTGCTGATCAGCGACGCGCGCGGTATCGCCGAGGCCGGCGAGGGCTGCATGGCGACGATCGAAATGCCCGCGGTGCACCCGCTCATCGCGCCCCTGGTCTACGCCGTGCCGGTGCAGCTGCTGGCGTACCATACGGCGGTGCTCAAAGGCACTGACGTCGACCAACCGCGCAACCTGGCGAAGAGCGTGACGGTGGAGTGAAGCATATCGGGATTCTCGCGCCTAGCGGCCAGACGGCCGGCAGCTCTTCAGAGACGTGGCCTAGTTGCCACAGCCGCCGTTTAACGGCCCGTCTAAACGCAAAATTCATGGAAATGTCAGATAGTTGGTATAGTCTTCGCACGGGGCGGGGAGTTCAGATCATGCGTTCTTCGCAGGCACTGCGGCGCGAGGATCCGGCCAGGATCGATGCCGATCTCGCGCATTATTGGCGCGAGGGTTATGCCGTCGTTCGCGGCTTCTTCAGCAGCGACGAAGTCGATGAAATCGCCGGCAGCGCTGGACCAGCTCTACGCCGAAGGCGCGGCGCACGGCCGATGCTTTCGCCACGGCAATCTCTTCTACAATGTCGCGCGAGAAGGGGACGGAAGCGAGCCGCTGGTGCGGATGGTCCAGTGGCCGTCTTATCACCAGCCAGTGCTGAACGGCGTCCGGCTCGACACCCGCTTCGTTGACCTGCTCGAGCCTTTGATCGGCCGTAATCTCAAGCAAATCATCAATCAGGTTCACTGGAAGGCGCCGGGATCGCTCGGCGATTTCGCGTGGCACCAGGACAGCCGCTCTCGCCGGCCGCGCATCGGCCTACCGCAATCTCGCCACCGCATATGTCCAGACGGGACTGGCGATCGATCCGCACACGGTGGAGTCGGGCTGCATGCGTTTCATCCCGCGCAGCCATTTGCGCGGCGACCTTGGCATGGACTGTTCGAAGAAGGCGCTGGGCAACGCGATGACTGACGACGCTTTGGCCGAGGTCGGGCTGTCCGCCTCCGACGCCGTCGACCTGCTGCTCGAACCGGGCGACCTGGCACTGTGGAGCTCGTATCTGGTGCACGGTTCGGGCAAAAATACGTCCGACCACAAGCGCCGGCTCTATATCAACGGCTATGTCCGCGCCGAGGATTGCGATCGCGGCGAATGGGCGTTCCGCGACGGGTGCCCAGTGCCTTTTGGTCCGAAGCCCGCGCTGGTGCACTACGAGCCGCTGTATGAGCGGCCGGACCCACATTATGTCGATGGGGAGTGAGTGAAAGCCTCTGGCGGGTGCCATTGCGGAGCGGTGCGGTTCGAAGCGGACCTGCCGGGGCCGCCCGTCCCGGCGCTCGAATGCAATTGCTCGGTGTGCCGGATGACGGGCTTTGTGCATGTCATGGTTCCGCATGAGCGGTTCGAGCTCGTGACCGGCCGCGACGCGCTGACCAGCTATCGTTTCGGGACCGGCACCGCCGAGCATCTCTTCTGCCGCCACTGCGGCGTGAAGAGCTTCTATCAGCCGCGCTCGCATCCGGACGCGTGGAGCGTGAACGCGAACTGCCTCGACCGGCAGGTCGAGCTGGCGGTGGAGAAGTTCGACGGTGCGAATTGGGAGGCGGCCAAGGCCGATCTCGACGCGCGAGAATAGCGCCGATAGGGCGAGCCAATGCACCGCCCGCTGCGCCTCACGATCGACAGCTCCGCGCTCCAGGCGAACTGGCGGTGGCTGCAGGATCGCGCGGGGGTGCCTGCCGGTGCGGCGATCAAGGCCGACGGATATGGCCTTGGTGCGCGCGAGACGATGCGCGCGCTGCACGAAGCGGGATGCCGCGAGTTTTTCGTGTCGACGTGGGCCGAAGCCGAGGAGCTCGGGTCCGTGCCCGACGATTCGAGCCTGATCGTCCTCCACGGAGTGGGACGTGACGATGTCGATGCGGCCCTCGCCATCAAGGCTCGCCCAGTGCTCAACACGGTCGAGCAGGTCGCCCGCTGGAAGGAAATCGCGCCGGGCCGCGAATGCGACGTGATGATCGACACGGGAATGAACCGCCTGGGCCTGGTCCCGATGAGATCGGCGGACTCGTGCGCTCGACATCCACACGCTGCACAGCCATCTCGCCTGCGCCGACGAGGATCATCCGCATAACCAGATGCAGCTGGAGCGATTCCGTGCGGTCGGCGGCCGGTGATTCCGGCCAAGCGCTACAGCCTGGCCAATTCCGCCGGGATCTGCCTCGGCCGCGAGTATAGCTTCGACCTCGTTCGCCCGGGCCTCGCGCTTTACGGCGGCGTTCCCCGGCGCGAGGCGGAAGGCAATATCCGCCAGGTGGCTCGCGTCGAGGCGCAGATCGTCCAGCGCCGCACGATCCGCGCGGGCGAGACCTGCGGCTATGGCGCCACCTTCACCGCCGAGGCCGACACCGAAGCCGCGATCCTCAACATCGGCTATGCCGACGGCTATCTTCGCGGCTTCTCCTCGCGCGGGTCGGCGTTCGCCGGCGAATATGCGCTGCCCGTGCTCGGCCGCGTGTCGATGGACCTGATCGCCGTCGGCTGCGACGCTGCGAAGGACCTCAAGGAAGGCGACTGGGTCGAGCTCGACTACGATTTGCCGAGCGCGTCGAAGCAGTCCGGCCTTTCGCAGTACGAGCTTTTGACGACGCTCGGGTCGCGGTTCGAGCGGGTCTGGCGCTAGCTCGCTTTCGGGGGCGGGTTTTCGGCTTGTAGCGGCACAGGTCGATCACCGGGCAGCGCCAGCACTCGGGTAGCCGCGCCTTGCAGGTGTAGCGGCCGTGCAGGATCAGCCAGTGGTGCGCGTCGCGGCGGAAGGGCTGCGGCACGATCTTCTCCAGCTTCGCCTCGACCTCTTCGACAGTCTTGCCGGGTGCGAGCCCGGTGCGGTTGCACACGCGAAAGACGTGCGTGTCGACGGCGAATGTCTCCTCGCCCCAGGCGGTGTTGAGCACCACGTTCGCGGTCTTGCGGCCGACTCCGGGCAGCGCCTGCAGTTCTTCGCGGGTGCGCGGCACTTCGCCGCCGTGCTTTTCGATCAGGGCTGCGACAGCGCGATCACGTTCTTCGCCTTGGTGTTGAACAGGCCGATCGTCTTGATCGCCTCGCGCAATGCCTCCTCGCCGAGTTCCAGCATCTGTTTCGGCGTCTTCACGTGGTCGAACAGCGGGCGGGTCGCGATATTCACGCTGACATCGGTTGCCTGCGCTGACAGCACGACCGCGACGAGCAGAGTGTAGGGGTTCGCATATTCGAGCTCGGTCGTCGGGGAGGGATTGGTTTCCGCGAGCCGGCGGAAGAACTCGAAAACTTCTTCGCGCTTCATTTGAGTTCATCGAGCGCCGCGCCAAGGCGCGTTAGAGCCTCGGCAAACTGGTCCGTCGGTAGGCCGAAACCGACGCGGAAATGGTCGGGCATCTCGAACCAGCGTCCCGGAACGACCGCTGTGTCATAGCGCTCGCGAAGGTGCGCATCGAGGCGTCGCGTGTCGCCGCCCGCCCAGCGCGGAAATGCGGTGATGCCGTGCTCGCGCAGGCATGCATTCGACGTCTTCGCGTGACGCGGCGAAGTCGGTCGAACAAGGTCGCGATTGCGCGCGAGCATCGCGGGCGTGTCGCCGATCACCTCATCAATATGCTCGAACGCGATGCAGGCGAGCCGTTCGGCCGGATGCGCCTGGTTGACTCCGAACAGATCGTTCAGCCGCCACATCCGTTCGGCGAGATCCGGCTCGGCGAGGATCCAGCCACAGCGCAAGCCGCTGAGGCCGTACACCTTCGTCAGGCTGTTGGTGCAGACGAACTCGGGGCCGAGATGGACTGCGCTCGGCCGCGGCGGAACGGCGGCATCAAGATAGACCTCGTCGATCAGCACGCGCGCGCCGTGCTGCCGCGCAACCTCCCCGATCGCGCGAAGCTCCGGCTCGCCAGCCAAAGCGCAACTTGGATTGTGGAGGTTGGTGAGGACGATGAGGCGCGTGCGCTCGGACATGGAGGGCTGCACGACTGCCGGATCGAGCCGGAATGCATCCGCAGCCTTGCGTTCAAACCGCTTTATGTCGGCACCGAGAAACGACGCCGCGCCGAGCAGCGGCTCGTAGGTCGGATGCTCGATCAGGATCTCGTCGCCGGGCGAGATCAGCGCTGCCATTGCGAGGAAGTTGGCCATCGACGTGCCGTCCGCGGCCACTACGCTGGTCGGGTGTCACTCCGTAACGTTGCGCGATGGCCGTCCGCAACGGCGCGTAACGCGGGTGGCTCGCGCCATCGAGGTCGAGGTCGGCGACGCTGAAGGGGAGCGAGTCCATCCGGAAGTGCGGCACCTCGCTCCCGGTCAGGGCAAACCTGACGGGCGGCTTAAACTTGGCCCAATGCATGTAATCCGACTGCATCGCCTTCATGCCGCGGCCGCTTTCCGATTCTTTCGTTGCCAGTAGAGGCACGCCGGAACGCCCGCGAGCAGGATCGCGTAGCCGATCAGGCTGTTGGCGGGGTTGTTCCACACAGTCGCGACGACTGTGAGGGCGCAGGCGGCGACAAACAGGCCGGTCGTGAATGGGTGAAGTGGCGCCTTGAACGCGACCTGCTGATTGGGATCGCGGTTGCGGAAGACGAACAGAGCCGCGCCCGTCAGACCGAAGAAGATGAAATCTACCGAGACGACGTAGCTTAGGATTTGTCCGAACGTACCCGACAGCGCGATCACCGCCGCCGCGACACCCTGCAGGATGATCGCGACGACCGGAACGCGCGCGCTCGCGCTCACTTCTGCGACACGGCGGAAGAACAGACCGTCCTCGGCCATTGCGAAATAGACGCGGGGCGCAGTCAGCATGCCCTGGCTCAGGAAACCCAGCGCCGAGATCGCGATCCCGATAGCGATGAAGCTCGCGCCTTTGTTTCCGAGTGTCAGCCGCATGACGTCCGTCGCCGGAGTTTTGGATGCTGCCAGTCCCGCGGGCCCGAGCGCATGCACGCAGACGAAAGCCACCGCACAATAGAGCAGGATCACTCCGGCAACGCCGAACAGGAGTCCACGCGCGAGGTCGCGCTGCGGATTGCGCATTTCGCCTGCGACGAAGCTCGAAGTTTGCCACCCGCCGTACGAGAACATCACCGGAGTCATGGCCGCGCCAACGGCTGCGAGTGTCGACATCGACCCGGTGGGCGCCGCAGGCGGCTGGGGCGAGGTACCGGGCGCGAGCCAGAAACCGGCACCCACCAGCACGGCAATCGCTCCGATTTTCAGCAGCATCAGCGCGCTCTGGACATTGCTGCCCGAGCGTACGCCCAGGCAGTTGATGAGCGTGAGGAGCGCCAGAACGGCAACGGCGACGGCGCTGTCCGGGATGGGAAGCTGGACGAGATTGCCGAAGTAGCGCGCGAAGGTGATCGCCACCGCGGCCATTCCGCCCGACTGGATGACGAGCAGGAGCGCCCAGCCGTAAAGGAATGCCGGCATCGGGCCGTAGGCGTCGCGCAGGTAGGCGTATTGGCCGCCTACCTCCGGGCGGCGGGCGGCGAGCTCTGCGTAAACGAAAGACGCGGCGAGGGCGACGATGCCGCCCAGGATCCAGACGCCGACAATGAGCAGCGGCGTATCAACGTGCCGCGCGACCTCGGCAGGGGTGACGAAGATACCCGAGCCGATGATTCCGCCCATCACCAGCATGGTCGCGTCGAACAGGCCGAGGCGCCGCGCGAGCCCGCGCGATTCGACGCGCGCCTCGCTCACAGAGCGCCGATCACGTCCCGCATCGAATAGAGACCCGCCGGCTTGCCGGATAGGAAACCTGCCGCGGCAAGCGCTCCGCGGGCGAAGATCATCCGGTTTTCCGCGCGGTGCGACAGGATCAGCCGCTCGTGCGGGCCGAGGAACAGCACGTCGTGATCGCCGGCGACCGTGCCGCCGCGGAGCGAAGCGAATCCGATCGCGCCCTCCTCGCGCTTCAGGCCAGTTCCGTCGCGGCCACGCTCCGCGTTGAGCGCGGTGCCGCGCCCACGCGCCGCCGCCTCGGCGAGCATGAGCGCCGTCCCGGACGGGGCATCGGCTTTGTTGCGATGGTGGGTCTCGGTAATTTCGATGTCCCACTTAGGCCCCAGCACGCGCCCCGCACGTTCGACGAGCTCCGCTAGCAGGGCGACACCGAGCGAGGTGTTCGCCGCTCGCAGCACCGCCACATTTTTCGCCGCAGCCGAAATCGTGTCGTCCGCCGCAGCGTCGAGGCCGGTTGTTCCGATCAGGATCGGGATGGCCGCGGACACCGCTCTGTCGAGGCTCGCCTGGAGCGCTGTCGGCGCGGAGAAATCGACGAACACGTCTGCGTGATCCTGGTCGATTTCAAAGCGCGGGTCTTCATTCGCCGCAGCCGCGATCGCCTGACCCATGCGCCCGTTGGGCGCGATGAGGCTGATGCGGATCGGCTGATCGGCGGTGCGCATCGCCGTTGCTTAGCGAAGCCGTTCCTGCAGGGCCAGCGCGGCGGCGGGCGCACGGACTTTCGCGCCATTGATCATGAAGATGTACGTGTCGCGGCCATCCTTCTGCCATTGCCGCGCCCGTTCCGCGAAAGCATCGAACGCTGCTGCGTGGTAGCCGGTCTCGACCTCTTCGCGCATGCGCTGGAGGCGGGCGTAAGCGAAGTCCGCCGTGTCGGCTTCGATCAGCGGATAATCGTCGGAATCCTCAAACACGACGGCGATGTTACGCACCCGGCAAAGCTCGAAGAACTTCTCGTCTTTGAAGCTGTCGTGGCGCGGCTCGATCGCGTGGCGCAGCTTGAGCCCGTCCAGCTTCTCCGGAAGCAAATCGATGAACGCGGCGATGTCGTCGCGGTCGAATTTCCGGCGTGGCGCGAATTGCCACAGGATCGGCCCGAGCTTGGGCCCGAGGGCGGCGAAGCCCTGCGCGAAGAAATTGCCGATGCCTTCAGCACCCTCGCAAAGACGGGAGCGCATGACGCAGAAGCGTGAACCCTTGATTGCGAACTGGAAACCGTCGGGAGCCGTCTTTTCCCACGCTTCCCAACTCTTCGGCTTCTGCCGCCCGTAGAAGGTGGCGTTGATCTCGATGACGTTCAGCGCCCGCGACGCATATTCGAGCTCTTTCGATTGCGGCAGCTTCTCCGGATAGAAGATTCCGCGCCACGGCGGGTAGGTCCAGCCGCCGATGCCGATGCGGATTTGCGCTTCGCTCATTGTTCCAGCGCATTATGCTGGCGGCATGGACATCCGCAACATCGTCATCCTCACCGGCGCCGGCGTTTCGGCGGAAAGCGGCCTGGCGACATTCCGCGGACCGGACGGGCTGTGGGAGGGACATCGGGTCGAGGATGTCGCGACCCCGGAGGCGTTCCGCCGCGACCCGGCGCTGGTGCATGCTTTCTATGATGCGCGGCGGGCGAAGCTCGCGACGGTGCAGCCGAACGCCGCGCACAAAGCGCTCGCGCGGCTCGACGCCACATGGCCGGGCGGCCTGCTACTCGTGACACAGAATGTCGACAACCTGCACGAGCGCGCCGGGTCGAAGCGGCTGATCCATATGCACGGCGAGCTGACGAAAGGCTGGTGCCTGGCGTGCGACGAGCGGTTTCCATGGGAAGGGGCGATGGGTGAGAACGCCTTGTGCCCGGCCTGCCACGCCGAGGGGCTGGTCCGCCCCGACATCGTCTGGTTCGGCGAGATGCCCTACGAAATGGATCGGATCGAGGCGGCGGTGCGAAGCTGCGACCTGTTTGTCTCAATCGGTACGTCCGGCGCGGTTTATCCCGCCGCCGGCTTCGTGCAGACCGCGCGTTACTGCGGAGCGAAGACGCTTGAGATCAATCTTGAGCCGAGCATCGGTAGCTATTGTTCGACGAAAGCCGGACCGGCCAGGCGGGCGAATTGGTGCCGCTGTGGGTGGAGGAAATGCCGAATGATAGAGGGTAGCTGCTGGGGCGGTCCGGGGTGGGCGCTGCTGCCACGCCGTCACTCGCGGCGCAAGCTAGTCGGCCCACTCCAGACCGATCTCTCGGTAGATCGACGCGGTCCTCGCCCCATTTCGGGCTCGACCTTCACATGCAGGAATAAATGCACCGGCCGGCCGAGATGTCGCGCGATTTCCTCCCGCGCCGCGGCGCCGATCGCCTTGAGCCGCCGCCCGCCTTTGCCGATCACGATCGCCTTCTGGCTGTCACGCTCGACGAGGATCTGCTGGCGGATCACGGTCGATCCGTCGGGCCGGTCCTCCCACGTCTCGGTCTCGACCGCGGTCGCATAGGGCAGCTCCTCGTAGAGCTGGTTGACGATCTGCTCGCGCGTCAGCTCCGCGGCGATCATCCGGTCGGTGGCGTCGGAGACTTCGTCTTCCGGGTAGAGCCACGGACCTTCGCGCATCGCGTCGGCAAGCGCTTGCCTGAGATCGGGCACGCCGTCGCCTTGCGCGGCACTAATCATGAACACCTTCGCGGGATTGAGGCGGGTCGTCACATCGACGGAAATGCCGAGCAGCTTGGGCTTCTTCACCAGGTCGATTTTGTTGAGCGCGATAAACAGGGGCTGCGGCGGTCGCGGAGCGAAGCGATGATCTTTCGACTTCCGGCGTCACGCCCGCCGCGGAATCGATGACCAGCAGGATGAGGTCGGCATCCTGCGCGCCGGTCCAGGCCGCAGCGACCATCGCCCGGTCGAGCCGCCGCCGCGGCTCGAAAATTCCCGGCGTATCGACCAGCAGAATCTGCGTCTGTCCGTGAATCGCGATGCCCATCAGCCGCGAACGCGTGGTCTGCGCCTTCGCGCTGACGATCGCGACCTTCTGGCCGACCAGTGCGTTGACCAAAGTCGATTTGCCGGCGTTGGGCGCCCCGATCACGGCGACGAAGCCGCGCGCTGGCGTTTCGCGTCATGGGCTCATTGTCAGCTGGGACAAGCAAGAGCTTCCGCCGCCGCGGTTTCGGCTTCCTGCTTGCTCGTGCCTTCGGCCTTCGCTTCGCCGAGCCGCGGACGAGAGACGCGGATGGTGAAGTTCGGGGCGTGGTGCGCGCCGGTGCGGGCGACGAGCTCATAGGCGGGCGGCTTGTAGCCGCTTCGCGGCGGCCAGCTCCTGGAGCGCCGACTTGGGATGCTTCGGGCGCCTTGCGCTGGCTCGGCGAGGGCGGCTCCCAGGTGGTGCGGATGAAGCGCTCGCGCCGCTTCGAGCCCGCCGTCGAGGCAGCAGCGCGCCGATCAGCGCCTCGACGACGTCGCCGAGGACATTGTCGCTCTGGCTGGCGCCGTCCTCGCGCGCCTGCTTGCCGAGCCGGACCAGCTGCGGGAGGCCGAGCTCGCGGCCGATGTCGGCGCAGGTTTCGCGCGCGACCAGCACATTGTAGCGGCGCGAGAGATAGCCTTCGGGTCATTCGGGATAGCGCTCGTAGAGCGCCCGCGGCGATCACCAGGCCGAGCACCCGGTCGCCGAGGAATTCGAGCCGCTCGTAGCTGTCGCCGCCGAGGCTCGAATGGGTGCAGCGCGAGCTCGAACAGGTGCGAGGTCCTGGGCTTATGGCCGAGCGTGTCCCGGACAAAGTGCGGCGAGTCGTCGCTCATTCGGCGTCGCCCGTATAGCCGTTGCCGATGCGGCTTGCCGCGAAGCGCGGTGAACCAGGTCCACGGCTTCCAGTAAGACGCGCTGCCGTCGGTCGACCAGAAGGTGACCAGTCGCGCGGCCGATGAGATTTTCGACGGGCACCATGCCGACGCCGCCTTCGACGCCGGAAGCGGCTGTCGAGGCTGTCGTCGCGATTGTCGCCCATCAGGAACAGATGGCCGGCGGGACCGTGGTCGGCGGGAAGTCGTCGGCCGCGCATCGTCGACCTGGTCGAGCACTGTGTAGGCTCGGGCCGCCGGGCAGCGTCTCGCGGTACGCGGGATAGAGGCAGTCGGGCCGTTGCCGGCGGTGCTGACGAACGCGGCGTGGCCGGCGGGACGACCCGGCACGGGCTGTTGGCGCTGATCGGCATGGCGAAGGGCCAGCGCTGCGCGCGGCAGCGGCCTGCCGTTGAGGATCACCTCGCCGCCTCGCACCTCGACGGTGTCGCCGGGAAGGCCGATCACCCGCTTGATCAGATCGGCATTTTCGGTCGGGTGGCGGAAGACCACGACGTCGCCGCGTTCGGGAAGATGCTCGAAGAGCCGGCCGTTGAACGGCGGGAAGCCGAACGGGAAGCTGTAGCGCGAATAGCCGTAGGGCCATTTCGCGACGACCAGATAGTCGCCGATGTAGAGCGTCGGCAGCATCGAGCCCGGACGGGATGCTGAACGGCGCGACGACGAAGCTGCGCAGCGCCCAGGCGAGGACGACCAGCATCAGGAGGAAGCGGAGCAGGCTCCAGCGCTCTCCTTGTCGCGGTGCTTGGCGGCGCTGTCGAACCGCGGCGGACGGGGGACAGCGCATCGCGCGCCGCTTGTTTCGGCGCGCGCTGCCGCAGGTCAAGCCGGGGTGGCAATTGCGCGGCCGCCCATTATGTGCCTGGCCGCAATGGCCGAAGCGACAGCACCGAGTGGGCACGCGAGCTCGAGCGAGCTGTTCGCTGCCGAGCCCGACCGGCTGAGCCGGCTGAGCTTCGATGTCGCCGGCATCTATTTCGACTGGTCGAAGACGCATCTCGACGCAGAGCCTGATCGCGCGAGTTCGTGGCGCGCGCGGAGCGGATGGGTTTCGCCGCGGCGCGCGACGCTTTGTTCGCCGGCGAGATCGTCAACCCGAGCGAAGGCCGGCCGGCGACCCATGTCGCCGAGCGCGGCAGCGGCGCTCCCGACGACGTCGATCTCGCGACTGCTCGGCGGCAGCGCACGCGCGCGCTGGTCGATGCGATCGAAGCGGGCGCGTTCGGCGATGTCACGGGCGTGCTGCACATCGGCATCGGCGGCTCGGTGCTCGGGCCGGCGCTGCTGGTCGATGCGCTCGGCCGGCGCGCGTCGAGGCTCGACGTGCGTTTCCTGTCGAACATCGACGGCGAGGCGTTCGACGATGCGGTCGGACCGCTCGATCCGGCGACGACCCTGGTCGTCGTCGTCTCGAAGACCTTCACCACCGCCGAAACGCTGGCGAACATGGGGGCGGCGCTCGACTGGCTGCGGGCGGCCGGCGTCGCCGATCCGGACGGGCGGCTGATCGCCGTCACCGCCAAGCCCGGAAGCGGCGGTCGCGGCGGGCATCGACGAGACCCGCGTGCTGCTGTTCGGCGAGGGGGTCGGCGGGCGCTATTCGCTGTGGAGCTCGGTCGGGGTGTCGGCGGCGCTGGCGCTCGGCTGGGATGCGTTCGAGGAGTTGCTCGAAGGCGCGGCCGAGATGGACCGCCATTTCCGCTTCGCCGAGCCGGCGCGAGAACGCGCCGCTGCTCGCCGCTTTCGCCGACCGGCTCTACGTCGAGAAGCTCGGCTGCCAGACGCGCGCGGTGTTCGCCTATGACGAGCGGCTGCGGCTGCTGCCGTTCTACCTCCAGCAGCTGGAGATGGAATTCGAACGGCAAGTCGGTGACGAAGCGACGGCGCAGCCGGTCGAGCATCCGACCGCGCCGGTGACCTGGGGCGGCACCGGCACCGACGCGCAGCACGCGGTGTTCCAGCTGCTCCACCAGGGCACCGTGCTCGGTGCCGGTCGAATTCGTCGCGGTGCGCGAGGCCGAGGACGACCAGGACCCCGAGCACCACCGGCTATTGCTGCTCAACGCCTTCGCGCAGGGCGCGGCGCTGATGGCGGGCAAGCGAGCGACGATCCGCAGCGCGGCTATCCCGGCAACCGGCCGAGCGCGACGATCCTGCTCGACCGGCTCGATGCCGCGCACGCTCGGCGCGCTGATCGCCTTCTACGAGCACCGCACCTTCGCCAACGCGGTGCTGCTCGGGATCAACCCGTTCGACCAGTTCGGGGTCGAGCTCGGCAAGGAGATCGCGCGGCAGCTCGCCGAGGGCGCGGACGAGGATGGGCTCGACGCCGTCGACGCGGGCGCTGATCGAAAGGGCGGGCGTCTGATGGCCGACTTCGACCTGTTCGTGATCGGCGCCGGATCGGGCGGCGTGCGGGCCTCGCGCGTCGCCGCGCGCTATGGCGCGCGCGTCGCGATTGCCGAGGAGTATAAGGTCGGCGGAACCTGCGTCATCCGCGGCTGCGTGCCCAAGAAGCTGCTCGTCTATGGCGCGCATTTCGCCGAGGATCTCGACGATGCGGCGATGTTCGGCTGGGACGTGCCGAAAAAGCGCTTCGACTGGCCGGTGCTGCGCGACAATGTGCTCGCCGAGGTCGGCGCGGCTCGAAGGCGCCTACACCGAGACGCTGACGAACCATAAGGTCGAGATTTTCCACGAGCGCGCGGAGCTGACCGGGCCCAATGCGGTGCGGCTGGCGAGCGGCAAGCGAAGTCACCGCCGACAAGATCCTGATCGCGACCGGCGCGCGGCCGCTGATGCCGGAGATCGAGGGCATCGAGCATGCGATCAGCTCGAACGAGGTGTTCCACCTCGAAAAGCTGCCGAAGCGGATCGTCATCGCCGGCGGCGGCTATATCGCCAACGAGTTCGCCGGCATTTTCCACGAGTTCGGAAGCCACGTGACGCTGGTCAACCGGACCGACGTGATCCTGCGCCACTACGACCAGCAGATCGTCGACCGGCTGATCCAGATTCGCTGCGCAAGGGCATCGACTTCCGGTTCAACGCGACGATCGACCGGATCGAGCGGGGCGACGACGGCGCTGCACGTCGCGCATGACCGGCTGCGACGACATCGAGGCCGACCAGCTGCTGTTCGCGATCGGCCGCAGCCCGAACATCGAGGACTGGGGCTGGAAGCGGCCGGCGTCGAGCTCGGCGAGAAGGGCCAGATCAAGGTCGACGCGGACAATCGCACGTCGGTGCCGTCGATCTTCGCGGTCGGCGACGTCACCGACCGCGTGCAGCTGACGCCGGTCGCGATCCGCGAGGGCCAGGCGTTCGCCGACACCTTCTTCGGCAACAAGCCGACCGGGTCGACTATGGCTGCATCCCGTCGGCGGTGTTCAGCCATCCGCCGCTGGCCGGCGTCGGCATGACCGAGGGCGCAGGCGCGCAACAGGCTCGGCTCGGTCAGGACCTACACGTCCGACTTCCGGCCGATGAAGAACGTGCTCGCCGGCCGCAACGAGCGGTCGCTCTACAAGCTGGTGGTCGACGGCGACGACCGACGAGATCGTCGGCATCCACATGATCGGGCCGGACGCGCCGGAAATCCTCCAGGCGGCGGCGATCGCGGTGAAGGCCAGGCTCAAGAAGGCCGATTTCGACGCCACCATCGCGCTTCACCCGACCATGGCCGAAGAGCTGGTGTTGATGCGCTGAGAGACCGGTCAGTGGAGCCGCCAGCGGGGGACAGCTATTTGCACGACGCGATCATCATCGGCGCCGGCCACAACGGCCTGACCTGCGCTTATTATCTGGCGAGGAAGGGCCTGAAGGTCGCGGTTCTCGAAGCCGCCGGCAACGGTCGGCGGCGCGGCGGTGACCGACGAGTTCCTGCCCGGCTTCCGCAACTCGGCCGCGAGCTACACCGTCAGCCTGCTCCAGCCCAAGGTCATCCGCGACATGCGAGCTCGAGCGGCACGGCCTGAAGGTCGTGCTCCGCAAGACCGACAATTTCCTGCCCGGCGATGGCGATTATCTGCTGTCCGGCCGCGACGGCCTGACGCGCAAGGAGATCGGCGCGGCACGTCAAGGCCGACGCCGAGGCCTACGACCGCTACATCGCCGAGCTCGAGACGGTCGTCCGGCTGCTCAAGAAATGGCTGCTGCGCGCGCCGCCGAACGTCGGTCGCGAAGGTCAGCGCGATCCCCAAGCTGCTGAGCCTCGGCCGCGACATGGCCGGGCTGTCGCTCGCCGAAACCCGGATCGTCCACGATTTCGCGGTGCGCAGCGCGTCCGAAATCCTCGACCGCCATTTCAAGGGCGATCTGGCCAAGGCCCTGTTCGGGTTCGACGGCGTGGTCGGCAATTTCGCTTCGCCGCAATCGCCGGGCACGGCCTATGTCCTGCTCCACCATCTGTTCGGCGAAGCGGCGGGAGTGCCCGGCGCCTGGGGCCACGCGATCGGCGGCATGGGCTCGATCACCCAGGCGATGGCGCGCGCCTGCCGCGAGGCGGGCGTCGACATCGTGCTCAACACGCCGGTCGAGGAGGTGATCGTCGACCGACGGCCGCGCCGTCGGGCGTCGTCGCCGGCGGCAAGGCGTGGCGCGCGCAAAGCGTCGTCGCCGGCGTCAATCCGAAGCTGCTGTTCGACCGGCTGGTGCCGCGCGGCGCGGTCGACGCGCGACGTCGCCAGCCGGATGCACGGCTGGAAATGCGAAAGCGCGACCTTCCGGATGAACGTCGCTCTGTCGGAGCTGCCCAAGTTCACCGTGCTGCCGAAGAAGGGCAATCACCTGACCGCCGGCATCATCATGGCGCCGAGCCTCGATTACATGCACCGCGCCTGGCTCGACGCGGCGGTCGAACGGCTGGGCGAAGCAGCCGATCATCGAGATGCTGATCCCTCGACGCTCGACCGAGGCTCGCGCCCAAGGGCAAGCACGTCGCGTCGCTGTTCTGCCAGCATTTCCGCTACGATCTCGGGCCGGGGCGAAGCTGGGACAACGAGCGCGAGAAGGCCGCCGACGCAGATCATCGCCACGGTCGACAGCCATGCGCCCGGCTTCGCCAAGTCGGTGCTCGGCCGGCAGATCCATTCGCCGCTCGACCTCGAGCGCCGCTTCGGCCTGATCGGCGGCGACATCTTCCACGGCAAGATGGGCCTCGACCAGTTGTTCAGCGCGCGGCCGATGATCGGCGCGGCCGATTACCGCATGCCGCTCAAGGGCCTGTACCTGTGCGGTTCGGGCGCGCACCCGGGCGGCGGAGTCACCGGCGCGCCGGGCCATAATGCCGCGCGTGCGGTGCTCGCCGACCGGCGCTTCTGGAAGCGGCGCCATTGAAGCCGCTCGACGGGCATCAAGGTCCTCGACCTCAGCCGGGTGCTCGCGGGTCCGTGGTGCACGCAATTGCTCGCCGATCTCGGCGCCGAGGTGATCAAGGTCGAGCGGCCGGGCAGCGGCGACGACACGCGCCACTGGGGTCCGCCGTGGCACGGCGAGGGCGACGACCGCGTCGCCGCCTATTTCCTCAGCTGCAACCGGGGCAAGAAGTCCGCGGCGATCGACTTCGCCAGCCCGAAGGGCGCGGCGCTCGTGCGCAAGCTCGCCGCGAGCAGCCGACGTCGTGGTCGAGAATTTCAAGGTCGGCGGTCTCGACAAGTTCGGGCTCGACGCCGCGGCGCTGCGCAAGGCGAACCCGCGGCTGATCTATGCCTCGATCACCGGCTTCGGCCAGGACGGGCCGTACGCCGACCGCGCCGGCTACGACTACATCATCCAGGGCATGGGCGGGATGATGAGCATCACCGGCTTGCCCGACGGCGAGCCCGGCGGCGGGCCGATGCGGGTCGGCGTCGCCGTCGTCGACCTGTTCACCGGCCTTTACACCTGCGTCGCGATCCTCGCCGCGCTGTACGCGCGCGAGAAAAGCGGCGAGGGCGCGCACATCGACATGGCGCTGTTCGACACGCAGCTGGCGATGCTCGCCAACCAGGCGTCGAACGCGCTCATCTCGGGCAAGGACCCGCCGCGGCAGGGCAACACTCACCCGAACATCGTGCCCTATCAGCCGTTCGACGCCGCCGATCAGCCGATCATCATCGCCGTCGGCAACGACCGCCAATTCGCGCGGCTCGCCGAAATGTGCGGCCATCCGGAATGGGCCAGCGACGAGCGCTTCGCACCAACGGCGCGCGAGTCGCCAACCGCGCGGAGATGGTCGGCTGGTCGCCGAGTGCATCCGCCGCAAGCCCGCGGCCGAGTGGCTGGAGCAGCTGGAAGCGGCGGGCATTCCGGCCGGGCCGATCAACCGGTCACCCAGGCGCTGTCCGACATCCAGGCGCAGCATCGGCGGATGGTGCGGACGATCGGCGGCATGCCGCTGGTCGGCTCGCCGGTGCGGCTCGACGGCGAGCGCGCGGATCGCGATCTGCCGCCGCCGGCGCTTGGTCAACATACCGAGAGGTGCTCGCCGAGCCTCGGCCTCGAGCCGCACGAGATCGCGCGGCTCAAGTCCGACGGAGTGACCGGCTAGCCTTATTTGCCGCTTGCTCGCGCTCTGGACCAGCAGGTCGAGCTGGTGCTGGCAGCCGTTCTCGATCAGCACCTGCGCCGCGCCCACCAGATCCTCCGGCGGCATTGGGCACCGACACGAAGGTCACGTTGCTCTTGTCGCCCGGTGTCGGGCCATTCGATCGATAGGGCGCCGCATTCGATCGGGAGCGCAGCCGGCCAGACGGCCGACGCCTTGCCCGCCGGCCAGGTCAGGTCCGCGGGTCTGCCGTCGGCCGAGCGAATGTTGATCTTCACTGCGCTGTCGCCTCGGGCCGCCACAGCTGGAGCTTGCTCGCTTCGTGACGCACATCTTGCCGCTCTGGGTCACGTCGATGTCCCAGATGCTCGGGTTTTGGCGACTTCGCCGGCGCGCAGCGCGCCAAAGCGGCCGCGCTGCCCGGCGGCCGAGGCGATCGCGACCTGCTGGCGGGGAAATTGCCGGGACCGCGAAGGGTCTGCGCGCTGCCCGGGCCGAGCACAGTCACGACGTCGCCGCCCTGAAGGTGATTTTCGCGCTTTCGGGAAGCGTCTTGCCCGGAGGATAGGCCTTCGCGACGGCCCAAGCGACTGCACCACGACGACGCTCGCCACAGCGCCGCCGTCGAACCGAGCGCGATCGCAACCGCCGCGCCCCACATCACGAGCTTCCCACGCATGCTCAAACTCCCTCTCATTGCCCCAATCGAAGTTGCCGGCTGGCCCCGCGGGACCATCCATGATCGCGCGCCCCCAGCCAATCCAACCGTGGGCGCGGCGGCAAGTCGCATTGCCGTGTCGCTTTGAGCTGAATTATCCTTTCATTTGAATGGGGTCAATTAAACAGATCGAATGGTGGCGCTAAGTGTTCTCTAAGAGGACGCGAGCGAGGAGTCTTGTTCCTGGACT
Source organism: uncultured Alphaproteobacteria bacterium (assembly GCA_963785965.1). Lineage (GTDB taxonomy): Bacteria > Pseudomonadota > Alphaproteobacteria > Sphingomonadales > Sphingomonadaceae > Sphingomicrobium. The sequence continues at coordinate 93,183 of CAWAXE010000011.1, forward strand.
GGCGCCCATGGCTCGGCAGGGCGTACGAGAGTGAATGGCGGAGTCGATCCGGTCGAGTCCGCCGGATCGGACGACTTCGCCTCTTCGATGCGCTCCGCTGCACTCGGGGCTCAAGCGAATGTTCGCGAATGTTCGTAGTGACGAAGCGCGCTCAGCGGGCGTGTCACTGAGGCAATCGAGCATGCCGGTGAAGGCGCGGCGGCCTCGGCCTGCGGATCGGCATTGCCGCGTTGCTCCCACGGCAGCGCGAAGCGCCTGGGGTCGAGCCGGGCGAGCAGCCACATCAGCAACTTGTCGTTGGGCACCCGCCGTTCGGCGATCAATACGCCGTCCTGATAGACCTGCTCGACGCGGCCGTTGATCGCGCGGTCGAAGGCGAGCGGCGCGAGCCTGCCCGGCGCCGAGTTGCTCGGCCATCCGCCATCCCGCATTGAACGCGGGCGAGCGGACGCGCAGCGCCTGTGCGGAGCGTACGGTCAAGCGCGCGGCGGCGGCGGCGAGGTGGACCTGGCCCGTCTCGGCCAGCACCGTCAGGAAAAGGCGCTGGCGCTCGACGCACCACCCGGCGAGCCGCTTGCGGGAGGATTCGAGAGGAACGCCGTCGAAGGGCATTGCGGGGATGGCGGCTGATGCCTGTTCGGTGCGGAGGCAGTGACGGACGCCTCCTTGTTCGCGACTGGGCCCCCTTCGCAGGCGGCGATCTGGAGCAGGAGGAAGCAAATCGGTCGGCCAGCCCTTGTCCTGCTCGGGCAGCGTGACCAGCGACAGGCGCGGACCGCCGACCTCGTCCGCGGCCTCCGCTACATCCGCGAACTTCTTGCTGGCGTTGGACCAGTCGTCGAACTCCTCGACTGTCATGTCCCTCTGCACGCGTCTTGCCATGAACCTGCTCCTCACAATGTGAGTCGCGCATCATGAACCAAATAGGTGTGTGTAGGAAAATAGTTTTTTACGGAACGCGAGGGCGAACGCGCCAAGCAGGCGAAGCAGGGCGTGCTGCGGACGGTCCTATCGGTATTGCAAGGCGCATCACCTGCCGATGCGGACTTTCGAACAAGCGATGCATTCCATAGCGAATTGATGGGTCGTCGATCATCATCCGGCCGGACTTTGCCGAGAAAGCTGATGCTTGTCCGCATCGCCTGCAGGCGCATAAGCGAGAACAGACGTCAGCTGGACATCTCTAACCTCAACGTTGCTGCCGCACGCGGCCGCGCACTCAAGCCATGGTCAGCAAGGGCGGCACCAGCTGCATCGCATGGAATCGTATAGCCGTTCGCGAGTCCCAACATCAGCGAGGACGTGAGCATTGCTCGCGCGGCTGCCGCGCGCTGATTGCCATGCATCGCAAGACGACAGGCAACGATCCAGCTGCGCGCGCAAACGAGCGCAAGGCCCTGTGGATCATAGAGGCGAGCTGCGTCGTTCCGGGCGCGGAGCGACTTTAACCAGCCTTCCGACCATGCAACGAACTCGCACGATTGCGGCAACTTCCTGGGCCTGCCGAGGGTGATCCTGCCGATCCAGATCTTCTACAGACGGATTGAGACCGAGCTCTTCAAGCAAAGGCCGAAACAGCGCGCGCTTGCGATCGCGCACCATAGCGCTTTGGAGTGTGCCGATCTGGCCGGCATGCAGCGAGTCGATCAGGACCTCCTTCATGTTCGCGAGCCGGTGCTTGCGGGAAAGTCGAATGAACATGTCGAGGTCTTCGCACACCGGGAATTCAGGCCGATATTCGAACTCCTTGAGTACGTGCGCGGCGCCGATGATTGAGGATTGCTGGAAAGGTGAGCGGAAAAGGAGCGTCGCCGCCAGCGTCTCGTGTCCCCGGAAGGGCAGTCTTGCCGCCGCAGGCTTCCGCTTTCCGTCGGGACCGATCCGACCGCTCGACGATCCGAGCACCGCAATATCCGAATGACGCGAAAGGAACCTGAGTTGTCGCTCGAGCCGCTGTGGCCGCGCGAGGTCGTCGCTATCGAGCCACGCAATAAACCTGCCGCGCGCGGCTTCCAGGCCGGTGTTTCGGGCCGCCGGAATGCCGCGGTTTGCGCTGTGCTGGATCACGCGCGCGAGCTTGCCGCCAGCGCGTTCGGCAATTTGGGCTGACGCGTCGGTAGAGCCATCGTCGACGATGATGATTTCGAGGTCCGGATGCTGTTCGGCCAGGCTCGCGACCGCCTCGCCGACAGTGGCCTCCGGTCAACGCAGCCACGATTGCCGAGACCGAGAAGCCCGCGGTCATCCGTTGCATCTCGATCCAGCGGTGCTTTGATGCGCACGTCTCGCGGCAGAGGTAACGAGCTCAAGCGCCGACACCGACCTGCCCGGATCCAGGTGGAGAAACGGTTGCGGAGACACAGCCGGGCACTGGGAGCCGCAACCGCCCGATGCAAATTAACGATCGGCAATGTTCGCGTATTTCGGACCAACAGCACATGGCTGAACCGCATCCAAAGATGCTATTATGTCCGCTTTCCATCTGTGGACATCACCCAGTTTTGGCCGTTCAATCCCACGCGCGCTCGAGGAACCGCGTCGCGCAGCCGGCGAGGAAAGCAGTGCCACGGGGCAGCACGCTCTCGTCGACCATCATCCGGCTCGAATGGATCGCGCAGCAATGCTTGAGGTCGGCGCCGCTCTTCGGCAACGCCGAGGAAGGCCATCATTCCGGGCACCTTCTCCAGCACGTAGGAGAAGTCCTCAGCGCCCATGATCGGCGCGGGCAAAGGCGGATCTTCCCCGTGCGGCAGTGAGGTCGCGACGGCTTCGGCAAGCCCCACGGCGCGCGCATCGTTGACGGTCGGCGGAAACCCTTGGCGATCGCCACGTCGGCATCGCATTCGTGCGCCTGCGCGATATTCTCCGCGAGCGTCCGGATCGCGCTCCAGACTTCCTGCGCGCGCCTCCGGGCAAAATCATGCAGATCGTGCCCTTTAGCCGCGCCTGGCGGGGATGACGTTGTGCGCAATGGCGGGGTCGAGCTGGGTGACGGTCACGACGACCACCTCGGTGGCCCTGAAGCGGCGGGTGACCATCGCCTGAAGCGCCATGACGATTTCGCACGCGACCGGTACGGGATCGCGCGTGTCGTGGGGCATCGAGGCGTGGCCGCCGCGGCCTTCGACGACGATCTCCAGCATGTCCGCCGAGGCAAGCAAAGTTCCGGCACGGCTGCCAATCGCGCCGTGCGGAGCGTGGCGCTGATGTGGAGCGCGAACGCGGCATCGGGCAGCGGATCGAGCAGCCCGTCGTCGATCATGTATCGGGCGCCGTGATAGCCCTCTTCCCCCGGCTGAAACATAAAGCGCACCTCGCCGGCGCAGCGTCTCAGCACAGCCCGCGAGAACCCGCGCGGCGCCGGCAAGCATTGCCGTATGGTCTCGTGACCGCATGCGTGCATGCGCCCGTCGATCGTCGAAGCGAAGGGCAGGCCCGTCTCCTCCGGCATCGGCAGCGCATCCATGTCGCCGCGCAGCAGAACGCTGCGTTCCCGCCTTGCCCCGGTTGAGCACCGCGACCGCGCCGGTGCACGACGGCCCCTCGCGCCACTCGAGCGGTACGTCGGCGAGCTCCGCCCGCACCTTGGCCAAGCGTCTTTGGCGTTTCGAGCCCGAGCTCCGGTTCGGCATGGATGGCGCGGCGCAGCGCGGTGATGCGCTCGGCAATCGCGTGGGCGTCCTCGAGCAAATTCTCTGTCAGCATCACGGTATCATCACGTCGCGGGCGAACGCGCTCGCCAGCTACGGACCTCGTCGAAGAGCGCGAGTGTTCCGCTTTCGATGCAATGCAGACAGTTCAGTCTGCTCTCCCCCCTTTCGCTGTCCCGATGGTAACAGGGCATCGGCCTACGGAAGGATTGCTTATGCCGACGACATTTTGGGGTCTCTTCTTGTTTTCGACGGCTTTGTCGCTGGCCGCGACCTTTGTGGCCGTCAGCACGACCGCGGTCATTCGCCGGCTTCGCGGCAGGACCAATGCCGGAAGGGCACCAATTCGATAGCTTTACGCCCAACGGCTGAGTAGAACGCCCTCGGCTTGCTTCTCGTGCCCACGAGAGCTTCATGAGACCGTCGCTCGGACGCGGCGAGCGCTACCAGCGCCGCCGCCAGCCGCCGCCCCCTCCCAAACCTCCGCGAAGAAGTCTCACTATCAGAAGCAGCAGGATCGCGCCGATCGTTGCATTGATGATCGCACTGACAATTCCGGTACCCAGATGAATACCAACCCGCGGAAGAAACCAATCGCCAATGAATGCGCCGACGATCCCGACCAGGAGGTCGCCGATAATTCCGAAGCCGGTCCCGCGCACGATTTTACCAGCCAGCCAGCCGGCGACGATGCCGACAAGCAAGATGACCAGCAGGCTTTCATTGGACATATGCATCGGTCACCTCCGCATTCTGTTCAGACGCATGTCTGATCTGGTCATTTCGCCAACGTTTCCCCGGCACCGCCGTTCCTCGGTCGAGCACCGGTCCCGATCACGCGCTCCGCGACGACGGCACCGCGGTGACCGACGGCCCATCGATGCGCTTCTCGAGTTCATCAAGGCGCCGCGCGCTGGATTCGATCATCGATTCCAGCCGCCGTTCATAGGCGACTCGGCGGATGACATTGCGGATTGCGCGGGCGATCGGCTCGGCGACTTCCTTTAGCGCCTTTTGCTCGTCATGGCTGATCACCGATCCGTCCGGCCGCGGTCCGACGAGCAGGTAGCCGAGCGTCTCCTCGCCTTCGCCGGGGACCAGGGGAATGCGGATCGGGAAGAGCTTGTCGCGCGGGTGGCAGATCTCTTCGTGGCAATCATCCCATCCGAGGGTCTGTTCCTGCCACTCCTCGACCTTCTCCTTGGACAGGCCGCGCACGCGGAACACGCCCTGGTCGATGATCGCGGCGATATGCGTCGTGCGGACGCCCTTGATGATGCGGGCGAGGATCTCCTCGATCAGCTCGGCGAGGTTCGCCGTCTCGCGCAGGTCGCGAACGGTGTCGGGAAGCTCGTCGCGGAGGATCACGAGATTCTTCTGGAAGCGGTTTTCGGACCAGCGTGTGATCCACTCCTGGATCGGATTGACGAGGACCGTCGAAAGGGCGGCGGCGAAGATGATCGGCCCCTCGCTGTTGGTATTGCCATAATAGTTGTAGACGAGCTGCTTCACCGCGTCGGCAGTGGCGGCGAACACGGCGGCGACTCCGACGGTGATCAGCGCGATGTTGACCGAGCGGCCGATGACGACCTCGGCATCGTACAGGCGGAAGCGCAAGAGCGCGATCAGCAGCCCGAGCTGGAGGCAGAGGAAGGCGAGGCCGAACGTGAGGCCGGCGAGGACTTCGAGCGTGATCTGCGTGCCGAACGAGCCGACCGTCAGCTTGGTCATGTCGCAGGCCAGCGCAACCGAGACGAACAGCGCGTAGCCGGAGAAGCCGAGCAAGGCCCATTTGATCTGCTGCCGCGCAGCGCTCTGCGACATTCGGCGCAGACGCACGAGCAGGGTCATCACTCCGGCGATCATGAAGATGACGAAGGTCAGCCGGTAGGGATCGCCGGACAGCACGAAGAGCAACGGCAGCAGCGCGAGGAAGGGGATGACGATCCGCGGCTTCAGCTGACCGTGCGGGAACAGCAGGATTCCGGCGAGCAGGCAGATGTTGCCGAGATCGTAGAAATGCAGATGCCAGCTTCGCGGCACGTGGGCGATGTAGGTGAGGAAGGTGGCCGAGGGCTCCTCGTTGCCCATGGTGAGGAGCACCGCCAGCGACAGGACCGAGCTGATCAGATCCTCGCGCTTGCGGCGGTGGAGGATCCAGGCGGCGAACAGCAGGAAGGGGTAAGTGAGGATGTGGAACAGGTCGATGACGCTGAGCATCGCCGGGGTGAGGTGCAGGCTGCGCGCGGCGCCGTCGATGTGCTGCTCGCCCGTGTGCACCTGGAACTGCCGTGTTTGCCCCGACTTCGACCGTAGAGTCAGGTCGAGGTCGATCGGCTGCTCGTTTTCGAGGATCGACTGGAAGAGGGCATAATCGGTGTCGGTCGCATGTACCTGGCCCGATCGCCTGCCGCGGATCGAGGGGAACCGAGCGCGCGACTGGCAAGCCCTCGATGGCGACGATCTTGTCGCCGGGTTCGAACGCCCGCAGCCTTGGCCGCTGAGCCGACCGGGAAGCGCACATATGTGAGGTCGTTGGCCGAGAGGACGAGCCCGGCCCGGCTGCCGAGCATCAACTTGCTGTTCTCGCCCGGCGTGGTGAGGCGGTAATAGGTGCCGACGACCGGGCCAACCACGGCGAGCGCAAAGCACGCGAACCAGAACAATTCGAAGACGTAGAGCCACGGCCGCTTGAGGTCGGGAATGCGTTCGGGGAGCCGCGGCGCGACGAGCGCGGGCCACTGCAATGTCCCCCAAAATCGCGTTGCCATTCCCGACGCGCCCCAATGACTTACGCCGTTCCTATAGCATATCCTCTCTGCGAGCGAAGCTTGGCGCGCGCGGCCCCTCCGTCAGCGCTTCGCGCTGCTCACCCCCATCGCTGCGCGACAGGGAGGAAGATCAGCTGTCGATGCGTTCTTCGCCGTAGCGGGATTTGATGAAGCGGCCTTGCGTCTCGAACGCAGCGACGTCGGCGCGGGCCAGCTTCTCGGAAATTTCGCCGAGCGCGGTACGGCCGGCGGCGAGGCCTTCGATCAGCCGCTCGTCAACGGTCTTGCCTTCGCCATCCTGCTCCGACCGGAAGGCAGCGGGCACGTGCGCGTAGCGGTCGATGAGGCCGGGGAGGTGGATCGACATCAGGCGGCGCGCATCCTGCGCGTCGGGATCGAGCGTCTCCACGCGTTCGAGCGTTTGCCTGAGCGCGGGCAATGCGGCGCTGATCGCGTCGATTTCCGCCTGGGCCGGGGCGGGCAGGGCGCGGCGAGTGCGGTAGAGATAGGAATCGAAGCGCTGCACCATCTCGCCGTTGGGCAGGTCGGTCGACGGCGCGGCCGCGCGTGTTTCCGCCGACGGGCCAAAGGCGAGCAAAGCCGCGATGCCGATGGCGAGGCCGACGGCGGCGAGGAAGCCGAACATGCCGATCGGCGTGACGAAACCGACGAGGATGGTGATCACGCTGACGAGGCCGATGGCGACGCCAACGCGCTTGACGCGGGTCGCCAGGTCGGCGTTCAGCCGCTGGCGTTCCCGCCGCGCCGCCGCGCGGACCGGCCCGTCGCGCTCGTCGATATGGCGCGCGACCCGTTCGAACCGCGCGATCGCGGTCTGGACCTTGTCGGTGACGTCGGTCACTTGACCTCGATCGGCGTGAGCGGCGACGCCGGCCCTTCGAGCTTGGCCTGGTTCACGCCTTCGGCCCGGGCGATATAGCCCTTCGACTTCTCGACCTCTTTGCCGAGGGTGTCGACAGTCTGCTTCATGTTGCCCAGCGCCGTCAGCTTGAACTGATCGATCTGGTCCATCGTGTCGTAGATATTCTGGAACGCGCGCTGCAGGGTCTCGAGCGGGATCATCGAAGAGGCGGCTTGCTCGTGGATTGCACCGGTCTGGGTGCGCAGCATCTCGCCGGTCGCATCGATCATTCCAGCGGTCGTCGTGTTCAGCGCGCCGATCTGCTCCAGCACAAGCTTCTGATTGGTCATCGCCTGGGCGACCGTGACTGCGGTGCGCAGCGCGGAGACAGTCGTCGTGGACGCACGGTCAACGCCCTTCACCAGCTCGACATTGTTCTTCTTGACGAGGTCGAGCGCGAGATAGCCCTGCACCGTCACCGCCATCTGGGTCAGCAGGTCGGTCGTGCGCTGGCGGGTGTAGAACAAAGCGGTCTCGCGGATCGCCTTGGCCTTGGCGGGATCGGTCGCGTCGAGCTCGTTCGCCTTGTCCTCCAGCGTCGTGTCGAGCGTCTTGGAGATGTGGATCATCTGCTCGAGCTTGTGCATCGTCTTCCACAGGCCCGCGCGCTCGGTGTCGATCGCGGCATTGTCCATCAGCAGCTCGTCCTTGCCGTCGCCAAGGCTGCTCAGGATCTTCGAGATGTGCGTCTGGGAACTGCGGTATTTGTCGAAGTAGCGGTCGACGCGGTTGCCGAACGGAATGAAGCCGAGGAGCTTGCGCGTCTTGGTCGCCTCCTTCGGGTCCAGGGCCTCCACGGTGCGGCGAAGCTCGATCAGGTCGGCGCCGATCCCTGTGTCCTTGTCGATCGCCTTCACCGGCCGTTCGAGGAAGCGGTTCGAGGCGCCGGCGGCTTCGGCGATCTCCTTGCGGCCCATCGCGGTCAACTGGTCGACCTTCTTGCCGAACTCGGGGCTGTTGGCGTCGAGCGCCGCAAGCTCGTCGACGAACTTCGTGACACGGCTGTCGAGCTCGGTGGTCTCTTCGCTTTTCAGCGGCACCAGCCCGGCTGCCTCGGCCGGCGGGACCGCCTGCAGCGCCTCTGGCGGGTCGAGCTTGAGCTTGCTGGCGGTCGCGGTTGTAGTTTCCGGTGCCGGTTCGGTGGCCATGTCTTAGTCCTTTCCGTGCCTCTCGCGCGGCTTGGCGGCGACGGTGAACGGCTACGCCAAGCCGTGCAAGAGGCTTCCACTGTATTATAGGTGCAATACAGAGTCTTGCAAGCCGCGGCGACCCGCAGAGAAGGTTCACAAGCTTTAACCATTTGTTTGAACAGTTCGGTCACCGTGATCGCGTTAGAGCAGCTTCTACGTGCAAGATTTTATTGCGGGGTATCATAGATGATCTCCTTCTTCGGGAAGCTGATGCGGAGCAGGCGCGGGAACGTGCTTGCAATTGCCGCCGCCACCCTGCCGCTGTTCATCGCCGCAGCCGGTCTTGCGACCGACACGATCCAGTGGACGTTGTGGAAGCGCCAGCTTCAGCGCGCTGCGGATTCGGCGGCGATCGCCGGTGTATATAACCGTGAAGCCAACGGCGGCGCGACCACCGGAGCGACGAGCGGAACGGCCACGGATACGACGATCTCCCACGACCTTACGATCAATCTGCACACCTCTTATGCGCTGAAGAGCGGCTTTCCGACGATCAACTATCCGGCAAACTCGGGTTTCAAGACCGACCAGGTCACGGTGACGGTTGCGATCCAGCGGCCGCTGTCATTCAGCTCACTATTCCTCAGCACCGCGCCAACGATCACGGCCACCGCGACCGCGGCGAGCATTCCGGCGGGTGGGGACGCCTGCATCGAAGCGCTGGACACGGCTGCGGCGAATGCCATCAACTATCAGCGGCAACGCGGCAGTGTACATGCCCGATTGCGATCTCTATTCAGTAACTCGGCGAACGTCAATGCCGCGAGCGCCAGGGGAAGTTCGGCCGTGACTGCGAACACCATCGGCGGCAGTGGGCGGCATCCAGCAATTCAAGCAACTTCACCGTCACAGCCTATCGTCCATATTCGCCGCGCGCTCCCCGACTCCGTTCCCAGCGTCACGCCCGATCCGAGCGATATGAATTGCGTCGTCTGCGAGCGCGCTCACCGACAGCACGATATGGCGCGCTTGACGCGGCCGGCACCAATTGCTTCTCGATCGCTATCCATCGGATTCGAACAAGATCGACCTGACGGTCCCGGCCGATTACGGGCCGATCTACATAAACGGCGGCAGTGTCGATTTGAAAGGGGACTTCACCTGCACCTGCACCATCGTGCTGACCAACACGAGAGCGGCGGCGAACGCGACGATCGGAACATCTCGTCCAACGCGCAGGCCACCAACAATATCACCGCGCCGACGACCGGTACGTACGCGGGCATCGCGATCTACCAGGACCGGCGCGCCACCGGGAACACCAACAAGATCAACGGCGGATCGGGCAACGTCATCCAGGGCGCCATCTACTTTCCGAAGGACACTGTGGATCAACGGACCGGGAACGCCACGTCACTTTGCGCGATGTGGGTCGCCAAGCAACATCACGTTCATCGGCAACAGTCACGATTACGATCAGCAGCCCGACGAGACGGCATGCTCCGTGCCGGTTGCCGTCGGGCGCCGCTGTCGAAGCTGGTGAGACTCGTCGCATGAAGCCCCCGCTGTCCAATCTCCTTTTCCGCCAACGAGCGCGGCGCGGCGGTCGATCGAGCTTGCGCTGGTCGCACCGATCCTCGGGCTGATGGTCGTCGGCATCGTCGACTTGAGCAACGCGTTCAGCAAGAAGCTCTCGCTCGAGCAGGGCGCGCAGCGCGCGATCGAGCGGATCATGCAGACGACGGCCACGACACCGTCGAAAGCACCATCAAGACCGAAGTGGTTTGCCAGGTAAACGGAACCACCGGACGGCACCTGCAAGAGCAGCCCGATCACGACCAGCAACGTAACCGTCACCTACCGCCTCGAGTGCACCGCCTCCGGCGGCGCCATAACGACACAAACGAGCACCGACTCCGACACCTTCGACGCGTTCACTTGCGCCGGCGGGACAGTGTCACAAGCGCGTTATCTCGAGGTGCTGTGACCGACACCTACACTCCGATGTTCCCGATCCACTTTTCCGCCATCAATGCCGACGGAACCTATCACGTGTCGGCAACCGCCGGCATGAGGACCCAATGAAGCTGGGTCGCCTCATTTCCCGTAACCAGGACGGCGCGGCGACCATCGAGATGGCGTTCGCCTTGCCGATCCTGATCGTGCTGATCTGGATGTTCGTCCAGTTCGCGCAGATCTATCGCGCAATGGCCGGCATCCAGCAGGCGCTGGGCGAAGGCGCGCGTTTTGCGACGCTCTGCCTCACCCCATCGTCGACCGCGGGTTGCTCGGTTCCCACCACCGCCCAGGTGAAGACGAGGATCAGCGACAGCGTCTATGGCATCGGGCCAGGGACGTTTACTGTTACCGACCCGACGACGCGGGACGGACGGTACAGCCAAATATTACGATCTGACCGTCAGCTACACCCAGCCGACCAGCCTGCTGCTGTTCCCCGGGCCGACGATCAACGTCAGCCGTTCGAAGCGCGTCTGGATCGCCAGTAGCTCCTAGAGCAGTTCGCGGCTTCCCGCCGAGCGGTCGCCTCTCTTGTCCTGATCTGGCACGGCGCCGCACTACTGCGTTCTGCCGCTGCGCCACTTCAACTAAACTGCTCCCATCCACAGACCGATGACCGAAGGGCGTCGGCGTGCAGGGGACAGGGCAGTGGCCATGAACAGGATCCTTTTAGGGTTGGCGGGGGTTGCAAGCCTTGCCATTTCGTCAGCGGCGAACGCGTCAGCGACGATTACATTCGGCTCGACTGTGGCCGTGCCGTCGGACAACGACTTCGGGTCTCAGCTCAATACGCTCGGATTAACGCAGATTGCCGCGAATGGCGCGGACATCGTCCTCGACTCGAGTTCGCAGGTCAGCTTCTACTTTCTCGGTTCGGAAAGCGGTTTCAACGATACATTCCAGACCACGAATGGGCTGCCCAACCTTTTCTCGACGGAAAGTTCGAGCATTGAAAACCATTTCGGATCGCCGGTCTTGATCGGATCCGACACCTTCGGTCCCGGAAGCCTCATCAACCAACTGCTATTCACCAACAATGGGGGCAACGCGGGCGTGAATGCGACCGTCGGGCAGGCCGGGTTCGGCATCTTCCTCGGTCCGAACCAAGTCAGCGGAGCTTCGACCGATACGTTCTATTTCGGCTACGACGATCAAGCCTATCGGCCCGATCGAGACTATGACGATTTCATCATTGAGGCCGTTGTTCACCCGCTCCCAGAGCCGGGAACCTGGGCGATGATGCTGCTAGGCTTTGGAGCCATCGGCGTCGCTTTGCGTCGACGCCGCGAAGTGATGATGACGCAGTTCGCCTGATCTTCTGATCTTCTTGGTACTCGAAGGTCGCTCGCCCAGGGCGAGTGGCCTTCTTCTTGAACGGAAAGCCTAGCCTCTCTTCCGTTCGAAAAAGGCGCTGATCGCGTCTTTGGCCTCAGCCGAGGCCAGACGTTCGGCAAAAACCTCGCCTTCCAGCCGCATCCGCTCGAGGATCTCCTCGCGGGCGCCGGTGCGCAACAGGCGCTGCGTCTGGCGCAGCGCGCCGGCGGGCTTGGCGAGCAGACGCCGTACCACATCGCTAATTGTCGCGGTGAGCTGCCCAGGGCTGGAGCGGTGACTGACGAGGCCGATCTCCATCGCCTCGTCGACGCCGAAGGCTTCGCCGAGCAGCAGGTAGCGCGCTGCGCGCCTGCGGCCCGCGAGGCGGGGCAGGAGCAGCGAGCTGGCCGCTTCGGGCACCAGTGCAAGGTCGACGAACGGGAGCGAGAAACGCGCGCCCTCTTCGGCGACGACAAGATCGCAGTGCAGCAGCATGGTCGTCCCGATGCCGACGCAATTGCCGTGGACCGCGGCGACGATCGGCGCTTCGCATTGGACGAGGGCGCGAAGCAGGCGCCAGACGGGAATATCGTTGGTGTCGCGCGGCAAGGCGCTCAGGAAGTCGGCGAGGTCGTTGCCGGCGGCGAAGTCCTGGCCTTCGCCCTGGAAAGTGATCAGCCGGATCGAATCGTCGTCCGCTGCGCTCTCCACCGCCGCGGCGAGCGCCGCATACATCGCGATCGTGATCGCGTTGCGACGCTCGGGCCGGGCAAGGGTGATCCCGAGCACTCCGCCGCTCTTCTCCACCCGGACATGCTCGCTCATTCGTCTTCCCCCGAATCGGATGACTGCCCCGGCGGCTCCGGCTATGCCCCGCCTGATCCAACCCACATCCATCAAAGCCGGGGCGCACGCAAACCATGAAATTCTTCGCCGACACTGCCGAGATCGCGGAAATTCGCTCGCTTGCCGACGAGGGGCTGCTCGACGGGGTGACGACGAACCCCTCGCTAATTCACAAGTCGGGCCGCGATTTCCTCGAGGTGGTGCGGGAGATCGCCGGCGTGGTCAGCGGCCCGGTTTCGGCCGAGGTGGTCGCGCTCGATTACGACGGGATGATGCGCGAGGCGGAGGTCCTGCGCAAAATCGCCGCCAATATCGCGGTCAAGGTGCCGCTGACGCCTGCCGGCCTCAAGGCCTGCAAGGCGCTGACAACCGACGGCACGATGGTCAACGTCACCTTGTGCTTTTCGGCGGCCCAGGCGTTGCTCGCGGCCAAGGCCGGGGCGACGTTCGTGTCGCCGTTCGTCGGGCGCCACGACGATGTAGGGTTCGACGGAATGGCGCTGATCGCCGACATCCGCCTGATCTACGACAATTACGACTTCGGCACGCAGATCCTCGTCGCAAGCGTGCGCCACCCGATGCACGTGGTCGAGGCGGCGAAGATCGGCGCCGACGTGATGACAGCTCCGCCCAAGATCATCCAGCAGCTGTTCAAGCACCCGCTGACCGATTTGGGAATCGCCAGCTTCCTCAAGGACTGGGAAGCCACGGGACAGAAGATTTAGGGTAAACTTTCCTTAGCGGTTGGCGGTCTAGTCACCGGCCAATGACTGCAATCGATCAGTCGAAAGCGCCGCGGGCGCCGGCGGGCGAGGGCGCGACAGCCGGCGCGCCCGATCCGTACGGCATGTATCGGTTCGTCGGCAATGCGTGCGCGGCAATCATCGTCGCGGCTTTGCTCGTGGAGTTCGTCCAGAACATCTGGCACCCAACGTCCCGCGATTTTGTGAGCTTCTGGGGCGCGGCGCAGCTGGCGCTCGCCGGACATCCGGCCGCGGCATACGATCGCGCCGCCTTGCACGCGGTGCAGATCGGCGGTGGCGACGTTCACCCGGGGCGAGATGCCGTTTCCGTACCCGCCCGCATATTTGCTGCTCGTCATTCCGTTCGGTTTGCTGCCGTTCGCCGTTGGGATGATCGCGTGGTCCCTCTCCACGATGGCATTCTATTTGGGGGCCGCTCGGCGCCTGTTCCCGCGCTCGGGCTGGCTTGCAGCGGCTTTCCCAGCCGTCTTCGCCAACGCGTCAATCGGCCAGAACGCCTTCGTCACCACCGGAATTTTCCTGACCGGGCTGGCGCTGCTGGAGTGCTCTCCGCTCGCCGCCGGCGCTGTGCTCGGCTGCCTCGTGATCAAGCCGCAGCTGGGGCTGCTCTTGCCGGTCGCTTTGATTGCCGGCCGTCAGTGGCGGGCGATTGTCGGCGCTGCGATCTCCTCGACCGGGATCATGCTCCTCGGTTTGCTGCTGTTCGGGACGGCGACGACGATGGCCTGGATTCATCAGCTGCCGCTCTATGCGACGATTGGCCGCGATGGCTTGGTGGGCTGGTCGAAGCTGGGGAGCGTTTATGCCGCAGCGCGGCTGGCGGGTCTCGCATCGGGTCCAGCGATCCTGCTGCACGCGCTGGTATTGATGGCCGCGGCCGCTGCCGTGTGGCGGATCTGGCGCTCCGACTGCGATTATGGCGCCAAGGTCGCGATCCTTTCGGCCGCAACCCTGCTGGCGAGCCCCTATGTCTTCTTTTACGACGCGGTGATCCTCGTCCCGGCCTTCCTGTGGCTGGCGCGCGAGAAGGTACATCCGGCTATTCTCGTGGCGCTCTGGTGCCTGCCGCTGCTGATGATCGTGCAGATCGCCGCTTTCGACGGCGCGGGGGTGAACCTGAACCCCGTGCTGCCGATCGCGCTCGGCGTGCTCGTTTACCGGCGCGGACGTAATGACCGCTCCGCCCAAGATCATCCGGCAGCCGCTCGAGCTGTTGCCGCGCTAGTCAGCGGCCAATGACTGCCCTGGATCAGTCGAAGGCGCCGACGGCGGCCGGTGATCCCTACCGCGCCTACCGACTGGCCGGCAATGCGTTCGCAACCATCATTCTGATGGCATCCGTCGCGGAGCTGGTCTGGAACATCCGTCACCCCACCGTCCGCGACTTTCTGGGCTTCTGGAGCGCGGCGCAGCTGGCGCTCGCCGGCCACCCTGCCGCCGCATACGATAATGCCGCCTTGCATGCGGTGCAGTCGGCGGTGGCGCTCGGCACGGCCAAACTGCCCTTTTCCTACCCGCCCGCATATTTGCTGCTCGTCATGCCATTCGGACTGCTGCCGTTTGCGACCGGGATGATCGCATGGTCGCTTTCGACGCTGGCTTTTTACGTGTCCGCAGCGAGGCGCTTGTTTCCCAGTCGGGCTGGCTTGCAGTGGCTTTCCCCGCCGTTTTTGCAAATGCGCGAATGGGCCAGAATGCCTGCGTCACTGCCGGCATCTTCATGGGCGGCCTGGCGCTGCTGGAAAGCTCGCCGTTTGCGGCCGGGGCGGTTCTGGGTTGCCTCGTCATCAAGCCTCAACTGGCATTGCTTTTGCCAGTTGCGATGATTGCGGGGCGGCAGTGGCGCGCGATCGCGGGCGCGGCGGTCTCCTCAACCGGAATAATGGTCCTCGGTTTCGTCCTATTCGGGCCAAAAGCGACTACGGCCTGGATTTCATCAGCTGCCGCTCATAGCAACGGTTGCTCGGGACGGACTTGTCGGCTGGTCGAAGCTTGGGAGCGTCTATGCCGCGACGCGGCAGGCGGGACTCGCATCGGGTCCAGCGATCCTGTTGCACGGATTGGTACTGGCGGCGGCGGCCGCGGCCGTGTGGCGGATTTGGCGGTCAAACTGCGATTATGGAGCGAAGTTCGCAATCCTCTCGGCTGCAACCCTGCTGGCGAGCCCCTATGTGTTCTTTTACGACGGGGTTATTCTCGTTCCGGCGTTCCTGTGGCTGGCGCGCGAGAACACGCGTCCCGGTGTTTTGTTGGCCCTGTGGTGCTTGCCGCTGGTGATGCTGGCCGAAATCGCCGCCCTTGACGGCGCAGGGGTGAACCTGAACCCTGTCCTGCCCATAGCGCTCGGAGTGCTCGTCTACCGCCGCTGGCGTTCCGGCAATGCCCCCTCTGAGCAGGCGGAAAGTTCTAGCTTAACCCTTCAGCAACCTTCGCCTGTAACGCTTTCCTAATCTGTTGAACCTTAAGGTCATTCCATCCTGCGAGTGGACTGCAGGTCGCGGCGGCTAACGCCGCTGCGCTTGGAATCAAGGAGTTAGACCATGAGCAAGTTTCTGAAGCTGATCAAAAATGAGAAGGGCGCGACCGCCATTGAGTACGGCCTGATTGCCGCTCTCATTGCCGTTGCGGCTATTGGCGCGATGACCAACATCGGCACCAAGCTGAGCAGCACGTTCAACAACGTGTCGAGCAGCCTCAAGTAAGACCTTCTCACTTGAGATTACGAGGCGGCGGTGCCGAAAGGCGCCGCCGCTTTTCGTTTGTGCGCAAGAAACGTTAGCGGCGGACCCAGACTTCGACGTCGCCGACGCGTGCTCGCGGCCGGTAGCCGGCGATGGCGCTCTGGATCTTCGGCTCGTTGCGCAGCCAGACAAGCTCCGGGCGCGCATCGACGAGGATGACGTCGGGCCGCTCACGCTGCACATCGTCAGCGAAGGCGGCGACGTCGGCCTGATACCAGCGGAGCAGGCGTGCCTTCGCGGGACTGCGCGACCGGGAGCTCGGAATGCGCGCCGACGGCAATGTACATGCCGGCGCGCGAACCGGCCCAACGGCCGCCGACATTGCGCACAAGCGGATGGCCGGTGAGGAGGTCGGGTCCCAGCGTGATGACGCTTGGATGTGGCGGGGCGACGCGTTGCACCGCTTCGGCCAGGCCGCGGGTCGGTTGGATGCTGGCCATGGCGTAGAGCTCGAGGCAGGCAAGCGCCGCGGTCGCGGTCGAGGACGAAGTTGCGCCGACCGCGCTCGATGCCCGGCTCGAGTGCCAGCAGCACCAGGCCGACGAAACCGAGCGCCATGCCTGGCAGCGCATGGTTGAGATAGCCCTTGCCCTGGATGAGCCCGGCGACCGTGAAGCCGGCGCTGGCGATCAGGAACATGGCCGGGAGCGGCGGCTACCCGGCCTGGGCGGAGGAACAGCGCCAAGGCGTAAATCGCCAGCGGGACGATCACGACCGGGCCGCGCAGAAGGGTAAGCCAGTAGTCGTGGAGCGGCAGGTAGGCGGCCGCGAGCATCGGCAGGAGCTGCAGATACTCGGGCGTGAAGACGAGGACGGCCGCCGCATAAGCGCGACCACTGCGACGGCGGCCGCGCTGCCGGGATCATCGGCCGCAGCGTCCGAGCCTGCCAGGCGGCAAGCGCCACTGCCGGGACGATCGCCAAAGCAAAATGCGGCTTGATCGCGATCACCAAGCCAGCGGCGAGGCCGGCAATCACGCGCAACGACAAGCGGGAGGGGGCGCTTTTCGGCAAGCACGGCCAGCGCGGTCAGTGCCGGGGCGGCGAACAGGATCGCGGCATGCTCGCGCTGGGCGAAGGTGCCGAGCGGCAGGAGCAGCTCGACGAAGCACAGCAGCGCGAAGAAGATGAGGCGGTTTGGGGGCCGCTGAAGGCGCGCGCTGATCCGCAGCGCAAGGGCGGAGGTGGCGAGCGCGCCGGCGATGAACGCGGCGACGATCACCGCTTCCGGACGCAGCTGCAGCTGATGCGCAAGCCAGACGAACGGCGTGTACAGCCAGATCGAGGCCGGCGGGTTCACCTCGACGATGTCGACATAGAGGCGCTGCCCGGCGAGCATCTTTTCGTTGACGGTGATCAGCCACGAGACGTCGCAATCGATCGGCACGAGGAACGACTGGACGAGCGCGGCGATGACGGCGGCCGCGAACCCGATCGCCAACGTCGGCCGGAACATCGGTACCGAGCGGATCAGGGGAGATCGTACGAGCGTCGCCATCGGCTCTTTATTAGCGCGATTGGTCTAAGACGCCGTTAACCATGTTGCGGCCACTTATTGAGCCCGCGTGCCCGTGCTGAATTCTGACTGTCGCTGTTTCCCACGCATCGACCGGTACATTGTCGTGGTTGCGGATTACCTCGATTGGTAATTGCATCACGGCATTGCAGGCGAGATCGACCAGCACCTGCGGTGCTGGCTTCGAGATACTGGAAATTTCGCAATGACTTGCCGTCCCAGTTGGCCTTGACGAAATAGCGAAAGTGTAATACTGCAGCGGCAGCTTCACGCCATCCGGGGCTTGGTTGATCGGTCAGGTCGAGATCCGGTGGGATTTCGGCACGCGGAGGCGCGGATAGCCACTGATTTTCCACGTGATGACTTGGCGGTATGTCCCGTAGATCGGCTTGTCATCATCATTCTGGCGGGGGAGAACCTGGCTCTCGAAGTCACCAACTGGCACGTCGCGTCATCAAGATCCTTGTACCCGCTCGAAATCAGTACTTGGCAGCTATCGACCCTTCCCTCTGGATTGACGACCAACTGAATGTACACGGACCCCTGCTCGCCATGAGCCAGCGCCGCCGGCGGATAATCGGTAGCAGCGACCAGTCCTTGATACGGTGGGGGCGAGAGCAGCGGGACAGCGACGACAAGAACGATAATGCTGCGATCATCAAGAGACCCCTATTCCTTTCAAGCCGATCTTAAGAATGCCCTCGCGCAGCGCCATAGGAAATTAACCGCCGCAGGGGTATTCTCGGGCGGCGATGGCGACGGTGATCCCATTCGAAGAACGGGCGGTGGCGCATTTGCGCGACCGGCTTGGCGCCGTCGAAGAGGCGAACGAGGACCTCATCGCCTTTGCCCGCGGGCATTCGGGCGCGGTGGCTTCGATCCACAGCGCCGTCCTGGCGGCGATCGAAGCGGATGGGATCGACGGGCTGCTGCATGTCGTCACACAGGAATGGCCGCTGATCCTCGGCATCGACGCGGTGGCCTTGTCGCTGATCGTCGGCGACCGCGGCTTTCGCGCCGACGGCTCCGGAGTGCAGATCGTCGACCCGAAGATCCTTCGCCGCGCGATCGGCTGCGTCGATGGAGTCGAGATGCGCACGGTCGAGCGCGGCCATCCCTTGTTCGGCCCCGCCTGCGACCTGATCCGCGCCGAGGCGCTGATCCGCATCGATTGCGAGCCGCCTCTGCCGGTCGGCCTGCTCGCGCTCGGGCAGCGCCAGGCGCTCAGCCTGGACGCGCGCCACGGCTCGGAATTGCTGATGTTCCTCGGCAAGAGCGTTGCGGCTATGATCCGCAAGTGGCTGACGCTTCCGCAGAGCTGACCGACCATCCGGCGCGCGAGCTTGCCGCTCGCTGGGCCGGCCATCTCCAGCACGATCGCCGGCGTTCCGCGCACACCGTGCGCGCCTATGTCGCGACCGCGCATCGGCTGATTCAGTTTCTCGGCGGCTATCGAGGGCAAGCGATCGGCCCGTCCGACCTGCTCGGTTTGACCGCCGCGGACCTGCGCGCATTTCTCGCGCAGCGGCGAGGGGAGGGGCTCGGCCCGTCGTCGGCCGCGCGCGAGCTTTCGGGCGTACGCGCTTTCCTCAAATATGCCGCCGAGCAGCAGGGGAGCCATGCCCAGCTGCCGCGCACGCGCGCGCCCAGGCGGCCGCGCACGCTTGCCTCGTCCGGCGGCGCCCGACGAAGCGATGGAGCTTGCCGAGAACGCCGCCGACGCGGCGAGCGCGCCGTGGATCGGCGCGCGCGACCTCGCCATCCTGCTGCTGCTGTACGGCGCCGGGCTGCGCGTTGCCGAGGCCTTGTCGCTGACGGTGCGGGCGCTTCCGATCGGGGCGACGCTGCGGGTGACCGGCAAGCGGTCGAAGACGCGGATCGTGCCGGTGGTGGCGGCGGCGCGGGAGGCGATCGAGGAGTACGTCCGCCGCTGCCCCTATCCGCTGAGTGGCGACGCGCCTTTGTTCGTCGGCGCGCGTGGCGGTCCGCTCAATCCCGACCTCGTGCGGCGCGCGGTGGCGGCGGCGAGACGGCGGTTGGGTCTTCCCGATACGCTCACCCCGCACGCGCTGCGGCACAGCTTCGCCACGCATTTGCTGGCGCGCGGCGTGGACCTACGGGCGCTGCAGGAGCTGCTCGGCCACGCGAGCCTTTCATCGACGCAAATCTATACGGCGGTGGACGCGGCGCGTCTTTTGGACGTTTATCGCCACGCCCACCCCCGTGCGTGAAGCATAGAAAACTTACGCAACTCGCCGCGGCGTGGGAGCTAGTGGGGTAACCCGGCCGCGACATCATTGTCGCTAAAGCCAATCGGTAAACCGACTGCTAAATAACCATTGTGGATGAAATACTTAGGCGGTCGTTGACGACTGCAGCCGCCGGTCGATGGCCGCCCAGATCAGCGCGGGCGTGTCGCTTCCGTTGAGCGCGTCGATGGCGACGATCCCGGTCGGCGAAGTGACGTTGATCTCCGTGAGCCATTGGCCGCCGATCACGTCGATCCCGACGAACAGCAGCCCGCGCTTCCTCAGCTCGGGAGCAAGCGCGGCGCAGATTTCCTCCTCGCGCGGCGTTAGCTCGGTCTTCGCCGCAGTGCCGCCAACGGCAAGATTGGAGCGAATCTCGCCTTCACCCGGGACGCGGTTGATCGCGCCCGCGACTTCGCCGTCGATGAGCACGATACGCTTGTCGCCTTCGGCGATCTCCGGGAGGAATTTCTGGACGACGTGCGGCTCGCGATAGGCCTTGTTAAACAGCTCCATCAGCGAGGCGAGATTGCGGCCGTCGTGGCCGATGCGGAATACCGATCCGCCGGCAAAGCCGTGCAGCGGCTTGATGACGATCTCGCCATGCTCGGCGAGGAATTTCCGGGTGAGGCCGAGCGAGCGCGTGATCGCCGTCGGCGGCATGAACTCGGCGAAATCGAGCACCCACAGCTTCTC
The DNA here is from genome assembly GCA_963785965.1 of uncultured Alphaproteobacteria bacterium. GTDB lineage: Bacteria > Pseudomonadota > Alphaproteobacteria > Sphingomonadales > Sphingomonadaceae > Sphingomicrobium. Next base: position 113,800 of record CAWAXE010000011.1, read on the forward strand.
CGGCGCATTGCGGACGCTGGCCGGATCGTTGACCACCAAGGTCTCGCCCTGGATCCGCTCGAGCAGGTGCGTGGCGGTGATGTAGCCGAGGTCGAAGGGCGGGTCCTGCCGCATCAGGACGACATCGACGTCGCGGCCGAGATCGAGGATCTGCGGCTCGCCGAAGCGGTAATGGTCGCCGGCGACGCGCTGGACGGTGACCGGGTAGCCCATCGTCCACAGGCGCCCCTCGGCCCAGCTGAGCGCGTCGGGCGCGTAGTGGTACAAAGTGTGCCCGAGCTCCTGCGCCTCGAGCATGATGGCGAAGGTCGAATCCCCGGCGATGTTGATCCGGTCGAGCGGGTCCATCTGCACTGCAACGCGGAGCGGCATGGCCGTGGCGACTAATTCAGCGTTGAGTCTTTGTCACCCTAGCCAGATGTTCGCCATGTGCTTCGGCCAGCGGCCGGGAACGATAAAAAGGGCATCGATCCGCACGTCGTCGCCGTCCCGAAGGTAGCGCGGCGCGAGGCGTTCGGCGGCGACCACCACGCGCCGCAGCCGCCAGTCGTCGAGTGCGAAGGCCGCCGCATCCTCGGTCGCGCGTGCTTTCACTTCCACGAACGCAAGCATGCGGCCGCGGCGGGCGACGATGTCGACCTCGCCGCCATGAACGCGGGCGCGCCGGGCGAGGATTCGCCAGCCTTTCAGGCGCAGATACCAGCAGGCGAGAGTCTCGGCGCCGCGGCCGCGCTGCTCGGCTGCCTGCCGGTTCATTTCGTGCGTTCGAGCGCGCGTGCGTAGGCACGCTTGCGCGGCACCTTCAGCCGCTCTGCGACCTCCGCGGCTGCGCGCGAGGGCGACAGACGCTGCAGCGCTTCGTCCAGCGCGGCGTCGAGATCCTCGTCGCTGGCTTGTGCCACTTCGCCTGGCGGGCCGACAACGATAACGATTTCACCCTTGGGCGGTGCGTCGGCGTAGCGCGCTGCAAGCTCTTCCAGGCTCCCGGTGACGCACTCTTCGTGTAGCTTGGTCAGCTCGCGCGCCACGGCTGCTTCGCGCGGCCCGAGCGCTGCGGAAAGCGCAGCCAGCGCGTCCGCCAGCCTCGGACCGCTTTCGTACAGGACGAGCGAAGCGCGGACGTTCGCCACTTCGGCAATCGCGTCGGCTCGCGCCTTGCCCTTGGCGGGGAGGAAACCGAGGAACAGGAACCGGTCGGTGGGTAGTCCTGCGAGCGACAAAGCGGCGATCGCCGCACAGGGGCCGGGCACCGTATGCACCTGATGGCCGGCGGCGCGGGCGGCGCGCACCAGCTTGTAACCGGGATCGGAAATCAGCGGCGTCCCGGCATCGCTGACCAGCGCGACCGCTTCCTCGCCGAGCCGGGCGATGATCCGATCGCGCTCTTCGCCGCTCGTATGGTCGTCATAGCGGTTCGTCGGCACTTTCGCGCCGATATGCGCGAGCAATTTTGCAGTGACGCGTGTGTCTTCCACGAGGATTCGATCAGCCCGGCGCAGCGTGTCGGCGGCGCGCGGGCTGAGGTCGGCGAGATTGCCGATCGGCGTCGCCACGACGTGCAGTCCGGGCGAAAGCGGCTTATTCACGAGCAGCCGCCAATAAGCTCTTCCAATTCAATAAAAAAGAGTCATCTTCACCGGGTTCATCGGCTGTCTGGGGAGAGCTTCGATGATTGCATTGTTGGGTGCCTCGGCGATCTTTCTGACTGCGTCTCAGGCCGTAATCAACGGTCCCAGAGATGCGTTCAAGGTTTGTCTCAGGGAAGCGAGCAGCAAGGCGGCGAACGACAAGGTCGCCGCCGACGGCTATGTTGCCTATGTCCGCGACGCCTGCGGAACCCAGGTTGGAGCGTTCAAGGGCGCGGTGATCCGTTTCGACATGGGCAACAAAATGTCGCGCAAAGCGTCCGACGACGATGCCGACGCCATGATCAGAGACTTCGTCGACAGCGCGCTCGAAAATTACAAGTACAGGACTGGCACGAATGCAGCGACCAAGGAAGCCGTGGCCGCGCAGCCGGCTCTGGCCCCGACTACGCCGCAGCCGATACCCGCGTCTCAGTCGCAGCCGCCGAAATAGGGCGCTTAGCCGAGATCTCCGCGAGGATGTAATCGAGCAGGAGACGTCCTGACGCGGTCAACGCGATGCGGCTGTCTTTGCGCGCGAGATGACCCGACGCGACGAGGCGATCGACTTTCGCCCAATCCACAATCGACTCGAGGCCGAAGCGGCGGGCGGTCGCTTCGGGATCGATGCCTTCGCCGAGCCGCAAGCCCATGACCAGGGCTTCGTCAGCCGCTTCATTGGCCGAGAGCAGCGCCTCCTCGGCAATGCCGTGACCGTTGCGCCGCACGGCTGCGAGGAAATTTTCGGGCTTGCGGTGGCGTACGGTTCGCATGCCCAGCCGACGCCCGTGCGCGCCCGGGCCCACCCCGGCATAGTCTCCGTAGCGCCAGTAAGTGAGATTGTGGCGGCTCTCATGCCCGCGGCGCGCATGATTGCTGATTTCGTAGGCGGGGAGGCCGGCGGCGGACGTCATGGCGTCGGTCAGCTCGTATAGAGCGGCCGAATCGTCTTCGCCGAGCGGCTCGAGCTTGCCGGCCGCGTGCAGCGCGGCAAAGCGCGTCCCCGGCTCGATCGTCAGTTGATAGAGCGAGAGATGGCTGGTGCCGAGGCTGAGAGCCTGCGCCAGCGTCGCCGACCAGCTATTTTCGGTGTCGCCCGGAAGCGCGTAGATCAGGTCGAAGCTGACTCGCCGGAAATGGTGTTGCGCGATTTCGAGCGCCTTCCATCCCTCGCGCGCCGAATGGGCGCGGCCGAGGAAGGCGAGCTTTTCATCGTCGAAGCTTTGCAGGCCGAGGGAGAGGCGGTTGACTCCGGCTGCGGCGAGATCGGCGAAGCGCGCCGCCTCGACCGAGTTGGGATTGGCTTCGAGCGTGATTTCGATGTCGTCGGCTGGCGTCCAGTGCGTCGAAGCGGCTTCGATGAGTGCGGCGACGGTCGCGGGTTCCATCAGCGACGGAGTTCCGCCGCCGAAGAAGATCGAGCTCAGCGTGCGGCCAGGCAGTAGCCGTGCCTCATGGGCGAGATCGGCGAGCAGGGCGTCGCGCCAGGATTCCTGGTCGATGGTCGCACGGACGTGGCTGTTGAAGTCGCAATAGGGGCATTTGCTGACGCAGAACGGCCAGTGGACGTAGAGGGCGAGCCCCTCTCCCCTTGCGGGAGAGGGTGCCGAGTGCAGCGAGGCGGGTGAGGGGGCGTGGACGAAGCGCACCGCCCCCTCACCCTCCCACGCGCTGACGCGCGCGGGCCCCTCCCTCTCCCGCGATGGGGAGAGGGGCTTCATTCATTCAACGCGTCCACCAGCTTGCGGAACGCGTCCGCGCGATGGCTGATCGAATGCTTGAGCTCGGGGTCGAGCTCGCCGAACGTCTGGTCGTAGCCGGCGGGCACGAACATCGGATCGTATCCGAAGCCCTTCTCGCCCCGCGGCGGCCAGACGAGCGTTCCGTCGACACGGCCTTCGAACGTCTCATTCTGGCCGTCGTTGGGCCAGGCGATGGCAAGCGCGCAGACGAAGTGCGCAGCGGGCGCAGCGTCGGGCTCCGTCGCTTCGACTTCGCGCCACACCTTCTCCATCGCGCGCATCCAGTCGCGGTTGCCGTCCGCATCCTCGGCCCAGCGGGCGGAGAAGATTCCCGGCCGCCCATGCAGCGCATCGACGCACAGCCCGCTGTCGTCGGCGAGCGCGGGCAGGCCGGACAGGTCCGCCGCCTCGCGCGCTTTCAAATCGGCATTGTCGGCGAAGCTGTTGCCGATCTCTTCGGGCTCGGGAAGGTCGAGCTCCTCGGCGCCGACCGTCGCGATCCCAGCGGTTCGATCAGCGCCGCGATCTCGCGCAATTTGCCGGGATTGTGGGTGGCGATGACCAGCTTGCCGCCGATCTCTCTCACGCGGCGGCCGCCTTCAGCTGGGCGGCGAAGATATCCGAGCAGCCGATGCGGGCGAGGCGGAGCAGGCGCAGGAGCGCCTCCTCGTCGAAGGTTTCGCCTTCGGCCGTTAGCTGCGCTTCGACGATTGCGCCGTCGGCGGTGAGCACGAAATTGCCGTCGCTGCCGGCGGTCGAATCCTCATCGTAATCGAGGTCGAGGACGGCGGCGCCCTGGTGGATTCCGCAGCTGACGGCGGCGACCTGCGTGCGGATGGGGTCGGCGGCGAGGGCCTTGTTGGCGAGCAGCTTGTTGATGGCGATGCGGAGCGCGACCCAGCCGCCGGAGATCGCCGCTGTCCGGGTTCCGCCGTCGGCCTGGATTACGTCGCAATCGACGATGATTTGCCGTTCGCCGAGCCTGGGCAGCTCGACCACGGCGCGAAGCGAGCGGCCGATCAGCCGCTGGATCTCCTGCGTCCGCCCCGACTGCTTGCCCTTGGCCGCCTCGCGATTGCCGCGCGTGTGGGTGGCGCGGGGGAGCATGCCATATTCCGCGGTGACCCAGCCCTGGCCCTTGCCGCGAAGGAAGGGGGGGACCTTGTCTTCGATGCTCGCGGTGCACAGCACGCGGGTGTCGCCGAAGCTGACGAGGCACGAGCCTTCGGCGTGTCGAGTGAAGCCGGGCTCGAAACGAAGCTCACGCATTTGATCGGGGGCGCGTCCGGACGGGCGCATTGCGGCATTCTCCTGAGACTGGTGCGGCGCCGTCCTAGACCGGGAGGACAGCCAATCCTAGATGTATGGCCATGACCCAGCCCATCGGCGAACTGACGGACCGGATGCGGGAAATCTTCGGGATGGTAGTCGAAGGCTATCTCGAACGCGGGAACCCCGTGGGCTCGAAGGCGCTCACCGGGACGATCAGCCTGTCGCCCGCCTCAATCCGGGGAGTGATGCAGGAGCTGGAGGAGCGGGGACTGCTGACGCATCCGCATACCTCCGCCGGACGCATTCCAACCGAAAGCGGCCTTCGGCTGTTCGTCGATGGGATCATGCAGACCGCTGCTCCCGACCCGCGCGAGCGGCGCGAGATCGAGCGCCAGATCGCCCGCGACCAGCCGATCGAGGATGCGCTTGCGGCGGCATCCGCGGCGCTTTCGGGCCTGTCGCAGGCGGCGGGCGTGGTGCTCGCGCCGAAGCAGGAATTGCGCCTACGGCAATTATCGTTTGTGCCGCTCAGCGACACGCGCGCACTCGCGATTCTCGTCGGCGGCGACGGAAGCGTCGAGAATCGCGTCGTTTCGCTCGAGGGGGGAACCACGCCTGCCGCGCTCACGGAGGTGAGCAATTTCATCAATGCGCGGCTCGGTGGCCTCACGCTCGCCGAGGCCGAGGCGAAGCTTCGAGCCGAAATTCGCGATCACAAGGAAGCGATCGACGCCGCCGCGGCTGAGCTCGTCGCCGCGGGCCTCGCCGCCTGGAGCCAGGATCATGCGCGCCGCCCGGTGCTGATCGTCCGCGGCCAGGCGAATTTGATCGACGACGCGGCGGCGGAAGATCTCGAACGCGTGCGGCGCCTGCTCGACGAGCTCGAGGATCGGCAGGAAATCGCCCGGCTGCTCGAGGGCGCGCGGGATGGACCGGGATGCCGAATTTTCATCGGTTCGGAAAATCGCATGTTTGCTTTGTCGGGCTCGTCGGTGATCGCCGCGCCCTATCGCGGGAGCCAGGGACAGGTGGTCGGCGTTGTCGGCGTGATCGGCCCGACGCGGTTGAACTATGCGCGCGTGGTCCCCATGGTGGATTTCACTGCGAAAGCGCTGACGAGACTGATGGCATGAGCGAAGACGAAAAGCTGCACGACGACGCCGAGGAGATCCGCAAGGAAACTGCGGAGGACTCGCCCGAACTTGCCGAGCACGATCGCATCGCGGAGCTGGAAAAACAGCTCGCGGAGGCGAACAGCAAGGTCCTTTATGCCGCCGCGGACACCCAGAATGTCCGCCGCCGGCTCGAAGCCGAGAAGGAGCAGGCGTCGAGCTATGCGGCGGCGCAATTCGCTCGCGACATGCTGGCGATCAAGGATCATGTCGACCGGGCCCTGGCGGCCGTGAACGACGAGTTGCGCGCGGACAAGGTCGCGAGCCAGTTCCTCGCCGGAATCGAATCCACCTCGCGCGAGCTCGACCAGGTGTTCGCGCGTCATGGCGATCAGCCGCATCAAGGCCGTTGGCGAGAAGCTCGACCCGCACCGTCACCAGGCGATGGTCGAAATGCCCAGCGACCAGGAACCGGGGACGATCGTCGAGGAGATGCAGGCCGGCTACATGATGAAGGACCGATTGCTTCGCCCCGCGCTCGTCGCCGTAGCGAAGGGGGTATAGCAATCCTCCCCGGAACGGGGAGGGGGACCATTGAACTTCCAATGGTGGAGGGGGCGGCGTGCAGGTCTCCAAACCCCCTTCGTCAGCGCTTCGCGCTGCCACCTCCCCGTCCCGGGGAGGAGCTAATGCACTTCGCGGTGGTGGGTTTCCGCTTTGGTGGCGAGGCTGAACCGCGGTTCGGGCTTGGCCGAACCTAGGAGCCGTCCGGCGGCATAGCGGCCGACCTCCGGGCCATGCTTGAACCCGTGGCCGGAACCGCCGCCGACCAGCAGGACGTTCGACAGGCGCGGGTGGAAATCGATCAGGAAATCGCCGTTTGAGCTGTTCTCGTACTGGCAGACGCGCGCCTCGGTGAGCGGAGCGCCCTTGAGCAGTGGGAAACGGCGGTCGCGGTACGCGACAATTTCGGCGAGCGCGGCGTCGGTCGGGCGACGGTCCTGCGTATCGGGATCCACCGGAACTCCGTGCGCGTCGTGTGCGAACTTGACGCCGCGGCTCTCGAGATCGGGTAAGCCGTAGAAAATGTCGCCGCCATTGAAATCCGCCCAGCCAGGCATCGCCCCGCGACTGAAACCGCCGATCGCCGGCCGGCGGGGCGAAGAAGAACACTTCCTGCCGCGTTGGCAGGATCTTCGGGCCAATCACATCCGGGAACAGCTTCGGTAGCCAAGGGCCGAGTGCGAAGACGAAGCGGTCCGCCGCGATGTGTTCGCCTGATGAAAGTTGGATCTCATTTAGTTCAGCGCCGCTTGCCTGCGGCTTCTGCACTGCGCCTTCATTGTAAGTCCCGCCAGCTTTCACGAAACGGTCCACCAAGGTCAGAACCGCGCGGCGGGCCATCAACGCGCCGAAGCCGGGCTCGTGGAGGCCGATGCGAATTCCGTCGAAGTCGATGATCGGAAACCGCTTGGCCATTTCCGCTTGGGTCAGCACGTCGGTGGGAAGGCCGAACTTTCGGTGCGCGGCGATGCTGTCGTGGACATATGGCTCCTCGGTCGGGAAGAAGAACAGGATTCCCGCCGGGATGAAGATCGGCAGGCCCGAGATGGCGCTGAGCGCCTTCCATTGCGGCAGCGAGTCCATCGCCATGCGCGTGTAGATCGCGTCCTTCCCGTAAGCGGCGCGGGTCAGCCGCGATTCGCCGCCGGACGACGAGCGGCTGTGCGCCGGGCCGTAGGCGTCGATCAGGGTTACGCGATGGCCATGTTCAAGCAGGTGGTGCGCCGTCCAGGCGCCGAACACCCCCGCGCCGATCACTGCGATCCGTTCTCCGCTGCGTCGTTTCATCCGCTTCGCTTCCCCCGCGACCGGTTGGACTATTGTTACAGGGATCCTGCATGAAAGGCGCTTCCGGTGAACGGAAGCAGCTCTTTTGGCGGTACGACCGGCAGGTGAGCACCCCGATCTGCGAGAAAGCGGTGCGTGACGATCTCGGCCTGTTGCTCGACGCCATAGCGCTCGAACGGCTTGCCGGCTTTCAGCTGGTAACGGTAACGGCAGAACGGATGGCGCATCAGCGGGAGGTAGAAGCGCCCTTTTGACTGCGTCTGCCAGACATGGGTCATCTCATGGATAAAGAAGCCTTGGCGGCCGAGCGGCTCTTTCGAGAAATCGTCGGACCAGCCGCCGTCGGCCGGATGAAAATAGATGTTGCCCATCGGCGCCATGGCGGCCCCGTGCGGATGGAACGGCCACCATTTGCCCTTGACCAGCCGCACCTTCGAATTGTCGATCGCTCCGCCGAAGACAGAGCGTGCGAGCGCGATCTCGCCCGAGGTAAGCCCACGGCTTTTCATGGCCCGAACCTAGTATTCCGCGCCCCGGTGCGCCACTTGCAGCGTTGAAAGCGCATCGCTAGGGCAGCGCAAAAGCCAAACGGAGGAAGCGGTCACATGAGCGAGACAGCCGATCGGGTGAAGAAGATCGTCGTCGAACATCTCGGCGTCGAGCCGGACAAGGTGACGGAGGACGCGAGCTTCATCGACGATCTCGGCGCCGACAGCCTCGACATCGTCGAGCTGGTGATGGCTTTCGAGGAAGAGTTCGGGGTCGAGATTCCCGACGATGCCGCGGAGAAGATAACGACCGTTCACGACGCGATCGACTATATCGACCAGAACAAGGGCTGATCGGGTCCGCTGACAGCCGCCCGGCAGCGCCGACAGGCGGCATGAACGGCTTCCCGAACCAATCGGGAGGCCGTTTGTTTTGGAGCTGACGAAGATGAACAACATGCGCCGCGTAGTCGTTACCGGTCTTGGCCTCGTCACTCCGCTCGGGGGCGATGTCGAGACCAGCTGGAAGAACATCCTCGCGTCGAAAAGCGGCGCCGGGCCAATTACCAGGTTCGATGCGAGCGACCAGAAATGCCGCATCGCCTGCGAGGTGAAGCCGGCCGATCACGAATATGGCTTCGATCCGGCGAAGCGCGTGGACCACAAGACGCAGCGGCAGGTCGATCCATTCATCATTTACGGGATCGACGCTGCGGGACAGGCGCTCGAAGACGCCGGCCTCACCGACATGGACGAGACGACGCGGCTGCGCGCCGGAGTCTCGATCGGGTCGGGCATCGGCGGCCTGCCCGGCATTGAGAAAGAAAGCGTGAACCTGCACGAGAACGGCCCGGGTCGAGTGAGCCCGCATTTCGTCCATGGCCGCCTGATCAATCTCATCTCGGGCCAGGTCTCGATCAAATATGGCTTGATGGGACCCAATCACGCGGTGGTCACCGCCTGCTCGACCGGAGCCCATTCGATCGGCGACGCGGCGCGGATGATCGCGATGGACGACGCCGACATCATGCTTGCCGGCGGGGCGGAAGCGACGATCTGCCCGCTCGGAATCGCCGGCTTCGCCCAGGCGCGCGCGCTCAGCACGAACTTCAACGACCAGCCGGAGAAAGCCAGCCGGCCCTACGACAGGGACCGCGACGGCTTCGTCATGGGCGAGGGGTCCGGCGTCGTCGTGCTCGAGGAATATGAGCGTGCGAAGGCGCGCGGAGCGAAGATCTACGCCGAGCTGATCGGCTACGGCCTTTCGGGCGACGCTTATCACGTCACCGCTCCGCATCCCGAGGGATCGGGTGCTTACCGGTCGATGCAGATGGCGCTCAAGAAATCGGGGCTGCAGCCGTCCGACATCGATTACATCAACGCGCATGGCACCTCGACGCCGTTGGGCGACGAGCTCGAGCTGGGCGCGGTGCGGCGGCTGTTCGGCAACGCCATCGAAACGCTGTCGATGAGCTCGACCAAGTCGGCGATCGGCCACCTGCTTGGCGGCGCCGGAGCGGTCGAAAGCATTTTTTGCATCCTCGCGTTGCGCGACCAGATCGTCCCGCCGACGCTCAACCTCGATAACCCGGGCGAGGGCACGGAAGGAGTGGACCTCGTACCGCATAAGGCCAAGGAGCGGACGGTTCGAGCCGTGCTCAACAACAGCTTCGGCTTCGGCGGGACCAACGCCAGCCTGATCATGAAGGGCGTGTGAGGAAGCTCTCGATCGGCGCGGGAGCGCTGGTCCTTGCCGCGCTGCTTGCCGTCTATGCTTTGTGGTGGGCGTCGGGACCGAATTCCGGGCCGCATACTGTGCTGATCAAGGAAGGGGCGACGGTCGCCTCCGTGGCCCGCCAGCTCGACAAGGAAGGCGTGATCCCGGGGACGGCCAAGACGTTCTATGTCATGGCGCGGCTGTTCGGTTCGCATGATCCCATCCAGGCGGGCGAGTTCCGTATTTCGCCGGGAATGGGCGGAGCGGCAATCCTCGACCTGCTACAGCACGGCAAGCCGCTGCTGCGCATGATCACCGTCACCGAAGGCATGCCGGCGATCCTCATCCAGGAGAAATTCGCGGCCAGTCCTTATTTGTCGGGGCCGATGCCGCCGATCGACGAAGGCTCGGTGCTGCCCGACAGCTACGGTTATCAGCGCGGCGAAAGCCGAGCGGCGCTGGTGCAGCGGATGCAGGCGGCGATGACGAAGGCAGTCGACGAGCTATGGGCGAAGCGCTCGACCGATTGCCCAATTACGACGAAGCAGGAGGCGGTCACGCTCGCGTCGATCGTCGAGAAGGAAACAGGGAAGGCGTCCGAGCGGCCGGTGATCGCCGGGGTTTACTGCAATCGCTTGCGGATCGGCATGAAGCTCGATGCCGACCCGACGGTGATTTACCCCGTAACCAAGGGGAAGCCGCTCGGGCGGCGCATCTTGCGGTCCGAGCTCAACGCGCAGAACGGCTACAACACCTACAAGCGGGCGGGACTTCCGGAGGGGCCGATCGCCAATCCCGGCAAAGCGAGTATCGAGGCGGTGCTGCATCCGGCGCAAACCAAGGCGCTTTATTTCGTTGCCGACGGCACCGGCGGGCATGTCTTCGCCGAGACGCTCGCCGAGCAGAATGCCAACGTTGCCAGATGGTTCGCGCTGCGCCGCGCCAAAGGCCAGATGTGAGGAACCGCGGAATTGTCCGAGGCCGCTTGTTCATGGGCTGGCTGTTGCTGTTCGCCGCCATGATCAATTGGGCGGTTGCCCTGCTGATGAGTCCGCACGGCGAGCCTTCGGCGTCCGGAATGGAGCAGGTGCGGACGACGGTCGCGCTGTTTCAGCGCAACAGCGCGATCGGGACATTGATATTGAGCGCGCTGTCGGGCTGGCTGCTGTTTCCGCGGCGTCGGCCGAGCAATCCGGTCAGGGACTGGGTGATCGCTGGGGTGCTCGCGGTGCTGGTGCTGAGCAGCATCTATCAGCTGGTCTGGCTCGAGACCTCAGTGCTGCACTAGCGTCAGCTCGGCGCGACGGCTTCGCTCCTGACGTAGCCGACACGGCGTTCTTCGCCCGCATAGCCCCATGCCCAGCCGAGGCTATCGTCGAGCATTGTGAAAGGTTCGCCGGTCGCAAGCGCGCGAACAGCTTGCGCATCATCCGAGGGAGAGCACCGCAGGATGGCTGGGCTGACAATGATGCGATCGAGCGGCTCGGCGTAATGGGAGGCGATCACCCGCCCGGCGAGCGCGATATCGGCGAGATCCTTGCGGTAGGCGTGGAAGTCCGGGATCGGGGAGGTCCGAAGGACCCGCGAGGGCAAATTCCTCAGCGCTCGTGGGCGTAGACCGGGGCCTGGCCGATGATCGGCCGCTCGGCCGTCGAGGTGTCGCCCTCGCGGAGGTTGCGTTTGAACCCTTCAAGAAATTCTGCCCCGCTGCTGGTGCGGACCACGAACACGTTGCGGCGGTCGTCCTGGTCCCTCTCGCGGCGCAGATAGCCGAGCGCGCCGAGCGTATTCAAGGCGCGCGTGACCACCGGCTTGGAAACTCCAAGCGTCCTGGCGAGGCCGCGCACAGTATGCGGTCCGGGAGTCAGATAGACCAGCATCAACAAAGCCATCTGCCGGTTGGTGAGGTCGGGCTCCCCTGAACGGACATAGGCGATGAGCGCCTTCATCCAGCCGGTAAGCGAAACCTCGCTCATAGCTGCTCGTCGTCCTCCCGTTGTCGCGTAACGTCGATTCTAAACCGGTAAGGACGCGAATTGTTGCAGGTCCGTCCCGGAAAAGGCTCGAATTTCGGCCAACCGCCGCCTCAGCGCCGCGGATAGCGGTCCTCGAGCATGGCGAATGTGGCGCGCAGGCCGAGCGCGTCGCCGCCCTTGGGCCGCCCCGGCTTGCCCGGATCGCGCCACGCCCAGGTGTCGAGATGCGCCCAGGGGATTTCTTCCGGAACGAAGCGGCGCAGGAACAGCGCGGCGTAGATGCAGCCGGCCATCGGGTTGGTGGCCATGTTCGCCAGATCGGCGACATTGCTCTTCAGATTCTCGTCGTAGGCATCCCACAAGGGCATGCGCCAAACCGGATCCTCGACGTCGCGGGCGGACGGACTCGATCGCAGCGGCTAGATCGTCGCGGTTGACGAACAACGCCGGGAGGTCGGGGCCGAGCGCAACGCGGGCGGCGCCGGTCAGGGTCGCGAAATCGACGATCAGCTCGGGCTTGTCCTCGCCCGCCCGGGTAAGCGCGTCGGCGAGGACGAGACGTCCCTCGGCATCGGTGTTGTCGACCTCGACGAACAGGCCTTTGCGCGACTTGACGATGTCGCCGGGCCGGTAGGCGCTTCCCGAGACCGCATTCTCGACCGCGGCAATGAGGAGGTGGAGGCGGACCGGCAGCCGCTCGGCCGCGATCAGGCGGGCGAGCGCGAGCGCGTGCGCGGCGCCGCCCATGTCCTTCTTCATGATGCGCATGCCGGCGGCCGGCTTGAGGTCGAGGCCGCCGCTGTCGAAGCAGACGCCCTTGCCGACGATCGCGATGCGCGGGTCGCCGGGCTTGCCCCATTCGAGCTCGATGAGGCGCGGCGCGCGATCGGGCGTGGCGGCCGCGCCGACGGCGGCGATCAGCGGATATTCTTTCGCCAGATTGTCGCCCTGGTGACCCGGACGTGCGCGCCCGATCGGGCCGCTTCCTCCCGCACCGCCTGCTCGAGCTCGGCTGGGCCGAGGTCAGCGGCGGGCGTATCGACAAGATCGCGGACGAGCGCGGTGGCTTCGGCGAGGCGGATCGTCTGGTCGATGCTCGCCAGCTTCGCCGGTGACGAGCACGCGCGGGCCGCGGTCCGGTTCCGGCTTCGAGCGGTAGGCGTCGAACCGGTGCTGCGCGAGCAGCCAGCCGAGCGCCGACTTGCCGGGCTCGCCCGACGCGAGCTTATAGGTGCCTTCGGGCAGGCTCTCGCCGAGCGTGGCGAGGCACCAGGGCGAGAGCGAGCCAGCGTTGGCGACCGCGCTCACCACCTCGAAGTCGCCGCCGCGGGGCAAAAGGACGAACGCGAAGGCCTTCTTCCCGTCGAAGCGGTGCGCCTCGAGCAACGCGCGGTCCTCGGCCGGGCGGCCCTTCACCCATTCTCGAAATTGTTCTTGTCGACGAGGTGGATCGGGCGGGCTTTCTCCCCGCGGTCGGGGCGAGAAGGGGGGCAAAATCGGTCATTCGGTGGTGCTCTAGCGGGGATTGGGTTTCACGCGAAGGCGCGAAGGGCGGGGGCTCGAAAATTCCCCGGCGGCGATCCGGCTCCGCCTCTGGACCCTTTGCGCATATTGCTGGCGGCGTTAGGCTAGATCGCTGGGCCAGTGAACCATTGCGGCCAATCGAACCCGCCCACCCTAGATTGGGGTCTCGAATGCTTAAACATCATCTGTCACTGCTTATCCTGCTTGCTTGTCGGGCGCCCCGGCGCATGCTGACGCGGAGCGCAACGAAACTCAGGCTGAGATCGCTTCACAAATCAAGGCCGACGTCGCGGAGATCGTCGCCGGAATCAATACGAAGTGACATCGACAAAGCGACAAGTTCGATGCGCCCGTTCTCATCTCGATGGCACAGCATGCGTGCTCCATCCTTCGGAGCCAAGGCCGCCGTGGCGGCCTTTCGATGCCCACGTTCAAATGTCGCCGAGCTGGCACTTGAACCTGATCGACGAGGCACGTCGATGTCGCGAATCCGGACGACATGGCCATGCTGATCGCTCAACCTCTAGCGAAGACAGCATGCGTGAGCGGCGTGCCTTACACGCATAAAGGGAAACTATGTCGCCGGCTTCAGGCGCGATCCCGATGGAATGTGCCCGCGGGTTCGCGCTGATCGGTGATTGGCTCGGCACTCGCCGTCCGCCGAAAACATTTGGCTGATTCGACCGGGATCTGCGCTCAGACCGACTTCAATCACCAAATACAGTTTTAACTCAAGCCGTGCGGCTCAGCGCGGTGGCGGCTCGCTTGACAGACCAGCCGGCCATTCGCGCGTTTCCATCGAAATAGCTGCGGCGAACCCCTTACTTCGGTTTTCAGGCGCTAGCCTAGCGGCACCACCGTCCGCCCGAACGTGGCGTTGGTGACGATTCCGAAGCTGCCGTACATCGCAAGCGTTCCGCAGATGATCCCAAGCCAACCGCCGAGGTGGGTGAGCTGCGCGTTGGCGGTGATCGCTCCGACGCCGAGCAGGCCGAAGGTCACCCACAGAGTGAGGAAGATCAGGAAGAGGATCCTCGGCAGGCGGAAGGTGCTGATCCACAAATACAGAGTCAGCACACCCCACAGGAGAAGCGCGACGCCGACCGTCGGCCCGGCCGCGGAGATGTCGATCCATCCGTTGTGAGCGAACAGCAGCAGGAAGGCGAACCACCACCAGAAGGCGCCGTAGCTCAGGAATGCGGTCATTCCGAAGGTGTTGCCGAGCTTGAACTCGAACGCTCCGGCGAAAATCTGCATGAGGCCGCCGAAGGCGAGCGCGAGCGGGATCACGACGCCTTCGCCCCCCGCTGGAAGGACGCCCGCGTTGACGAGGCTGAGGAGCACCGTGGTGAGGCCGAACGCGACGAGGCCCAGGCCGGCTGGATTGGCGGCGGGTGTAACGACGATTGCTGCGTCTTCAGGCACGGTTCCCTCCCGTTTGATTCGCCGGCGGAACGTTGCATCAATCGCGCGGCTTTGCCAGCCCGGGCCGGACGATGCGATGTCACGAGTCAATAAAAGGCGGATCTCGGCTCAAGGCCGGGATGACGAACGGCTTTCGCGCGTATATCGGTGTCACCGAACGCTAGCCTGGGAGCGAACAACGGACGCCCAATATCTTCTTTGCCGCCGCTTATGCCGCTTGCGCCTACTGGCGTTTGTGGCCTCGCGCGGCGCGGGCCAGGGGCGCGGCGGCACGGACCGGCCCATTCTGGCTGCGCATAGCGATTCTGTGTGCGGTCTTCGCGGTCCTGCGCTCGTTCGACGCGAACATCGCCGTCAGCCACGCCATTCGCGCCTTCTCGCACTCCGAGGGATTCAGGCTCGGCCCCTATCTGATGGTCGTAACGGGCGCGGCCCTTTCCGCGGCCGTGGCTGGGCTGCTGCTGTTTCGCGGGCGAAGCCTTCATCCATCAGTGCGCGGTGCGGCGATCGTTATCATCTTGCTGGTGCTCCTTGCGCTGGCGCAAAGCGTCTCGCTGTATCGACCAATCCTCATTCTTCAGGCGAGGTCGGTCCGGCGACCGTCAGCCGGATCATCGAAGCTGCACTGCTGATCATCCTCGCGCTCTGCACGATATGGTTCGTCCGGGACCCGAACAGCGGCGAGGCGGTTCTGCTCGAAGAATGAAAGCAGCGGCGTCCACGACTGCGAGGTCCCGGTGACCACACGGACCCTCGGCGCTGCGCAGATCATCACCGGCGTCGCCGCGGCGATCGCGCTGCTGCACTTCCTCGCGCTCGATCCTGATCCCGTTCGTGATCGCCTTCGTGCTCGCGGTGCTGGTCAACGCGCTGGTGCGGTTCATCCAAAATCTTGGGCCGCGGCGCCGGCGTGGGCGGTATCGCTGCTCGCCGGTCTGGTCGTCATCGCGGCGGCGTCGGGAGGCATTTTCGTAATGGCGCAGGGCGCCGCGCAAATGGTTGCGCAGGGGCCGGCTCTGGTCACCCGGCTCGACGCAATCGCAGTCGATCTTGGCCAGGCGCTCCACCTGCGCGAGCCGCTGCACCTCAGCGTGGTGGTCGGCAAGGTCAGCGTGGCCGAGGTGGCCGGATTCGTTCTTTCGGGGATGCAGGGGCTGCTGTCCGGACTGCTGCTGATGGTGGTCTATTTCGGCTTCATGCTCGCCGGGCGGAAGCGGATCGGCCGAAAGGTCGAGAATGTCGCGGGATCCTCGGACCGGGCGGAGACGATCAAGAACACGGTCAAGCGCATCGCAGCCGATATCGAAACCTACGTCTGGGTGCAGACGATCACCGGAACGATCCTGACGCTTGCGGCAGTGGTAGTGATGGTCGCGGTCGGGCTCGACAATGTGCTGTTCTGGGCGGTGATTTTCTTCCTCCTGACCTTCATCCCGAACATCGGGGTGACGATCGGCTCGATCGCTCCGAGCCTGTTCGCGCTGATCCAGTTTTCGACCGTGTGGCAGGCGATCACGGTTTTTGTCGTGATCCAGGTGGTGGCGACGGTGGTCGGTAATTTCATCTACCCGCGGCTGCAGGCGCAAACGCAGAATATTGACCCGGTCGCGACTTTGCTGTCGCTGGCGTTCTGGAGCTGGCTGTGGGGGCTGCCGGGAGCTTTTCTGGCTGTGCCGCTGACACTCATGTCGATGATGGTGTTCGCGCAGTTCGAGAGCACCGGAGTGGGTGTTCGGCGATGCTGTCAAACGACGGTAAACCGCTCTTTCACACGGACGAGAGGTGCGGGCGCCAAGCCGTCATCCGAGTGAAGCCAAAGCTACAGCATCCGGACAGCTGTCAACTCACCTGCTGCCGGAGCGCCCTCCGCGCGCGCTCGCCCATTGCGCTTTCGCTGCCGTCTAGGGGACGGGACCGGCTAATTGTCCAGTGCTCAGCAAGCGCTACGCGAATGAACCGCGTGAGACCTGTGGTCGCTCTCGACTAAGTTGGGTTCAGCCTCGCTGACCCGCAGGCCGGCTCAAACGGGGCTGGTCGGGAAAATGAACCGGCCGCGGTGGTTCCGCGTCGCGATATAGACCGCAAGCGCAATTCCGGCGAGCCAGATGCCGATCACCGGCAGCGGTACTCCGCGATACGCGTTGTCCGCAGGCGGAGGGGGTGGCGGCATGTCCGCTGCGGGCTGCGCGGTGGCGCCAGCGAGCCCGATCGCGCCCGAGGGGCTGAGCATGCTCAACGTCAGCCAGCTTGCCTGCGACGCCTGGGGAGGGGTGGCGGGCGGCGCACTTGCGGCGATACCGGCAGTCGAATTGAAGATAAGAGCTGCAGCAACGGCTGCCGATGCAATCCTGGACCCCAAAACACGCATTCGAAATCTCCCTGCTAGACGCTTACTACCCCGACACGGCCTAAAGAGCGATATTGCCCCACCGCAGATTTAGCACGGTCCACGGTTACCATAAGGATAACAAAGCTCGACAACATCGCCAGCCCGATCCAGTTCCGTAGGGTATTCCGTCCAAAGCAAAGAAACTGCAATTGTTGCGTCGGCGCATCAGTTGGGGCCGTTTCGGAGGGTTCACCTCGGATGAAGTCGCCGCGGCTGCCGAAGGTCTGGACCCTGTGCGAACGGAAGATTATGCGTTTAACGGAACGCCGTAAAGATCGTGTTCGTCGTTGTCCTCGATGCGCACGGGGATGATGTCACCAGGGTGGAGTCCGCCGCCATTCCGCAGATGAACTTCGCCGTCGATCTCCGGCGCGTCGGCCTTCGAGCGGCCGGTGGCACCACCGGTTTCGTCATCGACGGCGTCAATCAGGACGTCAATCGTTGAGCCGACTTTCGCCGCGAGCTTTTCGGCGCAGATTCAGGCGGAGAGCGCCATCACGCGTTCGTAGCGGTCCTGCTTCACGTCTTCCGGGACCTGCTCTTCCAAGGACGTGGCCGGGGCGCCTTGGACGGCCTCGAACTTGAATGCGCCGACGCGGTCGAGCCGCGCTTCCTCGAGCCAGCCGAGGAGATAGTCGAAATCCTCCTCGGTCTCGCCTGGGAAGCCGACGACGAAGCTGGAGCGGATCGCGAGGTCGGGCACCTGGGCCCGCCAATCGCGGATGCGCTGGAGAACTTTTGCGTCGTTGGCGGGGCGGCGCATGGCGCGCAGTACCTTGGGGCTGGCGTGCTGGAACGGGATGTCGAGATAAGGGAGGACTGTGCCCTCAGCCATGAGCGGAATGACATTGTCGACGTGCGGGTAGGGATAGACATAGTGCAGGCGGACCCAGGCGCCGAGCTTGCCCATTTCGCGCGCGAGGTCGGTCATGTGGGCGCGGACTTCGCTCGCCTTTCCACGGCCACGCCTGGTGACGCAGGTCCACCCCGTAGGCGCTCGTGTCCTGGCTGATGACTAGCAGCTCCTTCGTGCCGGCGGCGACAAGCTTCTCGGCCTCGCGAAGAACCGCGTCGGGGCGGCGGCTGACGAGATCGCCGCGCAGCGTCGGGATGATGCAGAAGGCGCAGCGGTGATTGCAGCCTTCGGAGATTTTCACATAGCTGTAATGGCGCGGCGTCAGCTTCAGGCCAGCCTCGGGCACGAGGTCGACAAATGGCGAGGGGACCGGTGGCGCGGCCGCGTGGACTGCGGCGACGACTTCCTCATATTGCTGCGGCCCAGTGACTGCGAGCACCTGCGGGAAGCGCTCCCGGATTACGTCGGCTTCTTTCCCCATGCAGCCCGTGACGACGACGCGGCCGTTCTCCGCGATCGCTTCACCGATCGCCTCGAGGCTCTCGGCCTTGGCGCTGTCGAGAAAGCCGCAGGTGTTGACCAGCACCACGTCCGCGCCAGCATAATCGGGCGACATGTCGTAGCCGTCGGAGCGCAGCTTGGTCATGATCCGCTCGCTGTCGACCAGGGCCTTGGGACAGCCGAGCGAGACCAGCCCGACGCGCGGGGGCTTGGGGAGAGTGATGACGTTCATCGGAAGGGCGGCGCCAATATAGGGATTCTTGGGCAAAATCGAGGGCTTCCGCTGAACGCCTTGTTCATCGTGCACGGTGGCGGCTAAGAGCCGCGCCTGTCCAACAGGGGATGAGTGCATGCGCATAGCGATGATCGGCACCGGTTATGTCGGGCTCGTCTCCGGCGCGTGCTTTGCCGATTTCGGACACGAGGTCTGCTGCATCGACAAGGATGGCAGCAAGATCGATGGGCTGAACCAGGGGCGGATGCCGATCTGGGAGCCGGGGCTCGAGGCGCTGGTCAAGGCCAATGTCGAGCGTGGGCGGCTGACGTTCAGCAAGGAGCTGGCGCCGGGAGTCAAAGGCGCGGAGGCGGTGTTCATCGCCGTTGGAACGCCAGCGCGCCGAGGCGACGGGCACGCCGATTTGACCTTCGTTTTCGAGGCTGTGCGCGAGCTTGCCAAAGGTGATCGAGCCGGGAACGGTGGTCGTCACCAAGTCGACCGTGCCCGTTGGGACCGGCGACCGCATTGGCGAGATCCTGCGCGAGGAGGGGGTGGCGGACATTTCCGTCGCATCCAATCCCGAATTTCTCCGGGAAGGTGCGGCGATTGCCGACTTCAAGCACCCAGACCGGATCGTGGTCGGCGCCGAGGACGCGCATGCCGAGAATGTGCTGAAGGAAATCTACCGGCCATTGTTTCTCAATCGCGCGCCAATCCTGATCACGGGACGGCGCACCGCCGAGCTCACCAAATATGCGGCGAACGCCTTTCTCGCGGTCAAGATCAGCTTCATCAACGAGATCGCGGACTTGTGCGAAGCGGTCGACGCCGACGTGCAGGATGTCGCCCGGGGAATTGGGCTCGACAATCGCATCGGGCCGAAGTTCCTCCATGCCGGGCCCGGCTACGGCGGCAGCTGCTTTCCCAAGGACACGCTCGCGCTTCTGCAGACCGCCGAAAATGCCGGGGTCGACCAGCGCATCGTCCGCACCACGGTGCAGGTGAACGACGACCGCAAGGCGGCAATGGTCGAGCGGGTCGCCCGGGCGCTCGGCGGCGAGCTTCAGGGCAAGAGCATCGGAGTGCTCGGGCTCGCCTTCAAGCCGAACACCGACGACATGCGCGATGCTCCGTCAATTCCCTTGATCAATGGCCTCATCGCAGGTGGGGCGAGCGTGCGCGCTTTCGATCCGGTCGCGCGCGAGCAGGCGGAAAAGCTAATTGAGCGGGTTGAATTCGCGTCGGACGCTTATGCGGCCGCGCGCGACGCCGACGCGGTGGTGATCGTCACCGAGTGGGACGAATTCCGAGCGCTCGATCTGAAGAAGCTTGCACAGGTGATGCGGGGCAAGGTTTTGGTCGATTTGCGCAATGTCTATGACCGCGACGACGCCGCCGAAGCTGGGCTCACCTATTCCGGGGTCGGTCGCGGCCGACTTGGGCCCGCGTAAGTACTCATGGACGCACCGCGGATCGTCGTCATTGGACTTGGCTATGTCGGCCTGCCGCTCGCGGCCGCTCTGGCGCGCAAGTTCGACGTTATCGGCTTCGACATTGATGGAGAGCGGATCGCCGAGCTTCGCCAGGGGCGCGACCGCACCCGCGAAGTTGAGGAGGACGAGCTTCGGCAAAGCACGCTAAAGCTCGGCGATGAAGTGGAGTCCTGCGCCGGGGCGGATGTTTACATCGTCACCGTGCCCACGCCGGTGGATGGCGCAAACCGGCCCGACCTCACCGCAGTGCTCGCCGCGACGAGGATGGTCGCGGGACTGATCGATCCGGCGAGACGTCCGACCATCGTTTACGAGAGCACCGTGTATCCCGGGGTCACGGAGGAGGTTTGCGGCCCCGAGATCGAGCGGATTTCCGGGCTCAGCCGGGGGCGCGATTTTCGGCTCGGCTACAGTCCGGAGCGGATCAACCCGGGCGACCGTGAGCACCGCATCGACAAGATCACGAAGGTCATCGCCGGCGAGGATGACGAGGTCATCGAGCAGCTGGCCGAGATCTACGGCGCGATCACCAGCGGCGGCGTGTTCCGCGCGGCTTCGATCAAGGCCGCGGAGGCGGCGAAAGCGATCGAGAATGCACAGCGCGACATCAACATCGCCTTCATGAACGAGGCCGCGCAGATCTTCTCGCGGATCGGCGTGTCGATGTGGGATGTGCTCGCCGCGGCAAAAACAAAATGGAATTTTCTGGCTTTCGAGCCCGGGCTCGTCGGCGGGCACTGCATCGGCGTCGATCCTTATTATCTCAGCCATCTCGCGCAGCAGCTGGGCCACAATCCCCAGGTGATCCTCGCCGGGCGCGGGACCAACGACATGATGGGCGCGTGGATCGCCGACGCGCTTCACGAGCGGCGGGGGAAGGCGGGAACGGCACTGGTCCTCGGCCTGACGTTCAAGGAAAATGTGCCCGATTTGCGCAACAGCCGCTGCTTCGACCTCGTCCGCCGGCTGATCTGGCTTGGACACCAGGTCGACGTTGCCGATCCCCTGGCTTCGACGGCGGAGGTCGAGCGCGAGCACGGGCTCAAGGTCACTGACCCGGACGGGCGCCGCTACGATCTGGTGGTCGGCGCGGTGGCGCACGGCGAGTATCGTGATCTCGCCGACGACAGGCTGGCGGGACTGCTCGCACCGGGAGGCACACTGGCCGACCTCAAGGGCATGTGGCGCGATCGCCGCCTCGATCCGGCCATCGACCGCTGGACCCTGTAGATGGACCGCGGCGGTCCGCCGGCGGATGTGGGCGACGACGCGCCGGACTCAAGCCCGCCTGTAATGCGGGTGCGCCGAACTAAGTCCAAAATGGATAATATTGCGTTCGAAATGGTGGGATTTGCCGCTAGAACGGGGACAGGCGGTAGTTCAGCCGGAGGTACAATGCCGGAAGCGGTCGCGATGAAGCGAGCTTTGGAAGGCGCACCGCACGAACGTGCGCGAACAGCCGAGCGTCGGTCGATCCTCACCCGCAAGCGCTTCCAGTTTGCCGGCGCGCTGCTGCTCGGCGCGATCCTGCCTTGGGCGCTGCGCCTTTTTCTCCCCGGGAAGCTGATCGAGGCCTCCAGCCTCAATGCGCTGAGCGGCAATGTCATCGCGATCTCAATCGCGTTCTGGATGCGGCTGTCGGTGGAGATCTATCCGGGAATTCGCCGCAGCTATGTGATCTTTCCCGCCGCGCTGACCGGACAGGGGCTGGTGCTCGTGTGGTTTGTCTTGACGCGCTTCCCATACGACCGTCTCGAACTGGCGCTGGGTTTCGTCCTTCACGTCTGCTGGCTGTACACTTTGTACGTGTTCGCGGAGCGGCGGGTTCGGCGGCATATCGCAATTGTCCCATTCGGCGATATCGAGCGCCTCGTCGCGATCAAGCAGGTCGATTGGCTGCCTCTGTCGCGGCCGCGGCTGCACGATGCCCGCGCCTGCTCGGCGATTGTGGCCGACTTCGCCGCCGAGCTCCCCGACGAATGGGAAGGCTTCCTCGCCGACGCGGCCGTCGAGGGTCGGATCGTCTACCAGGTGAAGCAGCTTTGGGAATCTCTGACCGGGAAGGTCGAGATTGAGCGTCTGTCCGAAAACAGCTTCGGTTCGTTGGTGCCCGCACGCGGCTATTTTTACCTCAAGAGCCTCATCGATTTCGTATTCGCGCTCTTGCTGCTGCCGCTTGCGCTACCGGTCATGGCCGTCGTCGCGGTCGCGATCCGCATTGACAGCAAGGGTCCCGCTTTGTTTCATCAGAAGCGCGTCGGGCACTCTGGCAAGCCCATCATCGTCTACAAGTTCCGGACCATGCGGTCGGTCGACGTTGAAGATGAGCGCCGGGCGCTGATGACCAGCGACGATGACGATCGCATCACCCGCGTCGGACGAGTTCTGCGCACGCTGCGCCTCGATGAGTTGCCGCAGATCTTCAATATCCTGAAGTGGGAAATGAGCTGGATCGGTCCGCGCCCCGAAGCTGAGCTGCTCTCAGCCTGGTACACTAGCGAAATCCCCTTCTATCGCTATCGCCACGTGGTGAAGCCGGGCATTTCCGGCTGGGCGCAGGTCAATCAGGGGCATGTCGCGGAGGTCGAGGACGTGTACCTCAAGCTCCACTACGACTTCTATTACATCAAATATTTCTCGCCGTGGCTTGACGTGCTGATCGTGTTCCGGACCATCAAGACGATGCTGTCGGGCTGGGGCGCGCGCTGATCCGCTGTTCCGCGGCCGCATGCTGGCCGTGCCAGGCAAAGGCGATCTGACCGCCGCTCTTGCGCTCGATCTCGAGCTCGTACTGGCGGGCCATTTCCTCGTGTGCGGCGCGGGCCGCGGCATTGTCGGCGGCCGCGGCCAGGCTGCGTTCGGTCTGTTGCCGGAGGAAGAGGTAGTTGAGGTCCACGGCGAGTCTCCGCATTTGGGGAAGCAGGCGCGATACGGCTGTCGAAGTTGAACGGCAGATGAGTGAGCGCTCCCGGTCGCGACGCTTTGGGGCCGAAGAGCGGCGGACGGTTCAAACTAGTCCCGCGTGCGCGGGGCGATTTCGTCGAGGTGCAACAGCATGTCGGCGGGATCTTCGTAGACGCGAAGCGCTCCAGCGCGTTCGAGCTCGTCGCTGCCGTAGCCGCCGGACAACAGCCCGATCCCGAGCGCTCCGCAACGCGCGGCGGCGAGCATGTCCCATATGCTGTCGCCAATGACGTACGAGCCCTGTGTCGTCGTCCCGAGCCGGCGGGCGGCCTCGACGAACAGGTCGGGGTCGGGTTTGGCGTAATTGACCTGGTCGCGAGTGACGACGGTCGCCTGGGACGGATCGACGCCGAGGCTGCGCAAGTTCGCTTCGGCGGTGACCATGCGTCCGCTGGTGGCGATCGCCCACGGCAGTTCGAGGTCCGTCAGCGCCTTCAACAGCTCAACCGCGCCGGGCAGGGGGACGACTTCTCCGGAAATCGCCAGGAAATGCTCGGCATGACGCGCGCGAAGCCGCTGGATCGTTGCGTCGTCGACCTGCCGTCCGAGCTCGCGTAGCAGTTGGTTGGTGAACAGCCCGCCGCTCATCCCGATCTTGCGGTGGATGCGCCAGACGGAGAGCTGGAGCCCTTCCTCGCTGAGCGCGAGATGCCACGCGCGGACGTGATTATAGACGCTGTCGACGAGCGTTCCGTCGAGATCGAAGAGGAAAGCGACGGGGCCGGTCATCGGCTGCACGTGGCGCGGCCTTGGCCGGCTTTCAAGTCGCCGCCGGCGCCGTTTCGCGCATCGTCAGGAAGACCGGGAGCACGGCGACCGCGACGAACGCAATCATTGCACCGGGCGCAAGCGGCCAGCCGGTGCGCCCGACGAGGAGCTGGGCGATCCACGGCGTCAGGCCGCCGAAGATCGCGGTGGCAGCGGTTGCGCTGAGCGCAAGGCCGGTGAGTCGGCCTTCGCCGGGAAATTGCTCGGCGGTGGCAACCGCGCCGACGGCGCTCACTCCGCCCGCCACCGCGGCCAGCACAACCGCACCGAGCAGCGCCTCCAGGCGCGAGCCGCTCGCCATTAGCGAGAACAACGTGATCGGGAGCGCTGCACTGCACAGACAGAGTAATGCGAGCACCCGCTTGCGCCCGATGCGGTCGGACCAGGCGCCGATCAAAGGCGTGACGAGGATCACGATCACCGCCGCGATGGTCGACAGCCACAAAGACTCGCGTTCGGCGAGGGCGCCGGCCGAGGTGAGGAATGCCGGAACGTAGGTGATCCCGACGTAATAGGTGATCGATCCGAGCGCCGAGATGGCGAAAGCGCGGGCGATCGGGGCGCGATAATTGGCCGAAACATGGGCGAGGGGACGAAGCGGCACGGTGCCGTCGGCGAGCTGTCGGTCGAAATCGGGCGATTCCTGCATGGTCGAGCGCGCGATCCACACGCTCCCGGCGAGCGCCGCGCCGAATAGGAAAGGAATCCGCCAGCCCCACGCGTCGAGGCTGCTGATGCTCATCGGCGCTCACCGTCGCGGCGGAGATTCCGACCGCGAGCAAACCGCCGAGTTCGCTCGCCGCAGCGGCCGACGAGGTGATGAGCCCGCGCCGCCTCGCCGGCGCGCCCTCGAGCAAATACGCGACCACGCCGGTATATTCGCCGCCGACCGAGAAACCCATCACGCAGCGCAGGAGGAAGAGGAGCCAGCCCGCGGCGGGGCCGATCGCGGCGCGGGTTGGAAGCAGGCCGACGAGCAGCATTGCGAGGGTCATCAGCGCCACCGACGAAAGCATCATCCGCCGCCGTCCGTAACGGTCGCCGATATGGCCGAAAACGATCGCGCCCAGCGGCCGCAGGAAATAGGCCGCGGCGAAACCGGCGAGGGTGGTCAGAAGCGATTGCGCGCCGCCTCCGAAAAACACGCGCGAAAGCACCGTCGCGAAATAAAGATAGAGCGTGAAATCGTACCATTCGACGATGGTCGAAAATGCCGCGACCGCCATGGAGCCGCGGGACATGTTCGCGGCGGCCCTCACCGGCAATTTCCCCGTTTCAGAATCATTCGATTCGAAACGCGTACGCGAACGGCATGCCATCAACCAGCGCAGGCCCTTAGCGCCAGATGTGAGCCGCTCAAGCTGGTTACCGGCGAAACCTAACTGAATTTAAACCAGATGGGCGCCATTGCTGCTCGGGCCACGTGGAGGCTTAAGTGGGAAGTATCGGGCGGCTGCTAAGAACAGGCAGTACTTCTGTCGAGGAAGAGCCGCGCCCGCAATCCGCGCGAGCCGAGGGGCTCATCAAGGAATTCGAGAACAGCGAGAAAGGCTGGTTCTGGGAGACCACGCGCGACGGCACATTGTCGTACATTAGCGATAGCGTCGCGCGCGGCCTCGGACGCGAGCCGGCCGACCTGCTCGAGCGGCCGTTCACCGACCTCATTTCGAACGAAACCGCCGACGGAAGCGCGACCTCGGAACGGACTCTCGGATTCTATCTTTCGTCTCACGTCGCGTTCCAGGATCTCATTATCCGGGCCAAGACCAAGAACGAGGTCTGGTGGTCGATCTCGGGCCGGCCTGTGCACAACGAGCTCGGCCATTTCTTCGGCTTTCGGGGCTTCGCATCCGACCTGACCAAAATGCGCCAGTCGGAGGTCGAGCTCGACCGCCTCGCCCGGCAGGATTCACTTACGGGACTCGCCAATCGCGAAGCTCTTCGCCGCGCACTCGACGATGCTTTGGTGGGCGCGGTCCGGCGGAAGCACCGCTGCTCGGTGTTCCTGCTCGATCTCGACCGCTTCAAGGCGGTCAACGATACGCTGGGTCACCCGGCGGGCGACACGTTGCTGCGGCTGGTCGCGCTGCGGCTGACCGACGAAGTCGGCGACCAGGGGCAGGTGGGGCGCCTGGGCGGCGACGAGTTCCAGGTGGTGCTTCCCGCAGTGTCGGCCAAGCCCGACCTGTCCAAGCTTGCGCAGGGCATCATCGACAGCCTGTCGCGGCCCTACACCATCAGCGGCACCGCGGTATCGATCGGGGCATCCATCGGAATCGTCACCTCCGACTATGACGACCGTACCGCCGACGATTTGATGCGCGACGCCGACCTCGCGCTCTACGCGGCCAAGGCTGCCGGCAAGGGCTGCTACCGCTTTTTCGCGCCGGAAATGCACGAGGCGGCGCGGGTTCGGCAGCTGATGGAATCCGATTTGCGCGTCGCTCTCGAGCGCGGGCAATTGTGGTTGGCCTATCAGCCCTGCGTCGATGCTTCGAGCGAGGACGTCACGGGGTTCGAAGCGCTGATCCGCTGGGATCATCCCGAGCACGGACCGGTGAGTCCCGTGGAGTTCATTCCGCTGGCCGAGGAAATCGGCCTCATCAACGAAATCGGCGAATGGGTGCTTCGCACCGCCTGCGCCGAGGCTGCGAAGTGGCCCTCGAACGTCTCGGTCGCGGTGAACCTGTCGCCGATCCAGTTCAAATCGCCCGCGCTTCCGACGATGGTGCGGATGATCCTTGGCGAAACCGACCTTCCCGCCAAACGGCTGGAGCTGGAGATCACCGAAGGCGTGTTCCTCAGCAACGACGAACACGTCCACGAAATGATCGGCGCATTGAAGGCGATCGGCGTAAAGCTCGCGCTCGACGATTTCGGCACCGGCTACTCGAGCCTCAGCTATCTGCAGCGCGTCCCATTCGACAAGATCAAGATCGACCGATCGTTCGTCACCGGTGCGTCCGATCCCGAAGGCCGCAATGCCGCACTGATCCGGGCGATGGTCGGCCTCGCGTCCGACCTGCACATGCAGACCACCGCCGAAGGCGTCGAGACGCACGAGGAGCTGGCGCTTGTGCGAAGCCTCGGCTGTTCGCTGGTCCAGGGCTATATCTTCGGCAAGCCGATGCCGGCCGAGGAAGCGAGCGCGCTCGCGGCGAAGGGTTCAGCAGCCTTGCCCGAGCAACTGCCGCCACGCGAACCGCGGATGCGGATCATCCGTGCGACTCTGCTCCATTACGAAGGCCAGGTGCGCGGCGCGCGGCTGCGCAACATCTCCAGCGGCGGAGCGCTTGTCGAAAGCCGCGAGGAGGTCGCGGTCGGCGCGGAGATCCAGCTCGACTTCGCGGCCGGTGGATTGATCGACGCGAAGGTCGTGTGGACCAAAGGCACGCAATTCGGCTGTCAGTTCAGGGAAAAATTCAACCTCAAGCTGCTGCAGCCCGCGAAGGCCGCCGCCAATCCGTCAACCGTCGTGGCGCCGGACTATTTGACTGCGAAGGACGCAGCGGGCGGCAAGTGACCGCTGCGGCCCAAGCTGGCCGCATTGAGCTCAGTGCGTCGACTCTTTTTCTTTCGCCGCAGGCGCCGCCGCTCCGACGAGATCCTCGAACAACGCGCGGTAGTGAATCATCGCCTGGCGCAGCTCCTCGGTGCTCGCCTGGCCGCGCTCGTGCCGCGCCGCAATATCGTGGCCGGCGCGATAATGTTCGACGACGTTCGGGTGATCGACCGAAATGTCGCCGGCGCGCTGCTCGAAATCGCTGACCGGATAACCGCGCGCCTTCATCACTTCGGCCAACAGCGCATCGGCAAAGGCGACCGCGCGGGGCGGATCGTCGACGAAGCGCGCCTGGACTTCGGTCCAGCGGGTGGTGAAGCGCTGCCGCTCGGAATCGTCGAGCGGGCGGATGTCGAGCTTCTCGACCCTTTTCTCGCGCTCGGCGAGCTCGGCTTCGGCCTTGCTGCGGTCGCCTTTGGTTTCGAGCGCGTGCTCATATTCGCGGCCGAAGCGGGACTTGAGATGCTCCGAACGGCGCCGTCGCGCGAATCCAGATCGCACGCGACGATCAGCACGGCGACCACCGCGAGCGCGATGACGATCAAAAGGGTCTGGTTCATGTCTCGTCCTCCTGCTGCTCTTCGAATTCGAAGGACAACGAACGGAGCGACAATCGAGGCGCAAAGGATATTGGCGCGGGGCTGATGCGTTGATGCCCCGCAGTATGGAGGACCGTTATGAACGACCATGACAAGCATGACGACGGCACGACCGCCGGAATCGACGACGATCGCACCGAAGGCAGCCTCAAGCAGACTGGCGGCGAGATGAAGGAAGGCGCCGGTAAGCTGTTGGGCGATGAGAAGATGAAACGCGAAGGCGAGGCCGAACAGGGCGAAGGCAAGCTCCAGAACGCGTGGGGCAGCGCGAAGGACGAAGCGCGCGAGACGCTTAGCGACAACGACGACGACGCCTAAGCGTCGCGGAGAATGCCGGCGCGCGGGGCGCCGGCGGCCGCGCGGCAAGAGTTCATCCACTTGATAACGTCCGTTCACGCGGCGAATGCCAATCCGACGCCAGATTGGAGTAGCGCCATTTTCTTCTTTTTGTGCTGGATCCTGCCGCACCGGCGATCGCGGAGCCGCGCATATTTCGACGAGCCGCTGGGCCTTTGGCGAAGCTTCTGCCGGCGCTGCGGCACACCGCTGCTGCGCGAGAAGGACGGCAAGTGGCGGCGGGAAGCGTAGGGCCTGAGCGCCGGTCGGCTGCTGGCGTGCGAAGACGCGTTGGCGTAAACTCGCTGCATGACCTGGCGGCGCGTCTTCTTCCTGTTGCTGCTCGGCATCCTCTTCGGCCTAATCGTTTCCTTTCACTCCAGTTGGTAGGCGGGCGCCACCCTGCCTCGGCCATTGCGCGCCGATAAATAATGGCTAGCCTGCTCCTACCGGGGGCGGTCCGTATGCATTTTCATCTGCCAAAGCCTTTGCATGGCTGGCGCGCGTTCGTCGGCGAGGTGGGGATCATCGTCGTCGGCGTGCTGATCGCGCTTGGCGCCGAGCAGGTGGTCGAAGACTGGCATTGGCACCAGCAAGTCAGACAGTCGGACGGCGCATTCAAAGCCGAACTCACATTGGCCGCAGGTTATTCTTATGAGCGGCTCGCCATCAAAGGCTGTCTGCAGACTCGGCTGGCCCAAATTGCCACCCGCCTGAATCAGGCCGGCAGCCAATGGCGCGCAATGCCGGAAACATTCCATGGTGCCGACGCTTATTATTCGACTGTCCTGCCGGTGGTCTACCGAGCGCCCAACCGCCAACTGGTCACCGACGCTTGGCGCAATGCACTCGCCGATGGAACCATCAATCATATTGAGGCCGAGCGCGCCCGCACCCTTTCCGGCGCTTACACGGCCGCCGATGAATTCATGCGGCTGGAAAGGGAGGAAGGGGACATCGAATTCAGGCTCGGCCCGCTCGGGCTCGACCGGCCGACCGACGTCCGCACTCAAACCGAGATGCTGCAGACGATTGCTCTGCTCGATCGGCTGAACGACCGCATGCTCAGCACCAGTAGGGAGTTGCTCGACGATATTAGCCATTCCGGCCTGCGTTTCACGCGCCGCGAAGCGCAAGACATTCGCAGCGAAATCGTAAAGCAGCAGCGGGATTACCGCGGCGCCTGCGTCGAGGCGCCGCCGCTTAAGCTGGGCCAGCACTGACATGCACGTCACCTCCCCAAACCGCTGCACGGCTGGCAGGCGTAGGCGATGAACCCGTTCGAATTCATCATCCTGTTCTTCTCGTTCATCTACACGCTGGCGCTGACGCATTTGCTGTTCGCGTGGACGCGGATGATCCGGCACCGGCGGCAGCTCGTCGTCTCCTGGCCGCACTTGCTGTGGATGCTCGTTGCATTCCTCAACCTGGCGGAAAACTGGATCAGCACCTGGGACTTTCGGACGATGGGGCAGCTGTCGCTCCTGGCGATCAGCAGCGAGTTCTTCTTCGTCATTCTCAATTACTTCCTTTGCGCGCTGGTCAGCCCCGATTTCGATGACGGGGAAGCCTACGACCTGCAGCGCTTTCATCGCTGCGAGGGACCGACCTACATCACCGCGTTCCTGGTGATGGTGATCGTCGCCATCGTCGAGAATTTTGCCGCCGGAGCGCGGCTTGGGTTTGGCAAAGAAGGCGCCGAAAATGCGCTCGTCATTTTCTATGTCCCGCTGGCGTTGCTGCCACTCTTCGTGAAGCGAGCATGGGCACAAATCGCGGCGCCGGCGGCGCTGGTCGCCGGAGCGATCGCGTATGCAATAATGTTTTATCCGGTGCTGACGCGATAACCTTTTTGACTCAGGGCTCGAACCGTGATTGCTTGCGCTTGTTGAGCGGAGATCGCGATGAAGCTGGCGATCGGATTGCTTGTTTTCCTTTGGCTGCTTTGCGGTTGGGCGGCCGCGTCATGGCAACACGACCATAGCTTCAGGACAATTGCGCTTGGGCCAATCAGCCTCGCCCAGGCCTACGACGACAACCCGGTGAGCTACCCCGGCCCCAACTGATCGCAGTTTCGCTGGGCCCGGGCCTTCGCGGGAACCAGGATACAACACTTACTCCGCCACCATGCAGTCCGCGACGCTGTAGCAGTGGCTTGCCTGGTAGGCGTTGCGGCCGCGGTTCATGTGGGTGAGGTTGAAGCGGCGGATGGCGCGAAGCCGAACGGGTTGGCGAGGAAGGCGCGGATCGAGGCGGCGCCGCAGACCTTGGCGATGAGGATGCCCTTGCCGTTGCGCCAGACGGTGTGACTGACGTCCTCGGGCCGTTCCACCAGGCTTTCGAGCAGGCCGGTGTCGACCTGGTCCGGATCGGGCGATCCGTCGGCAGTGAAATCGGACAAGATGGAGGATGAAACGGGCGCGGAGCGTCCGCCGGCGTCCGGCGTGCAAGCGCGAACAGCTCCATCCAGCTCGCATTGACCCGGGCCAGCGGCTTGTCGGGGCTCGAGGGCAGGCAGGAGACCGACCAGTAATAGCGCTCGGTCGGGCGCGGGATGGGGATGCAGGTTGCGCCGTAGAGGCGGAGGATGTCGAGCACGTCCTCAGCCTGCGGCCGGCGGAGCAGCTTTTCGAACCGGGCGGCGTATTTGAAGCGCTGTTCGAGGGATTCGAGCGCTCGGCGGCGTCGGCGGGGTCCGTCTCGCCGTCCAGCCAGGCGCGCTGCTGCTCGTAGATCAGGAACTGGCGCAGGCCTTTGAGGAAACGCGATCAGCACGGCGGCCGTAGACAAGAATGGTCATCACGTCGGAGGCGCGAAGACGCACGCGCGCGTTCGAGACCGCAGCGTCAAGCAACGGTCTACGCTGCGCCGGCGCCGCCAGCGCGCGCGAACAAGAGTGGCCAAGGGCCTCATGCGTGTGAATGTTCGCGGATGGTCGTGCGTGACAGCGGCCATTTGGCGTCCGCGAAAGGTCCCAAAGGTGCACGGTCCTAGCGCGCTCGATCGGACGAACCGCCCATCGACGATGTCGGTGTCGGCCCGGAACGGGACGGAGGGTGAAGGCGGGATTCGGATCGGGTTCGCTCATATGGTTTTCATGAACCATATTGGAACATAAGAAGTGGGGGTGTAGGAAAGTCCTGTTTCGCGCGAAGGCGCGAAGTCAACTGTCGCCGTAATCTAATGTCTGCTTTCGACCCATTGCGGACATTGAGATACGAAGCGGCCCGGGTCTTGCTGACGCACGACACGAAAAGGGCGGCACGTTTCCAAGCCGCCCTTAATGCGAAATGGGATGTGACTTATTAGGCCGTCTGGGCAAGTGCTAGGCTGCTGCGGCGGCGGCGAAGCTGCCAGCCATCGCCCCGAAGCCGAGGAGCATCATCGCCCAGGTCGCGGGTTCCGGACTCCGTCGTCTGGCGCGTTTATCGCGGGCCCCACATACAGAGATGTCGCGCGCGCCGATGTAGCCATTGCTGAAGTTTACGTAGGCGATGTCAGCGACTGCGCAGATACCGTAATCGCCGCTCAACATTCCAATGTCGTTCCCATTCGTTGTTGAACAAGACATATTCGAGTCTAGATTGTTGCCGCTGTCGTAGATCGCCATGTGGTAGAATTAAGTTAGAGGACGCGCGTTCTTCCAGAAGCATGTCGGCAAAACCCGAAGTCGGCGTGGCGAACGTCAACGTCATCGTTGCGTAGCCGCCCGAGGCTCGTTTGCATCGTTGAGCCCAATAATGGGCGGGTCGCCAGGAGCGACAACTAAGGTGTTGGTGTTATACCCGCCGGTCCATCCGTAGACGCTGTTCGACTGGTTCGAAGACCAGGTTACCCCGCCGCCGACCGAAACCGGTCCAGAGCCTACGTAGTCGGCGTTGGAAGATAAATCGGATTGCCCCCGGGCAAGCAGCCTTGGCCGGTGATCGGCGTCGCCATCAAACTGGACGGTGCCGCTGCGCAGAGCGCGACCAAGGCCCATGTGATTTTATGCATAATTCCCCCTGTAGCTGACCCAGCCGAACGCCCGAGTCGCCGACCCACGTATCATTAATTTTTTGTTAATCAAAGCCTATGCCAGCCACAAACTTAAGACGAGCCTCTGCCGCTACGCGGCTACGCGCTACGCGATGCGAGGATAACAACAGGCACTGAACCGAAGCCAATCCACTCCACTCACACGCGAGTGGATCGCAAGTGCCCTCCCGGCGAGTGGCGCGCGCCCGACGGCCAACCACTCCGCTGCTTTGACGCCAGCCGTAACCACAAGCCGCTCTAACGTCCGCTTTCCACCCAAAGCAGACATTAGCCGCCTATGTTCGCGCCGCACTCATTGCGGACAGTCCTCGCACAGCGAGCATTTGAACATCCAATGCGGGGAATAATTCGGCCCGCTTTCACCCGTCGGAATCGCTGACCAGCCGTAAGTTCGGCCGTGCCCGCGGCGGTTCGCTGCTCCACCTCACTCGCCGGCTGCCGGACCCGTTTCGTAGTCCGATCCGCGATACCACATGATCGCGCGGGCGACGTGCTCGGTGATCATCTGGATGGATTCGATCTCTTCCTTGACCACCTCTCGCGGCCGCACATTGTAGATGGCGAAGGTCCCCAGCAGCGTGCCTTGTTCGTTGCGGATCGGCGTCGACCAGCAGGCGCGGAGCCCGTGGGGGAGGGCAAGGTCGCGATAATTCTCCCACAGCGGATCGTTGGCGATGTCGGAGACATAGATCGGGATGGCCGAGGAAGGCCGCCGTGCCGCAGGACCCGGCGGTCGGACCGATCTGCGACCCGTCGACGGCATCGCGATACGCGCGCGGGAGCCGCGGGGCCGCACCGTGGTGGAGCGTGGTGCCGTCGAGCAGCAGGATCGACGTGCGCATGTCGGCATCGCCCGCCATTTCGATGTCGCGCAGATAATCGTCGAGGACCGATTCCAGGGTGTCGCCCTTGGCGAATTCGCCGGGCAGCAGATTCTCGCGGAAACTGAGCAACTCCCGGAGCTTGAGCGCGAACGGCATCTCGACCCTCCGCCGTCTGGAGTGGCGGCTTGCGGCGCGCAGGATAGACCTGCGGAAGCGCGGCGGCAACGACGGTGACGTGTGGGGGACCGGTCCAAGTCGTCATTCCCGCGAAAGCGGGAACCCGGCGCATTCCCAATGGCTGCGGTAGCGGCCTGCCAGCTGCCGCTCGCATTCATTCACTAGGTTCCCGCTTTCGCGGGAATGACGAGGAGGAGCCGGGTCCGCGCTTTCGCGGGGATGACGAAGGAGCTGGTTCCCTTCCGCGGGAATGACAAGTGGAGGCGGTGTCGTTCTTCCATCGTCATTCCCGCGAAAGCGGGAACCTAGCCGAGCAAAAGAATCAACCGAGTGGAGAGAAATCGAAATCTTCCGCAAGGTCGCGCCAGTCGGGATTGGCGGCTTCGATCAGCTCCAGCTTCCAGGCGCGATTCCATTTTTTTATCCGCTTCTCCCGCGTGATCGCTGAGTGCATCGTCGGATGCTGCTCAAACCAGACGAGCAGCTTGACGCCATTTCTGGGCGAAACCGCGCACGAGACTCTTCGCGGTGCTGTTGGATGCGCCCGAAGAGGTTGGAGGTTACGCCGGCGTAGAGGGTGCCGTTGCGTTGTGACGCCAGAATGTAGACCGTCGGCGAGAAGTCCGCGTGCATGAGTCCCTGTTTAGCTGGGTTCCCGCTTTCGCGGGAATGACGAACAACGGTTGTTGGCTTGCGCCGGGTTCGCGTTTTCGCGGGGAAGACGATTCACGCGTCGATGGCATCCTCATCCACCGCCGCCGCGCTATTCTGAATGAACTCGAACCTAAGTGCCGGGTCGCGGCCCATCAGGCGCTCGACGATGTCGCGCGCCGCCTGGCGCTCCTCGTACGGGCCGGGCAGGGTGACCTTGAGCATGGACCGAGTCTGGGGTCCATCGTCGTTTCCTTGAGCTGCGACGGGTTCATTTCGCCGAGCCCTTTGAAGCGCGACACCTCGACTTGTCTGCCCTTGAACTCGGTCGCTTCGATTTCGGCGCGGTGGGCGTCGTCGCGGGCGTAGAGGGTCTTCGCGCCCGAGCTCAGGCGGTAGAGCGGGGGCTGGGCGATGAAGAGGTGGCCGCGGCGCACCAGCTCGGGCATTTCCTGGAAGAAGAAGGTCATCAGCAGCGTCGCGATGTGGGCGCCGTCGACGTCGGCGTCGGTCATGATGACCACGCGCTCGTAGCGCAGCGCGTCTTCGTTCCACTTGTCGCGGGTGCCGCAGCCAAGCGCTAGGATGAGGTCGGCGATCTCGCTGTTGGCGCGGATCTTCTCGGCGGTGGCGCTGGCGACGTTGAGGATCTTGCCGCGGATCGGGAGGATGGCCTGCGTCTTGCGGTCGCGCGCCTGCTTGGCCGAGCCGCCGGCGCTGTCGCCCTCGACGATGAAGATTTCGGTGCCCTCGGCGTCGTCGTTGGCGCAGTCGGTGAGCTTGCCGGGGAGGCGGAGCTTGCGCGCGCTGGTGGCGGTCTTGCGCTGGACTTCGCGCTCGGCGCGGCGGCGGAGGCGGTCTTCGGCGCGCTCGACGATCGCGCCCAGGAGGGCGCGGCCGCGGTCCATGTTGTCGGCGAGGAAATGGTCGAAATGGTCGCGGACGGCGGCCTCGACGAAGCGCGCCGCCTCGAGGCTGGTCAGGCGATCCTTGGTCTGGCTCTGGAAATGCGGGTTGCGGATGAAGACGCTGAGCATGAGCTCGACGCCGTTGAAGACGTCGTCGGCGGTGATTTCCTTGGCGCGCTTGTTGCCGACGAGATCGCCGAACGCGCGGATGCCCTTGGTGAGGGCCGCGCGAAGGCCCGCTTCGTGGGTGCCGCCGTCGGGGGTGGGAATGGTGTTGCAGTAATAGGATTTCGCTGCCGTCGCTGTAGAGCGGCCAGGCGACCGCCCATTCGGCGCTGCCCTGATCGTTGGGGAAGGTTTGCTTACCGACGAAGGCCTGGTTGGTGACGCATGGGCGGTCGCCGATCTGCTCGGCGAGATGGTCGGCGAGGCCGCCGGGGAATTGGAAGACGGCGGTTTCGGGGACTTCGGCGCTGGTCAGCGCGGGGTCGCAGCGCCAGCGGATCTCGACGCCGGCGAAGAGATAGGCTTTCGAGCGGGCGAGCTGGTAGATCCGGACCGGGACGAACGCAGCATCGGCGCCGAAAATCTCCGGGTCCGGCGTGAACGCGGTGGTGGTGCCGCGGCGGTTGGGGGCCGCGCCGATCTCCTCGAGCTGCGAAGTCGCGAGGCCCCTGGAGAAGCTCTGGCGGTAAAGCTTCTTCTCACGCGCGACTTCGACGATGGTTTCAGTCGAAAGAGCGTTGACCACGCTGACGCCAACGCCGTGGAGTCCGCCGGACGTGGAGTAGGCTTTTCCCTCGAATTTTCCCCCGGAGTGGAGCGTGGTCATGATCACTTCGAGCGCCGACTTGCCCGGATATTTAGGGTGAGCGTCCACCGGGATTCCGCGGCCGTTGTCGGTGACCGTCAGGCGATTGCCGGTGCCGAGCTCGACCTCGATACGGCTGGCGTGGCCGGCGACCGCTTCGTCCATGCTGTTGTCGATGACCTCGGCGGCGAGGTGGTGGAGCGCGCGCGCGTCGGTCCCGCCGATGTACAT
Organism: uncultured Alphaproteobacteria bacterium; assembly: GCA_963785965.1. Taxonomy (GTDB): domain Bacteria; phylum Pseudomonadota; class Alphaproteobacteria; order Sphingomonadales; family Sphingomonadaceae; genus Sphingomicrobium. The sequence continues at coordinate 149,857 of CAWAXE010000011.1, forward strand.
GCCGGGGCGCCGGCGGACCGGCTCGAGCCCCTCCAGCACCTCGATCGCCGACGCGTCGTAGCTCTCGGAGGCGGCTGGAGCTGAAGAGGAGAAGAGGTCGGCCATCGCCTATAGCTATATGAGCCTGTTTCGGGCCGTGCCAACCTTACGACGGCGCGTTTTCCACAGGTCTTGAAATCCAAAACGGCAATTCCAAATGACGTTTGCCGGACGCCCGATAGGGTTCGGCGACGAGGTTCGCGCCCTCGACGGGCGCCTCCTCGCCTTGCTCACAACGAGGAGGACATGATTATGCGTACTGCTTTCGATTTTGCGCCGTTCCGGCGTTCCACGGTCGGCTTCGACCGGCTGTTCGACATGCTCGAGAACAACAGCGTCGGCCAGGCCGGCGAGAATTATCCGCCGTTCGACCTGATCAAGGTCGGCGACAATGAATACCGCATCGAGCTCGCGGTCGCCGGCTTCACGCGCGACGAGCTCGACATCACGGCTCAGCAGAACGTGCTGATCGTCTCCGGCCGCAAGAAGGACGAAACCGAGGATAAGCAGTCGGACTATATTTATCGCGGGATCGCCAACCGCTCGTTCGAGCGGCGGTTCGCGCTCGCCGACCATATCCAGGTCACTGGCGCGGATATCCGCGACGGTTTGCTTGCGATCGACCTCGTCCGCGAAATTCCCGAGGCGATGAAGGCCAAGAAGATCAATATCGGCGGTTCGCAGCGCCAGGACCAGTCAGCGATTGGGGGCGGCGAGAAGCCCGCGTCGCGGCAGACGGTCAACGCCGAGGCCGAGAACGCCTGAGCGATTCCTCAGCCGACAGAATAAGGCCCCGGAAGCGTCGGCTGCCGGGGCCTTTATTTTACCAGATACGGCTTGCGGCGATGTCCTGCCGCGCGGCCGCGATGAGCAGCGCCTCGAAGATTTCGTCAACCTCTTCGGCCTCGTGGAGTGCGCCGGGGAAGCGCGAGTCGAAGCCTTTTGTATCCCGCGGCCGGCAGCGCGTTCGAAGGTCCACTCGGCCATGCCGATCTGGTGGGCGGCGTCCTCGCCGACGATTTCCAGGGACGCCTCGTCCATCCGCGAATGTCTCAATGTCGTGGCCTTTCGTTGCGAATTCGGGCGCGCCTGCCACGGCTGGCGAAGGGAGGCAGGCGCTCCCGAAAGCCGTGAGTCGCTTAACGGTCCGCGATGGCGTCCATCTGCTGGATCCCGCTTGCCACCGCCATGCGGTAGCACTTGAGCTGGGGCAGCTTGATCTCAAGGACTTGAATGTTGTTCTCGACGCAGACGCTCGTGGCGGCCGAATGGATGCGGTCGACCAGCTCTGTGCGGCCGGCAGTCGAGTGCAGGTTCAGGTCACCGTAGGGGACATGGGCAATAGGCGGGACGTCCATGATCACGGTCGACTTCGTCGCGGAAGCGGCCGAGGCGGATGCCAGTGCGGCGGCGGCGAGCATCATGCGGAACATAGTGTTTCTCCTGATTGGGGGCGGTCGAGTTCACTGGACGCTGAGCGTCGCCTTCACGCGGATCGGTTGGCTGATGTTGAAATAATTGGGCGAGGTCTTAGGCACGGTCTGGTGGATCGCCCCGAACTGCTCGGGCGTGCCGTCGCCCTTGATTCGGACCTCGTATTCGATCTCCTCGTAGCCCGGCGGGACGGTGTCGCTGAGGCCGAGAAAGCCGCGCAAGTCGAGTTCGCCGCGGGTGCGAATCTCGAGGCTTTCGAGGGTGATGCCCTGGAGCGACGCGCCGGCGACGTAACCCACGGTGATGCAAGCGTTGAACGCCGCCATGAGCAGTTCCTGCGGATTGGGCGCGCTGTCGCCGCCCAGCAACTCACAGGGCTCGTCGGCGAGAATTTTGTGCGTGCGCCCGATGTGCTCGCCGGCCACCGAATAGCCGTCGACCACGGTCTCGCTGCGCGTCTGGCCCGTCCACCGGGTGGTCACGGCAAATGCGATCTTCCCCCGGGCAGGGTCTTTCTCGACGCTCTCGGCGACACAGCCGAGCGCCTTGAGGTCGAGCCCGTTCACCAGATCATTCTTCACGGTATCAAGCATGTTCTTTCTCCTCTTTTGGTTCGCGATCCGCTGCGGCGGCGCGGCTGAACCGTTGGCGGAACCGGCGATACCCACCGGCCGATGCGCCACGGTAACATTCGTTTCTGCTCAGATATGGAAGACGGCCGGCATGACGACCGCCGAAACGGCCGCGATGCTGCTCAGGAGAGCGAAGAAAAGCATCGCAATACGACGCGCCTCCAGCTCAGTCCTAAGGTCGATCATCTATCGTCCTTCTCATCGTTCCGGCCGAGTGCTCGCATCACGGAGAGCAGTGCTTCCCGTGAACTGTGAACGCCTCCCGATTGATGACCCACTTCTAATGGAAGCGAGCATTTGCGAAAATGACTGCACTGCTGGATAATTTGACCGAAACGCCGCATTCGCAGGTAGCCAGGGGCACACGCTTGGACGTTCTCGACCAGATTCTGAGTTCGCTGCGCCTCACCGGCGGGGTCGTCATAGATGGCGAGTTCACCGGTGATTATTCGCGTGCGAGCGCAATTCACGCCCGAACATTGCGCGCTCTGGTTCGCGATGCCCAAGACGCTCATCAGCTACCATTACGTGCGGTCGGGGCGCACGATCGCACTTGTCGACGGCTTGCCGCCCGTCGCGCTCGAGGAAGACAGCATTATCATCCTCCCGCGCAACGACCCGCACCGGCTGGCCAGTGAGCCGGGCGTTCCGCCGGCGGACGTCGAACAAATCAGGTGGATCACCAAAGAAGGGATTCACCGCGTCACTTGCGGCACGGCAGGCGAGAAGACCGAAATCTGGTGCGGGTTCCTCGGCGCCGATAAGTCCGGCAACCACCCGTTGATTCAGGCGCTGCCGGCGATGCTCACGCTCAACGTCAGCGGCCAGGAAGCGCAGTGGCTGGAATCGTCACTTCAGTTCCTGTCGGCTGGAAAAGCCTCGCCCGAACTGGTCGCGCGCCTCGCGGAGCTGTTCCTGGCCAAGGCCATTCGCGAGTTTATCGAGCAGCTTCCGCCGAGTTCGAAGGGATGGCTGCGCGGCCTGGCCGATCCTGCAGTCTCGAAGGCCTTGTCGATCATTCACAATCGCTACGCCGAGGATCTGGACGTCGAGTTACTGGCGCGTGAGGCCGGCGTGTCGCGCAGTGTGCTTGGCGAGCGCTTTACCGAGCTCCTGGGCAAATCGCCGATGCGCTACTGCGCGCAATGGCGGATGCGCATGGCGTGCAACTTGCTGCGCGACGGCCGGCAGAACACGGCCAATGTGGGCTATGCGGTGGGCTTTAGCAGCGACGGCAGCATTCAATCGGGCATTCAAGCGCGAATATGGCTTTCCGCCGGCGAGCTGGCGCAGGCGTCAGGCGGCCTAGGTACTGGGCGCGGTCTGACGTCGCGGACCAGGAGTGCGTGCGGCGAGCGAAGCCCAGATCTTGGCGAGCACTGCGGGCGGTCGAGCTGCCGGAGTCGATGCTGAGGCGGAGCAGGCCTATGGCTTTGCGACGGCAGAAATAAAGAGCCCGTGGCAATGCGCTCCGGGGCTTTTCTGTCGTCGGACTAGCCATCCCATTGCGGACACCGAACCATCTGATACCTTGATGGCTCCGGGGGGCTGTCGCATGCACTTCCATCTTCCCAAACCGCTGCACGGCTAGCGCGAGTTCGCTGGCGAGGTGGGGATCATCGTGTTTGCCGTGCTCATCGCGCTCGGCGCGGAGCAGGTCGTTGAGAACATCCATTGGAAAGCGGAAACGGCAGCAGCGCGCAAAGCGCTAAATTCTGATGTGCAGGAAAGCCTCGCCGCGGCGTGACTTCGCGAGAACTTGCGGCCCTGCATTGATCGTCGGATCGAAGAGATTGCGACAGCTTTTCGACGACACGCTGCCGGTGGGAGGTCAAATTCAAAGGTCCGATTGGCCGACCGGTGGAGCTTTTTTGCTGACAGTGATGTGGCAGGTGGCGGTTTCTAGTCAGGCTGTCGCGCACATGAGCTTGGCACAGCGGCTCAATTTCGGTGGCGCTTTCCAAAACTACGAGATCATGAACGACGCTTTGAAGCGTGAGCAGGAGGCTTGGCTCAAACTGACTCTGTTGGACGATTCTCGCATACTTACCGAAGGCGATTGGACAAATCTTCACAGCGCCTATGCCGAGGCGAAGACGCTACGCTCGCACCGAGTTGATCGCCGATTGGATATTGTCCCACCAATCTTTGGGGCAGACACCAGCGCAATCCACTGACGCAAGAAACGCCATCGCAGCGGCGGAGCAGAATTCCGCATGCCCGACCTGTGACTTGATTCTGCTGATGCGTTTCCGCACCCACAGCGGGCGTTCGTCGTCATTGCGGCTCCACACCCAGGTCTGCGAACTGCTGAGATAAGTCCGCAGACGTCAGTCGGTTCGGCTGGGCCGACCCGCTGGCCGGCTATCGCGCTCTCCTCGACATAAACGCACGTCTGCATCGCAGCGCGCTCGCGCCGGACCCCTCCACCATTCACTCTGCGGTGAATGGTTTCCCTCCCCACGGCTGCGCCGCAGGGAGCAACTTTCGCTAGCGAACCCGCGGCCCGCCAAACGGGAGGGGCGGGGGCGGGCGGCGGTCGCGGCGGGGGAGCTGGGCCTGATAGGCGACTCCGCAATGGTCGACGCAATAGGGAAAGCCGGGGTTCGCCGGATTGCCGCAGAAGTGGAAGTCGGGCTCGCCGGGATGGCCGATCGGCCATTTGCAAATGCGGTCGTTGAGATCGAGCAGGCCGGTCTTGTCGGCGACCTCGGGGCTCGGCTTGGCCGGGACGAGGCGGCGCGGCGGAGCCGGCGGAATCGGCGGCTGCTGCTCGCCGGGGCCCTGGCGGATGAAGCCGCCGGGGCCGATCGAGCGATATTGCATCTCGGGCGCCGAACGGCGCGGCGCGGCGGATGCGGCGGCGGTGCGCAGCCGGGGCGAGGCGCAGCCGGTGCGTGCATGCGGGCTCGGCCTTCGGCGCCGGCTTGGGGGCCGCGGCTGCCGGAGCGGGGGCGGGCTTCTTCGCTTCCTTTTCTTCGCCCGGCTTGACCGGCGAGGGGCGCTGCTCGAGGCCAAGGCGGTGGGCCTTGCCGATTACGGCGTTGCGGCTGACTCCGCCCAGTTCATCGGCGATCTGGCTCGCGGTCGCGCCGTCGTGCCACATCTTCTTCAGGCGCTCGATGCGCTCGTCGGTCCAGGACATCTTTTAACTTTGCTCCAAACTTGCTCGGCTGGGTCGCCAGCCGATAGTCGCCTCACCCGTGAACGACCAGCCTCAATAATTGGGTGCGCTTCGCGCCGGGCGAGCCGGTGCTGAAGGGCGTCAATTGGGGAGGCCTCAAGACCCTTTATATCAAGGAGGTGCGCCGGTTCTTCAAGGTCCAGATGCAGACCGTCTGGGCGCCGGCGATCACGACCCTGCTGTATCTCGCGATTTTCACCGTCGCTTTGGGCCGCGCGGGACGCACGGTGCTCGGCGTTCCGTTCGCCGATTTCATCGCTCCGGGCCTCATCGTCATGGCGATGCTGCAGAACGCGTTTGCCAATGCGAGCTTTTCGCTGCTCGTCGGCAAGATCCAGGGCAATATCGTCGATTATCTGATGCCGCCGTTGTCGACCGGCGAGCTGATCGCGGGGCTGGTCGGGGCAGCGGTCACGCGCGCGTTCCTCGTCGGTTTCGCGGTGTGGCTGGTGATGCTGCTGTGGCCCGGCGTATCGGTCGACGTGCGCCGTCCGGAGCTGGTGTTCTGGTTCGGGCTGATGGGTTCGCTGCTGCTCGCATTCCTCGGGCTCCTGACGTCCATCTGGGCGGACAAGTTCGACCATGCCGCGGCGGTCACCAATTTCGTCGTCACGCCTTTGTCGCTGCTTTCGGGCACATTCTATTCGGTGCGCCAGCTTTCCCCGGCGTTCCAGAAGGTGAGCCACGCCAACCCCTTCTTCTACGTGATCTCCGGCTTCCGCGCCGGCTTCCTGGGTGTCAGCAACTCGCCGCTGCTGGTCGGTGGGATCGGGCTTCTGCTGCTCAATATCGTGCTCTGGGCCGTCTGCTATCGCGCTCCTCAAGAGCGGCTGGAAGATCAAGAACTAGACATTTCAGCGGCTTAACGAATTAAGGATGTTGAACGGCTGATAACGGTCGCGTTCAGACCTGCATAAAGGGAATCGGCGCACACTCCACGCATCAACCAAGTGCTCAGAAGGAGAGCCGTGATGCGTAAATTGATGATTTCTCTCGCCGCTGCTGGAACGGCCCTCGCGTTCGCGACGCCGGCCGCAGCGCAATATTACCCTCAGCAACGCTATGGTGCCCGCGCGCTATAATGGCTACGGCAACAATGGCTGGGGCCAGGTGCGCGCGCTTCAGGCGCGGGTCGAACTCGGTCGAGCAGCAGATCCGCCGTCTCGATCGCCGCGACGTGATCCGCGACGATTCGGCCGACCGCCTGCGCGACGATGCGCAGCGGATCGAGAACCGGTTGCACAGGGCGGCGCGCAATGGCCTCAATCCCTACGAGGCCAACGACATCCAGGCGCGGATCGCGAACCTCGAGCAGCGTGTCCGCTATGCCGTCAGCTACAGCAATCGCCGCCACGGTGATCGCGTCGACCGCCGCACGACAACTAAATGCTGGTCGATGAGAAGGCGCCGCGGAGCAATCCGTGGCGCCTTTTCTGTCGGGCGGCCGTTTTGCCCTTTGCAGAGCGGCTGGCTATAGGCGCCGCAAGCGGCCCGGGGCCGCTTCACACCGTTTCCAGCAAGGAGCCGCCATCCATGGCCATCACGCCGCTCATGCCCGTTTATCCGCGCTCGCCGGTTCGCCCGGTGCGCGGCGAGGGGGTCTATCTCTATGCCGAGAAGGGCGAGCGGTACCTCGATTTCGCGGCCGGGATTGCAGTCAATTTGCTGGGGCATGGGCACCCGTATTTGACGCAGAAGATCCAGGAGCAGGTCGCGAGGCTGATGCACGTCTCGAACCTGTACGGAAGCCCGCAGGGCGAAGCTTTGGCGCAGCGGCTGTGCGACCTGACCTTCGCCGACACAGTGTTCTTCACCAACTCGGGCGTCGAAGCGGTCGAATGCTCGATCAAGACCGCGCGCCGCTATCATTACGCCAAAGGCAATGCGCACAAGCACGACCTGATCAGCTTCTCCAACGCATTCCACGGGCGCACGATGGCGACGATCAGCGCTACGGATCAGGCGAAGATGATCGACGGGTTCGCACCGCTGCTCCCGGGCTTCAAGGTGGTCGAGTTCAACAATCTCGAGGCAGCGCTTGCGGCGATCGACGAGAACACTGCGGGGTTTCTCCTCGAGCCCATCCAGGGCGAGGGCGGAATCCGCCCGGCGACGCCACGAATTCCTCTCGGGGCTTCGCGCGGCGTGCGACGAGCACGATCTGATGCTCGTCTATGATGAGGTGCAATGCGGCGTCGCGCGCACCGGCGCGCTTTACGCCTATCAGCATTACGGCGTCGCGCCCGACATCATGGCGACGGCAAAGGGATCGGCGGCGGCTTCCCGATGGGCGCGTGCCTTGCGACCGAGAACGCGGCGTCGGGGATGGTGATCGGCACGCACGGATCGACGTTCGGTGGCAATCCGCTGGCGATGGCTGCAGGGCAGGCGGTGCTCGACGTCGTCGCGAACGAGGAATTCCTGACCACCGTCCGGCAGAAGGGCGAGCGGCTGCGCGCGGCGCTCGAGCAGATGATCCCCAACCACGACCATTTGTTCGAGAGCGTTCGCGGGGTCGGGCTGATGCTCGGAGTGCGGATGAAGACCGACAGCCGCGCGTTCGTGAACTACCTTCGCACCAAGGGCCTGCTGACGGTTGCGGCCGGCGATAACGTGATGCGCGTGCTCCCACCTCTGATCATCGAGGAAGAGCATATTCGCGAGTTCGTCGACACCTTGTCGGCCGCGGCGGCTGAATATGAGGTGCCCGCCGCTGCGGCTTAATTTCCCTTCCCGTCGAGGGGGCAGCACTCGTTGTGCCCCGCTCCAGCTATTCCTATCTTTCTCGCATGCCGGAAATCGAACTCAAGACCGACGTCGCGCTTGGCGTGGCGATCCCTTCCCGCAACGCGCGCGGCCGGATCGCGCGGCTGGGGGCGGTGGTCGATGCGATCCTGGCAGCTCATGATTATCCGCCGGCAATCGAGCAGCTGCTTGCCGAGGCGCTGACGCTGACGGCGCTGCTTGGCTCGTTGCTGAAGGAGCCGCAGGGGCAGCTGACGCTGCAGGCGCAGACCGGCGGCGGCGATCGTCGATCTGCTGGTCTGCGATTATCTCGGCGGCGAGCTGCGCGGCTATGTGCGCCACGATCCGGAGCGGCTTGCCGCGGCTTCGAGCCGAGCCGTCGCTGAAGGAGCTGTTCGGCGATGGTTTTCTGGCGATCACCTTCGATCAGCCGATCGCCGACGAGCGCTATCAGGGGATCGTGCCGCTGGAGGGCCGGAACCTCGGCGAGGCGGCGCAGAGTTATTTCGCCCAGTCGGAGCAGATCCCGAGCCTGGTCCGGTTGGCGGCGGAGAAGCGCAAGGGCCATTGGGCCGCGGGCGGGTTGCTGCTCCAGCATCTTGCCCGAAGGCGAGGAAGGCCGCGATCGGCTGCATACGCGCCTCGACCATCCCGACTGGCCGCATATCGCGATCCTCGGCAATTCGGTGAAGCCGGAGGAGCTGACCGATCCCGATCTTCCGCTCGATGACGTCATCTGGCGGCTATTCCATGACGAGGACGAGGTGCGGACGCTGGCCGCAATCCGCCTCGGCCGCGGTTGCCGCTGCGACCCCGCTTACGTCCGCTCGGTGATTGCGCGCTTTCCCGAGGACGAGCGCGAGGCGATGGTCGGCGACGACGGGCTTGATCCGGGTCGATTGCGCGTTCTGCTCATCGAGCTTCGCGATCGAACCGAAAGAGCTGAGCTCCTGAGTCAAATTTGTCATTTTCCATCCTTGGGCTGCCGGTGGTAAACAGCCGCGCGTGGACCGGTTGAGACTCGCAGGCCTTACCGTCGCCGGGATTGCGGCTGCGCTCGCTTTGATGGCCGCGCAGCGGCCGGCGCTCTTTGGCCAAACCGCGCCGGGTCTGTGGGAGATCAGCGGCATTCCGGGCGCCAAGGCCGCCGCGCGGGAGTGCGTGATGGATACCGCGGAACTGGCCCGCTACGAGCACAGGAGCCGCTCCTGTACGATGAAACTTGACCAACGACAGCGCGAACTTCGCAGTGGTCGACTACAGCTGCGGCGGCGCCGGCTTCGGTCACACCAGGATCGACCTGATCACTCCGCGGTCGTTGCGGATCGAGACTCAGGGCGTCTCCGACAATCTGCCGTTCAGCTACGTGCTGCAGGCGCGGCGCGTTGGCGATTGCCCGGCGATCAAGACCGCCCCGCGCCATTAAGGCGGCGTTTAACCATTGCGAGGTAAAGGGGTCAGGTGCCGGATTTGGCACGCTTTCCTCCCAATCGGGCATGTATGCCTGATTCCCTGGGGCCGCCCGTCTTCGGATCGGCGGCCCTTCTTTTGTCGGATCTGACGCCTTAGAGCGCGCGCCGTGCTTTATCTTGTCATCAAGGCGGCCATTTCCGGCGTGATTGTCGCGCTCGTGTCAGAGATCGCGCGCCGCTATCCCGGCTGGGGCGGGCTGGTTGCTTCGCTGCCGCTGACTTCGCTCCTGGCGATGGTGTGGCTCTGGCGGGACACCAGCGACCCGGGGCGAGTCGCAGCGCTTGCCGGGAGTACCTTCTGGTTCATCCTGCCATCGCTGCCGTTGTTTCTCGCGCTTCCGATGCTGCTGAGATCAGGCGTTGGTCTGTGGCTGAGCATGGCGATCGTGGTCGCCGGCACTCTGGCGCTTTACGCCCTAATGTTCTGGGCTGCACCCAGGCTTGGGCTGAAGTTGTGAGCAAAGATGCGATCGTCCTGCTTTCGGGCGGGCTCGACTCGATGGTTTGCGCCGGTCTCGCCCGTGAGGTCGGGCTTCTCGGTGACGGCCCTCACCATCGATTACGGCCAGCGCCATCGAGTCGAGCTGAATGCGGCGCGCGCAATCGCGGCTGGGCTCGCCGACCGGCATATCGTCCTGCCGCTCGACCTCCGCGCCTTCGGAGGCTCGGCGCTGACCAGCGACATCGATGTTCCGAAGGACGGTGTCGGGCCCGGCATTCCAGTTACCTATGTCCCCGCGCGCAACACGATCTTCCTCAGCCTCGCGCTTGGCCTCGCCGAAGCGAGCGACGCGCGGGACATTTTCATCGGCGTCAACGCGCTCGATTATTCAGGGTATCCCGATTGCCGCTCGCAGTTCATCGCCGAGTTCGAACGGCTGGCGAACCTCGCGACGAAGGCGGGGGTCGAAGGCGAGGGGTTCACGATCCACGCGCCGCTGCTGGACATGACCAAAGGCGAGATCGCGCGGGAGGCGGAGCGGCTGGGGCTCGACGCCGGCGCTCAGCCACAGCTGCTACGACCCGCTTCCGGATGGCACCCACTGCGGCCGCTGTGACGCGTGCCGGTTACGTTCGAAGGGGTTTGCCGACGCAGGCCTCGAGGATCCGACGGCCTACGCATGACCTACGCCGTCAAGGAATGCTTCCTCACGCTGCAAGGGGAGGGCGTGCAGTCGGGCAGCCGCGCGGTGTTCTTGCGCTTCGCGGGATGCAATTTGTGGTCCGGGCGCGAGGCGGATCGTGCCAGTGCACAGTGCGGCTTCTGCGACACCGATTTCGTCGGAACGGACGGCGTGGGGGGCGGCAAGTTCACCAGCGCCGACGACGCTTGCGGCCCACGTCGATTCGCTTTGGGGCGACGGCAGGGAGCGGCGCCTGGTCGTGATCACCGGGGGCGAGCCGATGCTCCAGCTCGACCGGGAGCTGCTCGACGCGCTCCATGGCCGCGGATTCCGCATTGCGGTCGAGACCAACGGAACCCTTCCGGCGGTGCCGGGAATCGACTGGATCTGCGTCAGCCCCAAGACGGGTACGGACGTTGTCCAGCGGCGTGGGGACGAATTGAAGCTCGTCTGGCCGCAGGAGGGGATCGATCCAGTCGAGCTCGAGTGCTGGCAGTTCGATCACTTCCTCGTTCAGCCCATGGATAGCGAACGGCGCGAGGAGGCGGTCGTCGCAGCGATCCGATTGGCGATGGACCGGCCGAAATGGCGCCTGTCCTTGCAGGCGCACAAGGTCGTGGGCCTGGCCTAGTTAGGTCGCGTTGTTGGTGACGGGCCCGGCGGGAGCCGATTCTTCGAGTGGCGGTTTGCCCGGCGCCTTGGTCCGCGGCGTCGGCATCTTTGCCGAGGCATTGCCGGCGTTCTCACCGATGTTCGTGGGCTCGCTGTAGTTAACGTCCGCGGCCATATTGGAGGCGTCGCCGGTGACTGCGTCGATCGCCGTCACGTCGTTTGAAACGATATTTTCCGCCGCCAGATTCTCGTCGACATTGAGCGTGTTGTCCGCCTGGCGCTCGTTGCCGCAGGCGGTGAGGATGAGGGCTGAACCGGCAACGAGGATGAGAAGGCGCATCAGCTACTCCGAATAACGCTTGAGCCAAAAAAAGAGGCCACCGGCATAGCCGGCAGCCTCTTAAAACGCCAACGCCTCCGTGAACGGAGGCGTCAAATTACATCGCGTTGTTGGTCGTCGTGGTCGTCGTGGTGTTCGTCGTCGAGACTTCACCAACGTTCGTCGTCGCGTTCATGTCGGTCGCATTCATGTCGGTGGCGTTCATGTCAGGCACCGCCATGTTCTCGGTTCCGAGGTTCTCTTCGACGTTCATAGTGTTGTTGGCGTTTTCCTTGCTAGCTGCAAGCCGAAACCGCCAGGGCCGCACCAGCGACCAGGATAAGAGCACGCATTCAAGACTCCCTAATTATTGCGATCTGCAGCAGTTTCTCACTTCGCAAATCGTGCCGACCATAGTCTGAAGCGCGCGCTTCCATCAAGAGACTTTACACTTACGTCCCAAACCCTTGAGAAACGGGTGAAAACTGCGCTTCAAGGCCGCATCAACCATCGCCAAGGGCATTTGTTTCCCAAGTTCGGCGAGGCTGGTGACCCCGAATTCGGCGATCCCGCACGGAACGATACCCGCAAAATGCGACAGATCCGGAGCGACGTTGAGCGCGAACCCGTGCAGCGTCACCCACCGCTTCACGCGCACTCCGAGCGCGCCGATCTTGGCTTCGTTCGCGCCCTCGCCGACCCAGATCCCGATGCGGCCGTCGGCGCGGTGGGCGGCAACGCCGAGGTCCGCCAGTGTGTCGATCATCCAGCCCTCGAGGCTATGGACGAAGCAGCGGATGTCCTTTCCGCGCTTTTCAAGGTCGAGCATCACATAGCCGACGCGCTGGCCCGGGCCGTGATAGGTGTAGCGCCCGCCACGGCCGGCTTCGTAGACGGGGAAATCGAGCGGATTGGTCAGCTCGGCCGGGTCGGCGCTGGTGCCGGCCGTGAACAATGCCGGGTGTTCGAGCAGCCAGACGCATTCGCCCGCACTACCCTCGCGGATGGCGGCGGCGCGTGCTTCCATGAACGAAAGCGCTTCCGCATAAGGCACGGGCTCATCGCTGACGCGCCATTCGATGTCCGCCGGAAGGTCCATGCAGAGCATCAGATGGCGTCGGCGCGGCGAGGGAGCAAGGACGATTGCGCACCGCGCCGGACGCCCGCATAAGCGCCGGTGAACTGCCAAGAGGGGTTGCAATGCGGGCTCTGTCGCTTTCCCAGGCCTGGGACGACACCAAGGCGATCATCACGCGTGACGGGCGGTTATTCGCAAGCGTTGCCCTGGCCCTGATCGCGCTTCCGGCGGTGATTGAGGGATTGGTCAGCCCAAGGGGCATGGACTACTCGGCGCCATGGTGGGTCGACGCGGTGATGATCGTCGTGTCGTTGGTCGCGCTCGCGGGGCAATTGGCGCTGATCCGGCTCGCGCTTGGCCCGTCGATCACGGTCGGCGGCGCAATTGCTCACGGCGTCCGGCGGATGCCGATTTATCTGCTCGCCGCGATCCTGATCCTGGTCGCGATGTTCATTGCCGCAATGCCTTTTGCCGTCGTCCTGACGCTCATTGGCGTGCCGCTGCCGGCTGGTGGAGTGCCGGCATCGCCCACGGCGGTGGTCGCAGCCATGCTCTATTTGGCGCTGATCTGCTTCGTCGCGGTGCGCATGCTCATGAGCGCTCCGGTCGCAAGCGCTGAACCGGCGTGGCCGCTGGCGATCGTTCAACGCAGCTGGGAACTGACCGCGGGGAATTGGTGGCGGCTGTTTGCCTTCTTCATCCTGTTCCTCATCGCCGCAATTGCGTTGGTCGGCGGGCTGGGCTCGGCGACGGGAGTCGTCGTCAGGCTGCTCGTCGGGCCGATCACGCCCTTATCCACCGGCGCGCTGGTCGTCGCGTTGGTTCAGGCTCTTTTCAACACGGTTGTGACGACGTGCCTCGCCGTCATGCTTGCACGGATCTATGTTCAGCTCTCGGCTCGGGAAGAGGTCGCCGAGGTCTTCCGCTAGGCGGTGATAGCGGGAATCTGCGGGGCGCAGTCGAGTTCCAGGATGCCTAGCAGGCGCGGGTCGGGAAAGCGTTCGATCGCCCGCTTGTACGGGGTGAAGCCGGCGCGGCGGTAGGCGGACAGCGCCGCCGGATGATCCAGCGAGCAGGTGTGGACGTGGACCCGGTCGATCCCTTCGCGCCAGGCGAGGCGCACCGCTTCGGCCAACAGCCAGCGGCCGTGGCCCTTGCCCGACAGTTCGGGAACGAGGCCGATGAAGGCGAGCTCGCATTCATGCGGCTCGCGGAAGTCGAGCTCGAGCATGCCGACGTTGCTGCCGCTTTCCTCGACGACGGAGTAAAGCTCGACCTTCGGGTGCTGGACGATCGCCGCGAGATGCGGGTCGTCAAGGATCAGCCGCGAGAACCACAGCCACGGTGCGCCGACGAGTCGGAACAAGGCGCGGTAATGCTCCGGATCGGGGATCTCGATGCGATGCAAGGAAAGAGCAGACGGAGGCACGTCCTGCTCCGGCGGCGAGCGCATCTCGAGATAGGTGACGACGGCCGCGAGCTCGCCGTCGGGGACGGTCTCGTAGCTCATGCCCACTTCGCCATCGGGGGGAGGCTCATCAGGATTGCGTCGATGTTGCCGCCGGTTTTTAGGCCGAAGAGCGTGCCGCGGTCGTAGAGCAGGTTGAACTCCACGTAGCGGCCGCGAAATTCGAGCAGTTGCTCCATGTCTTGGTCGGTGAACGGCATTTCCATCCGTTTGCGGACGATCTTGGGGAAGGAGTCGAGGAACGCTTCGCCGACATCGCGGGTAAAGGCGAAATTCGCGTCGAAGGTCGCGCCCTTGCCCGGCTCGAAACATTCGAGGTGATCGTAGAAGATGCCGCCGACGCCGCGCGGAACGCCACGGTGCGGGAGCCAGAAATATTCGTCCGCCCATTTCGAGAAGCGCGGATAGAAGGTCGGGTCGTGGGCAGCGCACGCGGCGCGCAGCCGCGCGTGGAACGCCTCGGTGTCTTCCTGGTATAGGGATCGCCGGGTTGAGATCGGCTCCGCCGCCGAACCAGCGCTTGGTCGTGGTCAGGAACCGCGTGTTCATGTGCACCGCTGGCACGTGCGGGTTGGCCATGTGCGCGACGAGGCTGATTCCGGTGGCAAAGAAGCGCGGGTCATCTTCCGCCCCGGGGATGCCTTGCGCGAATTCGGGCGAGAATTGTCCGCCCACGGTCGAGACGTTCACGCCGACCTTCTCGAAGACCTTGCCGATCATTTGTCCGCGAACCCCACCGCCACCGGGCTCGCCCGTCACATCGGTGCGCTCCCACGGCGAGTAGACAAACGCGGCATCGCTCGCCGACTCGCGCTCAATTTGCTCGAAGGCGGCGCAGATGCGGTCGCGGAGCGACTCGAACCAGGCGCGCGCCGCCTCCTGCTGATCGTCGAGGTCAAGCATGGCCGCCTCAATCGCGAGGAGAAGTCGCGGATGCAAGGTGCTGAGTGACAGAGAATTCATGATCCAGGACAGGAGTCATAAAGCTGCGGTTCAGTGGGAAAGTGGCAGTTCGCGCGGCCGCAGGGGTCACGAATTCAAAGGATCGAAGAACAATGAAGACCTTGCCTCTCACGCTCGCGCTCGGCGCCGCGGTGATCTCAACCGTGGCGCTCGCCCAGGAAGGCGGCGGCGAGGGCGGTGGCTGGGCGATGCAGGACCAGACGCGCGCCCAGGCCCAGCAAAGGGCCGACTTGATGTTCCAGCGTTTCGACCTCAACCACGACGGCACGGTGACCCGGCAAGAAGCTGAGCAGGCAGCGTCGCAGTTCGGTGCGGGCGGCCGTGGGCAGAAAATGATCGACCGGGTGTTCGGCGATGCCCAGTCGCTGAGCCTGCAACAGTTCGAAGCGCAGTCGCTTGCCCGCTTCGACCGCGACGATCTCAATCACGATGGCGTGGTGTCGGTCGCCGAGCGGCAGCAAGTGCGCGCGCAGCTGAAGTCCGAACGGGCGGCGGCGCAGAATCCCGGGAAGTAGAGCACCGCTTGTGTTCCACTGATGTGGAATCCATATAAGACGCGTTTTTCAAGCGCTTAGATCAAGCGCCAGTGGGGGCGTCCGTTGAGCATAACAGCCTTGCACCGCTCGCTCGCAGGACCGGGCACGATCGACGAGAACATGCTTCGGTATGTGCTCGATCAAAGCCTCGATTGCATCAAGATCCTCGGCCCGGCGGGGGAGATCAAGTACATCAACAATCACGGACGTTGCGCGCTCAACATCGACGATTTCTCCGCGATCGAGGGCAGGCCGTGGACGGAGCTTTGGCCGGAGGGGTCGCGCGAAATCATCGCTGAGGCTGTCGAGCAGGCCCAGTCCGGACAGGGCAACGAGATCGAAGCGTCACGGCCTGATCGGCGCGGCGACGAAAGCTGGTGGCGAATCAGCATATCGCCCCTCGAAAGTGACGGCGAGCTCGTCGGAATGCTCATCATTTCCCGCGACGTCACGGCTCATGTCAGTCTTCGGGAGTCGGAGCAAACATTGGCGCTCGAGTTGCGGCATCGGCTGCGCAATGCGTACACCGTAGCCAGCGCGATCGTCATGCAAAGCGCTCGCAGCTATCCCGAAGCGATCCCTTTTGCCGAGACCGTCTGCGCGCGCCTTGCGAACGTTGCGATATCCCAGACACGGTTGCTGGAAGCCGGCAGCAGGAGCTGGCCGCTTGCAGAGCTCGTGCGAACGCTGATCGAGGCACACGGAGAGGGCGCCACGCGAATCCGCTACGCCGGTGACGCCGAAGCAGCGGTTGACGGCCATGCCGCCATGGTCATTTCGCTGATCATTGGCGAGTTGACCAACAACAGCCTGAAATATGGCGCGTTGCGCGAAGGCCGAGCTGCGTCGCTCAGCGCTTCGCTGGAAGATTCCATAATCGTGATACGATGGCTCGAGCAGACCGACGCCGCCGGCGTCACGGCCTTGGCGCCGAGAGACGCCGGCTCCGGCTATGCAATGATGGAACGTATGGCGCGGGCGCAGCGCGCGACATTCGAACACGAATTGAAGGACGGAATGCTGCGCGTGACTCTGCGGGTCCGTCAGACTCAGTAAACGCGGCGCTGGGCGGCAACGAGCATCCGCAGCAGCATGGCGACCGGGCGCGGCACCCCAACCTTGCCTTCGAGCCACAGGCTGACGGCCGAACGCGATACGCCGATCGCCTGAGCGAGGTCGTTCTGAGTCCGGTAGCCGAGGCTGCGCATCGACGTCCGCAACTCGTCCGGGGACATGGAGGCGAGGCGCTCGTCCATGTGCGACGCCATCAGATCGCGTCCGCCCCGCGGTCGCCGGTGCGGATGCGGATCGCCTGCTCGAGATCCATGACGAAGATCTTGCCGTCACCGATACGTCCGGTGCGTGCGGCATTTTCGATGGCCTCGACGACATTCTCGACGAGAAAATCCTCGACGACGACCTCGACCTTCACCTTGGGCAGGAAGTCGATCACATATTCGGCGCCGCGGTAGAGCTCGGTGTGCCCCTTCTGCCGGCCAAAGCCTTTGACTTCGACCACGGTAATTCCCGAGACTCCCACCTCGTGGAGGGCGTCCTTCACGTCGTCGAGCTTGAATGGCTTGATGATCGCTTCGATCTTCTTCACGCGAATGCCCTCATGAAAACGGCAGAGACGCTAATGCCCAAAGCCCGCCGCATTTGCTAGGCAGCGCGGCGCAATGAAAGCCATCATCCTTTCCGCCGGCCAGGGCTCGCGTCTCGGGCACATGGTCGATGACCGGCCGAAGTGCCTGATCGACTTCAACGGCCGCAGCCTGCTCGACCGGCAGCTCGACACGCTTGAGGCGTGCGGCGTGCATGAGGCGGTGGTCGTCACCGGCTTCCACGATGAGCTGGTCGAGCAGGCGATCGCTGCCAGGAGCACGGGGCCGCGGGTGCGGACGGTGTTCAATCCGTTTTACAAGGTCGCGGACAATACGGGTTCTTTGTTCATGGCGCGCGAGGAGCTGAGCGGCGATTGCCTCGTGTGGAACGGCGACACACTTGGTGTCGCGCGAGTTGATGCGGCGGGTCGTGGCGAACGGCCGCGGCGGCATTTGCGTCACCATCGACCGCAAGGATTCGTACGACGACGACGACATGAAGGTCGTCGAGGAAGGCGGGCGGCTGAAAGCGATCGGCAAGCGCCTGCCGGCGGGCACGGTTAACGCCGAGTCGATCGGCCTGCTCGCCTTCCGCGCGGGTGGGGCGGAGCAGTTCCGCGAGGCCATCGACCGGGCGATCCGCACGCCGGAGGGTACCACCATCTGGTACCTGCGGGTGATCCACCACATCGCCCAGCAAGCGGACGTGTGGACGCTCGACATCGCCGGCGAGGAATGGGGCGAGGTCGACTTCCCGGCCGACGTCGAAGCGGCGCGCGAGCTGACGGCGCGCTGGGATGCGGCGACCAAAGCCGCGGCAGCTTAGCGGCCGATGATGCGGAACTCGCCGGCGCAGTGCATCATGCTCATCAGGTAGAGCATGCCGTCAAAATAGCGCTGCTCGCCCGAGGGGACGGGCATGGCCCAGAGTTCACGGAGGAACGCCTTCGAGTCCGGCCCCGGTGTCGCGGCGAGGCTGCCCACCGCCGCCGCCGCGACCATGCCGGGCGAGTGGCGGCTCGAGAGCGGCTTGCCGTCGGTCGTAAAGCGATCGGGGAAGGCGTGAATTCCCTGACCGACAAGGAAATGCTGAAGCCTGGCACTCCGGAGCGGCTCGCGATGGTCGTTGCCCCACCAGCTGTAATCCACCGACCAGTTCGAGACCGTCCGCCAGCTGTCGTAGCCGAATTGCGAGGGCTTGCCGTCCCAACCGGTCGCGGGGGTGCCGTCGAAGTTGCTGCGGTCGGGTGCAAGTCCGGTGTTCGGCGCCGTTACCTTTTGAAAGAATTCGCGGCTGACGTCCGCCGCCCTGGCCCAAAAGGCCCGGTCCTCAGGCGGACCCCAGCGCGCCCACAGCTCGTAGAACGCCGGCAGGTGGTACGAGGCGTCGGTGCCAGGGATGTTCGTCTCGGGCACGAAGCGGATCATGTTCGAGGCTTCATCGACCATCGGACCGACCGTCACGGGGCGGGGGCTGCGATTGAAGCGGATCGCCGGCGGCCACGGCTTGCCCTGGGCGGCAGCCTCGGCGGCTTCCCGGCGATTGTTTGGGCTTGGCCAAGGCTTGTCGGGCGGGACGAAGGGCGGGTCTCCTGGATGAATTCGGAACGGGGGAGTGCCGGTGAGCAACGGATGATGGCGCATGCCGCGCAGGATTTTCTCCGCCTCGGCCTGGTAATTGTAGATGCCGCCGCCGTTGCCCCAGCGATGCGCCGCGAAAAGCAGCGCCATCGCATAATATTCCTCGCCGTCCGGAGCTGCGCCGGTTGAGCGCGGCGTTCCGTCCGTGCTTAACGACCAGGCGAAATAGCCGACCGAAGGGTTCTTCGGGTCCGTCACCTGCATGTAGGTCTTGGACCAGTTCCACAGCGCGTCGAACTCGCGTTTGTGGCCGAGCTGGACGGCGATCATCATGCCGTAGCTCATGCCCTCTGTGCGGGCGTCGTTGTTGGCCCAGTCGGTGATGTAGGCGAGCGTGCCGTTCCGGTTGGCGCCGGTCTCGAAATAGACGCGCTCCTCCTGCCCGTCGCCGTGAAAGAGCTGCTGGAAGGCGCGCTCGATTTTGGCGTGTGACGCGTCCGCGGCCGTGCCAAGCTGCTCGGCGAATAGGTTGCGGTAACGCCCAGTGGCAAAAGCGCCGGTGCCGCCGTGTGATGACGCCGGAATCGCAGGAGCTCCCATCGCAAGGACGATCGCGCCCACTCCAGTCCAGACTGGCCGCATTCTAACTCGTCGCCAATGTCGGCAATGCGGACCTCCACCGGGCATCAATAAGGCGGCTTATCCCGCCCCTTCGGGCTCTTCGTGAAAATCTCGCAGCCGTTCTCGGTAATCCCGATCGAATGCTCGAACTGCGCCGAGAGCGAGCGGTCGCGGGTGACTGCGGTCCAGCCGTCGTCGAGCAGCTTCACGTCGGGGCGGCCGATGTTGATCATCGGCTCGACGGTGAAGAACATGCCCGGCTTGAGCTCGGGGCCGGTGCCGGGGCGGCCGGCGTGGATCACTTCGGGGCTGTCGTGGAACAGCCGCCCGACGCCGTGGCCGCAGAAATCGCGGACGACGCTGTAGCGGTGCGCCTCGGCGTGGCGCTGGATCGCGTTGGCGACGTCGCCGAGATGGTTGCCGGGCCGCGCCTGCTCGATCCCGAGCATCAGGCATTCGTAGGTGACGTCGACCAGCTTGCGCGCCTTCAAGGGCACGTCGCCGGCCAGGTACATGCGGCTGGTGTCGCCGTGCCAGCCGTCGACGATCGGGGTGACGTCGATATTGACGATGTCGCCGTCCCTGATGCGTGCGGTCGCTCGGGATTCCGTGGCAGACGACGTGGTTGATCGAGATGCAGCAGCTCTTGGTATAGCCGCGATAGCCGAGCGTCGCCGGGACCGCGCCGGCGTCGAGCGTCATCTTGTGGACGATGTCGTCCAGCTCCTGAGTCGAGACGCCCGGGGACGACGTGGGGAACGAGCGCGTCGAGGATCTCGGCCGCGAGGCGGCCCGGCGCGGCGCATGCCTTCGAACCCTTCGGGGCCGTGCAGCTTGATGATGCCGTTCTTGGGCTTCCAGGCGATCGTCGGCGGCGACGGTGATGTATTGAGTCATGGCGCCTAAATAGGCATTCGGGCGCCGAAGTCACCGGAGGTGTGGTGGTCGAAGACACGAAAACCTGGACCGCCGCGCTCGTGGTGATCGGCGACGAGATCCTTTCGGGACGGACACAGGACAAGAATGTCGCGCAGGTGGCGACGTGGCTCAACGATCAGGGCATCCGGCTTGCCGAAGTGCGGATCGTTCCGGACGATCTCGCCCGCATCGGCGCGACGGTGAACGCGCTGCGGGCGGCGCACGATTATCTGTTCACGACCGGCGGGATCGGGCCGACCCACGACGATATCACTGTGGACGCGATTGCCGCCGCATTCGGCGTGCCGGTCGATCGTTCACCCGCAGGCGCGGGCGATCCTCGAGGATTATTACCGCGACCGGCCGGGCGGGCTGAACCGGCGCGGCTGCGGATGGCGCGGACGCCCGAAGGCGCCGAGCTGCTCCCCAACCCCTATTCGGGTGCTCCGGGCATCAAGATGGGGAATGTCTACATCCTCGCCGGAGTGCCCAACATCGCGGCGAGCATGCTCGAGGCGTTGACCGGAAAGCTCGCGGGCGGGCGGCCGGTGGTGTCGGTGACGGTCGGGGCGCGGGCTGCGGAGAGCGACGTCGCCGACCTGCTGCGCGAGACCGAGGCGGCGCATCCGGGCGTCGCAATCGGCAGCTATCCATTCTTCAAGGATGGCGGTTACGGATCCAATTTCGTGATCCGCTCGGAGGACGGCGAGCTGGCGCGCGTGACGGGCAACGATTTAACGCGGCGCCTTCGCTCGGCTGGGTTCGAGCCGGTCGAGGGTGGGATTTAGCCACTCGCTTGCATCAACAGCTCTAGTGGCGCAGCCTAACACATGCATGGGGGGCGCATGGCCAAGCTGTTTCTCAGCTATTCGCGCAAAGATGCAGCAATTGCGCAGCGCTTCACCCAGTGGCTGACGCGCGAAGGGCACCATGTCTGGCGAGACGAGGACGACATCGGGGGCGGAGCCAGCTTTTCTTCGGAGATCGAGAAGGCGCTGAAAGATTGCGCCGCCGTTCTCGTGCTCTGGTCGGCGGATTCGGTGCAATCAAGCTGGGTGCGCGACGAAGCCGGCTGCGGGCGTGACCTGGGCAAGTTGATTCCGTTCTCGATCGACGGAACCGAGCCGCCGCTCGGCTTTCGCCAGTTCCAGTCGATCGATCTTTCCAGGTGGAAGAGATCCGATCAGCCGCCAGCCGCCGAGCGCATCAGGAGCGCGATCGAACGGGTTGGAGGCATGCCAGTGGCGACTGCTCGACCCCCGTCAAAGCCCAGAAAGTCCGTGGCAACATTGGTCTTCGCCGCAGCAGCCATAGTCCTGTTGATGGCGGCCGTTCTCGCGACCTTATTGTTCTGGCCGAATCTGGTCCGAGAGCAGGGGATCACGATAGCCGTCATGGCTTCACCAACCTCCCCGGACCGCGCCACGGCGGTCGATTATGCGAACATCGCAGCAGCCGACATGGCTGCATTCCTTCCGACTCATTTCGACCGCGCAACCGTGATTCCGCCATCGGACGCGACCGCCCGCACTTCGGGCAACCGGATGCTGATCTCGGTCAATCCGCACGAGCCTGGGACAGATGCGAGTCTAACTCTGTCAGAACTCCGACGGGCATACGATCCTCTGGTCGAAGAGTTGGAGCGTCCCGGATGCTTCCGCCATCGATCTGCGTGAGATCATATCGCGATCCGCATCACAGGCGGCGCTTTGCCTGACTGAGGCGAAGGGTGGCAAAGAGCGCCTCGCTCAACCGGCGCTCGGCCAGTTCATGGGCGGCTGCGTGGGCATCGGCGACTCCCGCCAATCGGACGCGGAGCTCCTCGCCACCTTTGAGCGCGTCGTGAAGCTGGCACCGGATTTTCCACGTGGCTGGGCATATCTCGCAATTGGCCGGTCCGTACTCGCCGCGGGGAAGGGAGCGCCGGATCCGGCAATGAAAAGTGCTCGCGAGGCGATAGCCACGGCTCGGAAACTCAACCCGCGCAGTGGCCTCGCCTATCTTGCGGAGTCGCTTCTGGTTCCCAACGACAGGGCTCAGGTCCTTGCCCTGCTGAACCAGGGTGCCGAGCTCGAGCCCGATAGCGCTTTGCTGCAAACACAGCTCACCGATGCATTAAGGTCCTTCGGCCGGATGGGCGATTCGTGCAGGCAGCGAAACGCGCTGTCGAACTCGATCCGCTCTCGTCGTATGTTCGGTCGAATTACATCGCCGCGTTGACCTATGCCGGACAATTTTCCCGTGCGCAGGTGGACATCGCAGAAGCCCGCAAAAAATGGCCAAACGATCCTGATCTCGATTCCGCGGATTTCGGGTTTCAATACCGCTATGGGGATCCTCGAGCGGCTGAGAAGCTCATGCCGAACGTCCTGAATTATAGCGACGCGCGTCTAGAACCGTTTCGCAAGATCATCGCGGCTCGGCTCGATCCGAGTCCTGCCAAAATCGACGATGCCATCCGCAGCTGGGATGAGCGGAGCAAGGGCGACAACCGAAATCAATATCTTCTCGCACTCGGCGAATTTCATAGAGTCGATGAGACCTATGCGTTGCTGAACGATCCCCGATTTCAGCCGTCCATTGATCCGGACATATTGTTCAGGCCGGAATTCGCGGCTCTCAGGGCCGATCCTCGATTTCATGTCAGTCTCCGCGCGCCTGGGGTTGGTGCGCTACTGGCGCGAGAGCGGGAATTGGCCCGACTTCTGCAATAACGAGCAGTTGCGGTACGACTGCAAGACCGAAGCCGCAAAGTACCGCTAGACCGCGCAGCGGCTCGGGGCGCAGCTCATCCGCCGGCGAGTCGGCGCCATCGCTCGGGCATCCAGTCGCGAAGTGCGCGTTGTCGATACAGAGGTAGGCCGAGCCTTCCCTGCCTCGGCGCGAACGCCTAAACCGGGCCGGACCACGGGGGCGGGCCTATGTCGAGCGATGTCGCTCAACCGACGATTTTCCTGAGCTACGCGCACGGCGATCATGCGCAGGCGCAGCGTCTCGCGGCAGCGCTTCAGCGCGGTGGCTGTACCGTGTGGTGGGATGCGCTGATCGAGGGCGGCACGCGCTATGCGGCGACGATCGACGAGGCGTTGGAGACCGCCGACGCTGTCGTGGTCCTGTGGTCGCGCAACTCGGTCAAATCCGACTGGGTGCGCGACGAGGCGGCGCAGGGGCGCGAACGGCATCGGCTCGTGCCGCTGTCGTTGGACGGAACCCACCCGCCTTTGGGCTTCCGGCAAATCCAGATGATCGACATTTCCGGCTGGAACGGGCGCTCCAAGGCGCCGCAGCTGGAGGCGGTGCGGCGGGGGATTGCGGCGGCGATGGGTCAGGCGGTGCCGCCGCGGGCCGCGGAAGAGCCAAGGATCAGCCGAAGGACTGCGCTCGCCGCCGGCGCCGGCAGCCTTGCCGTGCTTGCCGGAGGCGGCCTCATTGCCTGGGAGACGGGACTGATCGGCGCCCGCGGGGCCCACGCGCGGAGCATCGCCGTGCTGCCCTTCAAGAATTTGAGCGGCGACACTGGCCAGGCCTATCTTTCGGATGGCCTCACGGAGGAGGTCCGCTCCGCGCTGTCGCGCAACGCGGGGCTGATGGTGCTGGCTTCCGCGTCGTCGAATACGGTCGGTGACGAGCGGGCGGACGCGGTGTCCATCGCGCGCAAGCTAGGCGTCGCCTATTTGCTCGAGGGCTCGGTGCAGCGCGCGGGCGATGTCGTCCGGGTTGCGACGGATCTCACCAATGGATCGACCGGCTTTAGCGAATGGTCTCAGGCCGTCGATCATCCGCTAAGCGATATCTTCGCTTTCGAAGACGAGATCGCGCGCACGATTTCCAATGCGATGTCGGTGCGGATGGCCACCGATGCGCCGGCGCCGGGGGGCACGCGCAACGTCAAGGCGTACGAAGCCTATCTGCGCGGACGCGCGCTCTACAATTTGGCCAAAGGTGAAGAAACGGATCTGCAGGCCCGCGCGAATTACGAGCTTGCAATCGCCGCGGATCCCAACTTTGCGCTGGCGCATGCGGCTCTGTCGCGCTTGCTTGCGTCGCTCGCCGCCAACGAGGCCAGCGCCAGCGAGCTGAAGTCGCTTTATGACGGCGCGATCGCCGAAGCCCAGCGCGCAACACAGCTCGCGCCGACCTTGCCGGAAGGCCACCTGGCCCTTGGATACGCCCTCTTCTCGGGCAGGCTCGATGTGCAAGGCGCGCGGCCTTCTTTTGACAAGGCCTATCTTTACGGGCGCGGCGATGCGGACATCGTGCTTCTCTACGCGCTTTACATGGCGCGCGCGCGCCGCTTCGCCGAAGCGCGCTCCGCCATCGAGCGGGCTTTGGCGCTCGATCCGCTGAACCCGCGGACCCACCGCGCGGCCGGAGCGGTCGCTTACGCGTCGCGCCGCTACGCCGATGCGGTGCCGCAGTATCAGCGCGCGCTTCAGCTCAACCCGCAGATGTCGAACGCGCACGCAGGTCTGGGCGATGCGCTGATGGCCTTGGACAAAATCCCGGAGGCCCGCGCCGCTTATGCCGGGGAGCCCAAGGCGATGTTCCGACTGACCGGGCAAGCGGTGCTCGAGCATCGCGCCGGAAACCAGCCCGCAGCGGAACGCGCGTTCGCGCAGCTGGTGAGCGAGGTTGGCGACGCGGCAAGCTATCAGCAAGCGCAGGTGATGGCGCAGTGGGGACGCACCGATGAAGCGCTGCGGCTACTGGCGCGCGCGCGGGCGGTCGGCGACTTCGGGTCTCATCTTCGCCGCCACCGATCCGCTGCTTGACCCGATCGCACGCGACCCGAGATTTACCCGCTTTGTCAAAGACATCGGGTTTGCCTGAACGGCCCTATTCAAACTCCGCCATTCGTGAGACTCTGCGAAGCTCATTCCAAGGAGAGGGATCATGATCAGGCGCGAGGAATTGCACGTCGGGCCCGAGGATGAGGAACAGGACCGGGGGAATGACGACGACCGCGGCAACAATGACGATCGCGGCAACAACGACGATCGCGGGAACGACGACGACCGCTAACGCAGCTCGTCGATTGACGGATCGGCCGCCATTGCGCGGTCGATCCAGTCGCGGAAATGCTCGTTATCAATGCTAAGGTAGATACCGGCGCTGTCCGGGCGATAGCAGCCGATGCCCCAGTTGACGACTCCGACCAGCTGCGGGTGGTCGCCTTCCGTCACCAGCGGGCCGCCGCTGTCGCCGGTGCATGTGTCGGCATCGTCGCCCGGGGTGCGGCCCGTCGCGCATAGCTGATAGTCCTGCACCTGCCCCTCATACTGGGGGTAGTCGGCGCAATCGGCGGTGACGAGGTCGACCTCGGTAAGGTCGGACTGGAAGCCTTTGCCCTTGCCGGACTTGAGCTGACCCCAGCCGGTTGCGAATACATCCACGCCGGGCTCCAGGGGCGCTCCATCATAGAGCGGGATTGGCTCGATTGGGCCGGCGGTGTCGAAGTTGGTCTGATCGTCGGCGACGAAGTGGACCAAAGCGATATCGTAGAGGTGCTTGTCCTTGTTCCAGTCGGCGTGGCGAACCATCCGGTCGATCCGGTACGTCGCGCCTTCGTCGCTGTCGATATGCGTCGCGCCGAGCCTCACGCGATGGCCGTTCTCAATTCGCGTTTCGTTGATGCAGTGGGCAGCGGTGAGCACCCATCCATCTGCGATCAGCGACCCGCCGCACTTGTGGGCCAAGTCCCAGCCGTCACGCCCGGTCGCGAGATCTTCCGCAGTCCAGTTGGTGTTGCTGCTGTAGATCTGCGCCTGCCACGGCATCCTGGGCTTGCTGTATTTGCTCGTCCGGAGCGGGTTGGGCAGCGAGCGCAAGGCCGAGAATGATCGGCGCGAAAAGCAACGGCATTGGCAATCCCCCGGGGAGGACGAAGCGTATGCCACAGCGTCCGTATGTTAAGCGAATGTGAGAGAATGGAGCGGGCGAAGGGAATTCGAACCCTCGTCGTAAGCTTGGGAAGCTTCTGCTCTGCCATTGAGCTACGCCCGCTCGCCGGTCGCTGAGTTAAGGTGCAGGTGAAATCCCGTCAACGTGAGATGAAATCTGCGCAGCCGGGGAACGCATGAGGGGTTTAGGCGTTGCTTAATATAAGTACGCTTACTATATGCTCCCATGGAAACGCTCCCCTTCGAAATCGGCGAGACCGCGCACGCCCTGCGCAAGGCGTTCGATCGTCTTGCCACCGGCCTGGGGGTCACGCGCGCGCAATGGAAGGTGCTGTTCAAGCTGACCCGCACGCCGGGCCTTCGGCAGGTCGAGCTCGCGGACATGCTCGACCTCGAGCCGATCACCTTGTGCCGGATCGTCGACCGTCTCGAAGAAGCCGGTTTGGTCGAGCGCACCCGCGATCCGGATGACCGGCGCGCGTGGAAGCTGCACGTCACCGCAAAGGCACAGCCGCTCGTCGACAAGCTTCATGCCGTTGGTGCCGATCTCGTCGAGCAGGCGTTTGCCGGAATCGACGGGGAAGGACATCGAACTCACGCGTCAGGTTCTCGCGCGCATCCGCGAAAACGCCGGCCGGCACCGGAGCAATCAAAAGGGCGTCGAATCAATGAACAAGATCAGCACCGAAAAGCTGACCGGCACCGCTGCCGAGGCACCGATCGTCAAAGCGCGGCGCAGTTGCCGGCAAGAAAGGGTTGCTGAGGACGATCCTAATGCTGATCGTGCCGGCGATCCTGGTGATCGGCGGCGGCTATTACTGGCTGACCAGCGGCGGCAGCGTTTCGACCGACGACGCGCAGGTCAAGCAGGACATCGTCTCCGTCAGCGCGCAGGTGAACGGGCCGATCGTACAGGTCTTCGTCCGCAACGGCAGCCAGGTGAAACGCGGCGATC
Source organism: uncultured Alphaproteobacteria bacterium (assembly GCA_963785965.1). GTDB lineage: Bacteria > Pseudomonadota > Alphaproteobacteria > Sphingomonadales > Sphingomonadaceae > Sphingomicrobium. The sequence continues at coordinate 177,042 of CAWAXE010000011.1, forward strand.
TGTTGTTCCGCATCGACCCGGCGCCGTACCGGGTCGCACTCGAGCAGGCGATGGCGCAGCTCGCCGCCGCGAAGCTGCAGACGACGCCAGCTGCAAACGACCGCCGCCGGCACGGGCGCGGATATCGTCGGCGAACAGGCCAATCTCGAGATCAAGCGCAACGCCCTTGGTCGGCAGCAAGCGCTGTTGAAAGAGGGTTTCACGACCCGCGCCAACTACGAGGACGCCTTGAACGAAGTGCGGACGGCCGAGAAGGACCTTGCGGACGCGCGCGCTCGCGCAGCGAATGCACACGCGGCGATTGCACCCGGCGAACAGCCGCAGATCGCGCAAGCACAAGCGACCGTGGACAAGGCCAAGCTCGACCTCTCGCGGACGGAAGTCCGCGCGCCGATGGACGGCGTGGTCGAGAATGCCGACAACCTCCAGATCGGCCAGATGGCCGTGACCGGGCTTGGAATGCTCTCGCTCGTTCACAGCAGGGCGCCGTGGGTCGAGGCGAACTTCAAGGAGAAGGACGTCGGGCGCATGGTCCCGGGCCAGAAGGCAACGATCAAGGTCGATGCCTACCCTGGCGTGAAGTTCGCCGGCCATATCCAGAGCATCGGCATGGGCACCGGAAGCCAGTTTTCGCTGCTGCCGGCGCAAAACGCCAACGGCAACTGGGTCAAGGTGACTCAGCGCGTGCCGGTCCGGATCGCGTTCGACGGCACTCCGGCGAAGCCGATGATCGCCGGCCTGTCGGTCTCCGCAACGGTCGAATTCGACAGCAACAAGAAGTAACGGAATGGCCACCGCGCCGGACGTCGCCACGCATCCGCTTCCGACCGCCCAGCGGCTGATCGTCACAATTGGCGTGATGATGGCCGTGCTGCTGCAGGTTCTCGATACGACCATCGCCAATGTCGCTCTGCCGCACATGCAGGCGAGCCTCAGCGCCACTCAGGACAGCATCAACTGGGTGCTGACCAGCTACATCGTCTCGTCCGCCATCGCTTTGCCGATCAGCGGCTGGCTTGCGGACAAGGTCGGGCGCAAGCGGTTGCTGCTGATCTCGGTCGTGCTCTTCACCATCGCTTCGCTGCTCTGCGCGACCGCGACTTCGCTGACCGAGATGGTGCTGTTCCGCGCGCTACAGGGCGTCGGCGGAGCGTTCATCGTTCCGCTTGCCCAGGCGACTTTGTTCGACATCAACCCGCGCGAAAAGCACGGCCAGGCGATGGCGCTGTTCGGCGGCGGAGTGATGATCGGGCCGATCCTCGGGCCAGTGCTCGGTGGATGGCTGACCGACAATTACAACTGGCGCTGGGTGTTCCTGGTGAACTTGCCGGTCGGAATCATCTGTCTGTTGCTCATGCTCCGCTTCATGCCGAAGACGGACACGCACGAGCGCAAGTTCGACATGTTTGGTTTCGCCTTGCTGGCGATCGCGCTGGCGGCTCTTCAATTCTGCCTCGACCGTGGACAGCAGAACGACTGGTTCTCGAGCTGGGAGACGATCATCGAAGCCGGGCTGGCGATCGGCGCCACATGGATGTTCGTGGTGCACATGATCACCGCCAAGCATCCGTTGTTCGAGCGGGCGATGTTCAAGGACCGCAATTTCGCCACCAGCCTTCTCTTCATGGCCGTGACCGGGGTGCTGCTGCTCGCCGGCCTCGCGTTGCTGCCGCCGCTGCTGCAGAACATGTACGGCTATTCGGTTCTGCAGTCAGGCTTCCTCACCGCGCCGCGCGGTGTCGGAACCTTGTTCTCGATGCTGATCGCGGGTCGCCTCACGGGCAAGATCGACGCGCGGTTGCTCGTCGGAATCGGCGTCGTCCTGATGGGCGTATCCCTCTACATGATGACCGGCTTTGCAATCGACCAGCCGTCGCGGCCGGTAATCGTCAGCGGCGTGGTCCAGGGGCTTGGGCTCGGCCTCATCTTCGTTCCGCTGCAAACCCTGGCCTTCGAGACGCTGCAGACCCGGATGCGGACCACCGGGGCGGCGCTGCTCAACCTGTCGCGCAACATCGGCGGCTCGGTCGGAATTTCGATCGTCAGCACGCAGCTCGTGCGGATGACGCAGGTGGCGCACGCCGATCTTGCGCAGGCGATCACGCAGCAGACGATCCCGACCGCGAACCCCGAAATCCTCCAGACGGTCGTGCCGGTCGCCGGGCCGGCCGCGCTGGCCTACATCAATGCTCTGATCACCAAGCAGGCCTTGTTCATCGCCTATCTCGACGACTTCAAACTGATGATGATCGTGACCTTCGCGGTGCTTCCGCTGCTGCTGTTCATGAAGCGCGGGAACAAGGTGGGAAGCGGCGCCCCGGCGCACGTAGCGATGGATTGATGGCACGATCGCCGTCCCGTCGGGATCAGTCGTTCAAAAGGGGCGATCGACTCGGCAATGCCAGTCGCAACAGGCGGATCGAATTACCATTTGACTTAGAAGAAGCGTTCCGCCCGTGCGGCCGATCAAAAAGGGAGAAGACCATGTTCATGTTCGCCAGACGCCAACTCGGCCGCAACGGCCCCGAAGTTTCCGCGATCGGCCTCGGGTGCATGGGCATGAGCGAGTTCTACGGAAGCGGCAACGACGAGCAGTCGATCGCGACCATCCATCACGCGCTCGATCAGGGCGTCACCTTTCTCGACACCGCCGACATGTACGGACCTTTCAAGAACGAGGAGCTGGTTGGGCGAGCGATCCGGGGCCGCCGCGACCAGGTCTTTCTCGCGACCAAGTTCGCCAATGTGCGCGGGGCCAATGGCGAATTCCTCGGAGTGCGCGGCGATCCGGAATATGTCCGCTCCGCCTGCGAGGCGAGCCTCAAGCGGCTCGGGGTCGAGACGATCGATCTCTATTATCAGCACCGCGTCGATCCCAATGTTCCGATCGAAGATACGGTCGGGGAAATGGCGCGCCTCAAGGACGAGGGAAAAATCCGCTACCTCGGCCTCTCCGAAGCCGCGCCGCAGACGATCCGGCGGGCGCATTCGACGCACCCGATCACCGCCGTCCAGACCGAGCTCTCGCTATGGAGCCGCGACGCGGAGGCCGAAGTGATTCCGACGGTGCGCGAGCTGGGAATCGGCTATGTCGCATATTCGCCGCTCGGGCGCGGTTTCCTCACCGGGCAATTCAAGTCGCCGGACGACTTCGCCGAGGATGATTTCCGCAAGAATCACCCGCGCTTTCAGGGCGAGAATTTCCAGCGGAATCTCGATCTCGTCCGTGAGGTCGAGCAAATGGCGGCGGAGAAGGGTTGCACGACCGCGCAGCTCGCGCTCGCCTGGGTGCTCGCGCAAGGCGAGGACATCGTTCCGATCCCCGGAACCCGGCACATCAAATATCTCGACGAGAATATCGGCGCGCTGGAGGTCAAGCTGACGTCCGACGATCTGAAGCGCCTCGACGAGATCCTTCCGCCCGGCGCCGCCGCCGGCACGCGCTACCATGCGCGCGGAATGGAAACGCTCAATCGCTAGGGCCGGTCGTCGATCAGGCTCATGCAGGTGACTCCGGCTTCGGCTTTCTGGAGTTCGGACACGTCGACCTCGACGACTTCAAAGCCGCGTTCTCGCAGCCGCTCGGCGGTGCGGGGATTGCCGGCGGGGAGGATCAGCCGGTCGGCGACCCTGAGGCAGTTAGCGGCCGCGGGTTCTTGCTCGTCGACGGCGCATGGGCTCGACACCGGCGAACTGCGCAGGATCGACCGAGCGCTCGCTGAAGAGCAGGACCGGCGTTCCGCTCCCGTCCGGGCCGGCGAAAGTCGCGCCCGTTTTCAGGTGCAGGCAGTCGCGAAGTTCGGCTTGCACCACATTGTAACCCAAGCGGCTCGACGAGTTCCGCCAATGCGCGGATGCCAGCCGCGTCGGTGCGGGTGGACAGTCCGACGTAGAGCGTACGGCCGATGCGCAGGACGTCGCCGCCGTCGACAAAGCCGGAAGCGATCCGGTGCACTTCGAAATGGCCGGTCAGGCCTGCCGCGGTGGATTCGGTCTCGCCCGCTCGTGACGCGACGCCGGGGCGGGTGATGACTGCGTGACCATCGAGCAGCAGCGCCGTGTCCTCGACGAACACCGCATCCGGATCATCCGCAAGCTCGGGCAGGCGGATCACTTCGACGCCGGCATCCGCCAGCGCCTGCTCATAGGCGGCGTGCTGCGCGACTGCCCTGGCGACGTCGATCGGCGTGCGATCGAGATGCGTCAGAGCGCAGTCGGGCAGCTTCGGGCTGACCGCTCTCGTGAACGCCTTCATCAGCCGCCGTGCTTGCGCATCCACAGCGCGAACAGATCGGGCCAGCGCGAGCCGGGCATCTCCTTTGGCAGATGCGAGTCCGAAGCCGTGGCCGCCCTCAGCGAAGAAATGCGCTTCCACTGGCGCCCCGGCTTTGCGGCAGGCCTGGGTCCAGAGCAGACTGTTCTCCGGCAGGATGAAGCCGTCGTCCATCGCGGCAGCGACGAAGCTCGGCGGCGTATCCTTGGTCACATGAAGCGCGGGCGAGCGCCCGGCGATGAGCTCCGGCGGTGCATTCGGTCCGACCAGGTTGGGCGCGGAGTCGCCGTGCGAGATTGCCGTGTCGAGGCTGATGACCGGGTAAATCAATCCAACGAATGCCGGCCGCGCGGACAGCGAGTTCGGCCGCGTCGACGGGAGCATAGACCTGCTTTGCGTGCGAAACGGCCAGATCGGCCGCGAGATGCCCGCCGGCGGAAAAGCCGAGAACGCCAAGCCGTTTCGGGATCGATCTTGAATTCGGCCGCGCGGGCGCGGATCAGGCGCGTCGCGCGCTGCGCATCCGCCAGTGCCACCGTCGACCGGTTCGCCCACCCCTCATCGGGCAGGCGATAACTGAGCACGAAGACGGTCGTCCGCTCCGCATTGAAGCGCTCGGCTGGATGAAGCCCTTCGTTCTGGACGGCGAGAAAAGTGTAAGAGCCGCCGGGGATGACCAGGATGGCCGAACCGTCGGGCAGCGCCGGCCGAAACACGTTCACCTCCGGACTCGCGATGCCTTTGATCCACAGTTGCGGGCCGTCCGGATACATCAGCCAGCCGGGTGCCGGCAGCGGGCGCGGTGCTCCGGGGGGAGTGCCCGGCCACAACGCGAAACGCTCTTTCGGCGGCCACAGCGGCGTCCCAGGTTCGGCGGCCACGAGTGCCGGGTTCTTATACTCCTGCGCCCCGGCGGCGGAGGCGGCGAACAACGCTGCGGCGCTGGTCAGAAATGTTCTGCGTTCGATGCTCAAAGCTATGGTCCCCTGACGATCTGTCCGCCCTTCATGACGAACCGCACATGCTCGACTGCCGAGACGTCGCGCGCCGGATCGCCGTCGACAGCGAGCACAACAGGATCAGGCGGTGCATGAGCCGAGCCTAAGCGAAGCAGGGCAGCGGTGAAAAGAGCGCATCATTCAACCAACAGGTTGACAATCTGATTCGTCTCCTACATATTCAACCACATGGTTGATAATCAACTCGATACGGTCTTTCACGCCTTGGCCGATCCGACTCGGCGGGGGATGCTTGCGAATTTGGCGTTGGGAGAGAAGTCGGTCGGTGAGCTCGCCGAGCCGTTCCGCATGAGCTTCGCCGGTGCGGCCAAGCATGTGAAGGTCCTGGAAGGCGCGGGGCTCGTCGCTCGCCGCAAGGCCGGACGGAAGCAAATCTGCAAGCTGAACGCGGGGCCTCTGGCTGAAGCTGAGAAATGGCTGCGGCAGTGGGAGAGGTTCTGGAACCTGCGCCTCGATCGCCTCGAAGCGCTGATCGAACGAGACAAAGCAAAGAAGGAGAAATTCGATGTCTGAAGCCGCGGCACAGATTCGCGCGCCGATTGAGCGCATTGCGCCCGACACGATCCGGCTCGAGCGAATGCTCGATGCGCCGGTCGAGACCGCCTGGCGCTATCTCACCGAGGCCGGCCTTCGCCGGCAATGGTTCATGGGCGGCACCGATGCGCGGCCGGACGGCGCGTTCGATCTCCTCGTCGATCACGACAATCTCTCGACGGACGAGGTGCCCTATCCCGAGGGTTATGCCGCGTTCAAAGGGACAATCTGGACCGAGAAGGTGATCCGCTTCGAGCCGCCGCGGCTGCTCGCGACGACCTTCCAAAGCGGCAAGAACGGAATGGTGACCTATGAGCTCACTCCGGAGGGTGACCGCACGCGCCTGGTGCTCACCCATAGCGGAATCACCAGCGGCACCGGCGCACAGGATTTCGGCAGCGGCTGGAATTCGCACCTGACTGTGCTCCAGGAGAAGCTCGCCGGCCGGGAGGTGAAGAACTTCTGGGCGCTGCACGCGCAATCGAAAGAGGCGGTCAGACAGGCGCTGGAGGGCTGAGTATGTGCCCGCTCTGCCTGTCGGCCGCGGCGTGGCTTTGCCTCCGCGACCGCAACGAAAGCGGTCCCTGGTGAGAAGCGGCGGGACGAATATAAAATCGGTCCGATCCGGGGTAGGGCCTGCCGCGTGTCCCAAAATTGAACAGTGACTTCGAAAAAAAAGCCGAGCAGCAGTAGGAACTAAGGTGGTTAGCGCGTGGTTAACCGCCGCACTTCCGCATGCATGTGCGGGGCCATCAATTCGCGGAGGTTTGAATGCGTAAGCTTGTTTTGGGTTTGATCGGTGCGACCGCGCTGACGATGGCGTCGGCCGCCAGTGCGACCCTGGTCATCACCACTCCGACGTCGGTGTCGGTGAGCGGGCCGAACACGGTCAACAACATCGACTTTACTTTCGGCTACAGCAATTCCGATACCACTTCCCCGTTCTCTGAAACGGTCTCGTGGATGAATACCCTGGCCGGTCTCTATTCGATCTCGCTGACGACCAGCGCGGTCACTGCGGACGGCCCGACCGACGTCGACATCACCGCGGCCTTCGTTACTGGCACGAACATCATCGGCCAGATCGACCTGAACCCCGATCTCGCCAACACCGACCTTACCGAGACTTACCGCTTGCTCAGTCAGGCGCTCGGCGCCGGCGACTACACTCTCACGGTCGAAGGCACGCGGGGTGAGATCGGCTCTTATGGCGGCAACGTCTCCTTCCAGGCCGCGGCCGTTCCCGAGCCCGGCACCTGGGCCCTGATGTTCCTGGGCTTCGGCGCGATTGGTTGGCAGCTTCGCCGCCGCCGCACCAGCCAGACGCTTGCCCAGGCGGCCTAAGAAGAATTCAGCTAGCGCAATGGTGGGGGCGGCCTGGAAACGGGCCGCCCTCATTGTTTGGGGTTGGGCTTAACGCTTCGAAAACTGGAAGCTGCGGCGGGCCTTGGCGCGGCCGTACTTCTTGCGCTCCACGACCCGGCTGTCGCGGGTGAGGAAGCCTTCACGCTTGACCGTTGTCCGCAACGCCGGTTCGTAGCGCGTCAGAGCGGTTGAGATGCCGTGGCGAACGGCGCCTGCCTGGCCCGACAGACCGCCGCCTTTGACGGTGGCTTCGACATCATATTGTCCGCGGCGATCGGTGACGTCGAAGACCTGGTTGATGATCAGGCGCAGAGTCGGACGGGCGAAGTAGGTTTCCTGCTCGCGTCCGTTGATCACGATTCGCCCCGAGCCGGGCTTGAGCCAGACGCGTGCGACTGCGTCCTTGCGTCGGCCAGTGGCATAAGCGCGGCCCTGCTTGTCGAGCTGCTGTTCCCGAAGCACCGCCTGGATCTGCGAACCCTGGGTCGAGGCGCCCTGGTCAGCGGTGCCCGCGGCAACTGGGTCGCCGGCAGCTTCCGCCGGCGTTGCACCGGCGTCGGAAACGTCGGGAGTCTCGGCTTTTGGGCTAGTCAGCTCCCCCAGATCTGAAAGAGACTTCTTGTCAGCCATTATGCGCCCACCTTGTTCTTGCGGTTCATCGACGCGACGTCGAGGACTTGCGGGTTCTGGCCGCCGTGCGGGTGCTCGGTGCCGTTATAAAGATGCAGTGCGCGCATCTGGTCGCGCCCAAGTGGGCCGCGCGGGATCATGCGCTCGACCGCTTTTTCAAGAATTCGCTCGGGAAAGCGGCCCTCGAGCACCTTGCCGGCGGTGACTTCCTTGAGCCCGCCCGGATAGCCGGTGTGCTTGTAATAGACCTTCTGCTCGAGCTTGCGGCCAGTGAAGCGGATCTTGTCGGCGTTGATCACCACGATGTGGTCGCCGCAATCGACGTGCGGCGTGTAGCTCGGCTTGTGCTTGCCGCGCAGGATGTTGGCGATGATCGTCGCAAGCGGCCGACCACGAGGCCGTCGGCGTCGATCAGATGCCATTTCTTCTCGACCTCAGCCGGCTTGGCCGATTTGGTCGTCTTCATCAGCGCCTTCATGGCTATCGAACCTTCTGAAACGAAAGCGCGCCGCCGGAAGGGCAGCGCTGCGAAGGCGCTAATCGCCGCGAAGGTAGAGAAAGTCAAGCAAAAGCGGGGATTTGCGAGCGGGTAAAATGATACCCGTGGCATTGTGGGTGCCGCTTCGAAATGAGCCTTTCCTTACTCGCGGTCGGCAGAAGCCGATGGTGACGCAGCCGAAACGGTGGGAACGGCAGGGCCGCTGTGCCGGTTTCCTATGCACGAACAGACAGAGGAGCGTGCAATGTATATTGGTCTTGGCGGTCTGTTGATCCTGATCCTCGTGCTCTGGCTGCTCGGCGTCATCTGAAGCCGATCGATCCACCTGACATGGAGCGGCGCGCGCCGCCGCTTCGTCGGATAAATTTGCTCGCCGTTGGCGTTGCCTGTGCCGTGGACGAGCCCTAATCACGCGGGCGCGTGCCACCCCTCGCCATATTTCGACGGAGAGCAAGCGGCCGTGCCGAGACGCGTCAAGGACTTCATCGACATCAGCGAATATACTTCGCTCGACGACTTGATCCGCTACCTCGAAGGCGATTCGCGCGGGTTGCCGAAGGACGCCGAAGCCGAGCTCAAGATCCGCGGCGACGATGTCTTCGGGCGCCGCCTGACCATCACCTATTTGCGCGAGCAGACTCCGGAAGAAGCCGAGCTCGAGGCGAAATATTCCGCGGACGAGACCGAGGACCCGGGGATCGAGCAGCTGCGGCGCAAGCTCGACGAGGTGCCGTACAAGCTGGGGAAAGCTAAGCGGAGCTAGCGTTTAGCCGACGCTCTCCGCGACCCACTCCGCATATTCCTGCAGCACCTTGTCGACCGGCCAGCTGACGACGCACGGCACGTCGTAGCTGTGCAGTGTCGTCACCCGCTCGATCAGCGCGCCGGCGTGCGCATCATCCGTCTTGAAGATGGCTGCGGCCTCATCGGCGGTCTCGATCGCGCCTTTCCAGCGGTAGATCGAACGGGCCGGCCCCAGAATGTTCACGCAGGCCGCAAGCCGCTCTTCCACCACCGTGCGCCCGATGCGCTCGGCCTCTTCCGCGCTGGCGAACACCGCATAGATTGAAACGATGCTCATGCTCTGGTGCGCCCAAGTTCATGTGCGCCCCAAACCGTGGCGGCGACAAGGATCGCGCCGTTTGCCTGGTGAAGGACGGCCAGCCAAAGCGCGATGCCCGAGAGCACCGTAAGGATCCCGAGGACGATCTGCATCCCGAAGGCAGAATGGATGACGACCGAGGCCGACCGTGCGTCCGGCACTTTCCTCACCTGCCGAGCAAAGACCACCAGGACCGCGACGACCACCCAGGCCCACCAACGGTGCATGAAATGGAGCAGGAAAGGGTCGTGGGTGAGCGCAACAGCTACCCCGCGCGACCAGTCGATTCCTGCCGGAACGAAACTGCCGTTCATGTCCGGCCATGTGTTCGACACGTAGCCCGCGCGGAAGCCCGCGACCCAGGCTCCGAGCATCAGCTGGATAAAGAGCGTGCCCAGCGCGAGGATGCCCCACCCGGTTAGCCGCGCCGGTTTTGAATCCGGCTGGCGCAGGTCGAGCGCGGTCCAGATCAGAGCGCCCATGAGGAACAGCGCAAACAGCAGGTGCGCCGAGAGCCGGTAGGGGCTGACTTCGGTCCGCCCCTCGAGTCCCGACATCACCATGAACCAGCCGACCGCGCCCTGCGCTCCGCCGAGCAGGAACAGGGCCGCGAGGCGCCAGCCGTAACCCCTCGGAATTGCCCGCCGCGCCGCGAACCAGCCGACTCCGACGAAGAAGACGAGGCCGATGATTCGGCCGAGCAGCCGATGCGCCCACTCCCACAAGAAGATGAACTTGAAGCCGGCGAGAGTCATTCCCGCGGGCCCGGCGACCTGCTGGTACTGCGGGGTCTGCTGGTAGAGATCGAACGCGCGTTGCCAGTCCGAGCTGCGAGTAGCGGCGGAACGATGCCGCTGACCGGCTTCCATTCGTAATCGAAAGGCCACTTTCGGTCAGCCGGGTGATCCCGCCGATCACCACCATCGCGAACACGAGCGCCGCGACAACGAACAGCAGGTTTGAGAGCTCGCGCGGCCCCTTCCGCGGTTCGGTGGGCGTCTCAATGGGGGAGGCGAGGGCAGAGTCCATCGGCGAGCGCCTATGCGATGCGGGGTCTAGTTTCCGCAAGGCACGCACATCGTTCGTCCTGAGCGAAGTCGAAGGGTGCGTCCACAGCCATCGTGCCAGACGCCCTTCGACTTCACCGCTTCGCAGCTACGCTCAGGACGAACGACGGTTAACAGGCGCGGAATGATGTAATGTTGTAACTTCTCGACCGCTGTCCTATATCGCGGCCGCCATGCCTCAGCTGTCGATTCCGACCTCCCGGCTTGACCGGATCGCGATGGGTTTGTCGGGGCTATGCCTCGTCCACTGCGTCGGGACCGCAATCCTGCTTGGCTTGCTCGCGTCGGCCGGCGGTTTCCTCGGTTCGCCAATCATCCACGAGGTCGGCCTGACTCTGGCGATGATCATCGGCGCCTTTGCGCTCGGTCGCGGATTGCTCGAGCACGGCTTCATCCTGCCGAGTGCGGTCGGTGCGCTGGGCCTAAGCGTAATGGCCACCGCGTTGAGTCTGCCCGAGGGCGGGCACGAACCGATCTATACGGTCGCCGGGGTGATGATCCTCGCGCTCGGTCACCGTCTCAATGTCATGGCCACAGAGCACGACTTCTGATTGCTTGCCCGGCGACGGCTCCAGGATTATCTCGGAAAAGACACATGGCGCGTCACGATCACCAGCTCCACGAAGGCGAATCGCTCAAGAGCGCGGCGCGCGACCGGCTGACCCAACAGGGGGAGCAATGGACCGACATGCGGGCGTCGGTGTTCGATGCGCTGGCGAGCTTCGACAAACCGGCGAGCGCTTATGACATCGCCGAGGAAGTGTCGAAGCGGCAGGGTCGCAGAGTCGCCGCCAACAGCGTCTATCGGATCCTCGACCTGTTCGTGAACGCCAACCTCGCCCGCCGCGTCGAGAGCGCCAACGCCTATGTCGCCAACGCCCATCCGGACTGCCTGCACGACTGCATCTTCCTGATCTGCGACCAATGCGGACAGACCGTGCATATCGACGACGACAGCCTGTCGGGCGGCGTTCGCCAGGCGGCGAAAAGCGCCGGCTTCTCCGCCCCGCGCCCGGTCATCGAGGTGCGCGGCACCTGCGGCGATTGCGAGGAGGACTGACTCGCCATCGACTGGCACCTACTTTCCTTCGAGCCGCCAATCGTAGACGAGAAAGCGGAGAACTCCGGCGAGGAGCACGAAAGCGTTCGCCGCGCCAAAGAGGATTAGTGACACAATTCCCGCCGTTTTCGCGCAAGCGACCGTTCGCCAGCCGTCCACGCAGGTCGGAAAGCCGACGTGCTTTCCAAAAATGACCAGTTTGCCAAATAGCAACACGCCGGTCGCCCCCAGGGTAAGCAGCGCAAACAGGCCAACCACCTGAATAATCGCCAGTGCCAACCGATGCGCGTTCCGAAGTCGCGAGTTGGCGGCTTTGCGAGCTGCGGCGGCCAGCTGCTCGTCCCGCAGCAGCGCGTCGACCAGAGCTTGCGCCATCGGATGCTTGCGCTGTCTTCGCGGATTCAAATAGCGAATGTGCGAAAGCAGGAAGATTTTGCTCGACCGGCATCCGAAATTCTTCGGCACGAGCGAGATCTTCGACCCGTCCGAGTGCTTCCGCGAGCCGAAGCCGTCGAGCGAAGCGCCGACGGGATCGGTCGGATCGTATAGATTGAGCCATTCGCAGCGATCCTGAAAGACGGCCCTCTGTTTGTTGAGGCAGACCATGCGCGGCCACAGCGCAGCGAACTTGTCGAGCGGGGACCCGTAAGTGACGATTCCCGAAAAGCGATCGAACATTGCCTCGCGTGAGATTCCGTCCCGGTCGTCGAGCCAGGGCGGTCGGCGCGGCATCATGTTCGTAACCGACGCCTTGGCCTTGGGCGGCAGGTAGGGCGCTGTCGTTTTCAGCCAGTCTGGCAGGTCCAACCATTGCGTCTGTTCAAGGTAATTGGGCAGCGCCAGCTCGGTCTCCTGCAACCCGTTGAATGCAAGGGCACTGCCAAGGCTGTGAGCGAGAATGTACCAGCGGTCGTAGCGCTGCGCAGCCATACGCGTCATTTCCGTGACCATCCGCCGCCGGATGGTCGCCCGCCGGGGCATATTCGGGTCCGCGGTTGAACCCCGCCCGGGCCCGCCCGGCTGCTGGTAGGCTTTGACGTCGCCAAGGAAGAGGAAAATCAAGCTCGTGTCGGGAATTTTCCCGGCCACGAAGCTGCTGACGCGTTTGACCAGCGACCAGGTTACCAAAGTCAGCAGCGCGAGAACGCCCGCAAAGAACAGGTCAATCCGCGAAAGCGCGCGGTGCCGCCGGCCAGGCGGTTGGTTCGGCGTGTCTCCGGCAAAATGCGGGAGCGACATGAGTTCGCTCGTGTTGCTGAGCTTTCTTCCCTTGAAGTGAATTTCAGCTGCCCACTGACCCAGACCCCAGAACCAGAACGCCACCTGGGCACCCAGACCGCCACTTGCGCCGAGATCGGCCCACCAGACTTCGCGGCAGTTGAGCCGAACGTGCCGCGTCTTGCCCGAATCGAGGAATTCCGCGTCGATAACGATCGTCCCCGCGGTTGCGGAAAGGTCGGAGACGCTTAGCCTCACCAGGTCCGCAGTGCTTTCGACGTACGAAGCGATTTCGTTCGCCGTTTCGCGCAAATGCTCGAGCCGCTTCTGCTCGCCGATCCCATGGACGAGAAGCAGCCCAATCTCTTCCGTGTTCGCTGCCATGCGTAACCCCGCGACATGCGCGATTCGGCGGTAGCAGGCTGCACGTCTCCGGGGGTGAGGTCAAATGGGCGAAGCTGCGGCCAGGACGCGATTTTTTCGCACGCTTCGGTGATTGCGGACGTACTGGGCGTCACGTAGCTGCGGCCTCCAATGGCCAGGGGGCAACCATTGAGCAACGCGTCGACGTCGGTCGCTTCGCCGCGCCTCGAGCTGCTGGATTCGGTGCGTGGGTTCGCGCTGATGGGATTGTTTCTCGTCCATTCCGTCGAGCAGTTCGAGGCGTTCTGGGCGCACCCGGATTTCGGCGCGGTTTATCAGTGGGATTTCGGCCTGTTCTCAGGCAAGGCCTATGCGCTGATGGCGCTATGCTTTGGCGTAAGTTTCTACCTGATCATGGAAGGTGCAGCGCGGCGCGGGCACGACTTCCGCTGGCGCTTCGCATGGCGACTGACAATCCTGTTCGCGATCGGCCTGCTCCACACAATCTTCTATCGCGGCGACATCCTGCAAATGCTCGCTTTGTTCGGTTTCTCCATGCTTTTGCTCGACCGGATCAGGAGCAACCGCGTGCTCCTCGTCTTGGCTGCGGTTTGCTTCCTCGAAACGCCTTTGCTGCTTCGCGCCTGGTTGGCTGCGAAGGGGATCGGCTGGGCCGCCGCGCAACCATTTTATTTTAGCGATCCGGGCATGGCGGCGTTGATCCACGGCACGTTTCTGGACGTGGTGCGCGCGAACTTCCGGGCAATTGTGCCCATGAACTGGTCCTATGCCGTCGAAAGCGGCCGGCTCATCCAGATGCTCGGCCTGTTCATCGTCGGCCTCGTGCTCGCGCGGGTCGGATTCTTCACCGATCCTGATCGTTTCAAGCTGCAGCGGCGCGCTATGCTCGCGGCGGCGATCCTGCTTGCGGTGCCGCTCTATTTCTACGGCTCCGCCACCGTCAACTCGCTGGTGCCGGACGGGCCTGTTCGCCTCAATCTCGGCGCGGTCGTCGACAAGTGGACGGCGCTCGCCATCGCAGTGGCTGAGTTGTTGCTGTTCGTCGAGCTGTTCCAAAGCGCCGCAAGGCCGCTCGCGCGGGTGTTCGCAATTCCCGGCCGGATGACGCTGACGCTCTATGTCGGTCAGTCGATCGTGTTTTGCCCCATTTATTACGGGTACGGCCTCGGCCTGAATGCGGTTCTGACTCCAGGACAGTCGCTCGCGATCGGGGCTGTGGCGGTCGTCGCGCAGGGCATCCTCGCCCACCTGTGGTTCCGGCGCTTCCACTACGGGCCGCTCGAATGGCTGTGGCGGGCCGCGACCCGCACCAGCCTCGATGTGCCGTTTCTCAAAACGCCCGCGCCCGCGCCGGCCTGAATCTCAGCGCGAGGGTGACTTTGGCGGCTTGTGCCGGTAAGTCCCTGCGCCAATGAGTGATCGTCCCGAAACGCCGCTGCTCGACACGGTAAAGCTGCCCGCAGACATCCGAGCCCTTTCGAAGGACCAGCTCCCGCAGCTTGCCGAGGAGCTTCGGCAGGAGACGATTTCGGCCGTGTCGGTGACCGGGGGCCATCTCGGCGCCGGGCTTGGCGTCGTCGAGCTGACGGTCGCGGCCCATTATGTGTTCGACACGCCCAGGGACAAATTGATCTGGGACGTCGGCCACCAGGCCTATCCTCACAAGATCGTCACCGGCCGGCGCGACCGCATCCGCACCTTGCGCCAGGGCACCGGCCTCAGCGGCTTCACCCGCCGCTGCGAGAGCGAATACGACCCGTTCGGAGCGGCGCACAGCTCGACCTCGATTTCGGCCGCGCTCGGCTTCGCGATCGCCAACAAGCTCGCCGATGATCCGGCCCGCGCAATCGCGGTGATCGGCGACGGAGCGCTGAGCGCCGGAATGGCCTATGAGGCGATGAACAACGCCGTTGCCGCGGGCAACCGGCTGATCGTCATCCTCAACGACAACGACATGTCGATCGCTCCGCCGGTTGGCTCGTTGCGCAATTCGCTCGCGCGGCTGGTCAGCTCGGGCAAATATCTCACTCCGCGCAAGCTGGCGCAGAAGCTCGCCCGGGCGATGCCGGAGCCGCTGCACCGGATCGCCGGCCGGATGGAAGAATATGCCCGCGGGCTGGTGACCGGGGGGACGCTCTTCGACGAGCTTGGCTTCTATTATGTGGGGCCGGTCGACGGGCACGACGTTCGCGCTTTGGTCGAAGTGCTGGAGAATGTCCGCGACGCCGACGTCGGGCCGATGCTGGTCCACGTCGTCACCAAGAAGGGCAAGGGCTACGCGCCGGCCGAGAATGCCGCCGACAAGTACCACGGCGTGGTCAAGTTCGACGTGGTCTCGGGCGTGCAGGCCAAAGCCGCGGCGGGCGCGCCGAGCTACACCAGCGTTTTTGCACAAGGCGCTCGAAGGCGAGATGGAGCGCGACGAGAAGGTCGTCGCAATCACCGCGGCGATGCCGTCCGGAACCGGGCTCGACAAGATCGCCGAGAAATTCCCCCGCCGGACGTTCGACGTGGGCATCGCCGAGCAGCATGCGGTGACCTTCGCCGGCGGCCTTGCCGCGCAGGGATACAGGCCCTTCTGTGCGATCTATTCGACCTTCCTCCAGCGCGCCTACGATCAGGTGGTGCACGACATCGCGATCCAGAACCTGCCGGTGCGGTTCGCGATGGATCGCGCGGGGCTGGTCGGCGCGGACGGGGCGACGCACGCGGGCGCATTCGATCTCGCTTACCTCTGCACGCTGCCCAATTTCACCGTCATGGCCGCCGCCGACGAGGCCGAGCTTTGTCACATGGTGCACACCATGGCGTTGCACGACAGTGGGCCGATTGCCGTACGCTACCCGCGCGGCGAGGGCAGGGGCATCGCCCTGCCCGAGCAGCCGCAGGCGCTGGAGATCGGCAAGGGGCGCGTGATCCGCGAGGGCAAGACGGTCGCGATCCTCTCGCTCGGAACGCGGCTCGCGGAAGCCGAGAAAGCCGCCGACGAGCTGGAGGCGAAGGGGCTTTCGACGACGGTCGCCGACCTGCGCTTCGCCAAGCCGCTCGACAGCGCGCTGATCCGCAAGCTGCTGACCACGCACGAGGTCGCGGTGACGGTCGAGGAGGCGTCGATCGGCGGTCTCGGCGCGCACGTCCTGACGCTCGCCAGCGATGAGGGGCTGGTCGACGCGGGCCTCAAGATTCGCACCATGCGCCTGCCCGACCGGTTCCAGGAGCACGACAAGCCCGAGAAGCAGTACGACGAAGCGCGCCTCAACGCGCCGCACATCGTCGAGACGGTGCTGAAGGCGCTGCGGATCAACAGCGCCGGAATCGAGGAGGTGCGGGCGTAGCTAAGCGAGTCCGAGATGTGCCGAAATCTGCTGCCGGACCGTGACGATGTCGATGGCCAAAAGCTTTCCAAGCCGTTCCGCGGAGGCAGCTTCAAGCGTCGCGAGCTTTGCCGTGCGCACCATTGAGGGAATTGGGAGACCCGCGCCCTGATGATCTTCGATCACAATGTCTCCCGGCCAGCGTTTGCGCTGCGCGTTGGTGATCATCGCGACCCAGATCAGCAGGCCATTGGGACCGATCGGCTCGTGCGTCACAACTAAGGCGGGGCGGTATCGCCGGGCGTCTGTCTCGACGTGCGGGAACAGGACACGGACGACGTCGCCCGACTTAAATCGCGTCATAAGCCGAATCGAGTTCGTCGGACCATTCGGTAAAGCTTGCAAACGGCTTGTCGAACGGATCGCCGGCCCGGCGCAGGATCACGCGATCACCTTCGATTTCGTAGGCAATCTCGTCACCCGGCTTAACGCCCAGAGCGAGCCGCACCGCGCGAGGAATCGTCGTCTGCGCCTTTGCCGTAATGCGTCCAATGATCATGGACTAGATGTAAGGAATTTCCTTGCTTATGACAAGCTGGTGAGAAAGGTCCGCGCAGACCAGCTGCTTGTCGCTCGCGGGCTCGCGGACAGCCGCACTCGGGCGCAGGCGCTGATCATGGCGGGGTTGGTGTTCAGCGGTGAGCGGAAGATCGGCAAGGCCGGCGACATGCTCCCGGAGGACGCTCCCTTGGACGTGCGGGGGAAGGACCATCCATGGGTCTCGCGCGGGGGGATCAAGCTAGCGCATGGGCTCGACCACTTTGGGTTCGGCGTGAGCGGCGCCGTGGCGCTCGACGTCGGCAGTTCGACGGGGGGGTTCACCGACGTCTTGCTCTCGCGCGGGGCGGCGAAGGTGTATGCGGTGGATGTCGGCACCAATCAGCTCGCGTGGAGGTTGCGGCAGGACCCGCGCGTCGTCGTGCTGGAGCAGACCAACGCCCGTTATCTGACGAGCGAGCAGGTGCCGGAGCCGATCGACATCATCGTCTGCGACGCGAGCTTCATCGGTCTCGCGAAGGTGCTGGAAGCGCCGCTCAGGCTCGCCAAACCCGGCGCCAGGCTGGTCGCGCTGATCAAGCCGCAGTTCGAGGCTGGGCGGGAGGAGGTCGGTAAAGGCGGGGTCGTCCGCGATCCTGCCGTCCACCGAGCGCGTTTGCGATGAGGCCAGGGCTGGGTGGAATCGCAGGGCTGGACCGTCCTCGGAATCACTCCGAGCCCGATCACGGGGCCCGAAGGGAACGTCGAATTTCTCCTCGGCGGCGCGAAAATTGGGGATAGTTCAGGCAGTTGGGGATAGGGCCCGGCCCGAGGGTGGCGGAACGCCGCCCAAGTCCCTATCTGCGCGCCTGAAAAGGAGAATGACGATGCAGTCTGAGAACAAGGTGTTCGACGACTTCGTGAAGATGGTGAACGGCTTTGCCGGCACCTTCGCCGGAATGGGCCGCGAAGCCGAAGCGTCGGCGCGCGAGAAAATGCGCGAATGGATGGGCGGCCAGGATTTCGTCGGCCGCGACGAGTTCGAGGCGGTGAAAGCCATGGCCGCGGCCGCGCGGGACGAGAACGAGATCCTGAAAGCGCGCATCGCAGCATTGGAAGCGAAGGTCGCCGGGCCCAGCGCGGGCTCTAACAAGCGCGGCCCCAAGAAGACCGGGGCAGGAGCTTGATCCTGAGCGAGGAAGAAATCCCGGAAG
The DNA here is from genome assembly GCA_963785965.1 of uncultured Alphaproteobacteria bacterium. Lineage (GTDB taxonomy): Bacteria > Pseudomonadota > Alphaproteobacteria > Sphingomonadales > Sphingomonadaceae > Sphingomicrobium. The sequence continues at coordinate 195,258 of CAWAXE010000011.1, forward strand.
AGGAGCGCGACGACGGCGCTCCAATCGAGGTCCTCGAGCAATATTTCGAGGCGCGCGGCTGGGCTTGCGAGCGCACCGGCGACGGCGAGATCGTCGCTTCGGCGACCGGCAGCTGGGCGCAGTATGAGCTGCGCGGAGTCTGGCGCCCTGAGGACCAGGTGCTGCAGTTCCTTGCCTTTCCCGACATCAAGGTCGGCGCCCGAAAAGCGCGCCGCGATCTTCGAGGCGCTGAGCCTCATCAACGAGCAATTGTGGCTCGGCCATTTCGAGATGTGGTCGGGCTCGGGCCTGGTCCTTTTCCGCCATTCGACGATCCTCGACACGCGCAGCGATGAAGGGCTCAGCCTCGAGCAGGCTGAAGCCATCGCCGAAGCGGCGGTCGAGGAATGCGAGCGTTTTTATCCAGTGTTCCAGTTCGTCCTGTGGGGCGGGAAATCGCCGGGCGAAGCCATCGCAGCGGCGCTCATCGACACGCACGGGGAAGCATGAGCGAAGGTCCACGGCTGCCCGCGCCGACCTGGTTCGTCGGGTGCGGCAATATGGGTGGAGCGATCCTCGACGGGTGGCGCTCGGCGGGCATCGATTTGTCCGGCGTCGCAGTCATTCGCCCGAGCGGGACTCCGGTTGAAGGGGTGCGGACGGTCAGGTCAGCGGCCGAAGCGGGCGCTCCGCCGCAGCTGGTGGTGCTCGCCTTCAAGCCGCAGAAGCTCGATGAGATCGCGGCGGAGCTGCGCTCGCGGCTCACGTCCAAGACGGTCGTCGTATCGATCCTCGCCGGCGTTGAAGCCGCGAGCCTGCGCGAGCGGTTTCCCGGAGCGCGCGCGATCGTTCGCGCGATGCCCAACCTTCCAATCGCGATCCGCCGCGGCGTCACCGCCTTGTACAGCCAGGATGCCGACGAGGCGCTGAAGCAGCAGCTCGGCGACCTCTTTGTCGCCCTGGGGTTTGCGATGTGGGCGGCCGACGAGGCGAAATTCGCCGCGATCGGCTCGGTCGCCGGCGCCGGGCCGGCCTATGTCGCACGGTTCATCGCGGCGCTGACCAAAGCGGGCGAGAAGCGCGGACTCAGCAGCGAAATCGCTTTGACCATCGCGCTCGAGACCGTGCTTGGAACCGCGTGGATGGCGGCGACGACGGGCGAGAGCATGGACTCGATCGCGAAGCGGGTCGCCAGCCCCAAGGGAACGACCGAGGCGGGTCTCGCGGTGCTCGACCGCGAGGCTGTGCTCGACCAGCTCGATCGCGCTGACGATCGAAGTGGCGGCCCAACGCGGAGCCGAACTCGCAGCGGAGGCTCGCGGTCCGTCGCTTGCGGAGGACGTGACCCTGCACTAGGCGCGGGCTATGGCGACGCAGCAGCAGCAGGGCAATTTCGACGACCGCGACGGCTGGATATGGTTCGATGGCGAGCTGGTCCCGTGGCGCGACGCGAAAATTCATGTGCTGACCCACGCGCTGCATTACGCGTCATCGGTGTTCGAGGGGCAGCGCGCCTACAATGGTTCGGTGTTCAAGCTGCGCGAGCATACCGAGCGGCTGCACCACAGCGCACGCATTCTCGGGTTCGAGATTCCGTGGACGGCCGGACGAGATCGACGCCGCTTGCAACGCGGTACTGAAGGCCAACGGCTGGAGCGACGCTTACATGCGCCCGGTTGCCTGGCGCGGAGCCGAGTCCATGGGAGTCGCGCCCGGCAACACCCAACCGCACCTCGCGATTGCCGCATGGGAATGGGGCAAATATTACGATCCGCGGGTCTCGCAAGACGGGATCACGCTCGACATTGCGTCGTGGCGCAGGCCCGCGCCGTACACCGCGCCGACTGCGTCAAAGGCGTCCGGCCTCTACATGATCTGCACCTTGTCCAAGCAGCAGGCGGAGCAGAAGGGCTACAATGACGCCCTGATGTTCGACTGGCGCGGCCAGGTGGCGGAAGCGACCGGGGCAAACGTGTTCTTCGTGGCCGACGGGGCGCTGCACACGCCGACCCCGGACTGCTTCCTCGACGGGATCACTCGGCGGACCGTGATGGACCTGGCGCGCAAGCGCGGGATCGAAGTCGTCGAGCGGGCGATCTGGCCCGAGGAGCTCGAGAGTTTCCAGCAGATGTTCCTGACCGGCACGGCGGTCGAGGTCACGCCAGTGCGCTCCGCCGGTCCGTGGAATTTCGAGGTCGGCGATCTGACGCGCCAGCTGTCCAAGGACTACGAGGACCTCGTCAACGGCCGCATCCCGAACGCTTAATTGTCTTTGCCGAGCTGCGCCGGCTCGGGAACGTCGCGGATCCCATGTTTTTCGATGTCGGCGAGCAGCGCTTCACCCAGTCGCGGTCGAGGCGCCTTTGACGGTCGATATGCTCAAGCAAATGATTCCCGCCCGTCGAAAGAACCGGAGCCATTTGGTCGCGGATCGGCTTTAGTTTGGCGATGAGCTCGTCGAGCCGCTCGATCCTGCGGCGAAGGGCGTCTTTCACGACAGTCGGATCGGCGAGGTGGAGGAATAATAGTTCGCCATAAAGCGTCTGCGACACCGGCCCCTCCGCTTCCAGTTGCCGGTGCAAGCCATCGAGAAACGCGGCGCGGCCGTCGGGCGTGATGCGGTAGATCGTGCGCATCCCACCCCGCGAGACCCGCTCTTCGGTCGACCGCCGCGATCAGCTTCTCTTTCTCGAGCTGGCGGACAGCATAGTAAAGCGTGCCGACGTCCACATCCACGTAGCATTCGACCATCGCCGCCTTGAGCCGGCGCCTGATCTCATAGGGATGAAAGTCCCCTCGGTGAAGCACGCCGAGAACAAGCAATCTTGCGTTCATAGTTCAATTAGACTAATATGATTCAAATAAGCAAGAGCGGAGACGCGTTATGTGGCGGATGATCGGGAGCATCATTGCCGGGCTGGTTGCATGGGTTGCGATCGTCACGCTGCTGAATTTCGGCTTGCGGGCCATGCTGCCCGGCTATCACGCCGCGGAAGCGACGCTGCAATTCACGCTGGCGATGAAGATCGGGAGGCTGACCGAGGCCGCTCTGAGCTCGATTGCGGGCGGCGCGATCGTCGGCTCAATCGTTCCCCGCAACAGGTGGGCCCCTTGGCTGGCTGGCCTGATCGTCCTCGCGATGTTCCTGCCGGTCCACGTCCATCTGTGGAACGTCTTCCCCATTTGGTATCACTTGGCATTCCTCGTGCCGCTGGCGCCGCTGTTCGCGCTCGGCGCGGCGCTTGTCGCGAGGCGGCAGGAAGCCGTCGCCGTCAGCTGAAGATCGACAGGTCGAGACTTTCGCTCGGACCGAACCAGATGACGTGTTGTGTGTGGTCGGCGAGGTCCTCGCCGGTATTGGCGTGGGCGAAGATGGTCAGGGCTCCGCGGTTGAGGACGAGCCATTGCGCGACATCGCCGAAGAGATCGGTCGGCACGGTCATCTGGCAGCTTCCGCGCGGGTGCGGCCCGACGGGACCCAGGTGGAAGTGGCCGATTGGCACGGCAAAACGCGCCTGAGCGGCCGCCGCGAGTTCTCGCGCGATCTCGACCTGTTCTGGATCGTAGTAGATGTGAGCGTGGAAATCGCGGATCGTTGTCTCGGTCATTGCCATCCTATACCGCAGGCGCGGCAATCACCCCATCTCCCCTTTCAACTCCGGGCGCGGCGGGTATAAGCCGCGCCTCTCCCGCACGAGCGGACCGTCTGCTGGGGCGTCGCCAAGTGGTAAGGCACCGGTTTTTGGTACCGGCATTCGCAGGTTCGAATCCTGCCGCCCCAGCCAATTCAAATATATTGCTCGAACGCGATGAATCGGCTGCGCTGCCCCGGCGTTCGATCCAGCCCGCCGACTTCGCAAGCGCGAAGTTCCGAAGTTAATGGAACGTCTGTGCTTCAAAGGCCGTTTGCTCGGGCGGAGGGAATCCGATGAAGCGCAGCTGGCCCGCCACGATTCTTGCTTTTTTCATGGCCATCATCGGGATCGTGCTTGCGATTGGCGGCGCCTGGCTGCTGATCCTCGGCGGCTCGCCTTATTATCTCATCGCCGGTCTGGCGCTTCTCGCGTCGGCCTGGTTCCTCTTTAAGGGTCGGCTTCTCGGCGGCTGGATCTACGTCGGCCTGTTCATCCTCAGCGCCATCTGGGGCTTTGCCGAATCCCGCGGCAACGCGTGGGCGATGATCCCGTGGCTGGTTGCGCCGCTCGTCATCCTCATCCTCGTGCTCCTGGTCATGCCGACGCTCACGCGCGCAGCGAACCGGTGGAAGCTTGCGGGCGGCGGAATCGCGCTTGGCGTGCTGTTCGTTGCGGTGAGCTTCGCGATCCTGGGAGCGAACGGCGACACTGCCGCGCTCGCGCTTCCCGCGCAGAGCGCGCCTGGGATGACCGATCCGTCCGGTCAGTCGACCGGTGCGGACTGGCCTGCTTATGGCGGCACCAACGCGGCCTGGCGCTACTCGCCCCTGACGCAGATCAACGCGGCCAACGTCGGCAAGCTGCAGAAGGTGTGGGAAGTGCACACCGGCGGCCTTCCGACCAATCCCGATTATGCGAAGCTCTACGGGACGGAGAATACGCCGCTCAAGGTCGGCAACCTGCTCTACACCTGCACCGCCAAGAACGTGATCCTCGCGCTCGACGCAGCGACCGGCAAGCCGGTGTGGCGGGTCGATCCGCAGGTGCCCGACAAATGGATTCCGTACACCACGGCGTGCCGCGGCGTCGCTTATTACCAGGTGCCCGGAGCGGGCGCCGGGACGCTGTGCGCAAGCCGCATCATCGAAGGAACGCTCGACTCCCGGCTAATCGCGGTCGACGCGCTGACCGGCAAGCGGTGCACCGACTTCAACGGCACCGGCCAACAGGACACCAAGATCGGCATGGGCCCGGTCTATCCCGGGCTCGCGTCGATCAATTCGGCGCCGACGATCGTGCGCGGGATCATCGTCGTCCCGCACCAGATCCTCGACGGACAATGCCGGTGCGCGCCATCGGGCGTGATCCAGGGGTTCGACGCCAAGACGGGCAAGCTCGCCTGGGCATGGGACATGCAGCATCCGGACTGGCATGGATATCCGCCCCCCGGGCAGACATGGTTCAAAGGCACGCCCAACAGCTGGACCACGAGCGCCGGCGACGAGAAGCTTGGGCTGGTCTACGTGCCGACCGGCAACGTCGCCGACGATTATATCTCGGCCGGCCGAACCCCCGAGGAGAATGCCTATTCGAGCTCGCTGGTCGCGATCGACGTCACCACCGGCAAGCCGCGCTGGAGCTTCCAGACGGTTCACAAGGACGTTTGGGACTATGACCTTGGGAGCCAGCCGTCGCTGCTCGATTACAAGGGCACGGCGGCGGTCGTCATTCCGTCCAAGCAGGGCGACCTTTACGTGCTCGATCGCGCGACCGGAAAGCCGCTGACGCCGGTCGGATCGATGGCTGCGCCAATGGGCGGAGTCGAACCTGCCGAGCGGGCGCCCCGTCAGCCCGTCTCATTCTGGCAGACGCTGCGCCATCCGGTGCTCACCGAAGCCGACATGTGGGGCATGTCGCCGATTGACCAGATGGTCTGCCGGATCCAGTTCCGGCAAGCGGATTACCGCGGCTTTTTCACTCCGCCGCGCGCCGACAAATATACTGTCGAATATCCGGGCTATAACGGCGGCAGCGACTGGGGCAGCGTGTCGATCGACCCTGTGCGCGGAGTCATGATCGCCAATTACAATGACACGCCCAATTATCTGAAGCTGATGCCGCGTTCGGCCGCCGACAAGCAGGGCATCAAGCCGCGCTTCGCGACCGACATCGTCTCGACGCAGGCGCACTCGGTCGACCCGCAATGGGGCGTGCCTTATGCGATCCACGTCAATGCCGGCTGGCGGATGCCGTTCACCAAGCTGATGTGCAAGCGCCCGCCCTATGGCGACATCCGGGCGATCGACATCGCCAGCGGCAAGACCTTGTGGGACCGTCCGCTCGGCACCGCGCGGCGGAACGGTCCGTTCAACCTGCCGACCTTGCTGCCCTTCGCCATCGGCACGCCGAACAACGGCGGCGCTGTGACCACCGCGAGCGGGCTGATCTTCATCGCCGCGGCAACCGACGATCTTCTGCGCGCGATCGACGAGCGCACCGGGAAGGTTGTGTGGTCGGTGCGCTTGCCGGCAGGCGGACAGGCGACCCCGATCGTCTACCAGCAGGACGGGCGCGAATATCTCGTGATCTTCGCGGGCGGGCACCATTTCATGGAAACGCCAATGGGTGATAGCGTCATCGCTTACGCGCTGCCCAGCTGAAGGCGCAGCTGCAGGGCAAGGAAGGGCGGGCCGATGCAGTTTCTGGTCGCAGGAATTCTCAAGCCGGACATGGAGGAGCGGATGCTGGCGCTCCACAACGAGTTCAACGAGCATCTCGCGCAGCCGTATCGCACGATCGCGCTCGCGGGCGCGCTGCGCGGCAAGGACGGCAAGCGGAAGGGCTATGTGGCCATTATCGAGGCCGATGACTTCGAGGACGCCGAGGCGTGGCTGAAGCAGAGCCCGTTCTATGCTAACGGCCTCTACGAGCGAGCCGAAGTGGCCGAGTTTGCGCCCGAAGTCGGCTACGTCGAATAAGGCGAGTCGTGATCCGCCGGGCATGAGCTCGCCGCCGCCGCGCCTCCACGCTATGCGGCGCACATGAATCCGCTTTACGAGCAGATGAAGACCAGCGTGTTCGAGCGCATGTCCTTGCTTGCGACGCAGCACGGAGCGGTCAATCTCGGTCAGGGCTTTCCCGATTTCGGCTGGCCCGAGCAGATCCTCGAAGCGGCGGCTCGGGCGCTCAGGGAAGGGTCGAACCAATATGCGCCTTCGCGCGGGCTGCCCGCACTGCGCGAAGCGGTCGCGGCGCATTATCACCGCCAGCAGGACCTTGGAATCAGCGCCGATCACGTCTGCGTGACGAGCGGAGCGACCGAGGCGCTCGGCGCGGCGATCCTGGCGAGCGTGAACCCGGGCGACGAGGTGATCCTGCTGACCCCGGCGTATGACAGCTATGCGCCGATGGTGCGCCGGGCCGGCAGCATCGTGCGCGAGGTGGCGCTGCGGCCGCCCGGATGGCGCATCGAACGTCAGGCGCTGAAAGCTGCCGTTGGGCCGAAGACTCGCGCGATCCTGTTCAATAATCCACACAACCCGACTGCGCGGCTGTTCGAACGCGACGAGCTGGAGGCGGTCGCGTCGGTCGCGCGCGAGCACGACCTGATCGTGATCAGCGACGAAGTGTGGGAGCATGTCGTGCTCGACCGCCATCACTTCGCTTCGCTGGCATCGCTTCCCGGAATGGCGGAGCGGACGATCAAGATCGGCTCGGCCGGCAAGATCTTCTCGCTCACCGGCTGGAAGGTCGGCTGGATGATTGCCGCGCCCGAAATCGCCGCGACGGTCGCCCGCGCGCACCAGTTCCTGACCTTCTCGACGGCGCCCAATTTACAGACGGCGGTCGCATACGGGCTGGAGGAGGGCGACGAATGGCTCGAGCCAATGCGCCAGCGGTTCGCCCGTGCCCGCAACCGGATGACCGAAGGGCTGCGCGCCGCCGGATATGCCGTGCTCGACGCCGCCGCGACCTACTTCCTGAGCGTCGACCTTGAGGCGTCCGGCATAGGTGTCGATGACGAGACCTTTGCGACGGCTGCGGTCGAGAAGGCCGGGGTGGCCGTGGTTCCACTGTCTGCGTTCGTCGAGCAGGACCCGCCGCGCCACCTCGTGCGCCTGTGCTTCGGCAAGAAAGACGAGACGATCGACGCCGGCGTGGCCGCAATGGCGAAAGTGAAGGAAATGTTCGCATGAGCCCGGCCGAGGAATCTGCAGTGCTCGTCCAGCAGCTCGGCTTCGACGGAACCGCGGGCGAGCTCGTCTCCTGCTCGCCCATCGATGGACAGGAGATCGGGCGGGTACCGGTTGGCGATCCCGATGCGGCGTGCGCCCGGGCAGCCAAGGCCTTTCTCGAATGGCGTTCGATCCCGGCCCCGAGGCGAGGCGAGCTGGTGCGGCTGCTCGGCGACGAACTGCGCGGCGCGAAGCCGCTGCTTGCGCAGCTGATCACGCTCGAAGCGGGTAAAATCGTCGAGGAGAGCCTCGGCGAAGTGCAGGAGATGATCGACATCTGCGATTTCGCGGTCGGTCTCTCGCGTCAGCTCTACGGCCTCACCATCGCCAGCGAGCGCCCGAACCACCGGATGATGGAGCAGTGGCACCCGCTCGGGCCGGTGCTGGTGATCAGCGCGTTCAATTTCCCCGTCGCGGTGTGGGCGTGGAACGCCGCTCTCGCGCTGGTCTGCGGCGATCCGGTGATCTGGAAACCGAGCGAGAAGACGCCGCTTTGCGCCGAAGCGGTGATGACGCTCGTACGCCGCGCGTTGGGAAGATTCGGCGATGCGCCCGCGGGCCTCGTTCAGGTTGTGCACGGCGGCCCCGATGTCGGCGAGGCGCTGGTCGACGATGCGCGCGTCGCTCTGGTGTCCGCGACCGGATCGACGGCGATGGGCCACTCGGTGGGTCAGCGGGTTGCGCAGCGCTTCGGGCGCGCACTGCTGGAGCTCGGCGGCAATAATGCGACGATCGTCTGTCCGTCGGCCGATCTGGAGCTCGCGGCACGCGCGATCCTGTTCTCGGCGGCGGGCACCGCGGGTCAGCGCTGCACGACTCTGAGACGCCTGATCGTGCACGAGAGCATCGCGGATGCGCTGGTCGTGCGCCTGAAGCGCGCTGTTCGCCAACGCCGCCGTCGGCGATCCGCGCCAGGCAGGGACATTGATCGGTCCCTTGATCGATCAGGCGGCGTTCGAAGGCATGAGGCGGGTGCTTGGCGACAAAGTTGAGTGCGTCGATGCCGTGGCGGGTGGATTTTACGTGCGTCCGGCGATTGTCGAAGTGGAGCGGCAGGAAGGCGTGGTCCTTCAGGAGACGTTCGCGCCGATTCTTTACGTATTCCGCTACCGCGACTTCGAAGAAGCGCTCGCGCTCCACAATGCTGTCCCGCAGGGTCTCTCCTCGTCGATTTTCACCACCGACCTGCGCGAAGCCGAGCTTTTCATGTCCGCGGCCGGTTCGGACTGCGGCATCGCCAACGTCAACATCGGTCCCTCGGGCGCGGAGATCGGCGGTGCGTTCGGCGGCGAGAAAGAGAGCGGGGGAGGGCGAGAAAGCGGCTCCGACGCTTGGCGCGCCTACATGCGGCGTCAGACCAACACGATCAATTATGGAAGGGACCTGCCCCTAGCGCAGGGAATTCACTTCGAAGTCGCGCCATAGCGCGAGTTCCTCCCGCGCCAGCATCGCCGGCCAGCGCGCGCGAAACTTGCCGAGCCAGCCTTTGAGCGCCCGCGGCTCCATCGGCGGCGAGATCAAATACCCTTGTACGAAATCGCAGCCGATCTCTTGCACGAGGTGGAGCTGCTCGAGCGTTTCCACGCCTTCGGCCGTCGCAATTAGCCCGAGCCCGTGGGCGAGGTCGGTGATCGTCTTGATGATCAGCCGGCAATCGCTGGAGCGGTCGGCATCGGCGATGAACGCCTGGTCGATCTTGACCTCGGTAAAGGGCAGGTGCCGCAATTGCATCAGGGACGAGTAGCCGGTGCCGAAATCGTCGATGGCCAGGCCGATGCCCTTGATGCGGAAGCGGGTCAGGGTGTCCATCAGCTTGATTAGCGGTTGCGTCGCGCCTTCGGTGAGTTCGAGCACCAGCCGGTCGCACGGCACGTCGAGCCCTCGGCACATGCGTTCGACTAGATCGGGGAAATCGAGGTTCTGCAGGCTCAGCGCCGAGATGTTGAAGGCAATGTTGGTGTCGAGGGCGTCTTCGTTCCACTCGACCCACTGGCGGAGAATATTGCGCAAACCCCAGAGAGTGAGGTCGTCGATCAGCCCGTGTTCCTCGGCGAGCGGAATGAAGCGCGAAGGCTCGACCGGGCCAAGCTCGGGATCGTCCCACCGCACCAGCGCCTCGACCCGCGTCATGCTGCCGTCGCGCAGCGAGACCTTTGGCTGGTAGACCATCTTTAGCCGTTGGCTCTCGAGCGCTTGCCTCAAGGCCGCCACCAGTGGTCCGTTGCCGTTGCGGTTCATGAATCCAGGGTCGTGCGGAGTTGATTAAGTACGGCTTCGAGATCCTCGAGCCGTACCGGCTTTTCAACCGGCCCGGCCATGGTGAGGCCGAGCGCTTCCCCAAGTCGGAAGGCCGATTCGAGGACTCGGCGGTCGAATCCGCTGACGATCAGCACCGGCGAACGATAATTCTGCGTCGCCAGGAAGCGGAGCAGCTCGACCCCGTCCATTCCCGGCATTCCGAGGTCGAGTGCGACCATGTCTGGGCTGAACGCTAAGAAATTGTTCGCGAAATTCAGCGTCGTTGGAGGTTATGATTGGTTCAAACCCGCATCCCCGGGCGGCATCCGCAAGGAACGCGGCGAGCGCAGGCTCGTCGTCAATCAACAGCAAGCGCGGCTGAGTCAATTCGCGCTCCTCTCTCCCCGGCGGCCCGCGTGCGCAGCAAGCGCGCGCAAGGTCAAGCGGATGAAACGCCTTTTTAACCGCAGTGTCCATAAAGTCCCAATTTGGCGCGATTTTCGCGCGGAGACGTGACCATGTTCGCATCGCTCATCCGGAGGAAGTCAGGTCTGGCGCTAGAGGCCAGTGGCGAGGCTGCATTTGAGTCGACGACGGTATCGCTTTCGACCGCGGTTCCGCGGCCAGCCGAACGCCGCACCGACGAGCGGGTGTCGGCAATGCTGCGCATCGCCAAGGTGACCGATGCTTCGGGCGAGCAGCAGCTGGTCAAGGTCAAGAATTTTTCGGCCGGCGGTTTGGCGGCCATTGTCGTGAATCCCCCGCAGATCGGGCAGCACGTCGACATCGAGCTATCATCGCAGAAGATCCCGGCTTCCGTCGTCTGGCTTCGCGAGGATGTCGTCGGCCTGAAGTTTGACCAAGATGTCGATCTCGGTGAGCTCCTTGCCGGGCGCAAGCCGCGCCACGGCTTCCGCGCGCGCCCGCCACGGCTGCAGATTCCGTGCAAGGCATCGGTCCGCGTGGGCAAGGTCTATTACAGCGTCGACGTGCACGACATTTCGTTGGGCGGGATGAAGGTCGAGCCGATCGAGGAATATTGCGTCGGCAAGAAGGTGATCGTGGTCGTCGAGAGCCTTCGCCCGCTCAAGGGCGAAGTGCGCTGGTATTCGGATCGCCGCGCCGGGATTGTTTTCGACAGGCCGCTCGATTTTGACCAGCTCGCCGAATGGGTCGGCAAAAGACTCGAGCTCGCCAGCCTCAAAGCGAGTTATGAGAAGAATTAAGCAGCGGCGTTTGCCGCGCGGCTGAGCAGCACCTATCTCGCTCCTGTAAGAGGAGCAAAGATATGGCCGAAGAAGTCGCAGTCCTCGCCGGCGGATGCTTTTGGTGCACTGAAGCGGTGTTCCTCGATGTCGTCGGCGTCAAATCGGTCGAGAGCGGCTACACTGGCGGAACCGTCGCCAACCCCACCTACAAGCAGGTCTGCGGCGGCGACACAGGCCATGCCGAGGCGATCCGGATCACCTTCGACAATGCGCACCTCAGCTACGACGATTTGCTCGACATCTTTTTCGCGACCCACGATCCGACCCAGCTCAACCGGCAGGGCAATGACGTTGGCACGCAATACCGCTCGGCGATCTTCCCCCTCGACGACGAACAGGAACGCAGGGCGCGCGCAGCGATTGACCGCGCCAACGCCGATCAGGATGGCCACATTGTCACCACGATCGAGCCGATGGGAGAATGGTGGCCGGCCGAAACCTATCACCAGGATTATTGGGCAACCGAAGGCCAGCGGAACCCTTACTGCCTCGCCGTCATCCCTCCCAAGCTGCAAAAACTGCGCAAGAGCTTCCAGGCGCGGACGAAAAGCGCGGCGGCAACGGCTTAGCTCGACGCACGATCGAGGCGGTCGTTGATCGCCTGACCGAGGCCTTCGTTCGGCACCGGGGCGACCGCGATGCGCGGTTTTGCCGACGCATCCGCCTGGTAGAGCAGGTCGAACAGGCGCGCGGCGGCTTCGACCAAATCGGCCGAAGCGCTGAGGCTCGAATCGCCCGCCAGGGCGCCGAAGCCGATGAGATACTCGTCGGCCTCGGCTCCCGTGGCGTTCAGGCGCAGCGGCTTGGACGGCGCATAATGGCTCGCGAGCTGGCCCGGCGCTTCGATGCGCGAGCCGGCGGCAAGCTCGGCATCGATGGAGATCGGTCCCGGGCGGAGAAGGCGGAGCGGGCGTCCAGTGGCTGCGACGATGGTCGACTCCAGACCGCGCTCCGTCGGTCCAGCATCGACGATCAGACGAATTCGGCCGCTTAGGCTCTTGAGCACATGCTCGGCGCGCGTCGGACTGATCGATCCGCTCGCATTGGCGGACGGCGCCGCCAGCGGTCGGCCGACGCCACGCAGCAGCGCCCGCATCGCCGGGTGCGCCGGAACGCGCAGGGCGACGGTCGGCAAGCCCGCGGTCACAATGGATGCGATCGCCGCGCCCTCTCGCAGTGGAACCACCAGCGTCAGCGGGCCCGGCCAATGCGCGTTCGCCAGTTCGCGCGCTTCTGCTCTGAACACTCCGATGCACTCTGCGGATGCGAGCTCAGAAACATGGATGATCAACGGGTTGAAGGCTGGTCTTCCCTTGGCTTCGTAGATGCGCGCGACGGCTTCGGCGTTCGTTGCGTCGGCGGCGAGGCCGTACACCGTCTCCGTCGCAATCGCGACCGGTTCGCCGGCAAGGATCAGCCGCGCCGCTTCGGCGATGCTGCCGTCGGTGAAGGGAAGGACCCGCGTCTCCATCCGACGCGGCTAGAGGATTACGGCCGTTGCTGAAAGTTCAGGCGCGTTCGCGCTCGATCAGCTCCAGCGGATCGATGCCGAGCCGGCGCATGCGCGCGCGGATCTCCGGCCATTCCTCTTTCACAAAGCGCGTGCGTTCGGAGTCGCTCAGCCGCGCCCGCGCTCCGGGAGCGACGAACATGCCCACTCCGCGCTTGACGACGATCAGCCCCTCGTCCTGGAAGCCCTGATAGGCCTTGGCCACGGTCAGCGGGTTGGCCTGCTGCTCGGCGGCAAAGGCGCGCACCGACGGCAACGGGTCGCCGTCGCTATATTGGCCCGCGAGGATCGCGTCGGCGATTGTCTCGCGCAGCCGGACATAAACCGGCTTTTCGTGGGAGGTGCGAAGCGTCATGCTGTCATAATACAGCGGCTCGCGTCAAATTCAATCGGAAAATCAAAGCTTCGGCGGTTGCCACGCGCGGACAACAGTATCGAGCGCGGGTCGCGGACGGTCTTCCAGCTCGCGCCCGGCATGACCGATGAAGACGAACCCGGCGATCCGCTCACCGGGCGCGCAAAAGGCGGCGTTCACCGTCGGCGAATAGGCGCGCCAGCCGGTGATCCAACCGGACACAAACCCTAACGCATGCGCTGCGGTGAGGAGGTTCATGCCCACGGTGCCGCACGAGAGCTGCTGCTCCCACACGGGGATCTTGTGGTTTTCGACAGGGGCGGAGATCAGCACCACGAGTTGGCCGGCGTAGCGAGCGAACTCTTGCTCTGCTCCATGGTGGGCGGCCGTTGCGTTCGGGTCCTCCTCCGAAAGCGCGCGGCTCAGCAGTTGCGCCAGCTCGTCGCGCTGGCCGTCTGCGACGAGCACGAAGCGCCAAGGCGTCAGCTTGCCGTGGTCCGGCACGCGCGCCGCGATGGCGAGGATGCGCTCCATCTCCGCCGCGCCCGGACCGGACCCGATAAGCTCGCGCGGCTTACCTGAACGGCGCGTCTCCAGCAGCGAGAGGATCGATGAACGGTCGTTGAGCATCGACCGCGGGCGCATAGCGGCGCGCGGGAAGCGCAACAATCCGGTTTCACAAGCCGATTTTGCTCGTTACGGTCGCCGCTGATTGCGTCTGGCTGGACGTGAGGGGAGACATTGATGGTCGACACACCGGGTGCCGAGGCGCCGGCATCGCCTGACATCTCGCATGTTGATCCTGATGCCAAGAAGACCTGGCTCGGCCACCCCCGCCAACTTGCCCGTCTCTTCTCGATCGAGATGTGGGAGCGTTTCGGCTTCTACGGAATGCGGGCGCTGCTCGTCCTCTATCTTACCAAGCACTTTCTCATTCCCGACCATCAGGCAAACGGCCTCGTCGGCGGCTATCTCAGTCTCGTCTATCTGACGCCGGTGATCGGCGGCTGGCTTGCCGACCATTATCTGGGATCGAAGCGCTCCGTAAAATGGGGCGCGATCGTCATGGCTCTGGGTTATCTGCTGCTGTGCTTCGGGGGCGACCAGGCGAAGCCTTATGCGATCGTCGATGGTCAGCGATACGAAGTCCAGACCGAGCGAAGCGGGTCCGTGCTCGACACCAAAGACACGAAGCAGTGGGTGGTCGCCAATGGTCAGCAACTGACGATCCATGGCCTTCCGGACGGGTCCGTGCAGCTGGTCGGAAACAATGGCCAGGTTGCGAAGACCGTCGCGAAGGATGCCTTCCAGCCGGGTGCGGAGCGCTCTCCTTTCTACCTCGCGCTGATGCTGATCGCATTGAGCCTGATCGTCATCGGCAATGGGTTCTTTAAGCCGAACATCTCGACGATCGTTGGTTCCTTGTATGCGCAGGGCGACCGACGCCGCGATGCCGGATTCACGATCTTTTACTGGGGAATCAACATCGGCTCGATTGGCGGGCAGGTGCTTTGCCCGATTTTCGTCAGCTGGTTCGGCTGGTGGGCCGGGTTCCTGGTCGTCGTGGTGGGAATGCTGATCGGCTACACCTTGATCCAGTTCGATGGCGGCAGGCTTGCCGGTTACGGGGAGCCGCCGGAACGTACGGGCCCGGACCGAACGCTGCTGATTTACGTGCTGTCGCTTCTGTCGATCCCGGTCTTTTGGCTGGTCTTCCGCAATGTGATGAATGCGCCGGAGGCCGCCGCTGGCAGCGGGGTTTGGGGCTACATCGTCGCAACACCGTTGCTTGGAAAGGTGCTGTTCGTCACGTTCCTCGCCGCGGTGATTGGAATTCCGATCTGGTCGTGGCGGGTGGGCAACAAGGCCGAGTTCCAGATGATGCTCGCAGCAATCATTCTGGTCGTATTCAACGTCACCTTCTGGACTCTGTTTGAGCAGGCGGCGTCGTCGCTGACTCTGTACGCGGACAGGAATACCACCCTCGAGCTGTTCGGAATCTTTGTCTCCGCGCCGCAGACCCAGAATTTCAACCCGATCACGATCGTGATCTTCGCGCCGATCATGAGCTGGCTCTGGGTCACGCTGGCGAAAAAGGGTTGGGAGCCGTCGATCCAGGTCAAGTTCGGGATCGCGCTGCTCCTCGTCGGGCTCGGCTTCGTGGTTCTCGCGTGGAGCGGCTCCACGGCCAACGCCGACTTCCGGGTTGCGCTGTGGTGGCTGGTCCTGACCTACTTTCTTCACTCGATTGCTGAGCTGTGCATCTCTCCGGTCGGCCTCAGCATGATCACCAAGCTCTCGATCGCGCGTGTCGTCGGGATGATGATGGGCGTGTGGTTCCTGTCGATTTCGATCGGGGAATATCTGGCCGGAGCCGCTGCGCAGGCGGCGTCCGTGCAGACCGTCGGCGGTGAAGTCACCAATCCACAGCTCGCGCTGCAGACCTACTCGCATACGTTCATGACCGGCGGCGAATTGACGATGGTCGCCGGCGTGATTTTGCTGGCGATTTCGCCTTGGCTGAGAAAGTTGATGCACGGTGTCACATAAGACGCTTCGCGGCCCTCGCCGCCGCATTCATGGCCCTTTCCGGCTGCGCGGCGCTCGAGGACAAGCCGAAGCCTGCGCCGCCGATCTTCGTCAACGAGGACCCGTATCCCTCGACCTACGTCCGCTATCCCGGCGTTCTGACGGTGATCCGCCACGCGACCGTGTTCGACGGCGAGGGCAGGCGCTTCGACAACGGTACCGTCGTCTTCGCCGATGGCGTCGTGCAGGCGGTCGGCGGGCCCGGAGTTGGCGAGCCCCGCGGGTGCGCTCGAAATCGACGGCACCGGCAAATGGGTCACGCCGGGCATCATCGATGTTCACAGCCACCTCGGCGATTATCCATCGCCGGGAGTCGACGCCAATTCGGACGGCAACGAAGCGACATCGCCGGTGCGGCCCGAAGTCTGGGCCGAGCACAGCGTCTGGCCGCAGGACCCCGGCTTTTCGCGCGCGCTGATCAACGGCGGAGTCACTACGCTGCAGATCCTCCCCGGATCGGCGAACCTGTTCGGCGGCCGGTCGGTAGTGGTGAAGAACGTTCCCGCACGCACGACGCAGGGGATGAAGTTCCCCGGCGCGCCCTACGGGCTAAAGATGGCGTGCGGCGAGAATCCGAAGCGGGTCTACGGCTCAAAGGGTACCATGCCGCAGACTCGGATGGGCAATATCGCGCTTGCGCGTGCGACCTGGATCAAGGCGCAGGCTTACAAGCGCAAGTGGGACAAATATTACAAAAACGGCGGCGACATGCCGGAGCGCGACCTCGCGATGGACACGCTCAAAGGGCGTGCTCGAGGGTAAGATCCTGGTCCACAACCACTGCTATCGCGCCGACGAGATGGCCAACATGATCGATATGTCGAAGGAGTTCGGCTATCACATCGCGGCGTTCCACCACGCCGTCGAAGCCTACAAGATCGCCGATTTGCTGCGCGACAATGACATTTGCGCGGTGATGTGGGCCGACTGGTACGGCTTCAAGATGGAAGCCTATGACGCGATCAAGGAGAACATCCCGCTGGTGCACAATTCGGGCGCCTGCGCGATGGTTCATTCCGACGACCCCAACGGCATTCAGCGGCTGAACCAGGAAGTCGCCAAGGCGCTCGCCGACGGCCGCCGCGCGGGGATCAACGTCCCCGACGAGGTCGCGTGGGAGTGGCTCAGCCGCAATCCGGCGAAGGCGCTGGGAATCCTCGCCAGGACCGGCACTCTGGCGCCTGGCAAAATGGCCGACGTGGTGCTGTGGAACGGCAACCCCTACAGCGATTACACCCGGCCCGAGCGGGTGTGGATCGACGGAGCACTGATGTACGACGCCAACGATCCCAAGCGCCGGCCAGTCAGCGACTTCGAGCTCGGCCAGCCCGGCGAAGGAGACGTCAAGTGACGGCCCCATCAGGCCGTCATCCCGGATGTGATCCGGGATCCACCTTCCTTTCGGCAATGAAAAGATGGATTCCCGCTTTCGCGGGAATGACGATGATGTTTGCGCCCCCCGCCGCGGCGCAGACTTTCGCGATTGTGGGCGGCACGGTTGCGCTCGGCGACGGCACTCAGCCGATCCCCAATGGCATGGTCGTTGTTCGCAACGGCCGCATCGTCGCGGCCGGCGATGTGCGGATGAAGCTGCCCGCCGGGACGCAGGTGATCGACGCGACTGGCAAATGGGTGACTCCGGGGATCGTCGGTGGCTTCACGCGTCTCGGTCTCGCCGAAGTCGACCTGTCCGCCGAGGGTTCCGACGACACCACCGCCAACGGGCCGTTCAGCGCCGCGCTGGACGTCGTGCCGTCCGTCAATCCGCTGTCGCAGCCCATCGCGGTCAACCGCGCCGACGGAGTGACGCGCGCCCTCGTGGCGCCCAACGTCGGCAAGAACATCTTCGCCGGCCAAGGCGCGGTGATCGACACCGGCGCCGACATGGACCCGATCACGCGGGCGCGGGTGTTCCAGTTCGTCGAGCTTGGCGAGACCGGCAAGGACAAGGCCGGCGGCTCGCGCTCATCCGCGCACGTGCTGTTCCGCAATGCGCTGCGCGAGGCGGCCGAGCTCGGGCGTTATGCCTCCCCGATTCAGGCCAGTCGCGGCGCCCCTCCCGAGCGCGAACGGCCGGTGATCAGCAATCCAAATGAATCGCGCATCTATGGACCGCAGGCGCGCCGAAGCGAGGACGTGCTCCTGACACGGTTCGATGCGGCCGCGCTCGTGCCGGTGCTGCAAGGGCGGCAATATCTGCTCGTCCATGCCGAACGCGCGAGCGACATTCTCCAGGTCCTCGAATTGAAACGCGAGTTTCCGTCCCTGAAGATTGTTCTCGTCGGAGTGAGCGAAGGCTGGACCGTCGCCGACCGGATCGCGCGCGCCGGAGTGCCGGTGATCGCCTCCGCGGTGAACGATTTACCGGCGTCGTTCGAGCAGATCGCGGCGACGCAGTCGAACGTCGGGCGTATGCGCGCCGCGGGGGTCAAGGTCTCGATCGGGATGATCGACGACACCGACACACGCAACATCTTCGAGGAGCGTCAATACGCCGGCAACCTCGTTGCGCTGCAGCGCGTGCCCGGCGCGACCGGAGTCAGCTGGGGCGAGGCGCTGGCGATGATCACTTCGAAGCCGGCGGAAACGATCGGTCTCGGCGGTGAGATCGGCAGCCTCGGGCCTGGTCGCCGCGCCGACGTGGTGATCTGGTCGGGCGACCCGCTCGAAGGCACGAGCGCGGCCGAGCAAGTGTATATCGACGGAGTCCGCCAGCCGCTCGAGACCCATCAGACTCGACTCCTCGAGCGCTACCGCTATCTGCCGCGGCGCGATTTGCCGGAGGCGTACCGGCATTGACCGTGCAGATGTGGCTCCTGCTTTCGGCGATTTTGTTCGTCGGAACGCACTTCCTGATGTCGCACGCGCTGCGCGACCCGCTCGTGCGGCCGGGTGGGCGAGGGGCCGTTTCGCGGCATTTACGTCGTCGTGTCGCTGATCACGTTCGCAATGATGGTCTATTTCTATCACGCGATCGGGCGCGAGCCGCCTTTGTGGAGCGGCACAGAGCGATGCGCTGTGGCTTATCGCGAGCTTGCTGATGTGGTTCGCGTCGATCCTGTTCGTCGGATCCTTCATAAAGAATCCGGCTTTCCCGGCGCACCGGGGCCGAACGGCGGACCCGCGGGAGTATTCAGGATCACGCGCCACCCGATGATGTGGAGCTTCGCGATCTGGGCCATCGTCCATCTCGCCGTCGTCGCCATGCCAAAAGCGCTTGTGTTCGACGGAGCGATCATTCTCCTCGCGCTCGTCGGCGCGGCCGATGCAGGACCGCAAGAAAGCTGGAGAGTTCGGCGAAGCGTGGCACGAATGGACCGCGCAGACGGCGTTCGTTCCCTTCACCGGCGGTGGCGCTTACCCGGGAACGGTCGCGCTTGCCGGCGGGACGATTTTCTTCTTCCTCGTCACCTGGATCCATCCGATCCCCGCGGGCTTCTGGCGCTGGATCGGCTAGCCGCGCTAAAGAGCGGCGTATGACACGCAAATTCTTCGGCACCGATGGCATTCGCGGGACCACTAACAGCGAGCCGATGACGGCCGAGACGGCGCTGCGGGTCGGCCAGGCCGCGGGCGCGCACTTCCTCCGCGGCGATCACCGCCACCGGGTGGTGATCGGTAAGGACACGCGACTTTCCGGGTACATGATGGAATTGGCGATGGTCGCCGGGTTCACCAGCGTCGGAATGGACGTGGTGCTGCTTGGGCCGATGCCCACTCCGGCGGTGGCGATGCTGACGCTATCCATGCGCGCGGACATCGGGGTGATGATCTCCGCGTCCCACAATCCCTTCGCCGACAACGGCATCAAACTGTTCGGCCCGGACGGATACAAGCTCAGCGACGAGGACGAGCACGCGATCGAGCTGAGGCTCGAGACCGGCCCGAAGCTCGCCAATCCGGACATGATCGGTCGTGCCCGGCGCATCGAGGACGCGCGCGGCCGCTACATCCACTTCGCCAAGTCGACCTTCCCCGAGCACCTCCGCCTCGATGGCCTCAAGGTGGTGATCGATTGCGCCAACGGCGCCGCTTACCATGTCGCGCCCGAAGCGCTGTGGGAGCTTGGCGCCGAGGTGATCCCGCTCGGAGTCACCCCCAATGGTCACAACATCAACCAGGATTGCGGCTCGACCCATCCAGCACTGCTTCAGGAGACAGTGGTGGCGAGCGGGGCCGACATCGGCATCGCGCTCGACGGCGACGCCGACCGGCTGATGGTCGTCGATGAGAAGGGCGAGATCATCGACGGCGACCAGTTGATGGCCCTGATCGCATTGGGGCTGCAGCGACGTGGCGATCTCAAGGGCGATGCGGTGGTGGCGACGGTGATGTCCAACCTCGGCCTCGAGCGGAAGCTGGGAGAAGCGGGGCTGAAGCTCCTGCGCACCAAGGTCGGCGACCGCTATGTGCTCGAGGAGATGCGCAAGAGCGGCTGCAACGTCGGCGGCGAGCAGTCGGGGCATATCATTCTCGCCGACCATGCGACCACAGGCGACGGTCTCGTCGCGGGTTTGCAAGTGCTTGCCGCACTCGTCGAAGGGGAGGCGCCGGCGAGCCAACTCCTGCGCCAGTTCGAGCCGCTCCCGCAGCTTCTCAAGAACGTGCGCTTCAACGGGGGCGCCGAGCCGCTCAAGGCCGACAGCGTGCAGAAACGTATCGCCGCGGCCGAGGCCGAGCTCGAGGGGCGCGGCCGGCTGGTGATTCGCAAATCGGGCACGGAGCCACTGATCCGCGTGATGGCCGAAGGCGACGACGCGGCCCTCGTGCAGCGCGTGGTCGACGACATTTGCGAGGCCGTTCAGTCGGCCGCGTGAACGGTTTGTTCGCATTTGTGGGCCAAACGATTTCATCGTGCGCATGGAGAACTTTGCCCCGGGAAGCGGGTCGAAGGCGGATTCGGTGACGAAGCCCGCCCGAATCCTCATCATTGCCGGCTCCGATTCGGGCGGCGGGGCTGGGATTCAGGGCGACATCAAAACCGTCACCATGCTCGGCGGCCACGCGATGACCGCGGTTACCGCCATAACGGCGCAGAATACCGTGGGCGTCACCAGCGTCCACCCGATCCCCGCGGAAATGATCCTCGCCCAGATCGACGCGGTGGTGAGTGATCTCGGAGTCGACGCGGTCAAGATCGGAATGGTCGGCAGCGCCTTTGCTGCCGAGCAGATTGCGGGCCGGCTGGCGCACCTCAAAACATTGCAGCCCGAGCTGCCAATCATCTTCGATCCAGTGATGGTGGCGACCAGCGGCGCGCCGCTTGCGGACGAGGCCACCGTCGCGGCCTTCGGCAAGCTGATGGACGTCGCGACTCTCGTCACGCCCAACCTCCCAGAGCTGCAGCAGCTGACGTCCGAGGACGATCCCGTCGCCGCGGCGCTGCACCTCGTCGGCGAGCACGGCTGCGCGGTGCTGATCAAGGGCGGTCACGAGGAAGGCGATGCGCTCGCCGACGCGCTCATCGAAGAAGACAATATGACCAGCTGGCAGGGCCAGAGGATCGACACCACGAGCACGCATGGCACCGGCTGCACGCTTGCCAGCGCGATCGCGTTCTTTCTCGCCGACGGTGTAAGCCTATCGGACGCGGTGGCGCGGGGGCGCGAGTTCGTGCGCGTGGCGCTCCACGATGCACCGGAACTGGGGCAGGGGGCAGGCCCGATCGGCCAGGCCCACGTGCGCCTCGACGTCGGCGCCGGTCCGCGGCTCAACCAGGTGACGGTGACCGGCACACACTACCGCCGCTCGGTCGAATTCTACTGTGCGCTGGGTTTGAAGCAGATCGTCGACAACCCGCCCGATTATGCGCGGTTCGAGACCGCCGGCGGAGCGACTTTCTCGGTCCAGATCGACCCCGAAGAAAAGATCGTCGCGACCACCGCCGTTTATCTCGAATGCGACGATCTCGACGACCGCGTCGAGCAGCTCGCGCGGAGCGGAATCGCGTTCGAGCACGGCCCACGCAACCAGCCGTGGATGTGGCGCGAGGCGCGCCTCCGCGACCCCGACGGCAACATCATCTTCCTCTATAAAGCCGGCGAAGCCCGCCGCTTCCCGCCGTGGCGGATTCGGACTGATTGTCACACCCGAAGACAAAGATCCGGGGCATCAATTGCCTTCGGCTGATCCACTTGTGCACGAGGAATCTGAAGTTTTCCACGCTTCGGTGGCTTGGCTCTTGGACCCTGCCTTCGCAGGGTGCACACGACTCGATGCCGCGCAGCTGCACCTTCAAGCTCGAGCTCAACTATCCGCAGCCACTCGCCGGGGTCGATGAGGCAGGGTGCGCTCCGCTCGCCGGGCCGGTGGTCGCGGCGGCGTGCATCCTCGACCGCAACAAATTCCCGCGCGGGATCGACAATTCCAAGAACCTGCCGCTCGAAAAGCGCGAGGCGCTTTACGCGAAGCTGGTCAAATGCGCCGCGTGGGGCGTCGGCCTCGCCACGGTTGAGGAGATCGATCAGATCAACATCTACTGGGCGCGCATGCTGGCAATGACCCGCGCCGTCGAGGCTCTCGGGCTCGAGCCGGCCTGGGTGCTGGTTGACGGCAACGCTTGCCCAAAATGGCAGCGGCCGTCGAAAGCGATCGTCGACGGCGACGCCAAATGCCGCTCGATCGCCGCTGCGTCGATCATCGCCAAGGTCACGCGCGACCGGATGATGGTGGAATACGCCCGCGAGTACCCGGGCTACGGCTGGGAGCATAACCGCGGCTATCCCACCCCGACCACCGCCGCGCGCTCGGCGAGCTCGGCCTCACGCCGCTCCACCGGCGAAGCTTCGGCCTGGTGCGCGAGATGGAGGCGCGAAAAGCACAGCCGGAGCTGGCGTTCAGTGAAATCGCTGACGGCAAGTCCTTTGAGTCACACACACCACCAGTTGAGTCCATCCACGCCATCGAGACTCAACATCTTGTGGATCGAGCCCGCCCAGCCGCCTAGCTTTTGGGTCATTCTGCAGCGGCATTAACCCTTCCGCGCTTGACCGCGAGTCCGCGCTGACTCACCTTCGCCCGCCTTAAGGGGGGCAAGGGGCCATGAATCTGATCGCCCGCATCGCGGAGCAGCCGACGAGCTTTCGCCCGGCTAAAGCGGCGAAGCGCGAGCTTCCGCTCGACACCATCCTACAGGGCGATTGCATCGCCGAGATGGCGCGGCTCCCGGACAAGAGCGTCGACATGATCTTCGCCGACCCGCCGTACAATCTTCAGCTCGGCGGCGACCTGTTCCGTCCCGAGGGCGGCCGGGTCGATGCGGTCGATGACGACTGGGACAAGTTCGACAGCCTCGCGGTCTACGACGATTTCACCCGCGACTGGCTCGCCGAGGCGCGGCGCATCCTCAAGGACAATGGCACGATCTGGGTGATCGGCAGCTATCACAACATTTATCGCGTCGGCTCACTGCTGCAGGATGCCGAGTTCTGGATTCTCAACGACATCGTCTGGCGCAAGACGAATCCCATGCCCAATTTCCGCGGCACGCGCTTTACCAATGCGCACGAGACTTTGCTCTGGTGCGCCAAGGACGAGAAGGCGCGCTACACCTTTAATTACCGCGCGATGAAGGCGTTGAACGACGATCTTCAGATGCGATCTGACTGGCTGCTGCCGATCTGCGCGGGCCCCGAGCGGGTCAAGGGCGAGGACGGCGCGAAGGCGCATCCGACACAGAAGCCCGAGGCTCTGCTGTACCGGATCCTGCTCGCCTGCACCAAGCTAGGCGACGTGGTGCTCGACCCGTTCTTCGGCACCGGCACGACCGGTGCGGTGGCGCGGCGGCTGGGGCGGCGCTGGATCGGAATCGAACGCGAGACCGCCTACGTGAAGGTTGCGCGCGAGCGGATCGCCTCGACCCTTCCGCTCGACGAAAGCGCGATGCAAACGGTCACCGACAAGCGCGACCAGCCGCGCGTCGCTTTCGGCGTTCTGGTCGAAAGCTGCCTCGTTCCCGCTGGTACCACCCTTTTCGATGCGAAGCGTCGCTGGAGCGCGAGCGTCCGCGCCGACGGCTCGATCGCGTGCGGGCTACACTCCGGCTCGATCCACAAGGTCGGCGCGGCGCTGCAAAGCGCTCCCTCGTGCAACGGCTGGACTTTCTGGCATGTCGAGCGAAGCGGCGCTCTCCAGCCGCTCGATGCGCTGCGGCAACAACATCTGGCGACGCTCGCTTAGCGCTTGCGCAAGAGGTGCTCGCCGATGAAAGTGGCCGCGTGACTGGGAAGCTTGCGCGCGCCTTTGCTGAATTCCTCGCGGGGCTGGCAATTCTGGCGGCACCCGCCGCGAGCGCGGAACGGCCGAAGGGCGAATGGGTCGCGCTTCCGGAGCCGGCCAGTCAGCAGCTCGCCGAACACCGCCGCATGGATGCCGCTTTGGCCTCGCTCAAGCCGCAGCGGCCCGGCGTCATCGACGCCTACGTCATCGTCGTCGCGCTCGACGGCGACCCCGTGTTCGGACGTGAAGCGCGGGAAGCGGGGCGCGTGCTCGCCAGCCGCTTCGATGCCGCCGGACGCACGATCGTGCTCGCCAATGACGAGGGCGCCAGCAAGGCGGATGCACCGGGATCGCCACACACGCTCGCCCTGGCGCTCGCGCGCGTCGCCGAGCTCATGGACCGCCAACGAGGACGTCCTTGTCCTCTACAGCACGAGCCATGGCGAACCCGATCAAGGCCTGATCTACAAGGATATGCAGCGCGGCGTCCGGCATCATCACGCCACCGCGCCTGGCTGGAATGCTCAATGAGCTCGGCTTCAAGAACCGGCTGTTGATGCTCCAGGCCTGTTTTTCGGGTCAGTTCGTGCCGCCGCTCGCAAATTCGAACACAATCGTGGTCACCGCCGCCGCGGAGGACCGGTCTTCGTTCGGCTGTGAGGCCGGCAACGACTGGACCTTCTTCGGTGACGCGCTGGTCAACCACGCCTTGCGCCAGCCCTTGCCGCTCGATGTTCAACTGCGCCGGGCGACCGCCCTGATTGCCGCCGCGGAGGAGCGCGATCACCTGCTCCCTTCCAATCCCCAGGTAAGCATGGGCTCGGACACCGCGAAGTGGCTCGACCAGCTCGACGCGCGGGAGCCGAAGTCTGGATCCACCCCCGTCGGCCAGTCGGTTCTGGCGCTTGGAAAGTAGCCGCAAGTGACCCGCACGCTCATCCGCCCCACCGCTTTCGTCGATTCACCCTTTGGTCACGACGGCAAGGTCGCGCGGCTGGCGGGCGGGTTGAACTGGTTCGCGGCGGTCGAGCTGATCGCAATTGACGGCCACAAGCGCGTTTCAGCCGAACTGTTACCCGTCGAAAGCGTGGAAAGCCGGTTCGACGAAGACATGACCGCGCAATGGCAGGCGCTGACGGGTCCTCGCGCTCCCCTGCAGCTTGGTGAGCGAACCATCCGCCTGGACCAGCCGCAGGTCATGGGCATCATCAACGCCACCCCCGACAGTTTCTCCGACGGCGGGCAATTCGCCGATGCGTCGGCTGCCGCCGCGGCCGGCGCGGACATGGCGAGCGACGGCGCCGCCATCGTCGATGTCGGCGGCGAATCCACCCGGCCCGGAGCCAAACTCGTGTGGGAAGGCGACGAGATCGAGCGCATCGCGCCCGTGATTCGCCAGCTTGCTTCAGGCGGCGCGGCCGTATCCGTCGACACGCGCAAGGCCGACGTCATGACGGCAGCGCTTGAGGCCGGGGCGCGGATGATCAACGACGTCTCCGCGCTGACCTATGACGAGCGTTCGGCCAGCGCGATCGCCGCCGCCGGCGTTCCGGTCATCCTCATGCACCACCAGGGCGCACCCGAATCGATGCAGGACGACCCGCGCTACGACGACGTGCTCGTCCAGGTCTATCTGTGGCTCGAAGAGCGCATTGCTGCAGCCGAAGCCGCCGGCATTTCGCGCGACAAAATTCTTATCGATCCGGGTTTCGGCTTCGGCAAGAACGTCGCCCACAATCTCGAGCTGATGAACGGCCTCGCGCTGCTGCACTCGCTCGGCTGCCCGATTGTGGTGGGCGCAAGCCGCAAGCGCACGATCGGCGCGCTCTCGGGCGAGGCACCGGCCGACAAACGCCTCGGCGGAAGCATCGCCTTCGCGCTCAAGGCCGTCGAGCAGGGCGCGCAGATCGTTCGCGTCCATGACGTTCCCGAGACTGTGCAGGCGCTGAAGGTGTGGCGAGGCCTGCGCGACCAGGCGCTGACCCCGCGGCTTTGATCAATCCACGCCGGCTTAGGTCCGCAATGGGTGATGGGGTGGACGCCCCCCGACGGCATCGATGTGCCAAGGTGAGGTGTCGTTACTTCACCTGAGGGAGGCGTCCATGGAGCAGATTACCACGATCGGACTGGATATCGCCAAGCATGTTTTTCATGTGCATGCGGTCATCAGCCGACGCGCGTCTCGTCCTCGCGGGCTCGCCTGGCGATCTCCCGGTCGTTGCTTCCAAGATCCCGGCACGGAGGTAATCATGAGATGTTGCGTGTGTCCGCTTTCCATCTGTGGACGCCCCTGAAGGTGCAAGCGGTTTTTGAGAGGGTGGTGCGTAGTCGGATGCTGCCATCTGTCCGGCCTTTGCTGCAGCGCTGGGCTGCGGGCCCGTATGGGAGTTCGCGGACCGGGGCCACATCACCCTAAGCGTGTCACGTGTACGAATATGACAATGAGGTCGGGAGACACGTTCGAACTGTCCGCAATGTTGAAAGCGGAGATCGCCCCGTTGAGGACTACGCCAAGCCTAGAAGCGCCTGCCGTAGTATGTCCCGCCGCCGGAATTGGGAGATTTTGCATGGATATCACACAACTGATTGCAGACGATCACATCGAGCAGCGGCGCTTATTCGGGCTCATTGACGAGCTTGGCGCTGACAACGTGGTGGCATTGCAGGCTGTTTGGACGCGTCTCCGGGTGCTGCTTCACACGCATGCGCTTGCGGAGGAACAAATCTTCTATCCCGAGCTACTGAAGATTGGGAAAGGTGCGGACCACGAGAGTTCTGATGAAGAAACGCGCGACGCAATAAAGGACCATAACGAGATCCGTGACACTGCGTCCAAGGTCGACGATCATCAGCCGGGTTCGCCGGGATGGTTCGGCGCCGTGGCGGCCGCGAACAAGGCGAACAGCGATCACATGGCAGAAGAAGAACGGCAGGGCCTTACAGATTTTCGTCGAAACGCCCATCTGAGCCTACGCCATAGTCTGGGAGTCGAATTCCTTCACTTCGAGTTGGCGCATCTGACCGGCTCCGGCGTTACGCCCGTCGACCGCGACGTGGACAGTTACGTCTTAGAAAACAGCTGAAAGGATTGGACCTCTTATTTCCGGAGCCGGCCTGAAGCTGACGTTCGCCTAATCTCGTAGCGCAACCCGTTCCTAATTGTATGGCGATCTCGCCCAGCGCTTTTGCGGAGACGGCCTCAAAGGGCCCGTTTGAATGGAGGAGAGAGATGTGCACGAGCTTGTCAAATGGGAGTCGTTCTATTTCGTGATCGGCGGAGCAGCCGGCACCCTAATCGGACTTCAATTTGTGGTGATGACACTCCTCGCCGATAAACCGACGACAATTGAGGCCGCGGAGGCATTCACCACGCCCACCGTCGTGTATTTCGCGACGTCACTTCTTCTGGCTGCAATGGCGAGTATGCCGTGGCATTCGTTTAGGCTTCTCGCAGTTTGTTGGGGTGCTGTTGGGATCGCAGGCATGGCCTACGCGCCGATCGTCGCGGGACACATGCGAAGGCAGGACGGTTACACGCCGCTGCTGAGCGACTGGGTGTTCAATCTTCTAATGCCGATGCTTGGCTATGCCACGCTCTTCGTCGCTGCCTCCTTGGGTCACATCCAAGGGAGTTTGGCCAGTTGGGTAGCGGCTTGTGCTTCCTTGTTGCTGTTGTTGCTCGGCGTTCGGAATTCATGGGAGCTGATCAGCTATCACGTCACCGTCAGGGTTGGGGAAAGCAAGCGAAAATAGTAACAAGCGGTCCTGCGTCTGCGGACTTATGTCCGTAATGGGTCGAAAGCGGTCATGATCAGTGCCCGCTGGCGTTCGTCACCGACGCGCATTGCGAGGAACTGAGTGACGAAGCAATCCAAGGGCGCACGGTGTGGATTGCTTCGGTTCGCTCGCAAGGAGTCGACCTGCGGCAAAAAGGCGCTAAGCATCCCGTCGTGAACCTCGGGGAGGGAGGTATGGCGGACAGTGGGGAACCGCGGAGGCGGAAGCGCTCCGGAGCCGGGGCCGCAATCCCCCGCACCCCCGATGCGCTCGACATCGCCCTTGAACGCGTGGACGACGATGACGCGGCAAACGCTCTCCTGAAAAAGCATACGGAGCTTCTCCAGGCCCAGATCAGGAGCGAAAGGCTCGATCACGGGGCGAAGCGCATGGCCATGGCGGCGCGGTTCCTGATAGCGTTTGCCGCGCTGGCGATCGCGTCGGGCTTCATCTGGATGGTGCTCGCCGCCCGCGCCGATGGCGGAGTGGTCATCGAGGCGTTTGCAACTCCGCCGGACCTTGCCGCTCGCGGGCTGACGGGCGAGGTGCTGGCCGGCAACCTCGCCGACCGCCTTGGCGAAATCGACCGCGCCGCCAATAGCTTTCGCTCGCCCGAGACGATGAGCACCAACTGGGGCGACGACGTGAAGATCGAAATCCCATCGACCGGCATTTCGATCGGCGAACTGGACCGCTTCCTTCGTCGCAAGCTGGGCCACGAGACGGTGATCGGCGGCGGCGTCTTCCGCACGCCCGCAGGCTTGCGGATGACGGTGCGGACCGGCTCGCTCGGCACGGTCGAGCAGACCGGCAACGACGCGCAGCTCGAGGACATGATCCGCAAGGCGGCCGAAGGAGTCTTCAACCAGACGCAGCCGTATCGCTATTCCAAATATCTGGAGTTCAGCGGCCGCATGGACGAAGCCATGGCGGTTGCGAGGGCCGATGCGAACAGCAGCGACGATCCCAAGGAACGGGCATGGGCCTGGGCGCAGATTTCCAATTTGCTCGACAACGCCGGTAATGACCTGGCGGCCGCGGCGGCCGGCAAGCGGGCCATTGCCGAAGATCCCGGGAACGCGCTCGCCTATCTCAACACCACCAACGCATTCGAACATTTGTCGAGGAATCGCGAAGCCGCGCCTTATGGAGAGAAAGCGGCGCAGCTTGGGTCGATTGCGAGCGGCGGATTAAGCCCGGTTGGAATCAATACGTCGCGCGAAAACTTGGCACTTAAGCCCGCGTTCACTGGAGACTTCCAGGGCGCTCTCCGGCAACTCAAGCCTGCAACCGGACCGGTGTATGTCGGAGTGCGCGAATTCCATAAGGGTTCGCGAATGCGCTTGCTGATTGCTATGCACGACATCAGCGGCGCCCGGGCAGTCGGGGCGAATTTACCGGACAGCTATTTCATTGAACATTTCACGCAAGGCAGCGGCCTTATCGCTCCGCAGCACTTGATCGCCGTGCAATTGCACAACTGGCCGCTGGCACTGCAGCTCGACGAGGCGATGCTCGCAACGATCGCTACGAACCCCGAGGGCAAAGCGGTCGCGGACATCCTCAGGACGCGGTTCGTCCTCCCGCTTCAGGCGATAGACCTCGCATTCGCCGGCCGGCTAAAGGAAGCGCAGGCCCTGGCAGCGACTTTGCCGCTCGATTGTTCAAATTGTGCCGAGGCGCGCATGCAGGTTGCAGCGCTCGGCCACGACTATCGAGCCGCGTTTCATTGGCTTGCAGAGGGGCGCCGCTGGGGTGGCGACAGGCCTTTTCAGCCGACGCAGCTTGGCCGGATAGTTGCGGATCAGAGGCAGCACGCCGCCGCACTGCAGCTTGCCGATGAAGCCATCCGCGTAGGGCCGAAATTTCCCGATGCGTTGAAGCTGAGGGGCGATGCGCTGCGCAAGCTCAATCGCCTCGATGAGGCGGTCGACAGCTACCGCAGCGCCGCCCAGGGCGCGCCGCGGTGGGGGAGGCTGCAGATCGACTGGGGCTTTGCCGAGATGCGGCGCGGCCGCTGGGCAGATGCGCGCAGCCATCTCGATGCGGCGGGTACGATGGACCTGGTGCCAGCGGACCGCCAGCTCCTCGCAGAGCTGCAACAGGTAGCAGCGAACCGCTAGCGACGTGGGAGTCGAAGAGGAGGATGGGGGCGGATGGGTTCATGCGCATTCACACGTGAGGGAGAGAGTCCTCCTTGCGGCACGTGCGGGGTGACCATATGCATGCAATCTTCAGGCGAAACTGGGGCGCTTCGTGATCCGGAAGGTTGCTTGGTCGGCAGTTCGAATAATTTTTGCTGCCTGGTACTTCGGCGTTGGCGCAATAGGATTCATCACAAATAATCCAGCAAAAGATGCTGCGCAGGCAACGACGTCGCTTGAGAAAGCGATGGCCCAAAGTCTTTTTATAAATCCTCTGCTCTGCTTATGTTGCTTGGCAGGAGGGGGCGCACTGTTCTTTGAAGAACGGCGCCGCTGGGGATCGTCATACTGACGCCGCTTGTGACCATCATTTTCTTTTTCCACCTCATGATTACCCCTGACTGGTGGTGGGGCAGCCTCAACCTGGTTTGGCTAGCCGTGCTCGCATGGCGGTACAGGCATGGTTTCGACCAGCTGTGAATTACAGAGCCCGTGCGAAGCGAGCGCCCGTGAACCTTTCAGATTGGCGTTGGAAGCGCTTCAGCCAGTGCCCGCTGGGTCGAAAGCGGACTTAGCGCTCAGCGGAATTCAGAAGAACGCGGGTCCCGGCTCAAGGGCCGGAATGACGATTGCTGCATTACTGTATTATGTCACCAGATGTGCTATGTTTCCGGCTCTCAACGGAGGTGAGGAGGCTGATGTGAATCACGGCATCGTCGACGTATTCGCCTTTCAGGAAGCGCTGCTGATTGAGGGGGTGTTCGGAATTGCGCTGCTGGTGATGATTTGGGTCGGGTTCCGGCGGTGGCTACAGCACAAAGAGAGAATGGGCCGGCTGATTGCCGAGCAGACCGCTGAACGCGCGGTGCAACATGGCGCTCAGATGGAGCGTGTCGAAGCACGATTGAAAGCCGTTGAGCAGGTTGTCGGCGATGGCGGCGTCCAGACGGCCGCGCAGATCGACGCAGTCGGTACGAATTCGCTCCCCGAGGCGAAGTTAAAAGAGGACGAAGTCTAGACGCCGCATGTTTGAGAAAGCCTAGACTGACCCTTCAAGTCGCGAAAACCGACGAGCAAGCGGCGGCTCTCATCCCACAGCGCCAACTTCCAACACCCAGACTTTCACGCAGCGTAATCTCCTTGCGACTCCGTCCAGTTCCGGAGCGGCATCGAGGCAGGCCTGAAGATGGTAGTTGGGGACCCGGCTGCACAAGTGATGCACGTGGTGCAGCCCGATGTTCCCCGAAAACCACTGCAGGATCGGCGAAAGCTTGAAATATGAGCTGCCGCTCACCGCGGCGATGTGGAAATCCCAATCCGCGCTGCGCTCCCAATGGGCGGTGTCGAACTGGTGCTGCACGTAAAACAGCCAGTTACCAATCCACGAAGCAACGATCATTACAGGAAGATAGGTCGCCACGACCGTGAGAAATCCGAACGCAGCGCAAGCAAGACCGAAGGCCACGAGCAGCGCGAGATTGAGCGCAAGGATGCTGCGGCGCGAGTCCGCGTCTCTGAACGCGTAACCTAGCGGCAATCGCTGCAGCACGATGAAGTTGATCGGCGCACCCAGGCCAACCATAACGAAAGGATTGCGGTAGAGACGGTAAAGGAGCTTTTTAAGCGGGGCCGAGGCCTGGTATTCGGTAACGGTCCAGGTTTCCACGTCGCCGCGCCCACGGCGGTCAAGATCGCCAGTGGAAGCATGATGCGCGGCATGGTCCTGGCCCCAACTTCCGTAAGGAGTGAGCGTGACCATTGAAAGCGGCGCGCGCCAAATGAAGTCATTGGCGGCTCGCGACTTAAAAAAAGAACCGTGACCGCAGTCATGCTGGATGATGAACAGGCGCACGAGCAGCCCGGCTGCGGAAGCGCCAGAAGCAGCGTTAGCCAATAGTGGCGATGGGACACAGCCCCCATAATCACCAGCAAGGCGATGAATGCCGTGCCCGTCGTGCCCAACTCAAGCACGCTTCGCCTAACATCGGCGCTATAGGCTTTGAAACGCCGCGACAGCATCGGTCCGGAGGCTCTGCGGATGCAGGCACGCGAACGTCAGCTGGCACTGGAGAAGTCTCGTTAGGTAGCAAACTCAATCGACGCCTGCTTTCGGGCCAATGAAGTGAACAGAATGGCCCCTCGTTCCCGTCGTTATGGCGCGGGCTTGTTGAAGCGATTGATCAAAATTTGCGGGTTTGCCGAAGAGCCAAGACAGCGCCCGCCGTCAAAGCGATGAGAGCAGAAGCGCGGCCTAAAGTCCATATGCGTCGAAAGCGAGCCTTCGATAGTTTGCCTCTCATGCCTCTGACCTCTGCCCGAATTATTGCTTCGCTGAGGACTCTGCCAGCGCGGGGTGCGCCAGCGGAGTTGGCGAGCCAGCCGCCCGGGACGCAGACTTCGATCCGATCGCCTTCTTCAAAGGCCGCACTCACGGTGACGGTCAGCTGACGAAATTATTCGGCGCGCCAATTTCAATCAGTGTGGACAGCGTCGGACGGATGGAGAAGGGCACTCTCATCCTCGACCAGACGATCCGCGAGGGCAGCAAGCCGCCGACGGTTCGCCGATGGACGATCCGCCGCGTCTCGCCGCTGCAATATACCGGAACCCTGACCGACGCCGTGGGCGAAGTTCGCGCCACGGTCGCGGGACCTCGGGCCGACATCCGCTACACGATGCGGCATGGGCTTTTGGTTGAGCAGCAGCTGGCGCAGCAAAGTGACGGGAGGACAGTTTTAAACAGCCTCGCCGTGCATAAGTTCGGCGCCCGCGTAGCGACGTTGAACGAGACCATTCGAAGGGTCGACTGACCGTAGCCGCGGTTCAGCTGTAGGAACTAACGGCGCAGAGTTGGGTTAACGACACTCGCGCCGAGGCCCACCCCCCCCGGGATTTGGCTGCGGGGGGCGGTCTCACTATGCGGACCGCCCCATTTTTTATGAGCACTTTTCTTGAGAGTTGATGACCCCGACCTGCAGATGCTTTTCATTTCCTTGTTGATTCTGTGGATAATGTCTGCGGCGGGCGTCGTCTGGCTCTTCCGTCACGCCACTCGGTTGTAGTTCAGCAGCGCCGCGGGGATGCCGGGCGCGGCTGTTTTGCGCTTGCGCCTGGTCTGCTAACACCTGCGCATGACCCGCGAGATGCTTTTCGCTTTGGCGCTTGGCTATCTGCTTGGGTCGATCCCGTTCGGGCTCGTGCTCACCCGGCTCGGGGGGCGGGGCGACGTCCGTGAGATCGGATCGGGCAGCATCGGCGCGACCAACGTGCTGCGGACCGGGAGCAAGGGTCTTGCCGCGCTGACGCTCATCCTCGATTGCCTCAAGGCGACGGCTGCAATCCTGGTTGCCTGGAGATTGTTTGGCGAGGAGACCGGAGTGGCCGCCGCCGTGGGCGCTTTCGTCGGCCATCTCTATCCCATCTGGCTCAAGTTTCGCGGCGGCAAGGGCGTCGCAACTTTGTTTGGGGCTCTCATCGTCCTGTTGCCGGTCGCTGCGGCCGTTTATGCGGCGCTCTGGCTTCTCCTGCTGCTGACGATCCGAATCTCGTCCGTAGCGGGAATGGCGGCGGCAATGAGTGCGCCAGCCACCGCCTTCATCATGAAAGATCAGGCCCTCTTCCCAATGCTGCTCGGTTTCGCGTTGCTCGTTTTGTGGAAGCACCGCGAAAACATCCTTCGCCTGACGAAAGGGACCGAGCCACGAGTAACATCCAGGACCTGATCGACCGGCTGCGGCTGGTCCGCTCGCAGGGCATCGGCCCGGTCACCTTTCGCCAGCTGATCGCGCGTTTCGGAAGTGCGTCAGCGGCGCTCGAGGCCGTTCCCGACCTCGCGCGGCGGGGCGGCGGCGCTCCGCCGCGGCTGTTCGGCCGCGACAAGGCCGAGCGCGAGATCGCGCAGGTGGAAAGGCTCGGCGCGAAGTATCTGGCGCTGGGGCAGGGGCTTTATCCGCGGTTGCTGGCGGAGCTCGAAGACGCGCCGCCGCTGCTGATGGCCAAGGGCAATCTCAACCTGCTCGACCGGATGGCCGTGGCCATCGTCGGCGCTCGCAATGCCTCCGCCGCCGCCTGCCGTTTCGCCCGTGGCCTCGCATATGATCTCGGTCGGCAGGATCTCGTCGTCGTTTCGGGCCTTGCCCGCGGAATCGACAGCGCGGCGCACGATGGCGCGCTCGAGACCGGCACCATCGCAGTGGTCGCCGGCGGCATCGACATTTTCTACCCGCCGGAGAACGCAGAGCGGCAGAAGGCGCTGTACGAACGCGGGCTCGTGCTGGCGGAAATGCCGCCGGGGACGGAGCCGCGGGCACGGCACTTCCCCTACCGCAACCGCATCATCGCTGGATTGAGCGCCGGGACGGTGGTGGTCGAGGCCGCCCCGCGCTCGGGTTCGTTGATCACCGCGCGGCTGGCGGCGGAGGCCGGGCGTGAGGTGTTGGCGGTGCCCGGCTCGCCGCTCGATCCGCGCGCGCAGGGCTGTAACCAGCTGATCCGCGACGGCGCAACCCTGGTGCAGAACGCAAGCGACGTCATCGAGGAGCTGCGGCCGCTCGAATCGCGCGTCGCGGCGCCGCCGGAACGCTTCGAAGCCGCGCCTGCCGAGGCGCCGGACGATGCGGTGCTTCGCGTCGTCGAGGAGTTGCTCGGGCCTTCGCCAGCGCCCGTGGACGAGATCATCCGCCTGTCCGGCGCGTCGAGCGGCGCGGTGCAGATGGCCTTGCTCGAACTTGATTTGGCGGGAAGACTGGACAGGCACGCGGGCGGGAAGGTGAGCCTCAGACCGGCCTAAAGCGTATGCGTATGCTCGCGGATCCAGCGGCTGCCGAGATATTTGGTGCCGCGCAGGACCGGTAGCCCGGCATGCTCCGAAAGCGGGTCGAGCTTGCCGTCCGGGCCCTCGCTCTTGAACATGA
This sequence comes from uncultured Alphaproteobacteria bacterium, assembly GCA_963785965.1. Taxonomy (GTDB): domain Bacteria; phylum Pseudomonadota; class Alphaproteobacteria; order Sphingomonadales; family Sphingomonadaceae; genus Sphingomicrobium. Next base: position 230,118 of record CAWAXE010000011.1, read on the forward strand.
TGACGTCGCCGGTGCGTCCCTTCACCTTAAGCCCAGTCTTGGTGAACGCGGTTTCGCCGCCTTCATAATCGTCGTTCAGATAGATGAGCGCAGTCATCACGCGGCGGTTGCCGACATCGAGCCAGTCGAAATGCGGACGATATTCCTGGCCCGGCTGATAGCGCAGGATTTGCAACGGCTCGCCTTGCAGCACGTCAGTCCCGGTCAGCGCCGCGAGGCGGCGATTCATAGCATGGGTAGCGGGATCCTCGATCAGCCAGTGGATCGTCGACCCGTCGGCAGTCCGCACGAAGGCGCGAACCGTGTCACCGGGACTGATCACGACGTTCGCTCGCTGATAGGTCGGCTCCGCCGAGAATTCTGAGCAATTCACATTCGGCGGCTGAAAAGGCGCCTTCGTACAGCATCACATGGGGACACTCGCTCAGTTGCTTCCCGGGACTGAGCTGCAGCGGATTTCCCTCGCCATCGAGGTCCATCTCCTGAACCCGCTGGAGCATCCGCTCCCTGAGGCCGTCCGCTTTCGCTTCGATCTCCAGGCGCCGGAGCGCTTCGTTCCAGTCGCGCCCGCCGGCCATGCCGTTGGCCAGAAGGTTGGTGTAGGCTTTGTCAGCCATTGGAAAGCCCGCGTCCGACGAGCGCTGAAAAAGCTCGCGGGCGCGTTCAAGGTCCTGGGGAACGCCAAATCCGCGCCAATGCATGTCGCCAAGCGAAAAGAGCGCTTCGCCGTCGCCTGCTTCGGCGTGACGTTCGATGATCTCGAGCGCTGCGGTGAGGCTTCCCGCTTGGGCCAGCGAATAAGCGTCGGCGAGAGGCGGAAGACTCTGCTGCATGCCGCTCGTATGGCAAGCGGGGCTGCGGCTTTCCATACTTCAGGGAGCTTGACGGGCGAAATATCCGCCCCCCACCATCGCGCGTACGTACGTATAGGGCAGCAACATCTTGAAACTCGTCGTCGTCGAATCGCCTGCGAAGGCGAAAACCATCGAAAAATATCTCGGGAGCGGGCATCGCGTGCTCGCGTCTTTCGGGCATGTGCGCGATTTGCCGCCGAAGGACGGCTCGGTCGATCCTGACCAGGATTTCGAGATGCTGTGGCAGGTCTCGCCGGACCGGTCGAAGCAGTTGAAGGCGATCACGGACGAGGCGAGGAACGCCGACACCTTGATCCTCGCCACCGACCCGGACCGCGAAGGCGAGGCGATCAGCTGGCACGTCCAGGAGGTGCTGCGGCAGAAGAAGGCGCTGCCGACAAACGTCCAGCGCGTGACCTTCAACGCGATCACTAACTCGGCGGTGACCGAGGCGATGAAGCATCCGCGCGGCCTCGATGAGGATCTGATCGATGCGTACCGCGCCCGGCGAGCGCTCGATTATCTCGTCGGCTTCACGCTCTCGCCGATCCTGTGGCGCAAGCTTCCGGGCGCGAAGTCGGCGGGGCGGGTGCAATCGGTGGCGCTGCGGCTGATCGTCGACCGCGAGCGCGAGATCGAAGTCTTCAAGGCGCAGGAATATTGGCATGTCAGCGCGACGTTCGACGCGGACGGGCAGAGCTTCACCGGCCGTCTGGTGCAGCTCGACGGCAAGAAGATCGACCGGCTGACGATCGGCAACAAAGGGGAAGCCGATGCCGCCAAGGCGGTGCTTGAGGCCGGTCACTTCACCGTCTCGTCGGTCGAGACGAAGCCGTTCGCGAAGAACCCGCCGCCGCCTTTCACCACCTCGACCCTGCAGCAGGAGGCTGCGCGCAAGCTTGGATTCGCCGCGAGCCACACGATGCGGGTTGCGCAGGCGCTCTATGAGCAGGGCCTGATCACTTACATGCGGACCGACGGCGTCGACATGGCGCCCGAGGCGATCAGTGCCGCGCGCCGCGCAATCACCGCGCGTTACGACGCCGGCTATGTGCCGGACCGCCCGCGCCAGTATCAAAGTAAGATCAAGAATGCGCAGGAAGCGCACGAAGCGATCCGGCCGACCGATTTCGGCCAGGCGCGCGCCGCTTCCGGCGATCACGCGCGGCTGTACGAGCTGGTCTACAACCGCGCATTGGCTAGCCAGATGGCGTCGGCGCGGCTCGAGCGGACGACGGTCGAGCTGAGCGACGGGGCAGGCCGCGCGGTGCTTCGGGCGTCGGGCCAGGTGGTGCTCTTCCCGGGCTATCTCGCGCTGTACGAGGAAGGCCGCGACGAGCGCGCGGAGGACGAGGAAGGCGCGCGCATGCCGGCGCTGCGCGAAGGCGACGCCCCGGCCAAGACCGGAGTGGAGGCGACCCAGCATTTCACGCAGCCGCCGCCGCGTTATTCCGAGGCGAGCCTGGTCAAGCGGCTGGAGGAGCTCGGCATTGGGCGGCCCTCCACCTACGCGTCCATCCTGCAGACGCTGAAGGACCGCGAATATGTGCGGGTCGAAAAGGCCCGCTTCGTACCCGAGGAGAGCGGGCGCCTGGTGACCGCCTTTCTTGAGCGCTTCTTCGAGAAATATGTCAGCTACGATTACACCGCCGAATTGGAGGAGGAGCTGGACGATGTGTCCGGCGGTCGGCTCAACTGGCAGAAATTGCTCGCCGAATTCTGGCGCGACTTCAAGCCCAAGGCCGGTGACGTGATGGACCAGAAGCCCTCGGAGATCACCGAGGCGCTCGATGAATTCCTCGCGCCGTGGCTGTACCCGCCGCGGGAGGAGGGCACCGACCCGCGGCTCTGTCCGCAATGCGGCAATGGACGGCTGTCCCTGCGCGGCGGGCGGTTCGGGGCGTTTGTCGCCTGCTCGAATTACCCCGAGTGCCGTTATACGCAGAAGTTCGGACAGCCAGGGGGTGAGCAGGCGGGCGGAGGTCCGCAGGAGCTGGGCGACGGCATTTCGTTGAAGAGCGGCCGCTTCGGCCCTTATGTCGAGCGCGGCGACAAGCGCGCATCGATCCCGAAGGACGTGCCGGTCGAGGATGTAACGACCGAGGTGGCCGAGCGGCTGCTGTCGCTGCCGCGCGAAATCGGCGCGCATCCGGAGACGGGGAAGTCGATCACGGCATCGATCGGGCGCTACGGGCCGTATCTCGCCCATGACGGCAAATATGCGAAGCTGGGATCGACCGCGGAGGTGTTCGAGACGGGTATGAACGCGGCAGTCGCGAAGCTCGCTGACGCCGCTTCCGGCGCCGGACGGCGGCAGGGCGCATCGCGCGAGCCGATCGCTGTGCTCGGCAAGCACCCGGAAAGCGGCAAGGACGTGAAGGCGATGGAGGGCAAGTACGGCCCTTATGTCAGCGACGGCACCACGCATGCCACGCTGCCCAAGGGCGCGGACCCGAAGACAGTCACTCTCGATGAAGCCGTGCGGTTGATCGACGAGAAGGCGGCCAAGGGACCGTCGCCGAAGCGTGGGCGCAAGCCGGCGCGGAAGAAAGCCAGATGATCGAAATCCAGCTGCAGCGCCTGCCGCACGGCGAGGGGCTCCCGGCGCCGAGCTATGCGACTGAAGGCGCGGCTGGCCTCGACGTCGTGGCTGCCGAGGATCTGACCCTTGCTCCGGGACAGCGGCACGCGGTGGCGACGGGCTTCGCGATTGCGATCCCTCAAGGTTATGAAGTGCAGGTCCGCCCGCGTTCCGGGCTCGCGCTCAAGCACGGCATCACCTGCCTCAACACGCCTGGCACGATCGACCAGGATTATCGCGGCGAAGTGAAGGTGATCCTCGCCAACCTTGGCTCCGCGCCGTTCGAGGTGCGGCGCGGCGAGCGGATCGCGCAATTGGTGCCGGCGCCGGTGTTGAAGGCGAATTTCGTCGAGGTCGCGACTTTGAGCGAAACAAGCCGCGGAGCCAGGGGCTTCGGCTCGACGGGGCGGTGACTCTCTCCGACCAGGAACTCGAGCGCTACGCGCGGCACATCGTCCTGCCGCAGGTCGGCGGCGTCGGGCAACGCAAACTGAAAGCGGCGTCCGTCGCGGTGGTCGGCGCGGGCGGCATCGGCAGCGCGGTGATTCCGGCGCTTGCCGGAGCGGGCGTGGGGCGTCTCACGATCATCGACGACGACGTGGTCGAGCTTGCAAATCTGCACCGACAGCCGCTGTTTCGCGAGCGGGACGCCGGCTATTCCAAGTCCGATTTGGCGGTTCAGTTTGCTCATCGTCTCAACCACTTTGTCAAAGCGACGCCCGTGCAGGAGCGAATAGGCGCGGGAAATGCCCAGGGGCTGCTCGCGGAACACGATTTGGTGATCGACGGAAGCGACAATTTCGCGACTCGGCTGGCCGTGAGCGATGCCTGCGTGCGGCTCCGCATTCCATTGCTTTCGGCGGCGGCGGTGCAGTTTCAGGGGCAGGTCGGCCTGTTCCCCTCGAGGCCCTGCTATCGCTGCTTTGTCGGCGATGCGTTCGACGCCGAGGATTGCGACAATTGCGCGGAGCTTGGTGTGCTGGGCGCGCTTACCGGCACCGTCGGCAATTTCGCCGCCTTGCTCGCGATCAACACCATCGTCGGCATTGGCGAGGACTTCGCCGGAGTGCTCCACTTGTTCGACGGCGAGAAACTGAGCTGGCGCACGATCCGTATTCCCGCGGACCCGGGCTGCGGGGTCTGCGGCTCAGCCTAGAGCCTGCGCAATCCGCGCGATCAAATGTTGCGCCACTTCGGCCTTCGACGTTTCCGGCCAATCCTCGACGCCGTCGCCAGTGATCAGGTGCACGCGGTTACGCTGTCCGCCCATGACATCTCCGGACACGTCGTTGGCGACGATCCAGTCGGCGTTCTTCGTTTGCCGTTTGCCGACCGCCTGCTCGACCACGCGCTCGGTTTCCGCCGCGAAGCCGATGAGGAGGCGCGGGCGTTGAGGCGATGCGCTTAGCTCGGCGAGAATGTCGCGCGTCGGAAGGAAGTCGAGCTCCGGTGGGCCTGCGCCCTTCTTCATCTTGGCCGACGATGGCTCGACCCGCCAGTCCGCGACTGCCGCAACCAGGATCGCCGCGTCGGCGGGGAGCGCCGCCATGACGGCGTTCGCCATCTGCTCCGCGGTTTCAACATCGACGCGATCAACGTTCGGCGGCGTTTGCAACGCCACCGGTCCAGCGACCAATGTCACCCGTGCGCCCGCTTCGCCGCGGCGGCGGCAATCGCGAAGCCCTGACGACCAGATGAGCGATTGGCGATAACGCGCACCGGATCGATCGGCTCGTGCGTCGGCCCGGCCGTAACGAGGATGTGCTTTCCTTCGAGCGTCACGTGCTCGCGAGCAGCCCGTTCGAATTGAGCCACTCCATAACTGCCTGCGGCTCCGGCAGGCGGCCGGAGCCGATGTTCGCCGCAGGCCATTTCGCCTTCGGCGGGGTCGATCACTTTGACGCCGTCGGCGATGAGCTGCTGCACGTTTCGCTTCGTCGCGGCGTGCTGCCACATGCGGACGTTCATCGCGGGAGCGACGACGACTGGTTTGTCGGTCGCGAGCAGCAGGGTGGTTGCGAGGTCGTCGGCGAGGCCGGCGGCCATTTTCGCTACGAGGTCCGCTGTCGCGGGGCAGACGAGGATAAAATCGGCCGCACGGGAGAGCTGGATATGGCCCATTTCGATCTCGTCCTTAAGCTCCCAGAGCGAGCTGTAGACCCGGCTTTCGGCGAGCGTTCCAAGGCTCATCGCAGTGACGAAATGCTCGCCGCTTTTGGTGAGCACGGGCGTGACCTGGTGCCCGGCCTTCTTGAGCAGGCGCACGAGCTCGAGCGACTTGTACGCCGCAATCCCGCCGCCGACGATCAACAGCACGCGTGCCATGGCGCCGCATTGCCTCCGCCGGACGGCGGAGTCGAGGCTTGGCGCTTGACCGCTGCTCCGGCTGCGGGCGAACTTCGGGGCCGGAATGAGGAGGGGCGGAATGCGAGTTCTCACAGGTTTGATGCTGACGGCCGTCGCTGCGGGCCCGGTCGCCGCGGCGCCGAAATCGGTCGAGGTCCGCCCCTATCGCAGCACCAAAGCCGGGCAGCCGGTCAGCGAATATATCCTGCGCAATCCGGACGGCGCGGAGGTCCACATCATCAGCTACGGCGGCATCATCACGCAAATCGATGTGCCCGACCGCCGCGGGCACAAAGCCAATGTGGCGCTCGGGTTCGGCAGCCTCGCCGATTACGAGGCGCACAATCGGGATTATCGCTTTGGCGCGATTATCGGCCGCTACGCCGGGCGGATCGCCGGCGCGCGCTTCACCGTCGGCGGCAAAGAGGTGAAGCTCGTCGCCAACGATGGTCCCAATGCGCTTCACGGCGGCGCAATTCCGGGTTTCGACAGCAAGGTGTGGGCCGTCGAGCCGCTGCGCGGCCGCGCGCCCGGAGTGGTGCTGCGCTACACCAGCCCCGACGGCGAGCAGGGCTTTCCTGGTACGCTAAAGGTCAGAATTACCTACCGGCTGCAGTCCGACGACAGCCTGCGCATCGATTATTCGGCGACGACCAGCGCTGCGACGCAGATCAACTTGACCAATCACAGCTATTTCAACCTGGCGGGCGCCGGCTCTGGAACCGCGCTCGACCAGATTCTCCAGGTGCCGTCGAGCCGCTATGCCGAGGCGGGCGACGGCGGCATTCCGACCGGCCGCTTTCTTCCCGTGGCTGGAACGTCGCTCGATTTTCGCACTCCGAAGCCGCTGCGCCAGTGCCTGAAGATCGCCGAGAAGGGGTGCAATCACAGCTGGGTGCTTCCGTTCGACCGCAAGCTCCACCTCGCGGCCCGGGTCGCCGATCCGCGCTCAGGCCGGGTGATGGAGGTGCTGACCACCGAGCCTTCGATCCACATCTATACTGCCGGGTACATGAGCGGGAACGACAACGGCGCCCAGGGCACGCCGTACCGGGCCTTCGATGCGGTCGCGCTCGAGGCGCAGCATTTCCAGGACACGCCGCACCATCCGAACTTTCCGACGACCCTGCTGAGGCCGGGCGAGACCTATCGCGCGACGACGATCTATCGGTTCAGCGTGCGCTAGAGCAGCAGCCACGCGGCCGCGGCGCCCGCGATGGCTGCAAGCAGCGCCACGGCCGCATAGCGCCACCAGGTCCGCTGCTCGATCACCGCAATCTCCGGCAGCGGGGGCTGGGGAGGGGCGGCGCCGGCGGGCGGATAATATTGGTCGATGCGGTGGATCAGCTCGGGGATCTTCTTGACCGCGCGGACGACCTCGATGATCCGGTCGGCGTAATAGGTTTCAGGGCCGAGCTCCGAGCGGATCCACTCGCTGAGGAACGGCTCAGCGGTCGCCCACATGTTGATGTCGGGGTCGAGCGCGGTTGCGACGCCCTCATTCATCACCATCGTCTTTTGCAGCAGCAGCAGGTGCGGCTGGGTCGGCATGTCGAAGTCGCGGGTGATCGAGAACAGGCTTTCGAGCATCCGGCCGACCGAGATGTCCTTGACCGGCAAGCCGCGGATCGGTTCGCCCGCGGCGCGCAGGGCGGTGGCGAATTCCTCGACGCTGTGATGCGCTGGAACATATTGCGCCTCGAAATGGATTTCGGCGACGCGGCGGTAATCGCCGGTGATGAGGCCGTAGAGGATCTCCGCGAGCCATACCCGGGCCTGCCGGTTGATCCGGCCCATGATGCCGAAGTCGATTGCCGCGATGCGCCCGTCGGACAGCGCGAACAAATTGCCATGGTGGAGGTCGGCGTGAAAAAAGCCGTCGACCACCGCCTGGCGAAGGAAGGCGCGCACGAGCGTCGCGGCAAGCGCCTGGCAGTCCTGGCCGGCCTCGATCAGCGCGTCGCGATCGTTGAGCTTGATTCCGTCGACCCACTCGAGCGTCAGCACCCGGCGTGCGGTGCGCCGCCAGTCGATCTCGGGAATGTAATAGTTGGGCTCGGCGATCATGTTCTCGCGGAGCTCGGACGCGGATGCGGCCTCGCGCTGGAGGTCGAGCTCGCGCGCGGTCCACTGCTTGAAATGGGCGACGACGAGGCGGGGCCGAAGCCGCTCGAGCTCGCCGCCCATGCGCTCGACCTGTGCGGCTGCCCATTCGTAAGTCTCGATGGCCCGTTCGAATTCCTCCTCGATGTGCGGGCGGAGCACCTTGACCGCGACTTCGCGGCCGTCGGTGGTGACCGCGCGGTGAACCTGGGCGATCGAGGCGGCGCCGACGGGCACTTCGTCGAATTCGGAAAAGAGGCTTTCGAGCGGCCCCTCGAAGGACTGCTCGATGGTCTGCTTGATTGCGGCGAAGGGCGCGGGCGGGAGGTCGTCCTGCAGCTGTGACAGATTCTCGGCGGCGCGTTCACCGACGAGATCGGGGCGGGTGGAGAGGGTCTGGCCGAGCTTGATCGCGGCGGGCCCGATCTCCTGCAGCGCTTTGGCATAATCGGGAGTCTCGGGAATACGCGCGCCGAACCGCGCGATGCGCGCCAGCCGCCGGACTGGCGCAGGGGTCAGCGGATCCTGCTCGATTCCGGTGAGAGCGCGCCATGCCGGGCGAGCGTCCGACCCCATTTCAGGAGAAGTCCGCCAGAGCTGGGTCGATCGAAGTGGTCAAATCTTCCAGCCGCTGTGAATGGAGACAAGGCCGCCGAGCATCGGCTCCGCCGCGGCGCGGACGAAACCTGCGTGCGCAATCATCGTGCGGAATATTTCGGGACGCGGGAAGCGGCGGATGCTTTCGACCAGATAGCGGTAGCTGTCCTCGTCGTCCGCCACGGCCTTGCCGATGCGCGGGATCATTTTGTCCGCCCAGCGATCGTAAAGTTGCGAAAAACCCGGCCAGTCGCTGCTCGAGAACTCCATGCAATAGAAGCGCCCGCCGCGCTTCAGCACGCGGTGCGCTTCGCCGAGCGCTGCCGGAATGTTTGTGACGTTCCGAATGCCGAAGACGATCGTGTACGCGTCGAAGCTGGCATCGCCGAAGCTCAGGGCTTCGGCATTCTCGACCTTCCAGCGAAGCCCGGTAAGCGCGCGCTTCCCGGCGCGCTCTTTGCCGACCTCGAGCATGTCCGCGTTGATGTCCGCGACCATCACCTGCGCGCCGCGTTTGGCGAGGCGGAAAGCGACGTCGCCGGTCCCTCCGGCCATATCGAGGATTTCCTCTCCCGGCCGCGGCTTCACCCGGGCGACGAAGCGGTCCTTCCACAGCCGGTGCATTCCGCCCGACATGAGGTCGTTCATCACATCGTATCGCCGCGCGACAGAGCTGAACACCGCGCCGACGCGCCGCGTTTTTTCCTCGGGCGCGACCAGCTCGTCGCCGAAATTGACCTTCTCTGCCATTGCGGTGCCCTTAGTGCCGGATGCTGGGTGGTGAAAGCCGTTCGTCCTGAGCGGAGCGCCACGGCGCGTAGTCGAAGGGCGTTTCGCGCGACCGCTCTGCCAGCGCCCTTCGACTGCGCTCAGGACGAACGGAGGTGTTGGCCTGGACCGCGGTCCCATTTATGCGCAGGCGAATGCCCGAGCTTCCCGAAGTCGAGACGACCGTCCGCGGCCTTGCGCGCGTGCTCGAGGGACGGCGCATCGCCCGCGTCGAAGCGCGCCGCGCCGACTTGCGCCGGGCCTTTCCCGAGGACCTCGGTCAGCGGCTCACGGGAGCACGCGTGACCAGCCTCGGCCGCCGCGCCAAATACGGGCTCATCCACACCGACCGCGGGGACACGATGATCTTTCATCTGGGGATGTCGGGAAGCTGGCGGATCGACCACGCGACGCTCGGGAAACACGATCACCTTCTGCTCCAGACCGACGAAGGAAAGCGGCTCGCGCTCAACGATCCGCGGCGGTTCGGCTCGGTCGATCTCGTGACTACAAACGGGCTCGACGAGTGGCCGGCGTTCAAGGCGCTGGGACCCGAACCGTTCGGGCTGGACGTCCGCGACCTCCACAACCGCCTGAGCGGACGCAGCGCGGCAATCAAGTTGCTGCTGGGAGACCAGAGGATCGTCGCGGGCCTGGGCAATATCTACGTTTGCGAGGCGCTCTACCGCGCGGGAATCCACCCGAAACGCGCCGGCGGTTCGGTCTCGCCGGACCGTTTGAAACGCCTCGTTCGCGCCGTCGAGGACGTGCTTGGCGAAGCGATCGCGGCCGGTGGATCGAGCCTCAAGGATTTCGCCAGCCCGGACGGCGAGCTCGGCTATTTTTCAAAGAGTTTCGCGGTGTACGACCGCGAGGGCCGGGCATGCGCGTGCGGCGCCACAGTGAAAAGGATCGTCCAGGGCGGCCGCTCGACTTTCTATTGTCCGAAATGCCAGCACTGAGTTGACCTTGGGGCCCTCTCTGAGTAGTGGAACGCCCGCGTCGGCGCAGCCGTTTGGCTTTGCGCCGCTTTTTCATTGAGCCGCAGGACAACAAGGACCTTATTCAATGGCGAATACGCCGCAAGCCAAGAAGCGCATCCGCCGCAATGCGAATCGCACGGTGATCAATCATTCGCGAGTGAGCCGCATCCGGACCTTCATCAAGGCCGTCGAGTCGGCGATCGCGGAGGGCAAGAAGGCCGATGCCGCGGATGCGCTGAAGAAGGTCCAGCCGGAGATTGCGCGGGGAGTGGCGCGCGGGGTTATCCACAAGAACACCGCCGCTCGGAAGATTTCCCGCCTGTCGAAACGGGTTGCGTCGCTCGGCTGAAACGGCCGCTTAGGTTGAGGTTCAGGAGAGCCGTCGGGAGACCGGCGGCTCGTTCCATTTCGGGACCGTCAAAAAAATGCAGCAATTCCCGCGATTCGTGGACTTGTTAACGCTATCCTTACCACGAAAGTCGCGCTTTTCCGCCAATTTCTCCAATTTTGGCCCGAATCCGATGTCAAGTGGCTTTATTTCATTTTGATGAAATAACGGCACTTGCAAGCGGCCCAATAGGGTTTCAGAACCGGCCTTCCGGGCGCGAATCCGCGCCGGGGGCAAGAGAGAAAACAAGCCTGAGGCGCGCGACTCGGATCGCTCGTGACGGGACCCTTTTGCCTCCAAATGGGGGGTCGGAATAGGGAGGCGCGGACCAGTGCAAAGCGCAGGGGCGAATTCGTCTGTCGAGCTAGTCGAAGGCCGTGTCGCAGCACCGCTCGAGGCCGCCTGGGACTCCATCCGCACGGGACTTCGCCGCGACCTTGGTGCACGCACTTTCGACGGCTGGCTGAAGCCGGCCGAGCTCGGCGCGTTCGAGCCCGACAGCGGAACGCTCGACATGGTGATGCCGAGCCAGTTCATGGCCGATTGGGTGCGCTCGCATTTCGGCGAGCGGCTGACTCTGGCGTGGAAGACGGTGCTACCGGTCGTGCGCAATGTCCGCGTCATGGCCGCCGCCGACGCTCCGCGCCCGGCGCCCCTGTTGATCCTCGAGGAAACTCCGGCGCCCGTCGAGCGCGACCCGAACGCGCCGAATTTCGACCCGCGCTACCGTTTCGAAACGTTCATTGTCGGCAAGGCCAACGAAGTCGCGGCGACGGCGGCGCGCACGCTGGCGACAGTCGAAGAGCGTCAGCTTCAACCCTTTGTTCGTCCATGGCAGCACCGGCCGCGGCAAGACTCACCTGCTGCACGCGATCGGCCACAGCTTCCTCGCCCACAACCGGGGCTCGCGCGTCGTTTCGATGTCCGCCGAGAAGTTCATGGTGGAGTTCATCCGCGCGCTGAAAGAGAATGACACGATCGGCTTCAAGAGCCGCCTGCGGAGCGCCGACCTGCTGCTGATCGACGACGTCCAGTTCATCGCCGGCAAGGATTCGACGCAGGAGGAATTCTTCCACACGATGAACGAGATCATCACCGCCGGACGGCGGCTGGTGATCACCTCGGACCGCGCACCGCAGGACCTCGACGGGATTGCGCCGCGAATTCTGTCGCGCCTGTCGTGGGGCCTGGTCGCGGACATCAACCAGGCCGATTACGAACTTCGGTTCAACATCATCCTCGCCAAGCTCGAGGCGTTGCCGGGGGTCGAGATGTCGCGGCCGGTCGTGGACTTCCTCGCCCGCCGGGTGACCTCGTCGGTGCGCGAGCTCGAGGGCGCGCTCAACCGCATCGGCGCTTATGCGATGATGACCGGGCGCGAAATCGATGTCGCCTTCGTCGAGGAAGTGCTGGCCAACGTGCTGCGCGCCAACCAGCGGAGGATTTCGATCGACGAGATCCAGACGCAAGTCGCCGAGCATTACCGCATCCGCAAGGCCGAAATGACGTCGGCGCGGCGAGCGCGCGAGGTCGCCCGCCCGCGGCAGGTGGCGATGTATTTGTCGAAGCAGCTGACACCCAAATCGCTGCCCGACATCGGCCGGCGTTTCGGCGGGCGCGATCACACGACCGTGATCCACGCCGTCCGCCAGATCGAGAAACTGCGCGCCCAGGACTCGGAGCTGGATGCGGACATCCGGTTGCTGACGCGGCAACTGGAGGGCTGAGCGCCCGCCCGCGAACCGTTATTGCAGCGCGGCGAGACGCGTCTGGGTGCTCGGGTCGAGGTAGCTGATCATTATCGGGACGGGCCGGGGGAGCAGGATGTTCTCCTCTGGGGCCGACACCGCGGGCGGATCCTTGCCGAGGAGCCACCGCGCTAGCCGCTGCGCGTCCTCGAGGCGGACGCAGCCATGGCTGAGGTTGCGCGCTTCCTGGGCGAAGAGTTCCTTCTTGGGCGTGTCGTGAAGATAGATTCCATCGCCGTTGGGAAGGTCGAACTTGAAGTGACCGAGGGAATTGGCGGGGCCGGGCCGCTGGCGAACATAAACCTTCAGATTGCCCGCGGCGACCGCCTTCCAGTCGACGCTGTCGGGCGAAAGCACCTGCGCATCGGGTCCCCAGCCGGAGAGAACCTCATAACCCCGGTCGGTGAGATAGGCATCGCCCTGCTTGAGCACGTTCGCAGCGATAAGCGACCGCGTCAGATCGGCGGTCACGTGCCAATAGGGGTTCAAAGTCTCGTAATTGATGACGCTCTTCAGCTGCGGCGTCGGCGTTTCGGGCTTCCCGACGATCACCCGCATCGAATCGCGGACGTGGCCGTCCTCGATCATGTACAGCCGGGCCGAAGCGGCATCGACCAGCACATAGCGGCCTTGGACGGGGATTTGCGCGTCGGGCAGTGAATCGACGTACATCTGCGGAGCGATGGTGCCCTCGATCGGTCCGAGCACTCCATATCGGCTCGCAAGTCCAAGAGCGCTTGCGCTGACGGCAAAAACCGCTGCGCCTGCGATCAGAAACCTGCGCCCGTGAGATTGACTTGCGGCCATCCGTCCAGCCCCCGCTTGTTAATCAGTACGACAAATGGTCGCTTTGCGCGAGTCTGTCGGGCTTGTGTCCGTTGGCGCGTCGCAAGCATCGGAAAAGGCCCGCCGAATTGCTCCGGCGGCCCTCATCTCGAGCGTCTGAGTCGCGACTAGCGACGAGCGGTGGTCGCGGGCCTGGTCGGGATGGTGATCTTCACGGTCTCGCCATTCTGTCCGGGGAAGCCGGTGAACAGGGCCTCGATCAGGCTCGGCAAGACGACGTCCAGGCGGTTCGTTTGCGAGCGCGCCTGGGCGCGTCCGTCGAACAGGGGCTGCTGGGTGCCCTTGGCGCGGATGTGGAGATCGACCTCGCTATGATATTCGACATAGGAGTCGATCCCGTCACCGTACCAGAAGGGGTCGGCCCAGCCGTAATAGAAGGGCGAGCCGAAGCGGCCGAACCGGGGATAAAAGAAGCTGCCCCCGTAAAAGCCGCCATAGCCGTACGGTCGTGCGAACGGATCGGAGAGGACGCGGACCTGGCCGTGGTCGACGCCATAGCCGAGCTGGACGACCATGCTCGCGCTCGCCGGATCGGGCGCGGGCGTGTAGCCGCGCGCGGCGAGCTGTTGCGCGACAATTGCGGCATAGCGCTGGAACTCAAGGCCGCCACTCGCGGCCATCCCGCCCACCGGAACGACCGCGAAGGTCTGCCCCTGCGGCGCCGGCATTGCCTGGTAGCGCGTGACTCGCGTGTCGATTGCGGTGGCACAGGCGGACAGCGCAATTGCGGCTGCGCCAAGCGCGATCGCGGCTGCGAATTTACGGATACGCATAGTTACTCCCCCTCAATCGGGATTCGAAAAGCGGAAACTTCGAGCGGCGATATACCACCAAATGCGGTGAACCGTCGATGAAGCGTTATGTCGGCGCGTCGGGACGACGGCGCTAGCGGTGCAGCCAGGAGGCGAAATAAGCGATCGCCAGTGCGCTCGAGCCGATCACCAGCGCATCGACGATCACGCTGGCGACGGCTGCGGCGGCCGCGACGATGACCAGCGCCCCATCGCGATAGATGAGCGCCAGGCCGAACAGCACGATCGCCGCGGCCGGCGCGACGTGGAACAGCGGGATCGGGATCGCGGCGATCAAGGCGAGCAGGAAGCAGACTGCGCCGATCACGCGGGTCGCGGCGGGCCCTGTCAGGCTCGCCAGGCGTGGCTTGAAAATCCGCTCGACGCGATGTTCGAGCCATTGCATCTTGTCGATGAGGCGCTGGAGCAGCTGCTTGGTCACTCCGCGCCGGTCGATTCGGGCGGGGAACCACGGGCTTGTCCGCCCGAGCACCATCTGCCCCGAGACGATCATTAGCGGGAGGGCGAAGAACATGCTCGTGCCGGGCGGCAGCGGCAGCACGTTGATGGCGGCAAAGATGAGCAGCAAGCCGCCCCAGGCACGCGCGTGAAGCTGCGCCGAGAGGTGCGAAAAGGTCATTCGATCGGGACCGTGCTCGGCGACGATTTGCGTCAGCCGCTGCGACAGCGGCAGGGGACGCTGCTGGGCGGGCTGGCGATCCGCGTTCAAGGCGAGCGCGCGGCTATTGCGCGAGGCCGACGGCGGCCTTGGCCTGGGCAAGGACCGGCGCGCCGATGTCGCTCGCTCGCGCCGAACCCGCGGCGAGAATGCGATCGAGCTCCGCCGAATCGCGGCGAAGCTCTTCGAGGCGCTTGCGGATCGGGTGCGATCAGCGCGACCAAAGCGTCGGCAAGCGCCGGCTTGAACGCGCCGAAGCCCTGACCGGCAAAGCGCGCCAGAACTTGCTGGACGCTCTCGCCGGTCACCGCGGCGTAAATGCCGACGAGATTCTTCGCCTCCGTTCTGCCCTCGAGCGCAAGTGCGTTGTCGGGCAGCGGATCGGGATCGGTCTTCGCCTTGCGAATCTTCTGCGCGATGTCTTCGTCGCTGTCGGTCAGGTTGATCCGGCTCATGTCGGACGGATCGGTCTTAGACATTTTCGACGATCCGTCGCGCAGGCTCATGATCCGCGCGGCTTCCCTGCCGATGAGCGGCTCCGGCGGAACGAACAGGTCAACGTTAAAGTCGGTGTTGAACTTGAGTGCGATGTCCCGCGTAAGCTCGACATGCTGCTTCTGGTCTTCCCCGACAGGCACGTGCGTCGCCTTGTAGAGCAGGATATCCGCGGCCTGGAGCACGGGGTAGGTGAAGAGGCCGACGGACGAGCCTTCCTTGTTCTTCCCGGCCTTGTCCTTCCACTGGGTCATCCGGTTGAGCCAGCCCATGCGCGCGGTGCCCTGGAGGATCCAGGCGAGCTCGGCATGCGCGGTGATAGCGCTTTGGCGGAAGATGATCGATTTGGCCGGATCGATCCCGCTGGCGATCAGCGCGGCCGCCATCTCGCGGATGCTCGCGCGCAATTGCGCCGGATTAACGTCGACGGTCAGCGCGTGAAGGTCGGCGAGGAAGAACAGGCACTCGGCCTCATCCTGCATGCGCACCCAGCGCAGGATCGCGCCGAGGAGATTGCCGAGATGGAGGTCGCCCGTCGGCTGGATCCCCGAAACAACGCGTTTCATAGTGTGGCTGGTCATGCTTCTCGCGCCCGTCGCCTGAGGAGGAGCTTCACATCGTCGAGCGCGAACGCGCCGGTCAAGAAGCACGCTACGCCGTAGACCGCGACGCCGCCGGCGACCAGTATCGTCAATGCGAGATAGCGATCCCAAATCCGCCCGTTGAGCCAAGGGTCCAGCAGCCGATCGAAGGCGAAGACCGCCGCACCCATCAGGAGCGCGGCAAGGACCAGGCGGGGGACACGGCGCTTCAGCTGGGCGTCGGCGATGAAATGACCTCGCTTCCCAAGCGTCGCATACAACATCCACACGTTCACGGTTGATGACAAAGCCGTCGCCAGCGGCGGCCCGACGTGTCCGTAGCCGAACTGTGCAAGCACGGGGATCAGGATAAGGTTGCCGGCGAGATTCACCGCTACCGACTGCACCGCGTAGCGTACCGGAGTTCGCGTATCGTGCCGGGCATAATAGCCGGGCGTCAGGACCTTCACGAGAACATAGGACGGGAGACCGAGCGAAAAGCCGGCCAGCGCCCACGAGCATTTGACCGTGTCGGCCGCATCAAAATGCCCGTATTGAAAAAGACCGCGGACGATCGGCTCGGAAGCGACGACGAGCGCGACCATCGCCGGGAACGTCAGGAATAGCGCAAGCTCCATGCCCCGGTTCTGTGTGTCCATCGCTTTGGCGTCATCGCCGGCGCTCAGCAGCCGCGAAACCGTGGGGAGAAGGATCGTTCCGAGACCTATGCCGATCATGCCTAAGGGGAGCTGGTTCACGCGATCGGCGTAGTAGATGTACGAGATCGAGCCCTCGCCGAGCAGATAGCCGGACAGTGCCGTCGAGACGACGAGATTGAGCTGGACGGCGCCCGCGCCAATGGCGGCCGGAAGGATGAGCTTCATCAGCCGCCGCACCTCGGGGTCGATGCGCGGCAGCCGCGGCCGGAGCGATACGCCGGCTGCGCGGCAGGCGAAGTACAACCAGCCAAGCTGCAGCACCCCGCCGATGGGCACCGAAATCGCCTGCACCCGCGCCGATTCCGCAGGCGTTCCGTGGAACGCGAATAACCCGAACACCATGGCGATATTCAGCAATATCGGGGCCGCGGCGTTGATCCAGAACTTGTCGAGCGAGTTGAGGATCCCGCCCAGCAGCGAAGCAAGACAGATGAGCATCAGATACGGAATGGTGATCCGGCTCAGTTCGACCGCGAAAGCAAACTGGTCGTGCGTTGGATGCTGTTTGTGGAAACCGCCGGAGAGGAGCGCCGTAAGCGGCCAGGCGGCGACCAGCATCGCCACCGTCATTACGGCGAGAAAGGCGAACAGGACCGACAAGGATCGCTCGGCAAAGTCGAGGGCCGGGCCGCGCTCGCCGCCGCTTTCGGCAAGTTTGCGGTTGAACATCGGGATGAAAGCTGACGAGAAGGCACCTTCGGCGAAGAATGCACGGAACATGTTGGGCAGACGGAACGCCACCAGGAATGCGTCCGAGGCGAAGTTCGCGCCCACATAGCGCGCCTGCAGGGAATCGCGGACGAGGGCGAGTATCCGGCTGACCAACGTAAGTCCGCCGACCGATCCCAGCGAACGGGCGAGGTTCATTCGATTTGCGCCGCGTCCGGCGTCAGGCGTCGGACGGAGTTTCCGGCGGGGTTTGTTCGCCTCCGCCGTTGCCCCCCTCGACACCTTGCGGCTGCTGCGCTTCCAATTGCTGGAGATAGGCGCCGGCAAAATCGATCGGATCGAGCAGGAGCGGCGGGAATCCACTGTTGCTGACCGCTTCGGCGACGATCTGGCGCGCAAAGGGGAAGATCAGCCGCGGTGCTTCGATCAAAAGGAACGGCTGGAGCGCGTCCGCCGGAACGTTGCGGATTCCAAAGAGGCCACCGTAGCTCAAGTCGACGACGAAATGGACGCCGTTATCCGAACGCGCGTTCACCTCGATCTTCAGCACCACCTCGTGGACGTCGTCGGCCACGCTCTCCACATTGATGTTGAATTGAACGTCGAGATTTGGCTGGACCTGCCATTGGAAGACCTGCGGAGCGCTCGGATTCTCGACCGACAAGTCCTTCGTATATTGGGCGAGAATGCTGATCGCCGGGTCGGCGCCTGTCTCGCCAGAGCCATTGCTGCCGGTCGCCGGTTCCTGGTCCGCCATTTTTTGCTGTCCTTGCAGAAATGTTGAGCTGTCTCGGGGGCCGCTGATGGCGCGGCGCTGTGGTGAGTGCGCGTAGCAGGGCATAAAATGGGGCGCAACGCCGGGTTCGTGCGTTGCACGGGAAGCTTCATAGGTTCACGAGTGTTGGAATCTTAACGCTGCACGCACTATGTTGCTGTGAAGATCAAACAGGACCTCAAGATTGACCGTCATCGTCATCCTCGCACTTGTCGCCCTCTTTGTCGGGTTGCGCCTCTACAGCGTGCTCGGTGAGCGAACCGGCCACGAGCAGCAGCCCATATTGAAGCCGGCCGATCCCGACGCACGCGTCGGACCGCGGGTGAGCCAGCCCGCGCCCGCGCCGTCGGCGCCTGTCGATGCGGGCGACATGGCCTTCGTTCCGACGGCGGGGCCCGGAGTTCGCGCGGTCCTCGCTGCCGACCCGAGCTTCGACGTTGCCAAGTTTATCGAAGGCGCGAAGGCGGCTTACCGGCTGGTCCTCGAATCGTTCTGGAAGGGCGATCTGGAGGCTGTCCGGGCGCACCTCGACGATCACGTGTACGAGACGTTCGCCGACGCGGTCGAGCAGCGCAAGAAGGACGGGCTGACGCTCGCCAACCGGCTGGTCACAATCGAGCAGGCGGTGATCTTTGAGGCCTCGGCCGAGGGTGGCATCGCAACCCTGACGGTCCGCTTCGAAGCCGACATTGCGGCCGTGACTCGCAACTCCGCCGGGGACGTCGTAGCCGGTTCGCTAAGCGACGCAGTACAGACGCGCGACCTGTGGACCTTCCGCCGTGACACCAAGTCGCGCGGACCCGAATTGGGTGTTGATCGAGACCGACGAGGAAGAGTGAGCTTCGCCGCTCGCGCGTTCGCGCTCGCTTCGCTCGTTCTTCTCGCCGCCTGCGCGACCAAGCCGCTCCCTCCGCCCGAGGCGCCGCAGCCGCAGCCGGCGGTTGTGATTCCGCCGGCGCCTGCCGTTCCGCCGCCGCCGCCCAAGACTGCGCGAGAGGCGGGCGTTGCGCTCGTTCCGCCAGCGCCGACGATCTACGACGCATGGGCGCAGCGCGCGCTCCAGGCTTTTCGGACCAGCTGTCCGGTGCTGATCCGGCGCCAGGACCGATCGGGCTTGGCGCAGGGTTCGGATTGGACCGCGCTGTGTTCCGAGGCTGCGAGCGTCGCGCCTGAGCAAGCGGCCGCGTTTTTCCGCGACCGTTTCGACTGGGTGCGGATTGGCAACGGCAAAGCGTTCGCGACCGGCTATTACGAGCCGGAAATCCAGGGTTCGCGCGTTCCGCTCCCGGGATATGCGCCGATCTACGCGGTGCCGGCCGACCTTGTGCGCTGCACGCGGCCTGATGGAACGATGGGGAGGGGGCGAACCGACCCGACGGGCGCCTGCGTGCCTTATTACAGCCGTGCCGAGATTGAGGACGGAGTGCTTGCCAACCGCCGAACTCGAGATCGCCTGGGCGGCCGATCCGGTGGACCTGTTCTTCGTCGAGATTCAGGGCTCCGGGCGAGTGGTCCTTCCGGACGGCACCAGTATTCGCGTCGGCTATGCCGAGCAGAACGGGCTTCCCTACACCGCCATCGGCAAGCTGCTGAGGGACCGGGGAATTCTTCCGCCGGGCGGCGCCAACATGCAGGCGATCAGGGACTGGATACGCGCCAATCCCGACCAGGGGCGCGAGTTGATGCGGGAGAATGCGTCCTACATCTTCTTCAAGGCGCTGACCGGCCCCGGTCCGCTCGGCGCGCTCAACGTTCCGCTGACTCCGCGGGGCACGGTTGCGGCCGATCCCAACTTCGTTCCGCTGGGCGCGCCCGTGTACCTCGCGCTGGACCGTCCGGAGGCGTACGGCCTGTGGGTCGCGCAGGATGTCGGCGGGGCAATCAAGGGCCCGAACCGGTTCGATACCTTCTGGGGCGGGGGACCGGAAGCCACGCAGATCGCCGGCGGAATGTCGGCGAACGGTGTCGCCTATGTGCTCCTCCCCAAAGGCGCGGCGGCGCGTGCGTCAGCTCAGCCCTGAAGAGGCCGCGCTGTGGGCGCGGGTGACGGCCACGATCCAGCCGCTGTCCCGTGAGTTAACATCCTCCCCGATACGGGAAGGGGAACCAGCTGCGGAGCGGACGGTGGAGGGGGGTGGGAGCCCCGCACGACGCCCCCTCCACCATGCTACGCATGGTCCCCCTCCCCGTCCCGGGGGAGAGCTACATAGGAACACCCTCGACGCGAGCTGGGACCGGCGGCTCCGCTCGGGCGCGGCCGAGCCTGACCGGGCGCTCGACCTGCACGGGATGACGCTCGACACCGCGTGGCGTGCGATCGACAATGTTCTCGAGCAGGCGATTAACGCGGGCGACCGGGTCGTTCTGCTGATCACCGGACATCATCGCCCCGGCGCGCCGCCGGTCGGGCGCGGCCGTATCCGAGCCGCGGTCCACGACTGGCTTGCCGCTTCACGACACGCGCCAAGCATCGCTGCCGTCCGCGGAGCGCACCGGCGACATGGCGGTGGGGGCAGCCTTTACATAGTCCTCAGGCGCCGATGACTTTTTCTTAACCCCTATTCTTTAACGCGGGTGCGTCAGGCGGGCATTGCCGTCGCGCGAGGCGCATCGAACCGATGAAAGCAGGCACGGCCCAGAAGATCAGCAACGCGGTCTTGTCGTGTGCAGCCGGTCTTGCGTCCTTCATCTTCTCGCTCGCGGCGCTGCTCTACCTGACGGCGTTCGACGAGAAGATCCTCGCGGCGCTTGTCGCCGGCGCATTCTGCCTGCTGATCAGCTACATTGCATCGGAACGGCCCAACAGCGAGAGCGCGCGCGCGCTGTCCGCGTTGAGCGAGCGCTTGCTTGCGGTCGAGGACGGCGACCTGGTTTCGCCGGCGCCGGTCATCGTACGCCGGGCGATGCCGAAGGTCGCTGCTGCGGTAGACTCGCTCTTCGCCGAGGTGCGCGCCTCGATCGAGAACGCGCACGCGCTCGGCATGTACGATCCGGTCACTTCGCTTCCCAACCGCCTCCATTTCCGCTCGGAAGCCGACAAACTTCTCGGTCAAGCGCATGAGGGCACCTGCTCGGCGATGCTGTTCGTCGATCTCGACCGGTTCAAGTCCGTCAACGACAGCCTTGGCCATGCCCGCGGCGACCAGCTGCTGATCATGGTCGCCAACCGTCTGCGCGTGGTCGTCAACGCCGAATATGCCGGGAACGCCCGCATGCGTCCGCTGCTCGCCCGCCTGGCCGGCGACGAATTCACCATGTTCTTCCCCGAGATCGAGTCCGCCAACGAAATCGAACGCATCGCCCGGCGGGTCGTGGTGGCGATCGCCGAGCCGTTCGAATTGTGCTCGCACAGCGTCGACATCGGCGCGTCGATCGGGGTCGCCCTTTCGCCCGATCACGGCACGAGCATCGAAGCTTTGATGCGTGCCGCGGACATTGCCATGTACCGCGCGAAATCTGCCGGCGGCGGGCGCCACTGCCTGTTCGACGCAGCTCTCGCAGCCGAGCATCAACTCAAGGTCGACACCGAACGGGCGCTGACCGAAGCCGTCCAGCGGGGCGATTTCCTGCTCGCCTTCCAGCCGCAAATGAGCCTGGTGACCGGCGAGGTCTGCGGCGCCGAGGCTTTGCTCCGGTGGAATCACCCGCGGGATGGAATGCGGCTGCCCGGCACGTTCATTCCAATTGCCGAGAAAACCGGAGTCATTGCCGAGATCGGCGAGTGGGTGACCGGAGAAGTCGCCTCCCTGCTCGGGACATGGAATCGCAATGGCCTGGGCGGCCGCCTCGCTTTCAACATCAGCCCGAGGCAGGTCGACCGCGCCGATTTCTTCGTCAAGCTCCGGCATTCCTTCGCCGACGCCGAGGTTCCGCTATCGATGGTTGAGCTGGAGTTTACCGAGAGCGCGGCCATGGAGGTGAGCGAGTTGGTGCTGGCGGAGATCGGCTCGCTGCGGGACGATGGCGCCAAGATCGCGATCGACGACTTCGGCACAGGTTATTCGAACCTCGCGCGGTTGCGCTCCATGCCGCTCGACCGGGTGAAGCTCGACCAGTCGCTGATCGCCGACATCGAAAGCTCGGACAAAGCCCGGGTGGTGGTCCAGGCGGTCATTCAGCTGATCAAGGGCGTTGGCTGCGAAGTGGTCGCAGAAGCCGTCGAGACCGTCGCCCAGGCCGACATTTTGCGCGCAATGGGCTGCGACACGGTGCAAGGTTATGTTTTCGCCCCGCCGATGTTCGAGGACGAATTCCTCGCGTGGATTGGCAACGCCGACCGCGGCGCAAAGTCGGTGGCTTAAGCCTCCCTCCCTCCCTCCGATGGAGCGAGATGCAACGCCACGTGGCTCTATTTCGATTTTAGTGCATTGTTGCCGCAACCATGGCCACAAGTTTCGATAGTTTCTTCCAGGCGGGGTTCGAATGCTCCTCGCACCGGCGCAAGGACGGGGTCCGGCTCGACCTGATCAGGGCGACTGGGCACGACAAGCATGTCCTGCAGGACTATCGGCTCTGCCGCGAACTCGGCTTCAGGACGTTGCGCGACGGCCTGCGCTGGCACCTGATCGAGAAAGCGCCGGGCAAGTACGACTGGTCGAGCTGGATGCCGGCGCTCGAGGCCGCCGAGCAAATGGGCATGCAGATTATCTGGGACCTGTTCCATTACGGCTCCCCGGACCACGTCGACCAGGGTGCGCCGGATTTCCCGGAACGCTTCACGGATTTTGCATTGGCCGCGCTGGAAATCCAGCAGTCGATCAGCGGCCGGCCGCCGCTGGTCTGTCCCGCTCAACGAGATCAATTTCCTGTCCTGGGCGGTGGACGACGGCTATTTCCCGCACGTCGGCGCGAAGCAGCGCGGCTGTTTCAAGGATCAGCTCGTCCGGACCGCCACCACCGCGTCGAAGGCAATCAAACACGAGTGGCCGAAGGCAATTATCGTCTGGGCCGAGCCCCTGATCCACATCGCCCCGCCCGATCGACGGCGACAGACACTGCGTGCCGCCGAGCAGAATCTGCAGGGCATGTACGAGGCGTACGACTGGATCATCGGACGGGCCAGGCCGGAGCTCGGGGGCGATCCATCGCTCGTCGATGTCGTCGGTTGGAACTTCTATCCGCACAACCAGTGGTACTTGAAAGGCCCCACGATCCCGATGGGGCACCACGAATACCGGCCGCTGGCGGACATGCTGGTGGAGATGGCCGAGCGTTACGGCAAACCCGTCTTCATCTCCGAAACAGGCGCCGAAGGTACCGGCAAGCCGGCGTGGTTCCATTATGTTTGCGATGAGGTGCGCGACGCAATCGACCGCGGCGCTGACGTTCGCGGCATCTGTATGTACCCAATTACGGCCTATCCGGGCTGGGACAACAGCCGCCACGCCGAGTCCGGTCTGCTGTCGACGATCACCGCGGATGGCACCCGCAATGTCGACGAACGACTGTTCGCGGAAATCGAGCGGCAACGGCAACTCTTCGCCGGCAAGCCCCGTAAGCGCCTGGCGGCCGTCGGTTAGGTAATTGGCGCTGCCTGGGGCTCGTCGGAGGGTGTGCCGACGTAGGGCCAGCCGTCCTTCCAATGAATGCGGTCAATCAGCAGTATTCGGCGGCTGTTTTCTTCGTCCTCCTGCCTTTGACGCGGCCGGTTCACGTCGATCGCGTGATACAGGATCCACTCCTCTCCAGCCTTGTCGGTGACGACGCAATTGTGGCCCGGCGCCAGCCAGCGCTCGCTTTTGAACAGCATCAGGCTGTGCGGGACACCCTTGGCCTCTTCGAGAGTCTCGAACGGTCCGCCCGCGTTTTTGGAGCGCGCGACCATCACGCCGTAATGGGCGGCGGGTCCACAGCAATTGTCCCCTGAGTAGAACAGGTAATAAAAATCGTCGTGCCGGGCCACCCAGGCGGCCTCGACGAGTCGGGGGAAGGCCCCCTTGGCCGGATTGGGCCAGATGAGATCGACCGGCTGGCTTCCCGGCGCGAACGAAATTCGATCTTCGGCCAACTCCTGCATTTTGATCGGTTGGAACCCGGATCCCCAGTAAAGCAGGCGCTTGCCCGTCGCCGGATCGTCGTACGCCATCGGGTCGATATATTCGAAGCCCATGCCCAGCAGCAGCGGCATGCCCATATCGACGAAAGGCCCAGCCGGAGAAGTCGCGGTGGCTATCGCCAGGCAATGGCCACGCTGCGGTTCGTGGCAGACGTCGGGCGTTGCCGAATAGTACATGAAGTAGGTCGTGCCATCGAAGATGACGCTCGGCGCCCAGAAATCCTGGGTCTCTTGCGCCCAGCCCGGCTTTTCCGGCAGCGCGTCGCCGAGATGTTCCCAATCGACGAGGTTCTTAGAACTCGCGACCTGGATGTTGATCCACCGGCCGTCCCGCAGCGTCTGCGTCGCATAGGCATAATAGAGACCGTCGGGCGCGTGGATCAACGCCGGATCGGGGAAGTCCTTGTCGAGAACGGGATTGGTGTA
The DNA here is from genome assembly GCA_963785965.1 of uncultured Alphaproteobacteria bacterium. Lineage (GTDB taxonomy): Bacteria > Pseudomonadota > Alphaproteobacteria > Sphingomonadales > Sphingomonadaceae > Sphingomicrobium. The sequence goes on from CAWAXE010000011.1 coordinate 254,522, forward strand.
AGAGCCAGCAGCCGGCACGAGCGCTGCGGACGTTGGCTGGGCGGCCGGAATGAAGGAATGATCTTTCAAGCCGCGAGTACCTTGCGCAATATCCGTTCGTAGATGCGCGACAGCGCCTGAATGTCTTCGACTGCTGCGCATTCGCCGACTTTGTGCATGGTCGCGTTGGGCAGGCCGAAATCGACCACGGGGCAGAGCTGGATGAGGAAACGTCCGTCGGATGTCCCGCCGCTCGTGGACAGCTCGGGCGCGAGGCCGGTCTCCTCTTCGATGGCGGCAACGACGACGTCGTAAAGCGGGCCGGGCGGAGTCAGGAAGGCTTCGCCGGAGATGCGCGCGCGGACCTTGGCGCCCGGCGCTTCGCGCTCGGCGATCTCCTCGACCATCCGCACGAGGTCGGTCCCCTTCTGCAGATTGTTGAAGCGGATGTTGAGCTGCGCGGTGGCAGTGCCCGGAATGACATTGCTAACGTGCGTCGGAGTGTCGATGCTGGTGAACTCGAGGTTGGACGGAGGGAAGGCGTCGGTGCCGTCGTCGAGGTGGACCGCGTCTAATGCGTTGATCACTCGGGCGAGGGGAGGGATCGGGTTTTTCGTGCGGTGCGGATAAGCGACGTGCCCCTGCACGCCCGGGGCCTCAATCCACATGTTGACCGAGCCGCGGCGGCCAATCTTGACCGTGTCGCCGAGCCGGTCGACCGACGTCGGCTCGCCGATGAGGATCATGTCAGGGCGGATCTGCCGCTCGTTGAGCCAGTCGATGATCCGCGGCGTTCCCCAAGTCGAATAGCCCTCCTCGTCGCCGGTGATCAGCAGCGACAGCGTGCCGGCGGTTTCGCCGAGGCGCGTCAGCGCGGCGACATAGGCCGCAATCGCGCTTTTCATGTCGTTGGCGCCGCGGCCGATCAGTAGACCGTCCTCGATCTCAGCCGCGAACGGATCGCTGGTCCATCCTTCGCCAGCGGGGACAACGTCGAGGTGACCGGCAAACCCGAAGTGCGGTGCGCCATCGCCCTTGATCGCGACCATGTTTTCGGTCGGTCCGTCGGGCGGCTCGCCCATCACCCACCGGTGCACCGCAAAGTCGAGCGGCTTCAGCGCCGCATCAAGCACGTCGAAGACTTCGCCGCGCGCCGGAGTGACGCTTGGGCAGTTGATCAGCGCCTTTGCAAGCGCGATTGGGTCGAGCGACATTCAAACCGCCTAGCAGAGGGATAAACAATGCCCAAGATCGGCCTCGACAGCCTCGAACAGACCAACCGCACTGGCTATCCGCCGCCGTTCAACGAGCCGGTCGCCGGGCGATGGCAGCGCAAGGTCGGCGAAGTTGCGGGTCTCAGCCGACTTGGGCGCGAGACACGTCATGCTCGAGCCTGGCGCCTGGTCGAGCCAGCGGCACTGGCACGAGGGTGAAGACGAGTTATTGGTGATGTTGTCCGGCGGCGCCGTTCTCGTCGAAGACGATGGGGAAACGGACGTCGGCCCGGGCGACATCCTCGCGTGGCCGGCCGGCGTCCGCAATGGGCATCACCTGATTAACCGGTCAAGCGAGCCTTGCAGTTTCGTCTGCGTCAGCGCCGGGACCAACACCGGTGGCGGCTATTCGGATATCGACATGCTGTTCACAGCCGACAGCCGTTATGTGCACAAGGACGGCACGCCTTATTAGTCGTTATCGGACTTCTTTGCTCCCGTGGCGCCGAACGCCACACCCATTGCGACGCCGATCGCCACGCCAACGCCGATATTGTGAAGCGCCACGCCAATGGCGATCCCGATAGCGATGCCGAAGGCAAGGCCGGAGCCCCTTCGCGTTTGTTCTTTTCCGTTCATGCGGCGGCCTGCTCCACTGCTCGATGACCCACGGCTCGTCTTGGGCCTTGTCGATCCATTCGGCGACGTGCGGGTGGGAGAGCACGGCCTTCATGTAGACGCCCGCGAAGTTAGGCACCGGAACGCCGTAGGTGATGAAGCGCGTGACCACTGGAGCGTACATCATGTCGGCCGCGCACCAGTCGCCGAACAGGAAATTGCCGGTGCCGCCGAAGCGTGCGCGGGCCTGCGCCCAGAGCTGCAGGACGCGGTCGATCTCCTCGCGAACTTCGGGCGCTGAGATCCTTGGGCGGGAAGGTCTTGCGGACGTTCATCGGCAGCTCGCGGCGCAGATTGGCAAAGCCGGAGTGCATCTCCGCCGACATCGACCGCGCGACTGCACGCGCAGTGACGTCCTCGGGCCAGTATCTCTCGCGGCCGACCCGGTCCGCGAGGAATTCCACGATCGCCAGGCTGTCCCAGACGACGCAGTCGCCGTCCCAGAGGATCGGCACCTTGCCGAGTGAGGGGGCGAACTCATCGCCTTCGCGTCGCTTCTCCCATTCGGCGTCGTAGAGCGGGACGATATATTCCTCGAACTCCTCGCCCGACTGCTTCGCGGCGAGCCAGCCGCGCATCGACCAGCTCGAATAGGCGCGGTTGCCGATGATCAGCTTGAACAAGGGCTGCTCCCTAGGACGTGACGGCTTCGAGGATTGCGGTTCTCAACTCGGCGATGCCGCTACCGGTTTCGCTCGATGTCGTGAAGATGGTGGGATGCGCCGCAGGATGCTTGGCGGCTTCGACTGCAACTCCTTCATAGATCGCGCCAAGCGCGGCGGGCTTTACCTTGTCGGCCTTGGTCAGGACGAGGTGGTAGCTGACGGCCGCATCGTCGAGCATCCGCAACACCTCGCGGTCGACTTCCTTGAGGCCGTGCCGCGCGTCGATGAGGACCAGGGCGCGCTTCAGCACCGCCCGGCCGCGGAGATAGTCGTTCACGAGGAAGCGCCAGCGCTTGACGAGGTCTTTGGGCGCCTCGGCAAAGCCGTAGCCGGGCATGTCGACCAGCCGCAGCTGCAGGGGACTGCCGACGTCGAAGAAATTGAGCTCCTGCGTCCGCCCGGGCGTGTTCGATGTGCGCGCGAGCTTGTTGCGGTTGGTGAGCGCGTTCAGAAGCGAGCTTTTGCCAACGTTGGAGCGGCCCGCGAACGCCACCTCTGGCACGTTCGGATCAGGCAGGAACTGAAGCTCCGGCGCGGACTTCAGGAACTCGATCGGGCCCGCGAACAGTTTCCGGGCGCGCTCCTCGAGTTCTCCCTCCGCCTGAATGCTCATGTGTGGACCGGATGGGTGTCCGCCAGGTGCAGCCCGTATTTGCGGTAGAGCCACGATTGCTGCGCGAGAGTCAGCAAATTGTTGGTGATCCAGTAGAGCTGCAGGCCGGCGGCGAACGGCGCCATGATGAAGACCAGGAACCAGGGCATGATCGCGAAGATTTGCGCCTGGGCCGGGTCCATCGGCTGGGGGTTCAATTTCATCGATGCCCACTGCGTCGCGCCGACGAGGATCGGGAGAATGCCGATCGCGAGATACTGCGGCGGCGTGAAGTGGAGCAAGCCGAACAAATTGACCGGAGTGAGCGGGTCGGGCGCCGACAGATCCTTGATCCACCCGAAGAATGGCTGGTGGCGCATTTCGACGCTGACCAAAAGGGTTTTGTACAGCGCATAGAAGATCGGGATCTGAATCACGATCGGCAGGCAGCCCGCCGCCGGATTGACCTTTTCCTGCTGATACAGCTTCAGAATCTCCTGCTGCTGCCGCGCCTTGTCCTCTTTGTACTTCTCCTGGATCGCTTTCATTTTCGGCTGCAGCTTGCGCATCGCCGCCATCGACTGGAATTGCTTCTGCGCGATCGGGAACATGATACCGCGGACGATCAGCGTCAGGCAGATGATCGCGACGCCGAAATTGCCCACGGTGTGGAACAAGAACATCAACAGCGCGAAAATCGGGCGCATGAACCATTCGAACCAGCCCCAGTCGATCGACTTTGAAAGCTTGGGGATGCCGGCGTCCTCGTAGCGGTCGAGCCACGCCTTCTCCTTCGCTCCGGCGAACAGGCGCGCGTTGGCCGTGACCGTCTGGCCCGGCGCGGCCATGACCGGGGCGGCCGCGTAATCGGCCTGGTATCCGCCGCTCGGGCTGCTGCGGAAATCGCCAGTGACACTGCCGGTGGGAACCAGCGCGGTCAGCCAATATTTGTCGGTGAAGCCGAGCCAGCCGCCGACGCTCCCGAAAGACTCGCTGCCCTTCTGGTCAAGGTCCTTCCAGTTGATGTCGTAATCGGCCTTGCCGTCGAAGACGCCGATCGGGCCGACGTGGTTGGTCCAGGTCGAGGTGTCGGCTGACTTGCCCCCGCGGCTGACCAGGCCGATCGGCCGGAGCTGCACCGGCTTGCCGGATCTGTTCAATGCGGCCTGTTGGACTGTGAACAGATAGCCGTCGTCGACCGCCACCTTCATCGCATAGAGCATGCCGTCCGGCGTTTGCGTCGTCAGCGTCATCGGGTGGCCCGGCGTCAGGACATTGCTGTCCGCGCTCCAGACCGTGTTGAGGTCGGGCGCGGCGGCGCCCTGGGCGGTCCAGCCGAACTGCGCGATATATGCACCCGGCGCTCCCAGCGGCGAAAGCAGGCGCACCGGAGGCGAATTCTTTTCGATCGTCTGCCTTTGCGTGACCAGCAGCAAATCGTCGATCTGCGCGCCTTTTAGGTTGATGGAGCCTGTGAGCGAGGGCGTGCGAATGCTGACTCGCGGGCCGGACGCGAGCGCCGCCGCAACCGACTGCAGCGTCTTGGTGGTCGGGGCCGCGGAGGGTTGCGCCTGCGGAAGCGGCTGCTGCTTGCCGGCCTCCACCTTCGTGCTCGGCGGGTTCGCCGCCGGAAAATATTTGTTCGCGGCCCAGGTCCAGCCGAGCAGCACGAGCGCGCTCAGCAATACTGCGAGGATCAGGTTCTTGCTGTCGTTCACTTGGCTTCGATCCTCATGGTACCGGGTCGTGACCCTGGCCGCCCCAGGGGTGGCAGCGGCCGATGCGTTTGAGGGCCATCCATCCGCCCCGCGCGGCCCCATAGCGTTCAATCGCGGTGATCGCATAGGCAGAACAGCTCGGCTGATAGCGGCAGCTCGGCGGAAGCACCCGCGATGGACCCAGTTGCCAGCCGCGCGCGATCAGAACCATCAGGCGGGCGATCATGCTGGGCGCAAGCCATCCAGCGCGCGTTCGAGATCCGTGCGCAGCAGGCCGAAGTCGCGCTCGAGGCCGTTCGAGCGGCCGATCATCACGTGGTCGGCACCGGCTATGCCTTTACCGGGCACGATTTCGCGGGCGAGCGCTCGGAAGCGCCGCTTCATTCGGTTGCGAACCACCGCGCCGCCGATCTTCTTCGTCACCGTGAAGCCGACGCGCATCGTCGGGTCCGCATCCTTGCGGTCTCGGACGAGGAGGACGAAGCCGGGAGTCGACACGCGCCTGCCGCCGTTCGCGGCGAGGAAGTCGGCGCGCTTCTTGATTGTGACTAGGCGCTGAGCTTCTTGCGGCCGCGCGCACGGCGGGCGTTCAGAACCTTGCGGCCGCCGACCGTCGCCATGCGGGAGCGGAACCCGTGCCGCCGCTTGCGGACCAGATTGCTCGGCTGGAAGGTGCGCTTCATCGCTCATGCCTCAAACTGAATGAAAAAGGGCCGCCCAAAGAGGCAGCCGCTGTCGTGCGCGCCGATAGTGGAGAGGGGCGGCGAAGTCAATTGCCGGTGCCCGGTTGCTCGGCCTTGCGCAGCGCTTCGCGCCGCTTTGCGCTGGCGCGCCTCAGCGTCCAGTCCATCCACCGGCCGGCTTTGGGCTGCCAGCGCTTGACCCTGACATAATGCCGCTTGGCCCACATGCTCGTCTTGAGAATGAGCGCGAGGCCTGCGCCTGCAAAGACTATTCCGCCCGGGCCTGGAATCGGCCCGACGATCAGGGCGAGCAGGAGCAAAATGATCCCGAGGACAAACATCCCCCATTCGACGAAGGGATTGTCCATGAATTGCCGCCATTGCTCGCGCGTGATCATGCGTGTTGATGTGGTGATACACCTCTGTTCGCGCAAGCGGCTTGCAGGAAAGGTCCACAGCGGTCTAGCTTTGCTCCGCCGAGCTAGGGGGACGTCTGTCCGTCGTTTCAGCACTGCCCGTCACCCCAGCGAAGGCCGGGGTCCACATCAGGCCGTTCGTATCAATCTCCGTGACCTGGATGCCAGCCTGCGCTGGCATGACGGAATAAGATGGCCGCGACCGTCGCCACTGTCGCTTATCTCGGCCTGGAAGCCCGCGCCGTCGAGGTGCAGGTGCAACTCTCGTCGGGCATTCCGAAATTCACCATTGTCGGGCTTGCGGACAAAGCGGTGGCCGAGAGCCGGGAGCGCGTGCGTGCGGCGCTGGCCGCGATCGGTCTCGCGCTCCCGCCCAAGGTGATCACGGTCAATCTGTCGCCGGCCGACCTGCCCAAGGAAGGCTCGCACTACGATTTGCCGATCGCGCTGTGCCTGCTGGCGGCGATCGGGGCGACCGATGCGGAAACGCTGTCGCACTATGTCGCGGTCGGCGAATTGTGCCTTGACGGGCGGATCACGGTGTCCCCTGGCGTCCTGCTCGCGGCGATCCACGCCTCGGGTCTCGACAAGGGCCTGATTTGCCCGGCGGCGCAGGGCAGCGAAGCCTCTTGGGCGGGCGAGCTCGAGGTGATCGCAGCGCCCGATCTTCTCGCGCTGCTGGCGCATTTGAAGGGTACCGCGCTCGTGCCGCCGCCGCCAGCAGCCGAAGCCGAGCCCGCGGTCGGCGGACCCGACCTCGCGCAGGTCAAGGGGCAGGAAGTCGCCAAGCGCGCGTTGGAGATCGCCGCGGCGGGCGGGCATAATCTGCTGATGAGTGGGCCGCCGGGCGCTGGCAAGTCGCTGCTCGCCGCGTGCCTGCCGGGAATCCTGCCGCCGCTGCAGCCGTCCGAAGCCCTCGAAGTATCCATGGTCGCTTCGGTCGCGGGAGAATTGAACGGTGGCAGGATCCGCCGCAGCCGGCCATTCCGCGCGCCGCACCACAGCGCTTCGATGCCGGCGCTGGTCGGCGGCGGGCTGCGCGTCCGGCCGGGTGAGATCAGCCTTGCGCATCTGGGCGTGCTGTTTCTCGATGAATTGCCGGAGTTTCAGCGGCCGGTGCTGGATTCGCTGCGTCAGCCGCTGGAAACCGGAAGCGTCAGCGTCGCCCGCGCCAACACGCACGTGACGTTCCCGGCGCGGGTGCAGCTGGTCGCGGCGATGAACCCGTGCCGCTGCGGGCATTTGGGGGATCCCGCGCTCGCGTGCAGCCGCGCGCCCCGCTGCGCCGCCGATTACCAGGCCAAGGTGTCGGGGCCGTTCCTCGACCGCATCGATCTGCATGTCGAGGTGCCGGGGGTGTCGGCCGCTGATCTGACCTTGCCGCCGCCGGCGGAAGGCAGCGCCGAAATTGCCTCGCGCGTCTCGGCCGCACGCGACGTCCAGACCCGACGCTACAATGGCGCGGGCGTTCGGACAAATGCCGAAGCCGACGGCGAGCTGCTCGACCGGGTCGCGACTCCCGATGAGCCGGGACGCAAGCTCCTCGCGGACGCCGCCGCTGTGATGCGGCTGTCGGCCCGCGGCTTCCATCGCGTGCTGCGTGTCGCGCGGACCATCGCCGACCTTGCTGGAGCCGAGCAGGTCGGCCGAATCCATGTGGCGGAAGCGCTCAGCTATCGGCGGCAGGCGCCGCGCAATTGAGGGATTGCAGTGGGCGGAGAGGCCGTTAGCATCGCTGTTCTGCAAGAGGGGGGAATGACATGAAAGACTTGTCACCGATCGGCTGGGCGCTGCGTCCGCTGAAGCGCTACGCTGAATTTTCCGGTCGCTCGTCGCGAGCCGAATTCTGGTGGTTCATGCTCGCGGTTTTCGTTGTTTACATGGTGGTGTGGGTGGGGCTGTTGATGGTCATGGGATTTGGCGCCGCTGTCACCGCCAATGCGTCGACCGGCGCGCCTTCGCCGCTCGCCATGCTTGGCGCCTTCGGCGCGGCTGGCATATTCATGGTGCTGTTTTGGCTGGCGTTATTGATCCCGACCATCGCTGTGGGTTTCCGGCGCCTGCACGACATCAACCGTTCGGGGTGGTGGCTTGGCGCCTTCTATCTCCTTTATGGCGTCTACCTGGTCTTGCTCTTCGGCAGCATGGGCTCGGCGATGCGCGAGGCCACTGCGCAATCCTCGCCAGCGGCACCGAGCGTCGCGCTGGCCGCGGGTACCGGCGTCTTCGCCCTCGCGATGTTCGTGTACGCAATCGTGCTTCTGGTCTTCTACTGCCTGCCTGGGACCAAGGGCCCCAACCGCTTCGGCGATGACCCATACGGCGCGGACGTCGGCGAAGTTTTCGCCTAATCATCGAACTGGGGAAATCGAGGGCTCGTAGCGCCCCCTAATCCGCGTCTGTCCTGTGCAGGACCGCGTTGATCACCTGCCGCGCGGTGTCGGCGATGACGTGGCCGGCATCGTCGTCCCTGGTCATCGAGAACATGAAGTTCTTCGCTTCCTTGAGGCGAGATGTGCGGCGGCAAAGGTGCGATCTCCGGATCGGTTTTCACTTCGAGGACGACGGGGCAGTGAGCTGACAGCGCCTCGTCCCAGGCGCTGCCGAGGTCCTTGGGATCGTCGACGAAGATTCCCTTGAGCCCGATCAGCTCGGCGAAACGGGAATAGCGGACGTCGGGGATGTCCTGGCTCGCGGCATAGCGGGGATTGCCGTTCATCACGCGCTGCTCCCAGGTGACCTCATTCAGATCCTCGTTGTTGAAGACGCAGGTCACCAGCCGCTTGTCGGGCCAGCGCTCGCAATATTTCGCGATGGTGATGAGCTCGGCCATGTTGTTCATCTGCATCGCGCCGTCGCCGACCAGCGCCACGACGGGCCGGTCCGGATGGGCGAACTTGGCGCCGATCGCATAAGGCACGGCCGCGCCCATCGAGGCGAGGCCGCCCGAAAGCGACGCCATCTGCCCGCGCTTCACGCGGTAATCGCGGGCGTACCAGTTCGCGCAGGAACCGCTGTCGCTGGTGACGATGACGTTATCGGGCAGGCGTCGGGACATTTCCCACACGACGCGTTGCGGATTGACCGGGTGAGCGGCCGTCATGGCCCGCGCATCCAGCGTTTCGGACCAGTCCTTCAGCCATTTCCCGATCTTGTCGCTCCAGCTGCGGTCGGTCTTGCGCTCGAGCATCGGGAGGAGCAGCCGGAGCGTCTCGGCCGCCGTCCCGTGGAGGTTCACTTCACAAGGGTAGCGGAGCGAAAGCATGGCGGCATCGACGTCGATCTGGACTGCCCGCGCCGCGCCGGTCTTGGGCAGGAACTCCGACCATGGAAAGCCGCTGCCGACGATCAGCAAGGTGTCGCAGCCGTTCATCAGGTCGGAGCTGGGCTTGGTGCCGAGCAGGCCGATGCAGCCGGTGACGAACGGCAGATCGTCGGGGAGGACCGTCTTGCCGAGCAGGGCTTTGGCCACTCCGGCGCCGAGTTTCTCGGCGACTTCGACGACCTCGTCCGCCGCGTCCACGGCGCCGGCCCCGATCAGCATCGCCACCTTTTCACCAGCATTGAGCACGTCGGCCGCCCTTCGCAGGTCGGTTTCCTGCGGAACGACGATCGGCCGCGAATAGCCCGGACCTGAACGGGTGAAACCGTGGGCGCGCCTGGGGGCCTCAAACGGCTTTTCCTGCACGTCCTTGGGGATGATGATGACCGCAGGACCTCGCCGCGCCAACGCGAGGCGGATGGCGCGGTCGATCACGTGCGGTAGCTGCGCCGGTTGCGTGACCTCCTGCACATATTCCGCGACGTCGGCGAATGCCCGGTCGAGATTGAGTTCCTGCTGGTAGCTCGCGCCGCGGACCGTCGCTTCGGCCTGCCCGCAGATCGCAAGCACCGGCATGTGGTCGAGCTTGGCGTCGTACAGGCCGGTGATGAGGTGGGTCGCTCCGGGTCCGCCGGTTGCCAGACACACGCCGAGCTCGCCCGTGAACTTGGCGTGGGCGACAGCCATGAACGCCGCCATTTCCTCATGCCGGGGCTGGATGAAGTCGATGCCGCCGTCATGCTGAATCGCACCGATCACGCCATTGATGCCGTCGCCGGGGTAGCCGAAGATGCGCTTGACGCCCCAGGTCTTCAGCCGTTGGACAAAAAAATCTGCTGTCTTCATGCGGTCAACAACGCCGGGGTCCAGCCAATGCTCCGATGAACTCTGAGTCATTGCGAGGAGCGACCGCCATCGCTAGCTAAGGCGGCGCGTGCCCCTGTGGCGGAATGGTAGACGCGCTCGAACTCAAAATCGAGTTCTTCACGGAGTGTCAGTTCAAGTCTGACCAGGGGCACCAATCGGCTAGCCGCACCGCCGCTAGGGCGATATGCTTCCACCCGTGGACGCACGGACCGGCAAACAGCAGAGCAAAGAGCACCCCGTCGAACCGGTGACGGAAGAGGCGCGCGCGCTTGCCGAGAGTATTACCGTCAAGCGCGACCGTTTGCTCGCGTCGCTGACGCTGATCGCGGGGATTGGCCTGATCGTCGCACTACCTTTCGCGCTCCAGGCCGGCGCCGAATTTTTCATGCCGGTGACGGCGGCGCTGGTGGTGGCGGTCGCGCTGGTGCCTTTGCTCGAATGGTTCGAGCGCAGGGGCGTGCCCTCGCGTCTGTCGGCGGGACTCTGCGTCATCATATTCCTCGCCGCCGCGATTTTTGCGATTGGGTCGATCGTCGTTCCGGCGACCGACTGGATCGCGCTGGTGCCGCACCGCATCGGCAAGGTGCGCGCCGCGCTGCAGCCAGTCCTCGAGCTGTATCAGAACCTCGACCGTTTTATCACTCGAACGGCATCGCAGATCCAGTTCAGCCAGGAACATGGGCGCACGGTGCGGATCGAGGATTCGAATACGTTCACAAGCCTCCTTGCGACGTCGGCGCCGCACCTGCTGATTCAGATGTTCTTCGCCCTACTCGTGATCTTCTTCTTCCTCGCCGGCTGGACCGCAATGCGGAAGAAGACAATCGTCAGCCGCGGAAGCTTCGAGGGCGCGCTGACCACGGCTCGGGTGATCCAGCAGGTGGTCGACGCGACCTCGACCTATCTTGGCACTATCACGCTCATCAACATCGGCCTCGGCGCTTTGACCGCTGGCGCGCTGTGGCTGCTCGGCATGCCTTCGCCGATCATGTGGGGCGGCATCGTCGCGCTCGCCAATTACATTCCCTATCTCGGTCCGATCGTATGCGCTCTGCTGCTTTTCGTCGGCGGATTGATGACCTATCCCGATGTTTGGGGGGCGCTCATGCCGCCCGCCGCGTTCATCAGCTTCCACCTGGTTGAGGCGAACTTCTTCACGCCGATGGTCGTCGGTCACCGGCTGACGATCAGCCCGCTGTCAATCCTCATTTCCCTGTCGTTCTGGGCGTGGGTGTGGGGCACCACCGGAGCTTTGCTCGCGGTGCCGCTGCTGATCATCATGAAGACGGTGTTCTCCGCCGCCGGGACGCCGGACATCGCCGGATTTCTCTTTGAGCACGGCACTTTGACCCACGTCGGCGACGCCGACGAAGAGGAGGTCGAAGAGCGGCAGGAAATGGAGCCGGCCGTGGTTGACACTGAAAAGCCCGCCTCATAGGTGCCCGGCACGCCAAAAACGCGGGTGTAGCTCAGTTGGTTAGAGCGCCGGCCTGTCACGCCGGAGGTCGCGGGTTCAAGTCCCGTCACTCGCGCCACTTTTCACATGGTGCCAGAGTGGATTAGATCGTGCGCGGAAATGGCGCACGACGGATCCGCTTATGCTGCCCTGGGGCTTCAGCCGGGGGCCGACGCGACCGCCATCGAGCGCGCCTACAAAAGCCTGATCAAGCAGCATCACCCCGATCGCCAAGGGGGGACTCCGCTCGAGCCGCGGAAATCAACCGCGCCTACCGTGAGCTTCGCGCCGTGCTCGGGCCGAAAGATGCGCTTATTTTCAACGAGATCGAGCCGCCGGAGGGAAGCGGCGGGTGGGTGCGAGCGGCAATCGTGCTGCTGCTCGCGTTGGCAATACTGCTGGCGTCCACCGGGCCACTCGGCGCGTTCATGCGTCAGCTGGCGCAGCCGGTGGCGCCGAGGCTGGTTGGCGGCGATGCGGCAGTCGCTCCGACGGGCACGGACGCGATGAACCAGCCGCTCCACCTCGCCGCCGTCAAGGGGGCCGTCCGCCAAGCAGTGGCGATGCTCGGCAAGCGTGACGACCTGGCGCTGTTGAGCGCGAGCCGCGATTGCCACCGCAGGCTGCGGATCGAGCCGAGCGTCACCCAGCTCGACCGCTGTGCGGCATTCGACGACGCAATGGTCCAGCTCCAGGACCGCGACCCGATGTGGGACGACGGCCCGTTCAGCCAGATCGCAGTCACCGGCCGCCAGTGGAGCGCGGCCTCGACATTATCCAACGACTATCTGGCGATCGACAGCCGGCTCGACCGCATCCGAATCCAGGTGGAGCTCGCCCTCGCGCCGCCCGATCCGCCGCGCCTGCAACCGGCGCCATCGCGAAACCGTGTGGCCAATTCGGCGGATGCGCTCGACGGAAATGTCGCCGTTCCGCAGGCGCCGGAAGACGCCATCAACGCCGATTAATGCTCGGCTGAAGCCGCGGCCGCGCCGCCGGTTGCAATGGCTTTGGCTGCCTTGCCGAGTGGCTTCTCGTCCGCCGCAACCACTTCGTTCGAAAGCGACCATTTGAGGTTGTCGGACGCCGCGAATTTTTTGGTGTAATCTTCGTGGCTTACCTCGTTAGAGGCCTTGCGGGCGGCGAGGTTGAAGCGGATCGCGACGCGCTTGTCGCCGCGGTCCGATGGGCTGAGCTTAAGCGCCTCAGCGCCGGGTATGTCCTTGATCGCCTCGGCCACGCTGCCTTGCGCAGAAATGGCGGGCGTGTGGACTGTTGCGAGCGCCGCGTTGCGCAGCGCAATCGCATTGGGCTCACGGCCCGCATAGCCTTCGGTGAAGGCGCCGGGCTGGCCCCAGCCCCCGGTCCAACGGTAGAAGATGTGCGCTCCGACAACGGCATTCTTCGCCAGAGTCGAAGCCCAGTAGGGCACCACATAATCAGCGTGATAATGGGTTGCGTAGCCGACCGGCGCGTAGACCGAGCCCGAAAGCGCAGCCTGGGCAATCCCGTAGGCACGCTTCCAGCCGGCGCTGTCCGGCTGGCGGTAAAGTGAGCCGTCGCAGGTGAAGGTGAACTGACAGCCCGTCGGGCGGGTCGAACCCTGGTAAACCACGCCGCACACGCTGGCCGGAAACGCGGGATGGCGCACTCGGTTGAGGACAACCTGCGCAACCGCGCGCTCGCCGTTGTCGTCCTGGCTTGCGGCTTCGTAATAGACCGCGCTGGCGAGGCATTCGAGCGCCTGCTTGCGCGCGTCGGCGTTGCCTTTGAAGACGAACGGCTGCGCGGCGGGGTTGGGACCCGAAGCCACGGGGATTTGCTGATTGACTTGAAGCGCCTGCTCCGGGGCGAGCTGGCGGATCAGCATCGGCGGAGGCGCGGGCGGGGCGGGCGTATTCGCGCCGACCGGCGGCGTCGAATGCGCCGAACCGACGATCGCACCGGCGCCGATCAGGCCGAGCAGGCCGAAGCCCAATATCTCACGCGGGTAAGCGCGCCACAGCGTCTCCGCGCGCAGCCGCAGCCGCGCAGCGGAGCGGCTGAGCCCCTGAAGGGGCCGGGAGACGGTCAAGACTTGCGTCATAAAACGGTGATATAGTTACCTAATACAGTGAGATCAATGCTTTAGTTGCGAGGAGATCTGAAACGCCCACTCTCGCTCCATCGGATCAATGGTTTCAAGGGCATGATCCAGACGGTTCCCATAATGAGATAATAAGGAGCCTGAACGAGAACAGGCCAATGCGAGACGAACGGCGCCAACGCTGCGACGAGCGCGGCCAGAAAAGTGATGAGCAGCAGGATGAGCGCGATAGCCGCGAGCTTACGCGAGGAGGGGCCAGGTGGCGGCATCGCCGGTGTGTAGCGAAACAGGGCCCGTGAGTCTGCGTCGCAAGCGCTAGCCAAGAACGGGTATTGGGTAGCAACTTAGGCCGGCGCAACGTGCGCCGGCCTTTGAAGGTCAGCCGCGTTCGCCGGCGCGTCCCGGAGGCGGCGGCGGCGGAGGCGGCGGGGGCGGTGGAGGCGGCGGAACCGGGCACGTGACACCCGCGGGAACGCTGGTCCCGTCCGGGCACATAGTCGGCGGGGGCGGCGGCGGAGGCGGACAGGGCTGCGTCACTGCAACGGATGTTCCGTCCGGACAGGTTTGCATGGCAGGGGGCGGGGGCGTTGTCGCGCACGCGGAAAGCGCGGCCGTTGCCGCTAGAAGAAACGTGAGCCGTCTCATTTCAGTCTCCCTGTTTTGATTTCGGGTCCCTAACGAAGCCGCGTCGGCAGCGTTCCATTCCGTGGGCGAGGTTACTTCGAACCAGCAAACCCGCACTGCTTTTGCTCCATCGGAATTTGCTTGGTGATGCGGGTGGCGTTCTCGCCGTAGGCTTGCGTCACCGAGCCGTGATTCACGGCCTTGCCGCGCAGCGGACTGACGCCTTGGCAAATGTGGAAGACATGCGGCGTCGCGGACTTCTTCGCTCCGTTCTCAGGAGCGATCCAGTACACGATATCCTGACCGGCCGGGTGTGTGGCGTCCTTCGTCGCAGCAGCTACGGTGCTGGAGTCCCTGGCGATGTCCTTGGCCTGATCCGCGACCTCGGGCGAACAATCGGTGGTTGGCTGACTGGCTTTGATCTCGGCCGCGCACTTGTTCATGTCCTGGGTGTATTGCTCGACCGACGGCGGATTGAAGTCGATCCCGATGTACGCCGCCGCCGCCGCCAGCACGACGCCGATGCCGCCGGCAATCTTCTTGTTCTTCGGGTCCATGTCCTTGTCCATGAAGATCAGGACAATGAGCGGGAGGAAGGCGAGCACAGTGATGATCGCCCCAAGCTGGTTCTGAATAAAGAACCTGGTGGGCTCGGACTTGCTCGCCGGGTCACTCTTGTTGGCCGCCTTCCACATCAGGCTGCCGGCAATCGCGAAGATTGCGATCACGACCAACAGGCCGATCAGCAGCGGAAGGTTTCCATGATCGAACTTGTGCTGACGGAGCAAAACAATGCCCGCGATCTCGGTGCCGATGGCGACGATCCATGAGAGCGCTGCAAAAAGGCGAAGGCGCGTGGCGGACGACTTCTGGCCATGCGACGCGCGCCATTCCTTGGTGACGTCCACGTCTTCCGCCGGCTTGTTCTCGGACATGTTCAGATCCCTCTTGCAAATCGGACCTCGAACCGGAGGTCAAAACGGCCACTACCGGCCCACGCTCGCTCCTTTATGCAAATAAGCGGCCGCCGCCAAATCCTGTACGACGTGGCCGAGCGATTTGTAGATCGTGATCTGGTCATCGTCTTCGCGGCCCCGAACGCGGCCGGCGAAGACGTCGCCGATCTCACCTATAACATGCGTGTCGTCGATGAGGCCGGCATTGCGCGCGACCGCCAGTTCGGCGGCCTGGGCGAGCACGCCGGGACGATAATCGGCAAAGTAGCGTGCCTTCGCGACAAGCGCGGTGTCGACTTCGACGGGACCGAGATAGCTCGAGCCGACGAGGTTGACGTGGGTTCCGGCTTTTACCCATTCTCCCAGCAGGATCGGCTGCGCGGACGAAGTCAACGTGCAAATCACGTCGGCCCGCGCCGCGGCTTCCCGGCCATCTGCGAGGGGGGTGATTGTCCGGTCCAGCGCCCCGCTCATCCGCCCGGCGAGCTCGCGCGCCCTTTGCGGCGATTGTCCCCACAAGAGGATTTCGCGAAATGGCCGTATCAGAGGCAGCGCGCGCAAGTGCGATTCCGCCTGAAGCCCGGTGCCGAAGATGGCGAGAACCTCGGCATCGGCACGTGCGAGGGCATCCGTTGCGGCGGCGGTCGCGCAGGCAGTGCGAATTTTGGTCACGGGCTCGGCGTCGGCGATGCAGCTCACCGCACCGGTCGCCCCGTCGTAAGCGACGACCACCCCCTGGTGCCGAGTCCGTCCGGGCCGGTCGGGAGTGGCGAACACGCTGATCAGCTTGGCACCGAACGTGGAAAGTGCCGCCAGTTCGCCCGGCATGGTGCCGAACATGTCGTTCTCGCCGACGGTGAAAATCTGCCGCAGCGGTTGCGGCCGCTCGCCCGATGACAAGGCGATCATCGCCGCACGCATCGCATCGATGCAGCCCGGGTAATCGAGCAGCTCGTCCACTTGGGCCGCGTCGTAGAAAGCGATGGTCATCGTACCGTTCTGTAGAACGCGCTGTGCGTCATGAGGAGAGGCCCTCCGTTCGTCGAAAATTCCCGGCCGTCGCGGTGCGATTTCATCTTTTTTTTGTTGCAATATGTGAAGCTTAGCTCGATTTAGGCCGCTCCGGGATTTGGGGAAATCATCATGCACTATCGCGTCTTTGTTGCGTCTGTCCTGCTCGTCTCTTCGGCACCGCTGTTGGCTGAACAGTCATCGCTGAAGCAGGCCGGTCACTGGGCTCAGGATTATACTGGGCGCAAGGCCGACCCGCTCGTTCGCTTTGGGACGCTGTCAAACGGCCTTCGCTACGCGATCATGCACAATGAGACGCCCACGGACGGCGTTGCCATGCGCATGCGCATCGGCGCCGGCTCAATCGAGGAGCGCGACGAGGAACAAGGCCTGGCGCATTTCCTCGAGCACATGGCGTTCCGCGGAAGCACCAACATTGCCGACGGCGAAGTCGTCCACATGCTCGAACGGCAGGGCCTGAAGTTTGGACCCGACACCAACGCGTTCACCGCTCAGGACGAGACCGTGTACATGTTCAATTTTCCGAAAGCGGACCAGACCGCGCTCGACACGGGCCTGACCCTGTTTCGCGAGATCGGCGAACGGTTGAAGCTAACGCCGGAAGCGATTGAAGCGGAAAGGGGGGTCGTTCTTTCAGAGGAGCGGCTGCGCGACACGCCGCAATATCGAATGGTCAAGTCGGATCTCTCGGCCGTTCTCGACGGAACCCGTGTCGTGACGCGCTGGCCGATCGGCACGGTCGACACGATAAAAGCCGCCAATCAGGATCGGCTTTCGCGCTTCTATCGGGCCAACTACCGTCCGGACAACGCCACTCTCATCGTCGTCGGCAACATCGACCCGGCAGCGGTCGAGCAGGAGATCCGTTCCAAATTCTCCGACTGGAAGCCGGCCGGCACGCCCAACTCGATCGACTTCGGCACGCCCTCCGGCAAAAAAACTGTGGCCGAGTTCGTCGCCGCAGGCGCTCCCGATCAGCTCGGCCTCACGTGGGTGAGTCCCGACGATCGCCGGGCCGAAACCGAAGCCGTCGATCGCGAAAACCTCGTCAAGCAACTTGCCCTGACGGTCCTCAACCAGCGGCTGGCAGATCGCGCGGCAAAGCCGGGAAGCCCGTACGTTGGGGCCCAGGCGTTGAACGTGCCGTCTCTGCTCCACTCCGGCGGGATCACTCAGATCGGCCTTGCGGCGTCTCCCGAGAAATGGCGCGAATCGCTCGACTCGGTCAGTTCGCAGGAGCGGATGCTTCTTCGCGACGGCGTTCAGCCGGCCGAGCTGCAGCGTGCGGTCACGACCTTGCGCACCCAATTCCAGGCCAAGGCCGCACAGGCGTCGACGCGCAAGTCGGCCGACATTGCCGACGCACTCGTCAAGGCGACGAACGACGACGATCTTTTCACAAGCGACGCCCAGGACCTAGCCTTCGCAGCGCCGCTGCTCGCGAAGGTGACGCCGGGCGAGGTCGATGCATCGCTCAAGGCGCTGTTCGGCAGCGGCAGCCCGATCCTGTTCCGCTCGGCGCAGCAAGGCGCAGCCGGGGAAGCCCAGCTCGCGTCCGCATTGAACGCCGCTTATTCTCACATCCTGGGCGCGCAGGTGAAGGAAGCCGCAATCGTCTGGCCGTACAGCAATTTCGGCAAACCCAGCGCCGTCGTTTCGAAGACGGTCGATGCGAAGCTCGGCACGACGACGGTGCGTTTTGCCAACGGCACACGGCTGCTGGTCAAGCCGACCAAGTTCGAAAAGGACAAGATCCAGGTCTCGGTGAGCTTCGGCAACGGCCGCGCCGGGGTGAAACCCGAACTCGCTCACAGTCTGTGGGAAGTGCAGCTCTATCCCTTTGCAGGCACTGCGAAGCTGTCGCTCGGCGACGTTACGAAATGGGCCGAGACCACCGGCAAGGTCGCCTCGATCGGCTTCGAAGCGGGCATGCGTTCGTTCGTGCTCAAGGGCGCCACCCGGCCGGCCGATCTGACTACCCAGATGGAGATGCTCGCAGCTTATGCTCGCGATCCGGGCTTCCGCCCGGAGGCCGTCGAGAAAGCCAAGTCCATCGCTCCGATGATCGGCGGGCAGATCGAAGGCAATGCCGGCGCGGTCTATTTTCGCGGCGCGCAGGCTTTGACGGTTGGCAATGACCGTCGCTTCGAAACGCTCCCAAGCACTTCGGACCTGACGAAGGTCACGGCGACCGACCTGCCGGCGCTCCTCAAGCAGCCGCTCGGCGGTCAGGCGGACGTGGTCATGGTTGGAGACGTCACCGTTGACGACGCGATCAAGGCCACCCAGTTGACCTTTGCTGCCGGCGCACTTGCCAAGCCGAGCGTCGGGGAAGCTCCGCGCGTGAACTTCGCCGAAACGAGCGCGCCCGCGGTGTTCATGCACAAGGGACGCGCGGACCAGGCGTTCTACGGCGAATATTTCCCGCTGCCGGACTATTTCGCCGACCCGAAAACCAGCACGGCCGCCGACGTCGCCGCTTCGATCCTTAGCGCTCGCCTCGTCGACACCGTTCGCGAGAAGCTCGGGATGACTTACTCGCCGATGGTGTCGGCCGACACTTCGGTCGAGCTTCGTGGCAACGGTTATTTCAGCGCTGCAATCGAAACTCCGCAGGCCAATTTCCCGGCCTTCCATGCGTTGCTCGCGGACCAGCTCAAAGACCTCGCGGCCAAGCCGGTGAGCGCCGACGAGCTCGCCCGCGCCAAGCAGCCGCTGATTGAAGGGGAGCGCAAGAAGCTCGAGACCAACGACTTCTGGCTGGGCAAGCTTACGCTCATGACCCGTGAGCCGCGCCTCGAGGATCATATGCTCTCGCAGATCGACGATATCACAGCCGTCACCGCTGCGGATGTCCAATCGGTCGTTGCGAAGTACATTGCCGCGCACGCGCCCGTCGTTGCAATTGCGAAAGCCGAACAACCGCAGGCACCACCAAGCGCCGTTGGGCCAGGGGCGCGGCAATAGTCCAGCCCCGCCCCGCGCTTCAGAACCCTAGCGAAACCATTCGATCCCGTCGGGCGAGGCGAAGGCGTCGAGCGGCACGTCCCAATCGTCGGCGGGGATCGTGGCGGCGATGCGCTGTATCGGCCAGCCGACGCCGATGAGGCCAGCGCCGCTCTTCTTCAGGCTGATGAGCGCCCGATCGTAATGGCCCTTGCCGCGACCGAGCCGAGTCCCTCGGTGATCGATCGCGATCAGCGGGATTAGGACGAGATTGGGCTGGACGACCGGGTGGCGCTTGGCCGGCTGCATGATGCCGAACGGACCGGGCTCTAGCGGGTCGCCGGCGAGAAAGCGGAAGGGCTTGGCGGGGTTGTGGAAGCAGGGGAAAGCAACGATAGCGCCGACCGCGCGGGCTTCCTCCATCGCCGGCAATGGGCTGATCTCGCTGCCCAGCGCGCAATAGCCGCCGACGACCGCGACTCCGGCGAATAGCGACGTCAAGCGCTCGGCCAACCGCCGCTCGAGCAAGGCGCGATCGGCGTCCGAGAGGGTAGAGACAAACGCCTTGCGCGCGTCGAGCGCCGCGCGGCGCAGCGACTCCTTAGACAGCGGCTCCATTTCAGGCCGCGGACCAGGTCGGAAGGGAGGTGACGGGACCACCATGGCCGTTTGCCCTAAAATCCTCTGACGCCACAACGTCAGGTGGGGGTCGTGTGATCCGGACCAGGGTCCAGGCAGGGACAACTCCCTAGGAGTATGAATCGCCTCAGGGATTTTCCGAAGGCGCGCACCGGGTAGTGCCCGTCGCGAACAGAGATAAGCTCAGACGCCGGTATGCTCAAGGGTCTCGGCAAGCGATTCGAGTCGCGCGGCGAGCGATTCGGCGCGGCGGATAAGCTCGGGATCGGGTTCGGGCGGAGCGGAGGCCGCCGCAGCCGCTGCGGGCTCCTTGTCGATCAGCTGGTCGGCGAGAAGAAGGCCGGCGAACAGGAACTGACGCGCTTCGGACAGCGTGCCGAGGCCCGATAGCGCTTCGCGGCTCTTCGCGTCGAGCAGGCGAGCCGCGGTCTTGCAGATTCTCCTCCTCGCCTTCGCGGCAGGCGACCTGGTAGGTGCGCCCGGCGATGGTGATGTCGACCATCGCGGCCATCAGACTGCGGCCTGCCGGATCAGCTCGTCCAGTTCCTCGACCACTTCGCGCACTTTAGCGCGGAGTTGCTCGTCCTGGCCGGAGACATTTGGGCGGTTAATCAGTGCCCGGTCGATCCGCTCCAGCGCGCGCTCGGCGCGCTCCAATGCCGAATTAAGTCCCCCATCGTTCATCCTGAACCGGTTACGCAAAGTGCCAGTGACCCGCAAGCGTTGACGCGGAACGGCTCACCGGACAAAGGGCGCATGCCACGGCTGGAGTCCTTCGGCCGACACAACCCCGCCGAGTGGAGAGTCATGCAGCCCACCCAACGCCGCCTCGCCAACGCCATACGCGCCCTCGCGATGGACGCGGTCGAGGCCGCGAATAGCGGGCACCCGGGAATGCCGATGGGCATGGCCGACGCTGCGACCGCGTTGTTCACACGGCACCTGAAGTTCGATGCGAGCGACCCGGCATGGCCCAATCGCGACCGCTTCGTGCTGTCGGCTGGGCACGGGTCGATGCTGGTCTACGCTTTGCTCTATCTCACCGGATATGCGCGTCCGACGATAGACGACATCAAACGCTTCCGTCAGCTTGGCTCACCCTGCGCCGGGCACCCGGAGAATTTCGAACTGCCGGGAGTCGAGGTTACCACCGGCCCACTCGGGCAGGGCGTTGCCATGGCAGTGGGAATGGCCATCGCCGAGCGTCATCTGAACGCCGTCTACGGTGATGAACTGGTCGATCACCGTACCTTCGTGATCGCCGGCGATGGCGATTTGATGGAGGGGGTAAATCATGAGGCGGTCGGGCTTGCTGGGCATTTGAAGCTCGGGCGGCTGATCGTTCTATGGGACGACAACCGTATCACCATCGACGGCTCGACGGATTTGTCGCGCAGCGAGGATGTAGTCGCGCGGCACCAGGCGGGCGGCTGGCATACGCTGGAGTGCGATGGGCTCGATGCCGGCAAGGTGTCGAAGGCGATTGAGGCGGCGACCGCAGACGAGCGGCCGAGCCTCATTCGTTGCCGGACGATCATCGGCTACGGCGCTCCGCACAAGCAGGGCACGGCGGCGACCCACGGCGCGGCGCTCGGTGCGGAAGAAGTTGCCGCTGCGCGCGTCGAGCTTGGCTGGGACCTGCCACCGTTCGAAATGCCCGACGATGTGCTGAGCGCGTGGCGCGAGTGCGGGCAGCGCGGCGCCGACCAGCGCGCGAGCTGGATTGAACGGCTGGAGGCGAGCGGACGCAAAGACGAGTTCCTTGCCCGGCTCTCGGACAAGCCGGACCAAGGCTGGCTCAAGCCGTACCTCGACAAGCTGCTTGCGGATCAAAAACCGGTGGCGACGCGCAAGGCGTCGGAAATGGCGCTGGAGGCGATCAATGCCGCCGTGCCGTCGACCATTGGCGGCTCCGCGGATCTCACCGGCTCGAACAATACCAGGACCAAGTCGCTCGAGCCGCTGACGGCGGACAATTACGCCGGGCGCTACATTTATTACGGCATCCGCGAGTTCGGCATGGCCGCGGCGATGAACGGGATGGCGCTGCACGGGGGTGTGATACCGTACGGCGGCACGTTTCTCGTGTTCACCGACTATGCACGGCCGGCGATCCGCCTGAGCGCGTTGCAGAATGCCAAGGTCATCTATGTGATGACTCACGATTCGATCGGGCTCGGGGAAGATGGCCCGACCCACCAGCCGATCGAGCATCTGCAAAGTCTGCGCGCGATGCCCCAGCTCGACGTTTACCGGCCCGCGGATGCGGTAGAGACGGCGGAGTGCTGGGCGCTGGCGCTGCAGAGCGACGGCCCGAGCATTCTCGCGCTCACCCGTCAGAACCTCACACCGGCACGCACGGCCGCTGCGAACGAGAACCTGTGCGCGCGCGGCGCTTATCGCCTGAAGCCGGCAAAGAATGCCCGGAAGGTGATCTTGATCGCCACGGGTTCGGAGGTCGAGATCGCGCTCGGAGCAGCCGAGCAGCTTGAAGCACAGGGAGTCGGCGTCGATGTCGTCTCAATGCCGTGCACCGAGCGGTTCGACGCACAGCCGCAGGATTATCGCGACGCCGTCCTGCCCAACGATCCGGCTCTCCTCCGGGTCTCCATCGAAGCGGGGACGACCTTCGGCTGGGAACGCTACACCGGCCTCAACGGCATCCGCATCGGCATTGACCGCTTCGGCGTGTCGGCGCCGGCCAAGGACGCCTACGAATAT
Organism: uncultured Alphaproteobacteria bacterium; assembly: GCA_963785965.1. Taxonomy (GTDB): domain Bacteria; phylum Pseudomonadota; class Alphaproteobacteria; order Sphingomonadales; family Sphingomonadaceae; genus Sphingomicrobium. The sequence continues at coordinate 277,116 of CAWAXE010000011.1, forward strand.
TTCGGCCTCACTCCCGATGCGGTCGCCGCTCGGGTCCTCGAACGCGTGAAACAAAGGGAAATGGCATGACGAGAGTTGCAATCAATGGCTTCGGCCGTATCGGCCGGCTGGTCGCCCGGGCAATCCTCGAGCGGCCCGACTGCGGGCTCGAGCTGGTCAGCGTCAACGATCTCGCGGACGCCAAGGCGAATGCTTGGCTGTTCAGCCGCGACAGCGTCCACGGCAAATATCCCGGTGAGGTCACGACCGACGGCAACGACATCATCGTCGACGGCAAGCGCATTCACGTGACCGCCGAAAAGGACCCGGCGAAGCTTCCGCACAAGGACAATCGAATTGAGATCGCGCTCGAATGTACCGGCTTCTTCGCTGACCGCGCGGGCGGCGAGAAGCATATCGAAGCGGGCGCCAAGCGGGTGCTGATCTCGGCCCCGGCGAAGGGCGTCGATTTGACCGTCGTCTACGGAGTGAACGACGACAAGCTTCGTCCAGAGCACCGGATCGTCTCGAACGCTTCATGCACGACCAATTGCCTCGCGCCGGTAGCCAAGGTGCTGAACGACACGATCGGCATTGAGCGTGGGTTGATGACCACCATTCATGCCTACACCAACGACCAGAAGATCCTCGACCAGATCCATCCCGACCTGCGCCGCGCCCGGGCCGCGGCGATGTCCATGATACCCACCACGACGGGTGCGGCGCGCGCTGTCGGCGAGGTACTGCCCGAGCTGAAGGGCAAGCTCGACGGCTCGGCGATACGGGTACCGGTGCCCGATGGGAGCATCGTCGACCTCACCTTCACCCCCTCGCGCGACACGAGCCGCGAGGAGGTCAATGCCGCGCTCAAGGCCGCGAGCGAAAGCGGCCGCCTCAAGGGCATCCTCGAATATAGCGAAGAGCCGCTCGTCTCTGTCGACATCGTCCACACTCCGGCGAGCTCAACCGTCGACAGCCTCGAGACGGCGGTGATCGAGGGTAAGCTGGTGCGCGTGGTCAGCTGGTACGACAATGAGTGGGGCTTCTCCAACCGCATGATCGACACTGCCGTCGTGATGGGGAAGCTCGGCTAGATGGGGCGGATCGCCGGCATCGCTCGGCACGATCGGCCACTTGGGTCCATGGAGGTCCTCGAGGGCGTCGAGCTGATCGAAGGCCACGGGGTCGAGGGCGATTTCCGTGGCACGCGGAAAGCCGGCTCTCTGGGCCAGAACGGGATCGTGCTCATTGAAGCAGGCGACTGGGCAGCAGCCGCTGATGAGTGCGGCGCGTCGGTGCCGTGGTTTGAACGACGGGCAAATTTCCTCGTCGAAGGGATCGACCTTCCGCAGCAGCCGGGACGTCGGCTGCGAATCGGCGAGTCCATCATCGTGGAGATCACGCAGGAATGCGCGCCCTGCGAGCGGATGGAGGCGCTGCATCCGGGGCTTCGCGCCGCGCTCGCGCCCGACTGGCGTGCGGGGGCTCGGGCGCGGGTGGTCAGCGGCGGCTTTGTTGACGTCGGCGACGAGATCAGGGCCGACGACGCGTGAGACTTCAAAACGCTCGATGACCTGCCGGACGATTTGAACGGCAAGCGCGTGCTTGTCCGAGTCGATCTGAACGTGCCGATGCAAGACGGCGCGGTCAGCGACGATACGCGGCTGCGGGCCGCTGTGCCGACCATTGCCGAACTGAGCGATCGCGGTGCCATCGTGCTTCTGCTGTCGCACTTCGGGCGGCCCAAGGGGCAAACCCGCCCGGACATGTCGACGGCGTTGCTGGTGAAGCCGTTGTCGCAGCTGCTTGGCCGCTCGGTTCGCTTCATCGAGGATTGCCAGGGACCGGAGGCCGAGCGGGCAGTCACGACCATGACTCCGGCCTCGGTCGGCATTCTCGAGAATACGCGCTTCCACGCGGGTGAGGAAAAGAACGATCCCGAGCTGGCCAAAGCGATGGCCACGCTCGGCGATTATTATGTCGACGATGCGTTCTCGACCGCGCATCGGGCGCATGCCTCGACCGAAGGGATCACGCATTTCCTCCAGAGCTTCGCCGGCCGCGCGATGGAAGCGGAGCTGAAGGCGCTGGAGCGCGCGCTCGGCAATCCGGAGCGGCCCGTTGCCGCGGTTGTCGGCGGGGCGAAAGTCTCGACCAAGCTCGCCGTCCTCGGGCATTTGGTTGGCAAGGTCGATCACCTGATCATCGGCGGGGGAATGGCGAACACCTTCCTTGCCGCGCGGGGCGTGAATATCGGCAAATCGCTTTGCGAGCATGAACTGACAGCCGAGGCGAACGCGATTTTCGGCCGTGCAGAAGAAGTGGGTTGCACCATTCACCTGCCGTACGACGTGGTGGTCGCGAAGGAATTCGCGCCCAATCCGCCGAGCGTGCGCACGGTCAACGTGCATGAAGTTGCGCCGGACGAGATGATACTTGACGTGGGGCCGGCCGCGGTCGAGGCGCTCGCCGACGTGCTCAAGACGTGCCGCACGCTCGTCTGGAACGGACCCCTGGGAGCTTTCGAAATGCCGCCTTTCGACGCCGCGACGGTCGCGCTCGCGAAAATTGCCGCGGCGCTGACGAAGGAGGGCTCGCTGGTCTCGGTCGCCGGCGGCGGAGATACGGTGGCGGCGCTCAACCACGCCGGGGTCGCGCAGGACTTCACCTTCGTCTCGACCGCGGGTGGAGCGTTCCTCGAATGGATGGAAGGGCGTACGCTTCCAGGAGTGGCGGCGCTCGAGCAGCAACAGGGGTGACGAATGAACCAGTCTGAAATGACCGCGAAAATGCGTGAGGGAAACGGCTTTATCGCCGCACTCGACCAGTCGGGCGGTTCCACGCCCAAGGCTTTGCAGGGCTACGGAATTGAGGACGGCGCGTGGTCTAGCGACGAGGAGATGTTTGGCCTCATCCACCAGATGCGCTCCCGAATCATCACCGCGCCGTGCTTCGGCTCGGGCAAGGTGATCGGCGCGATCCTGTTCGAGCGTACGATGGACGGCACGGTCGCGGGCAAGCCGACGCCGCAGGCGCTGAGCGATTTGGGCGTCGTCCCGTTCATCAAGATCGACAAGGGGCTGGAGGCGGAAGAGAACGGGGTTCAGATGATGAAGCCCAACCCCGGCCTCGACGCGTTGCTCGAGCGCGCGAGGGCGCTGGGCGTGTTCGGCACCAAGGAACGGTCGGTGATCAACGCTGCCAATTCTGCGGGGATTGCCGTGCTCGTTGCTCAGCAGTTCCAGGTCGCGAAGCAAGTTCTCGCGCACGGCCTGATGCCGATCGTCGAGCCCGAGGTGAACATCAAGAGCGCGGACCGCGCGCAAAGCGACGATCTGCTGCTCAGCGCCATTCTCGAGGAGCTCGACGAGTTGCCCGACGGGCAGCAGGTGATGCTGAAGCTGTCGATTCCGGAGAAGGCCGGCCTATTCGATGCGCTCGTCATTCATCCCAGGGTGCTGCGCGTGGTTGCGCTGTCGGGCGGCTTTTCCCGCGAGGACGCATGCCGTGAGCTGGCGAGGAACCCAGGGATGATCGCCAGCTTCAGCCGCGCGCTTCTATCAGACCTTCGGGCGCAGCAGAGCGAGGAGGAGTTCAACCGCACGCTGGGGGCTGCGATCGACGAGATTTACGAAGCCTCGACCGAGAAGGTGCTGGCCTGATCCTGGACGAGGTCACTCGAGTGTTCGCGGAAGACTTTGCTCCTCGCGAGCGAGGTCCATGCAAGCTCTACCTGATCAGCCCGCAGGAAGTCGGGGGAGCATTCGCTGACCGGCTGAAGGCCGCGCTCGAGCCGGGCGTCGCGGCGGCGTTTCAGTTGCGGGTGAAGGACACGCCCGAGGACGAGCTCGCGCGGCTTGCCGAGCCGCTGCAGCGCATTTGCACTGACGCCGAGGTCGCGTTCATCGTCAACGACAGCATGGCTCTGGCGAAACGTCTCGGGGCTGAGGGCGTACACCTGGGCCAGAGCGACGGCGATATTCGCGATGCGCGCGTGCTGCTCGGACCTTCCGCGCAGATCGGCAAGACCTGCCACGACAGCCGGCATCTCGCGATGGATGCGGGCGAGGCGGGCGCGGATTATGTCGCGTTCGGGGCTTTCCATCCGACCACGACTAAGCCATCGCACTACCGGCCGGACCCATCCATCCTCACCTGGTGGTCGACGCTGTTCGAAATCCCCTGCGTCGCGATCGGCGGGATCACGCCCGAGAACGCGAATCCGCTGGTGGAAGCGGGCGCGGATTTCGTCGCGGTGTGTCAGGCCGTGTGGGGGAAGAACGATCCCGCCGCTGCGGTGCGTGCGTTCGGTGCGGTGCTATCCTAGACGAACTGCCGTTCGCGGTACCATTTGGTCACGATATACTTCACGCCTTCGCCGACCGGCTGGCCTTCGTGCATCGTCCAGGGATTGGGGCTGCCGTCGACGGCCATGTTGTTCCAGATGAGGATCCGCCCGAGCCGCGGTTCGATGGCGACGCCGAGGAGCTTGAACGCGGTCGCGCCGCCTGCGGCCGGCTCATTCAAATAGATCATCGCGGTCCAGGTGCGCTGACCGCCGTGCGGCTCGTAATCGGCCCAGTAGGGCTGATCGATGTAGAAGAAGTCGGAATGCTCCTTGAAGCATTGCCCGACCTCGTAGCGCTGCCCCTGGAGCGGCTCGCCATGGACGCGATCGATACCAAGCAGGTTGGCGATACGGGTCTCGACATCGGCGACGAGGGGGTCGTGGACGTCGAGGTTGCAGCTGTGGCTGGTGCGGACGTCGGCGTATTTGTCCTTGTTGTAGAGCGGGGAGGGATAGGAGCCGCTGTCGATCTTCTCGCACAGCTGCGCGCATTCCTCCGGAATCAGAAAATTTTCGCCGATGTAGAGCTGCACCGGCCGTGTCGCGTTCGACGAATAGCGCCACAGGCCCTGCGTCGCGTCCAGCTTGCCTCCGATGCTTCGGCCGAACCCTGCCCGCAGCTCCGAGCGCTGGCGGGCGAACGGTATCTCCGGCGGATCGTAATAGGGCAGGGGCTCTGCGTCAGTGGCCATGGGCCCCGTTTGCTTGAGTTTGCGGCGATTGCCAATCAGCGGCTCATCTGGCGCACCATCGACTTGAGAGCTCGCGCGTCGTGGATCGCGTGGCCGTGGATGTCATTGTTGAAATAGCACCAGCCGGAGCGGCCCTGGCGGGACTGGTCGAGGATCCAGTCGGTCCAGCCGAGCAGCCCCTCGTCCGAATAGCGGCCCCAATATTTGCCCTCGCCGCCGTGGAAGCGGACGTAGGCGATGGGCCCGACCGCGATGCGCTCGCTGGCTGACCCGGGCATGTCGTGGACGCAGATGGACGCGCCGTAGCGGTCGAGCAGCGCGTAGGTCTCGGGCATGTACCAGCTCCTGTTGCGGAACTCGAAGACGCTGGTGACGTCGGTCGGCAGGATGCGGAGGAAGCTCTCCAGCCGCTCAAGGTTGATCTTCATCTTGGCGGCAGCTGGTAGAGCATCGGGCCGAGCCGGTCGCCGAGGCTGCGCACGGCGCTCATCATCCGTTCGAGCGGCTCCTCGCATTCATTGAGCTTCTTCGCCTGGGTCAAGAAGCGGTTGGCCTTGACCGCGTAGCAGAAGCCCGGCGGCGCCTGCTTGCGCCATTTCTCGAACGTTGCGGGTGGCGGCAGGCGATAGAAGCTGTTGTTGATCTCGACCGTGTCGAACTCTTCGGCGTAGCGTTCGAACCAGCGCTTCTGCGGCAGGCCCTCCGGATAGAGGATGCCGCGCCAGTGCTTGTACACCCAGCCCGAGCAGCCGATGCGGATGCGCCGGGATGCATTGGAAACAGTTGTTCGTTCCATCGTTGCAGCTGAACAACGTTCACTGCGCGAGAGTTGCCACAGCCATGCTCAAGGTCATCGGCACGGCCCTGCTCACCGCCTTCGTGGCGCAGCATGTTCTGGATCTGGTTCTACAATTCGTGCCGCAGCCGCGGCCGGACGGTCGCGCGCAGCGGCAACGGTCGTGACGGTGAAGCCCGAGAACGCGCCGCCGGTCGAGGTCGCGCAGCAGGTGGAGGTCGGGCCCGTCGGGCTTGCGCTGCCGGTCGTCGGCGTGAAAGCCGGACCAGCTCAGTCGACACCTTCGACGCAGCGCGCGGCGCAGGGCCGCCGTCATGACGCCATCGACATCATGGCCGCCGAAGGGACGCCGGTGATCGCCGCCGCCGACGGCACGATCGAGAAACTGTTCAACAGCGGCGCGGCGGGATCACGATCTACGAGCGCTCGCCCGACCAGAAGTGGAAATATTATTACGCCCATCTTCGGCCTATGCGCCGGGCCTCGCCGAAGGGCAGCAGGTCAAGCGCGGCCAGGTCATCGCCCGCGTCGGCCAACCGGCGATGCCAGCGCGGCGGGCCCGCACCTCCATTTCGCGATCAACACGATGGCGCCGGGCGAGCGCTGGTGGAACGGCACGCCGATCAACCCCTATCCGCTGCTTGCCGGGAAAAAGGCCAGCGGCTAGGGGCTCGCCTTCAGCCACCACCGTTCGGCTGAGCCTGTCGAAGCCCTGTCCTCCTTCAAGAGAAGCAGCCCTTCGACAAGCTCAGGGCGAACGGATGTTGATGAGGTTCTTGCACCATGAAGATCAGCGGCGTGGACATCCGTCCCGGCAACATCATCGAATATGAGGGCGGCATCTGGCGCGCGGTGAAGATCCAGCACACCCAGCCGGGCAAGGGCGGCGCCTACATGCAGGTCGAGCTCAAGAACCTGATCGACGGCCGCAAGACCAACGTCCGCTTCCGCTCCGCCGAGACGGTCGAGCGCGTGCGGCTCGACACCAAGGACTATCCAGTTCCTCTACCACGACGGCGACATGCTGATGTTCATGGACAAGGACAATTACGAGCAGATCAGCCTGCCGGCGGACCTGCTGGGCGATGCCGCGGCCTTCCTTCAGGACGGCATGGACGTGATGATGGAGCTGTACAACGAGCGGCCGATCTCGGTGCAGCTGCCCGACCAGATCGAAGCGACGATCGTCGAGGCCGACGCGGTGGTGAAGGGCCAGACCGCGAGCTCGAGCTACAAGCCGGCGGTGCTCGACAATGGCGTGCGAGTGATGGTTCCGCCGCACATCGGCGGCGGCACGCGGATCGTGGTCGACGTGTACAACCGGGAATATGTCCGCCGCGCGGACTAGCCGATGGTCGCCCACTCCGGCCTGATCACCGTCATGCAGCGCGCCGCGCGCAAGGCAGCGCCGCGCCTGCGGCGCGACTTCGGCGAGGTCGAGTTGCTGCAGGTCAGCCGCAAGGGCCCGGGCGACTTCGTCTCGCTCGCCGACAAGCGCGCGGAGCAGACCATCGTCGAGGAATTGCGCAACGCGCGGCCCGACTGGGGCATGCTGCTCGAGGAATTGGGCGAGATCGCCGGCAATCCGGACAAGCCGCGGTGGATCGTCGATCCGCTCGACGGCACGACGAACTTCCTTCACGGGGTGCCGCATTTCTCGATCTCGATCGCGGTCGAGGAGCGGAAGCCCGGCGGCGGGAGCGAGATCACCCAGGGCCTGGTCTATCAGCCGCTGACGGACGAGAGCTTCTGGGCCGAGAAGGGGCGGGGCGCCTGGCTGCAGGACAGCCGGCTTGCGCGTCGTCCGGCCGGCGCGAACTCGGCGACGCCCTGATCGGCACCGGCATTCCGCATTGCGGCCGCGGGAGCCCCGAAGGCTGGGCGAAGGTTTACGCCGCGGTTGCTCCGCGAAGTCTCCGGCCTTCGCCGCTTCGGCTCGGCCGCGCTCGACTTCGCCTGGGTCGCCGCGGGGCGCATGGACGGCTTCTGGGAGGACGACCTCGACATCTGGGACGCCGCGGCCGGCATTTTGCTGGTCAGGGAGGCCGGCGGCTTCGTCACCGATTATCGCGGCGGCGACCGCTCGTTCGAGCGGCGCGAATATATCGCCGCGTCGGGAGCGATCCACAGCAAGCTGCAGAAGCTCGTCGCGGGGGCGCTGAGATAGTCTGCCGCGCGCCGCAACTCGCTGCCCTAAAGCGCCGCCAAGTTTCGAGCCCCTGGAGTATCCCCTTGGCAAGCGTCGCCGCAGGCTACCTGCCGATCCTGTTGTTCCTGATCATCGCCCTCGGCCTTTCCGCGGGCTTTGTCGTGCTGCCGATGCTGGTCGCGCGGCTGACCGGGCGCGCACAAGCCGGACCCGGCCAAGCTCAGCGAATATGAGTGCGGCTTTCCCGCCTTCGAGGATGCGCGCGCCGAGTTCGACGTCCGCTTCTACCTGGTCGCGATCCTGTTCATCGTGTTCGACCTCGAGGCGGCATTCCTCTTCCCCTGGGCGGTGAGCCTCAACTTCACCCGCTGGACCGGCTGGGCGGCGATGATGGTCTTCCTCGTCGAGCTTGCGCCTCGGCCTCGCTTATGCGTGGAAGAAGGGAGCGCTCGAATGGGAGTGATGCTCGACCCGCAGCACGACCCCATGCCGACCGAGGAAGAGCTGGCGCGGCTTGCCGGGCTGGTTCCCGGGGAGGTCGACAAGAAGAAGCTCGAGGAGCTCCGTCAAAGCCTCAACGAGAAGGGATTCATGGTCACCTCGGCCGAGGACCTGTTCACCTGGGCGCGGACCGGGCTCCCTGTGGTGGATGACCTTCGGCCTGGCCTGCTGCGCGGTCGAGATGATCCATGTGAACATGCCGCGCTACGACCTTGAAAGATTTGGCGCCGCGCCGCGCGCGAGCCCGCGCCAGTCGGACGTGATGATCGTCGCCGGCACGCTGTGCAACAAGATGGCTCCGGCGCTGCGCCGGGTCTACGACCAGATGAGCGAGCCGCGCTACGTCATCTCGATGGGCAGCTGCGCCAACGGCGGCGGCTATTATCATTATTCCTATTCGGTGGTGCGCGGCTGCGACCGCATCGTTCCGGTCGACATCTACGTCCCCGGCTGCCCGCCGACGGCCGAAGCGTTGCTGTACGGGATCCTCCAGCTGCAGCGGAAAATCCGCCGCGAAGGGACGATCGAGCGGTGAGCGGCGTGGATGTGCAACCAGCCCCTCTCCCCTTGCGGGAGAGGGTGCCGCGTAGCGACGGGTGAGGGGGCGTGGACGAGCGCGCTCCCTCACCCTCCCATTGCTGCGCAATGGGTCCCTCCCTCTCCCGCGGAGGGGAGAGGGGCTTGACCGCCCTCCACGTCCCCCGCACCGCGTCCGACGACGGCGTGATCGACGCCGCTAAGGCGGCGCTCGGCGATGCCTTGCTCGAGGTCGAAGGAGCATGTCGGCGAGATCACGCTGACGGTAAAGCGCGAGGAGATCGTCAGCGTTCTCAAGGCGCTGCGCGACACGCCTGGGCTCGAATATCAGCAGCTGATGGAGATTGCGGGGGTCGATTATCCCGACCGGCCGGAGCGGTTCGAGGTCGTCTATCAACTGCTCTCGCTGACCAAGAACCGGCGCATGCGGGTCAAGGTCTCGACCGACGAGGCGACGCCGGTGCCGACCGTGACGACGCTGTGGCCGAACGCCGGCTGGCTCGAGCGCGAGGTGTACGACATGTACGGCGTCACCTTCGCCGGCAACCCGGACCTGAGGCGGATCCTCACCGATTACGGCTTCGAGGGCTTCCCGCAGCGCAAGGACTTCCCGCTCACCGGCCATGTCGAGCTGCGCTATTCCGAGGCGGAGAAGCGCGTGGTCTATGAGCCGGTCGTCGCTGCCGCAGGACTTCCGCAACTTCGACTTCCTGATGCCGTGGGAAGGCGCCGGAATATCGCTTGCCCGGCGACGAGAAGGCCACGGCGGAGGCGCCGGGCGCACCGTCGCCCGCGCCCGCGCCCAACGCGCCGTCGAGCGGGAAGCCGAAGACCCGGCCGAGACCGCGAAGACCACCGACACGCCCGCCCAGACCGGCGGCGGAGCGCCTGCCGACAAGCAGGCCACCAAGGACGCGCGCAAGCCGCGCTCGGCCAAGGCCAAGAGCGAAGTGAGCAAGCCGTCGCGGAGCAAGAAGCCGTGACCGACACCCGTCCCGATCTCTTCAGCGGGCTGGCGGAGGCGGAGGCCGAGCCCAAGCGGCCGCGCAAGGTCGAGCTCAACATCGGCGCCGTCGGCGAGGGGGCCGAACTCGGCCATCCGCGCGACGCCGGGCGACGAGAAGATCACCAACTACACGATCAACTTCGGCCCGCAGCACCCGGCCGCGCACGGCGTGCTCCGGCTGATCATGGAGCTCGACGGCGAGATCGTCGAGCGCGTCGATCCGCACATCGGGCTGCTCCACCGCGGCACCGAGAAACTGATCGAGTACAAGACCTACGCCCAGGCGCTGCCTTACTTCGACCGGCTCGATTATTGCTCGCCGATGTGCATGGAGCACAGCTTCGTGCTCGCCATCGAGAAACTGATGGGGCTCGAGGTGCCGATCCGCGCCCAGTACATCCGCGTGCTGATGGCGGAGCTGACGCGCATCTCCAACCATCTGCTCAACCTCGGCAGCCACATCATGGACGTCGGCGCGATGACCCCGAACCTGTGGCTGTTCGAGGTGCGCGAGGACACGCTGCAATTCTACGAGCGGGCGTCCGGGCGCGCGGATGCACGCCAATTATTTCCGCGCCGGCGGCGTGCGCTACGACCTCCCCGAGAAGTTGCTCGCCGACATGGGCGACTGGCTCGACAACCGTCTCCAGCTGTTCGAGGACGCGATCGCGCTCGTCGCCGACAACCGCATCTTCAAGCAGCGCAACGTCGATATCGCCAAAATGAGCCGCGAGGATTCGATCGCCTGGGGCTTCTCCGGCCCGATGATCCGCGCCGCGGGCCTGCCGTGGGACCTGCGCAAGTCGCAGCCGTACGAAGTCTATGACCGGATGGACTTCGACATTCCGGTCGGGACCAACAACGACTGCTACGACCGCTTCATGGTCCGCGTGGAGGAAGTGCGGCAGTCGGCGAAGATCATGCGCCAGTGCCTGGCATCAAATGCCCAAGGGGCCGGTCGGATCGCCCGACCGCAAGGTCTTCCCGCCGTCACGCGCCGAGATGAAGACCTCGATGGAGGCGCTGATCCACCACTTCAAGCTCTACACCGAGGGCTATCACGTGCCCGCGGGCGAGGTTTACGTCGCGACCGAGAGCCCCAAGGGCGAGTTCGGGGTCTATCTCGTCGCCGACGGCACCAACCGGCCCTACCGCTGCAAGATCCGCCCGACGATGTTCAGCCATCTCCAGGCGCTGGACTTCATGATGAAGGGCCACATGCTGGCGGACACGACCGCGGTGCTGTCGGCGATCGATCCGGTGTTCGGGGAGAGCGACCGGTGATGGCGTCTCGCGGTGAGCCGTTCGCCTCATTGCGGCGACCGCGCTCATGCCAGTCGCAACCGCGTTCGCGCTGCAGCTATGCGCCGGTTGCTCGCCACGCTTGAAGATTCGGATCGGCTGACTGGCGTGGTATGGCTTGATGATCACATCTGCGTGCATGGTCAGCATTCTCGCAGTCGAAGCATGCCTGCAGATCCCGACATTGTTGCAGGATACACGGCGATTCTCGCTGTGCCAGAAGTCGAGCGTCGTGTCGCATGGCGTCGCATGGCATTCCAAGGGCATCGTCGCTGATATCTCGCTGGCAGCGATCACGCGTCGCGGTCTGCCTGCGGAGTGCCGATCTCGTAGCGCAGCCGGCGACGCTGGAGGGGAAGCCATAATGGCCGGCCCAGCCTCCATCCTCGATGACGCCGAGCAGCGCGCGCGCTGGGAAGGGTTCGCCTGGACCGACGAGAATGCGCGGCATGCGCAAGGAGATCATCGCGCGTTATCCCGAGGGGCGGCAGGTCTCGGCGGTGATCCCCTTGCTCGATCTCGCGCAGCGGCAGGTCGGAGCGGAGACGAATACGCAGGGGTGGCTGCCGATCCCGGTGATGGAGTTCGTCGCCCGCGAGCTCGACAAGCTCGTACATCCGCATCCTCGAGGTCGCGACCTTCTACACGATGTTCAACCTGGCGCCGGTCGGCCGCTTCCACGTCCAGGTGTGCGGGACGACGCCATGCATGCTGCGGGGTTCCGACGACGTGTTCACGGCCTGCGCCAAGCGCGGGCTGAAGAAGGGAAAAACGACCGGGGACGGGCTTTTCACTTTGACCGAGGTCGAGTGCCTCGGCGCCTGCGCCAACGCGCCGATGGTGCAGATCAACGACGACAATTACGAGGATCTGACCGAGGAGAGCATGGGCGCGATCCTCGACGCGCTTGCCGCCGGCCAGACGCCGAGGCCCGGGCCCGCAGATCGACCGCCAGACGAGCTGCCCGGTCGGCGGCCCGACGACGCTCAAGAAAATGGCCGAGCGCAATTACGATTACCGTCCGATGTGGACGGCGACGCCGGCCGGCGAGGAGGGCCAGCGCACGAGCGGGAAGGGGCCGACGCAGAGGTGACAACACCTATTGCTCCAACGGCTCCCTCCCCGCGGGAGTCGAGGGGCGAGTCCATGAAAGACGTCTCAAGATCATCGTGGCGATCGTCATCGTGATCGCCTGGAAAATCCTGAAAGGGCTGATCGGGCTGCTGGTCGGCGTCGCGGTTGCGGGGCTGGTGGTCTACGGCGCGTACAAGCTGATCGACGGCGGGCAGAAGCGCCTCAAATGAGCATTCTCGCCATCATCGTCGCGCTGGTCTTCGCCTTTCTCGCGTTCCGCTTCGTCAAGGGCCTCATCAAGTTCGCTTTGCTGGCGATCATCGTCATCGTCGCTTTGTGGTTTGTTAGCGGCGGGCTCCACGGGATGCGCCTCAGCTGATGGGCTATACCGGGCCGCTCGCGGACAAGGACCGCATCTTCACCAACGTCTACGGCTTTCAGGAGCCGTGGCTGAAGGCGGCGCGGCAGCGTGGCGATTGGGACGACACCAAGGGGCTGATGGCGCTCGGCCAGGACGCGATCATCGATCACGTCAAAGCGTCGGGGTTGCGCGGGCGCGGCGGCGCGGGCTTTCCGACCGGCATGAAATGGGGCTTCATGCCCAAGGAGCCCAAGCCCGGCAAACCCAATTTCCTGGTGATCAACGCCGACGAATCCGAGCCCGGATCGTGCAAGGACCGCGAGATCATCCGCCACGATCCGCACAAGCTGATCGAAGGCGCGCTGATCGCCGGCTTCGCCATGCGGGCGAGGGCGAGCTACATTTACATCCGCGGTGAATTCATCCGCGAAACCGAGGTGTTACGCCGCGCGGTTGCCGAGGCGTATGAAGCCGGGCTGCTGGGCAAGAATGCCTGCGGATCGGGCTTCGACTTCGACCTGTTCGTCCACCGCGGCGCCGGCGCCTACATCTGCGGCGAAGAGACGGCGATGCTCAACAGCCTGGAAGGGCAAGAAGGGCTGGCCACGGCTGAAGCCGCCGTTCCCGGCGGGGGCGGGTCTCTACGGCTGCCCGACCACCGTCAACAATGTCGAGAGTATCGCGGTCGTGCCGACGATCCTTCGGCGCGGCGCGGAATGGTTCGCGGGCATCGGCAATCCGAAGAACGAGGGCACCAAGCTGTTCCAGCTCTCGGGCCATGTGAACACGCCCTGCGTCGTCGAGGAATCGATGGGGATTAGCTTCCGCGAGCTGATCAGCCGTCATGGCGGCGGAATTCGGGGCGGGAAGAACGCCGACGATTTCAGCAACTTGCTGGCGGTCATTCCGGGCGGATCTTCGGTGCCGCTGGTGCCCGCGGAGCAGATCCTCGATGCGCCGATGGACTTCGACGGGCTGAAGGCGCTGGGCTCCGGGCTCGGCACCGCGGCGGTGATCGTCATGGACAAATCGACCGACATCGTCCGCGCGATCAGCCGCATCAGCTATTTCTACAAGCACGAGAGCTGCGGTCAGTGCACGCCGTGCCGCGAGGGCACCGGCTGGATGTGGCGGATGATGGAGCGGCTGCGCGAGGGCGACGCCGAGGTCGCCGACATCGACAAATTGATCGACGTCACCAAGCAGGTCGAGGGCCACACCATCTGCGCGCTGGGCGATGCCGCGGCGTGGCCGATCCAGGGCCTCGTCCGCCACTTCCGCCCCGAGCTGGAACGCCGCATTGCCGAGCGTGCCGGGCGCGCGATGCTGGAGGCAGCGGAGTGAGTGCGCAGACGATCGTCATTATCATTGCCGTGCTTGCGGTGATTGCAGCGCTGGCGGTGCGGCGCGGTGGTCCGCGCATCACGCAGATCGACCGCACGGTCCGGCGCGACAAACGGGATGGCGAGTGATGCGAGGATTGGCGGTCTTGGTAGCTGGACTGTTGCTCTGCGCTTCGAGCGCGGGGCGGACAGACCCGCCGATCGGGTCGCGCTTGGGTGATCGCCTTGAACGGCAGCGGATTGAAAGTGAGAAGGACTCCGCGTCCGTCGCGCATGAGATCGCGCGCTGCCTTGTCGAACGGCGCGGCTCGGTTGTCCGTCAGTACCTCGCCGCCGTTGATCCGGACGAGGGTGGTCGGCTGATGGCGCGCCTTTCCGCGGGCGACATGGATTGCTTTGCGATGACTGAAAGGAACGATCTGGTCGAAGCCAACAGAGTTGAATTCCCGCAAGATATCGCGCGCGGCATGTTGTCGGAATGGCTGATCAAGAGCGATGCGCGAACCTTTGCCGCATTGCCAGCGCTGCCTCGGCAGCGGGTCTATTCGCGTGCCTGGTATGTTGCCAGCGGCAGACCTGCTTCTGTTGATGAAATGGCCACGTGCGTCAGCGAGACGTCGCCCGCTGCGGTCCTCGCCCTGCTAAAGACTGAAGCTTACAGCGACGCAGAACGGAGCGCATTCGGCACGTTGGCGCCGGAGCTTGGCGCGTGTCTCCAGGCGGGGACAAAGGTCGATGCAAATCGCCAGTCGCTTCGTGCTGCTATTGCTGACGCGCTTTACCAGCGAGTCGCAAACCCACCCCCTCCGCTGCAACAGGCCCCGCCGGCAGGACAGGAGCGCGGCTGATGCCTAAGGTCACCGTCGACGGCGTCGAGCTCGAGGTCCCGCAGGGCGCGACCGTGCTTCAGGCGTGCGAGCTTGCGGGGAAGGAGATCCCGCGCTTCTGCTACCACGAGCGGCTCTCGATCGCCGGCAATTGCCGCATGTGCCTGGTCGAGGTCGCGCCGGGGCCGCCCAAGCCGCAGGCGAGCTGCGCTTTGCCGGCCGCGGACGGGCAGACGATCCGCACCGACACGCCGATGGTCAAGAAGGCGCGCGAAGGGGTGATGGAGTTCCTGCTCATCAACCACCCGCTCGACTGCCCGATCTGCGATCAGGGCGGCGAATGCGACCTGCAGGACCAGGCGATGGCCTATGGCCGCGGCTTCACGCGCTACGAGGAGAACAAGCGCGCGATCGACGACAAATATTTCGGGCCCATCATCAAGACGTCGATGAACCGCTGCATCCAGTGCACGCGCTGCATCCGCTTCTCGTCCGAAGTCGCGGGCGTGGATGAGATCGGAATGCTCTACCGCGGCGAGGATATCGCAGATCACGTCCTATCTCGAGCGGACGGTGACCAGCGAGCTGGCCGGCAACCTGGCCGACGTGTGTCCGGTCGGAGCGCTGCTGCAGAAGCCGCAATTGTTCGAGCAGCGGCCGTGGGAGCTTCGCCGCGTGCCGGGGATCGACGTGATGGACGCGGTCGGATCGAACATCCGCCTCGACGTCCGCCAGCGGCAGGTGATGCGCATCCTCCCGCGCATCAACGAGGACGTGAACGAGGAGTGGATTTCCGACAAGACGCGCCACCATGTCGATGCGCTGGTGCGCAACCGGCTCGACCGGCCGTGGGTGCGGGAGAAGCGGCAAGCTCAAGCGAGGCGAGCTGGCCGGACGCGCTGCAGGTGTTGGCCAAACGGCTCAGGAAGGCCGGCGCGAAGGTCGCGGCGATCGCCGGCGACCTGCTCGACGCCGAGACGATGTATGCGGCGAAGAAGCTGCTCGAAGGGCAGGGGTCGAACCTGCTCGAGGGGCGGCAGACGGGGCTGACGTACGACACCAGCAGCCTTCGCGCGGTGGCGTTCAATTCGACCATCGCGGGGATCGAGAGCGCGGACGCGGTGCTGCTCGTCGGCTCCAACATTCGCTGGGAAGCGCCGCTGATCGCCACGCGGCTGCGCAAGGTGGTGCGCAAGGGTGGCAAAGTGTTCGCCATCGGTCCTGAAGTGGACCTCGGGATGAAGGTCCACTGGCTCGGCGACGATCTGAAGCTGCTCGGCAAGCTGCCCAAGGAGGTCACCGATGCGTTCGCCAAGGCCGAGCGGCCGGCGGTGATCGTCGGGCCGGGCGCGCTCGCGGCGGGCGGGCTCGGCGCTGCGCTGGCGTTGGTAAAGCCGCTCGGACTCATCAAGGACGGATGGAACGGTTTCAACGTCCTCCATACCTCGGCTTCGCGCATAGCGTCGCTGATCCTCGGTTACGCTCAGAAGGGCGGGATCGCCGAGATCGATAAAGCCGCTCCAGAAGTCGTGCTGCTGCTCGGCGCGGACGAGGTGCGCGGCCGACCGCTTCAAGGGCGCGTACAAGGTCTATATCGGCCACCACGGCGACAATGGCGCGCGCATGGCGGACCTGGTGCTCCCGGGCGCCGCCTATGCCGAGAAGCACGGCACCTACGTCAACACCGAGGGGCGCGTGCAGCGGGCCGAGCGCGCGGTGTTCCCGCCCGGCGAAGCGCGCGAGGACTGGGCGATCCTGCGCGCGGTGTCGGAGCTTGCGGGCAAGCCGCTGCCGTTCGACAGCTTCGGCCAGCTGCGCTCGGCGATGGTCGCGGAATATCCGCAGCTCGGCCGCGATGGCCTCATCGATCTGCCGTGGGCGCCGCCGAAGCTCGATGCCAAGGCGGACGGTCCGATCCGCTATCCGATCGCCGACTTCTTCCTCACCAACGCCATCTGCCGCAACAGCCCGACGATGCAGCGCTGCTCGGAGGAGCTGGTCCGCGGCATCGCATTTAAGGAGGCGGCGGAGTGAAGGGCGTCTGCGCCAACTCCCTCCTCCCTGTTGCGCAGCAATGGGGAGGGGAACTGCTCAGCGAAGCTGAGTGGTGGAGGGGCCAAGCGGAAGCGGCGCACGGGCCCCTCCACCATGTCACGACGCGCCATGGTCCCCCTCCCCATCGGCTATGCCGACAGGGAGGAGTGGAAATGACCGCCTTCTTCCAGCATTGGGGCATGACCTACGAATGGTCATGGTTGATCGCCACGGTCATCGGCATCCTCGTCATCGCTTTCCCGCTGATGCTCGCGGTCGCGATGATCATTTACGCCGAGCGCAAGATCTGGGCGGCGATGGCGCTCAGGCGCGGGCCGAATGTGGTCGGGCCGTGGGGGCTGCTGCAGAGCTTCGCCGACGGGCTCAAGGTGTTCCTCAAGGAAACCATCGTCCCCACCAGCGCGAACAAGGGCCTGTTCCTGCTCGCGCCGATCGTCACCTTCACCGTCGCTCTGATCGTCTGGGCGGTGATCCCGTTCCAGCCGGGCGTGGTCCTCGCCGATATCAACGTCGGCCTGCTCTACGTCCTCGCGGCGAGCTCGCTGGGAGTTTACGGAATCATCGTCGCCGGCTGGTCGTCCAACTCCAAATATCCCTTCTACTCGGCCTTGCGCGCGGCCGCGCAGATGGTGAGCTATGAAGTGTCGATCGGCTTCGTGCTGATCACCGTCGTGCTGTGGGCCGGCACCTTCAACCTCAGCGGAATCGTGCTCGCGCAGAAGGGCACGTGTTCGGAATCCTCAACGGCTTCGGCTTCAACCCGCTGCTGTTCCCGATGTCGGTGGTCTTCCTGATCAGCTCGATGGCCGAGACCTTCCGCACGCCGTTCGACCTCACCGAGGCGGAGAGCGAGCTCGTCGCCGGATACCAGACCGAATATTCCTCGATGAGCTTCGCGCTCTTCTGGCTCGGCGAATACGGCAACGTGATCCTGATGTGCGCGCTCAACGCCATATTGTTCTGGGGCGGGTGGCTGCCGCCGGTCGATTGGGCGCCGCTCTACTGGATCCCCGGCATCCTGTGGCTGCTGCTCAAGATGAGTTTCTTCTTCTTCGTCTTCGGCTGGGTCCGCGCGACCGTGCCGCGCTACCGCTACGACCAGCTGATGCGGCTCGGCTGGAAGATATTCCTGCCGCTGTCGTTGATCTTTGTCGTGCTCGTCTCGGGATATCTGATGCTGACGCGTTATGGGGGTGGGGCATGATTCACTGGATCAAAGCCTTCACGCTGTGGGACTTCGTGCGCGCCCACGCGCTGACGCTCAGGTATTTCTTCAAGCCCAAGGCGACGATCAACTACCCGTACGAGAAGAACCCGACCTCGCCCCGCTTCCGCGGCGAGCATGCGCTGCGCCGTTATCCCAATGGCGAGGAGCGCTGCATCGCCTGCAAGCTGTGCGAAGCGATCTGCCCGGCGCTGGCGATCACCATCGAGTCCGAGCCGCGCGAGGACGGCAGCCGCCGCACCACGCGCTACGACATCGACATGGTCAAATGCATCTATTGCGGGCTGTGCCAGGAGGCGTGCCCGGTGGATGCGATCGTCGAGGGGCCGAACCTCGAATTCGCGACCGAAACCCGCGAGGAATTGCTCTACGACAAGGCGAAACTGCTCGCCAACGGGGACAAGTGGGAACAGGCGATCGCCGCCAACCTTGCCGCCGATGCGCCGTATCGGTAGGCGGCGGCGCATGCTGGAACAGGGGATGAAATCCTCCCCGGGACGGGGAGGGGGACTGTACGAAGTGCGGTGGAGGGGGGGTCGTGCCACGCTCCAACCCCCCTCCGTCAGCGCTGCCGCGCCGACACCTCCCCGCGAGCGGGGAGGACCATTTGATCGGCCTCCTCGCCTTCTACCTCTTCGCGACGCTGACCATCGCTTCGGCGCTGTCGGTGATCTTCTCGCGCAACCCGGTGCACAGCGTGCTGTGGCTGATCGTCGCTTTCTTCAACGCGGCGGGGCTGATGCTGCTGGTCGGCGCCGAGTTCATCGCGATGCTGCTGGTGATCGTTTACGTCGGCGCGGTCGCGGTGCTGTTCCTGTTCGTGGTGATGATGCTCGACATCGATTTCGCCGTGCTGCGCGGGGATTCACGCAGAACCTGCCGTTCGGGATCATCATCGCGCTGGTGCTTCTGTTCGAGATGATCGTCGCGGTGAGCGCGTGGGAGGCCGGCCCGGCGCTCAGCGGCCGTCACATCGCCGCGACGCCCGCCATTCCGAACATCGTTGCGCTCGGGCAGCTGCTCTACTCGATGTATCTGTTCCCCTTCGAGATCGCCGGGCTGATCCTGCTGGTGGCGATGATCGGCGCGATTGTCCTCACCCACCGCCGCCGCGGCGACACACGCACGCCCAAGGCGTCGCGCCAGCTGCGCCGAAGGCCGCAGGACGCGACCCGGCTGACGCAGCCGGGCATAGGCGAGGGGGTGAAGCTGTGATCTCGCTCGCGCATTATCTCACCGTCGCAGCGATCCTGTTCACGATCGGCGTGCTCGGCATCTTCCTCAATCGCCGCAACGTGATCCTGATGCTGATGGCGATCGAGCTGATCCTGCTCGCGGTGAACATCAACCTCGTCGCATTCTCCGCTTATCTCGGCGACTTGACCGGCCAGGTGCTGGCGATGTTCGTCCTGACCGTCGCCGCCGCCGAGGCGGCGATCGGGCTCGCCATCCTCGTCATCTTCTTCCGCCGCCGTGGCTCGATCGCCGTCGACGACGTCAACCGGATGCACGGGTGATGGTGGACGCTTCTTAGTTCCCCGGCGAAGGCCGGGGCCCAGGCGGCGCTTCCGCGCCGTTCTCTTCTTTGGGACTGGACCCCGGCCTTCGCCGGGGTGCTGGCTTGCTGATGGCGCTTCTCGTCATCGTCTTCCTCCCGCTGATCGCAGCGCTCATTGCAGGGCTTGGCGGACCGTGGATTGGCAAGACGGCCGCGAAGGTGGTGACGACCGGCGCGTTGTTCATCGGCGCATTCCTCAGCTGGCCGATCTTCTTCCAATACATCTACGGGAGCGCCGGCACGATCGTTGTTCCGGTGTTGACCTGGATTCATTCGGGCACGCTCAACGTCGATTGGGCGCTGCGGCTCGACAGCCTGACCGCGGTCATGCTGGTGGTGGTCACGACGGTGTCGTCGCTCGTCCACCTCTACAGCTGGGGCTATATGGAGGAGGACCCGGGCCAGCCGCGCTTCTTCGCTTATCTGTCGCTGTTCAGCTTCGCGATGCTGATGCTGGTGACCGCCGACAGCCTGGTGCAGATGTTCTTTGGCTGGGAGGGCGTCGGGCTCGCCTCCTATCTGCTGATCGGCTTCTGGTACCACAAGCCGAGCGCGAACGCGGCCGCGCTCAAGGCATTCGTCGTCAACCGCATCGGCGATTTCGGCTTCTCGCTCGGCATTTTCGGCACGTTCCTGGTGTTCGGCACCGTCTCGATCCCCGCGATCCTGCACGCCGCGCCGGCGATGGCGGGATCGACCATCGGTTTCGCAGGGATGCACGTCGGCACCATGACTTTGCTGTGCCTGCTGCTGTTCGTCGGAGCGATGGGCAAGTCGGCGCAGCTGCCGCTGCACACCTGGCTGCCCGACGCGATGGAAGGTCCGACGCCGGTCAGCGCTTTGATCCATGCCGCGACCATGGTTACCGCCGGCGTGTTCATGGTGTGCCGTTTGTCACCGATGTTCGAGGTGAGCGAGACCGCGCGGCAGTCGTCACTTATGTCGGCGCAGCGACCTGCATTTTCGCGGCGACGGTCGCCTGCGCGCAGAACGACATCAAGCGCGTGATCGCTTATTCGACCTGCTCGCAGCTCGGCTACATGTTCTTCGTCGCGGGCGTCGGCGCGTACGGCGCGGCGATGTTCCATTTGTTCACGCACGCCTTCTTCAAGGCGCTGCTCTTCCTTGCCGCGGGCAGCGTGATCCACGCGATGCACCACGAGCAGGACATGCGTTACTATGGCGCGCTCCGGAAAGAGATCCCGATTACTTTCTGGGTGATGGTCGATCGGAACGCTGGCGATTACCGGCGTTGGCATCGCCGGGATCGGTTTTGCCGGCTTCTGGTCGAAGGATGCGATCCTCGAGGACAGCTGGGCGAGCGGGTCGGTGGCCGGGCACATCGCCTTCTTCATCGGCGCGCTCGCGGCGCTGCTGACGAGCTTCTATTCGTGGCGTCTCATTTTCCTGACCTTCTTCGGACCGCCGCGCTGGGCCGCCTCGGAGCATATCCAGCACGCGCTCCACGGTGACCATGACGCGCCGGACGAGGAGCATGGCGACAGCGGGCACGAGGCGGGCATGCCGAAGAGCGGCAGCGGCGGCTATCATCCGCACGAAAGCCCGCTGACGATCCTCGTGCCGATCGTCCTGCTGGCGATCGGAGCGGTCCTTGCGGGCCAGCTCTTCCACCAGATTTTCGTGGATCCGGACGGCGCGCCGCCCTTCTGGCGCGGGGCGATTGCATTCAGCCGGCGGCTGGCGATCGCGGGGGAGGAGACTTCGACCTGGGTCAAGCTGACGCCGACAATCGTCATGCTGATCGGGCTGTGGATTGCGTGGCGGAACTACATTCAGAAGCCGGGCGCCGCCGCGCGCTTCGTCGAGCAATTCCCGGCCATTTACAGCTTCGTGTCGAACAAATGGTATTTCGACGAGATCTACGATTTCCTGTTCGTGCGTCCGGCTTTGTGGCTCGGCCGGCTGTTCTGGCATGGCGGTGACGAGGGGACGATCGACCGCTTCGGACCGCACGGCGCGGCTTATGCGGTCGGCGTCGGCAACCGCGTCGCCGCGCGGCTGCAGTCGGGCTATCTCTATTCCTACGCGCTCGTGATGCTTCTCGGGCTCATCGGGGCTGCGACCTGGGCGATCTGGTGGGCGCAGTGAGGAGACGTGCGCGACCCAGTTCCTCCCCTCCTTGCGGGGGAGGATAGCGGAGCTAACGGCTTGCCGCTTAGCGGAGCTTGGAGAGGGGAGCGAGCCGGAGGCTCGCGCGCTTGCTGCGCAAGCGCCCCCCCACCCCTCTCCCAACCCCTCTCCCGCAGGGGGAGAGCGACTATGACCGGCTCCCCTCCTCATCCTGATCGCAATTCCGCTGGTCGCGGCGGCGATTGCCCTGTTCCTGAACGCGAGCGGGGCGCGGTGGATCGCACTGATCGCGACCTTGCTCGACTTCGCCTTGAGCATCTACCTCTGGGCGAATTACGACCCGAACGGCGCGCAGTGGCAATTCGTTGAGAATATCCCGCTTGGCGGCAGCATCAGTTACGCGCTCGGGATCGACGGCATCGCTTTGGTGCTCATCGCGCTGAACGCTTTCCTGATGCCGATCTGTATCGGCGCAAGCTGGCGCGCGATCGAGAAACGCGTGCCCGAATACATGGCCGCCTTCCTCCTGATGGAAGCGCTGATCATGGGCTCGTTCGCAGCGCAGGACCTGTTCCTGTTCTACATTTTCTTCGAAGGCGGCCTCATCCCGATGTATTTGATCATCGGTATCTGGGGCGGCGCCGAGCGGATCAAGGCGAGCTACAAATTCTTCCTCTACACCTTCCTCGGCTCGGTGCTGATGCTGATTGCCATGCTGTACATGGTCAGCGTGTCGCACACGACGTCGATCCCGGCGCTGATGGCATTCGACTTTACGCCCGCGGCGCAAACCTGGCTGTTCCTGGCGTTTTTCGCGAGCTTCGCGGTCAAGCTGCCGATGTGGCCGGTGCACACCTGGTTGCCCGACGCGCACGTGCAGGCGCCGACCGCGGGATCGGTGATCCTCGCCGGCGTGCTGCTGAAGCTCGGCGGTTACGGTTTCATCCGCTTCTCGCTGCCGATGTTCCCCGACGGCTCGGCCCAGTTCATTCCGTTCATGTTCGTCCTGTCGGGCGTGGCCGTCGTCTACACCAGCCTGGTCGCGCTGGTGCAGCGCGATATGAAGAAGCTGATCGCTTATTCTTCGGTCGCGCACATGGCGTTCGTCACCTTCGGCTTGTTCGCGATGAACCGGCAGGGAATCGAAGGTGCGATGATCGTGATGCTCAGCCACGGCCTCGTTTCGGGCGCCTTGTTCCTTGTCGTCGGCGTGATCTACGACCGCCTTCACACGCGCGATATCGCGCAATTCGGCGGGCTCGCCGACAATATGCCCGGTTATGCTTTGCTGTTCATGGTCTTCACGATGGCGAGCGTCGCGCTCCCCGGCACCAGCGGCTTCGTTGGCGAGTTCCTCAGTCTCCTCGGCACCTATCGCACATCGACCTGGGGAGCGATCGCCGGCACGACGGGGATCATCCTTAGCGCCTGCTATATGCTGTGGCTGTACTGGCGCATCTGCTTCGGCACCCAGCGTAACGCCGACGCGGCGGCGATGCCCGACCTCAGCATGCGCGAATGGTGGCTTCTCGCCCCGATCGCGCTCGTGGTGTTCTGGATGGGCATTTATCCCGAGACCTTCATGCGGCCGATCCGCAACGATGTCGGGCGAATCCTGACTCGTGTGGAGCACGTCGCTCCGTCCGGTGACTCCCACCTGACGCTACCGCACATGGGAGCGATGCACTGATGGGCCGCTTTGCGCCGATCCTCCCCGAGCTGATCCTGTCGATCGGCGGCACCATTTTGATGATGGTCGCGGCTTTCACCGGACGCCGCGGGGCGGGGCTGACCAGCTGGCTCGCTATCGCTTTGCTGCTCGGCGCAACCGTCGCGCTGATCGGGGCTCCGTCGCACGCCGGGCCGATGTTCGACGGAATCATCACCGCCGATCTGTTCGGCGCGTTCGGGAAAGCGATCATGTTCCCCGCCGCCGCGGTCGCGATCATCGCGGCGCACGGGTGGTTTGAGCGCGGAACCGAGCATGGCGCCGAATATGCGGTTCTGATCGTTTTCGCCGCGGTCGGAATGAGCGTGATGGTCTCGGCGACGAGCCTGATCTCGCTTTACGTCGGGCTCGAGCTGACCAGTCTCGCCAGCTACGTTCTCGCCGCTTACCGCCGCACTGACGACCGTTCCGCCGAAGCGGGGCTCAAATATTTCGTTCTGGGAGCGCTCGCGAGCGGGATCCTGCTCTACGGCATTTCGCTGCTCTACGGCTTCACCGGCACGACCAGCTTCGACGGAATCGCCGCGGCGTTCGCGCGCGGCGCGCCGTCGCTCGGCCTATTGTTCGGCCTTGTCTTCCTGCTCGCCGGCCTCGCCTTCAAGATCAGCGCGGTGCCGTTCCACATGTGGACTCCGGACGTGTACGAAGGGGCGCCGACTCCGGTGACGGCCTTCTTCGCCTCGGCGCCGAAGGTCGCCGCGGTGCTCCTGTCGACGCGCGTCTGTCTGGAAGCGCTCGGGCCCGCGACCGACGCCTGGCGGCAGATCGTGATCACCGCCGCGTGGTTGTCCATTTATCTGGGAGCGATCGCCGCGTACGGTCAGACTAATATCAAGCGCCTGCTCGCTTATTCGTCGATCAACAACGTCGGATTCGCGCTGATCGGGCTTGCGGCTGCTGGTCCGCAGGGCGCTTCGTCGGTGCTGTTCTACATGGCGGTCTACGTCGTGATGACGCTCGGCGCGTTCCTCTGCGTGCTGTGGATGCGCGGACCTGACGGCGAAGAGATCGAAAGTATCGAGAGCCTCAGCGGCCTGTCGCAGACCCGGCCCGCCTTCGCCGCAGCCTTCGCGATCTTCATGTTCAGCCTCGCCGGAATCCCCCCCTTGTTCGGTTTCTGGCCCAAGCTGATGGTGTTCCAGGCGGCGGTCCACTCGGGCTATATCGCGCTGGCCGTGGCCGGCATTCTGGGCACCGTCGTGGGCGCCTATTATTATCTGAAGATCGTCAAAGTGATGTACATGGACGAACCGGCGGCGCCGTACGCGAGGGTGCGCGAGCCGGTGCAGGGCGCGCTGATCCTGCTTGCCGCAATCTTCGTCTCGCCGCTCGGCTATTTGCTGATCCAGCCGCTGCAGGCCTCACCGACAAGGCCGCGGGGTCGATCTTCTGACGCGGATCAGAATCGTCGAGCGCACCGGCTCGACCAATGCGGACCTGATTGCCGATCCTGAGGCGGTCGAAGGCCATTGGCTGATTGCCTTGGAGCAGGAGGCGGGCAGGGGACGCCAGGGGCGCCAGTGGGCTTCCGCGCACGGGAATTTTTGCGGCAGCACTTTGATCCAGCTTGGGTCCGGCGATCCGCCGGCGCCCACGCTGTCGCTCGCGGCCGGGCTCGCGCTGATCGAGGCGATTGAAGTCGTGGCCCCGACACAAGGCCTGATGCTCAAATGGCCCAACGACCTGATGCTGCTCGGCAAGAAGCTCGCCGGAATCCTTCTCGAACGTAGCGGCGACCGCATCGTGATCGGCTTCGGAGTCAATCTCGCAACCGCGCCCAAGCTGACCGATCGCCGGGCCGCGACGCTCGGTTCGCAGCTCGGGCCCGCGGCCTTCGCCCCGTTGCTCGCCGGAAGCTTCGAGCGCCTCCTTCAGCTTTGGCGGACAACCGGGAGCTCCGCGCTGGTTCGCGCCTGGCAGGAGCGGGCCCATCTGCCGGGGACGAAACTTTCGGTCCATGTCGGCAAAGACGAGACGATCAGCGGGCGCTTTGGAGGACTCGACCCCGACGGGGCACTGCGTCTCATCCTCGACGACGGTTCGATCGAGGTGATCCGGGCCGCCGACGTACAGTTGTGAAGCGGAACCGCTGAAACTAGGTAGTGGCACGGACCGGGCCGGGAGAGAGCATGGCGTTTTGGGATAAGTGGTTCGGGAACGTTTCAGAGCAGCCTTCCGAATCGATCGATCGGCCAACGTTTCTAATCTACATCCTGCTTCCCGAGCCGCTTCAACCTCTCGAGCGGGGATCGCGATACGAAGATCCGCTGGAAGCTGAGTTGCAATTAGCAGGCGTTGGCTTTGTCAGTGGGGGCGGTTCGTCGCTCGGTCCTGAGGGAGCAGACGGCTCTGCTGAAATTGAGTTCTGTGGCGTCGACGTGGAGCGTATGATGTTGATGCGGCTCTCAAGTTGCTCCGAATACACCTTCTCGAATTGGGCTGCGTCAAAGGGACGCAACTTCAGATCGTGACGAATTAGACGTTCCTCTCCTCGATAATATGACGTGTGCTGAACTCCTTCCCCACCTTTATCATCTCGGCTTCGGTCTATCCTCTCGGCACACTCGCCACGCGTGCTCGGCACCTAAGGCGCGGCGATGCTGCTTGCCGTCGATGCCGGGAACACCAATCTCGTGTTTGCGCTCGTCGAGGATGGCGAGATCCGCGCTCGCTGGCGCATCGCGACCGATGCGCGGCGAACGGCCGACCAATATGCGGTGTGGCTCCACCAGCTGCTCGAACTCGAAGGCTATCACAGCGCCGACGTTGGTGCGGTGATCATCGGCACGGTGGTGCCCCGCGCTCTGCACAACCTGGAAGTGCTCGCGACCAAATATTTCCACGTTGAGCCGCTGATCGCGGGCGAGGGCGCGGCAGCCTGGCCGCTCCAGCTCGACGTCGACGAGCCGCAGAATGTCGGCGCGGACCGCGCGCTCAACGCCATGGCCGCGCATGCTAAACATCCCGGTGACCTGATCGTCGTCGACTTCGGTACTGCCACGACGTTCGATGTGGTGGATTCGTCGGGTACCTACAAAGGCGGGATCATCGCGCCTGGCATCAATCTGTCGCTCGACGCGTTGGTCAGCGCAGCGGCCAAGCTTCCACGCATCGCGATCGAAGCGCCTGTCGAAAGAACCGTGATCGGCCGAACGACCGAGAGCCAGATGATCATCGGGATCTACTGGGGGTATGTGGCGATGATCGAAGGCTTGGTGGAACGGCTCAAGGGCGAGATCGCCAAGCCGGTGACGGTGGTCACGACGGGCGGGCTCGCGACGTTGTTCGACAAGCACACGAATGTGTTCGACGCGATTGAACCCGACCTCACCATCCAGGGTTTGAGCCTGTTGTACGGCATGGCGACCAGCGCTTCGAAATGATCCCGGGAGAAGAGCTCCTGTTCTGCGCGCTCGGCGGCTCGGGCGAGATTGGCATGAACGTCAATCTCTACGGGTGCCGCGGGCAGTGGATCATGGTCGATCTGGGACTGACCTTCGCCGACCCGAGCTACCCCGGGGTCGAGCTCATTCTGCCTGACCTCCAATTCATCGAAAGCCAGCAGGAACGGCTCGCGGGAATCGTGCTGACCCATGGCCACGAAGACCATATCGGTGCGCTGCCCTATCTCGCCGAGGAGCTGAAGAGTCCGCTCTATGCGACGCCGTTCACCGCCGGTCTGATCGCCGGCAAGCTCGAGGAGGAGGGGCTTACCGGAGCGGTGAAGCTCAATATCGTCGAGCGCGGCGGGAGCATCGAGCTGGGTCCATTCCGGGTGAGCTTCGTTGCGCTGTCGCACTCGATTCCGGAAGGGAACGGGCTGCTCATCGAAACGCCGTTCGGGAACATCTTCCACACCGGCGACTGGAAGATCGACGAGACTCCGGTGCTCGGCGAGGCGCCGAGCATGGAGGCGCTGACGCGGATCGGCGATGAAGGCGTGCTCGCTTTGGTGTGCGATTCCACCAACGTGTTCCAGGACAAGCCGTCGGGTTCCGAGGAGAGCGTCCACGCCGGCCTCCTCACGCAAGTGACGAATGCCAGCGGCCGAGTCCTGGTCACGACCTTCGCGTCGAACGCCGCGCGGCTGCAGACGATCGGCCGGGTTGCGGTCGAGGCCGGTCGCCGCGTCTGCGTTGCCGGGCGCTCGCTCGAACGGATTCTCCGCGTCGCCCAGGCAACCGGCTATCTCCTGGATTTCCCGCCGCCGGTCACCTTCGAGGAAGCGATGCGCCTGCCGCGCAGCGAGCTACTGATTATCGCGACCGGCGGGCAGGGGGAGCCCCGCGCTGCGCTTGGCCGCATTGCTTCGGGGACGCACGAGCTCAAGCTTGCCGACGGCGATATGGTGATCTTCTCGTCGAGGATCATTCCCGGCAACGAGGTGGCGATCGCGCGGATCATGAATCAGCTGTCCGATCTCGGCGTCAAGATCGTCACCGAACGGCAGGCGCACGTCCATGTCTCCGGCCATCCCGGCCGACCCGAGCTGATCCAGATGTACAAATGGGTGCGGCCCGAGATCGTCGTTCCGGTGCACGGCGAGGCGCGGCATCTTGCCGAGCATGCGCGGCTTGCGCTGGCAAACAGCGTGTCGCGAGCAGTGGTGCAGAAGAATGGCGACGTGATTCGCCTCGCGCCAGGCGATCCCAAGAAGGTCGATGAGACGCGCGTTGGCCGGCTCGTGCTCGACGGCGACGTGATCCTCCCCGCCGACGGTTCGACGCTGAATGAGCGGCGGCGGATCGGGTATGGCGGCTTGATCACTGTCGCGCTTCCGATCCGTGACAATGGCGAGCTCGCCGGAAAGCCGTTGGTGCGGCCGTTCGGGGTTCCGGTCGAAGAGGATCGCGGCGATTTCATCGCGGATGCGACCGACGCCGCGACCCGTGCCTTCAGCCCCGGCGGCGACGAGGACAAGATGCGCGAGGCCGTGCGACTCGCGGTCCGTCGCTGCGCCACTCTGTGGACCGGCAAGAAGCCGCTCGTCGAAGTGATGCTGCTCCAGCTCGCGCAATAGCCTGACCGATGGCGTTCACGTCGATTATTGCGATCTATTTTCTGTTTTTCGCCTTTAGCGCCTTCGTGCTTTTGCCGTTCGGGGTGAAGACCGACGAAGAGGTTGGGACGCGGCGCCTACCGGGTCACGCCGAAAGCGCGCCGCACCGGTTCAACGTGAAGCGGCACTTCCTGAAAGCCGCGATTCTGGCGGCGGTCCTGTTCGCGATTTATTATGCCAATTGGACTTACGGCTGGATCACGCCGGACGACCTGGATTTTTATCACTGACGGTCAGCGCCGCCGGTCGACCTGCGCGAGGGCGGCGTAGAGTTTGCCCATGTCCGACGACATGAGCGTCACCGCGATCATTCCGCCGTCCCGCTCCGCGACCACTCGACGAAGCATCGCTTCGAAGTCGGCGATGTAGCGGTTGACCGATCGCTGGAACTCGAGGTCCGCGTCGTAATGTGCCTTGATCGCGCGCGTCTCGCCTCCGCTCAGCAGCCGCACCGCGCGGCGGGTGAACACTCCGCGGTTGCCCTTGATGTACGAATCCCAGGCTTTGTCGTCGATCTCGTCCGAGAGGATCTTGCCGACGTCGATGGCCGCCGAGTGCATCGAGTCGATGAGCAGCGACACCCGCCGGGCGAAGGCTTCGCTGTCTTTTTCGCGCTGGTCTTTCGCTGTCTCTTCGACATGCTGTTCGAGCGCTGCGGCGCTCTGGCCAAGCGTCAGCATTTGTTGCGTCAGGCGATCGGATGCGGCCCGCGCGGATTCGACGGCGCGCGCGGCGACATTCTCGACATCGCGCAGGCGATCCTCGATGCTTTCGCGGATCACCCGCTCGAGCGCGTCACGCGTTTCGGCGGATAGCCTTCCAGCGCTTTCCGGAATTACCGAATTCGATCGCCTCCCGCGCCCGCTCGGCGGCGTGGGCAGCGGCTTCCTTGACCTGCAGCAGCGCGGCGACGAGCGCCGGGCCGGTTTCGGCGCTGAGGGTCTGCGCCTCGCGTTCGACCTGGACGAGCGTCGAGGCAAGCTCGGAAAGCTTCGACTGTGCATCGCCGACGCCGTCGTCGACCGACGCGAGCAGAGCCGTAAACTGGTCCTGCTGCTCCGTGATCTGTCCGCCCGTCGCGGCGATTCGGTCGCTTGCTTCGATCGCCGCCTCCCGGATCCAACCGATCTCGGGGCGGATTGCGCTCGCAGTCGTGACCAGTTGATCGGCCCCGCCCAGCGCTTCGCCGATCGCGGTTCCGACACCCTCGCGGATCTCGGATGCGAGCCGCTCGATGCTCTCGCGCAGCGTGGTCGTGCGCTCGGCGAGCGTTCCAATCGCGCTGTCCTGGCTGCCGGTCTGCGAAGCCAGCGTGTCCAGCTCCGCCCGGGCGCGGGTGAGCGATTGGAGGAAATGGTTGGCGCGTTCGTCGCCTTGTTCAGCCAGTTCGGTGAAGCGTTGGTCGATGAGCGCCAGACCGCGATCGATTTCGGCCAGCATGCGCTGCGAGGCGCGGTCCTGCTCGGCGACGCGGCTCGACAAGCCTTCGAGCGAGCTGTTCGCATGGTCGATGTTCGAGGCCAATGATTCCGAGGCTTCCGCGCCGGCCGTGCCGATTCCGGCAGATGCCTGCTCGACCAGCGCGGCGACGGCGGCCGCCTGCGTGTCGATTCCCGAGCGGATCTGTTCCAGCGTAAGCGACGTGCGGTTGAGCAGCAGGTCGAGCGCTCCCGAGAACGCCGCTTCGGCTACGCCGACGCGTTCCGCGGCCGCGGTGCCGGCGGTTTCGATTTCCGCCAGCTTGGTCGAGAGGCGCCCCGCGGCGTCGGCGATGGTCTGATCGGTTTCGCGGGTGCGCTCGGCGAGGGTATCGATCTGTTCGCCGAAGCGGGACGCGTTCGCCGCTGACTCGCCGCCGATCGCCCGCAGCTGTTCTGCAACCGCCCGCGCAGTCTGTTCCGCGCGCGGCAGGTCCTCGAGCAGAATGGCGATGTCGTTGCGCGCGGACTTCGCAGCGCGGTCGAGCGATTCGCCGTGGAGTTTCAACCGCTCGCTGCTGGAATCGAACTCGCGCGTGATCCCGCCGAGCTTGCCCGTGGCCTGATCGCCGAGCTGCATCAGATGTTGCGAGATCATCGTCAGTTCGGAGCGGCTGTCGTGTATCCGCTGCGACAGGACTTCAAGCAGGGCTTCCAGCGAGCGCGTCTCCGTGCGCATCGCGACAACCGAGCGCGTGAACCGCTCGGCTTCCTTGCGCCGGGTGCGGCCGAACATGAGCCAAATGAGCCCGAGCAGCGCGAGCGGGCCGGCGGCGACCGCGACCCACTGCGCGAACGCGGGAGAGGACAGAGGCTGACCGCCGAGCGACCGTCCAGCGGACCAGGCGCTGAAGGCGAGCCACAGCGCGGCGAGAACCGCGAGCGCGGTCCCGAGCACGTGCCTGCCGCCGGCGCCGCGCTCTTCGGCCTGGCTGTCCGCCCATTGTTCACGGTCGAACGCGGGGACGACCGGCGTCAGCTCCTCGGTGAGCTCGAGGGGTTCCGCCGCTTCCATGGCCGGGGGCAGAGGTTCGGCGCGTCTTGCAAAGGGGTTCATGGTAACCGCCAGTTTACCATCTTTGACGAAGCGTGAAAGCGATTAGAGAGGGTCGCATGAATGACGGGGGCGAGGGGAGGCGAATTGGCGGTCGGCGCTCTGATCGGAGCTTATCAGGAGGATGATGAAGGCGGCCTGCGCGCGCTGTTGCCGCTCTCTGGCCGGACCCTGATCGAATATCAGGTGCGCTGCGCCTCGGCCGCGGGCGCCGCGCCGATCGTCGTCGTCGTGGAGCGGGTCCCGCAAGCGCTGCAGGATGCGTTCGAGCGGCTGCGTCTCGATGGCGTCGGCGTGTTTCCAGTCAGCGCGGTCGAAGAGGCCGTGAGTCGTTTCGAAGCCGGCGCGATGATCCTGCGTCATCGGCGACGGCATCGCACCGCCTGCCGATTTGGTTATGAGCCTTGCCGAGGAGCCGGAGCCGGCGGTCGCGACGGTTCCCGACGACGAAGAGCATGGCGCCTTCGAACGGATCGATGCCGGATCGCGCTGGGCGGGAGTTGCGCTCGTCGACGCGCATTTGCTCGGCTCGACCGCGGCGATGCTCGGCGATTGGGACCTGCAATCGACGCTGCTCCGCCGCTCGATCCAGGAAGGCGCGTTGCGGCTGCCGGTTTCCGAAGAGAGCGAGCCGCTGCTGGTCGAGAGGGCGGACGACCTGGACGGTTTTCAGCGCAAGCTCCTTGTCGCGTCGCGCGGCGCGCGGACGGACTGGGTCAGCCGCTATTTGCTCCCGCCCCTCGAGGAATTCGCGACCGAGCGGCTGATGGAAACTGCGGTCAGGCCAATCTGGCTGATGTGGGGCGCGGTTGCCCTGACGCTCGGCGGCGCTTTCTGCTTCACTCGTGGCTGGCTCGGGGCCGGACTGGGGCTGTTGCTTCTCTCGACTCCGCTCGACATCGTGGCGGGCCGCCTCGCGACGCTGCGGCTCAGGCCGCTCGCAACGCGGTCGATGAGCCGGTTGGCGCTCTGGCCGGCCGCGGGCGTTGCCGTGCTGGCGCTCGGTTGGTGGGAGGCGCGCCACGGGACCGGCTGGGGCGCGCTGGTGAGCGCATGCGCGGCCATTGCATTTGCCGAAGCGGCACGAATCGAGAAAGCGGCATTCGGGTCGGACGGCGACCTCTGGCTATTCTCCCGCCGCAGCGCGATTGTTGCCTCGGTGCCGTTCGCGCTCGGCGGCGCGTGGACGAGCTATCTCGTCGCTCTTCTGGTCTATGCCGCGGCAAGCTTTTTCATCGTCCAGCATGTGCGCCATTCATCGCAGTTGACGGGAAGTTAACGCAAATCGGATAATCGCAGGCGCAATGATGCCGGAAGAATGGCCGATTGCTGCACTCGCAGCCGACCAGAACGCGCCCGCGCGCCGCGAGGGCCGTGGACGGCTGTCCACTGTCCGTATCGATTTTTTCCTCGACCCCGCCGAGCGTTTGACGGAGCAGGAACGCGCGCTGATGACGGCGATGCTGCATTGCCTGGTCGGCGACATCGCCGATGAGGTTCGCGCCCTGTTGCCGAACGTCGCCATGGCCGCGAACGATGAGCGGAACCTCGCGATCGTCACCCAATTGCTTTCGGCCGGGCTGCTCGACCGCCTTGGTCTGGTGCAGCGGCTTCTCCGCCGTGCCGACGAGGAACGCATCGCCACCGGAGCGAAGGCTCGCATCGGCCGACGCGATGCGCGCGTCGTCCAGGGTCTCGTCAGCCACACCGACGGCGCGGTTGCCGCGGCTGCGATGGCGCTGATCATCGCGCGTGGCCGTCGCCGCGATCGCTTTGGTCAATGTCTGCTGCATTTCGACGATCTTCCTCGCGACGAGGCGCGGATCCTCGTCCAGTCGATCGCTGCCGCGTTTCGCCGTGAACTGGTGGAGCGCGTCGGCAATGCCGAAGCGGACCATCTGCTTTCGAACGCCAGTGCGCAGCTCGCCGCGAGCCACGATCCGGGAAGCAGCCTTGAAAACCTGACCGCCACGCTTGTCCGGCTGCTCGACGAGGAAGGCGACCTCGATGACGAGCGGATCGGCGCCGCGGGAATCGAGGGCGAGATGAACTTCATCGCCCATGCGCTTGCCCGCCGTTCGGCAATTAGCGGGGACGTTGCCCTGGACGAGCTGCTCTCGGGCGACAGCAATCGCGTGATGGCGCTGCTGCGCATGGGGAAGGTGCGGCGCGAGACCGCGGCTGGCCTGCTCGCGGGAATCGGCGACCTTCTCGGAATCGGCGATCCGGGGCAGGCGATCGCCCGTTTCGACAGTATGAGCGACGCCGACGTCGCCGAGGCTCTGAGTTGGCTGACCGCCAACTCGGCCTACAAGCAAGCCGTCGCAGCAATGGGGAATACGGATGGCCAGCGCACCATCTGAGCCCCGGCCCGTGAGCGGCCGCCTGGACAAGGCTGGGCGGCTGGTCGCCGCCGACCCTGAGCTCGAGGCGCTGCAGCGACAGGCCGGCTCCGGTTTGGGGCAGGAGCTGGCGCTGCCGCAGGTGGCAGCGGTCGCACGGCTCGCGCGCAACCTGCGCATTCCGGTCTCGCGGCCCGCTGTCGCAGCGTCGATCGACCACGATATCGATCTGTGGGTGCGCGCTACGCCGGAGGGTGATGAGGTGCTCTTGTCGCTCGAAGGTTGGACCGAACGCGCTCCCGCCGGACCCCGGCTGGCGGCTTTGCTTGGCGGAACCACTGAGTCGGATTCCCCGGCTCCGCACAGCGAATGGGCGGCGGATGAAGAGCTTCGCGTGATCTCGCTTTCACCCGAGCTTGCTGAGCACCTTGGTGTGGACCTGGCGGAAGTCGCGGGCCAGCCGCTGACCCGCGCTCTGCGCCTCGAAGAGAATGAGTCGGGTGAAATGCCCTTGATCAGCGCGCTCGCCGCACGCCGCGATTTCACCGGCCAAAAAGCGCTCAGTCGCACCGACGACAGCCGGGTGCTGGTGCTGAATGGCGAAGTCGTCACCGATACCGATGGGAGCTTCGCCGGCTTCCGCGGCACCGCGGAGCTCGAAAGCGCAGCTGTCGGCGCCGGCTGAGCCGTCGAGCATCGCCGCATTCGATCATGCCTTGGACGAAGTGCTGCGTTCGCCCCTCGACCGCATCATCGAAAGCGCGGAGCGGATCGTAGAACGCGCTGACGGGCCGTTGCGCAGTGATTATGCAAGCTATGGCAACGACATCGCCGCAGCGGCACGCCATCTCCTCTCGGTCGTGCGCTCGATGAGCGAGGACCCGGCGCACGGCCAACGCGCCGTCGATCTTGCCGCACTTGCGGCCGAAGCGGTGGTGATGCTCGAATCCACCGCCGAGGAGCGCGAGATTGCGATCGAGCCGGAAACGGTCGGAACGCTTCCCGCCAGCGGCCAGGAACGCGCGGTGATCCAGATCCTCGTCAATCTCATTGGCAATGCCGTTCGCCATTCGCCGAGCGGCGGTACCGTGCGGCTCGCGTTCGCCCGCACGCCGGGAACGGCTTCGGTCACGGTTTCCGACGAAGGGCCCGGCATTGCACCGGCCGACCAGCAGCGGATCTTCGAACGCTTCGAGCGCGCGGACTCGGACGTAGCGGGCACGGGCCTTGGCCTTGCGATCTCGCGGCGGCTTGCTCGTTCGATGGGCGGCGACGTGACGCTGGACAGCGCGCCCGGCGCCGGCGCGCGCTTCACTCTGACGTTGCCGAGCCCCTAACGCTTCTCGACCGGCACGTAATCGCGTTGCGGAGCGCCGACATAGAGTTGGCGCGGACGGCCGATCTTCTGCTCGGGATCCGAGATCATCTCGTTCCACTGCGCGACCCAGCCGACGGTGCGCGCCAAGGCGAATAGCGCCGTGAACATCTCGGTCGGGAAACCGATCGCGTTGAGGATGACGCCTGAGTAGAAATCGACATTCGGATAAAGCTTTTTCTCGATGAAATAGTCGTCGTGGAGCGCGATCCGTTCGAGCTCCTTGGCGACATCCAGCACCGGATCGGAGATGTTGAGCTCCTTCAACACCTCGTCCGCCGTTGCCTTCATCACTTTCGCCCGCGGGTCGAAATTCTTATAGACGCGGTGGCCGAAGCCCATCAGCCGGAACGGGTCGTTCTTGTCTTTCGCGCGAGCAATGTACTTCGGGATGTTGGCGGTCGTGCCGATCTCGCGCAGCATGTTGAGCGCGGCCTCATTGGCGCCGCCGTGCGCCGGACCCCAGAGGCAGGCGATCCCCGCCGCAATGCAGGCGAACGGGTTCGCGCCCGACGAACCGGCCAGGCGCACGGTCGAGGTCGAAGCATTCTGCTCATGGTCGGCGTGGAGGATGAAGATGCGGCGCATCGCCCGCTCGATCACCGGGTTGACTTCATAAGGTTCGGCCGGGACGCCGAAGGTCATCCGCAGGAAATTGCCGGTGTAGGTGAGGTCGTTCTGCGGATAGAGGAACGGCTGGCCGATCGAATATTTGAAGGCCATTGCAGCGATCGTCGGCATCTTGGCGATCAGCCGGTGCGAAGCGATCATTCGCTGCCGCGGATCGGAGATGTCGGTGCTGTCGTGATAAAAGGAGGACAGCGCGCCGACCACGCCGCACATGATCGACATCGGGTGCGCGTCGCGGCGGAAGCCGCGGTAGAACGTCATCAGCTGCTCGTGCAGCATCGTGTGGCGGCTGATGGTGTAGGAGAACTGGTCGAGCTCGTCCTTTTTCGGCAGCTCGCCATGGAGCAGCAGGTAGGCGACCTCCATGAAGGTCGAGTTCTCGGCCAGCTGGTCGATCGGGTAGCCGCGATGGAGGAGGATGCCCTTCTCGCCATCGATGTAGGTGATCGCGCTTTCGCAGCTCGCGGTCGAAGTGAACCCCGGATCGTAAGTGAACATCCCGGTTTCGGCGTAGAGCTTGCGGATATCGATCACTTCGGGACCGACGGAGCCGTCTATCACCGGAAAATCGAATTTACCCGCCGGTGCGCTGATCGTTGCGGTCTTGTCGGTCATCGGTTCGGCTCCACCATCTGGTCGGCGATGCGGGCGAGGCTTTCGTCCCGTCCCAACAACGCAAGCACATCAAATATCCCGGGAGACGTCGTGCGCCCCGTGAGGGCGGCGCGGAGCGGCTGGGCGAGTTTCCCGAGCTTCACTCCGTTGCCCTCCGCGACCTCGCGGATGGCGGCCTCTAACGATGGCCGCGTCCCACTCCGCAAGAGCGCTCAATTTGCTCATGCGCGGCGACGAGAAGCGGCCGAGCTTCGGACGTGAGAAGCGCCGCAGCCGCTTCGTCGATCTCGAGCGGGCGCTTGGCGAACAGGAAGCGGGCGCCGTCGGCGAGCTCGTTCAGCGTATGCGCGCGGGCCTTGAGCTCCGGCATTGCGCGGGCGAGAAGCGCTTTCTCCGCGTCCGAAGTGCCGAACTTCGCCGCAACCAGGTCGGCGAGCCGCCGCGTCGTCCGTCTCGCGGATGTAATGGCCGTTCAAATTCTCCAGCTTCTTGAAATCGAAGCGAGACGGCGATTTCCCGACGTGATCGAGGTCGAACCATTCGATCGCTTGCTCGCGGCTGAAATGATCTCGTCGTCGCCATGGCCCCAGCCGAGCCGCAGGAGGTAGTTGAACACGGCCTCGGGCAGCATTCCAAGCTCGTCGCGATAGGCGTCGACGCCCAGCGCGCCATGGCGCTTGCTGAGCTTCGCGCCGTCGGG
The DNA here is from genome assembly GCA_963785965.1 of uncultured Alphaproteobacteria bacterium. Lineage (GTDB taxonomy): Bacteria > Pseudomonadota > Alphaproteobacteria > Sphingomonadales > Sphingomonadaceae > Sphingomicrobium. The sequence goes on from CAWAXE010000011.1 coordinate 313,942, forward strand.
ACCGTGGATCAGCGGCACATGGGCGTAAACCGGTTCGGGCCATTCCATGGCGCGGATGATCGCCAGCTGGCGGAAGGCATTGTTGAGATGGTCGTCGCCGCGGATCACGTGAGTGACCCCCATGTCGTGATCGTCGACCACCACCGCAAGCATGTAGGTCGGCGTTCCATCCGATCGCAGCAGGATGAAGTCGTCGATTTCGGCATTCTGGACCGTGACCCGGCCCTGCACCTGGTCGTCGATGACGGTCTCGCCCTCTCGCGGGGCTTTCAGGCGGATGACGAAGGGGTCGTCCGGCGTCGGCGCGTCGGGTGCGCAGTCGCGCCACGGGCTGGTGATCCGAAACGGCCGCCGCTCGGCCGCGGCTTTCTCACGCTGCGCCGCGAGCTCCTCCTGCGTCATCCAGCAGCGATACGCCGCGCCGCGCTCGACCAGCCGGCGGGCGATGTCGGCGTGCCGCGCCCAGAATTGCGACTGGTAATATTCATGCCCGTCCCAATCGAGGCCGAGCCAGTTCATTCCATCGAGGATCGCGTCGATCGCGTCCTTGGTCGAGCGCACCTTGTCGGTGTCTTCGATCCGCAAGAGGAACTTGCCGCCGTGGTGGCGTGCGAACAGCCAGTTGAACAGCGCCGTGCGCGCCCCGCCAATGTGCAGAATAGCCCGTCGGCGACGGGGCAAAGCGGGTGACAACTGGCGAACTGCTTGCGCTGGGCATATTTTGTCGCTTGCGCTGAGGCGCGCTTTCCTTTCTTTTCGTTGCTGCAATGCAATGGACGAGCGCCCCTAACATAGGGGAAGCGCCTCTTCCACAGCGTGCTCGGAGCTATTGGAAGACGCGGTTTTCCGCGTTTCACGAGGGGTTGGAAAGGCTCCTCGAGGCCGAGCGCGCGCAGCTTCCGCCGTGGGTCGTGGTTGGGTTCGGAAGCGGCGTTGCGGCCTGGTTCGCGCTCGGCGCGCAACGCCAGTGGGCGGCTTTCCTGTGCATGTCGGCCGCACTCGGCTTGATCGGCTTTGTGCTCGGCAGCGGCCGCGCCGGACGGGCGCTCGGGTGGTTCGCGCTTGCGGCGGCGCTCGGCTGCGCATTGGTATGGGCGCGCTCGTCATGGGTGGCGCAGCCGCGCCTCAGCCGTCCGCAAGTCGCGGACATCGCCGGCCGTGTTGAATTTGTGGATTATCTGGTCGCCAGGGGCACAGTTCGGCTGACGGTCGCGCCTGTCGGCGCCGTTCTGCCCCCGCGGATCCGAATCTCCCTGGATCAAGAGAACATGCCACCCGGAATAGCGCCCGGGGCGGAGATCCGGGTGAAGGCTCGGATCGCTCCGCCGCCGCCGATGGCGCTGCCCGGCACTTACGATTTCGCGCGCGATGCCTGGTTCCAGGGCATCGGCGGCGTGGGCAAGTCGCTGGGGACGCTCACGGTCGTGAAGCCGGCGCAGCCGCACGGGCTCGAGCGGGCGCGCAACGGCCTTCGCCAGCACATCAGCGAGCGGCTGCCCGGGAGCTCGGCCGGAATCGCAATCGCTCTGGTCACCGGCGACCAGAATGCGGTCGACCAGGACGATGCCGACGCGATGCGGCGAAGCGGCCTCACGCACCTGCTGTCGGTCAGCGGTCTGCACATTGCGGCTGTGGTCGCCTTCGCAATGCTGCTCAGCCTCAAGCTGCTCGCCTTGAGCGAACGCCTCGCGCTGCGTTTGAACCTTGTTCTGGTTTCGGCCGCCGTCGCCGCCGCGGCGGGCATCGGTTACACATTGCTCACCGGCGCCCAGGTGCCGACGGTGCGGAGCTGCGTCGCTGCGCTGTTGATCCTGGCGGGAATCGCGCTCGGACGAGACGCCATCAGCATCCGCCTGATCGCCGCCGGAGCGCTGGTCGTCTTGATCTTCCGCCCCGAAGCGCTCGCCGGACCCAGCTTCCAGATGAGCTTCATGTCGGTGACTGCGATCGTTGCGCTCCATTCGACCGGCTGGGCGCGAAGGCTCTTCATGCGCCGCGACGAAGGCGTGCTGGCGAGGCTCGGCCGGGCGTTGCTCGGAATCGTCCTGACCGGGCTCGCGGTCGAGCTGGCGTTGATCCCGCTCGCGCTTTTCCATTTCCATCGTGCGGGCCTGTACGGAGTGGGCGCGAACATCATCGCGATTCCGCTCACCACTTTCGTAATCATGCCGCTCGAAGCGGGCGCATTGCTGTTCGACATCGTCGGGTGGGGAAAGCCATTGTGGTGGCTGTGCGGCGCTTCGGTCGACGGGCTTCTCAAGCTCGCGCATGCGGCGGCGGCGGCACCTGGCGCGGTGGCGCTGCTCCCGTCGATGCCCGGCTGGGCGTTCGGCCTGATGAGTGTCGGCGGTGTCTGGTTGTGCCTGTGGAGCACGCGGGTCCGGCTGGTTGGAGTGGCCCCGTTTATCGCCGGCGCGATCGGCGCGGCACTATCCCCTTCGCCGGACCTGCTGGTCACTGGTGACGGAATGCATTTGGCCTTGGTTCGCGATGGAACCCCGCTGATCCTGCGCGAGCGTGCCGGCGATTACGTGCGAGCGCTTTTCGCCGAGGCGTCCGGGTACGACGGCGATCCCGGCGATCTCGGCGAACGCCCGTACAGCGCCTGCTCAAAGGACGCTTGCGTCGCGCTTATCCCCAAGGGTGCGGCCCAATGGGGGCTACTCGCCACGCGATCAGCGACGCAGATCGATTGGGACACCCTGACGCGCGCTTGCGCCGATGCCGACATCGCCGTGTCGAGCCGCCGGTTGCCGCGCGGATGCAGCCCCCGCTGGCTGAAGCTCGACCGCATAGCGCTGGCGAGCACCGGCGGCCTCGCGATTTATCTCGGTAATGGCCCTTGGGTCGACAGTGTCGCGGATCGGGTGGGCGAGCACCCGTGGGCGGAAATGCCCGCTAGCGATCGCTCCACACGGCAAGCTCACTTCCCGAAGGGTCGATGAAATGGAAACGCCGTCCTCCGGGGAAGCTGAAGATCGGCCTGGCGACCGTCCCGCCGGCCTTCGCTACGGCATCCAACGTTGCTTCGAGATCCTCGACATGAATCACCGGCAATGGCGCGGCAAGCGCTTCGGCGAGTTGTCCGTTGAGCCCGACGTCAACATCGCCCGTCGTGGTGGCCGAATAATCGGGGCCGTACTCTGTGAAAGTCCAACCAAACGCCTTCGCATAGAAAGCGCGGGTCAGCTCGTGCGCGGTCGCGCTCGGAAGCTCGACATAGTCGATGCGTGCGCCGGCCATGCTCAATAGCGCCGGATCAGCCCGGCGAGGCGTCCCTGGATCTGCACTCGGCGCGGGTCATAGCGCTGGGCCTCATATTGCCGGTTCGCCGGGTCGAGGCGGATCATGGTGCCCTCGCGGCGGAAGGTCTTGAGCGTCGCTTCCTCATTATCGATCAGCGCGACGACGATCTCTCCGTCGTACGCGGTGTCGACCTTGCGGATCAACGCGAAATCGCCGTCGAGAATGCCTTCATCGACCATCGAATCGCCGGAAACCTCGAGCGCATAATGTTCGCCCGGGCCGAGCAAAGCGGCCGGCACCGGGAAGCATTCGGTGCCCTGTAGCGCCTCAATCGGCGTGCCGGCAGCGATCCTACCGTGCAGCGGGATCTCAATCGTGTCGTTGGCCGGGGCAGGCGCGACCGGGCGGATCGGAGTAACTGTGGCGGACGGCCGCACCTCGGGCAGTTTCAGCACTTCGAGCGCGCGCGCGCGGTTCGGCAATCGGCGGATGAAGCCACGTTCATCGAGCGCCGAAATCAGCCGGTGAACGCCCGACTTGGACTTCAGCTCGAGCGCCTCGCGCATCTCGTCGAAGCTGGGTGAAATGCCCCTCTCCTTAAGGCGGTTGTCGATAAACAACAGCAATTCACGCTGTTTGGCGGTGAGCATCGGCAGTCACTCCCCCGAAAAGAACGAACGGGGAACGTGTAGGCAACAAAGCCGCTCCGGTCAAGAGACTCCGGTCAGGGGCGGATCAGCCGCCGCGCGAGACGAGCTGCGCCTTCTCCGCCGCAATCGCGCTCTCGTTGCGCTTAGCCTTCATTTCGGCACGCACCGCTGCTTGGAATTGCTGCGCATATTCCTCCGACACGGTCTGAGAGAGCTCCTGCGCCATGCGGCTGATCAGCCCCGGCGCGAGCAGGGCATTGCCGGGAACGATCGTGTTGGTTTTGACAATATAAAAGCCGCGGCCGCCCGGGTCGGCGACCATCCGGCTTTTGCCCTGTCCAAGGCTAAAAAGCAGCCGCAGCGGCGCCGGCACCTGGCCGTTCTGCCCCGCGATTTGGATCCTGCGGGCGGCCAGGGGCTGCACCGGCGGCAAGGCAATTCCCGCAGTCTTCACCGCGTCAGCGAGTGACATGCCGCCCGATGCCTTGGCGGCAATGCGGACTGCGACGGCGCCAGCGCGCTGACGCGCCTGATCGTTGGTCCAGTCGCTCACGACCCGGTCGTGGATCTTGGCGAGCGGCGCTGGAGCGGCGGGGACGACCTGCGCCGGGCGAGACCATCACATAACCCTGCTTGCTCGCCAGCGCGACGATTTCCGGCTGGTCGCTCGGCGCGAGGTCGAAGCCGGCCTTCACCACGGGCGCGTAATCCGGCGACAGGTGATAAGTTCGGGTCCGCCGGGGCGGTGCCGCTGGCCGTTGATCAGCGGCGTGGTCGTCACCGGCACCTTCACCATCGCAGCGGCCTCGGTGAAGTTGTGACCGCCGTCGACCGCGTCCTGCAACTTGGCGGCCATGTCCTCGATCGTCGCCTTGCGCTTGTCCGCGCTGAGCTTGGCGGCGATTTCCGAGCGCGCCTGGGCAAGCGATTTTCCGCCCTCGGTCTTCACCGAGTCGACCTTCACGACCACCCAGCCGAAATCCGATTGAATCGGTCCCACGACTGCACCCGAAGGCGGGGAGAAGACGGCGCCGGCGGCCTTGTCTCCGGCTACCCCGGCATAAGCCTGACGAGTTCTGGCCGCTGAGCGAGGTCACCGCGGCATTGGCGCCGGCGGGCGCAGCCGCGGCCGCGAGCGTCGCTCCGGCCTTGGCTTTAGCGGCGATGGCGCTCGCCGTTGCCTGGTCGGGCACGACCGCCTGGCTGAGGTTGCGCGTTTCCCTGGTGCCGTAGGTCGCCTGGTTCGCGTTGTAATAAGCCGCGATTTCCTGATCCGACGCGGTGACGTTCGCGACCTGGTCCGGACCGACGGTGGCGAAGCGCAGCGCTCTTTGCTCGGGCACGATGTAGCGGTTGCGGTTGGCGGCGTAGAATTGCTGGACCTGCGCATCGGTCGGACTGAGGCCCGCCTTGAACGGTTCCAGCGGGATGGCGACTCCTTCGCCCTGGCGCGATTCGAGCATCATCGACGCGTAGGGCGTCGCCATTCCAATCGACAGACGCGCACTGCTGGCGACGGGGGTCAGCACGAGCCGTTGCAGGAGCTCCCCAGCCATGATCTGCCGCACCTCCGCGTCCGTTAGCCGCTGTTGCCCAAGGAACGCCTGGTAGGCGCGATCGTCGAACTTGCCGTTGAGACCCTTGGTCTGCGGGATCTGCGCGATTTCCGCATCGACCAGCGGCTTCGACAAGTGGAATCCGAACTTATTGGCGAACGCGATCAGCGAGCGCTGGTCTATGAGAGCGCCGAGGATCACGTCGAAATCGCCGGCGATCGTGGCATAATCTGCGTTTGGATTTTTCTGCCGGACGTCCTGCAGCCGGCGCTGCATAGCCTCGCGCACCTCCTGATCGTCCACTTCCTGGTCGCCCACTTTCGCCAGGGTGCCGCGCGACATTCCTCCGAGCCCAACGTTGCCGTTCCCGAAGTTACTTACTCCGACCGACGCAAAGCCGATCAGGGTCAAGACGAAGAGGCCCGCAATGACGAAGGTGCCGGTCTTGCTCTTCGATAATTGGCGAAAGGTGGAGATCATCAGAATTCCAAGTTGAAAGTGGCGCGCAGCTTTAGGGGCGAGACTTGCGGGCTTCAAGGCGCGGCGGCTACGGGCGGACATTAGGGGAGCGGGGATGGCGTTGCAGAAGCTGGTCGCGGGCAATTGGAAGATGCACGGTCTCTCCGCGGACCTTCAGGAGGTGCGGAGAATCGCAGGCGCCGCGAGCGAATATCCGCAGGTCGACGTGGCGCTGTGCGTGCCGACAATCCTGATCGAACGTGCTGCCCGGGCTGTCCCGGATCTCGCGATCGGCGCGCAAGACGTCCACCATGCCCCGAAAGGCGCGCACACCGGCTGCGTCTCGGCGGAAATGTTGCTCGATGCTGGAGCTTCGCTCACCATCGTCGGCCATTCCGAGCGGCGAGACGCGCACCGCGAGACCGATGACCAGGTGAAGTCGAAGTCCGCGGCGGCGCTCTCGTGCGGCCTTAACGTGATCCTCTGCGTCGGCGAAAGTCTTAAGGTGCGCGAACATGGTGGAGCGGTGAAGACGGTGGTCGACCAGCTCGGCGCCTCGCTGCCCGACAGCATTGACGGGGAAAGCGAGATCGCCATCGCCTACGAGCCGATCTGGGCGATCGGTACTGGCAAGGTGCCGACAAGCCGGGAAATCGCGGAAATGCACGCCGCGATCCGTGAGCGCCTCGGCGATCGGTTCGGCTCGGCCGGGGCACAGGTGCGCATTTTGTACGGCGGCTCGGTAAAGCCGTCGAACGCGGCTGAGATCTTCGCTATCGTGGACGTAGACGGAGCGTTGGTGGGAGGCGCAAGCCTGAAAGCGACCGACTTCATCCCGATCATTGCTGCGGCTGCAAGCACGCCTTGAAGCGTGCGAACGCCGTCGCTAAGTCGCCGCCTCTCATCCAAGAAAGAGTGTCATGTTCGCTTTCCTGCTGATCGTCCAATCGGTTATCGCCATTTCGCTCATTAGCGTCATCCTGATGCAGCGCTCGGAAGGCGGGGGCCTGGGCGTGGGCGGAAGCTCTTCGGGATTCATGACGGCGCGCGGCGCGGCGGATTTCCTAACTCGCGCGACGTCGGTTCTCGGCGGGACCTTCATCGTGCTCTCGGTCGTCATGGCGGCCTATGCCGGCGCATCGCGCCAAACGGCAAAGATCGATACATCGCTCGCGGGTAAGCTGGCGCCGGCACAGCAGCAGTCGCAGCCGGCGCCCGTTCAGCCCGCTCCCCCGCAGAAGAGTGCGCCGCAGCCGAACGAGAACGCGCCCGCGGTTCCGCTGGCCCAGTAACGCAAACGCCTCAGTTCAAACTTTTTTCGCCCGCTGGCTTGCGCCTGCGCCGTTTGTCCCCCTAAGCCTCGACTCCCATGGCGCGGTTCATTTTCGTTACCGGCGGCGTGGTCTCATCGCTCGGCAAAGGTCTTCTATCGGCGTCGCTCGGGGCGCTCCTCCAGGCGCGCGGATTCAAGGTCCGAATCCGCAAGTTCGACCCCTATCTGAACGTCGATCCGGGGACGATGTCGCCTTACCAGCACGGCGAGGTCTATGTGACCGACGACGGCGCGGAGACCGACCTCGATCTTGGTCACTATGAGCAATTCACGGGGGTCAGCGCACGCCAAACCGACAATGTAACGACCGGGCGTATCTACCGGGACATCATCGCCAAGGAGCGGCGCGGCGATTATCTCGGCGCCACGGTCCAGGTCATCCCCCACGTCACCAACGCGATCAAGGAATTCGCGCTGGCCGCAACCAGCGATGTCGACTTCGTGATTTGTGAGATCGGCGGCACCGTTGGCGACATCGAAAGCCTGCCGTTTATCGAGGCCATCCGCCAGTTGAGGAACGACCTCGGCCGCGATAACACGGTCAGCGTCCATACGACGCTCGTGCCGTGGATCGCGGCGGCGGGCGAGCTCAAGACCAAGCCGACGCAGCAGTCGGTCCGCGAGCTTTCTAGTCTCGGCGTTCAGCCTGAAGTGCTGCTGTGCCGCTGCGATCGTCCCTTGCCCGACGCGGAGCGGGAAAAGATCGCGCTGTTTTGCAACGTGCAAACTTCGGCGGTTATTCCGGCGCTAGACGCGCGCAACATCTATGACGTGCCGCTTCAGTATCACGAGGCGGGACTGGACGATGAAGTGTTGCGGGCCTTTCGGATCGCCGACGTACCGCAGCCCGAGCTTGCTGTCTGGCGGGACATCATGGACCGCATCGATCACTACGACAGCGAAGTGACAATCGGCGTTGTCGGCAAATATGTCGGGCTTCCCGACGCCTACAAGAGCCTGCGCGAGGCCCTGGTCCACGGCGGAATCGCCAATCGCGCGAAGGTCAACATTCAGTGGATCGACGCCGAGTTGTTCGAGCACCCGGATTCGGATGTCGTCGCCGAACTGGAGCCGCTGCACGAAATCCTTGTCCCCGGCGGTTTCGGTGAGCGGGGCAGCGAAGGCAAGATCGCCAGCGTCAAATTCGCCCGCGAACGAGAGATCCCGTTCTTCGGCATCTGCCTTGGAATGCAGATGGCGTGCATCGAGGGCGCCCGTAACCTTGCCGGGATCAGCGACGCATCGACGACCGAGTTCGGCGAAACGGCGGAGCCCGTCGTGGGAATGATTACCGAGTGGATGAGCGAGGAAGGCCTGCAGAAGCGGGCCGCCGACGGCGACATGGGCGGAACGATGCGGCTCGGCGCCTATCCCGCCAAGCTTGATGGCAACAGCGTCGTCCGCTCGCTTTACGGCCAGGACCTAATCAGCGAACGCCACCGCCACCGCTATGAAGTCAACATCCATTATCGCGATGCGCTGGAAGGCACCGGCCTGCTGTTCTCGGGCATGTCGCCCGACGACCAGCTGCCCGAGATCGTCGAGCGGCCCGACCATCCGTGGTTCATCGGGGTCCAGGTCCACCCCGAGCTGAAGAGCCGGCCGTTCGCGCCGCATCCGCTCTTCGCTGGATTCGTCGAAGCGGCGCTGAAGCAGATCGCGGCTGGTCTAATCTTTCGATGCGGAACGCCTCCGCGGTTCGACCGTTACGGGGCCAACCGACAAGAAAAGGAAAGCCCCATGCTTCTGACGATCGCCATCATTTTGCTCATTCTCTGGGCTCTCGGCTTTTTGGCGTTTCACGTCGCGGGCGGGCTCATCCATATCCTGCTCATTATCGGCATCATCGTGCTAATCTGGCACTTCGTCGCCGGTCGCCGCGCCGTTTAATTCTTCGTCAGCGTGCAAGCGTTGCGGCGCGTCGTCGCCCCGCCTAAATGCTCGCGCATGACGAACAGCATTTCAACCCGTCTCGCGGTGATTGGGTCGGGACCCGCGGGATATACCGCCGCGATCTATGCCGCTCGCGCGGGCCTGCAGCCGATCGTGATCCAGGGCATTCAGCCGGGCGGCCAGCTCACCACGACGACGGATGTCGAGAACTACCCGGGCTTTCGCGATGTCATCCAGGGTCCCTGGCTGGTCGAGGAGATGCAGGCGCAGGCCGAGCATGTCGGCACCAAGGTCATCTGGGACCATATTGCAGCGTTGATTTTTCGCGCCGGCCGTTCCGCCTGACCGGCGATAGCGGGGCGCAATATTTCGCCGATGCCCTGGTGATCGCGACCGGCGCGCAGGCCAAATGGCTCAACCTTCCGTCCGAAGAGCATATGAAGGGCAGGGGCGCGTCGGCTTGCGCCACCTGCGACGGCTTCTTCTATCGCGGCAAGCGGGTCGCCGTGATCGGCGGCGGCAACACAGCGGTCGAGGAAGCGCTGTACATGACTAACCACAGCCATGACGTCACCCTGATCCACCGCCGCGATGCGTTGCGCGCCGAGAAGATCCTCCAGGACCGCCTGTTTGCCAATCCCAACATCAAGGTCATCTGGGATTCCGAGGTGGTCGAGTTCGTCGGCGGCGGCGATCCGGAGGCGCTCGTCGGCCTCGATATCAAGAACAAGCGCAGCGGGGAGATCTCGCGCGTTCCGGTCGAAGGCGCGTTCGTTGCGATCGGCCACTCGCCAGCGACGGAATTGTTCAAGGGGCAGCTCGAGCTCGATGCTGAAGGCTACATAGTTGTCGAGCCCGGAACGACGCGGACCAGCGTTCCCGGAGTGTTCGCCAGCGGCGACGTGATGGACAAGATCTACCGTCAGGCGGTGACGGCCGCCGGCACCGGCTGCATGGCGGCGCTCGACGCGGAGAAGTATCTGGCGGCGCAGGAATACGAGGCGATAGCCGCCGAATAGGGTTCGACAGGGGGCGACATGAAACCGACGGGGCCGATCCCGCCATATTTCTCCGCCAATAGTGACGGTCAGTTGCTGATCGGCGGCGTTGCGGCGGAGGAGATCGTCGCGGAGGCGGGCGGAACCCCAGTCTTCGCGTACGATAATAACATCGTCGGCGGGCAGATCGCCCAGCTGAGGGCCGCCATGCCTGACGGCTTGGCTCTATATTATTCGGTGAGTGCAAACCCTTACGAGCCGTTGCTCAATTTTATAGGCAGGTATGTCGAGGGTTTCCGGGTCGTCTCCAGAGGTGAGCTCGAGCGCCTCAAGCGCGCCGAGCTCGCCGGAATCCCGATGACCTTTGCCGGCCCGGGTAAAGGCGACGACGAACTCGAAGCCGGAATCGCCGCCGGCGCGACGATCAGCGTTGAGAGCGAAGGCGAGGCGCAGCGCGCGATCCTCGCAGCCGAGCACCGCGGCGTGCGTCCCAAAGTCGCCGTTCGGGTCAATCCGCCCTTCGCCATCGAGAACGGCCGGATGACGATGGGTGCTCGCCCGAGCCCGTTCGGCATGGACGCGCGGCGCGTCCCGTCCGTGGTGCGGGGCCTCATCGAAGCTGGCGTCGATTGGCGCGGCCTCCACATCTTCTCCGCGGCGCAATGCCTCGATGCTTCGGCCCTGATCGAGGCACATAAGGCGATTATCGTCTGCGCCGGTGACATCGCTGACGAGCTTGGAATGCCGCTTCCCGAGCTGAACCTTGGCGGCGGTTTCGATGTCCCATGCTTCGCCGGCGAGCAGCCGCTCGACATCTACAAAATGGCCTCCGCGCTTCACGAGACGTTGTGCGACGGTCCCGAATTGCTTGCGACCACGCGGCTGTCGCTCGAACTCGGCCGCTGGCTGGTCGGAGAATCCGGCGTCTATCTGTCGCGTGTGCTCGACCGGACCGAGAGCTGCGGGGAAACATTCCTCACCACCGACGGGGGCGGCCACCACCTGCTCCGCGCGACCGGCTGTCTGCTGGAGCGCAACCGCGGCAATTATCCGATCGCCGTCGCCAGCCGCTTCGATGCGCCGAGCGACGAGCAGGTGACCGTCACCGGCTGCCTCGCAACCCCATTCGACGTGCTGGGCGACGAAGCGATGCTCCCGCACGCGGAGCCCGGCGACCTCATCGCCATTTTCTGCGCCGGCGCTTACGGCCTCAGCGCCAGCCCGCAGGCGTGGGAGAGCCGCCCCCACGCGAAGGAAATTCTCGTCTAGGGATAGACCGCTTCGACGAAGTACAGCCCGTGCGGCGGGGCGTTGAAGCCGAGCGCCGAGCGGTCGCGCGCTTCGAGCGCCTTGCGCATGTCCTCCGGCTGCCATTGGCCGCGCCCGACGAGCGCGAGGCAGCCGACCATGGATCGCACCTGATGATGGAGGAAGCTGCGCGCCGCCGCCTCGATGTGGATCTCCTCGCCCACGCGTGTGACGTCGAGCCGGTCGAGCGTCTTCACCGGGCTGTCCGACTGGCACTGGGCCGAGCGGAAGGTAGTGAAATCGTGGTGGCCGACGAGCATCGCCGCGCCTTCCCGCATCGCCTCCACGTCGAGCGGGACGGCGACGTGCCAAACCCGCCCGGCGTCCAGCGCCGGCGGCGCCCGCCGGTTGAGGATGCGGTAGCGGTAGTGCCGCCCGACGCACGAGAAGCGGGCGTGCCAGTCGTCGGCGACGCGTTCGACGGCGAGGACCGAGATCGGCGCAGGGCGCACCAGCGCATTGAGGCCATCGCGAAGGCGGTGCTCGGTCAGCCCTTTTTCGATCTCGACATGCGCCGCCATTGCCGACGCGTGGACTCCCGCATCGGTCCGCCCCGCCGCATGCACGCTCGCAAGCTCGCCCGTCATGCGGTGGATCGCTTCCTCCAGCGCCTGCTGCACCGAAGGCCCATGCTCCTGCCGCTGCCAGCCCATGAACGGGGCGCCGTCATATTCGATGGTCAGGCGCCAGCGGGTCACGCGAGGATGGTGTCCTGCAGCAATCGGGAAGCCGCGGAGCAGTTCCTCGGCGCTCATCGGTGCCCTGCCAGCGCGCTGGACCTCAGCGGGCGGATCGCGCCAGTCGCGCAGGCAATCGTCAGATGCGTATCGAGCAACTCGCCAGCCTTCCTGGACTTTCTCGACTTCGGCCTGGAGCAATTTGATGCGCTCGCCGCTGGCTTCGAACCACGCTCCAGGGGAGGGCGCAAAGGCGCGGACCTGCCGCTCAATCTCGGTGGCCGGGCGGCTCCAGTCGATCCGCGTCTCGGCCTTGTCGATCTTGGCCGCGTAGGTCGCGCCCGCGATCGGCTGCGCCTCGCGCGGCGTGGGATTGCTAAGCCATTGGACAAGCAACCTTGCGCCAAGTTTCGCCATCTCGTCCGTGACTTGACCGCTGTTCTTCTCACGGATGTCGAGCGAGTGCCGCATCAGCATCGGGCCTGTGTCGAGCCCTTCGTCCATCTGCATCAGCGTGATTCCGCTGGTCTCGTCGCCGGCAAGGATCGCGCGTTGGATCGGCGCCGCTCCGCGCCAGCGGGGAAGGAGGGACGCGTGGACGTTGATGCAGCCGAATCGCGGCGTGTCCAGCATCGGCTTAGGCAGGATTAAGCCGTAGGCGGCGACTACTGCAAGATCGGCGTTCAGCTCGCTAAATCGCGCCTGCTCTTCCTCATTGCGGAGCGTCTTGGGCGTGCGCACCTCGATCCCGAGTTCCTCCGCCCTCTCATGCACGGCAGTCTTGCGCTCGCCCTTGCCGCGCCCGGCGGGCCGCGGCGGCTGGCGAATAGACCGCCACGATCTCGTGCCCGGCCTCAAGGAGCGCGTCGAGGCTCGGCACAGCGAATTGCGGCGATCCCATGAAGACAATGTGCATCGCGCCCGCACTTGCGGGGCAGGGGAAGCGCGGTCAAGGAGTGCGCATCATGGCCTCCCAGGAGATCGAAGCACTGTCGCAAGCGCTGGCGCGGCTGCCGGGTCTTGGGCCGCGATCCGCGCGGCGGGCGGTGCTGTACCTGATGAAGAAGCGCGAGACGGCGCTCCAGCCCTTGCTTGCCGCGCTCACGAACGTCGCCGACCGGCTCTCGACCTGCTCGATTTGCGGCAATGTCGACACGTCCGACCCGTGCTCCATCTGCCGCGACGCCAGGCGCGACGACAAGATGCTGTGCGTGGTCGAGGAAGTCGCCGACCTGTGGGCGCTCGATCGGTCGCGGCTGTTTCCGGGCCGCTATCATGTGCTCGGCGGGCATTTGTCGGCGCTCGAGGGCGTGCGGCCTGAGGACCTCAGCATCGACAAGCTGGTGAGTCGCGTCAGTAAGGGCGGGATCGACGAGGTGGTGCTGGCGATGAACGCCACGCTGGAGGGCCAGACCACGTCGCATTACGTGGCGGAACGTCTGGAAGGATTTCCAATTCGTCTCAGCCAGTTGGCGCACGGCCTTCCCGTCGGAGGCGAGCTCGACTATCTCGACGAGGGCACGCTCGCCCAGGCTCTGCGCGCGCGCCGTCCGATTGCTTGAAGCGCCGGGGGAAGAACACTAAATTCCCTCCATGGCCTTGTTACCGATCGTCGAAGTCCCCGATCCGCGCCTGCGGCAGATCTCTGCGCCCGTCGAGAAAGGTCGACGACGAGGTGCGCGCGCTCGTCGCGGACATGTTCGAGACGATGTACGCGGCGCCGGGGATCGGCCTCGCCGCCATCCAGGTCGGCGTTGCCAGGCGCATCCTGGTGATCGACCTGCAGGAGCCCGAGGAAGAGGGCGGCGAGCCGGTCAGGGACCCGCGGGTCTTCATCAACCCCGAGATCCTCGAACATTCGGAGCAGGACGTCCCCTACACCGAGGGCTGCCTGTCGGTGCCCGACCAATATGCCGAGGTCGACCGGCCCGACCGGATCCGCGCCCGCTGGCTCGATCTGGGCGGCAAGGTCCGCGAGGAAGAGATCGAAGGCCTGCTCGCGACCTGTTTGCAGCACGAGATGGACCATCTGAACGGCGTGCTGTTCATCGACCACCTCTCACGCCTCAAGCGCGAAATGATTCTGAAGAAGCTCACCAAGCTCAGGAAAGAGCTGAAGGCGGCTTAATCCTCCCCGGGACGGGGAGGGGGACCATGCTGAGCATGGTGGAGGGGGCGTCGTCCAGGGCCCCAACCCCCTCCGTCAGTCCTTCGGCCTGGCACTTCCCCTTTCGGGGGAGGATTAAGCCACCACCCCGACCGCCATCGTCGCATTGCGGCAATCCTCCGCACATTCGCGGCACATCTGGGCGCAGAGCTTGCAATGCTCGTGGTCATGCTTCTCGCACTCGGCGGCGCAAGCGTCGCAAGCGCGAGCGCAGAGCTCCAGCGTCTCCCGCACGATCGCGTCGTTCATCCCCGTCTGGCGAAGGCCGACGTTCGCGGCCGCGTCGCAAATGTCCGCGCAATCGAGGCAGAGGCGGATGCACTGGACCATGTCGACGGCTTCCGCCGAGCAGGCGTCGGCGCAGCTGCGGCACATCTTCGCGCAGTACATCATGTGGTGCACCGCGTCGCCAAGCGGCTGGTTGACGTGGCCGTGCACGTCCGGGTGCAGGGCGATCATTTTGCGGATGGACATGGGGCATTCTCCTTAGCTGACCAAACCTGTGGATAGCCGTCGCCGTTCCGCTTGTCGTGGCCATTCGCAAAGCGTAAAGTTCCCATAATGTTCCGGGGAGTCACGGTCATGGACGCGGCCGTTATTGTTTTTGTTCTCATCGCCTTGGCCGTCGGTGGCTTGATTGGCTGGCTGATCGGTAGCCGCGATGGCAGCGGCGCGCGCCAAACCGTAGAAAATCTGCGGTTGCAGCTGGACGAAGTGGTCAAGGAGCGCGATTCGAACCGGGCCGCCGCACAGGACCTCGCTGCCCTTAAAGCCGGCCACGAGGAACGCGAGAAATCGTTCCAGCAGCAGATCGAAGCGCTCAAGGACGCCAAAGAGAGTCTTTCGGCGCAATTCCACGAGATCGGCGGCAAATTGCTCGGCGAGGCGCGCAAGACCTTTCTCGAGCAGGCCGGCGAGAAGTTTACCCAAGCCGTCAGCCCTGTCGAGTTGCTTCTCAAATCCTATCAGGAGAAGCTGCAGACGATCGAAAAGGAGCGCGTCGACCATTACGCCGGACTGCGCGAAGCCGTCGAACTGGTCCGCACGGGCCAGGGGCAGGTTCGCGACGAGACCCGCAGCCTGGTCAATGCTCTGCGCGCGTCACCCAAGGCGCGCGGCCGCTGGGGCGAACAGTCGCTCAAGAACGTCCTCGAACAGGCGGGGTTAAGCCCCTACGCAGATTTTCAAATGGAGGTGTCAGTCCAGGGTGAGGACGGACGTCTGCGCCCGGACGTCCTGGTGCGGCTGCCGGGCGGCCGAAAGCTGGTGATCGACGCCAAATGCTCCCTGAACGCCTACCTCGATGCTTGCGACGAAGTCGACGAGGCGAAGCGCGAGGCCTGCTTCCGCGCCCACGTAGCTTCGATCCGGACGCATGCGCAGCAGCTCGGCTCGAAGGCCTATTGGGCGCAGTTCGGCGACGCCGCTGACTATGTGATCATGTACATTCCCGGCGAGCACTTCCTCGCCGCGGCGCTCGAGCAGGATCATACATTGTGGGATTGGGCGTTCGAGCGGCGGGTTCTGCTCGCGACCCCAACCAATCTCGTGGCCATCGCCAAGACCGTCGCAAGCATCTGGCGGCAAGAGCGGCTAGCCGAGGCCGCGCAGGAAATCGCCACGCTTGGCAAGGAGTTGCACTCGCGCCTTGGTACGATGAACGAGCATATGACGCGCGTCGGCAAGAACCTTGCGACCGCTAATAGCGCGTACAACCAAATGGTCGGTAGCTTCGAAAGCCAGGTGCTGACCCAGGCCAAGCGGTTCGAGACGCTGGGCGCGGGCAGCGCGAAGACCTCGACACGCCCCCGATGGTCGAAATCGCGCCGCGTCCGTTGACCAAGGTGGTCACAGCCTCGAACGAAGAGGAGCCGCCGCAGATCGCCGCGGAATAGCCGTGCTTGCAAAATAGGGTTTCGCTTGCTTCGTCGGGCAAAACTCTTTGACCATCTAGTGCGACCCCGATGGAAGGCGGCTAGTCACTGCGAACATGGTGAACATTCGCGCGTCAGACGGCGAAGTTGACAAAGCTGACACACTCCCCCGGGGCAGCTCGCCGCTAAAGCCCGCCGCAGCCATTGAAGTGGCGTCCATCGACCGTGACCTGGACCTTGTCCGGGTACACACGGTCGCTCATCCCGTCGCTGCACCGCTGGTTCTTGACGATGTTCACGTGGATTCGCGGCGTTTGATAGAGCGGCCCGGCGAAGCCATTGATCGGTGTGCGGGGTGGGCTGGGTAACGGGCTGCGCGTCGGGCTGAATGAAGGTCAAATTGTGCTCGTCGATGAGGAGGTTCCAGAATGGCTCCGTGCCTAAGGCGTGATAGGGCGGCGGCGGGGGCGCAGGCGGCGTCAGGCACCCGCTCACAAGCGTAATAAGCGGCAGTACGGCGAGCCTCTTCATGTGTTGAACAACCGTCGCGATGGCGCGCCGGTTCCGTCACCGCCATCTCGCTTTGATCGCGAACGCCATCACACCGGTCGCGATCGCCGCGTTGAGGCTGTCGGCGCGGCCGGCCATCGGGATTTTGACGAGGCTGTCGCACTCGGCCTCGTAATCGGCCGGAAGCCCCTGTTGCTCGTTGCCAATCAGCAGGAAGCAGGGGCGCTGGTACTCGGCTTCGAGATAATCCTGCGAGGCCTTAAGGCTGGTCCCGACGAGTTGGCCTTCGCCGCCGCGCAGCCACGCGACGAATTCCGGCCAACGCGCGTTGGCGATCTGCTGCGTGAACACCGCGCCCATCGACGCCCGCACCGCCTCGACCGAATACGGATCGGCGCAATCGTCGATCAGGATCAGGCCGCCTGCGCCCACCGCGTCTCCGGTCCTGAGGATCGTGCCGATATTGCCGGGATCGCGAAGTGCCTGGGCGCAGATCCACAGCGGGGCCTTCGCTCGGTCGATCTGCTCCAGCGACGCTTCGTGGCTGGCGATAGGCGCCTAGCAGCATCTGCGGATTGTCCTTGCCCGACATTTTCGAGAGGATGTCAGGGCTCGTTTCGATCGCTTCGCCGCCCGCCGCTTCGGTCGCCGCGATGATTTCGGCGGCGAGCGGGAGCTTCGCGCCTTCGGCGGAGAAGGCGACGATCTCGGGTAAGCGTCCGCTGTCTCGCGCTTCGGTCAGGATCCGCAGCCCTTCGGCAAGGAACAGCCCTTCGGTGCGCCGAGCCTTCTTGTCGCGGAGCGAGCGAAGCCGCTTCACAGTCGCATTGGAGAAAGCGGTGACCTGACGGGGCATTATTCTTCCCCGAACCGCTCCGTCACGAGTTCGACCAGCTTCTCGAGCGCCTCGTCGGCGTGCAGGCCGTGGACGTGGATGGTGACCGTGTCGCCCATCGCGGCGCCGAGCATCATCAGGCCCATGATCGAGGTTCCGCAGACGCGGTTGTCGTCTTTCTCGACCTCGATTTGCGCGTCGATTTGGCTGGCCAGGTTGACGAACTTGGCACTGGCCCGGGCGTGGAGCCCGCGCTGGTTGGTGATCTGCGACCTCGCGGCTGACCGCGTTCAAGCCGCGGCTTCCCCGAGGATCTCGCTCGCGACGGAGATATATTTGCGGCCGGCTTCGCGCGCCGCGGCGACTGCGGCGTGGACGGGCATCACCTTGCGCGCGCCTTCGAGGCGGATGAGCATCGGCAGGTTGACGCCCGCGATCACCTCGATGTTCTCGCTTTTCATGAGGCTGATAGCGAGGTTGGATGGAGTGCCGCCAAAGAGGTCGGTAAGAATGATGACGCCCTGGCCCTGCTCGGCTCGGCCGATCGCGTCGGCGATGTCCTTGCGCCGCGCTTCCATGTCGTCATCGGGCCCGATGCAGATCGCCTCGATCGCTTCCTGCGGCCCCACCACATGTTCCATTGCGGTGACAAACTCGGCCGCAAGTCGGCCATGGGTCACCAGCACTAGTCCAATCATTCGTTCAACTCGCCTGTCTCAGCATTGCGCCGGGGATCGGCCTCGATCGTGTCGCTCGGCGGGGAGGCGAGATCACGGTGGCGTACATTCGGAGCAAACCCGGCTTGCCGCAACCGTTCCGCCATCTCGACTGCCGCGGCAACCGAGCGGTGCCGTCCTCCTGTACATCCGAACGCAACGGTCACGTAACTTTTCCCGGCGGCCCAGTAGCGGGGAATCCAGTCAATGAGAAGCGCTTCGATGCGACCGATCGTCTCATTCCAGGCCGGATCGCGGCGCAAATACTCGCGCACCGCCGCGTCTTCACCGGTGAGCGGCCGAAGCTCGTCGACCCAGTGAGGGTTGGGCAGGAAGCGCAAGTCGAACACCAGGTCGGCGGTCCGCGCGATGCCGCGGGCGAAGGCGAAGGAGGAAATGGTCAGGACCGGCTGGTCGGAATCGCCGCTGTAGCGCAGCCGCAGCTCGTCGCGCAGCTCGGCGGGGCTGAGATCGGTCGTTTCGATGAGGCTGTCCGCGGCCTTCCTCAACGGCCCGGTGATCCTCCGCTCGCGCGCAATGCCGTCTTCGGCGGGCCTGTCCGGCGCGAGCGGATGGCGCCGGCGGGTCTCATCGTAGCGCCGAATCAGCTCTCCGCCCGAGCAATCGAGATAGAGGATTTCTGGCTCTACACCGCTCATCGACCGGAAGAGCTCGGGCAGCCGCTCCGCGTCGAAGCCGCGGCTCCGTACGTCCATTCCGACGGCCGCCGGAATGGTTCGGCACTGGCTTGTCCCATGAACGAAGCTGTCGAGCAGGTCGGCCGGCAGATTGTCGACCACGTCCCACCCCATGTCCTCGAGCGCGTCAAGGACGGTCGACTTGCCCGCACCGGACATTCCGGTGACGAGCAGGAGGCGCGGCGGGCGCCGCGCTTCATTCATTAGAAGTCGCGGACCCATCAGAACTTCAGGCCCATTCGGTCGAGCGCGAGCGCGACTTTGGACGGCGCCGATGCCGTCATGGCGTCGATGCTGATCAGCGGCAGCCTGACCCCGAGGAGCGGCCGTTCGCGGCTCTCGTCGGGCAGTCGCTGGATCTCGCTGGTCAGCTCGACCAGCAAAGCGACGGGAATGTTTGTGACCGTGTCCATGTCGACAATGCCGATCCCGCGGATCTCGAGCTTGCCAGCGATGTTCGGCGGAGCCGACGCCACGAGCCGCTCGCCATCCTTTTTCACAACGGTCTGGTCATCGCTGACGAGGGTGAAGCCGCGGTCCAGCAGCCGCAGCGCAAGGTCGGACTTGCCGGAGCCCGACGGTCCGAGAATGACGACGGCGCGGCCATCAATCGCAACGGTGCTGGCGTGCACGGTTTCGGCGGAAATGCGCGGCCCGGCTGAGGGGTTTGCCGGGTTCATGCGCGGTCTGCCGCCGGCAAGCGGATGGTGAAGCGGGCGCCCGTTGGCGCGTCGTCGCGGTCGTGCACGTCAATCTCCCCGTCATGTCCTTCGACAATCGCACGGGCGATCGCAAGGCCCAAGCCCGAATGGCGGCCGAACCCTTCGCCCTCCGGCCGTACTGAATGGAAGCGGTTAAAGATCGCTTCACGCGCCTCGGGCGGAACGCCCGGGCCTTCGTCGTCGATTCGAATCCTGACTTCGTCGCCAACTCGCGCGGCCGCAATCTCGACCAGTCCGCCAGGCGGCGAGAAGCTCACCGCATTGTCGAGGATGTTGTTGATGGCTCGGGCGAGCCGGTCGGGCTTGCCCATTACCGCAGCGGTGTCCTTGCGCGGTCGGGCGAATGCGATCCGCGCATCGCCTGTTTCGCGGCGGGTTTCCCAGCTGGCGACGAGCTGCTCGATCATCGGGCCGAGATCGACCCGGTCGAATGTAGCGCGGGCGAGCTCGGCATCGGTGCGCGCGGCTTCGCTGATGTCATTGATCAGGCGGTCGAGCCGACCGACGTCTTCGCGGGCGATCGTCATCAGCCGCTGCCGAAGCTCGGAGTCTTCCACCCGATCCAGGCCGTCGACGGCGGAGCGGAGCGAAGCGAGCGGGTTCTTGAGCTCGTGGGTCACGTCGGCGGCGAACGCTTCCATATTGTCGATCCGCTGCCTTAGCGACTGGCTCATGTCGGAAACGGCGCGGGCGAGCAGGCCGATCTCGTCCGTGCGTGTGGGCAGGCGCGGCACGTTCACTTCGCGCGAGCGCCCGAGGCGGACCCGATGCGCGGCCAGAGCGAGTCGTCGAAGCGGGCGGACAATGGTCCGGGCGAGAAATATTGAGAGCAGCAGCGAGACGGCGATGACGATCGACCATCGCAGTGCTGATCAGTGCGCGCTGGCTCCGAACCGCGCGCGTGAAGGTGCGGTCGTTAGTGGTCGCGAGCAGAACCTTGCCGTCCATCGGAACCGCGGAGGAAATGACTGGCGTAAAATCGGGCGCATTGCGGACGTCGTCACATACCGCTTACGCTGGAGCGCATTGACCGCCTCGGGCCACGCCTGCAGCCGGTCGACCGGCGGTTCGGCATATTCCTCGCGCGTGGGCGCTCCGACGACCGCGTTGAATCCGCGATCGAGCGCGCGAGCGACGTCCTTTGTCCACTTCTGCGTGGTCGGGTCCCTCAACTCATAGGTCGGCCCGGTCACCTTCCAGCTGTCGATCATCAGCGTGCCGTTGGGCGCCATAGAGCCGGAAACGGTCGCCCGTAGTTCTCGACATGGTCGCGAGGAGCGCCGGCCATTCGGGCTGGGGCACGTGCGCGAGCGCTGCGGCGGCGGTCGCCGTTTCGATGCGCGTTTGCTGCGTACGCTCCTTGTTCAGGCGATTGCGGAAGACGTCGAGGTACAATGTGCTGAGCGCGACCAGCAGGAGCGTCAGGATGTTGAGCGCGAAAATGCGGTAGCCGAGCGTCCAGCGCCCCGACCAGCTCAGCGCCAGGTCGGCTTCTTCACTGCTCGTCGAAGCGGTATCCGACGCCATAGAGGGTCTCGATTGCATCGAAGTCGGCGGTCTGCGGCGCGGAACTTCCGGCGGATACGCTTGATGTGGCTGTCGATGGTCCGGTCGTCGACATAAGTGTCGTCATTATAGGCCACGTCCAGCAGCTGGTTGCGCGATTTTACGACCCCGGGCGCTGCGCGAGCGCCTCGAGGATCAGGAACTCGGTTACGGTGAGGCTCACGTCCTTGCCGTCCCAGCGGACCTTGTGCCGGGCCGGGTCCATGACCAGGCGGCCGCGCTCGAGCAGTGGCGGTCGGGCTCCTCGTTCGCCGCCGCGGCTTCGCCCTTGGCCAGATCCTGCCGCCGGAGGAGTGCGCGAATGCGGGCGATGAGCAGGCGCTGCGAGAACGGCTTCGAGATATAATCGTCGGCGCCCATCGCGAGACCGAGCGCTTCGTCGAGCTCGTCGTCCTTGGAGGTCAGGAAGATCACCGGGATCGCGCTGAACTCGCGCACTCGGCGGAGCAGCTCCATGCCGTCCATTCCGGGCATCTTGATGTCGAACACGCCGACGTCTGGCGGGTTGTCGGAAATGGCTTTGAGGGCCAGCGCCGGATCGGAATAGACGCGGGTGACGAAGCCCTCCGTCTGGAGCGCGATCGAGACCGACGTCAGAATGTTCCGGTCGTCGTCGACCAGCGCGATCACTTGGCTCATCCGCCTCTTGCCTGTGCCCCAGCCGATTGTCGGCAGGGATAGC
The DNA here is from genome assembly GCA_963785965.1 of uncultured Alphaproteobacteria bacterium. GTDB lineage: Bacteria > Pseudomonadota > Alphaproteobacteria > Sphingomonadales > Sphingomonadaceae > Sphingomicrobium. Next base: position 335,832 of record CAWAXE010000011.1, read on the forward strand.
CAGCGTGCCGATGCGAGACAAGGCGGCGGCCCGCCCGTTTTGACCCCGCAACTTTTTGGATTATAGGGGCGCTGTGCATACGTATGCGGCGGCAGGCCAGACCGGCCGCCGCCGCTTTGAGCATTTTGAAGGGGATTTTCGAGTGAGTGACCGGGTTCCGCGCAGCGGTCTGGATGCGCAGGGTATCGCGACGGGCGCCGAGATCTTCTGGAATCTGACGACGGCGCCGCTGGTCGAGCATGCCGTGCGCCGCGGCGAGGGACTGCTCGCCAAGGACGGCCCTCTGGTCGTCCGCACCGGCAAGTTCACCGGCCGCGCCGCCAAGGACAAGTTCATCGTCCGCAATGCCGTCACCGAGAAGACGGTGTGGTGGGGCAAGGTGAACCAGCCGATGGATCCCGACGCGTTCGAGCGGCTTCACGACGATTTCCTGCTCGCGCTCGGCGACAAGGACATGCTGTTCGTCGTCCGACCTCTACGGCGGTTCGCAGCCCGAGCATCGCGTGCGGGTGCGCGTGATCAACGAGCTTGCGTGGCACAACCTCTTCGCGCGCACGCTGCTCGTGCGGCCGGAGGCGCATGAGCTCGCCGATTTCGATCCCGAGTTCACGATCATCGACCTGCCCAGCTTCCGCGCCGATCCCGAGCGCCACGGCTGCCGGAGCGAGACCGTCATCGCGGTCAATCTCGAAAAGAAGATCATCCTGATCGGCGGCACGGCTTATGCCGGCGAGATGAAGAAGGGCGTGTTCGGGCTGCTCAACTTCATCCTTCCCGCTCAGGGCATCATGCCGATGCATTGCTCGGCGAACATCGGACCCAAGGGCGACACCGCGATCTTCTTCGGCCTTTCGCGGCACCGGCAAGACGACGCTTTCGGCCGATCCCAACCGCACGCTCATCGGCGACGACGAGCACGGCTGGTCGGACACCAACGTCTTCAATTTCGAGGGCGGCTGCTACGCCAAGATGATCCGCCTCTCGGCCGAAGCCGAGCCGGAGATTTTCGCGACGACCAAGCGCTTCGGAACGGTGCTCGAGAACGTCGTCATCGACCCCGTCACGCGCGAGCTCGATCTCGACGATGCGACGCTTCGCCGAGAACAGCCGCGGCGCTTATCCGATCGATTTCATTCCCGAATTCGTCGGACGACAACATGGGACCGCCGCCCAGGAACGTGGTGATGCTGACCGCCGATGCGTTCGGTGTTCTTCCGCCGATCGCCAGGCTGACGCCCGACCAGGCGATGTACCACTTCCTGTCGGGCTACACGGCCAAAGTCGCGGGCACCGAGATCGGCGTGACCGAGCCCGAAGCGACCTTCTCGACCTGCTTCGGAGCGCCGTTCATGCCGCGCCACCCGTCGGTCTACGGCAATCTGCTGAAGAAGCGGATCGCCGAGGGCAGCGTCGATTGCTGGCTGGTCAACACCGGCTGGACCGGCGGCAAGTACGGCGTCGGCAAGCGCATGCCGATCAAGGAAACGCGCGCGCTGCTCGAAGCGGCGCTCGACGGCAGCCTGAAGCGCGTGAAGTTCCGCAAGGACCCGAACTTCGGCTTCGAAGTGCCGTGCGACGTTCCGGGCGTGGATTCGACGCATTCTCGATCCGCGCAACACCTGGGCCGACAAGGACGAGTACGACCGCACCGCGGCCAAGCTCGTCGACCTGTTCGTCGAGAATTTCGCGCAATTCGCGGACCATGTGGACGAGGGCGTCCGCCAAGCCGCGCCCAAGGTCGCGCAACAAGCGCAACACAGGCACAGACGCAAGCCACACCCGCTTAGCCCGGTCTTCGGATCGGGCCTCAACAGGACCCGATCGAAATGACCGAATATCGACCCCGTATCTTCCACTCCGACGCCGAGATCGCGCATATCGGCGAGGGCCTGCTCGCGCGCGACGTTGCCGCGGGCCGAGTGGACCCACGAAGCGCATCTCGCCGCCACGACATATCTGCTCACTCGCCGGCCGGACGTGGACATCGACAAGCAGCTGCCGGGCATCATCCGCCGCTACAACGAGAGCGTCGGCGGCGTGAACGACGATACGCAGGGCTATCACGAGACGATCACGCGCGTGTTCCTGCACGGTGTGCGGCTGTTCCTTCGCCGAAACCGATGTGAAGGGGCGCTGCATGCGCTGGTCAACGCGCTGCTGCTGTCGCCGATGGGCCGCCGCGACTGGCCGCTGCGCTTCTATTCGCCCGCGCTGCTTTTCTCGGTCGAGGCGCGGCGGAAATTCGTGCCGCCGGATGTGGCGGCGCTGCCATGAACGGCTAAGCGCCGTTGGAACGCTCAGCGACCTTCAGACGATTGGACAGGTGTGAACCTGCAGCAGCCGCAAATCGCAACCTCCGGGCAAGACGGCCTGCCGATCCCGCGGCGCTATTGGTCCGCGGCGGCGATCTGGCTCGCCCTGTCGATGGCCGTGCTCGACGGGTCGATCGCCAACGTCGCGCTGCCGACGATCGCGCATGACCTCGGCGCGTCCGCGGCGACATCGGTATGGATCGTCAATGCCTATCAGCTGACGATTACGGTCCTGCTGCTGCCGCTGGCTGCGCTCGGTGACCGCTGCGGATATCGCTTCATCTACATCCCCGGTCTCGCATTGTTTACTCTGGGGTCCGTCGGTTGCGCCATCTCCGACAGCCTTCAGACGTTGATCCTCGCGCGCATCTTCCAGGGCGTCGGCGCGGCGTGCATCATGAGCATGAACGCGGCGCTGGTGCGCGCCACCTACCCGGCGAAGATGCTCGGGCGCGGGATTGGCTACAACGCACTTGTCCTTTCGATGTCGGCGGCGGCGGGCCCGACGCTCGCGGCGATCATCCTCAGCGTCGGCTCATGGCCGTGGTTGTTCCTGGTCAATCTCCCGATCGGAGTCGCGGCCATCCTGGTCGGTCTCAAGTCGCTTCCCCACGTGCGCGGCCACGGGCACGCGTTCGACTGGATTGCGGCGCTGCTCGGAGCGGCGATGATGGGCTGCACGGTGTTCGGCGCGGAGACGTTCGCGCGGGGGAGCGCCTTCCTCGGCGGAGCACTGGTCGTGATCGGCATCGCATCCGGCGCCATCCTCGTGCGCCGCGAGTGGGGCGATTCGGCACCGCTGTTCCCGGTCGACCTCCTGCGGAATCGGACTTTCAGCATGTCGATCGGAACGTCGACGGTCTCGTTCGCGGCGCAGATGCTCGCCTACGTGACGCTGCCGTTCCTGTTTCAGTCGGTGTTCGGGCGGAGCGCGTTCGAGACTGGGCTGTTGATGACGCCCTGGCCGCTGGCACTAGGGGTGATCGCTCCGATCGCAGGGCGGCTTGCCGACAAGGTGCGGGCCGGACTGATCGGCGGGATCGGGCTTGCGATCTTCGCCGTCGGCCTGTTCATGTTGTCGCGCCTGGGGGCGCATCCGGGCACCGTGGATATCGCCTGGCGAATGGCGGTGTGCGGCATCGGCTTCGGCCTCTTCCAGTCGCCCAACAACCGCACGATCCTCAGCTCGGCGCCGGTGAATCGCTCGGGGGCCGCCGGTGGAATGCTGGCAACTGCGCGATTGCTCGGACAGACGACGGGCGCAGTGGCGGTAGGTGTCGCCTTTCACCTGTTCGGCGTCCGCGTAGGCCCGAACCTGCTCGCTGCCTCAGCAGTAGCCGCGCTGATTGCGGCCGGGCTGAGCCTGCTGCGGCTGCGCTCCCCGCGAACCACGCATCGGCCGGAGGCTGCGCTGGAGTAGTCAGCGCGCCGGTTGCGCTTTCGCCCTCAGGTCGACCCAGAGAGTGCCGTGTTCGTCCGCGCGCAGCTTTGGGGGGGCGGGAACGGTTAGCGCCTCCGGAGCCGCGCTCTTGGGCGGTTCGACAGTCGCGGGTGGGCCAAAGGCGAAATGGCTGTGATCTCCCTCATCCAGGGATTCGATCAGCGAAAATCCTGCGCCGCGGAGAGCGGCGTCGATTTGATGGTGGCTGATGCCTCGACGACGAACAACATCGATGGCTCGACCGAGCAAATGATAGCTGTTCGGCACTCCCCCGACGGCCCGGTTGTGGGCGATGCTGCGGAAGGTGCTGGTAATCGTCCCAAATACCGCTGCAACCTTGGCCGCTCCCGCCGAGCTGCCGACGGGATCCGCGGCGGCGGGTGCGCTGACGGCAATCAGCATCCACAAGCTCGTTCGCAGTCGAATCATCTGTGGCCCCAGCGGCTCCGAGCGCTAAAGGCCTTGGACTAGCGCAAGGTTCCCGGATTACGAGGAACCGTTCAGCTGTGTTCGAGATCGGCACACAAGCGGAGTCTGTCGAAATCGAGCTTGTCCGGGCGGCAAGTGGAGCTCACGCTAGCTCACGCCTTGGTCCGCGCGATGTAATCGTCGACGTTCTTCGCCAGCACGTCCATCGGGACGTTGCCGCCCATTACCACCGCGTCGTCGAACTGGCGCAGGTCGAATTTCGGTCCGAGCTCACCTTTCGCCTTGTCGCGCAGGCCCACGATGGTGCTGTGCCCGACCTTGTAGCCGCACGCCTGGCCCGGCCAGGCACAATAGCGGTCGACCTCACTCGCCACTTCGAGCGGGTTGGAGCCGTTGACGTTGACGAAGAAATCGACCGCCTGCTGGCGGGTCCAGCGCTTGGCGTGCAGTCCGCTGTCGACCACCAGGCGGCAGCAGCGGAAGGCGATCGACTGCAGGTAGCCGAGACGGCCGGCGGGGAAGTCGTCATACACGCCGAGCTCGTCGACCAGCTGCTCGGCATAGAGCGCCCAGCCTTCGGAATAAGCGTTGAACGCGAGCAGGGTGCGGATGAGCGGCAGCTTGTTGGCATATTCGCCCTGCCACACATGGCCGGGGATCGCCTCGTGCGAGGCGAGGTCGGGCAGGCTGTACTTGCTGTGGAGATTGGTATCGCGGAGGTTGATCCAGAATTTGCCGGGAATTTTGCCGTCGATCGAACCCGCGCCGCCATACGCCGCGGGAGCGCCGGGCTCCTGCTCGGGCGACATGCGCTTCACTTCCAGATGCCCGGGGACGAGCATGCCGAACGCGCGCGGCAGCACCGCGCGGATGATCCGCAGCCGCTCCTGGATATAGGCCATGATCTCGGCGCGGCCCTTGTCGCCTTCGCTGAACTTGTACTTCGGGTCCTTGGCGAGCGCCTTCATGCGGTCGCCGATCGAGCCTTGCGCGTAACCGAGGCTCTTGAGGATCGGGTCCATTCGGCCCTGCAGCTCCTTGAGCTGCTCGAGGCCCATCTGGTGAACCTCGTCGGGCGTGAGATTAGTGGTGGTCGAGGCCTTGAGCGCCCAGCGGTAATATTCCGGGCCGTGGGGCAGGGCCCAAACGCCGGCGACGTCCTTCGCGACCGCGCGCTCGGCTTGCAGCTCGGCGATCTGCCGTTCGAGCGCGGGCGCGACTTCGGCCGGTGACGATCTTGCGGGCGCGAGCATCCCAGTCGCCCGCGAATGTTCTTCTCCTTCGCCCGGCGGACGAGCGAGTCGACGAGGGTTCCGCCCTCGTGCGCGTTCTTCGCCGCGATGCCGAGCTGAGCGAGCGTCTTGTCGGCGAGGAAGACGGGCGGGACGACGCCCTCGGGCGCGCGCCGAGCGCAGCCGCTCGAGCTCGCCGTCGAGCTGGCGGGGATATTGCGCGAGGCGGCTGAGATAGGCCTCTGCGTCGGAGGCGGTTTCGACGGGGTGATCGGTGTCGAGGAAGTTCGGAGTGTCGATGTAGGCGCCGACGTTCTGGATCACGACGTAGGGGGTGTTGCGATAGCCGCCGACGGCGACGTCGCCGTACGGGAAGGCGAAGCCCTCGAGCGCGGTGCGGTAGGCGCTGCGGACGGTGTCGACGCTGGTGCGGACGGGGAAGGAGAGGCGGGATTCGTCGATCGCTTCGACGCGCGCCAGGTCGGCCTTCACCGTGGCGGCGACCGCCCGCACTCCGGCGGCGCTATGGTCGCTCAGCCTGGAACGCATCCACGCGCGGGGGCCGGTGTCGATCCCGAGCGAGGTCGCGCCTTCCGGCCCAAGGCGGAGAAGGTTCTCCGCGACGGAGTTGAGCAGGGCGCTCGCCTGAGCATCGGTGGCGGGAGCCTTGGCCTGCGCGAACACGGGGGAGGCTTTCGCAAGGAGGGGCAGAGCGACGGTTGCCCCGAGCGCGGCAATTGTTTCACGGCGGGTGAATTTCAGGTCGGACAAGACGATGCTCCGTTCAGGCGGGCGGGAGGGTGCGGACGGGTTCGACATTCAGGCAATTGCCGTCAACTCCGGTGATTCGGACTCGGTCGCCGACGGCTGCGGGACCGCCGCGCGCGCTCCATTCGCCGTCCCCGACGCGGACTCGGCCGACATGCTCGTCCACTGCGGCGACCACCGTCACGACCTTTCCGACGAGCCGCGCCGCCGGGTCGTTCAACCGCTGGTCCGCGCTGCCCGACGCGCGATTAGCGTAAAAGCGGCGGCCGGCCATGACGGCGATGACGGCGTACAGCGCGAACAACGCGAACTGCGACGCCGCGCCGAGGCCGAACAGCTCCGTGAACAGCCCCGTCGCGATGCCCGCCGCGCCGATGAAGACGAGGAAGAAGCCCGGAGCGATCACTTCGGCGATCAGCAGCACGACGCCGCCGATCAGCCACAGCCAGCCGGGATCCACGTCGAAGCCGTTCATGACCGGGTTTCAGGCACCCCCGACGCGGCTTTGGGCTTGGCAGGAGCAGGCACGCTGGAAGTCTGACGCCCGAACGCTTCCTTCGCCAGCTCGCCGATACCGCCGAGCGTTCCGATGAGCTGAGTCGCCTCGACGGGAAACAGGATGGTCTTGGCGTTGGGCGAGCGCGCGAACTCGCTGATCGCCTCGACATATTTCTGGGCGATGAAATAGTTGATCGCCTGACCGCTGCCGCTTTCGATGGCATCGCTGACCGCCTTGGTCGCGGAGGCCTCGGCCTGTGCGGCGCGCTCGCGCGCCTCGGCTTCGCGGAACGCTGCTTCTCGCGCGCCTTCAGCCGACAGGATCGCGGCCTGCTTCTCGCCCTCGGCGCGCAGGATCGCCGACTGTCGCGAGCCCTCAGCCTCAAGGATCACGGCTCGTTTCTCGCGCTCGGCCTTCATTTGCCGGGTCATCGCGTTGACGATGTCCTGCGGCGGCCGGATGTCCTTCAATTCGACGCGAGTGATTTTCACGCCCCAGTTTTCGGTCGCCTGGTCGACCACGACGAGGAGCTTGGCGTTGATCTCGTCGCGCCGGGACAGGGTTTCGTCGAGGTCCATCGAGCCCATCACCGTGCGCAAGTTGGTGGTCGAAAGTGCCATGATGGCGAGGTACAGGTCGCTGACTTCGTAAGCCGCCTTGGCGGCATCAAGCACCTGGAAGAAGACGACTCCGTCGACCGCGACCATCGCATTGTCCTTGGTGATGATCTCCTGCCCCGGAATGTCGACCACCTGTTCCATGACGTTGATCCGCCGCCCGACGCGGTAAAAGAATGGCGGCACGAAATTGAACCCGGGCTCGGCGACGCGCACGAAGCGGCCGAAATGCTCGATCGTATAGCGATAGCCCTGGCGGACGATCTTCACGCCCATCATCACGAACAGAAAAACGAGGACCGCGATGGCAGTCATCAACGTCGTCAGCATGTCTCTTCCCCGGTAACCCTGATCCGGGGCATGATGCGACGGCGATGACCAGAGCGGAAGCGAAAAACGACACGAGCCTCGACCTGTTCGCAATACGATCGGTGCTGTTCTTACCGGCATCAAACCGCGCGCGATCGCCAAGGCGCGGGAGGCCGGGTCCGATCTCGTCGTCCTCGATCTGGAAGACGCAGTGAAGCGCGAGGACAAGGATGCGGCGCGCGATGCGGCGGTTGAGGCGGTCGGGACGGCTTGGCCGATGCCCGTCGCGATCCGGGTCAACGGGGTAGGGACCGAGTGGCACTCGCTCGACCTCGACGCGGTTGCCCGGCTCGAAGGCCGATTTCGTGGTCTTGCCGCGCGCGATTTCGGCACATCTCGTGTACGAAGTCGCCGAGGCGGTGGGCAAGCCAGTGCTGGCGATGATCGAGACCGCGGCAGGCGTGCTCGGCGCGGCAGAAATCGCGCCGGCAACGGCCGGGCTGATTGCCGGGACCAACGATCTCCGGTCGGATCTCCGGCTTCCGCTCGATGCCACCCGGGAGCCGATTTCCGCGTCGCTGCAGATGATCGTGCTTGCCGCGCGCGCGGCGGGCGTCGCCGTGTTCGACGGCGTGTTCAATCGCCTGGACGATCCTGACGGCTTCTTGCGTGAGGCGCAGGACGGCTGCCGCCTCGGCTTCGACGGCAAGAGCCTGATCCATCCCGATCAGATTGCGCTATGCCACCGTGCGTTCGCGCCGAGCGAGGCCGAGCTCGACCGTGCGCGACGGCTGGTCGAAGCCTTCAGCGGCGGCGCCGAGCGTTTCGAGAACGAGATGATCGAGCGGATGCACGTCGAAGCCGCGCGGCGGCTGCTCGAGCGAGCGGCGCGCTGACTAAGTCTTGGCAAACGTGCCGTTCCTTGGCATGGGCCGATATGGCCCGACCCAACGACGCCCCCGACATTCCCCTTGGTCTAACGTTCGATGACGTCCTGCTGCAGCCGCTCGAATCCTCCGTCCTTCCGAGCCAGGCCGAGACACGCACGCAGCTGACCCGCGCAATCCCGCTCAACATCCCGATCATCTCCTCGGCGATGGATACGGTCACCGAGGCGGACATGGCCATCGCCATGGCGCAGCTAGGCGGGATCGGAGTGCTCCACCGCAACATGGGGGTCGAGGAGCAGGCGACCGCGGTGCGCCAAGTGAAGCGTTTCGAAAGTGGAATGGTGGTCAACCCGATCACCATGACGCCCGACGAGACGCTCGCGGACGCGCTCGAGCTGATGAAAGCGCATCGGATCAGCGGAATTCCGGTCGTCGAGAAGTCGGGCAAGCTCTGCGGCATTCTCACCAACCGCGACGTCCGTTTTGCCGAGAACCCGCGCCAGCGGGTCAGTGAGCTGATGACCCGGGAAAACCTGGCGACGGTACCGATCGGCACCAGCGAGGAGGAGGCGCGGCGAATCCTGCACCAGCGCCGCATCGAGAAACTGATCGTGGTCGACGAAGGCAACCATTGCGTCGGTCTGATCACCGTCAAGGATATCGAGAAATCGGTCGCGGCGCCGCTTGCGACCAAGGACGCGGAAGGGCGGCTTCGCGTCGCTGCAGCAACCACCGTCGGAGACTCCGGCTTCTCGCGGTCCGAAGCTTTGATCGAGGCAGGTTGCGACTGCATCGTGATCGACACCGCGCACGGCCACAACACCGACGTCGCGCGCGCGGTCGAGCGGGTTAAGCAGCTGTCGAACTCGGTCCAGGTCGTCGCTGGCAATGTCGCCACCGCCGACGCCGCACGCGCGCTTGCCGATGCTGGGGCCGACGCGATCAAGGTCGGGATCGGCCCGGGCTCGATCTGCACCACGCGGATCGTCGCCGGTGTCGGAGTCCCACAGCTAACGGCGGTGATGGAAGCGGCGCGTGCGGTGAACGGCGCCGGAATCCCGATCATTGCCGACGGCGGAATCCGAACAAGCGGAGATATCGCCAAGGCGCTTGCGGCGGGCGCATCCGCGGTCATGGTGGGATCGCTTCTCGCCGGCACCCAGGAAGCGCCAGGCGAGATATTCCTCTACCAGGGCCGTTCCTACAAATCCTATCGCGGCATGGGCTCAGTCGGCGCGATGGCGCGTGGGTCGGCCGACCGCTACTTCCAGCAGGACATCAAGGATCATCTCAAGCTGGTGCCCGAAGGAATCGAAGGGCAGGTCCCGTTCAAGGGTGCGGTCCGCGAGATCATCCACCAGCTGGTCGGCGGAGTGAAGGCGGCGATGGGCTATACGGGGTCGAATACGATCGCCGAGCTGCAACAGCGGGCGCGCTTCATTCGCATCACCAACGCCGGCCTGTCGGAAAGCCATGTGCATGACGTCGCGATCACCCGCGAGGCGCCCAACTATCCGACGCGTACTTCAGCGCGACGTATGACCCCCGCCGCGCGCCTTCAGGCGGCGATCGAGGTTGTCGACGAGGTGATCGCGTCGGCCCGTGACGAGCGGGCCGCCGGCGGACTCGATCGTCACGCATTATTTCAAGCAGCGGCGCTACGCCGGTTCGAAAGACCGCCGTGCCGTGCGCGAGCTGGTGTTTCGCGCAATCCGCCGAACGGCTGAGCGGCCCGAGAGCGGACGAGCAGCGATTCTCGGATTGGCGGAGGAGGAGCCGGAGCTGCTGGAGCTGTTCGGCGAGCCGCGGGGGCCGGAGCCTCGCGGCCCGGAAGAGCAAGCTGCGCCGGCGGCTCTCGTTCCCGATTGGATCAAGCCCGAGCTATCGCCGCTCGTGGCCGAGGCGGAATGGCCGGCGCTGCTCGAGCGCGCTCCACTCGATTTACGAGTGAACGCTGCAAGGGCGTCCCGGGACGACATTCTCGGGCAAATCGAAGGCACTCCGACACCGCAAAGCCCGTGGGGAATACGCCTTTCTCCGGGCAGCCGGATCGACGACGATCCGGCTTATCGTTCGGGTCTGGTCGAGGTTCAGGACGAAGGCAGCCAGCTGATCGCGCTCGCCTGCGAGCCGCAAAATGATGACGCGATCCTCGATCTGTGTGCGGGTGCCGGCGGGAAATCTCTCGCGCTTGCCGCCGCCAGCCCCGATGCCCGGATCCTCGCAACCGATACAAACCGGACGCGGCTTTCGAAGCTGCTACCGCGGGCCAACCGCGCGGCCGCACGCATCGAAGTGCGGCTTCTCAACTCTCCGAATGAGATCACGGAGCTCTCCGACTGGCGGGCCAAGGCCGATCTCGTCCTCGTCGATGCGCCATGCTCGGGCAGCGGCACTTGGCGGCGCAATCCGGAGGGCCGTTGGCGCCTCACCCCCGAGCGGCTGGACCGCCTGATCGCAGTCCAACTGCGGCTGCTCGACATAGGCGCGGAGCTGGTCCGTCCCGGCGGCAGGCTCGTCTACGCGGTCTGCTCGCTTCTGTCCCGCGAAGGGGCAGGGCAGATTGAGGCCTTCCTCATCCGCCATTCATCCTGGAATGTGCAGGAAATGCCCATCGCCGCTGGGCGTTTGGACGGTGCGGGCCGACTGTTGACACCCGGTCACGACAGCCTCGACGGCTTTTTCGTCGCGCGGCTTGGGCGACCATGCTAGGCGCGGTCAAGGAGTGGAGAAATTGATGCGTTCTTTGCCTCGTCTTCTGCTGACCGGGTTCCTGGGGCTGGCGCTCGCCGCACCGACCGTCGGTCAGCGCGCTGACGACCAGATCCAGCCCAAGTCGGCTCGAACTACAGCGGCAGGCGCGAACGCATGATGAGCGCAGGCAAGCTGGAGCAGGCCGATGACGTGCTCGAAACCGCCCTTGCGGTGGATCCGCGCAACCGCGGCGCTTTTGTCGACCTCGCTCGCGTTGCCGAGAAGCAGCATTTGTTTGGCAAAGCGATCCGAATGACGAGCAAGGCGCTGCTGCTCGAGCCCAATGATCCTGACGCCATCGCCGTCCAGGGCGAAGCAATGGTCGAGATGGGCGCGATTGCGCGCGCACAGGCCAATCTTCAGAAGCTTCAGCAAATCTGCGGCGCCAAGAGCTGCCCGCAGGTTGCGCAGCTCTCCGCCGCAATCAGCCGCGGACCCACCGTCGCTTCGGCCAAGGCGCCGGAAACTCCGAAAACGAACTAGCTCAGGGCGCGTGCGAGCTCGACGAACTCCTGCACGCTGAGCGTTTCAGCGCGGCGTTGCAGGTCAATGCAGAGCGCTTCGGCAGCTACCGTTGCGCCGGGAAAGGATTTCAGGCTCGATCGCAGCATCTTGCGCCGCTGCCCGAATGCGGCCTCGGTCAGCCGCCGCATGACTTGCGGGTCGACGCCCTTCGGCGAGTCGATCGGGACGATGTGCACGACCGCGGAGGTCACTTTGGGCGGCGGGACGAACGCTGAACGGTTGAGGGTCATCGCGATGCGCGGCTGCGATCGCCACTGCGCCGCGACCGACAGGCGGCCAAAGGCCTGGGCGTCCGAGCGCGCCACGATGCGCTCGGCAACTTCCTTTTGGAACATGAGCGTGAGCGATCGCCACCAAGGCGGCCAATCATCGACGAGCCACTTAAGCAGTAGCGCGGTTCCGATGTTGTAAGGGAGGTTCGCAACAACGTGAGCGCCGTGTCCGACGAGCTCGCGCTCGTCCACCGCAAGGGCGTCTGCTTCGACGATGGTGAGACGCGGTCCAAGTTCTTCCTGAAGCTCCGTCAGCGCCGGAATGCAGCGCCTGTCGCGCTCCACAGCGACCACCGAGGCTCCGGCATCGAGCAGGGCACGCGTGAGTCCGCCCGGACCGGGGCCGACCTCATAGACCTGTTCGCCGCTGAGCGATCCGGGAATGGCTGCAATCCGGCCGAGCAGCTGCCGGTCGAGGATGAAGTTCTGTCCCAGCGATTTGCTCGCGCTCAGCCCGTGGCGGGCAATTACGTCGCGGAGCGGTTCGGTGGTCGCGCTCAAGCCGTTTCGGCGCGCAGGACCGCGCATTCGGCGGCCATCCGCAGCGCCGCCGCCATCGGCCGCGCATCGGCTCGGTCCTGGCCGGCAATATCGAACGCCGTGCCGTGATCCGGGGCGGTGCGGACGATCGGGAGCCCGAGGGTGACATTCACGGCCTCTTCGAAATGCAGCGCCTTGATCGGGATCAGCGCCTGATCGTGGTACATGCACAAGGCTGCATCGTAATTCGCTCGCGCTCGGGCGTGGAACAGAGTGTCGGCGGGGTGGGGGCCGGTCACTCGCCAGCCCTCTGCTGCGAGCGCCGCAATCGCCGGCTCAATGACCTCGATCTCGGCACGGCCGAGGTTGCCACCTTCGCCCGCATGCGGATTGAGCGCGGAAATCGCGAGCCGCGGTTCGGCGATTCCGAAATTCCGCTGCAGCCCGCGCAGAGCCGCCCTGCCGCGCGATTCGATCAAGGCCGCCGTGAGGCTGTCCGGCACGTCGCGAAGCGCCAGATGGGTTGTCACCGGCACCGTCCGCAGCGTTGGACCGGCGAGCATCATCACGACATTTCCCGGCGAAATGCCGCAGCGCTCGGCGACGAATTCCGTCTGTCCCGGATGCTGGAAGCCGATGCCGTACAGCTGTTCCTTCGCGACTGGCCCGGTGACGACCGCAGCCGCCGAGCCGGAGCGGGCGAGACCGACGGCGAGCTCCAGCGAATCGAGCGAGCAGTGCGCACCGGCGACGCTGGGATGCCCCGGTACGTCAGCCTCGGCGGCGGAAAGCTGGATCAGCGGCAATGCGTAATCGAAGGCCGCGTCCGCCTGACTTGGGTCATCGACCACCTCGATAGGGCCGTCCCATATGGCCGCGATCGAGCGGCCATCGCCGATCGCGACGAAGGGCGGAAGATCGAACTCGGCGCGGTGATCCCAGCATTTGGCGATCACTTCCGGACCGATCCCGGCCGGGTCACCGAGCGAGACTGCGAGTGGCGAATCAGGGGCGCGTGGCACAGTCGCGGGCCCTAGCGACTTTGGGCGATCAGCGGAATTCGATGATTGCGTCGCGGCGAAGATCGCGCAGATACCGGCGTGATCGGTTGTTCACCCGCTCCTCGTTGAGCTGATTGTAGACCTCGTCGTAACTGGGCGCACTGGGATCGACCTCGTCGCGGCCGCAGATCACGAGCGTCCGAACGCCTTCCTCGAGGGAACCGAACGGCTGAGTCGCCTGACCGACCTGCATCGGCAGCATCATTTGCTGGAGTGCGGGCGGGAGGTCGCGCATCTTTACCCCGTCCTGTTGCACTACTTCGCCGTGGAAATCGGCGGCGATCTTGTCGGCTCCGCCGCAGCCGCCGACGTTGCGGGCGGCCTCGCCGAATCGGGCGACGATCGGTTCGGCGACCGCTTTCACAGTGCCTTTGGGGAAGCTGATCGACACCTGCTTGAGGCTAAGGACCGCATCGCGCGGATCGCGCGTCAGGATTTTGCGAGTGTCCTGGACTGCAAGGATGGAAACGCCGCCCGGCACGGGGATTGGGTTGCTGACTGAGCCCGGCGCCAACTGCCGCAACGTATCCGCAAGCGGCGTCGGGAGTTGCTCGGGCCGAACCCACCCGAGATCGCCGCCGACCGCGGCGGTCGATGCCTCTGAATATTGGCGCGCATACCCGGCAAAAGATGCGCCATTCCTCAACTGCTCGAGAATTTTGCCCGCGTTGGCGATGGTCTGCGCTTGCGTGTCGGGCGTCGCTGAGAGGAAGATTTCGCCGACGTGATATTCCTCGGTGCCTTTGGACGCGTTTAGCTTATCGATGACGGCTTTGACCTCGTCGTCACCGACAGTGACTTCGATCTTTGCGCGCTGCAGCCGCTGCCATGCAATCTCGCCTTCGATCTGGCGGCGCAGCGAGCGGATCGATGAGCCGTTCGCTTCCAGATATTTGGCGAGCTGGTCGGGGTTCTGCTTCACATTGCCCGCGACCCGCGCGACCGTTCGGTCGATGTCCGATCCCTTAATCTCGATTTTTTCCGTCTTGGCAGCTTGAATCTGCAGCGTCTCATCGATCAGGTTGCGCAGGACCTGCTGGCGCAGCTCGTCGCGCTGGTCCGCAGGTATCTGACCCCCGTTGGCGATCGCCAGGAGTTGCAGGCGCTGATCAACATCCGTTTGGGTGATCACGTCGCCGTTCACGATCGCCGTCGCCTTGATGACCGACGGCATGGCCGTGCCGAACACCTGTGGATTCTGCGGCAGCTTGAGCGCATGGGCCGTGTCGGCCGCCGCCGCCGGCTTCTGCTCTCTACCCTGCTGGGCGATTGCCGACGTCGCCACTGCCGCCGCGAGAGCCGCCGTGACAAAGCGCGCACGCGTTGAATACCGTCGAAAAGCTGCTGCCACGATGCGATTTTCCCTTGATTCCCAACCCACTGCGCCGGTTGCCCTTTGGTTGGGGCCGGCTGAATGCAGCCTTAGCGGTTAAGCCCTTTCAAAGCCAAGTGAATGCTGAAAGTGCTGCCCTTCCGGAAGGTGCCAATTTGCTCATAGTCGCGCCGCCATGTCACGCCAACCTGCAGGCAATCATCCTCATATTGGATGCCGAGCCGCGAGCGAACCGGTTGGAAACCATCTGCCAGCGATAGCGGGTCCTCTCGCTTGTCGGTCAGGTCGATGACGGTCGCGCCGAAGATCGACCAATAGCGGCTGAACAGTACGCGCGCAGCCACCCGCAACTCCTCTTTGTCGCGAAGGTCCTCGATGGTTGGGTCGATATTCCGGTTGAGCCGCAAATAGCCGATCTGCGCATAGGTCTGCTGGGTGCCGACCGTCAGATCGACCTCGTTTCTGCGCACCGCGAACGTGTCTTTGTCGAGCCGGTACCGGTCGGTGACGTCGATCAGCCGTCCGAAGCGCACTCCGCGTTCTTCCCACAATGTCCGAAATACGGCCGGTAAGCCCTGTACCGTCAGGAAAAATCCCTGGAGCAGTGGTCAATCGATAGCTTTGCCCGATCGTGTTTTCGACGGAGAGGCCGGGGCGCTCGAGCGACCAGTCGACGCCGTACGTGACGCGAGACCTGTCCTCCCACCGATCATAGCCCGGGAAGCGGTTTAGCGCGAACAAGTTACTGTCTTCAAGATCGACGGAGCGGGCATCCTCGTTGGGGATGTCGAGGTTGGCAGTCGGCGGCGTCAGCACGAGCTGAACCCGCGGAACGAGCCGCTGGGTGCCTCCAAAAAGCGGCCCGACAAACGGCCATTGCACGTCCGCGGCCAGCGCGCCGATCACGCGCGCGTGCCATCCATCGACACCGCGGTAGATCGGCACCGCCGTGCTCTCCGCGTCGTCTGTATGATAGACGTCTCCGCGCCCGTACGCCGTTAGCGTGACCTCCTGTCCCCATGGCGTGAGCCGACGCAAATCCCATTCCGCACTTGCGAACGCGCGCTGCGTGTCCTGTCCATCGATCCGAATGATCGACAGGCTGTTGGCCTGTAGCTCGAGCTTGCCGCCGATGATGCTGTCCATGCGGAAGCGCGCATCGATCGCTGGAAGCGCGATCGGGATCTGCTTTTGATTGTCGTCGGAACGAAGCCCCTGGAACGCCCAGCCGGCGATCGAAATGTAGGAATCAGGGGTGATCCGCTCGGCGTCGACGAAGCTGCGCAGCCGGTCGTCGCTGCTAATGTCGTAGCGCCGCGTCACGGTTTTGTCGCTGGCTACTCGTATTGAGCTAGTGATGCTCCAGTAGGGGTCGAGCTGGGCCTTGCCGTTGGCCTCGAAATAGGCGCGGAAGCCCTCGTCGGTCGACGTCGCCTCGGGATTGACGTTTTCGATCGTGCCGTAAGTGAGAAAGCCGCCGAGCTGAAATGCACCGATGCTGTTGAGCTCGCGGTACTTAGCTTCGATCGCCGGCAGGACCCCGGTGTAGATGTGCGGCGTGAGCGTCAGGTCGCGGTTGGGGCCGATTTGCCAGTGGTAGGGCTGAGCGATTTCGAAGCCCTTCTTGGTCGAAAGGCTGAAATCCGGCACCAACCAGCCAGTGGCCCCACTGGTGCCCTGTGCGATGTTGAAGATGGGAAGCAGGGGAACGGTGACGCCGAAGAGCTGGAAGCGTCCGCCTTCGAACCGGACGCGGTTGTGGGCCGGGTCGTTGATCACCCGCGCCGCTGTGATTGCCCAGCTCGGTCGCTTTGGGCAGCCGGTGTCGGCCGTTACGGGGCAGGGCGAATAGATTGCATTCTCGAGTGTCGTGATCTCGCCCTTGCGGGTGCCGCGGCGCGCAGCGATGCGGCCGCCACCCTCGAGCACGACGAGCAGGTTCTCGACCGTGCCGTCCTGCAGCGTGTCGGTGAGCACGACATTGTCGCCGACAAGTTTGTCGCCTTGAGGGGTCAGAACGACGACATTGCCGATGGCCCGGACCTCGCCCGACTTGCGGTTCCACACGACCTGGTCAGCCGCAAGGTAATTGCCCTCACGGTTCATGCGGACTTCGCCGCTCGCTGTCACGACGTCGGCATCGCCGTCGTAGGCGACCGTATCCGCGCTGAAGTCGACAATTTGGTCGGGCTTGACCGCCGCCGTGGCGGGAACAGGTGCTGGTCTAGATTGCGCCGCCGCGGCGGAGGGCACCACTGCAAGCATTGGGAGCGCTGACCACCAGACCAATTTCGTCCGCAACGCTCGCCCGTCCCGCCTGAGTGCACCAAGTCTCGTCCTGCCTATTGCACCGGAAGCGCCCGTCGACAATCGCCCTTGGGGCGGCTTTGCCAAGGCCCGGCATGCATCCTAAAGGACGCAGCGAACGTTCGCCTTTCCAAGGATTGCAGCACATGGAAATTCGTTTCGCCGACCGCCGGCCCGAGGGAGACTATGCGCTGGTGCTGCCGGTCGCAGGCAAGGACCGGTCCAGCCTCGCTTCGCTGGGTGGCGCGCAGCAGGCGGTCGCAACCGCGCTCGATCGCCAACGCTTCGAAGGCGACGCATCGAGCGCGTCCGAGCAATTCATCGACGAGAGCGGGACCGTCGCGGCGCCTGCTTGTCATCGGGACTGGCGGAGGTACGCCGTCGCACGAAGCCGCCGAGAAGCTGGGCGGGACGGCGGCCGCGCGCCTCCTCACCTCCGGCGAGACCAAGGCGGTGATCGACGTCAGCGGGCTCGGCTTCGATGCCGATTCCGCTGCTCGCGTGGGGCTCGCGCGCGGCGCTTCGCTCGTGGCGCTACGACCGCTATCGAACCAAGCTCAAGGACAAGCAAAAGCCGACGCTGACCGAAGTAACGATCGTCGGCGGCGGCGGCGGCGCCGGCAAACGCTACGACCGACCGGTGGGAGCCGGTGGTTAAGGCGTCTCGCTCACCCGCGAACTCGTCACCGAGCCGGCAAACATCATCTATCCGGAAAGCTTCGTCGACCGCGTCCGCGCGTCGCTCGAAGGAACCGGCATCGAAATCGAAGTGCTCGATCGGCCGGCGATGGAGAAGCTCGGAATGGGCGCGCTTCTCGGCGTCGCCCAAGGCTCCATCCGCCAGCCGCGGCTCCTCGTCCTGCAGTGGAACGGTGGCGGAAGCGGGTCAACCGACAGCTTTCGTCGGCAAAGGCGTGACCTTCGACACCGGCGGGATTTCGATCAAGCCGGCGCAGGGCATGGAAGCGATGAAGTGGGACATGGGCGGCGCCGGTGCCGTCGTCGGTGCCTTCAAAGCTCTCGCGCTGCGCAAGGCGAAGGCGAATCTCGTCGGCATCTGCGGCCTTGTCGAGAACATGCCCGGCGGCAATGCCCAACGGCCCGGGCGACGTCGTGACAACGATGTCGGGTCAGACGGTCGAGGTGATCAACACCGACGCCGAAGGGCGCCTCGTGCTCGCCGACGCGGTCACCTACGTGCAGCGCAACTACAAGCCGTCGACGATCATCGACCTCGCGACGCTGACCGGCGCGATCCTGGTCAGCCTCGGCCATGAATGGGCCGGGCTGTTCTCGAACAATGAAGACCTTGCTGCAAAGCTGCAGAAGGTCGGCGAAGAATCCGGCGACAAGCTGTGGCGCATGCCGCTGGCCGAGCCGTTCGACAGGCTGATCAATTCGCCCATCGCCGACATGAAGAACGTCGGCCCGCGCGAGGGTGGGTCGATCACCGCCGCACAATTCATCCAGCGCTTCATCGATAATGGCGTCCAATGGGCGCACATCGACATGGCCGGCAAGGCGTGGTCGGACAAAGCCGGCACCACCTACGACAAAGGCGCGACCGGTTACGGGGTGCGGCTGCTCGACGAATATGTTTCGGACGTGCTCGGAGGCCTGAGCTCGGCGAACGCGAGTGCAGGTCGATTTCTATCAGCTCGGCGGCACACCGCGCGAGCAGGTGATCGCCAGTCTCGCCGAAAAGGTGGTCGAGCGGGACGGCCGGCTGCTGATCGTCGCCGAAGACGAGCAGTTTCTCGCGCGGCTCGACCGAATGCTGTGGGACCAGGGATCGACGAGCTTCCTTCCTCACGCGCTCGCCGGCGGAGCCGACGACGCGCGCCAGCCGATCTGCTCTCGACCAGTCCCGATGCGCCAAACCTCGCCCGGAACATGCTGATCGCGGACGGCAACTGGCGCGATGCGGCACTGTCCTATGACCGAAGCTTCTACCTGTTCGACTACGGCAACGCTCGAAGGGCGCGGCTCGCATGGAAGCTGCTTGCGGGCAGGGAAGGGGTCGATCGCCGCTATTGGGCGCGGAAGACGGCAAATGGGTCAACAAGGCGTGACCCTTGCCGCCGCGGCTCGCCGCCGCTAGGCGCGTGCGCCAATTCCAATCAAGCCAAGTACAGGAGATCGCCCGGTCATGGCCGCGACGCGCACCTTTTCGATCATCAAGCCCGACGCCACCCGCCGCAACCTTACCGGCGCCATCACCAAGATGCTGGAGGAGGCCGGCCTCCGCGTCGTCGCTTCCAAGCGCATCCGCATGACCCGCGATCAGGCCGAGGGCTTCTACGCCGTCCACAAGGAGCGGCCGTTCTACAACGACCTGTGCAGTTCATGACCTCGGGCCCGGTCGTGGTGCAGGTGCTCGAAGGCGAGAATGCCGTGCAGCGCAACCGCGACATCATGGGCGCGACCAACCCCGCCGACGCGGCCGAGGGCACGATCCGCAAGGCCTATGCCGAATTGATCGAGGCCAATTCGGTCCACGGCTCGGACAGCGACGAAAATGCGAGGATCGAGATCGAGTTCTTCTTCAAGCCGGAAGAAATCGTCGGCTAGCCAGCCGGCGTCAGAGGATCGGGCTGACCGTCGCGAGCAGGTTCTGCCACAGCCGGTGGGCATGCCGTAACTGGTCGACGTCCTCGCGGGTGACGCGGTCGCAATCGGCGAGATATTCGTCCTGCCGGGCGCGGACGGCTGCGGCGAAGGTGCGTCCGTCGAACAGGATATTGTTCTCGAAATTGAGCTCGAAGCTGCGCCGGTCGAGATTGGCGCTGCCGATGAGACCGACTGCGCCGTCGACGAGCATCGTCTTCGCGTGCAGCAGCCCGGGGCGGAACTCGTAAATCTCCACGCCGGCGCCGATCAGGTCCTTGTAATAGCTGCGGCTGGCCGCAGCGACGATCCAGCTGTCGTTGCGCTTGGGCAACGCGAGATCGGTTCGAACCCCGCGCCGGCCGGCGGAGGTCAGCGCGAACAGCAACTGCTCGTCGGGCACGAAATAGGGCGTGGTGATGACCAGCTCCTCGCGCGCGGAATGGATCAGCTCGGAAAAGCAGGCGGGCATCGCGTCGAATCGGCGGTCGGGCCCGGTGCCGAGCACCTGCGCGACGATCTGAGCCGCTGCCGCTCCGGGCGCGGCGCAGTGAGCAGGGCGCTGATGTCGTCGCCGCCTTCGCCCATCCAGTCGGACACGAAGAGATATTGGCAATGCCGGGCGACCGGGCCTTCCCAGCGGCTCATGATGTCGACCCACGGCGCGTAGTGCGGCTTGATGCGGAACTCCGGGTCGGCGCACGTTCTGGCTTCCGCACCAGGCGATGCGGTTGTCGACGATCATCAGCTTGCGGTGATTGCGAAGGTCGACCCGCCCGCGGATCAGCGGTCCACAGCGGATTGCCGACGGGTAGCGCGACGCGAACCTCGCAGCCGCCCTCGCGCATCTCGCTCCAATGACTGGAGTGGATCAACAGGCGCGACCCGAGGGCGTCGGCGAGCAGCCGCACCTGGACGCCGCGTCGGGCGGCGCGGATGAAGGCGTCCTTGATCTTGAGGCCATTGTTGTCGGCCAGCCAGATATAGAAGCAGCCGTGGACGGTGTTCGTGGCGGCATCGATGTCGGCGACCATCTCGTACGATGGCGGCGTTGCTGTCGGCTGCGAGCCGGGCGCTGTTGTCGCCGGTCGGATCGAGGTGATTGACGGTGCGCGCGAGCGCGAACGGCGCCCAGTGCGCACCGCCGCTCGTCTTGCCTTTGCACTCGAAATTGTCCTGGCGGGCGCGGGAGCCGCGCAGTCGATTTCGTTGCCTCGATCTTCGCGCGGCTCCGCTGATCCGGGTCTCGCCGAGCAGCAGATAAAGCGATCACCCCGAGCGATCGGCAGCGCGAGGATGGCCATGATCCAGGCGAGGCGGGAGGCGGGCTCGCGGTGCGGCCGAAGCAGCGCACGACCGATCGTTGCGACATCGGCGACTAACGACCACGGTCGAGCTGATGATCTGCCAGTTCACGGCCGGCACTGCCGCATATTGCGGCGCGTCTGTCTAGCGGCTGAGGCCGACGAGCCGGACCGAGCGGCCGCCGAACAGGCCGCCGCCTTCCCAGCGGTAGCGCAGAACATAGGCTCCCGCCGCCGCGGCGGTCGGCGCCCATCTCGACATAATGCGCGTCGATCCGCACCGGGATCCTGTGGGTGACGTCCTTCGGCTCCTTCGTCGTCGGTCCTTGAGCGCCGCCTGGACGTCGCTCGCCTGCAGCTCGCCGTCGCTGCCGAGCTCGATCGGCGATGCGCCCTTGATCGTGACGGTGGGCGATTCGAGCGCGTGGCCGGTCTCGACCGGGCACGATGTCCAGCGCGTCTGCCGTCACTGTCGGCATTGGCGCGCAGGGTGAGCGGGACCGATTGATGCTGCTCGACGACTGCGCGTGGGCTTGTCCTCGCTGCTGCTCTTCCAGCGCGATCCACACGCCGACCGCGGAGACGATCAGCGCGGCAAGCGCGATCAGCTCGCCGAGGTTGATCCAGCGGCGGCGCGTTCGGATTCGGGATTCGCTCATCGGCCGCCTGCTTCGAGCAAGCGCCGCGGCGCCGCAAGCTCCCAGCTCTGCGGCGATGCGGTCGGCGACATGGTCCCAGTCGACGATTGTCGCCGGCGAGATTGATCGAAATCCAGCTCGGCAGATAGGCGGGCTTCGAATAGGTCTCGGGATCGGCTTCGAGCAGCATCGCCTGCTCGTCGAGGCTGCTGACGCGGACGCAGACGACGGTCTTGCCGTCGCCATGATGATTGTCGCGGAACTGCGCGAATTGCTTGCCGGCGACGAAGAAGGTCGGCTGGCCGTGCGACAGCCGCTCCTCGGTTTCGGGCAGATCCAGCGCCGCCGCGCGCACGCGGTCGAGGGGGTCGCTCATCGGCTGACGAATTCGCTCAAGACTCTGGGATAAAGCAAGTGCTCGGCGGCGAGCACGCGCTGCTTCGAGGCTCTGCGGCGTATCGCCGGGTTCGATCGGCACTTCGGCCTGGCCGAGCACCTCGCCGGCATCGAGCTCCTCGGTCACGACATGGACCGAGCAGCCGCTGACCCGGTCGCCCGCCTCGATCGCCCGCGCATGCGTGTCGAGGCCGCGATATTTGGGCAGCAGGGACGGGTGGATGTTGACGATCCGCCCGCGCCATTCATCGACGAACCACGGCGAGAGGATGCGCATGAAGCCGGCCAGCGCGATCGTGCCGACGCCGTGGTCCTCAAGCGCGGCGCTCAAGCGCCCGGTCGAACTGCTTCCTTGTCGACGCCCTTGCTGTCCAGCGCCCAGGTCGGAAGCCCGCGTGCTGCGCGCCCATTCGAGGCCCGCCGCCTGCGGCTTGTTCGAGGCGACCAGCGCGACTTCATAGCCGTCGGCCTGTTCGACCAGAGCGCGCATGTTGCTGCCGCGGCCTGAGATCAGGATGGCGACACGCTTGGGGTCACGCATTGTGGGTCGCGGACCAATCCTCGGTGGAATTCCAGGTTCCGGCTATGCCCGTGACGGTGCAGCCGCGCTGGCCGGCTTCGATGCGGCCGATCTCGAACACCGTTTCGCCGGCGCCTTCGAGCGCGACGTCACGCTTCTGCCTCGCTCCGGCGCGACGATCACGGCCATGCCGATGCCGCAATTGAAGGTCCGCGCCATCTCCTCGGGAGCGACACGCCCGCCTTGCTGCAGCAGGGCGAAGATCGGCGGCAAGTTCCCATCGACCCGTATCGACGATCGGCGTGGCAGCTGTCTGGCAGAACCCTCGGAATATTCTCGAGAAGTCCGCCGCCGGTGATGTGCGCCAGGCCCTTGATCCGGCCTTCCTGCACGAGCGGCAGGAGCGAGCGGACATAGATCTGTGTCGGCTCCAGCAGGGCTCGCGCCAAGCGTCTTGCCGCCAGCTCGGGGAAGGCTCTCGCTCGAGGTCCCACCGCTCGCTGCTCGATGATCCGGCGAACAAGCGAGAAGCCGTTGCTGTGCACGCCCGAGCTGGCGAGGCCGAGGATGAGGTCGCCGGGCGAAATGTTGGCGCCGGTCAGCACCTGGTCGCGCTCGACCGCGCCGACGCAGAAACCGGCGAGGTCGTAGTCGCCTTCGGCGTACATGCCGGGCATTTCGGCCGTCTCGCCGCCGATCAGTGCGCAGCCGGCGCGGCGGCAGCCCTCGGCGATCGAGGCGACGACCGCCGCTGCGACATCGTTGTCGAGCTTCCCGGTCGCATAATAATCCAGGAAGAACAGCGGCTCGGCGCCCTGCACGATGAGATCGTTGGCGCACATCGCGACGAGGTCGATGCCGACGCCGTCATGACGTCCCGTCTCGATCGCGAGCTTGAGCTTGGTCCCGACGCCGTCATTGGCCGCAACCAGCAAGGGATCGCGATAGCCCGCGGCCTTGAGGTCGAAAAACCCGCCGAATCCGCCGAGCTCGGCGTCGGCACCTGGCCGCGCGGTCGATCTGGCGAGCGGCCCGATCGCCTTTACCAGCGCGTTGCCGGCATCGATCGAAACGCCGGCGTCGGCATAAGTCAGGGGCTTTTGGCTCATCGCGAGCGGGCACTAGAGACAAGCCGCTTGGATTTCCACGCCGTTGTCGCCAAAAGACGCCGCGAATGCTGCGCCGCCGCTTGCCGTTCCCTTCTTGTTGCTGCTCGCCGTCGCCGGAATCTGGCGGCGGTCTACGCGCAGCTGGAGACCGGCGACCGCGGCATCCTGCCGATCGACAGCTCGGGCACGCTCGAAATCGGCGGCATCCACGTCGACGTCGGCGGGGCCGATGCGCAGACGGCGCGCTATGCCGGCTGGCGGATCGCCCAGCGGCAGGGCTTCCGCGCGCTTTGGGCCAAGATGCACAATCGCGCCGATCGACCAGGCGCCGAACCTGCCCGATTCGACGCTCGACCAGATCGTCAGCTCGATCAACGTCGAGCGCGAGCAGATCGGCCCCAACCGCTACATCGCCGATCTCGGCGTGCTGTTCGATCGGGCGCGCGCGGCGCGAGTTCCTCGGCGTCGAAGGCGGGCAGGTCCAGCGATCGGCGCCGATGCTGCTGATTCCCGATCACGGTCACCGGAGGCACGGAGACCAGCGTCGAGCTCGCAAGCGTGGCAGCGGGCGTGGGCGCAGTTCCGCACCTCGCAGAGCCCGATCGATTATGTGCGGGTGAGCGGCATGGGGTCGACCCGATGCTGGTCAACGCCGCGCAGACCCAGCGCCCGGCCGCGGCTGGTGGCGCAACATCGTCGACTTTACGGCGCCGCCGACATCCTCGTCGCCGAGGTTCAGCTGCAGCGGCTCTATCCCGGCGGTCCGGCACGCGCGCGGTTCGTCGGCCGCCACGGCCCCGACAACCAAATAGTCGGCGGGTTCACCCTGACGGCGGCCAACAGCGAAGCCATCCCCGCAATGATGGCCCAGGGCGTCCAGCGGATGGACTCAATTGTTCGCCAGGCGCTCGCCGCCGGGCGGCTTTCACGCGATCCGTCGCTCAACCTGCCGCCGCCACCCTCGCAGTCGGACGCCGTCGAGAAGCCGTGGCCAAGGCCGGCGAACACCGACAACGCGTATCAAATCCAGGTCTCCGGCAGGACGTGAACATGTACAATTTCGCCATGGCGCATTTGCGTACGCTCACGGGGGTCACGGGTGCGACACCGCAGCTGATCAATCCGTCCGGCACGAGTTATATCCTCGTGAAGTATCACGGCAGCATCGCCCAGCTCGCTGCGGGCCTCAGCGGGCGCGGGTGGATTGTCGAGACCTCCGGCGGGAATGTGGTGAAGCTCAAGTCGGCGTCCAACAAGCCGCCAGCGCTCCCACCGCCGCCTCCGCCCGTGGCAGTTCAACCGCCGCCGGTCCCGCAGCCGGCTGCCACGAAGCCCCCGGGCGCTCCGCAATGAAGCAAGGCCCGGACCAGATCGCGCTTCCGCTCGACTGGCCGCAAACCGAAGGCGACCTCCGTTTTATCGTCTCGGATGCCAATCGCGACGCGTTCGAGCATTTCCGCAAATGGAGCCTGTGGCCGGTCAAGGCCACGATTTTGACGGGGCCGAGGCGCTCCGGGCGCACCCTGCTCGCGCGCAGCTTCGTCGAGCGTGTCGGCGGGCGCCTGTTCGACGAAGCCGATCAGCGCAGCGAGGAAGAGCTGTTCCACGCCTGGAACCAGGCGCAGGACACCGGCAGGCCGCTGGTGATGATCGCCGATGAGATTCCGCCCGTCTGGTCGCCCCAGCTGCCGGATCTGAGGACCCGGCTGGCGGTGACGCCGATCACCTATATCGAGCACCCGGACGATGTGCTGTTTGGAGCGCTAGTTCAGCTGTATTTCGCCGATCGCGGCCTGCACATTCCCGCCGATGCGCTGCGCTTCATGAGCGACAGGTTACATCGCGATTACTGGACCGCCGAGCGGGCAGTGGAGGCGGTCGACCGTTTCGCAATCGCCGAACGCGCGCGTCTTTCGTTGCCGACGATTCGCCGGGCGCTGATGGAAGCAGAATGATCGGCGAGGCGGCTTAGCCGCAGTTGATCTTCGTGAGCTTGTGCCGGACCGACATAGACTGTCACGCGGTCGCGCGAATCCATCGTCAGCATTACCCGGCGGCGCCCAGCGCAGCAGGCGCGCTTGCGCTTGATCGCGCGCCGTTTCGCTGTCCGGCTGGCCGATGATAGGATCGTCCCGCGGCTTGCAGTATGCCCGGGTTCACCATGGATCGGCTGAGCGGGCGGTCGCGCAGGCGAGCAGGGCGGGGCGAGGGCGAATTAGCAGCGACCTCTCTTGACCACGCGGCTCATTTTCAGCTTCCCGTTCTCGATGGCGAAGGCAAGTCGCCCCTCGACGAGATCGAGCGCATCCTTGCCGAATTGTTCGTAGCGCCAGCCTGAGAGGATATTCAGATTCTTGCGCACTCCGGCGGCAAGCGCTTCGAGATCGTCGGTGCGCGCGATCAGCCGGGCGGCGACTCCCGTCTCCTTGGCGCGGATCTTCAACAGCAGCTTCAACAGATCGCTAACCAGCGCGCCCTCCTTGGTGAGGCCGGGCCGTTTCGGCTCGCGGTCGGGCATTTCGTCCGGCCCGAGCGGCTTCGCATTCTGGATCGCCGCCATCATCCGCGCCCCGATGTCGTTGTCCTCCAGCCCGCCGAGAGCCCGCGGATCCGGCCGAGGTCGTCCTGCGATTTGGGCGGATGGAGCACGATTTCGTTCAGCGTATCGTCCTTGATGATCCGCCCGCGCGGCAGGTTCTTGGAGCGGGCCTCGGTCTCCCGCCATCCCGCAAGTGCCTTCAGCCGGCCGAGCACAGCAGGATTGCGGCTCGGAAGCTTGAGGCGCTTCCAAGCGTCGTCGGGCGGGAAGGCGAAGCTGGACGAATCGGCGAGGCGCTCCATTTCTTCGTCGAGCCACGCGCCGCGGCCAGTCTTGCGGAGCTTGTCCACCATTCGCGGGAACACCGTGGCGAGGTGGGTGACGTCGGCGATCGCATAGTCGATCTGGCGCTTGTCGAGCGGGCGGCGGCCCCAGTCGGTAAAGCGCGCGCCTTTGTCGAGGCTGTGGCCGAGCAAAGATTCGATCAGGTTGGAGTAGCCGATCTGCTCGCCGTGGCCGAGCGCCATCGCGGCGATCTGCGTGTCAAACAGCGGGTGGGGGACATTGTCCGTGAGATTGTGGATGATCTCGATATCCTGTCCGCCCGCGTGGAAGACTTTCAGCACGTCCTCATTGTCGATGAACAAGGAAAGTAGGGGCTTCAGGTCGATCTCGGCCTTGGGATCGATGGCAGCGGCTTCCTCCGTGCTCGCGACCTGGATCAGGCAAAGGTCGGGCCAATAGGTGTTCTCGCGCATGAACTCCGTGTCCACGGCGACAAACGGCTGCTTGGAGAGGCGGTCGACGAGCGCTTTGAGGTCGTCGGACCTGGTGATCAGGGGATGGATACGCATGAGTCTCGCCCGGGCCATAGCCCCGCCCTCGCGGGTTGACAAAAGGGGAGTGGAAAGGGAAGCGCCCGCCACCGAATTTCGCTAGTTCGTCACTCCCGCGCAGGCGGGGGCCGCGCTTCCTTGTTGAGGCAGCGCGAATTCCGGCTTTCGCGGGAATGACGATGAGAAAGAGAAACACATGCACGCCTACCGCACCCATACCTGCGCCGAGTTGCGCGCCGAAAACGTCGGCGAGACGGTCCGGCTCTCGGGCTGGGTTCACCGCAAGCGCGACCACGGGCATTTGCTGTTCGTCGATCTTCGTGACCATTACGGGCTTACGCAGATCGTCGCCGACGCCGCCTCGCCAGCGTTCAAGACGCTCGACCGGTTCGCGTGGAGTCTGTGGTGACGATCGATGGCGAGGTCGTGGCGCGCTCGGAAGATACGGTGAACGACAATCTCGCGACCGGCCAGATCGAGGTGCGGGCGGGCGAGGTGGCCGTTCAATCGGCAGCGGCCGAGCTTCCGATGCCGGTATTCGGCGACCAGGAATATCCCGAGGAGATTCGGCTCAAATACCGCTATCTCGATCTGCGGCGTGAGCAGGTCCACGCGAACATCCTGCTGCGATCGGCCGTGATCGCGTCGATCCGCCTGCGAATGATCGAGCAGGGCTTCACCGAGTTCCAGACGCCGATCCTGACGGCGAGCTCGCCGGAAGGTGCGCGCGACTATCTTGTTCCAAGCCGCGTCCATCCCGGAAAGTTCTACGCGCTCCCGCAGGCGCCGCAGATGTTCAAGCAACTGATCATGGTCGCCGGCTTCGACCGCTATTTCCAGATTGCGCCCTGCTTCCGCGACGAGGACGCCCGCGCCGATCGCTCGCCGGGCGAGTTCTACCAGCTCGACTTCGAGATGAGCTTCGTCACGCAGGACGACGTGTTCGCCGCGATCGAGCCGGTGCTCTCGGGCGTGTTTGAAGAATTCGCGAACGGGAAGACCGTCACCCGGGCCGGCGAGTATGTTCGTATCCCGTATAAGGAAGCGCTCCTAAAGTACGGAACGGACAAGCCTGACTTGCGCAATCCGCTGATGATTCACGACGTCGGCAATCATTTCACCGGCTCGGGTTTCGGTCTGTTCGCGAAGATCCTCGAAGGCGGGGGTGTCGTTCGCGCGATCCCGGCTCCGAACACGGCCGGGAAAAGCCGCAAGTTCTTCGACGACATGAACGAGTGGGCCCGCGCGGAAGGTTTCGCCGGCCTTGGCTATGCCACGCGCAAGGGCGGCGAGTGGGGCGGCCCAATCGCCAAGAACCACGGGCCCGAGAAAATGGACGCGCTCGCTGGCGCGATCGGCATCGGTCCCGACGACGGCCTATTCTTTGCCGCGGGCAAGGAAGCCGATGCGGCCAGGCTCGCCGGTTTCGCCCGTACTCGAGTCGCCGAGCAGCTCGACCTCATCGAGAAGGACGCCTTCCGCTTCTGCTGGATCGTCGACTTCCCGATGTACGAGTTCAACGAAGACCAGAAGAAGATCGACTTCTCTCACAACCCGTTCTCGATGCCGCAGGGCGGGATGGAGGCACTCGAGAGCAAGGACCCGTTAGAGATCCTCGCGTGGCAATATGACATCATCTGCAATGGTGTGGAGCTCTCTTCGGGCGCAATCCGTAACCACCGCCCGGACATCATGTACAAAGCCTTCGAAATCGCCGGCTACACGCGCGAGGAGGTCAACCACGATTTTTCCGGCATGATCAACGCATTCAAGTACGGCGCCCCACCGCACGGCGGCTCCGCCCCAGGCATCGACCGCATCGTCATGCTGCTGGCCGACGAACCGAACATCCGTGAAGTGATCCTCTTTCCGATGAACCAGAAGGCGGAGGATCTGATGATGAACGCGCCGGCGCCCGTTCCGCAGAAGCATCTTCGCGAACTCGGCATTCGGATCGTCGAATCCAGCTGAATTGACACCGGTGTGCTGCTCAATAACACACCGTGAGCAATAAGGGGGTGACATGAAGCTTGGTTTGAAGGGCGTTTCTGCAATCGCGGTGGCGATTGCCTCCCCCGCCGCGGCCGTTCCGCGGGATTTCACGCAGCGGGTAAATCGGCTCGTCGACCAATCGTATCCCGCCAGCGCGCCGGGCGCAGCCGTGATTGTCACCGATCACGGCAAGGTCGTTTACGAACGTGGGCGCGGGCTTGCCGACATCGCGGCGAAAAAGCCGATCACGCCCGCTACCGTCTTCCGCCTCGGCTCGATCACGAAGCAGTTCGCTTCCGCGACGCTGTTGCAGCTCGCCCACGAAGGCAAGCTTTCGCTCGCCGACCCGCTGTCGAAATTCATTCCCGATTATCCGCAGCCCGGCGCGAGCGCGACCGTTCGCCAGCTGTTGAGCCACACCAGCGGAATTCAGGACTACACCGAAATTCCCGGCTGGATGGTCGAGGCCAATACCAACAAGGCCTACACGACCGAGCAGCTGATTGAGGTGTTCAAGGACAAGCCCGCGCAATTCAAGCCGGGCGCCCAATGGTCATACGACAATTCCGGGTACATCCTCGTCGGCGCAATCATCGAAAAGGTCACCGGCAATCCCTGGTACCAGGCGGTGAACGAGCGAATTGCGGGGCCGCTGCACCTGACGACGCTGCGCTATGGAGTCGAGGAGCCCTCGATCACCAACATGGCGGTGGGTTACGAGCCCGCTGGCGAGGGCAAGTTCAAGGCCGCGCAGAAAATCAACATGAGCGTCCCCGGCGCCGCCGGAGCCCTTGTCGGCACCGTTGGCGACCTGGCCGCCTGGGCCAATGCGCTGCACCATGGCAAGGTGCTCGATGCGGCCTCTTACAAAGCGATGACGAGCAAGACGAAAACGGCCGACGGGAAGCTCAACTCTTATGGCTTTGGCATGGCTGTGGACGAGATTCGCGGCCACCCGACGATCGGCCACGACGGCGGCATATTCGGCTTCGTCACCTCATCCATTTATGTGCCTGAACAGGACGTCTTCGTTGCCGTGTTCCACAATTCCGTGCCTCCGGTGGCGCCCCCCGACGGCGTTGCCGCGAAGATTGCGATGATGGCGATCGGCGATGCTTTTCCGGATTTCCACAAGCAACCGGTGAATGTGAAGTCCGTGGGTCCGTTCCTCGGCCGCTACAAGCTGGAGGGCGCGGACGTGGAACGGCTGTTCTACGCACGCGATGGAAAGCTGTTCACGCGGCGGAGCGACGCTGGCGAACTGGAGGTCTTTCCGGGCGGCAACAATCGCTTTTTCTACGAAGGCGGCACAATCTGGTTCGACGTAAAGGCGGCAAAGTCAGCTCCGGTCATGAAGATGTATCAGAATGGATCCCGCACAGCCCAAATCGCGACGCGCGTCGGGCCGGTTCCACCGGAAGCAAGACCCGTCGACGTTCCACGTGCCGCCCTCGAACGCTACGTCGGAAGTTACACAGTGGGCGGCGACATCGCGGTTGTGACCCTTGGCGATGACGGCCTTTCGGTGAAGCTGGGCTCGCAACCGACATTTCGGCTCATCGCGCGAAGCACGACCGAGTTCGAGGTGGAAAAGGTCGGTGCGCGCGTGGTTTTCAAGGGCCCTGAAAGCGCTCCCGCCAAAAGCCTGACGATCCGCCAGGGCGGCCAGACCATCGAAGCGCCGCGGAAGGACTGACTCCCGACTGGTGCGGCGGAGCAACGGGCCCGCGGCTCAATTCGGGACGAAACAGCCAGTGAAGACGCCGCGGCGGATTGTCCGTTCGAGGCGCCGCAGGTAAACGACTTTGGTGACCGCCGAGACAACGCATCTCCACGGATTGAGCGCGGGCGAGCTTGACGCTGAGCTCGCGGCGCTGCGCGACCAGCTCGCGGAGCTCCAACTGCCCCAGATCGCCTATGGACGGCGCGCAATCATTCTTTTCGAAGGTCCTGAAGGCGCGGGTAAAAAGCACGTACTGCGCCAGCTCGTCTCCGCTTTCGATCCTTGCCATGTGGCAGTGTATCGCGTGAGCTACGACCGTCGTGAAGCCGCCGAAGGCCATTGGCTGGCGCGTTTCTGGCGACAGCTGCCAGCTGCCGGTGAGACGGCGATCTTTTTCCGCAGTTGGTACAGGCGTATCCTCGACGACCGTATCCTGGGGAGAACCGACGAGGCAGGGGTTGCGCGCGCGTTCGACGAAATCAACGAATTCGAAGCGCAGCAGCGCGACTATGGCACGCTCATCGTCAAGCTCTACTTCGACGTCAGTGCCGAAGTCCAAGAGCAACGGCTGAGCGACCGGGGGCTTAACCCATGGGCGCATGCCACCCCGCGCGACGACCCTGTGCACGTTCGCGACGAAGCCTATCGGCGAGCCTTCCACGAGCTCCGAACGCATTCGGACACGCGCTGGTCGCCATGGAGGATGATCGACGGCAACGATGAACGGAAGGCGGCACTGACCGCTCTCGCCGCGATCGCCGACGCCTGGGCGCAAGCGATACCGGCCGAGGCCCCACGCCTAATTGGCGAGCCTAACCAGGCCGCCTAACTGGGCGATGGATAGCTAATCTTCGTCACCTCGTAGCTTTTCTCGCGGGAAGGCAGGCGGACGACGCGCTCGTCTCCGACCTTCGCGCCGATCAGCGCCCGCGCAAGAGGCGCGCTCCAGCCGATCCGTCCAGCGCCCGCGTCGGTTTCATCATCCCCGACGAGCGTGACAGTGCGGCGGTTACCGTCCTCATCCGCGAGTTCGACGGTAGCTCCGAAGCGCACCTGGTCGCGGGCCGTCTGACTAGCCGGATCGATCACCTTCGCTGCTTTCATGATCCGAGCGAGGTGGGCGAGACGGCGGTCGATCTCGCGCAAGCGACGCTTTCCGTAGAGGTAATCGCCATTTTCCGAGCGGTCGCCGAGCGACGCGGCCCACGAGACGATTTCAACGATCTTCGGCCGTTCGACGCCGAACAGCGCGTCATATTCGGCGCGGACGCTGGCGAAACCTTCGGGAGTGATGAAGCGTGGCGGTGCGTCGGCCATGACGCGCCTCGTATCAGCCGGGACCGCTTTTTCCCAAGTAGCGCGAGACATGCATCGCCGATCGTTGCGGCGCGTTGCCGCGCATCGAATCATAGACGACGCTGTTCTCGATCACGCGCTGCACATAAGCCCGGGTTTCGACATAAGGGATCGCCTCGATCCACTTGAGCACGTCCACCTGACCGCGCGGGTCGCCATATCGGCGAACCCATTTGCCGACGTTGCCAGAACCGGCGTTGTAACTCGCGACTGCAAGCGGGACGTTGCCGCCCCAGATGTTGAGCATCCGCTGGAAGTAGGACGAGCCGATCATCACGTTGTAGCTCGGATCGCTCATCAGCCGGTAGCTATCGAAGCCGACGCCCATCTTCGCGGCCTGCTCGCGCGCAGTGCCTGTCATCAGCTGCATCATGCCGCGCGCGCCGGCATGGCTGACTGCGTACGGATCAAAGGAGCTTTCCTGCCGGCTGATGCCGTGAGCGAGCGACCACAGTTCGCCTGACAACGTTGCCGAAAGCGTCGGGTAAGCCTGACGAACGTAGAACGCTGAACCTTTGACCCGCGCCATGCGCGCGACCCAGACGGACAGATCCTGCCGATTGATCTGCTGTGCAAGCTCGACGGCAAGGTTGCGCTCGGAGTCGTTGTCGAGCGATTCGGCGAGCGCCCTGATGAACAGAGCTTCTTCGGCCGAGCGGCCCTGCTGGCCCAGCAGCCGGACCGCCTGAACGAGGGGCTTGGCGCTGAACGCGGCGCGCTGAGCCGCGGTCGTCACATATTGCGGAAGCGCTTGGGGCGGGGGGCTCACCGACTTGCCGAGCCGTTCGAGTGCGAGCTGGCCGTAGAACAGCTCGGGATAGGCTGCGGCGCGCTGGAAATAATCATTGGCTTCCTGGAATCGCCCGGCGGCCAGCGCCGCGCGTCCGGCCCAATAATTGCCCTTGGTCTGCACCTGGAGCGAATGGCCGCCGCGCGCATAATTGTAGAACATCGCCACCGCGCTGCCCGGCTGGTTGGTCCGGTCGAGCGCGATCATCCCGCCGAGCCAGACGAGGCTCGTGTAATTGTCGCGCAGGTCTATCGGTTGTTGGCTGATGTCGGTGCCCGCCGGGAGCACATCGCTCAGGTGGCTGGTGATGTTGAACGCCGTCGTCCATTGCCGGTCCTGCGCGGCGTCGTTCGCAAGCGTCAGGAGCATGTCGTAGAAGCGGTCCGGATCGGCCGCGGGATAAAGGAACTTGTGCTGCCGGGCGGCGAGGTCCCGCGCCGCTTGCTCAAAGCCGTTGCCGCGCAGGTAACGCGCGCGATCCATCAGCAGACCCGGATCGCTGGTCACCTGGCCGATCACCGCCTGATAAAGACTCTCGGCGTCCGAAGCTTTGCGCTGCATCGCGATTCGCGCGGCGAAGGCGGCTCGACGCTCCGGGCTGGTCATCGAATAGAAGCGGACGGCATCGTCAGGCTTCTTGGCGAACAGCAGCGAGTCGACTCTGAGATCGCGGTCGGCCGCGGTGAAGCTGGAGCCGTAGCGCGACCACAGAACTCAGCTCGTCGCTCGCACCGAGGTCGGCCGAGGCCCACGCCTGTCGCGAGGCGTCGAGCGCTTCGGCTGTCCGCCCCGTGGCGGCATAGGCGTCGGCCAGCCGCGCCCAGCCGTTGCCGCTGGTCGGCTTGTCATTGGCAAAGACGGCGATGACGGTGGTGGCATTCTCGCCCTGGCGCATCGCTCTTTCGGCCCAGGCGCGCAGCTTGGACTCTTCCGGCCAGCCGCGATTGGGGATCAGGAAACGGGCATAATCGGCGAAGCTGTAGCCGCTGCTCTGCCGAAGTCTGCGCCAGTCGTCGAGCGCGTAACCGATGCTCGCCGGCGACGCCTGGGCGAGCGCATAGCTGTATTGGGGAGCGGTCGCGGGCGCCGCATATTGCGCCGAGCTCGAAGGCGCGGTCACCAGCAGGACGGGCAGGATCACAGCAGCACGCCACATGCTGGACATTTTGCAGTCCCGCTCCTTATCAGCCAGTGAACGGGGCCAAATTGTCCACAGAAAACTCCTGTTGCACGAGGTAAGTTCATGTTTTCCGGGTCAATCCCTGCGCTCGTGACGCCATTTTTGGGCGGACGTGTCGCCGAGGACACATTCCGAGACTTCGTCGAGTGGCAGATCGTCGAAGGCAGCAATGGGCTGGTGCCATGCGGTACCACCGGCGAGGTGGCGACACTGACCACGGTCGAGCAACGGCGGCTGATCGAGCTGACGGTCGAGATCGCGCGCGGCCGCGTGCCGGTGATCGCAGGCTGCGGCAGCAACGACGCCGCGACGGCGCTCGAGCATCTCGCGGCTGCCGCAAAGATCGGGCGCGGACGCGGCGCTGGTGGTCACAGGTTATTACAACCGCCCGAGCCAGGCAGGGCTGGTGGCGACCTATCGGGCGCTGTCCCGACGCATCCGAGCTGCCGATCATCGTCTACAACGTGCCCGGGCGAACGGTAGTGGATGTGTCGGTCGAGACGCTCGGCGAAATCTCCAAGTTCGCCGAACATCGTTGGCGTGAAGGACGCGACTGGCAACCTCGGACGGGTGACCGCGCAGCGGCTCGCCTGCGGGCAGGATTTCATCCAGCTCAGCGGCAATGATGAGACGGCGCTCGCGTTCAACGCGATGGGCGGCGTCGGCTGCATCTCGGTCACTGCGAACGTCGCGCCGCGCCTCTGCGCGGAGTTCCAGAAAGCAACGCGTGAGGGGCGAGTGGGACGATGCGCTGACGCTGCAGGACCGGCTTTATCCATTGCATGTCGCCCTGTTCACCGACGCGTCGCCGCGCTCCAACAAAATATGCGCTTTCGCGGCTGCGGCCAGGATTCCCGGCCGAGCTTCGCCTGCCGTTGGTGGAAGCTTCGGACGCGTCGAAACGCGCCGTTGACCATGCATTGGAGCATGCAGGCCTTATCTAAGCGACATGGCCAAGCCGCTCCCGCCCCCGTTCGACAAGCAAAAGGTCGTGGCCGAAAACCGCCGCGCGCGCTTCGATTATTTCATCGAGGAGCGCTTCGAAGCTGGAGTCCAGCTGACGGGCACCGAAGTGAAATCGCTTCGGCAGGGGGAGGGCTCGATCGCCGAGAGCTACGCGACGACCGAGGGCGACGAGGTGTGGCTGATCAACAGCCACATCCCCGAGTACAGCCACGGCAATCGTTTCAACCACGACCCGCGCCGACCGCGGAAATTATTGCTCAAGAACCGCGAAATCGCCAAGCTCCACGGAGCGGTGGCGCGCCAGGGACTGACGCTGGTGCCGCTATCGATGTACTTCAACGGCGCCGGGCGGGCAAAGATCGAGCTGGCGCTGGCGCGGGGCAAGAAAGTGCACGACAAGCGGGAAACGGTGAAGGAGCGCGACTGGAAGCGCGAGCAGCAGCGCCTGCTCAGGCACAATGGCTGAGGACACCGCCGCCACGCATGAATTGGCTGAAGCGCCATGTTCCGACCCGCGACACGATTCACCGCTATCGACTGCTTCGGCCATTCGCGCGCCACCTCAGCAATCCCGCGCTGTGGCGAATGACGCGGCGCTCGGTGCCACGCGCGGTGGCGCTCGGTTTGTTTGTCGGCGTGATATTCCCCTTCATGCATTTCGTCCTCGCCGCCATCCTAGCGATACCCGCGCGCGCTAACGTGGCGATCGCGGCGGCGGTCGCCTTTTTGACCGGCTTTGCCGCGCCACCGGTCTATTACGCTGCTTACCACATTGGCGCATGGGAGTTGCACCACGACGCCACGCTCGTGGATCCCGGCGGCGGCAGCGCAGGTTTCCGGCGAGTTGGCGCATTTCATGTTCTGGATCCGTGAGGCGTCGGCGCCCATCGCCGTGGGGGTGCTGACGATCGCCTTAGTTTGCGCGTTAATCGGTTATGCGGTTTCGGCCTTGCTTTGGCGTTGGTGGCTCGGCAGCAAATGGCGCGAGCGGCGCCAGGTGCGTCTTAACGCTTCGTCATAGCCCCGGCCGGAGCGGCGCCCCGAGATGCGCGGCGACGGATTTAATCCACTCCAGGACCATCGACAGTTCGTCGGCGTGAACTTCGCTGACGGCCTGATAGTCTTGCTCGCGGGCTTCGGCGCTGTAGCGGCGGTCCGAGAACTTGCTGTGTCTTGAGAAGACGGGGCCCGTTGCAATCTTTTCGATCTCAACCGCGCTGAGATTCAACTCGAACAGGGCCTGCGCCTTCTTAAGCGCCGCAGCGGGGTCCGCGATCAGGATCAGCGAAATCGAGGACGATTATGCGATCAGGGCCGAACCTCCTCACCATCGCGTCGAGATGATGAATTTGGGCGAGCCAGGCGAGCGCGGCGATTTGCACGTCGGTGTATTCCAGAACGTCTGCTACGCTGTAGCCGGATATTAGCGGACTCCACCCGGCGAGCTGATTGAACAGCTTTCGCGCGGTGATCCGGCCCCACATTCCCCGTTTGAGCAGCGAGCGGATGAAAGTCCCCACGTCCGAAAAAAGCAGGATCGCTCGCAATTCGGGCCGCGACGTCATGAGCGGCTCGACCAGCCGGTTGGCGAAGTTGGTCGGTTTGACGATCACGGTTTCGCCTGGAGCCGGCGGCCTTTCCAGAAGCCGGAGCACGAGCTCCAGCCGTCGGCGGTTCGCCGGATCGTCGCTGCGGATCAGCCGGTTAGCGAGATTGATCAGCACGTCGGGCTCTTTCAGAGCCGCGGAAACACCCGGCACATTCAATGCCTTTGCAAGCAGCGTCGAGCAGCAGAAAGAGGTATGAAAGATGAAGTGCATCGGAGCGCGCGACAGCGTGGCTGCTTGGGCCGTGATGGCCGGCACCGGGAAGCTCGCCTTTTGGAAATTTCCGGCGAAATGCTCGTCGGAAAGAAACATCAGCTTCGAGCGGGCCGCACGCGGGACCAGCACGAACGTGAGATGGGTGCCTTCCACGTCGTAAGTGTGGGGAAGCCATTCGAAATCGAGCGCTACATCGCGCAGTGAAGGTCCGGTCATTTGCTTATGCTTCTGCGTTGGGGTCCGCTGTTTCGGCAAGCGGCTTTGACGGGTTTCCATGCGCGCTCCTATAGCTTCTCGGGTGTAGTGGGGAGAAATCGTCTATGCGTACTTTGCTCGTTTGCTTGACCGCCGGTACTTTTCTTGCCGGTTGTGCCGCTCGTGAAACCGAGGTCGCACCGCCGCCACTTGCGGCTGCGGCTGCGGAGACGGCAGCGCCGGCACCAGCGCCCGGGCCCAAACCGCAGTACGGAACGTTCGGCTTCGATACGGCGGGGATGGACAGGTCCGCTGCGCCCGGCGACAATTTTTACGAGTTCGCCAACGGGACCTGGGCCAAGAACACACCCATCCCGGCCGACAAATCGAATTACGGCTCGTTCAACGTTCTCGACGATCTGTCGCGCGAACGCACCCGCGGGATCATCGAGGAGCAGGCCAAGGACCCGAACAGCCGCATCGGAAATGCTTATGCGAGCTTCATGGACACCGCCGCCGTGGAGGCGAAGGGCCTTGCGGGGTTCGATCCGTGGCTGAACGGGATTCGTGGCACGAAGTCGAAAAAGGATCTCGCCAGGCTCTATTCGGACGCCGACCGACTTGGGATCGACATCCCGTATAGATTGTTCATCGGCCAGGATCGCAAGGCGTCCGACCAATATGCCTTGAACGTGTTGCAAGGCGGGCTGGGAATGCCCGATCGCGACTATTATCTGTCGAACGATCCGAAGCTCGCCGAGACGAAAGCGAAGTACCTACAGCATTTGACGAACATGCTCAGCCTCGCCGGTGAGAAGAACGCTGCAGCGCGGGCTAAGGCAATCCTCGATCTCGAGACGAGCATCGCCGCGGTCCATTGGACGCGGGCTGAAAGCCGCAATGCAACAAAGACGTACAACAAGCTGATCACTGGCGGAGCTGCGTAAGGTTGCGCCCGGGTTCGACTTCCCGGCTTTCGCCAAAGCCGATGGCATGAACGTCGACTACGTCGTGGTCTACCAGCCAAGCGCCTTCAAAGGGATTGCCGCCCAGATCGGCAAGACGCCACTTGCGGTGCTGAAGGATCAGCTGCTCGTGCGCTCGCTCGACGCTTATTCCGCCTACCTTCCGCAAAAGTTCGATGCGGAGAATTTCGCGTTCTACGGAACCGTCCTGAACGGTACGCCGCAACAGGAGGACCGCTGGAAACGCGCCGTGGACTTCACTGTCGGGGCGCTGGGTGACGATGTCAGCAAGCTCTACGTCGCGAAATACTTCCCGCCGGAGACCAAGGCGGCCGCCGACCAGCTCGTGCACAACCTTATCGCTGCGATGGATCGGCGCATCGACAAGCTCGACTGGATGAGCGCTGAGACGAAGACCAAGGCGCATGCCAAGCTCGCCGCGTTCACTCCGAAGATCGGCTACCCGTCACAATGGCGCGACATGAGCGGTCTGGTCATCGACCGGGCCGATCTGCTCGGCAATGCGACGCGCTCGAATCGCTTCGAACACCAATATAAAATCGGCAAGCTCGGCGGCGCTATCCGCCGCTGGGAATGGGGCATGACGCCCATGACGATCAACGCTTACTCTAATTCGACGATGGTCGAGATCGTCTTCCCCGCCGCGATCCTCCAGCCGCCCTTCTTCGATCCGAATGCCGATCCCGCCGTCAATTACGGCGGAATCGGCGCGGTTATCGGCCACGAGATGAGTCATCAGTTCGATGACCAGGGTGCAAAGTACGACCTGCATGGCAATCTGGTGGACTGGTGGACTCCGGCGGACACGCAAAATTTCCAGTCGCGTCTCGACAAGCTGGAGCAGCAGTACAACGCTTACGAGCCGCTCCCGGGAATGCGCGTCATCGGCAAGTTGACGATGGGCGAGAATGTCGCGGACCTTGCGGGCCTAACCGTCGCTCACGACGCCTATATGGCGTCGCTCAACGGCGCGCCGCCGCCAGTGATTGACGGGATGACCGCGGACCAGCGCTTCTATCTCGGTTGGGCGCAGGTCTGGCGCCGCAATTATCGTGAAGCGAATCTTCGACAGCGGCTGCTCACCGATCCGCATTCGCCGTCCGAGCAGCGTACGGACATCGTCCGCAACATGGATCCGTGGTACCCCGCATTTGACGTGCAGGCCGGACAGAAATTGTATCTCTCTCCTGCCGAGCGCGTGCGCATCTGGTAGGATGCCAATGAGCTAGATGCTGTACCAGGAGCTGCCGCGGATCGAATCGACGCGCCTCGACGGGTGGGCACGCTGGCTCGCGCCCGCGGTCGTTGCCGCGGCGGGGCTCACCATCGCCCTGCTTCTGCTTCTGGTCGGCCAGTTCCTGTTCGCCGCGGCGGCTGTGCCCGGAGGGCTGAGCGCGGCGGCTTTCGTGTATTTGAAGTCGGCGCGCGAGCTCCCGTCGAATGCCCCTTTGGTTGTCGGCCCGGACTATTCTTTGGTCGGTTCGGCGCTCGGGCTGAGTCGGGAGCCGGCTGCGTTGACGACTAGCGAGGGCTCGTTGCTCATCGTCAACTCGGCCTATCGCGAGCGTTTTGGCGGCACGCGGCCGCCGCTCCAGCTCGCGAGCGACGACCAGGCGCGTGAGGGGTTGCAGCTCGCGAAATCGATGGCGTGGCGCGACGGCGCGGGGTGCGTCGCGGGAATCGCGACCGATGCAGGGACCAGCCCCGTCGAAGTGGAGCGGGTAGGCTCTCGCGGCGACCTTCTGTTGTGGCGCTTTCCCGATCCCTCGCCGCTTGATCCGCTGACTAGCGCGGTCAGGCGCGTGCAGGGTGTCGTTGGCGAGCGACTTGCCAAGGCAGGTGTTCTTTCGGCCGTTGTTGACGCCAAGGGTAAGCTGCTCGCGGCGAACCAGCCTTTCCTGAAAAGGGCGTTGCAATCGAACGAGAGCGACGCTGCCCTACGTTTCAGCGATCTGGTCGAGCTTGGCGAAGACCAGCAATTGCGTTTCGTTGCCGAAGGCGAAGCCGGAACGTCCTTGCGTGCCGTGCACGTGGCGGCCGATGTCGAAGGTGAGGGCGGCGCGGGGACATTTTTGTTGTTCGACACCGCTACAGCCAACTCACCGGCGCATTCGTCGAATTTTCAGACCCTGCTTGATGTCTTGCCTATCGGTCTCGCCCTCGTTGACCGCGACGGCCGCTTCCTGACCATGAACGAGGCATTCCGCCGCGCCGCGCGGATCAGCGGCGCGGGGACGCCGGTTTATCCGGGCGATCTGGTGGTCAAGGAAGACAAGGCCGCAGTGGCGGATGCCGTCCGCAGGAACGCGCGCGGACCGGCAATGTCGGGTGACCTTGCGGTGCGGCTTGCGCGCCATACCGGCGAGCCGGTCGCGCTGACGATTGCGGGCCTGCGCGGCTTGGGGGATGCGGCCGTGCTCCTGCTGCTCAAGGACAATAGCGAGGAGGCCAAGCTCAAGCGTCAGGTCATGCAGGCGACCAAGATGCAGGTGGTAGGCCAGCTTGCTGGGGGAGTTGCGCACGATTTCAACAACATCCTGACCGCGATCATCGGGCACTGCGATCTGATGCTGATGCGGCACACGCCCGGGGACAGCGATTACGACGACATCCAGCAAGTCAAGTCGAATTCGAACCGAGCTGCTGGACTGACGAGGCAGCTTCTCGCCTTCTCGCGCCAACAAACGCTGCGCCCCCAAGTGCTCCAGCTTCCGGACGTCGTGTCGGAGGTGTCCCATCTCCTGAAGCGCCTCTTGGGAGAGACGGTCGAACTGATGGTGAAGCACGGCCGCAATCTCGGGCCGGTCCGGGCGGACCCCGGACAGCTGGAACAGGTAATCGTCAATCTCGCTGTGAACGCGCGCGACGCAATGCAGTCGAAGGGCGGCGGAACGCTGACCATTCAGACCTATTCGGTGAGAGCGGACCAGGTGGCCGAATTGGGCTCGGACATTCTGCCCGTGGCCGACTATAGCGCGCTCTCCGTCACGGACACCGGCAGTGGCATTCCTCCCAGCGTGCTCGGCAAGATTTTCGAGCCTTTCTTTACCACCAAGGAGGTGGGCAAGGGCACAGGGCTCGGCCTGTCGACGGTCTACGGCATCGTCAAGCAGTCGGGCGGATTCATTTTCGCCGATTCGAAGGTGGGGGAGGGCACCCGCTTCGTCATTTATCTCCCGGTGCATCGCGAAGAAGCCGTCGTTACCAAGTCTCGCAGGATCGAAAAGCCGAAGGCCAATGAACTCTGGGGCACCGGAACGGTCCTGCTGGTTGAGGACGAACCGATGGTGCGCAGTGTAGCCGAGCGCGCCCTTACCCGTCATGGCTATCAGGTGATCACCGCCGACAATGGCGAAGAAGCGCTGGACGTTCTCGCCCGCGGCGAGCCGATCGATCTCTTGATCAGCGACGTGGTGATGCCGGGGATGGATGGGCCGACCATGGTTCGTGAAGCGCGCAAGAGCCGGCCCGAACTCAAGATCCTGTTCATCTCTGGCTATGCCGAGGAACAGCTGAGAAAATCGATCGATATCGAGAATGTCAATTTCTTGCCGAAGCCCTTCTCTGTGACCGAACTGGCCGAAGCGGCGCGCCGCGCGGCCGGCGCCAAATAACCGCTTTGCGCTTTCGAATGGGCACTTTATGCGAAAGGAACATGTCGGGCGTGCGTTCCATACTGATTGTCGAGGATGAACCTCTCATCGCGATGATGCTTGAGGACTTTCTCGATTCGCTTGGCCACAAGGTTCGCGGGACCTGCGATACCGTGCAATGCGCGCTCGACGCAGTGGAGAAGGGTGGGTTCGATCTCGCCATCCTCGATGTCAATCTGAAAGGCGAGAACGTCTGGCCTGTGGCGACGAAACTGCGCGAAAAGAAAGTACCGTTCGTCATTGCGACGGGAGGGCACGTCGATCCGCCGCCACCCGAATTCAACGACGCGCCGGTCATCGAAAAACCCTATACGGTCGACCGCGTCACTCCGGCCATTGAAGCGGCCGTCGCCGGCTAGGCTCAAGCTCGCGGCGCAGCAGCCGCGACAGCCGACGCTTTCGCTCATGTTTCAATTTCAGACCTCGCTGATTTTCCCCGTGCACGCCGTGCCTCCCGCCGGGCCGCTTCCTGTCGGCGCGGAACGTCTCTCGCTGAAGAGTGCGGACGGACACAAGCTGTCGGGAATCCACATTCCCGCCGATGAGGCGTCGAAGGACCCGAGCGTAGTTCTCGGGTTCGGGGGCAACGCCTGGAATGGGCAGGACGTAGCGGTGTACTTGCACGAACTCTTTCCAGAACTCCGACGTAGTGACCTTCCACTATCGCGGCTATTCGCCCTCGACCGGCTCTCCTTCGGCGGAAGCTCTGATTGCGGACGCTCCGTTGGTCTATGACGCAGCGGTGGCTCGGGTGAAGCCGGGCCGGGTTATCGGGGTCGGTTTCAGCATCGGCAGCGGCGTTGCCGCGTGCCTCGCGGCCACCCGCGATCTCGACGGGTTGATCCTCGTGACCCCGTTCAATTCCCTGAAGGCGGTCGCCCAATCGATGTACCCCTGGCTGCCGATCGGTCCCTTCTTCGAACATGAGTTCGATGCGGCGGGGGTACTCGAGCAGAGCAAGGTGCCGGTCGCGATCATCGCCGCCCAGCGGGACGAGATCGTGCCTGGCCGACGCACTGAGGTCTTGCGCCAACGAATTCCAAACCTCGTTTTCGACCGGACGATCGGCAATGCGGGTCACAATGACATCTACGCTCGATCCGACTTCCAGGCAGCGATGCGCGAAGCGCTTGCGGCCGTCACGAGCTAGACGGCGGGCGCTTCGCAAGCCAATCTTGGGACAGCCGGGGGCCCACCTCCCCAACTCCGCCCTTGCTAGGTTGCTGCCCCCAATCCATATTGTTGAGATCAAAGGACCTAACGAGCGGCGGGCAGCGTTAACAACCCGCAGAGTTAAATGTGGCATAGAACGGGCTAACATGGCCCTTTAGAGGACGGTCGTTCGCGGCCGAGACGCAAGGACGGATGACCAAACTTTCAGGCGGCGGCGACAGCAAGAGCACATTGTACTGCTCGTTCTGCGGCAAGTCGCAGCATGAGGTCCGCAAGCTTATCGCGGGGCCGACCGTCTTCATTTGCGATGAATGCGTCGAGCTGTGCAACGATATCATCCGCGAAGAGTCGAAGTCCGCGCTGGTCAAGACCAGGGACGGAGTCCCGACGCCGGCAGAAATCTGCAAGGTCCTCGACGATTATGTGATCGGGCAGGACCGGGCCAAGCGCGTGCTCTCGGTCGCAGTCCATAACCACTACAAGCGACTCGCCCACGGCGCGAAGGCCGGCAATGAGGTCGAGCTTGCCAAATCCAACATCCTGCTGATCGGCCCCACCGGGTGCGGCAAGACCCTGCTCGCACAGACTCTGGCGCGGATCCTCGACGTGCCGTTCACAATGGCCGACGCGACGACGCTCACCGAGGCGGGCTATGTCGGCGAGGACGTCGAGAACATCATTTTGAAGCTGCTCCAGGCTTCCGACTACAATGTCGAGAAGGCGCAGCGTGGGATCGTCTATATTGACGAGATCGACAAGATCAGCCGCAAGTCGGACAATCCGTCGATCACCCGCGATGTGTCCGGCGAGGGCGTTCAGCAGGCGCTGCTCAAGCTGATGGAGGGTACCACCGCCTCCGTTCCGCCCCAGGGCGGGCGCAAGCATCCGCAGCAGGAATTCCTGCAGGTGGACACGACCAACATCCTGTTCATCTGCGGCGGCGCGTTCGCGGGCCTCGAAAAGATCATCGCCGACCGGCTGCAGGGCAAGTCGATCGGCTTCGGCGCGCATGTCGCCGCTCCGGACGAGCGCAAGACGGGCGAGACGCTCCAGCATTGCGAGCCCGAGGATCTGCTGAAGTTCGGGTTGATCCCCGAGTTCATCGGGCGTCTGCCGGTCATCGCCACGCTGATGGACCTCGACGAAGAGGCGCTGGTCAAGATCCTGGTCGAGCCGAAGAACGCGCTGGTCAAGCAATATGCCAAGCTGTTCGACATGGAAGATGTCGAGCTCGAATTCACCGAC
Source organism: uncultured Alphaproteobacteria bacterium (assembly GCA_963785965.1). Lineage (GTDB taxonomy): Bacteria > Pseudomonadota > Alphaproteobacteria > Sphingomonadales > Sphingomonadaceae > Sphingomicrobium. The sequence continues at coordinate 380,092 of CAWAXE010000011.1, forward strand.
GATGCGTTGCACATGGTCGCCAAGAAGGCGATCGACCGGAAAACCGGCGCGCGCGGGCTGCGCTCGATCCTCGAGGGCATTCTGCTCGACACGATGTTCGACCTGCCGGGGATGGACGGCGTCGACGAGGTCCACATCGACAAGGATGTGGTGATGGGGACCAAGGAACCGGTCCGCGTCTACGCGTCGAAGGACAAGACCGGCGACGCGGCCTAAGTCTCTACTTTCTCGTTAGATCAGTGCCCTCGAACCGCCGCGACCAGCTGTGAGCTGAAGCGTTCCATGAGGTGCGCGTCGCGGCCGTACGGGTCGGGCAGGAACTGAACGCCGGTCGCCGTCGGCTGCACGGTCAGATAGGTCATGTAGACCGGGACCGGCTTGGGCAGGTCGACTTCCTTCTCAACCTTGGGGTTGTCGCCCTTGGGGACAACGCCGTCGAACAGGAACTTCGCGAAGCGCTTGTAATCCTCGACGCGCACGCAGCCGTTGCTGATCCACAGCTCGTTCTTGGTGAAATGCTCCTTCTCCGGCAAATCGTGGAGATAGATGCCGAAGTAATTGGGCAACATGAATTTCATCATGCCCATCGAATTCGCCGGGCTCGGAAGGCGGCGCAGAGCGACTTCCTGGCGCCCATCGACGACCGCCTGCCAGTCGACCGATGTGCGGGTCGATGACCTGCGCGTTCTCGCTGAGATCGGACAGCACCTGATATTCGCGCGTTGTCAGATAGCTTACGCCCTGGGCGACGATCCGCGGCGCGATGAGGTTCTTCACGAGGTCGGGCGGGACGTTCCAATAGGGGTTCACGCTCGCATATTTGATGTAGGCGGCCATCATCGGCGTCGCGCTTTCGGCCTTGCCGACGACGACCTTCATTTCATCGACCTTGCGGCCGTTTTCCCACAGCGAAAGCCGCGCATCGCCGGCGTCGACGATCGCGTATTTGCGCTGTTCTTCGGGCGCTGGGAGGCGCTTGGCGCGCTCCATGTTGATCATGATCAACTGCTCGTAATATTCCGGGCCTTTGTTCAGGGCCTCTACCGTGCCGGCGCCGGCAATGCCGTCGGCCTTGAGCCCGTGGAGGCTCTGGAATTCCTTCACGACGCCGGCGAGCGCCGCATCGTAACTGCCTCCCGCGGCCAGCCCGAGCCGCGCCCGAAGCGCCGCCACGCGCTCGCCTGTCGAACCCGGCTTGAGTGCCGGTCCGCCGGGAACGGGCACCTGCGGCAAGTCGCCCCACCGCTGCTGATATTTGACCAGACCGCGGCGAAGCTCGGTGTAGATCGGGTTGACCGAGGTGAAGAGGTCGACCGGCGCGCCGCTCCATGCCGCGAAATTCATGTCGCCCATCGGCCCGTTGTCGTGCACCGCCTTGGGGACCAGATCCTCGTCGATGTAGATCATGTCGACGCCCTGCTCGATCGCGGGCGGGAGATCGATCGGCTCCATCGCTGGCGCACGGCTCGATTGCGCGGCGGGCGATTGCCACGGCTGCGCGACGGCGGCGGCGGCGGCTGCGCCATCCACGGCTCGGCGACGGGCGCACGGGGAGGCGGCGGAGCCGGCATCGGGGCAGGCGGCGCAGGCCACGGCACCTGTGCGAAGGCGGCGGCGGAAAGCGTCAGCGCGCTGAACGCGAGGAGGGAATGGCGAATGGTCACAACCCTTTAGATAGCGAGTCAAACTGAACGATTACAGAATCGGCTGTTCACTTCCCCGGCGATTCATTCACCATCAAGCGGCAGCGTGTCACGCTCCCGGCCGGGTGCGCCAAGGGCTTCGGCAGCCTTTTCAACCTCTTCGTCGCTCGGCGGCTCGGGCAATTCCTCGCCGGGCGCCAGGGCATCGTCGGGGATTCCGGGGCCGGTGCCCGCGATGGTCTCGTTGATCGCCTCTTCGTTGGGGCCAGTGCTGATCTTTTCTCGGCTGTCCTGCATGACTGCCTCCAGTCTTCGGGTTGCTCGCCGATTCAAGCGAGCGGCGGCTCGTGAATGTTCCGCGTCATGCGGGGCTCGACCCGGCATCCGCCTGCCTTCCTGGACCAAAAGAAAGGCGGGTCCCGGCTCAGGGCCGGGATGACGGCTTCGGCAGCGAAACGCAGCGAATGCAGCGGCTCTACGCGTGCGCGCGTGCGCACGCGACCCCGACCGGAATCCGACACCTTTGCGACACGTCGGTTGTGAAACGGGGGGTAGTCGGATGTGTCGGAATCCTATCGACGCCGCGGAGGCCGGACGGCGATTGCGGATCGGTCTGGCCCGCTTCGAACGGGATGGGGTGTGCGCAGTCACTTATGCCTCCGGGAGAAAAAGGAGGCAGCGCACTTATGACAAAGCGGGGGCTGTAGGACAGGGGAATCTTATTTGCAGAGGGCGCAGAGACCCAAATGGCAGGCAGAAATGAGTGCACTGTAGGCGGTCAACTGTCTCGGTGTAGAGTGGCGGCCCATGGAGAAGGTTCGCAATCTTGGCGATGATCGCAACAAGGGCTGGTGTGTCCATTGCGGCGGCCCGAATGAGACGCGCGACCACGCGCTTCGCTGATCTTCTTGGATGATCCGCTGCCGCCCGATCTTGCCGTCAGCCCGTCATGCGCTCGGTGCAATCATGGCTTCTCGAAAGACGAGGCGTATGTTGCGGCGCTCCTAGAGTGCGTCATGGCTGGCAGCGCCGATCCCGAAGACATCGAGCGCCCCAAGATAGCGTCGTTGCTGCGCAAGCGAAGGTCGCTCGCGGACGAGTTGGCGGCTTGTCGGGTGGAGCAGCACGGGCGCGTCCTCTTCAACCCCGATCAGCAGCGCCTGTGGAACGTCCTGACGAAGCTCGCCCGATGCCACGCCGCATATGAGATCAATGAGCCGCGAACGGACGAACCAAATTCAGTTTGGGCGAAGCCCCTGATGCTGATGACCGCGCGCCAGCTCGACAACTTCAAAAAGGTGCGTGTCCTTGTGCCTTGGCCGGAAGTCGGCAGCAGAGCCATGAACCGGATGCTCGTCATGGGGACGGACGTTTTCGGCGGAGGCGTCAGGTCCAGCCGGATCGTTACCGCTATCGGGTGACGCAGGACGGCGGGATCGGTGTGAGCATCGTCTTGCGCGAGTATCTAGCCTGTGAGGTAGTGTGGAACTGACCTTGCCAATGAGGGCGACGAAATGGCGTTCGCCGCCCTCGCGGTAGCCGCATTAGAGACCCATCTTGAGATCGAGGTTGATCGCCTCCACAGGGAGGCCCGACAGGGCCGCGATCTTCTTTCTCGCGAACGCCAGCACATCGGCAATCGTCGGCAAGTCAACTTCGACAGGGGCTGCTAGGTCGAGCGGCTCGACGGGCGCGTCCGCGTCCGGATGGCCGCCGCTCTTGCCCATCTCACTCTCAAGCTCGTCGATGGTGAAGTGCGCAATGGCGGGATAATCCAGCGCGAGGCTGTGGCCGACTTGGCTCGGCACGGCATCGTCGCCCTTATCCAGCGTAATCCACATGCCGTAATCATCGCGAACAATGTGACCCGCCTTGGTGCGAGCGGAGTAGGAAGCGTCGAAACGTTTCCGCACCTCATCGGCTGGCAAATAGATAGACATCGACTTCCTGCGGGTTGTCTTTGTCATCCACTGCCGAAACCAGAACGAGTTGAACGTCGCTCAGCGTCTTCCAGCTGTTGCCCTTCTCCAGCGGCGGGAACGGCAATCGCGCGATCCCGCGTCGTCCGCACACTCGCGATCTGAAATCTGGCCGTTCTTTGTCACCTCATAGGTATTCGATAGACCCCGACCGGGCTGACGCTTGAGCGTGTAGCCTGCCTGCTCGGCACCCTTAACCGCACCTCGAACCATTAGGTGCCACGCCGTGCTCTCTCCCATTTCTTTCAAACGGTTTGTCATAACATTTCTCCTGTTCCAATCGTTGCAGCGCAACTAATTCGCGCTGAACGATCCGGCTTCTGCACTAATTAAGACCGTCTGGCAATACCGTTTGAAACAGTTTGAAACGGTACTCTCCCTATCTCCCATCCGCGTTGCCTGGACACGGAGACCGGCGCCCCGACCTAGTCGATTGGTGAAGAAAGCGCCTGCACCGCGCCGTTCAGGCGCAGAGGCGACAATCGCCCGTGCGAATTTGCGCCTTTGTTGCGCCCCGCACCGCCGCCGCCCATATAGCCCATCGACCCGTTCCCTCCCCATTCTCCCGCTTCGCGACATCGTCGTTTTCCCCCACCGCATCGTCCCGCTCTTCGTCGGGCGCGAGAAGTCGGTCGCGGCGCTGGAAGCGGCGATGGCGGCGGACAAGGAGCTGTTCCTCGTCGCCCAGCTCGATCCGGGCGAGGACGATCCCGATCGGGACGCGATGTACGACCTCGGCGTGATCGCGACCGCGATGCAGCTGCTGAAGCTGCCCGACGGCACCGTTCGCGTGCTGGTCGAGGGCGTGACGCGCGCTCGGCTGGTCAACCTCGAGACGCGCGACGGCTTCATGGTGGCCGAGGTCGAGGAGGTCGAGGAGGAAAGCGCCGACGGGGCCGAGGTCCAGGCGCTGATGCGCTCGGTCATCGACCAGTTCGAGAATTACGCCAAGCTCAACAAGCGGCTCCCCGCCGAGACCGGAATCCAGCTCGCCGAGATCGAGCAGCCGTCGGCGCTCGCCGATGCGGTCGCTTCGAACCTGTCGATCAAGGTCGCCGACAAGCAGGCGCTTCTGGGCGAGCTCAATCCGGCGCGCCGGCTCGAGATGGTGTTCGCGTTCATGGAAGGCGAGCTCGGCGTTCTCCAGGTCGAGAAGAAGATCCGCAGCCGCGTCAAGCGCCAGATGGAGAAGACGCAGCGCGAATATTATTTGAACGAGCAGTTGAAGGCGATCCAGCGCGAGCTTGGCAACGAGAGCGAGGAAGGCGGCGACGAGCTTCAGGAGCTCGCCGAGAAGATCCGCAAGACCCGCCTGTCGAAGGAAGCCAAGAATCGCGCCAATCGCCGAGCTGAAGAAGCTTCGCGCGATGGCGCCGATGTCGGCGGAAGCCACGGTTGCGCGCAATTATCTCGACGTTCTGCTCGGGCTCCCTGGGGCAAGAAGTCCAAGCTCAAGAAGGACATCGCCGAGGCGCAGCGAGTCCTCGACGAAGACCATTACGGGCTGGAGAAGGTCAAGGAGCGGATCGTCGAATATCTCGCGGTCCAGGCGCGGACCAACAAGCTCAAGGGCCCGATCCTGTGCCTCGTCGGCCCGCCGGGCGTCGGCAAGACCTCGCTCGGCCGCTCGATCGCGCGCGCGACGGGCCGCGAGTTCGTGCGCCAGTCACTGGGCGGCGTGCGCGACGAGGCCGAGATCCGCGGCCACCGGCGGACCTACATCGGCTCGCTTCCGGGCAAGATCATCTCGAACATCAAGAAGGCGGGGACTTCGAACCCGTTGTTCCTGCTCGATGAGATCGACAAGCTCGGCCAGGACTTCCGCGGCGATCCTTCGTCGGCGCTCCTGGAAGTGCTCGATCCCGAGCAGAACAGCCGCTTCCAGGACCATTATCTCGAGCTCGATTACGATCTCAGCGACGTGATGTTCGTGACCACCGCGAACTCGCTCGACATGCCGCAGCCGCTGATGGACCGGATGGAGATCATCCGCCTCGAGGGCTACACCGAGGACGAGAAGGTCGAGATCGCCAAGCGCCACCTGATCCCCAAGCAGATGGAGGCGCATGGCCTCAAGCCCGAGGAGCTCGTCTTCACCGACGAGGCGCTGCGCAAGATCATCCAGCATTACACGCGCGAAGCCGGCGTGCGCACGCTCGAGCGCGAGCTGGCGAAGGTCGCGCGCAAATCGCTGCGCCAGATCCTCGAGAACAAGGCCGAGACGGTCGAGCTGACACCGGAAAACCTGGGCGAGTTCCTCGGCGTCCGGAAATTCCGCTACGGCATGGGCGAGGAAGAGGATTCGATCGGCGCGGTCACCGGCCTCGCCTGGACCGAGGTCGGCGGCGAGCTGCTCACCATCGAAGCGGTCACCGTGCCCGGCAAGGGTCAGATCAAGACCACCGGCAAGCTCGGCGAAGTGATGCAGGAGTCGATCCAGGCGGCGATGAGCTTCGTCAAGGCGCGCGCGCCGGCCTATGGCGTCAAACCGTCGATCTTCGCCCACAAGGACATCCACATGCACTTGCCCGAAGGCGCGGTGCCGAAGGACGGTCCATCGGCGGGTGTCGGCATGGTCACGGCGATGATCTCGACGTTGAGCGGGACTGCCGTCCGGCGCGACATCGCGATGACCGGCGAGGTCACTCTGCGCGGCCGCGTGCTTCCGATCGGCGGACTCAAGGAGAAGCTGCTGGCGGCGTTGCGCGGCGGAATCACCACGGTGCTCATTCCCGCCGAGAACGAGAAGGACCTCGTCGACATTCCGGCAAGCGTGAAGGAAGCGCTCGAGATCGTTCCGGTCAGCCATGTCGACGAGGTGCTTGCCCGCGCCTTGATCCGCGCCATTGCAGCCGATCGAGTGGACCGACGCCGACGAGCATGCGGCCGAACCGCCGGTTCCGCCGGCCAGTCCCGAATCGGGCGCCGCAGTCCGTCACTAAGCGCTAGACAGGCGCCGGGACTCTGGCCTTAAAGGGCTGGAGCACCGGTCGCGCGAGTCTTGCGTCGGATGACGGGAGAGCTGAGCCCATGAACAAGCAGGAATTGATTGGCCACGTCGCCGATCGCGCGGGACTCAGCCGCAACGACGCGATGCGGGCAGTCGAAACGATGCTCGACGTGGTCACATCGACCTTGAAACGCGGCGATGAGGTGCGGCTGGTCGGCTTCGGCAATTTCTCCGTAACGCGGCGAAAGGCATCGACCGGACGCAATCCGCGCACCGGCGAGCCGATGCAGATCAAGGCCAGCTCGCAGCCGAAGTTCCGCCCGGGCAAGGTGCTCAAGGACGCGGTTCAATAGCTGGACAGGCCATCCGGCCGCACTATATCCGCCGCTCCAGGGTGCCCATCAAAGTACTACTTTGATGGGGTCCCTCATCGCTCAATCGGGCGGGCGCGTAGCTCAGTGGTAGAGCACACCCTTCACACGGGTGGGGTCGTAGGTTCAAACCCTACCGCGCCCACCATTCGCGCTGCGGATGGCCAAGCCTGGTCAGATCAAACCTCCAGATAGTTCGGCTGGAAGCTCGCGACGCGGCGCATCTCGGACCAGTCCATGAACTCGATCTCGCGGCCCTTGCGGCGGATCATGCCCTGGCGTTCCATGTCGGCGAGGACCCGGTTCACGTTGACCGAAGTTTGGCCGGTGATGTCGGCGATCTGCTGCTGGGTGAACGGGTTGAGCATATGGCCGTTGCCGGCGTTCATCCGGACCGCCGTTTCGCACAGCAAATGCGCCACGCGGGCAGTCGAATCCCGCCGTCCGCAATTGACCAGCCATTCGTAGCCGATCGCCTCGTTGCGCTGGATCAGGCGCCAGAAGAAGCGCTGCATTTCGGGATGCGCTTCGACGATCGCGTTGAAGTCCCTGGCCTTGCCGATCATCACCTCGCTGCGGACGATCGCCTGGATGCCATATTCGGCCATGCCCTCGCGCGGCAGGATGCCTTCGCCCGGAAAGCGCAGCGCAACGATCTGCCGGCGGCCCGAATTGTCGGTCTTGAACTTGGACAGGATCCCGGAGCGGACGAACATCACTTCGTCGCGCGGCGATCCGGCCTCGCGGAAGGGACGCCGCGGATCGACCTGAACGATCTTGTGCGGCATTTCGGCGAGCAGCCCGGCGAGACGGGATTCCAGGCCCGCCGAGATCAAAGTCTCGCGCAAGGACGCTCCTGGCGTAGGCGATTGGGCCCGCCAACTCGCCATGATCTCTCTCCCCGAGAGAAACGATGCGCCTGCGCAACGACGTTCGCAAGCGATTAAATTATAACAGGTTAGCGCAAAGTTGACGAGAGCTGCCGCGTCAACTCGCCGATCTGTGCGGATGTGAGCGCTACCATTTTGCCGAGCTGCGGCGGCCCCGGCCAGCCCGCATCCGGAAATTCAATCCCGCTCCATTGGCGCGGGGCGGAGTAGCGCGGGATCACGTGGAAGTGGACGTTGGGGTCGACCATCATCAGCATGAGATAGTTGATCCGTTCGTATTGGCAGAAGCCGGAGAGCGCCGTCTCGACCGCGTTCACGACATCGGCCTGCTCGGCGAACGCCTCGCGCGGAAGGTCGGCATAGGCCGTCGCATCGCTCTTCGCGGCGAGGACGAGCGAGCCGAGCGTCACCTGCGCCGGCCGCAGCAGGACCAGCCAATGCTCGAACTCGCGCAGCAGGGTCGCGGGATAGCCGAATTTTTCGATCGTCGGGTTCATGCTCTTGCGGAGTTCCTTACACGGCGAGTTGCGGCGATGTTGGCGTGGAAGTTTGCTAAGTTTGCTGCCCATCGCGTCCGCGGAGTGCTTTGTCGGTTTCGCCTCCGGACGCGGCGCGGAAGTTGACAAAGTCGACGCCATATACGCGCGGGGGCGTTCGGGTGCCTTCGGCGGTCTATGCGGGGTGAGCGGGAGGCTCGGCGGAAGCCTCATGTGTTGAGTCTATGACTCAACAGCGGGCTGTAGGACAGGAACGTTATCGAGCGGAAAATGGTCCCGATCCCGAACCCTTAACCCTTATTAGTGATTGCAAGCGATTTCAAAGGCGTTAGCTTGCCCGCCGCGGCCGGAGCTCGGCCGCGCGTGCGTAACGACGGCGAGAGCCTTGGGGGAACGTGCAGTTAGAGCCATGTTCGCGGGGGGCGCCGCGCGCCGCCGCTCTCTTCCGAGCATCGCACCCACAATCCTTAAGGTCGAAGTACTAAGTGGCGTGGGTGGCTAACACCCGGTTAGAATGGGTCTAGTGGCGACAATCAACGGGACGTCCGGCAACGACACCCTGAACGGAACTCTCGGCGACGACATCATCACTGGTGGTGGCGGGACCGACTTGCTGAACGGGAACGACGGCAGCGACATTTACATGATCAACGCAGCTTCGGAACATCCGGCGGCCGAGATTAGAGATACGGGTGGTTCTGGCCTCGACGAAGTCCGTTCGGCCACGACTGCGCAGACATTGGCTCTGTTCGCGGGCGACACCAAATCGGCGGATCGTGATCGGCACGGGAACCGGCTTTTCTGCCGTGACCACGGGCATTCTAGCTATGAACATTGACGCTCGCCCACTCGTGAACAGCATCGCCGTATCGGCAACTCCGGCAACAACATTCTTCAGGCAACCGGCTTTGCCGACGACGTGGCCGGCGGCGACGGAAACGACAGCCTCTACGGCTTTGATGGCAACGATCGACTGGAAGGCGGCCTTGGCGATGACTTCATCGACGGAGGCCTCGGGATCGATACTGCTAGTTTCGGCACCGCCGGCTCGGTGGTAAGCGTGTCGCTGGCGATCGGCGGTCCCCAAAATACGGGCCAGGGCATGGACACGCTGACTGCGATCGAAAATCTGCGGCTCGACCTTCGCTGACACGCTGACCGGGAATTATCGGCGCCAACGTATTGGGCGGCGGTGACGGCAACGATATCCTGAATGGTGGCTTGGGGGACGACGTTCTAATTGGCGGGGCGGGTATCGATCAGCTCAACGGCGGCGAAGGTAGCGACCTTTACCTTGTGAATTCAGTCTCCGACTATAGCTCGGCGGAGATAGCGAGAACTCCGGCGCCGCCGGTGTCGACGAGCTGCGCTTCACTCAGGAGAACGGGGCTCAGACGCTCATCTTGGCGGCTGCCGAATTCAGGTATCGAACGCATCGTCATCGGGACCGGGACTGGAACCACGGCGGTCACCACCGGCCTCATTGCTAACAGTGTCGATGCGCGGGCGCTGCTGACCGAAGTCGAAATTTTCGGTAATTATGGCGACAACACCATCTACGGCGGCACCGGTGACGATTATCTCGACGGCGGCCTAGGAATGACCAGCTTTACGGCGGTGCCGGCAATCACCTTTGAGATCTATGGCTCCGGAGTCGCGCACGAGGAAGCCGGCGAAGGGATTGACACGCTTATTTCGTGGAGTGGCGGCACGCTCGCGGACATCTACATCAACATCGAAAACCTGACGCTGGCGGGTACCGCCAACATGGATGGGACCGGGAACGACGGCATTAACGTCATCAAAGGCAATGACGGCCAGAACACTCTGCACGGGCTGGCCGCGACGACCACATCTACGGTAACGGTGGTGATGACAAAATCTACGGTGATTCCGGGAACGACATTCTCGAAGGCGGCACCGGAGATGATTCTTATCGGTACGTTGACGTAGGCGACCAAATTGTCGAGCTGCCCGGTGAGGGCAACGACACTATCTACACGATGGCCTCATATGTTCTTCCCGACAATGTCGAGACTATGATTTTGTCGAACTATGACCTCAGTGGAACCGGAAACGCGCTTGCGAACACGATCATCGGTAATCTCGGCAACGACATCAAAGGGTTCTAGGCCGGCGACGATGTGCTCCAAGCCTTCGACGGTAATGACATTCTTGTCGGGGGCACCGGCAACGACGTGCTGACCGGCGGCGCCGGCACCGATACGTTTAAGTTCCAGGCTGGAGATGGATTGAACACCGTCACCGATCTCGTCGCCGGCGAAACCGTCGAAGTCAGAGGCTATGGCATGGCTCAATCCATTACCCAGTCCGGCGCGGACGTGGTGCTCGTACTGTCAAACACCGACCAGATCACGTTTTCCAATGCGACGGTCGCGACCGTCCAGGCAGATCTCCAGCTCTCTGATGGGGTCATCAATGGCACTGCGGATACTGACTTTTTAACTGGCACATCTGGTGACGATACCATCAACGGTCTCGACGGTAATGACTACCTCGAAGGGCTCGGCGGAGACGACACGCTCGACGGGGGCAATGGGTTCGATACTGCGATCTATAACGACGCAACCGCGGCAATCGTGGTCGACATGCGTCTGCCGAGCGGCCAAGTCCACTCTTCCGGAGCGGGCGACGTGGCGGGCATCGGCGCCGATACGCTCTTGAGTGTTGAGTACGTTGGCGGGTCGGTGTTCGACGACGTGATGATCGCTGGCGACACCGGCATCAGTTTGAACGGTGGGGACGGAAACGACACCCTAACGGGTGGGGGGGTAACGATGTTCTAAACGGCAACGAAAACAATAACACTGTCAGTGGAGGCGGTGGAGACGATTTGCTCTACAGTGGCCAGGGGAACAATATCTCGACGGGGCACGGGCACCGATTGGGTTAGCTATGAAAGTGGTTGGAGCGGAGTGTCGGTGTCGCTCGCGATCACTAGCGCTCAAAACGTCGGCCCCGGAACGGATACGATCACGAATGTCGAGAATTTCGCGGAAGTTCGTACGACGATCACCTCACCGGTAACGTTGGTGAGAACCAGATCGACGGCGCCGAAGGCAACGATACGCTCGACGGCGGCGCTGGCGCGGATACCCTGTCCGGCGGTCTCGGCGACGACACCTACGTCGTCGACAATGCTGCGGACGTGGTGACCGAGAACGCCGGCGAAGGCACCGACCTGGTCAATGCCTCGGTGAGCTACACGCTCGGCGACAACCTCGAGAACCTCACGTTGACAGGGTCGGCGGCGATCGACGGCACGGGCAACGGGCTGGCCAACGTGATCCGCGGGAACAATGCGGCGAACGTGCTCGACGGCGGGGCGGGAACGACGCTCTGGCGGGGAACGGGGGCAACGACAATTTGATCGGCGGGGCGGCAACGACCCGCTGAACGGCGGCGCTGGTGCGGACTCGATGTCCGGCGGCATCGGCAACGACACCTATACGTCGACAATGCGCTCGACACGGTGACCGAGAATGTCGGCGAGGGCACCGACACCTGGTCTCTTCGATCGATTACACGCTCGGCGCCAATGTCGAGAACCTGTCGCTCACCGGCGCTGCGCGGGTGGGCACTGGCAATGCGCTTGCCAACGCGATCCGCGGCACCGCCGGCGACGACACGCTCGACGGCGGCGCCGGCGCGGACAAGCTCTACGGCGGCGCCGGCAACGACACTTATTATGTCGACACTTCGAGCGACCGCATCGCCGAAGCTGCCGGCGGCGGCACCGACACGGTGCTCGCCTCGTCGAGCTACACCATCGGCACTTATGTCGAGAACCTGACGCTCACCGGTGCCGCCGCGATCAGCGGCACCGGCAACAATCTGGACAATATCGTCACCGGCAACGATGCGGCCAACACCCTGAACGGTCTGGCCGGCAACGACACGCTGATCGGCAACGGCGGCAACGACTGGCTCGACGGCGGCACCGGCGCCGACGCCATGGCGGGCGGCCTTGGCAACGACACCTACACCATCGACAATGTCCTCGACACAATCACCGAGAACGTGGGCGAGGGCACGGACCTCGTGCGCGCGTCGATCAGCGACACGCTTGGCGCCAATGTCGAGAACCTCACCCTGCTCGGCAGCGCCAGCATCGACGGCACCGGCAACGCACTCGACAATCGTCGCATCCGCGGCAACTGCAGCGGCAACAACATCCTCGACGGCGGTGCGGGCGCGGACAACGATGTACGGCGGGGCGGGCGACGACATCTATCATCGTCGACAATGCCGGCGACGGGATGCCGAAACTGCCGGCGGCGGCACCGACACCGTGCTCGCATCCGTGAGCTCCACGCTTGCCGCCAATGTCGAGAACCTGACCCTGACCGGCTCGAGCGCGATCAACGGCACCGGCAATGCGCCTCGACAATGTCATCACCGGCAACGTGCTTGGCGGCCAACGATCGCTCTCCGGCAGCGGCGGCAACGACACGCTGACGGCGGCGCCGGCACCGATCACATGACCGGCGGCGCCGGCAACGACATGTTCGTGTTCGCCAACGGCGACTTTGGCGGAACGACCACGGCCACCGCCGACGAGATCGTCGACTTCACCTCAGGCCAGGACACGATCGACCTCAGCCAGGTCGACGCCAACAGTCTCCTTGGCGGCGACCAGGCGTTCGCGTTCGTCGGCACAGCGCGTTCTCCGACACCGCCGGCGAGCTGCGCTTCGAACAGATCAGCGGCAACACCTACCTCGCCGGCGACCTAACGGCGATGGCGTCGCCGACTTCATGATCAAGGTCGACGGAAGCCACGTGTTCACGGGGGCGGATCTGGGGCTTTAGGCGGGGCCTGACTTCGCGCATTATGCCCGCCCTCGCTTGCCTTCGCTCACGCCGAACCCTAAGTGGCGCCGGCGTCGAGGGAAACCGCAGGAGAAGGTGGTTCCCGCAGGCGTTCCCGTGGCGATCGTAGCTCAGCTGGTTAGAGCACTGGTTTGTGGTACCAGGGGTCGGGGGTTCAAGTCCCCTCGGTCGCCCCATTCTTCATCCCCACAAAGTGGTACTTTGCGGGGACCGTCGAAGAATTCACAGTACCGGAAGTCGACCACCATGACGACGCCCTGGGGCCTTGCCGATTTCGACGCGCACGAGGACGTGCATTTCTTCACCGACGAGAAGTGCGGGCTGAAAGCGATCATCGCGATCCATTCGACCCATCTCGGGCCGGCCGCCGGCGGCTGCCGCTTCTGGCATTACGCGAAGGACGAGGAGGCGCTGGTCGACGCGCTGCGGCTGTCGCGCGGGATGAGCTACAAGAATGCGATGGCCGGGCTTCCGCTGGGCGGCGGCAAGGGCGTCATCCTGGCCGGCGAGGAGCGGCAGAAAACGCCGGACATGCTGCACGCGTTCGGCAAGGCCGTGGACCAACTGGGCGGGCGCTATATCACCGCCGAGGACGTCGGCATGAGCGTCGCCGACATGATCGAAGTCGCGCGCCGACGCGATTCGTCGCGGGCCTTCCGGCTGAAGGGAAGGACGTCGGCGGCGACCCGGGGCCGCACACGTCGCTGGGCGTGTTCCTCGGCATCAAGGCCGCGGTCAAGCACGCGCTCGGCAAGGACAGCCTCAAGGCCTGCATATCGCGCTGCAGGGCGCGGGCAGCGTTGCGACGGGCGTCGCGCTGCATGCCTGCGCGGAAGGCGCGCGGCTGTCGATCGCCGACGTCGACCAGGCGAAAGCGGAGAAGCTTGCCGATGCGACGGGCGGCGAGCCGGTGTCGCGCCGACGAAATCCTGAGCCTCGAAGCCGACGTGCTGAGCCCCTGCGCCTTGGGCGCGATTTTGAACCAGCAGACGATCGCCGGCCTCAAAGTCCCCGTGGTTGCGGGCGGGGCGAACAATCAGCTGGCGACGCCGCAAGACGGCGAGCGGCTGCACGCGCGGGGAATTCTCTATGCGCCCGATTACGTCATCAACGCCGGCGGGATCATCAACGTCTGCACCGAATTTCTCGACGATGGCGACGCCACCCTGGTGCGGCAGCGGATCGAGGGAATCGCCGTGCGGCTCGAGCAGATCTGGGCCGAGAGCGCGAGCAGCGGGCGCGATCCGGCGGCGGTCGCCGACGCTATGGCGCAAAAGCTGATCGGAAGGGCATAAGCGAGGCGCAATGCACGCGCTCGCCAATCCGACCCGGTTCCTCCGCTTCGCCCGGCCGGCGACGACATGGCTGCTGCTGATCGGACTGGTGCTCGCGGTCAGCGGGATGGCCGCGGGCCTGACGCTGACTCCGCCGGACTATTTGCAGGGCGAGACGGTTCGCATCCTCTACATCCACGTGCCTGCCGCCTGGCTTGGGATGGCCGGGTGGGGAGGCATTGCCGCGGCTTCGGTGAGCCAGCTGGTCTGGCGGCATCCGCTGGCCGCGATCGCCGGGCGGGCGACTGCTCCGGCGGGCGCGACCTTCGCCGCGACCTGCCTCATTACTGGCTCGATTTGGGGCCGGCCGACCTGGGGCACGTGGTGGGAATGGGAGGACGGCTGACCTCGATGCTCGTGCTGTTCTTTCTTTACCTGGGCTACATCGCGCTTGCTTCGGCCGAGCGCGAGCGGGGCGGCGAAGGGCGAATTGCCGCGCTGTACGGGCTCGTCGGAGCGATCAACCTGCCGATCATCCATTATTCGGTGCTGTGGTGGCGAACGCTTCACCAGGGCGAGAGCATCGGGCTGACCGGGTCGACCATCGACAATTCGATCTTGTGGCCGCTGCCGCTCACCATGGTCGGCTTCACGTGCCTGTTCGCCGCGGCGGTGCTGATGCGCATCCGCGCCGAGCTGGCGGAGACGAAGGTCGAAGCGCGCATGCGCCGGATGGGCGCCGAATGAACCCGTGGCCGTTCGTAATTGCCGCTTATGGTGTGGCCGTGGCGCTGAGCGCGGCGCTGCTGCTGTGGGCGTATTCGTCGATGCGCCGCGCCGAAGCCGCGGCCGACGCGCTGAAGCGCAAATGAAGCCGAAGAACCAGCGGCTCATCCTCGTCGGCGCCGCAATCGTCGCAGTGCTGGTCGCAGTCCTTCTCGCGATGTGGGGGCTGCGCGAGCGCGCTTCATACTTCTACACGCCGGCAGAGATCGCCGCCGGCAAAGCCGCTCACGGGCCAAGCTGTGCGACTTGGCGGGATGGTCGAGCGCGGTTCGGTCCAGCGGCTGCCCGACGGAGTCACGATCCGCTTCGTCGTTACAGACGGACAGGCGCGGACGCCGGTCGTCTATCGCGGCATCGTGCCCGACCTCTTCCGCGAGGGCAGCGGAGTTGTCGCCGAGGGGCGGATGGCCGGTGGCACATTTGTAGCCGACACGATCCTCGCCAAGCACGATGAGCGCTACATGCCGCCCGAGCTCGGCAACCTCACGGCAGAGCACAAGGCCGGGAAGACGCTGGAGAAGTGATCGCCGAAACGGGCCTTGCCGCGCTGTGGCTCGCCACCGGGCTCGCCGCGCTCCAGTTCGTGCTGATGATCGTGGCGCTGCGGACGAATGTCGAAGCTGGGCGCACGATCCGCTCGATCGCGGTTGTGCAGGGCGCGTTGACGGTGACTGCGTTCGCAGCCCTGCTGCTGGTGTTTGCTCACAGCGACATGTCGGTCGCGCTGGTTGTTGAAAACAGCCACACGGCCAAGCCGTTCATCTACAAGGTCGCCGGCGCGTGGGGCAACCACGAGGGCTCGATGCTGATGTGGGTGACGATCCTTTCGGTCGCCGGTGCCTTGTTCGCATTGCTGTCGCGGCGGACGAGCGAGCGGACGCTCGTCGCGGCGCTGGGCGCACAAGCGGCGTTGGCATTGGGCTTCTACGCGTTCCTGCTGATCGCCTCGAACCCGTTCGCGCGGCTTTTTCCGGCCCCTGCCGAGGGGAGGGGATTGAACCCTTTGCTCCAGGATCCCGGACTCGCGTTCCACCCGCCCACCCTCTACGTCGGCTATGTCGGGCTGTCGGTCGCGTTCAGCCTTGCCGTCGGCGCGTTGCTGACCGGTGAGGTGGACTCGCGGTTGGCGCGCGCAATGCGGCCGTGGGTGCTCGGCGCCTGGATTTTCCTGACGCTCGGGATCACGGCCGGGAGCTACTGGGCCTATTACGAGCTCGGCTGGGGCGGCTACTGGTTCTGGGACCCGGTCGAGAACGCCTCGCTGATGCCGTGGCTCGCGGCGACCGCGCTGCTCCACTCGATCAACGTTCTCGCCGCGCGCGGGGCGTTGAAGGCGTGGACGATGATGCTCGCGGTCATCGCTTTCTCGATGTCGATGGTCGGGACCTTCCTCGTGCGCTCGGGAATCCTGACTTCCGTCCACGCCTTCGCCATCGACCCGCAGCGGGGCACCTTCCTTCTGGCGTTGCTCGCGATCTACGTCGGTGCGGCGTTCACATTGTTCGCGCTGCGCGGCGCGCGCCTTGAAAGAAGGCGCTCCGTTCAAATTGGTGAGCCGTGAGACTGGGCTGGTGATCAACAACCTGCTCTTGAGCGTCATCCTCGGCATCGTTTTCCTCGGAACGCTGTATCCGCTGTTCGTGGAGGCGGTGAGCGGCGAGAAATTGTCCGTTGGAGCGCCTTACTTCAATTCCGTCGCGGGACCGCTGGCGTTGCTTCTTGCCGTGCTGGTCGGCGTTGGGCCTCTGGTTAAATGGCGAAGCGAGAGCCGGCCGGTGTTCAAGAGCCTCACCGTTCCGGCGCTGCTCGGCGTGACGGCCTTGGTCATCACCTTCATTGTCGCGCCGGATATCGGCATCCTGCCCCGCCTCGGCCTGATCGTCGCCGCCTACCTCGCGAGCGCGAGCATCCTGCCGCTCATCGGGCGCAACCCGCTGCGAGCGCCGCTTGCGACCTGGGGCATGGTGTTCGCGCATTTCGGGATCGCGGTTGCGCTGACTGGAATGGCGATGAACGCGGCCTTCACCAGCGAGCGACTGGCCGTGATCAAGACGGGCGAGACGCTGAGCGTTGGTCCGTGGACAGTCGAGCTTCATGGCGTAGCTCCGACGGCAGGCAAGAATTGGACGGCGATCGAGGCCGAGCTGCGCGCCACGCGCGGCAGGGTGTCGTGATCCTCAGTCCGCAGACGCGTTATTTCAGCGATCCGCCGACGGAGACCAATGAATCGGCGATCCGCACCTTCTGGAACGGACAGCTCTACACCGTGATCGGCAAGCCCGATCCCGCGGGCGGCTGGCAGGTCCGGCTGTGGTGGAAGCCGTTCGTGACCCTGATCTGGGCCGGCGGCGCTCTGATCGCCTTCGGCGGAGCGCTGGCGCTGCTCGGGCGGGTGTGGCGCCGGCGCCGCCGGGCAGCCGGACTGGGGCGGGAGCGCTACGCATGAGCCGCGCGGTCCGCTTCGCACCGTTGATTGTGCTCGTGCTGCTGCTTGCGGGCTTGGTCTGGCGGCTGGCAACGCCTGCTGACACGACGGTGTCGTCCAAGCTCGAGGGCAAACCGGTGCCGGCGTTCACGCTGCCGCGCGCCTTGCCGTCGAAGCCGCCGCTGTCGCCTCGACCGATCTCGCGAGTGGCAAGCCGCGGATCGTCAATGTCTTTGCGAGCTGGTGCATTCCCTGCATCACCGAGGTGCGCGTACTGCAGGATCTCAAATCCCACGGCGTGATCATCGATGGAATCGCTGTGCGCGACACGCCCGAGGAGCTCGCCGATTTCCTCGCTCGTAACGGCGATCCGTACGAGCTGATCGGAAGCGATGCGCAAAGCCGCGTGCAGATCGCGCTCGGCTCCTCCGGCGTGCCCGAAAGCTTCATCGTCGATGGACACGGGGTCATCCGCTACCAGCATATCGGGCCCATCGAGGCCGGTGACGTGCCGATGATCCTGTCGAAGCTGGCGCAGGCGCGATGAGGGTGCTGCTCATCCTCCTCGCATTCGTGCTGGCGCAGCCGGTGCTCGCCGACAGCAACCTGCCGCCGGCTTATTGGGCAAACCGGCAGCTTCCGGACGGGAAGCAGGAAGCCAAGGCCGAGGCGCTGATGGAGGAGCTGCGCTGCCTTGTCTGCCAGGGCCAGTCGATCGCCGATTCCGACGCCGAACTCGCGGGCGACATGCGCGACCTCGTCCGGCGGCGGATCGCGGCGGGGGAAAAGCCCGCGGCCGTGCGCGCCTGGCTTGTGCAGCGCTACGGAAGCTGGATCAGCTACAAGCCCACCGACGAGCCCGCGACATGGCCCTTGTGGCTGGCGCCGCTGGCATTGCTCGCGTCGGGGCATTGCTGATCCGCCGGCGTATCGGCACCAAGGCGCGGGGCTGATGGGTTGGCTGGCCCTGCTGCTGCTACTGGCGCTCAGCCTCGGCGTGCTGTGGTTGCTCGGGGTACACGGCGGTCTGCTGAAAGCGGCGGCCGCGGCATTGCTCCTTGGAGCGTCGGGCTACGCGCTGCAGGGCAGCCGGATCTTCCGGTTCGCCGGCGCAAGGCAGCAGCGAAAGCGACGTGATGCCGTTGACGCAGGCGCGCCACGCTTTCTTCGGCAATTTCAGCCCGGAGGAAACGTGGCTTCTGATGTCCGAAGCGCTCGCGCGGGACGGCAAGACGGAAGATGCGGTTGGAATCCTGCGCAACGCGGTGGGCCGCTATCCGGCTGATGAGCAACTCTGGATCGGGCTCGGCAATGCCCTTGTGGACCATGCGCACGGGCTCACGCCCCCGGCCGAGTTCGCCTACCAGCGCGCGGCGGAAGTGGCTCCCGGGCCGCCCGGCGGCTCCGTTCTTCTATGGCCTCGCGTTGCGCGCTCCGGCGATCGCCTGGACGCGCGTGCTCGCAACTCTCCGCCCAAAGCCAGCTGGCGGCCATTGATCGGCAGGGTGTGATGGCTTTACGAGCTCCCCCCGGGACGGGGAGGGGGCCATCCGAAGATGGTGGAGGGGGCGGGGTGCAGGGCTCGCGAACCCCCTCCGTCAGGCCTGCGGCCTGACACCTCCCCGCGAGCGGCGAAGGCTCGTACGGCAGGTCGAGCGCTTCGGCGACCGCCTGGTGGCGGATCTTGCCGCCGGAGACGTTGAGACCGTTCGCGAGGTGCGGATCCTGGTGCATCGCTTCTTTGGCGCCGAGGCTGGCGATCCTAAGCGCGAAGGGCAGGGTGGCGTTGTTGAGCGCGAAGGCGCTGGTGCGGGCGACCGCGCCGGGCATGTTGGCGACACAATAATGGATGATCCCGTCTATTTCGTAGACAGGATCGGCGTGGGTCGTCGCATGCGACGTTTCGAAGCAGCCGCCCTGGTCGATGGCGATGTCCACCAGCACCGATCCGCGGCGCATCGTCTTCAGCATATCGCGGGTCACCAGCTTGGGCGCGGCGGCGCCTGGCACGAGCACCGCGCCAATCACCAGCTCGGCCTCCTTGACCGCATTGGCGATTGCCGCGCGCGATGCGTAAGCGGTCTTGATCTGGCTCGAGAAGAACATGTCGAGCTCGGCGAGACGGTCGTTGTTGATGTCGTAGATGGTGACGTCGGCGCGCATCCCGGTCGCCATCTGCGCGGCGTTCACTCCGGCGACCCCGCCGCCCAGGATCGCGACCTTGGCGGGCGCGACGCCTGGAACTCCGCCGAGGAGGACTCCGCGGCCGCCCTGCTCCTTCTCCAGATAATGCGCGCCGACCTGGACCGACATGCGCCCGGCGACTTCGCTCATCGGCTTCAGGAGGGGAAGCGAGCCGTTGTTCGCGGTGACTGTCTCATAAGCGATGCAGGTCGCCCCCGACTTCATCAGCCCCTCGGCCTGCGGCTTGTCGGCGGCGAGGTGGAGGTAGGTGAAGAGGATGTGCCGCGGCTCGAGAAGCGCGATCTCCTGCGGTTGCGGTTCCTTGACCTTGACGATCATGTCGGCGGCTTTGAACACCGAAGCTGCGTCGGGAAGGATCTGCGCTCCGGCCGCCTCATACGCCTTGTCCGGACAGTCGATGCCATTGCCGGCGCCGGTCTCGACCATCACCTCATGGCCATGCGCCACCAGCTCCGCCACCGAAGCCGGGGTCAGCCCCACGCGATACTCATGGATCTTGATCTCTTTGGGCACCCCAACGCGCATTATTCATTCGCTCCGCTCTGCATGATTGCGCGGGCCTATAGACGGGCAAATTGGCGTTGTCCCGCCGGATCGCACCGGGGTTTGCGGCGCTATGGCGCCGGTGCTAGTGCGGCGCACCGCCGTTCACCCGGCGCGGGGGCAGAAAGAATGCGCGTTCGCGGTTTGCCGGATTTGAATTTTCTTCGATGAGTATCAGCCCGACTGGAGGCGCCGAAGCCGCTCCACCGGAAGACCTCGCGCATGGTCATGCGCAGGGGCCGCTGTACAAGCTCGCGATCGGGGCCATCGGCATCGTCTATGGCGATATCGGGACCTCGCCGATCTACGCCTTCCGCGAGACCTTCGCCGGCCACCATGTGCTCAAGGTCGACCAGCTCCACATCTTCGGCGTCCTCAGTCTAATCTTCTGGTCGATGATGATCATCGTGACGCTTAAATACGTGACGATCATCATGCGGGCGGACAACAAGGGCGAGGGCGGGAGCCTCGCGCTTCTTGCGTTAATCAACCGAACGCTGAGCGGGAAGAAGAAATGGACGAGCGGAGTAATCATGCTTGGCGTCTTCGCCACCGCTCTGTTCTATGGCGACAGCATGATCACGCCCGCGGTCACCGTACTTTCGGCGGTCGAAGGTCTGGAGACGGTCAATGCCGGCCTGACGCCGTTCGTAATACCGATCGCCATCGCGATCCTGATCGGCCTGTTCGCCATCCAGGCACGCGGGACCGCCCGCGTCGGACTGATGTTCGGCCCAGTCATGGTCCTTTACTTTATCGCCCTTGCCGCGCTCGGCGTTATGCACATCATGGATCAGCCGTCGGTGCTGTTGGCGATGATCAATCCGCTCAACGCAGTGCAATTCTTTACGACGGACTTCATGCGCGCCTTTGTCGCTCTTGGCTCCGTCGTCCTCGCGGTTACCGGCGCGGAGGCGCTCTATGCCGACATGGGCCATTTCGGCCGGAAGCCGATTTAGGTGTCGTGGATTTATTTCGTGCTGCCGGCGCTGCTGCTTAATTATCTGGGCCAGGGCGCGATGATCCTGTCCGCCGACCGAGCCACCGCACTTGCCCAGGTGAAGGATCCCTTCTTTTATCTCGCGCCCGACATGCTGCGGCTTCCGCTAGTGCTGCTCGCCACCGCTGCATCGATCATCGCCAGCCAGGCGGTGATCTCCGGAGCTTTCTCGGTCACGCAGCAGGCGATCCAGCTCGGTTTCGTGCCGCGGCTAAGGATCACGCACACCAGCGAAAGCGCTGCCGGGCAGATTTACATCCCGGTAGTCAATTGGGCGCTGATGATCATGGTTTTGCTGCTGGTGGTGAGCTTCCGCAGCTCCTCAAACCTGACGGGCGCCTACGGCATCGCCGTGGTCGGCGCGATGCTGATCGACAGCATCCTCATTTCGGTCGTCTTGAGGCAGATGTGGAACTGGAACCGTTATGCGGTGGCGGCGCTGCTCGCGCTCTTCTTCACGGTCGATTTCTCGTACCTGTCGGCGAACCTGCTGAAGATCCCGGCTGGAGGCTGGTTCCCGCTGTTGGTGGGAGCGATTGCCTTCACCTTCCTCACCACCTGGGCGAAGGGCCGCCAGCTGATGATCAACCGCATGAACGAGGCCAGCCTGCCGATGGAAATTTTCATCAAGTCGGCGGCGCCGAGCGCAACGCGCGTGCCCGGCACTGCGGTGTTCATGACCAGCTCGGCGAGCGGCGTTCCTCATGCGCTGCTGCACAACCTCAAGCACAACAAGGTGCTCCACGAGCGAGTGATCCTGCTCACCGTCCGCATCGAAGACGTGCCTTATGTGCTGCCTGAAAAACGTGTCGAGCAGCTCGACTACGGTTCGGGTTTTTATCGCATCGTCCTCCGCTACGGCTTCATGGAGGAGATCGACGTTCCTTCCGCCCTGGCGCAGCTCAAGGACTGCGGGCCCCAATGCAAGATGATGGACACCAGCTTCTTCCTCGCGCGGCAGACGTTGCTCGCCTCGTCGCGGCCGGGAATGGCGATCTGGCGCGAGAAATTGTTCGCCTGGATGCTGCGCAATGCGGAAAGCGCAATGGAGTTTTTCAAGCTTCCGACCAATCGCGTGGTCGAGCTTGGGAGCCAGGTTGAAATCTGAACCTTCGGCGCGCCCTGCGCATTGGCGCCGCATGGCTGATATCATCTCCTGGGCGGCAACTGCCGCCACCATCCTCGCCGCGCTGATGACCGCTTCAAACCTGGGTTCACGAGTGACCGGATACGGTTTTGCGGTGTTTACGGTCGGCGCTTTGTGCTGGTTGACCGTCGGCGCGATGACCCACCAACCGGCCCTGTTGTGGACGAACGCCGTGCTGCTCGCCGTCGACGCGTTCGGCGTGTGGCGTTGGCTGGGACGTCAGGTGGGCGTGGAGGAGGGAGCGCGAGCCGCGGCCCAAGCCAGCGCGGCGAGTTTCGGCGAAACACTGTTCCCCGTTTCTCAGCTGACCCGTGCGCCGGTCATTGCCGGCGATATCGAGGTCGGCCGCTGCGTCGACGCGATGGCCGGCTGCACGAGCGGCAGGCTCAGCTATGTCGTTGTTTCCGAGGGTGGGGTAGCCGCCGTTGGCGAGACTTTGCGGCGGCTGCCGTGGAGCAGCGCGCAGGTTGAAGAGGAGAGAGTCGTCACCAGCCTCAAACACAGCGATTTCGAGGCCTTGGAAGAGCTGGCAAGGGACCGGTGGCCGGCGCGCTGATCGTCACAGCCGAAATCGCTCCTCGGGATTTCTCGTGGATTGAGGGACTGCGGCGGGCGCATTACCCCGTCGAGCGTAATTGGGTGCCGGCGCACCTGACCATCTTCCATACCCTGCCACCGTCGGCGGAAATAGAGCTTCGGACGCGCCTCGCGGACGCAGCACGAGCGCCGCCGCCGAGTGCGGTCGTCGCCGGGCTGATGGATCTTGGCGGCGGTGTCGCCTTCCGGATCGTGTCGCCCGATCTCGATCGCCTGCGCGAGGACCTCGCCGACGGTCTTCACGGATTGCTCGGCGCACAGGACAGCGGCGGCTGGCGGCCGCACGTTACCATCCAGAACAAGGTCGCGCCGAAGGTCGCGCGCGCGCTCATGGCTTCGTTTGAACGCGGGTTCGTACAGCGGCCGCTGGCGATCAGTGGACTGGGCCTGCACCGCTATCTCGGCGGGCCGTGGGAGACGATCGCGGTGTACCCGTTCCGAGGCGCTAGCTGAGGTCGCCGACGCCGTCGCAGCTGAGATCGAATGCGGAAAGGCCGGATTCGAGCACCGAGGCAAGCATCGGCTGTTCCATCAGTTCGTTGATCGCGCCCGCGGCACCCTCGCCGACCAGCGACTGCGCTTCTTCGAACGCTTCGTCCCAATCGCCGGATTCATAGGTTCCAGCTCCGACCCAGCAGAAAGCGACGACTTCGGCGAGCTGGTCCTCGCCCAAATCCTCGAACACCGCCCGAAGCTCTTCCTCGATGCTGTCGTTGATCGTGTCGTCGAGGACGGAAAGCGTGCCCTCATCCTCGTCGTCGACAGTGTCGGCGGTCTCGTTCCCGTCATAGTCGGTCGCGGTCTGCGCCTCATACTCGCGCCCGCGAAGGATGATCCGGCACAAGGTGTCGAGGGGTGTCAGCGGGTCCATTCGTGCGGCGCCTCCATGGTTCGCTTAACGAGATCAGCCGTAAGCGGTTCCTCGCGTTGACCCGTCTGTGTCGCCCACCTATATCGCGCGCCTCCGGCGCCCCCTGGCGGGCGTTTCATGGGCCTATCGGGGCGGAGTAGCTCAGCTGGTTAGAGCAGCGGAATCATAATCCGCGTGTCGGGGGTTCAAGTCCCTCCTCCGCTACCATTCCAAATCTTTGTATTTTCTGCCGTTTTCCTAACGGACTTGTGCGCGATGGCGTTCTCGATCCTTCGCGAACGTTTTCGCAGTTTTCTGGCAATTCTGAGAGTTTCTGTTTCGTTCGTCCGGGCACAGATCGGACACGATTTGGACGTGCGTGGGGGCAGAGACGGTGCTCGAAATCAAAGGCCGCATGCGGATGTCTTCCGCAGCCAATGAGCCTTCATGAATCGTGACATCGGAGACTTCTTGAAAGCCAAATCGGGATCGCTGCTAATGTCTGCTTTTCCACACAGTGCAGACACCGGGCTTAGGTCTGCTTTCGACCGATTGATGAACAGGCCTTCCGGAAGATCCGGCTGGGGAAGGGTCATCCTCCGGAAGGCAGCTGACTGGATAGTCTGGCACCCGCGACCCCTAAATAAGTAATGTTCCGGATGCTAAGGTGCGCGGTTCCTCGCGGCTTGGCCCGGCCTATCGAACTGCCGGTCATGACTCTCGAGTGTCAGGGATTCGCTGTGGCCGAGGCCCTGGCTGTAGTCGAGGACGGACACATAGCGGGGCTCGGCGACCATGGTCGACACGTCATCATTTTGCGGAGGTGCAAGGTCCGTAAGGTTTGGGTGTCGCTGGGCGAGCAACATCCAAGCATGACTCCGTTCCTTGAGATCGGTCAGCTCCCGCGCACGGCAGCCGGCGTAGACAGCTTTGACGTCGCGCAATTCTCTTGGCTCATGCCCGACTGAGATCGAGACCCGATCGTCGTGGGAGATGTTCGCGAATTTCTGGCTCGTCCGATAGATCAGGAAATAGAGTCGCCAGCCTTCATTTGCGTAGCCGACGATGGTCGTTTGCGGCCAGCCGTCCGGCCTGACCGTGGCGATGCTCATGATGCGATTATCGTTTAAGATCTGAAGCGCAGGCTGCTCCATTTCACTCCTTTGGAGCAATGCCCATCCGTTCGCGCTCGAATTCGTCGAGATCGACGGGATGGTTGTGTTCTTGCTTTGGCGTGGAGGCCGGCACGTGCGGTCGAGTTTGCACTCCGCGGACGACCACTTTTGAATTGCGACGGTTCTGGCTCATTTGAACCTTCTCAAGACTTAGAATGCGATCCAGGTGAAGAGTCTCAGCGCGTCATTGTCCGCTGCATTGGCCCCGCTGAAATCATAATTGCGCCGACGGCCGTTAAATTTCCCGTAGACCGTATACTGGACGCCGACACGCGCGTTAAAACGTGGACCAAGCGGTGAGTTGCCGGCGCCCCATGGGGTGAAGTCTACCTGTCCCAGGACGCCGTTGCTGTCCGGTCGGCCGTTGCCGTCGTACAGGTTGAAGTTGCGCGATCCGCTGATGCTGAATGGCGATACGGTGAAGCCAATTCGATTGTGCGCATATCTTACAGCCACGCGCCATTCGTTGAGGTGATATCGCGCGCAACTGAGGTCGCTCGCGTCGCCGATCAGCTCCAGCGCGCAGCTGGCGCGAAGATCGGCCTTCTCATGCTCGTAGCGGACGTTTGCGGTCAGCGAGTTCCTCTTGCTGATCGTCTTCAGCCATGAGCTATCCACGCCCCAGTCGGTGTAATGATCGGTAAAGCCGCTCGAACGGTCGCGCCCGGGGAAGATGGCGGCCTTGAGCACATTGGCGCCGACCTCGAACGTGCCGCCGGCCAGATCCGTCTGAAAAGCGACCCGCCCGTACGGTGCTAACCCGTGCAGCGATCCAGGATCGGTCGGATCCATGCCAACGAACTTGAGCGCCGCGCGCGACGGGCTCGAATAGCCACCGCCCTCCAGATAGACCTTGTGGCCGAGCCATGCGTAGCCGGTAAGGCCGATCACATTGCCCGCGAGTGGGTCATCGATCAGCTCCCCGGCATCGGGGGTGGGGGAGACCGCAGTGTCGGTGAAAGGGAAGCCCCAAGCGGGGAGCGTGTTCCAGGGATCCTGCGCGGTCGGGTTGTTGTTCAACGTCAGGCCCAGGACCGAATCCGAACCGAATATCTTAGCATTGGTCACGGCCCGAAGGTCGATATTGTCCCACGACCAGTGACGCCCGACTCCGTCATAAGTGACGAGCTGGGCGAAGCCCCCAAAATGGTCACCGATCCCGCCGGCGACGAACAGGCTCGCCTGGTCGAGCACGAGGTTGTTGTTGCGGCTCAAATGCTCGGGCGCCGGCACCTGGTCCTTGCTGGTGTGGGTCCAGGAGCCGATGGCCATTGCCGACAGCGGCACCGAGCCGTGCATCCGCAGCGTGTAGCCGCCGAGTTTGAACTCACGGCCGAACGGCGTCAGCTCGGGTCCGAAACCGCCGACATGACAAGCCGCGCAATTGCGGCCGGTCTGCTGCGCGAAAGCGGGAACTGCCGCTGCCGGCCGGTGGAACAGGAGCGCTGCGCTGAAAAGAAGCGCTCCCGGGAGAAGCGACCAACTGCTCAGTGTCCGAATGTGAGTCATGCGGCGTCCCCCTGTCAGCTTCGCTCAGCTCTTCGCCTGGTAGAGAATGCACCAGCCCGCGGGGCTAACCTGCCCTTCAACGACCTGACAGGCAGTTGGCGCCTGCCACAGCGCACAGGTTTGACAGCGTTGGCCGGACTTCGGGACCGGTTGATAATGGGCTTGCTGCTGCGAGAATTTCTTGGGAGCGGCGAATGCCGGGTCTGTCACTCCTGCGGCAACAATCACCGTGCCGCCGACTGCCGCGATGTTGAGGAAGTCGCGCCGAGAGACTTCCCTGTCGTGACATATTCGATGATCCGACATGGCGAGTACTCCATCTCTAGTACTGGAGTATGAATGCGCTACTCACGGGTGTCGGGGAATACGTAAATTCTCTTACGCGCTCGCGTGCTTCATGAGCCAAGGATTAGCGGCGGGGTCGGGCTATTCGCCTCCGGCGGCGAACGCGATCCGCAGGGCCTCCGAAAGACTACGGACGTCGAGCTTCGTCATCAGATTGGCGCGGTGGATCTCGACCGTTCTAGGGCTGATGCCGAGGTCGTAGGCAATGGTCTTGTTGGGAAGACCTTGCGTAAGACCATCGAGCACGTCGCGTTCACGAGGCGTAAGCGCCTGCAGCCGAACTTCCGCGTCGGCCCGTCGCTCGCCAGCTGCTTCCTTTTGCGACAGCCGTCGAAAGCCTTCGTCGATCGACGAGAGCAGGGCCTGGAAGATCATCCGTAGTTAGTTTCCGCTCTTCCCGTGGCTGCGATTTAGGCGCCATGCAATTGGGGTGTGGTAGCGGACTTCCCCCAAGCGTTTATCGGAAATGGCAGAAAACAGCGGTTTCGTGTTGTGGGGTATTGGCCGCTACGGTCCTCCCCCACCATTCCATCCAATCGCTGAAGGACGGCCTTACGCCCTCACGGCCCCTGCCGGGTCGATGGCGCGGCGATATCCAAAATCGGTGCGGACCGGTGCGCCGCCGTTCGCTGCTGAGTCCATGATCGCCTTGATCAGTCGCATATCCTGCACGCCCTCTTCGCCAGGAGAGAGCATCGGCGCTTTGCCGCGCACAACATCGGCCATCCAGTCCATCTCGCGCGCGAACTGGTCGATCTCGTGGATCGGGATTTCCGTCCGGGCGCCGCCTTGAACGAGGGTAAGATGATTGCCGTCGTAGAAGCAGCCGGGATCGGCGACGATGCGCTTGTGCTCACCGTAGACCTCGTAAGCCATCGTGTCCGACGCATCGAACGAGGTCGAGCCCTGAGCGATCGCTCCGGATGGGAACTTGAACTCCCACGAATAGAAATCTTCGATGGTCTTGAAGCGTGGGTCGCTGCGGTCGGTTCGGGCCGTCGCGCGGACCTCGACCGGTTCCTCGTTGAGCAAGTAGCGAGCGCCATTGATCCCGTAGATGCCCATGTCGGCGAGCGCTCCGCCGCCCGATTTGGTCATGTCCAGCCGCCAGGCATCGGACGGATCGTTCATGTTCGACTGCCGGACCATCTTGGTAATCACTAGCCGGGACTTTCCAAGCTCGCCGGAGCGCACGCGGCGCATCGCTTCGACGTTCAAGGGTTCGGTGTGGCAGCGATAGGCGATCATCAGCTTCCGGTTTGCCGCTTTGGCCGCTGCGGCCATCGCTTCAGCGTCGGCGACGGTGGTCGCCATCGGCTTTTCGCAAAGGACGTGCTTGCCGGCTTTCAGCGCCCGGATCGTGTATTCGGCGTGCATGAAATTCGGTAGCACGATGTAAACGACCTCGATCCCGGGATCGGCGGCGATCCGGTCAAAATCCGTGTAGGAATAGACTGCGTTTGCCGGCAGCTTCTGCTCGGCGGCAATGCGATTTGCCTTGTCGGGATGGCCGCTGACCAGCGCGGTCAGCCGGGCGCTCCGGCAATTACGAAAGCCCGGCACGATCTGGCCGAGCGACAGCTTGCCGAGGCCGACGACGGCGAATCCCACTCCGGCGTCTGCGGGCTGCGCGCGTCCAAGCGTCGACAGCGCCGCTGCGCCGAGTCCGAGACCGATCGCATGCCGCCGAGAGACATCCTTGATCATTTCGCTACCTCCGCGAGTTTCGGCACCCGTACCGGCCCGCCACGCACGTTCGTCCGCACAGCCGCGAGGATATGGGTCGAGGTCATGAACAGGGTCCGGCCATCGAGGTCGCCGAAGGTGCAGTTCGAGATTGCAGCGCCGGTCGCGATCAGACCAAGTTCGCGGCCCTGAGGCGTGAAAATGTGGATCCCGCCCGGACCAGTTGCCCAGAGGTTGCCGCGCTCGTCGACGGTCATGCCGTCGGGAAGACCAGGCAAACCCTTCGCCGCCAGCGCGGTCATGTCGACGAAGATGCGCCGACGCGCGACGGTGCCGCCACGTGATACGTCCCAAGCGAGGATCACGGCGTTCTTTGGATCGGAATTGGAGACGTATAGCGTTCGGCCGTCCGGCGAGAATGCAATACCGTTGGGAAAGTGAATCTGCGATTCTATAGCCGTCACTTTCCCGTCCGGGGCGAGCCGGTAGACGCGGTTGGCGCTTTGCTCCTTTAGCGGCGAGTCCTCGATCCCCTCGAGGCCGTACGGCGGGTCGGTGAACCAGATTGCACCGTCTGGCCCGACCACGAGGTCGTTCGGCGAGTTGAGCCTTTTGCCTTCGAACCGTTGGGCGATGAGCCGCTTTGCCTTGGTGCGAAGATCGAGCAGGACAATTGCGCGATTCCCAAAATCAGCGACAAGAAGCCGGCCGCGTCCGCCGCGTTTCAGCCCGTTCGAGCCGGGCTCACGGAAGCCCTTCGTCTCCGTTCCGCCGGAAGGCTCCAGAAAAATGCTTGCGGCGTGCAAGCCCGGTGCCCAGCGGTACATGCGGTTCTTCGGCACGTCGCTCAGCAGCAGATAGCCGCCATCGGCGATCCACACCGGTCCTTCGGCCCAAGTAAAGCCGCCGGCGACAACATGGATTTTCGCCGCTTTCGGCACCAGGCGCAGGAACGCGGGCGCTTCGCTTTTAACGGTGCCGATGGCCCTTGCGAACGCGCCAGCATGCGCCGCGCTCGCCGACACGGCGAAGGCAAGCAGGAGAAAGATCCGAAGCATCAGGCAGAGATCCTCTTAAAGGCGTTCGTTAGGTCCTCGATCAGGTCGTCCGGGTCCTCGAGCCCGATGTGCAGACGCACCAAATTTTCAGCTGGCGCTTTCGAGACGGTGCGCATTGGGTGGACGGGCAAAGCGAGGCTTTCATAGCCGCCCCAGCTAAAGCCGATGCCGAACAATTCGAGGCTGTCGACGAAAGCTTTGGGATCTCCGTCGAGCTCGAATGCGAACAGGCCCGAGGAGCCCTTGAAGTCGCGCTTCCATAGCTCGTGGCCGGGGCAGTCAGGGAAGGCAGGGTGAAGCACGAGCCCGACCCGCGGTTGCTCCTTTACGCAGTGTGCGATCCTGAGTGCGCTCTCTTCGTGCTGCTTGAGGCGCACCGCCATGGTCCTAAGTCCACGCGAACCGAGCCAGGCGTCGTCCGGTGACAAGGCATGGCCGAGATCCCAGGTGGTGCGCTGGACTGCAGTGAAATATTGCTCTGTCGCGGTCGCCGCGCCGATCATCACGTCCGCATGCCCGCCGACATATTTGGTGGCGGCGAGGATGCTAATGTCCACACCGGCGGCGATCGCCGGGAAGAACAGCGGCGTCGCCCAGGTATTGTCGAGTAGAGTGACGATCCCGCGCTCGCGTGCGACCGCGCAAATCGCAGGGACATCCTGAATCTCCATCGTTAGCGAACCCGGGCTTTCGAGCATGATCGCGCGCGTCTTCTCGCCGATCAGTCCGGCGATGTCCGCACCGACCAGCGGATCGTAATAACGCGTGCTGATTCCAAGACGCTTGAGGATCGTGTCGCAGAACTTGCGCGTCGGTCCGTACACGCTGTCGGTGACCAGCAGCTCGTCGCCGGCCGAAAGCACAGCAAGCAGAGCCGACGTGATAGCCGCCAGTCCGGTCGATGAAAGCGCGGTTCCGGCCGCGCCGGGTTCGAGCTCGGTCAACGCTTCCGACAGCGCCCAGTGGGTCGCGGTGCCCTGCAGCCCGTAACGATAGATCCCAAGCCCGGGCGCGTTGCTTTCAAGTTCCGCGACGCTGTCGAAGAGGATGGTCGATGCACGCTCGACGGGCACATTAACGAGGCGGTTGCGCCATTCCTTGCGCCGTCCGCCTTCCACGATGACGGTTGAAGTTCGTTTGTTGTTGCCGCTCATCCGGCTTCAATAGCCAGCTGCGCAGCGGAAATGAAACTGTTGGGCAAAGAAGCTTCTTCGTGCCCGTTGACTGCCCATTTCGGGAACAGCCGCAGCAGCCGCAATTCGAAGTCCTTGGTGACATTTGAAACGCAAACGCCCGGATCGGGATGCGATCCGGGCGTCCTGCGTGACGATTCCTCGTCAGCCCCCTTGTATGTTCCGCGGCGAACGTCCCCAATGTCGCAAAACGGTTCGTCCCCCAGACGCGCCAGGTTTGCGACACTTCAACCGCGATCCCGAACCCATCGACCCAAGGGCCGGTTTGTTCGGACGGCGGACGCTAGGCCGGGCCAAGGTGGGTGTCACTGCGGGATTCAACCTCCGTTGCCTTTTCTCCTACTGCTGTGTCGCATAGGTCACAGAGCTGCGGCGGTTGCCAGCCGCAAGCGTTGACCGCTAGAGCGCGGCGCCATGCGCTGGTCCCGAGCCTTCCTCCCGGTTTTGAAAGAGAGCCCCGCCGACGCGCAGATCGTCAGCCACAAGCTGATGCTTCGCGCCGGACTCGTGCGCCAGACGGCGGCGGGCATTTACGCCTGGCTGCCGCTCGGTTTTCGTGTGCTCAAGAAGATCGAACAGATCGTTCGCGACGAGCAGGATCGCGCCGGGGCGCTTGAGATGCTGATGCCGACCCTTCAGTCCGCCGAGCTCTGGCGCGAAAGCGGGCGCTACGACGCCTACGGGCCCGAGATGCTGCGCATCCGCGATCGCCACGAACGCGAGATCCTCTACGGTCCGACCAACGAGGAGATGATCACCGCGATCTTCCGCGACGATGTGAAGAGCTACCGCGACCTTCCACGCACGCTCTATCACATTCAGTGGAAGTTTCGCGACGAGGTCCGCCCGCGGTTCGGGGTGATGCGCGGGCGCGAGTTCCTGATGAAGGACGCCTACAGCTTCGACCTGGACGAGGCCGGCGCGCGCCTTAGCTATTACACGCAGATGCTCGCCTATCTCCGCACGTTTCAGCGGATGGGTATCCAGGCCGTGCCGATGAAGGCTGCGTCGGGCCCGATCGGCGGCGACCTCTCCCACGAGTTCATCGTGCTTGCCCCGACGGGGGAAAGCGAGGTGTTCTACGACGCGGCGTTCGAGGAGATCGACTGGCGCCAATCGGACATCGACTATGGCGACGAGCGCGACCTTCACCGGCTCTTCGCCAAGGTGAGCTCAACCTATGCGGCGACCGACGAGACCCACGACGAGAAGCTGTGGAGCAAGGTCGACGAGGACAAACGGCGCACCGGCCGGGGTATTGAAGTCGGGCACATTTTCTATTTCGGCGACAAATATTCTGCCGCCATGGGTCTCAAGGTTTCCGGGCACGATGGAAATCCCGTGACCCCTCTGATGGGCAGCTACGGCGTCGGCGTCTCGCGTCTCGTTGCCGCGATCATAGAAGCCAGCCATGACGATCTCGGCATTGTCTGGCCCGAAGCGGTTGCACCGTGGCGCGTCGGCATCGTCACCATGCGCGCCGACGATCAGGCGAGCGAGAAGGCCGCCGAGGCGCTCTACGGTCACCTGATCGGCGCCGGAGTCGAAACGCTCTATGACGACCGCGACGAGCGCGGGGGCGCGAAGCTCGCTTCGATGGATTTGATCGGCTTGCCGTGGCAGCTGATCGTCGGCCCGCGTGGCATCGCCACGGGCACGGTCGAGCTCAAGAGCCGCCGCACTGGCGAGAAGCTCGAGCTCAGCGTGGAATCCGCACTCGCGAGGCTGGTCGGCGCATGATCTTCAGCCGCTATGAGCGGATGATCGCGCGGCGGTATTTGATGCCGCAGAAGGGCGAGGGCTTCATCTTTGTCGTGGCGGGCTTCAGCGTCGCGGCTGTCGCTCTCGGCGTCGCCGCTTTGATCATCGTGATGAGCGTGATGAACGGTTTCCGTGCCGAGCTGTTCGACAAGATCGTGGGCCTGAACGGCCACGCCATGATCCAGGGCGTGAGCGGCAGCCTGCCGGATTGGCAGCGGATTGCCGACGCCGCGAAGAAGACGCCGGGAGTCACTTCCGCGCTGCCGATCATCGAGCAGCCGTTGATGGCGACGTCCAACGGCCGTTTCGAAGGCGTGCTCGTGCGCGGAATGCGCGCCGAGGACATTCGCGCCAACCGGACTGTCACCAGCAATGTGCTCGCCGGCGATATTCGCGCGATTACGCCAGGCAGCAACAAGGTCGCGATCGGCTCGAAGCTCGCGGACACGCTGGGCCTTTATCCTGGCGGCGAGATCACCGTGTGGAATCCCGAAGGGCGGTCGACCGTGGTCGGCACCGTGCCGCGCGAGGTAACCTACACGGTCGGCGCAGTAATCGAGACGGGCGTGTACGAGTACGACAAGGCGTATGTCGTGATGCCCATTCAAGACGCGCAGCAGCTGTTGCTGATGGGCGATCAGGTCGGGATGATCCAGATCCAGACCGACAACCCCGACAAGGTGCAGCAGATCCTCGCACCGCTGCAGCGGCTCATGCAGGGGCGAGCGGTCATCACCGACTGGCGGCAGATGAATTCGGCTTTGTTCTCCGCGCTCGATCTGGAACGCGTGGTGATGTTCATCGTCGTCAGCATCATCGTCCTCGTTGCCGCCTTCAACATCGCGTCATCGCTGATCATGCTCGTGCGTTCGAAGACGCGCGACATCGCAATCATCCGCACGATGGGGGCGACGCGCACCGCGGTGCTGCGGATCTTCATGACGGTCGGGCTGACGATCGGACTGGTCGGGATCCTCATCGGCCTCATTCTCGGCGCTCTCGGGCTGTTGTTCCGGCAGGGAGCGGTGAACGCGGTCTACTTCCTTACCGGCACCAATCCGTGGGACCCGTCGATCCGCATCCTGACGGAGCTCCCGTCCAAGACCGATCCGGTGGAGGTCGCGGCGATCCTCATCGTCACGCTCCTGCTCACTTTCCCGGCGACCTATTTCCCGGCGCGCCGGGCAGCGAACACCGACCCCGTCCAGGTGCTGCGCTATGAGTGAGCCGGTCCTCGTCACGCGAGGGCTCAGGCGCAGCTTCGTCCAGGGTCCCGTCACCATCGAGGTCCTGCGCGGAGTGGACCTTGAGATCGGCGCTGGGGAGATCGTCGGGCTGCTGGGTCCCTCGGGATCGGGCAAGTCGACCTTGCTTCAGGCGGTCGGCCTGCTCGAAGGCGGCTTCCACGGCTCGATCCGGCTGCAGGGGCAGGAAGCGTCCGAGTTGAACGACGATGGCCGCACGCGCCTGCGCCGCGAGCTGCTCGGCTTCGTCTATCAGTTCCACCACCTGCTGCCCGAATTCAATGCACGCGAGAATGTCGTCCTCCCGCAGCTGGTGCTCGGCACCGAACCCAAGGCGGCGGAGGAGCGGGCGGAGGCGCTGCTCGGCACGCTTGGGCTTTCAAGCCGGCTTGACCATCGACCATCGAAGCTTTCGGGTGGGGAGCAGCAGCGCGTTGCCGTCGCCCGCGCGCTCGCCAACAAGCCGCCGCTG
The DNA here is from genome assembly GCA_963785965.1 of uncultured Alphaproteobacteria bacterium. Lineage (GTDB taxonomy): Bacteria > Pseudomonadota > Alphaproteobacteria > Sphingomonadales > Sphingomonadaceae > Sphingomicrobium. The sequence goes on from CAWAXE010000011.1 coordinate 414,545, forward strand.
GTGCTCGCAGACGAGCCGACCGGTAACCTCGACGAGCATACTGCCGACGTGGTCTTTGCCGAATTCCTCAACCTCGTGCGCGGGGAGGGCAGCTCAGCCTTGGTCGCGACCCACAACGAGCGCATGGCCGCCAAGATGGACCGCGTCCTGCGATTGCACGAGGGGCAAATCCGGTAATGGAGCCGGAGCGCCGGACGGACGTTCACCGGCGATGCGTAAGCTGAATCCCACCGTAATCGCACTGCTCGGCGGCCTCGTGGTCCTGCTGCTCCTGGTCGCCTATTTCGCGACCAGCCGGAACTCCGACCAGGACAAGCTCACCGGCAACGAAGTCACGCAGGCGCAGACCGCGAGCCCCGGAGAAGCGTTGCGCCAGCCAGGCCACGTATGACCTCATCAAGCGCGAGCTGTTCCGCCGCGCGGCGCAGCTGCGCGGGAGTGACCAGGCCGCCTATGACAAGCTTTCCGCTTACGCCGTGGTTCGCATGGAAAATCCGGTGCTCGAAGGCGAGGTCAAGGAAACGGGCGGCGTCAATTGTTCCGGCTCGCTGTCGCTCGATCTGCCGCCGGGCGTGGCGGTCGTGGGCGGCCGGCGGACGCTGACGGCGGACCTGGACTACACGGTTCAGCCGGCGGCGGATGGCAGCGGCAATGTTGTGCTTCTGCGCAATGCCGATTCCGTGATTGCCTTGCTGGCCACACTGGGGCGGGTAGGGCAGCCGGTGCAGCAGCCGGCCACGCCGCCAGAAACTAACGCGATGGCGCCTGTTCCACCGGAGGCGAACGCAGCCCCTGCGCAACCGCCGAATGTGCAACAGCCACACTCGCGCCGAGCCCGCCAGCGCGGCCGAGCTCCTCGCCGGGGCGGCCGAGCTTCGATTGTGCGAAAGCGCGCACGCGCGGCGAAGTCGCAATTTGCTCGGACAGCGGCCTCTCGGCACTCGATCGGAACATGGCGAGCCAGTACCGGGATGCATTCGCCGACGCCGACCCGGAGCAGCAGGACGTGCTGCGGGGTTCGGCCAGGCGCTTCTATGCCTATCGCGACCGCTGCCCGGACGCGAAGTGCATCGGCGACGCTTATGTCGGCCGCATGCGCGAGATTCGCGACATCATGGAAGGGCGCTGGCGCGCGCCCAGGTAGCGTGCTTAAACTCCTGGGCCTGAAGACCGGAGGAGGGGAAAACATGCGCGCTTCGATCTGTGCCGTTGCGTTGCTCGCGCTCGTTTCAACCGCGGGGGTGGCCCAAGGCAATGCAGCGCCGAAACCCGTTCCAGCCGGCTGCGGCACCCCGGAATCGCACCAATGGGATTTTTGGGTTGGCCAATGGGAAGTCCACCCGAATGGCGCGGACAAGATCATCGCGCATTCGCTCATTGAGAAGCGCTATTCAGGATGCGCCATTCGTGAAAACTGGATGCCCGTCGGCAAGGAGCTGACCGGTGGCGGCGGCAGTCTCAGCCTCTACGATCAACGGCAGAAGCAGTGGCGGCAAACGTGGGTCGATTCCAGCGGTGCGCGCGTCGACCTCGACGGCGGGCTCGATAAGGGCGTGATGACGATCACCGGCAATTGGCCGAATTACATCGCTCCCGGCCAGGACGCGCTCGTTCGAATGCACTATCAAAAGCAGCCGAATGGCGAGGTGAGGCAATGGGCCGAGGCGTCGCCTGACGGCGGCAAGACATGGAAGCCGGCGTTCGACTTCCTATACCGGCGGGTGGAGAAATTTCCTCAGTTTTAGCTGTGGAAAACGGCTGCGTCCGAGCTTTCCCAAACTGCGGCTCATGCCCATAGTCGAAACGTGACATCGCCCTACGTTCCGCTTCGCGTCTTCTCGTCCTTCACCATGCTCGAAGGGGCGATGGAGCCCAAGACGATCGCCGCCCAGGCGGAGAAGCTCGGCTTCCCCGCAGTCGCGCTGACGGATCGCAACGGGCTCTATGGCGCAATGCCGTTCAGCGATGCCTGCATCGCCAAGGGCGTGCAGCCTATCATCGGCGCGATGCTCGTGCGTTTCCAGGCCGCCCGAGATTGGGGGCGCGGCCGGCCTGGATTGGCTCGTGCTGCTAGCCAAGGACGATCTTGGCTATGCAAACCTGTGCAAGCTCGTCTCCTCGGCGCACCTCGACCGCCCACTCGAGCAGGAGCCGCACGTCGAGTTCGCGAGGCTCGAGCGCTTCAGCGAAGGTCTCATCGCGCTCACGGCGGGGTCGGAAGGCGCGCTGGCGGGGCTTCTCTCAGATGGCCAGCGCGACAAGGCGGAAGCCTATCTCGACCGGCTGCAGGCATTGTTTCCCGACCGCCTCTATATCGAGGTCGTCCGCCGCAACGATCCGGTCGAGGAAGCCGCCGAAGAGGCGCTGATCGACCTTGCGTACGCGCGCGACCTGCCGATCGTCGCCACCAATCCGGCGGCTTATCCGGACCCGGCATTTCACGCCGCGCATGACGTCATGCTGTGCATCGCCAATTCGGCTTACGTGGAGAGCAGGGAGCGGGTCAGTTCGTCGCCCGATGCGTGGCTGAAGGACGGCGCGGCGATGGCCGAGCTGTTTTCCGACTTGCCCGAAGCCATCGCCAACACGTCGGTCATTGCCCAGCGCTGCGCGGTCGCGGCGCCGCAGCGGAGGCCGATCCTGCCGCGGCTTGGCGAAGACGAAGACGAGCAGTTGCGCAGCGACGCTCGGGCGGGTCTCGCTGACCGCCTGAAAGGCCGCAACGCGGAGGAGCAGCAGCAATATTGCGAACGGCTAGAGTACGAACTCGAAATCATCACGAGCATGGGGTTCGCGGGCTATTTCCTGATCGTTGCCGACTTCATCAAATGGGCCAAGGCGAACGACATCCCCGTGGGGCCGGGCCGCGGTTCGGGCGCGGGCTCGGTCGTCGCCTGGGCGCTGACGATCACCGACCTCGACCCGATCGCGCTGGGCCTGCTGTTCGAGCGCTTTCTCAATCCCGAGCGGGTATCGATGCCGGACTTCGACATCGACTTCTGCGAAACGCATCGCGACAAGGTCATCCACTACGTCCAGCGCAAGTACGGCCGCGACAGGGTCGCGCAGATCATCACCTTCGGACGCCTGAAGGCGCGGGCGGTCCTCAAGGACACCGGCCGAGTGCTGCAAATGCCGTACGGGCAGATCGACCGTCTCGCCAAGCTGATCCCCAACCATCCCACGGATCCGTGGACTTTGGAGCGCTCGCTCAACGGCGTCACCGAGCTCGCCGCCGAGTACCGCGGCGATCCTGAGGTGAAGCGGCTGTTCGACCTGGCGATGAAGCTCGAAGGTCTTCCACGCCATGCCTCGACCCACGCCGCCGGGGTGGTCATCGGCGACCGCCCGCTCGACGAGCTGGTGCCGCTTTATCGCGACCCGCGATCGGAGACCCGGTCACGCAGTTCGACATGAAATATGTCGAAGCCGCGGGACTGGTGAAGTTCGATTTCCTCGGCCTCAAGACCCTGTCGGTCCTCAAGGAGAGCCAGCGGCTGCTCGCCGAGCAGGGAGTGGAAGTCGATTTCGGCGCTCTCCCGTGGGACGACCCCGCAGTCTACGAGCTGCTTCAACGCGGCGACGCTGTCGGCGTGTTCCAGCTGGAATCGGAGGGCATGCGACGGACTCTCGCGGGCGTCCGGCCGACCGGCTTCGGCGACATCATCGCTCTGGTCGCCCTCTATCGCCCGGGCCCGATGGACAACATCCCGATGTTCGGCGACCGCAAGAACGGTCGCGCTGCGATCGAATATCCGCATCCTCTGCTCGAAACCATTCTCGCCGAGACCTACGGTATTTTCGTCTATCAGGAACAGGTGATGCAGGCGGCGCAGCTGCTCGCCGGTTACTCGCTCGGCGAAGCCGACCTTCTGCGCCGCGCGATGGGCAAGAAGATCCAGTCGGAGATGGACGCGCAGCGTGCGCGGTTCGTCGAGGGCTGCGCCCGCAACGACATTCCGGGACCCAAAGCCAACGAGCTGTTCGACACGATCGACAAGTTCGCCGGCTACGGCTTCAACAAGAGCCACGCCGCCGGCTATGCGCTCGTCGCCTACCAGACGGCCTGGCTGAAGGCGCACCACCCGGCGGAATTCTATGCGGCATCGATGAGCTTCGACATGGCGCAGACCGACAGGCTCGCCGCATTCGTCGAAGACATGCGTCGCGGCGCCGTCGAGTGCCTCCCGCCCGACATCAACGCCAGCAACGCGCATTTCACCGTGGAGAACGGCGCCGTCCGTTATGCATTGGGGGCGCTCAAGGGCGTCGGCGAAAAGGCGATGGAAGCCCTGGTCGAGGAAAGGGAGCGGGGAGGGCCGTTCACCAGCATCGAGGATTTCGCGGCGCGAATCGATCCGCGGCTGCTCAATCGGCGGCAGCTCGAAAGCCTCGCGGGCGCCGGCGCGTTTGACGCGCTGAAACCGAACCGGGCCGCCATTTTTGACGGCGCCGAGACGATCCTCGCCCATGCGGCAAGCGCTTACGAGCAGAAGACTAGCGGCCAGGCAGGGCTGTTCGGCGTCGCATCGGCGGAAATGGCGCCGATCCGCCTCCCGCGCGACGCCTCGTGGACCTTGGCGCAGCGCATGGCCGCCGAGCGCGAGGCATTCGGCTTCTACTTCTCCGCGCACCCGGTCGATTCCGCCAGGCACTTGCTTGCCGCGCACAAGGTCAAGACCTTCGCCGAATTGACGGAAATTCGTATCGCCGAAGGCGAGCGGGTCAGCGCGACCATGGCCGGGCTTGCGGAAGGCGTGCGTTGGCGCGTGTCCGCCAAAGGGCGGCGTTACATGGTGGCCGCGCTGTCGGACCGTTCGGGGCAGTTCGAAGCAACCGTGTTTGACGAAGAACCGTCGAGTGCGCTCGAAGCGGCAGCAAAGGCCGCCGCATGCGGCCTCCTGTCGGTCGAGCTGGACCGCCGTTCGGGCGATGATTTACCGCGCGTGACGGTCAAGCGATTCCAGCCGCTCGACGCGCTCGCGCAAAGGACACGGCTGCAAATGACGATCCGGCTCACGGATGGCTCGCTAGCGGAGCGCGCGGTGCGTGAACTGGCCGAGGCCCGCGGCGGCAATGGCCTTGTCCGTTTAATCGTGCCGCTTGCGACGGGCGGCGAAGCGATGGTGATCGCGGGCCGCGACTTCACGCTCGACGCGGAAGTCGCCGCTCGGGTCGAGCGCGTGACTGGAGAGGGCAGCGTCGACCTTTCGGCCCAGGAGCCGCCAAAGCTGGCACTCGTAAGCTAGGCCATCCAGAACCCGTCGCGGTTGACGAGCCTTGTGATCTTGTCGTTCTGATCCTCGTTCATCTCGCGCTTGAAGCGGGGGAACACGTCTTCCTCCTCGAAATGCGCATGCTCCGAGACGGCCTTACGGAATTCGCGGACCGTTTCCAGCCAGTTCGGCGCATCGGCCGGCATTTGGCCGAGGTCATAAAGGTAGGTCTTCACATAGCCGTGCTCGGTTTCGAGCCGATCGGCGTCACCCGCTTCGTTCGCTTCCCTGAGCGCCGGATAGACCACCATCTCTTCCTGGTGGGCATGCTTGTCGAGCGCGTGCTGAGCTTCGTCAGGAGCATCTTGCGCTTGAACGTCTGCGTCTCGTCGGTCGCAAGCATCCGGTCGAAGATCGCGAGCGCCGCGTCGTGCTCGGCGGCGAGGATCTCGTCCCAGTCGCCGACTGCGGCTTCCATGCCCTGCATCAGCGCCTTGCGGCCGTAATTGGCGGCGAAGCCGATTGCGGCGCCGGCGAGGCCGGCCGCGAGGATCGGCCGGCGCCTTCGAAGGAGAATGCGCTGCGGCTATGCGGAGCGCGCGGCTTTCGCCGCTGCTCGACGTCTGCGGTTGGATGAACGGTTTTGGGTACGCGTGGCCATCGAATTCCTCCTTGTCTGGATTGCTTCTGCAAACGGTCAAGGAGGGGCGGCGTTCCGGTCGTGAAGCGGGCGTCACGACCCGTTCGGCGCTTGGCTAGAGCGAGTTCGCCGGCGGCTGCGGCCGTTGCGAAGGAGGCGTCGATTCGGTCTGGTTCGCGGGTGTTGCGGGCGCCGGCTCAGGGGCGTTCGAAGGTGCTGCGGCCTCGCTCACCGCATTCTCCACCGGCGGCAGCGCTTTCGGGCTTTCATATTCCTCGCCGGGCAGCGGCCGCACCTTCTTCGACACCGGCGGCGGTGCCTTGTTCACCGGGGCTGCAACCCCCTTGTAGACGCACGCATCGAGCCCGTCGCGAGCGACGATCCCGATCCGCGCCGCGATCGTATTGCCGTAGCGCCGAGTGAAGCCCTTCGGCGCGACCGCCCCGCGTTCCTTCGGCAGCGGAAGCACCGCGGCGATCCGCGCAGCCTCGATGGGCGTCATCGCGCCCGCGTCGTGACCGTAATAGCGCTCCGATCCGGCATTCGCGCCGTAGGTGCCGATTCCGGTCTCGGCATCGTTGAGATACACCTCCATGATCCGGCGCTTGCCCCAGAGGTGCTCGATCAGGAAGGTGAACCAGGCTTCGACACCCTTGCGGGCGTAGCCGCCGCCGTTCCACAGGAAGGTCGTCTTGGCCGTCTGTTGGCTGATCGTCGATCCGCCGCGGATGCGACCGCCCGAAGCATTGCGTTTCATCGCATCTTCAAGGGCTTCGAAGTTGAAGCCGTGATGCGCGCAGAACGTGCTGTCCTCCGCCGCGATCGCCGCCCGGACCATATCGCGGTCGATCTGGTCGACCGGCATCCAGTCGCGCGTGGCGCCGCGTCCGGCGAGAATGTCGCCCATCATCGTCGCGGTGACCGGCGGGTTGATAAAACGGTAGGCCAGCACCCACAGGATCGAGATCAGGAAGAAGGCGACGACCAGCTTGACGGTCCAGCCGAATATCCGTCGCAGCCACGAGCGGGGGCGCCGGCGCTTGTAGCGGGGAATAGCCGATCCGGGCCGCTTTGCCATGGCCGCTGCCTAGCCGCCCCTCAACAGCTGTGCCAAGTCCTTACCTTGCCGCAGTGCAGCAGCGCATTTACATGCGGCGGGTGACCTCGACCAACGACGTTCGCCGCTCCTTCCTCGAATTCTTCGAGAAGGCCGGCCACGCGCGGGTGCCGTCGGCGCCGCTGGTGCCGCAGAACGACCCGACACTGATGTTCGTGAACGCCGGGAATGGTGCCGTTCAAGAACGTGTTCACGGGGCTCGAGACGCGGCCTTACACGACCGCGACCAGCAGCCAGAAATGCGTCCGCGCGGGGGGCAAGCACAACGACCTCGACAATGTCGGCTACACCGCCCGCCACCACACCTTTTTCGAGATGCTCGGCAATTTCTCGTTCGGCGATTATTTCAAGGACCGCGCGATCGAGCTTGCCTGGAATTTGCTGACGAAGGAGTGGGGGCTCAGTCCCGACCGGCTGACGGCCACCGTCTATCATACCGACGACGAAGCGTTCGACCTGTGGAAGAAGATTCGCGGCCTGCCCGAGAGCCGCATCATCCGCATTGCGACCAAGGACAATTTCTGGGCGATGGGCGACGACGGGCCGTGCGGGCCATGCTCGGAGATCTTCTACGATCATGGCGAGCACATCCCCGGCGGGCCGCCGGGCAGCCCGGACGAGGAAGGCGACCGCTTCGTCGAGATCTGGAACCTCGTCTTCATGCAATATGAGCAGACGGCGGGCGAGATCGTCTCCGAGCTGCCGAGCAAGAGCATCGACACCGGCATGGGCCTCGAACGCATCGCCGCGGTGATGCAGGGCGTGCACGACAATTACGAAACCGACGTTTTCCGCGCGTTGATCGAAGCGAGCGAGGCGCTGACGCGCACGAAAGCGGAGGGAGAACAGCAGGCGAGCCACCGGGTGATCGCCGACCACCTGCGGGCCTCGGGCTTCCTCGTGGCCGACGGAGTGCTGCCGGCGAACGAGGGCCGGGGCTATGTGCTTCGCCGGATCATGCGCCGCGCGATGCGCCACGCGCATCTGCTCGGCGCCAAAGAGCCGCTGATGTACCGGCTCGTGCCGGCGCTCGTGGCGGAGATGGGCGCGGCGTACCCTGAACTGATCCGCGCGCAGCCGCTGATCGAGGCGACGCTGCAGCAGGAGGAGACGCGCTTCCGGCAGACGCTGGTCAACGGGCTCAAGCTGCTCGATGAAGCGACCGCCGAATTGTCGACAGGCGGGACGCTCGCCGGCGGGACGGCGTTCAAGCTCTATGACACGTACGGCTTCCCGTACGACCTCACCGAGGATGCGCTGCGCACTCGGGGGGTCAACGTCGACCGCGCCGGCTTCGACACCGCCATGGCGGCGCAGAAAGCGGCAGCCCGTGCTGCGTGGAAAGGCTCGGGCGCGAAAGCGTCCGACGACATCTGGTTCGACCTCGTCGAGGAGCATGGCGCGACCGAATTCACCGGTTACTCGGGCGACGAGGGCGAGGGCGTGGTGCTCGCCATCATCAAGGATGGTGAGCGCGTCGAGAGGGCCGAGATCGGCGACACGGTTGAGATCCTGCTCAACCAGACGCCATTTTACGGCGAGAGCGGAGGCCAGATCGGCGACACCGGAAAACTCACGTCTTTAAAAGGTTTCGAAGGCGAAGTTGAGGGTACGTCGAAGCCGCTTGGTAAGCTCCACGTGCTCCACACCAGGATTGCGAAGGGCGAGCTGACCGTGGGCGAAACCGTCCATCAGGTCGTGGATGCCGAGCGCCGCAACCGCGTCCGCGCGAACCATAGTGCAACACACCTACTCCACGCCGCGCTCCGCCGGCACTTGGGCGAGCATGTCAGCCAGAAGGGCAGCCTGGTCGCGCCCGATTATTTCCGCTTCGACTTTTCGCACCCCAAGGCGCTTTCGCGCGAGGAGATCGAGGCCGTCGAGGCAGAGGTGAACGCGCAGATCCGCTCGAACGAGCCGGTGACGACGCGGCTGATGACGCCGGACGAGGCGATCTCCGCCGGCGCAATGGCCCTGTTCGGCGAGAAATACGGCGACGAGGTGCGCGTGCTCTCCATGGGGCAGCTCGACGAAGGCGATTATTCGGTCGAGCTGTGCGGCGGCACGCACGTCCGTGCGCTCGGCGACATCCAGCTGTTCAAGATCATCTCGGAGAGCGCGGTATCGTCGGGCGTCCGCCGCATCGAAGCGCTGACGGGCGAGGCCGCACGGCTGTGGCTCAGCGAGCGTGAAGCCAAATTGCGCGAGACGGCCTCGGTTCTAAAGGCCGCGCCCGATGAAGTCCCGCAACGCGTGGCGTCCCTGGTCGAGGAGCGCCGCAAGCTCGAGCGCGAGCTCGCCGAGGCGAAGAAGGCGCTTGCGATGGGTGGCGGTGCGGCCAAGTCCGAAGGTCCAGCACCGGAGGATGTGAACGGCCACAAATTCCTCGGTCAAGTGGTGGAAGGCTTCGATCCCAAGGGTTTACGTGCGGCTGTTGACGACATGAAGAAGCGCCTCGGCTCGGGCATCGGTGTGCTTGTCGCGGTCAACGACGGCCGCGCCAGCGTTGCTGTCGGAGTCACCGATGATCTTGCCGGCCAGGTGAGTGCGGTCGAACTGGTCAAGGCCGCGGTCGCGACCCTCGGCGGCCAGGGCGGCGGCGGACGCCCGGACATGGCCCAGGGCGGCGGCCCCGACGGTTCCAAGGCCAGCGCGGCGCTCGACGCGATCAGAGACGCGCTGGAGAAGGTCGCGGCTTGATCGACCGACTCCTTCGCAGCCTTGCCGTCGCAGTCGCGATAGTTGATCTCTCCTGCAGTGATCGCGCGGCCACGCAGATCGTCGCACTTGACATGAGTTGCTGGCAAATACGCACGGCACATCCTGCGCGCGCGGAGGAAGTGACCCTCGGAAGTGTTGTGCAAGATTCCTGCGGCAAGCCCGTCGCGGCTGTTCAGCTGGTGGGGGAGGGTCAGGCCGTGCTCTCAAGCGATTACGGAACGGTGAAAGTGCCTCTCGATGCAATTTTCATTTACAAGCGCGGGCTCATCGTTCGGATGAGCAAAAAACAGTTCGATCGATTGGTTGCGAACGCAAATTCCCATCCTTGACCATGTCGGTTGATACCCGCTCCGCCGACTCTCTCACCCTCAATGGTTCCTGCCATTGCGGCGCCGTCAAGTTCACCGCCGAGTTGCCGCAGGGCTTCGCCTCTGCGCGGAGGTGCACCTGCTCAATTTGCCGGATGCGCGGTGCGGTCGCGGTGACCGGTGCCATCGATGGGTTCAGAATCACCGAAGGCGGCGACAAGCTCGCGACTTACCGGTTCAACACGAACACCGCCGAGCACCATTTCTGCACCCAATGCGGTATCTACACGCACCACAGACGGCGCTCGAATGCCAACGAGCTTGGCGTCAATGTCGCCTGCCTCGAAGGCTTGTCGCCGTTCGATTTTCATGAGGTGCTTGTCTACGATGGCAGCAGGCACCCGGCCGACAATCTGGAGCATAAGACCCATGTCGCAGGCTGGTTGAAATTCGAGCCAGCAACGGAGAGGGCTGGAAATTCGCGCTTCGGAGCGCGATAACCTGCCGGCAGGAAAGGACCTTTCAGTATGCGCATGTCATTTATTTGGCTGGGGATCCTTGCTGGCGTCGCTTCCGTAGCAGCTTCAGCTCAAATGGCGGGAGGTGCGCCCTCGGGCCCGACTCCCGACATCAGGAACTCCGACCTGGGCTCGCACGATTCCTTTTCCACTCCGGACATCCACGACCAGCTGCTCAAGCAGCGCGAACGGGAACTTTCCGACAGGCTGAGCGGGCAATCGGGCAGGTTGGGGCCGTCACGGCCAGCCAAAGCCTCGGAACTGGTCGCCGGTGCCGTCGTCAACGACAAGACCGGCGCCCCCATGGCAAAGATCGCAGAGGTCGACGCCGATGGGGTGGTTGTCGCTATGGGCATGGCGAAGGCGAAGGTGCCGGCCCAAGCCTTCGGCCACAACAAGGCTGGGTTGCTGCTCGACATGACCAAAGCTCAGTTTGAGCAGGTGGTCGCACAAGCGAAATAGCGGACTGACACCGGCGGCTGGAATTTCTTCGCCCTACGGGCGATAATGGTGCGCCGAAAAAGGGAGTCGCCATGCGCAAGTTCCTCATTCTTATCCGCATTTCTGACCGGTTTTGCGCCGACGTTCGCATTCGCCCAGATGAGGGGCGGCACGCCGTGGTCAACAACAATGTACCGGGATAGCGGCAACAGCCCGGTCATCGACAAACCCGATTGGACCAGTATTTGCAGCGCAAGAGCCTGCAGGATCTGACGGATAGTCCAGCGCGCGGCCATTAGCAAGCTGGGGCCCGCCCGCCCCGCGAATGCCAGACGAGCTGATTGCGGGCGCCTCGTCAATGACAAGACGGGCGCCCCAATGGCGAAGATCGCAGAGGTCGATGCAGATGGGGTGGTCGTCTCGATGGGTATGGCGAAGGTGAAGGTGCCGGCCCAAGCCTTCGGCCACAACAAGGCCGGGTTGCTGCTCGACATGACCAGGGCGCAGTTCGAGCAGGTGGTCGCGCAAGCGAAATAGCGCGCTAAGCGCAGGTCAGGACCCGGACTCCCGGCGTTTGCCAAGTCTCCGCGGCGCTTCCGCCAGACTCCGCTTCAGCCTTGATCTGCGCGCGCAGCTCGTCGCGCTTTTCGTGGATCGAGGCAATTACCGGGCCCATCGCCACGCCCAAGTCCACGAGTGCCGCTTCGGAGAGCTGCAAAGACGCTTCTAACGTCTCCGGCACGGCGTCGGTGACGCCCGCCTTGTAGAGCTCGGCCGCATGGGCGGTGTCGCGGGCGCGGGCGATGATCGGCAGGTCGGGAAATGCGCGGCGCAGGTTGCGGGCGAGGCGGTTCACGAGCACCCGACTGTCCATCGTGAGGATGAAGGCGGCCGGCGTTCGTTCGCGCAGGCGCTCGATCAGCTCGGGGCGACCGACGTCGCCGAACAACACGTCGTAGCCCTCCTTGCGGGAAGCGGCGACGCCATCGACGTCGCTGTCGATCGCGAGATAGTCTTTGGCGTGGACCTCCAGCATGTCTGCGACCATTCGCCCGACGCGGCCGAAGCCGAGGATCACGACCTGCCCGACCGCCGCCGCATCGACGCGAGGAATCCATTTGACCGGTCATCGCGCGCCCTGCGAACCGGCTGCCCGCGGCGCGGCCGAGCTTGGCAAGCAATGGTGTGACCGTCAGCCCAATCGCGGTGACGATCTGCCAGAATGCGACGGTGTCGCGGCTGATCAGTTGCGCCGTCGCCGCGGAAGCGAGAACGATCAGAGTCGTTTCCGACGGCGACGCCATGAGCACGCCGGTCTCCGCCGCGACTGCGGTACGTGCGCCGTCGAGCTTCAGCAGAAGTGCGGTTAGCAACGCCTTCGCCACCAGCACGGCCGCGACGGCGGCGAGCAGGGACTGCCAATCGGCCAGACGGTTCGGAAATCGACGCTCATGCCGACGGTGATCAGGAAAATGCCGAGGCCGAGCCCGCGAAAGGGTGCGGTGATCACCTCCACTTCGCCGCGATATTCCGTCTCGGCAATGAGAATCCCGGCGATCAGCGCTCCGAGCACGGGCGAAAAACCGATGGCCGAGGTCACCAGGCTCGCGATGATCACGACCAGAAGACAGGCGGCGAGAAACAGCTCTGGGTTTTTGGCGCGGGCGGCCTGCGCGAACAGGTGCGGAAGCAGAAAACGGCCGACGAACAGCATTGCAACGGCAGTGATGCCGCCGATAGCCAGCGTCGCGAGCAAGGATCCGGCGCTTTGGCCGCCAGCGCCCATCGCGCCGAGCGCGAAGACGATCGGCACAAGCGCGACATCCTCAAACAGCAACATGCCGAGCGCCGATCGGCCGACCGGACGAATGCGTGCCGACAAGCGGAAGGACGATCGCCGTGGACGAGAGAGCCAGCGCAAGCCCAAGTGCGACCGCGGCAGGCACGCTTTGCCCAAGAAGGTAGAGGCCGAGGCCGATGATTGCGGCGCAGCCCGCGAGCTCCGCAGCGCCAACTCCGAACACCAGCCGCCGCATCGACCACAACCTGCGGAACGACAGCTCGAGACCGACCGAGAACAGCAGCAGGACGATGCCGAGTTCGGCGAAGGGCGCGATCGCGTGCGCGTTGGAGATGGTGACGTAATTCAGCCACGGATATTGTCCCGTGAGTCGGCCGAGCCCGGCGGGTCCCACCAGCATCCCGATCAGGATGAAGCCGATGATCGGACTGATGCGGATCCGCGCGAACGCCGGGATCACGATCCCCGCGGCGCCGAGGATTACGAGGGCGTCGCTGTAGCCGGACGTGCTGAACCCCGCATCCATGGACCCCGTTTAAACAGCCCGCCGGCGCCTTGTCACTGAAGCGGCAGCACGCTTAGTGACGCCATGGCGTCGGAACTCGATCTGATCGTCGTGGGCGGCGGGCCCGCCGGGATGATGGCGGGGCTGCTCTTCGCCCGCGCCGGGTGCAAGGTCCAGGTGCTGGAGAAGCACGCCGACTTCCTGCGCGATTTCCGCGGCGACACAGTCCATCCCTCGACACTCGAGTTGCTGCGTGAACTCGGGCTGTGGCCGAATTCCTTCAACGGCCGCATGACGAAGTGCGGACGCTGACAGCGCGGGTCGCCAACCGCAACATCACCATCGCGGACATGAGTCACCTTCCCGTGGAAAGCCGGTTCGTGGCAATGATGCCGCAGTGGGAGTTCCTGGATTTCCTCGCCGACGAGGCAAGGCGATATCAGACTTTCGGCCTGCGGATGGAGGCGGAAGCGGTCGATTTGGTCATCGAAGGTGGCCGCGTTGCGGGGGTTCGGCTGAAGGACGGGGAAGAGCTTCGCGCGCCTCTCACGCTCGCCGCAGTCGGACGAAGCTCGGTGCTCCGCGACAAAGTAGGGCTTCCAAAGAAGGATCTCGGCGCGCCCATCGACGTGCTTTGGTTTCGCCTGCCGAAGAAACCAACGCTAGTTAATGAAACAGGCGGCACCTTTGGCGCCGGCACTTTGGTCGTCGAGATCGACCGAGGCGATTATTGGCAATGCGCCTACGTGGTTCCCAAGGGCGCGGCGGACGAAATCCGCGGGAAGGGCATCGAAACATTCCGCGCCGACGTGGCCCGTGCTGCGCCGAACCTGGCCGACGCTGTGGATACGCTGCAAGATTGGGACCAGGTCAAGCTGCTCTCGGTCTCGCTCGACCGCCTTGAGACATGGTGGCGGCCGGGTCTGCTGGCGATCGGCGACGCCGCCCACGCGATGTCGCCCGTCGGGGGCGTGGGGATCAATCTCGCAATTCAGGATGCGGTCGCGGCGGCCAACATCGTTGCCGCGCCGCTGGCCAGCGGCCGAAACGTCGATCCGCTGCTCAAGAAAGTGCAGAAGCGCAGGCTTTTTCCGACGCGCGTGATCCAATCGGCGCAGAAAGCGGTGCACGATCGCGTTTTGACCCCGCTCGTCGTCCGGAGGGCGGTGCTTCAAAAGGTCCCGTTGCCGCTGCGGTTGTTTGAGCTGTTCCCCGTCCTTCGACGAATTCCGGCACGTCTTGTGGGGCTTGGCGTGCGCCGCGAGCACATCCGCTCACCTGACGCCGATCTCAGGCGGTAAGCGGTTCCTCAGCCATCGCAGCTTCGAGGTTTTTCACGATCGCCGCGAAGAATTGCTCGGTCGTCATCCAGTGCTGCTCCGGGCCGACCAGGATGGCGAGGTCCTTGGTCATGTGGCCTGCCTCGACCGTCTCGATGCACACGCGCTCGAGCGTCTCGGCGAAGCGCACCACGTCCGGCGTATCGTCGAACTGGCCACGGTACTTGAGCCCTCCGGTCCAGGCGAAGATCGACGCGATCGGGTTCGTGGATGTCGCCTTGCCCTGCTGATGCATGCGGTAATGGCGCGTGCACGGTGCCGTGCGCCGCCTCGGCCTCGATGGTCTTGCCGTCCGGGGTCATCAGCACCGAGGTCATCAGCCCCAGCGAACCGAAGCCCTGCGCCACCTGGTCCGATTGGACGTCGCCGTCGTAATTCTTGCATGCCCAGACGAACTTCCCGCTCCACTTGAGTGCGGATGCGACCATGTCATCGATCAGGCGATGCTGATATTCGATCCCAGCTTTCTCGAACTTCGCCTTGTATTCGCTCTCATAAATCTCCTGGAAGATATCTTTAAACCGTCCGTCGTACGCCTTGAGGATCGTGTTCTTGGTCGACAGATACAGCGGCCAGCCGCGGTTCAAGCTGTAATTGAAACAGGCGTGGGCGAAGTCGCGGATCGCAGCGTCGAGATTGTACATGCCCATGGCGACGCCCGAGCCGGGAAAGTCGAATACCTCGAAGTCGAGCTCCTGCCCGTCATTGCCGACCCATTTCATGGTGAGCTTGCCGGGGCCGGGGACCAGGAAATCGGTCGCCTTGTACTGGTCGCCGAAGGCGTGGCGGCCGACGACGATTGGGTCGGTCCAGCCAGGGATCAGCCGCGGCACGTTGGAAATGACGATTGGCTCGCGAAAGATGACTCCGCCAAGGATGTTGCGGATCGTGCCGTTGGGAGACTTCCACATCTTCTTGAGTCCGAATTCCTTCACCCGCGCCTCGTCGGGGGTGATCGTCGCGCATTTGACGCCGACGCCGTGCTGCTTGATCGCATTGGCCGCGTCGATGGTTACCTGGTCGTCGGTCGCGTCGCGGTTCTCGATCGACAGGTCGTAGTAGAGGAGGTCGACGTCGAGGTACGGCACAATCAGCTGTTCGCGGATCCATTGCCAGATGATCCGCGTCATCTCGTCGCCGTCGAGCTCGACGAGCGGGTTCTTCACCTTGATCTTGGCCATGCGCATCCCTGCGATTTCTGGATTGGCCGCGCCTTAGGATGGGCACGGCGGCCAGGCAACCGCGGCGTTGTGCCTGCGCCGGCCCGCCACTAAGGAGCGCCGATGCCCGAACTTGAGCGCCCCGACGGTCCGCTGACCACCAACGTCAAATGGCGCTTTCCTTCGGTGCATCCTGAGGGGCGGAAATATGTCGTCATCGCGGCCGCGGCGACGGCCGTCACTTATGTCGCCATCAATCATTTCATCGGTTGGCTGCTGGTCGGCGTAAGCATCTGGGTCGCGACCTTTTTCCGCGATCCAGTGCGCACCACGCCGCGCGGCGACAAGTTCATCGTGTCGCCCGCAGACGGCCTCATCACAATGATCACGAAAGTGCCGCCGCCGCCCGAACTGCGCGGGCCGGAGGCGCTCGACGACGGCGAATATACGCGCGTCTCGATTTTCATGAGCGTGTTCGACGTGCACATCAACCGCGCGCCGATCGCCGGGCGGGTGCGGCGCATCGCTTACGTGCCCGGGAAGTTTATCAATGCCGATCTCGACAAAGCGAGCGAAGATAACGAACGTCAGCATTTGCTGATCGAAGGTTCGGACGGCCTAAAGATCGGCTTTACGCAGATCGCCGGTCTTGTCGCCCGACGGATTATCGCTTTCGTGCGCGAAGGCGATGTGGTCGTGGCGGGCCAGCGGGTCGGATTGATCCGCTTCGGCAGCCGCGTCGACGTCTATCTGCCGATCGGGGTCGCTCCCCGCGTGCTATTGGGGCAGCGCGCCATCGCCGGAGAGACGATCCTCGGCATCGTCGGCCTCGATATTCCGGTGACGGGTACCAGCCAGTGATCGATGAGGGGGAGCCGCGGAGAATTCCATTCCGCGCGATGATCCCCAACGCGATTACCACGCTCGCTCTGTGTTTCGGCCTTACCGGCGTGAGCCTCGCCGTCCGCGGTCACTGGGAGAAGGCCATTGGCGCCATCGTGCTCGCGGCAGTGCTCGATGGGCTCGACGGGCGCATCGCCCGGTTGCTTCGGGCGCAGAGCAAGTTCGGCGCCGAACTCGACTCATTGAGCGACAACATCGCCTTTGGGACCGCACCCGCGTTGATCCTGTTCCTATGGTCGCTCCAGACTGCGCCACGGTTCGGGTGGATCGCCGCGCTGGCGCTCGCCGTCTGCTGCGCGTTGCGGCTTGCCCGTTTCAATGCCCGGCTCGACTCTGCGGAACAGCCGCACAAGTCGGCGGGCTTCAACACTGGAGTTCCCGCGCCCGCTGGGGCCGGACTAGCGTTCATCCCGATCTATCTCTGGCTCATCACCGGCAACGAGCTGTTCCGCCGATGGGAACCGGTGATGGCCTGGACTCTGATCGTCGCCGCGCTGATGATCTCGAGCCTGCCGACCTACACCTGGTCGAGCGTCCGCATCCGCCGCGATTGGCGCCTGTTTGCCTTGGCGGGCGTCGCACTGTTCGGTGCCGCGTTGATCGTCGCGCCGTGGGACACTTTGCTTGCCCTGGCGGCGCTGTACCTGCTGATGATTCCGTTTGGACTGGCGAGCTATGCCAGGGTCAAGCAGCGGCGCGGAGCTTCGCGCCGGCGCGCATAGCCTGCGACGCCCGCGTACGAATCCGCAGCCGGACCGTAACGGCCGCTTCTGGACGCGCTAACTCGCCCCTGAGGGCGGCGGCGATCTTGGCGCCGCTTTCCTCAAGAACCGCTGCGCCCACCACCACGAGCAGCCACAAAGTGGCGAGAAAGGGAAGGGTGCCCAAAGCTGCGATCATCACGTTCAAACTCCTCTTGAGAAGGCACAATGTTCCCTATTTGTTCTCACATGTCAAGCCGGCAATTCGAGGAGGAGCCAAGCCCTTGAAAGCACAAGCGCCTTGGGCTAGTGCGCCGCGCATCCCACAGGCGGAGCTGACATACCGGTGCCGGCCGAAAGGCCGGTGACTGGCTCCGTCGAGGCAGAACCGGAAGGAGAAGACCTATGGCGACCACCGTCGTCACGATGCAGCAATTGCTCGAGGCCGGAGCGCATTTCGGCCACCAGACCCACCGCTGGAATCCGAAGATGAAACCGTACATCTTCGGCGACCGTAACGCGGTGCACATCATCGATTTGTCGCAGACCGTACCGCTGTTCGCGCGCGCGCTCGACTTCGTCCAGCAGACCGTCTCGCGCGGCGGGAAGGTGCTGTTCGTCGGCACCAAGCGCCAGGCGCAGGATCCGATCGCTGCAGCCGCGCAGGCTTCCGGGCAGCATTTTGTGAACCATCGCTGGCTCGGCGGAATGTTGACCAACTGGAAGACGATCTCCAATTCGATCAAGCGGCTGAAGAGCCTTGAGGAGCAGCTTTCGGGCGACACCGCGGGTTTGACCAAGAAGGAAGTTTTGCAACTGACGCGTGAGCGCGACAAGCTCGAGAAGAGCCTTGGCGGAATCCGCGACATGGGCGGCCTCCCCGACGTCATGTTCGTGGTCGACACGAACAAGGAAGAGCTCGCGATCAAGGAAGCCAATGTGCTCGGCATCCCCGTCGTCGCGATCCTCAATTCAAACTCGGACCCGAGCGGGATTGCGTTCCCGGTCCCCGGCAACGACGACGCCAGCCGCGCGATCCGCCTGTACACAGATGCGATCGCGCAGGCGGTGAGCGAGGGCCGCACCGGTCAGCGCCAGGCCAAGGGTGAGGACATCGGTGAAATGGCCGAACCGCCGGTGGAGCAGGCGCTCGAAGCCTGAAGCAGCCTGTTTCCCGGCGACAGGCCGGGGCCCAGACGTTCTTTGTTTTACTGGACTCCGGCCTCCGCCGGAGAACTAGGAAGAGGAAAATTCAATGGCTGAAATCACGGCCGCGAGTGTGAAGGAACTGCGCGAGCGCACCGGCGCCGGAATGATGGACTGCAAGAAGGCGCTTGCCGAAACCAATGGCGAGATGGAGCCGGCGATCGACTGGCTGCGCGCCAAGGGTCTCGCCGCCGCGGCCAAGAAGGCTGGTCGCACCGCGGCGGAAGGCCTCGTTGGGGTCGCCGTCGAGAGCAAGCGCGGCGCGGTTGTCGAGATCAATTCGGAGACCGATTTCGTCGCCAAGAACGAGTTGTTCCAGGATTTCGTTCGCAATGTCGCAAAGCTTGCGCTCGAGCATGGCACCGACGTCGAGGCGCTTGGCGCGACGGCCTATCCGGGCGGCGGCACGGTGGCCGAGAAGCTGACCGACAACATCGCCAAGATCGGCGAGAACCAGTCACTGCGCCGCGCTGCGGTGCTGGACGTGAGCGAGGGCGCCATCGTGTCCTACGTCCACAACCAGGTCGCGCCGGGCCTCGGGAAGATCGGGGTGCTGGTCGCGCTCGAGAGCGCGGCTCCGGCTGACACTCTGCTCGGCATTTGGCAAGCAGCTCGCGATGCACGTCGCGGCCGCCCATCCGTTGGCGTTGTCGCGCCGAAGAGCTTCCGGCCGAGCTGGTCGAGCGTGAGCGCGCGATCGCGATGGAAAAGGCCAAGGAAAGCGGCAAGCCGGAGAACATCGTCGAGAAGATGGTCGAGGGCGGCCTCGCCAAGTTCCGCAAGGAGAATGCGCTCGTCACGCCAGCTGTTCGTCATCGACAACAAGACCCCCGTCGCCGAGGTCGTCGCGTCGGCCGCGAAGGACGCCGCTACGGGCATCGTGCTCAAGGGCTTCGTCCGCTTTCAGCTCGGCGAAGGAATTGAGAAGAAGCAGGAAGACTTCGCCGCTGAGGTTGCGGCCGCAGCCGGGACATCAAAGCCCGAACCGGTCGCCTGATCAGCAAGACTGTTGGAAATTGGGGCGGGCGCGCTAAAGCGTGTCCGCCCTTTTTTCGATCTGAAGGACAATCCGCCGCAAATGACCCGCCCGCGTTTCAACCGGATCCTGCTGAAGCTCTCGGGCGAGGCTTTGATGGGCCAGGGGCAGTTCGGCATCGATCCGGACGCCGCGGAGGGGCTCGCTGGAGAGATCGCGGCCGCGAAAGGGCAGGGCCATGAGCTGTGCCTCGTCGTCGGCGGCGGCAACATCTTCCGCGGCATGGCCGCCGCCGCCAAGGGCTTCGACCGCGCGACAGCGGATTACATGGGCATGCTTGCGACGGTGATGAACGCGCTTGCGCTCCAGATGGCGCTGGAGAAAATCGGCGTCGACACGCGAGTGCTCTCCGCAATCCCGATGGCCAGCGTCTCTGAGCCCTACATACGGCGCCGCGCGCTGCGACACATGGAGAAGGGCCGCATCGTACTTTTCGCCGCGGGCACGGGTAATCCCTATTTCACGACCGATACCGCCGCCGCCCTAAGGGCTGCCGAGATGGGCTGCGACGCCTTGTTCAAGGGCACCAGCGTCGACGGCGTTTATACCGCCGACCCGAAGAAAGTGCGCGATGCGACGCGTTACGACACGCTGACTTTCAACAAGGTGCTCGGCGACGACCTGAAAGTGATGGACGCCGCCGCCGTCGCGCTTTGCCGCGACAACAATATTCCGATCGTCGTGTTCAACATCCGCCAGCCGGGCAATCTAGCCGAGGTGATCGCGGGCAGGGGGACCGCGACGATCGTGCAGAATGGGGAGTAGGACATGACGACCACTGTCAGCACCGCTGATCTTAACCGCCGCATGCACGGCGCTCTGGAGGCGCTGCGCCACGATCTCGGGGGGCTGCGGACCGGCCGCGCATCGACCGCATTGCTCGATCCCGTTCAGGTCGAGGTTTATGGAACAAACATGCCGCTGAACCAGGTGGCGACCGTGTCGACGCCTGAGGCGCGGATGCTCTCGGTGCAAGTGTGGGACCGCTCGAATGTCCAGCCGGTCGAGAAAGCGATCCGCAACGCGGGCCTGGGTATCAATCCGATCGTCGACGGCCAGATGATCCGCCTGCCGATCCCGGAGCTGACCGAGGAGCGGCGCAAGGAGCTCGCCAAGCTGGTCGGCCAATATGCCGAAAAGGCGCGCATCGCGGTCCGCAACGTCCGCCGCGACGGAATGGATCATTTGAAGCAGGACGAGAAGAAGCACGAGATCAGCGAGGACGAGCGCAAGCGGCTCGAGCATGAGGTGCAGAAGCTCACCGACGACACGATCAAGGAGATCGACGAGCTCGCCCACACGAAGGAACAGGAAATCCTCGGCAAGTGAGTTTGGTCGCTCCGGCTGAAGGAGCTGAAAACCTGGCGCAAACCGGCGGCAGGACCGTTCCCCGCCACGTCGCCATCATCATGGACGGCAACGGGCGCTGGGCGCAGCAGCGCGGGCTGCCGCGCGTCGCCGGCCACCGCGCCGGCGCCGAAGCGCTTCGCCGGGCGCTGCAGGCAGCCGCCGACCACGGTGTCGAGGTGCTGACGGTCTATGCATTCTCGTCGGAGAACTGGCGCCGAAGCGCCGAGGAAATTGCCGAACTCACAGCACTGATGCGCTTCTATCTCGAACGCGAGCTCAAGACGCTCGCCAAAGAAGGCGTTCGCCTGAAGCTGATCGGCGATTACTCCGCTTTCGGGCCTGACCTCGTCGAGCAGCTCGAACGCGCAGTCGAGCGGACCGCGGAAAACACGCGGCTCACGCTGGTGATCGCGCTGAATTATGGCTCGCGCACGGAAATCGCGGCGGCTGCGAAAATGCTCGCGACGAAGGCCGTGGCCGGCGAGATCGAACCGAGCCGCATCGACGAGCAGAGCATCGCCGCCGAGCTGCAGACCCACGGCCTTCCCGAGCTCGACCTGCTGATCCGCACGTCCGGCGAGGTGCGGCTGTCCAATTTTCTTCTGTGGCAGGCAGCTTATGCCGAGCTTCTGTTCCTCGATACGCTCTGGCCGGACTTCGACGAACAGGCCTTCGCCGACGCGCTCAGCCAGTTCGCCGCGCGCCAGCGCCGCTTCGGCGGCCGCGAGTCGGCGGTTTGAACGAACTCCTCGTCCGCACCCTCACCGGTATCCTGCTGATCGCGGCGGCATTGGCGGCGGCAGCTGTCGGCGGAACGGTTTTCGCGGTCGCTGTCGCCGCGGTGGCGACGGCGATGTTCTACGAATGGACGCGGCTGACGCGCGGCTGGGGCGCCGCCTGGTACATTTCTGGCTTCCTTTATGCCGTGCTGCCAGCGCTCGCGCTGCTGTGGGTGCGTGAGCGCGACGCGCGCGGGCTCGAGCTGCTAGTCTGGGTATTTTTGGTGACCTGGTCGACCGACATCGGCGCCTATTTCGTCGGCCGCACGTTCGGGAAGCGAAAGCTTGCGCCGTCGATCAGCCCGGGCAAGACCGTCGAGGGGCTTTGCGGTGGCATCGCCGCCGGCGAGCCTAATCGGCGGCGCCTGGGTGCTCGCAATGGGCCTTGGGCATCCGTTGCTCGCGCTCGCGCCATTGTTCGCGATCGCTGCTCAGGCCGGCGACCTGTTCGAAAGCAGCATGAAGCGCCGCGCCGGAGTGAAGGACTCCGGCTCGTGGTTGCCGGGACATGGCGGAGTGCTCGACCGGCTCGACGGATTAGTCCCGGTGGCTGTGCTTACCGCGCTCGCGCAGCTAGGGGGGCTGACGTGAGCCGCACGATCGCCATTCTCGGGGCCACCGGCTCGATCGGCAAGTCGACGCTCGACCTGGTCGAGCGCTCGCCCGAGCGGTTCGAGGTGGTCGCAGTGACCGCGGCCACCAATGCGCAGGCGCTCGCGGTCATCGCCCGCCGGACGAATGCAAAACTCGCCGTAGTCGCCGACGAAACGCACCTGAGAGACTTGCAGGAACTGCTGGTCGGCACCGGCTGTCGCGCGGCGGCGGGCGAATCCGCGCTGGTCGAAGCTGCCGCCGGGGAGGCCGAGCTGGTCATCGCCGCGATCGTCGGATGCGCGGGCTTGACGCCGGTCATGGCTGCCGTCGAGGCGGGCCGCGTCGTCGCGCTCGCCAACAAGGAAGCACTGGTAACCGCGGGCGGGCTGATGACCGATGCGGCCGCCGCGAATAATGCAACGATCCTGCCCGTCGACAGCGAGCATAACGCGATATTTCAGTGTCTTGCAGGTAGTCACATAGACGACGTCGCAAAGATCATCCTGACCGCGAGCGGCGGTCCATTTCGCACCGCCTCCGCCGAGGTGATCGGCGCAGCCACTCCAGCCCAGGCCGTTGCTCACCCGAACTGGTCGATGGGCGCGAAGATCTCGGTCAATTCGGCGACGCTGATGAACAAGGGACTCGAGCTGATCGAAGCGCATTATCTGTTCGGTCTTCCGTCCGGACGGATCGAAATCCTCATCCATCCGCAGTCGGTCATCCATTCTCTGGTCGAGTTCGTCGACGGCTCAGTCCTTGCCCAGCTCGGCTGCCCGGACATGCGCATCCCGATCGCCTATGCGCTCGCTTGGCCGGAGCGACTGGAGACCCCGGCGCAGCGGCTCGATCTGGCGGCCATCGCCCGGCTCGATTTCGAAGCGCCGGATGCGAAGCGTTTCCCTGCGCTCCGCCTTGCCCGCGAAGCACTCGAAGCGGGAGGAGCGGCCCCGATCGTGCTCAACGCGGCCAATGAAGTGGCGGTCGCGAACTTCCTTGGGGGCGCCATTCGCTTCACCGACATTGCGAAAACCGTAGAAGAGGCGCTTGAGCGGGCAGACTTCGTCAATCCTGGGTCAATCCACGACGTGCTTGAGATCGACCGGACGACGCGCTCGCGCGTTCATTCGGCAATGAAGGCAGTCTGCCACTGATGCTTCCGCAACCGCCGCTCTGGCTGACGCTGATCGCATTCGTTTGCGCGCTGGGTCCGCTCGTCTTCTTCCACGAGTTCGGCCATTATTTCGTGGCGCGGCTGTTCAAGATTCCTGCGGAAGTGTTCTCGATCGGCTTCGGCCGCGAATTGTTCGGCTGGACGGATAAGCAGGGCACGCGTTGGAAGGTCGCCTGGCTCCCGCTCGGTGGCTATGTAAAGTTTGTCGGCGACATGACTCCGGCGAGCAATCCGGCGGAACTCGACAGCATCCCGCGAGCATCTTCGCGACCGGGCATTCCAGCTACGGCCAGTATGGCAGCGCTTTCTGGTGGTCCTTGCCGGTCCAGCGGCCAATTTCCTTCTCGCGATAATCATTTTCGCGTTCTTCTTTTCCCTTGCCGGAACGCCGCGCGACAACGTCGTCGGCGATGTCGTCCCCAAATCGGCCGCTGCGGCGGCTGGAATCCAGGCCGGCGACCGCATTCTGTCGATCGCCGGACGCGCGACGCCCACGTTCGACGACGTCGCGAACGTCGTCTTGCTGCGCCCTAACGAAACAGTTGCAATCGAAATTGACCGAGGCGGTGCTGTGCAGGATTTGCGCGCGACGCTCGGAACTGCCGAGATCACCGATCCCACTGGCCGGAAAACGCAAGCTGGAGCGCTAGGCATCCACTCGACGCTCAAGATTGGCGATCCGGTGCCGATCTACAAAGCCGTGCCTATGGCGGTCGATCAGACGGTACGATTGACCCGCTCAATCGGCGACGGGCTGGTGCAACTGGTCAGGGGCCGGGTATCCGCGAAGCAACTCGGCGGACCGATCACCATAGCTCGGGTCGCCGGAACGGGGGCAGAGCTGGGCCTGTTGCCGTTCATCGGCCTGCTCGCGCTGCTGTCAATTAATCTGGGATTCATCAACCTGTTGCCAGTCCCCATGCTGGATGGAGGCCACCTGTTTTTCTATGCGATCGAGGGCGTTCGGCGCCGTCCGGTCAGCGCCGAGGCGCTCGACTGGGCATTCCGCGGCGGACTTGCTCTCATATTTGCTCTCCTGGTCTTCGTAACCGTGAACGATTTGGGATCGCTTGGGCTTTGGGATCGGCTTCAGCGCTTGATTGGCTAGGAGGGTTGGGGCAGGGCAGGATCGGGGGCTTGCGGCGAAGCGCGCCGAGCGCACCAAATTGCACAAAAGGCGGGGACGCGTGATTTCAAGAGTGAAGTTTATTAGTCGGCGCGCAGGCGCAATCCTATTGGCCGGCACCGCCCTTGGAGGGTCGGCCACACCGTTGCTCGCCCAGACGGCGCCTGCGGCACAGAAGCCCCAAGCGGCCGCGACTGATGCGCTGGCTCCGACACCGGCGCCCGTGCCTGCTCCAGTTATCCACACGATCCGGTCAATCGCGGTTCGCGGCAACCAGCGCCTCGAACCCGAGACGATTCGCTCCTACGCGAACCTGAGTCCGGGGCAGACCTATACGGCGGAAACGCTCGACCAGGCGCTGAAGGACCTTTACGCGACCCAGCTCTTCGCCGACGTCAATATCGCCGGCACCGAAACTGGCGATCTCGTGATCAACGTCCGCGAGAATCCGGTGATAAACCGCATCATTCTCGAGGGAAATAAGCGCCTCAAGGAAGACAAGATTCTTCCCGAGATCAAGCTCGCGCCGCGGCAGATCTTCACCCGCTCCGCCGCCCGCGCGGATGTCGACCGAATTCTCGAGCTGTACCGCCGCCAGGGTCGCTTCGCAGCGCGGGTCGAACCCAAAATCGTCCAGCTCGACCAGAACCGCGTCGATGTCGTATTCGAAATCTACGAAGGCAGCCTGGCCAAGGTCCGCGCGATCAACATCATCGGCAACAAGGAATTTCCAGACGGGCGCCTGCGCAAAGAGATGTACACCCGCCAGGCCGGCGGCGTCCTAAGTTTCTTGAAGTCGAACGATACCTACGACCCGGACCGGCTTGCCGCCGACCAGCAGAAGCTTCGCGCTTTCTACCTGACGCAGGGTTACGCCGACTTCCGCGTCGTTTCCGCGCTCGCCGAACTCACACCGGACAGGCAGGACTTCGTCATCACCTACGTGGTCGACGAGGGCGGCCGCTATAAATTCGGCAAGATCGACGCGCAAAGTGCTCTGCGAGACTTCCCCGCCTCGACGATCAAGCAGAACCTGAAGCTCAAGAGCGGCGACTGGTTCAACGCCAAAGCGGTCGAAGACGCGGTGACCGATCTCAACGAGAAGGCCGGCAACCTCGGCTACGCATTCGCTGACATTAGCCCCGCCTACGACCGCGATGCCGAGCACCGAATGATGAATCTCACCGTGAAAGTCGGAGAGACTCCGCGGGTTTATGTCGAACGGATCGACATTTCCGGGAATACGACCACTCGTGACAAGGTGATCCGCCGCGAGTTTCGCCTGAACGAGGGCGACGCGTTCAACGCGCTCAAGGTCAAGCGCAGCCAGGACCGCATCCAGAGCCTCGGCTTCTTTCAGGAAAAGCTCGAGATCAAGCAGACCGAAGGCTCCGCTCCGGACCGCGTCGTCCTCGGCGTCGCCGTGGAGGAGAAGCCCACCGGACAGCTCCAGCTGTCGGGCGGTTATTCAAGCCTGGAAAAGTTCGTCGTCCAGCTGGCGGTGTCGCAGAACAACTTCATGGGCAAAGGCCAGGAGCTCGACGCCTCGGTCAATTATTCGTCTTATTCAAAATCGATCCAGCTCGGTTTTGTCGACCCGTATTTCCTGGATAAGCAGATCCTGCTCGGCGCCCAATTGTTCCGGCAGGATTACAATAGCTTCAACTATGGAGTGAACGGCGACCGCAACACGACTTATCGGCAGCTCAGCACCGGCGGCAGCCTGAGAATGGGCTTTCCGCTTACCGAATACTGGAATTTCGGCGGGCGCTACACGCTATCCCAGGACAACGTGTCGCTCGACAAAGCGACGTTCTACACCAACGGCGTCTGCAACCCAGCTGACGCTGGCCGGCCGCTATCTTTGCGACGAGATCGGTTCGCGGCTGACATCATCGGTCGGCTACTCGACCCTGTACGACAACACCGACGGAATCCACCCGACGCGCGGGCAGCGCCTGACCTTGTCGCAGGATTTCGCCGGCCTCGGTGGCGACGTGCGATATATTCGAAGCCGCTTCGACGCGACCAAATACAAGGGATTTGGAGGCGGCTGGATTTTCTCGGTCCACGGTGAGGGGGGCTATATCAAGGCGCTGCAATCCTCGCCCGGTCCGGGCCGCGACGCAATCCGCCTGACCGATCGCTTCTTCGGTCCGCAGCTTGCGCGGCTTCGACATCCGCGGCATCGGTCCGCGCATCCAGCGTCGCAACTACAAATGCACGACCACGACACGGTACGGGATGACGGCCGTCACGACCTGCAACGCGACGGGTTTACCTCGGATAAGCCGGTTACGACCGACGCGCTCGGGCGGCAAGGCTTATTACATGGGCCGGCTCGAGCTCGAATTCCCGACAAGCTCGGCTTTGAAGAGCTATGGGTTGCGGCCATCTGCGTTCATTGACGTCGGCTCGCTATTGGACATTACGCCGCCGATCCTGACCGATGTCATGAAGATTTGCACTGCCGCCACGCCTACCGGCGCAGACGATCCCGGGCCGGACACGAATACGAGCTGCACGCAATTCAATGTGAATGGCGCGACGGGTCTATGCGGATACTTCAACGCGGTCGAGCGGGGTTCAAAGAACTATTCATCGGCAATTCGCCGAGGCCGCGTCTGTCGATCGGCATCGGCGTCAACTGGACCTCGCCGTTCGGGCCGCTGCGGCTCGATCTTGCCAAAGCCTTACTCACACAGAAGGGCGACGAAACCAAACTCTTCAGCTTCAACGTAGGGACTCAATTCTGATGAACAAATTTCTGTTTTCCGCCGCTCTTGCGGCTTCACTCGGCGCCAGCTCGGCGGCGAACTCCCAGGCAATTCCGGGCGCGATCATTGCCGTGGTCGACCTCGAAAAGGTGACCAGCCAATGCACGGCCTGCAAAGCCGCAGCAGCGAATCTGCGCAGCCAGGTCGGGGCTGCAAACCCGCGAGCAGGCTCTCAGCACGCCGCTGGAGACGGAACAGAAGTCAATCCAGACGGCCGTCGATGCTCTGGCCGGGAAGGAACCGGACGCTGCGCTCCAGGCCCGGGCGAAGGCATGGGAGACGAAGCGCCAACAGGCTGCGCAGGAGATCGGGCGCCAGCAGGACCAGATTAAGCGCAACCAGGCTTATATCAGCCAGCAGATCCAGACCAAGCTGGGACCGATTTATCAGCAGGTGATGCAAAAGCGGGGCGCCAATCTCATGGTCGAAACCGGCAACACACTGGCGACGAGTGCAAATCTCGACGTGACCAACGACGTGCTCGCGTCGCTCAATGCCGCCTTGCCGACGGTACAGACGACTGCTCCAGCCGCCGCGCAGCAGCAGCCGCAGGGCCGCTAACCGCACCGATGGCCGACCAATCGGCGAGCGCCGCCATCGGACCGCTGGACATCAAGCGGGTGATGGCGGCGCTGCCGCATCGCTACCCGATGCTGCTGGTGGATCGGGTCGAGAGCCTCGATCCGGAGAAAGGGATCACCGCGATCAAGGCGGTGACCATCAACGAGCCCTTCTTCCAGGGCCATTTCCCGGGGCGACCGATCATGCCCGGAGTGCTGATCGTCGAGGCGCTGGCCCAGGCTGCGGGCGTGCTCGCGGTCGAAGCGCTGGGCCTCGCCGGCTCGGGCAAGCTTGTTTATTTCATGGCCATCGAAGGCGCGAAATTCCGCGCGCCGGTCGAGCCCGGGCGTTCTGCTCCGGCTCGACGTCGAGTTCGTTCAGAAGCGCGCCACCGTTTGCAAGTTCGCCGGACGCGCGAGCGTTGACGGCAAGCTCGTCGCCGAGGCGAATTTCACGGCGATGATCGCCGATCCACCAGCCTGAGGCCGACATAGCCGCCCGGCCTTCGGTCCGGTATCTGAAGACATCCTGATAATGCTGGTCGAGCAGGTTTGTCGCCCGCGCGAACAACTCGATGCCGGGCCGCACGGCGTACGCAAGCCTCGCGCCGGCCAGCCAATAAGCGTGCAGGCGCACCTGTTCGGCCGGAAACACATCGAAATTCGTGTCCAGCCGCGCGCCCGAATACGTGAGCGATGCGCCGTAGGTCGACGCGACCCGAGCTGCCGTCCAGCGCGACTGCGCCGCTATGTTTCGGGCGGCGAACTTCGCGTTCCTGGCCAATCCCCGCATCGGTCGGCTGCGTCGCGTGCAGATAAGCGTAATTGGCCGTCAGTCGGAGTTTGTCGGCGAAATGCCAGCTCAGTTCCGCTTCAATTCCAGAGCGATGACTCGCCGCCTGATCGATTGACCGCAGTGGCGACTGGGCTGAACACGTCGACGATCTCGTCGTGCAGGCGTTGCTCGTAGCCCGTGAGCGATGCCTCGACCGGTCCGCGGCGAAAGCGCAACGAAGCCTCGAACCCGCGTGAGCTTTCCGGCTTAAGCGACGGATTTCCAAAGAAACTTCCGGGGAAGAAGCCATAGAGGTCGAAGAACGTCGGCTGCGCGATTCCTTCCGCATAGGAGCCCGCGACCGCGAAGCCGCCGCCGACGTTCGTGAGAAGCGAGGCGCGGAGAGAGGTCGCGTCGCGGAAGCGGTTGAAGATGTCACGACGAACCGCGACGTCGCCGGTGACCCGTTTCGTCTCGCCCCGCCATTCGAGCGTCAGCGCCCGATGCTCCCGAGTCCGGTCTTGGTCCGAAAAGCCCCCGTAGATCGTGTCGCGGGCGTGAAATGTCTCGCGCTCGGCTTCGGCCGCGGCGATGATTGTATGGGCGACGGCGCCAGTCCAGAAGCGGCGTTCCAACTGCGCGTTGAAGATGCGCCGGGTCCCGCTTGTGCCGTTGATCGGCTCGCTCGGCGAGAAAATTCCGGTTCGATGAGCCGAGCAGGGATGCGCTGAGTTGTCCGCTCCAGGGTGTGACGTCATTGCCGAGTCTCGCCCAGACGCGGCCCGCCAACAGTCGATTGCGGCTGTTGTCGAGCGTGTCCGTGTGGACGAAGGTGACCGGGTCGAAGCCGTCGAACTCGCTCCGGCCCGTCAGCGCAAGCGCCGCTCGCCCCAATCTCGACGTCCTGGACTGGCTTCCACGTCCCGCGCAGCCGCCCCGAAAGATTTTGGTAGCCATCTTTGTCACCACGGCCATTGAAGCTGTCGATTCCGGTGGCGCGCTGCCAGCCGATCGCTCCGGACAGGTCTGTCGCGTCCGAAGTCAAAGCTGCCGACGCCGTGCCGCGAGCAAAGCCGAACGAGCCGCCTTCGGCCACAGCGCCGTAAGCGGGCACGTCCGCGAGGCCATTGATGGCGATGACGCCGCCGATCGCTTCGGACCCCCACAGCGCCGATTGCGGCCCGCGCACGATCTCGACGCGGGAAGCGAGGTCGGCGTTGAGCAGCTCGAACCGCGGCTGGTCGCCCGAAGCGGGATCGTTGATCTTAATCCCGTCAACGAAAAGCAGGGTGTGGTTCGCTTCGGCGCCGCGGATGCGGACTTCGGTGAGCGAGCCAGCAGGGCCCGACGTCGCCACCGCGATCGATGGAGAGAGCCGCAGAAGCGCGGGGACGAGGGCTCGCCCAGGCGCTCGATCCGCTTCTTGTCGACGATGGTGACGCTGGCCGGCGTCTGCGCTTCCTGCTCCGGAGCGCGCGATGCGGTGATGACAATTTGGTTGGTATCGAGGGGGGGCATGATGATCCTCCTGTTGACGAACTTGCCGTCACAGAGGGATGCGCCGCCGAATTGCGGTGCCGGGCCCACGCTCCACGGCTGGTCCCGGCCGGGGATACGGACGACGGACCAGGGCAGGTTCCTGACTTCACCGACCAAAGCCGGCTCACAGTTGCGGGCACAGCGCCGGAATTGCACCGGCTTCCCTTTGAACCGCCCCCGTCGAGCACAAGCTCGTGGGCGGCACCCTGGTCGGCGCTTTTGCTAGGCGAGTGGCGGATCGGCTGTCAAACCGGCGACGACTTCGCTTTGCCAATTTGGGCGCACCGCATTATGCGGCGGTCATGAACGCCAATTATGCCCGACTGCTTGCGCTGCTGTCCGCAATCGTGACGGCCGCCGCCCTGCGGCTCGTGCCGCATCCGCCGAACTTTACGCCAATCGGCGCGATGGCCTTGTTCAGCGGGGCGTATCTCGGCCGCCGCGGATTAGCGTTCGTCGCGCCGCTCGGCGCGCTGCTGCTCAGCGATCTGGTGATCGGCTTCTACCACGGCATGGCGACGGTCTATTTCACCGTGGTTCTCATCGTTCTCATCGGGTGCCAGCTATCGGCGCGCCGGTCGTTCTGGAGGGTCGGCGCGGCCGCGCTCGCCAGTTCAGTGCTCTTCTACGTCGTGACGAATTTCGGGATGTGGCTGTTCAGCGGCATCTACCCGCGCACCCTCGGCGGGCTCGAGGCTTGCTACATCGCCGCAATCCCGTTCTTCCAAAACACGGTTGCGGGCGATCTCGTCTATACCGGCCTGCTATTCGGTGGCTTTGCCCTGCTTAAGGACGCGATTCCGCGACTTCGCGAAGCTCGGACCCCAAAGCCGGCCTGACCCGCTCGGTTGCAAGATTCGCCCGCGGCCATTAAAGGCCCGCGCTCAGACCTTTGGCCGCTGGTCGGAAACCAGCAGCTAACCCAAGGAAAACTCGCATGAAGTCCGGCATCCATCCCGAATATCATATGATCAACGTCGAAATGACCGACGGCAGCAAATTCCAGACGCGCTCGACCTGGGGCAAGGAGGGGGACACCCTTCACCTCGACATCGATCCGAAGGTGCATCCGGCGTGGACCGGCGGCAATCAGAAGCTGCTCGATACCGGTGGCCAGGTTGCGCGCTTCAACAAGCGCTTCGGCGGTCTCAGCCTGGCCAAGAAGTAAGCGGGCAACTCGCACCTGCTTCCGTTCCATGACACGGCGCGGCGGTTCCCCGAAGCTCCGCTTATCGAGACGGAGAGGCTGTTTCTGCGCGCTTTCGAACTGCGCGACCTCGACTATTTCTTCGGCTTCTTTGGCGACGCCGCTGCGAGCGAGCATGTCGGCGGCCCGAGCGGGCGCGAGGACACGTGGCGGCGAATGCTCGCCGGCGCCGCGCTGTGGAACCTGACCGGCGTTGGCATGTGGGCCGTCGCGAAACCCGAGGATGACCGGGCGATCGGGCACATCGGCTTTTTCGACTTTCTTCGCGACTGCGATCCCTCGATCGCCGGCCAGGTCGAGATGGGTTGGATCCTTGCACCGGAAGCGCAAGGCAAGGGCTTGGCTCTGGAAGCCTGCGAGGCCATCCTCGACTGGTTCGGGGACAATTTCGGCCGGCATCCTATCTGGGCCATGATCTCACCCGGCAACGAGCCGTCCATGAAGCTGGCAGCGAAGCTCGGCTTTGTCCGTCAGCCGGACGGTATGTATCGCGACAAGCGGCAAAGCTATTGGCTGCGGCCGGCCTGAGGCTACCAGCCTCCGCCGCCTCCACCACCACCGCCGCCGCCGGACGATCCACCGCCGCCCGAGCCGGGCGCGGTCGACGCTGACCCGACTGCGCTCGACAGTGATGAGCCCACATTGTCGACGAAGCCGGTCGGATTGCTCCAAGGGCTGCTCGATCCCGAATACCAGCCAAACCCCTGGCGTCCCTGGGCGGCAGCGGCCGCAAGGACGCTTTGGAAACGGTCGGCCCAATGGTTCTCGACACCGAGCGCGATCGCATAGGGAAGATATTTTTCGAAGATCTCGGGCGTGTCGGGCGGAG
Organism: uncultured Alphaproteobacteria bacterium; assembly: GCA_963785965.1. Taxonomy (GTDB): domain Bacteria; phylum Pseudomonadota; class Alphaproteobacteria; order Sphingomonadales; family Sphingomonadaceae; genus Sphingomicrobium. Next base: position 446,868 of record CAWAXE010000011.1, read on the forward strand.
GGTTGACCGGCATCATCCGGTCGAGCCGCTCGCGCTCGGTGATCGACAGATATTGTTTGAACCCGGTGATGTGATCGAGGACCGCGCGCCCTTCCTTCGTTGGCGCCGCAATCCACCAGAAGGCGGAGAGCACAAGCGGAAAAGCAAGCGCGGGGAGGATCAACGGCAAATACCAGCCGCTGTTCAAGGCTTCGGCGAGGACCGGGAATCCAAGCGCAACCGCCACTGCGAAAGCGGCAACCCCGACCAGCGACAACAAACATTTCCCCGTGGCCGATGAATCATGCAGCGCGAGCCAGAGAAGCGCGGCGACCACCAAACTGCCTAGTGCCACACCGATCTGCCAAAGCAATGTGCCGTCGGTGGCGACGACCACTGCCGCACAGACCGACCACATTGCGGCGAAGAAGAACAGCAGACCGGCCGCGGCCCAGCCGTAGTTCCGGCGGAACATTTTGCCTTCGTAACGGACCTTCAAAATTGCGTTCAGAGCCATCTTCGCAGAAGAAAAAATCTCATGGTTCTTCTGCTCAAGCATGACTTCCTCGCCTGGACGGCACAGGCACTCGAGCGCAGCTTCCTCTTCATCGGAAAGCGGAGTTGAACCATTGAGGCGTTCGAGACGCGTCTTCTTGCCGGAAAGCCAGCCGCGATCTTCCTCGATCAGGCGGACGTGGCCCTTGACGCCCATGTCCACGAGTGCCGCCGCGAAGGTGCGGTCGTCCGATCCCATTTTCGTCACGTACCGCATGCCGGCGGGGCTGAGATCGTCGGGCGGCGAGAAGATCGGCACGATCGTTCCGGCTCGTGGATCCCTGCCGGCGCGCTGCCAGGCCACGTAATAGAAAAAGAGCATGCCAACGAGACCCGCCAGCCCGAGTGCCGGCGGGCCATAATCGCGCAGCGTCTCTACGAGGCGGCTGCTCGGCGGGGGCTCGGCAACGACGCCCTTGGGAAAGGCGGCAGCGACCGTCAGACCTTCATACGGCCCAAGCGGTTGGGTCGTCCGGAACGTGATGTCACCGGGCTTCTCTTCCACAACTTCCGCGTTCGAAGCGGTCGAACCCTGCGGTCCAGTATATGTCGCCCGCTGCCCGAAGTTGACCGGCGCCGGCAGCCGGATTCGTGCCTCCACGACGTCGATCGGGAAGATCCAGCCGTTGCCCGTCGCGTTCCAATAGAGCTCGTCGAAGCTGGGGAATCGGCCGATCTGGCGAGTGGTCCGATAGTGCAGGACGTAAACGTGCTTGCCGACGTCCACGAGCCGGTCTGGATCACCGACTTTGATGCGGACTCCGTTGCCCGAGGGCTCTGTGTTCGCGCGCACCGGTGCTCCGTCGAGAGTTGCGCCCTCGAACGTGAAGCCGACGTGCATCTGAGTGCCATTCCGCCCGCGATAGCGAGTCGGGAAGTCGCGATAGATACCGTGGTTGATGCGGTCGTGCTCGACGTTGACGTCGATCGTCTCGGTGACCGCGAGCGAGCTGTCGCTCTGGATCTGGACGTCGCTGTCATAGCGCAGGATTCGTTCGTCGGCGGCGGCCGCCGTCGAAGCGACCGCGAGAGCGAGCGCGGGGAGTACCCACCGCAAGAGCCGCATCGTCACGCCGCCGGACGGGCGAATGACACTTTCGGCGCGCTTGGATCGATTGGTCCGCGTCTTCGTAAAACGGCTCCTCGTGGAACCCAAGCGGACCCGCGACGAGCACCGCAGGGAAGCTCTGGATCGAGGAGTTCAGATCGCGCACGGTGGCGTTGTAATAGCGCCGCGCGCCCTGCAGCTCACCTTCGATATTCGCCAGCTGGTCCTGCAGCTGGAGGAAATTCGTGTTGGCCTTGAGCTCCGGATAGGCCTCGGCAACGGCGAACAGGCGTCCAAGCAGGCCCGTCATCTGTGCATCCGCCTGAGCAGTGCCCTGGACACTCCCGGCGGAAAGCGCCTTGGAGCGGTTCGCGCTTACTTCCTCAAACACCTCGCGCTCGTGGGTGGCGTATCCCTGAACGGATTCCACGAGATTCGGAATCAGGTCCGCGCGGCGGCGGAGTTGCACGGTGATTCCGCTGAAGCCCTCCTTCACCAAAGCCCGCAGCCTGACCAGCCGGTTGTACAGCGCGATGGCGGAAAGCAGCAACAAGACGATTGCTGCGATGATGATCCAGCCGACAAGCCCCATGCGATCGCCCCCTTGGTTGCGCGACAGACCTTACGGCTGTTTCCGTCCGTCCGCTAGAAGGCGGGAATCCCGGTGATCGCTCGTCCCATGATCAAGGCGTGGACGTCGTGCGTGCCCTCGTAGGTGTTGACGGTTTCGAGGTTCGCCGCGTGGCGCATCACCTGGAACTCGGCGGAAATGCCGTTGCCGCCGTGCATGTCGCGCGCGGTGCGGGCGATATCGAGCGCCTTGCCGCAATTGTTGCGTTTGATCAGGCTGATGGTCTCGGGGATCAGCTCGCCGGCTTCGAGCCGGCGGCCGACGCGCAGCGCGGCCTGAAGCCCAAGTGTGATCTCGGTCGCCATGTTAGCGAGCTTGAGCTGCACGAGCTGGTTGGCGGCGAGGGGCCGGCCGAACTGCTTGCGATCGAGCGTATATTGGCGGGCGGCACGGTAGCAGGCCTCGGCCGCGCCCATGGAACCCCAGGCAATGCCGTAACGCGCGCGGTTGAGGCAGCCGAACGGCCCTTTCAGCCCCTCAACATTGGGCAGCAACGCGTCCTCGCCGACCTCGACGTCTTCCATCACGATCTCGCCGGTGATCGAGGCGCGGAGGCTGAGCTTCTCCTTGATCTTGGGCGCTGACAGCCCGGCCATGCCCTTCTCGAGCACGAAGCCGCGTATCTTGCCGTCGTGCGCGTCCGACTTGGCCCATACGACGAACACGTCGGCGATGGTCGAGTTGGTGATCCACATCTTGGTTCCGGAGAGGACGTAGCCGCCCTGCACCTTCTGGGCGCGCGTGCGCATGCCGCCGGGATCGGACCCGGCGTCGGGCTCGGTCAGGCCGAAACAGCCGACCAATTCACCGGTCGCGAGCTTCGGCAGATACTTTTGCCGCTGTTCCTCGGAGCCGTAAGCGAAGATCGGGTACATCACGAGGCTGGACTGCACCGACATCGCCGACCGGTAGCCGCTGTCGACCCGCTCGACCTCGCGGGCGATGAGCCCGTAGCTGACATAGCCGAGGTCAGCGCCGCCATATTCGTGCGGGATGGTTGCGCCGAGCAGCCCGAGCTCGCCCATCTCGGTCAGGATCTCGCGGTCGAACCGCTCGTCGAGATAGGCCGAGGTGACGCGCGGCTGCAGCTTCTCTTGGGCGTATCCCTCTGCGGTGCCGCGGACTAGCCGCTCTTCGTCGGTCAGCTGATGATTGAGATCGAACGGATCCGCCCAGTCGAACGGAAGGATGGCAGGCTCGCCCACTGAGAATTGCCCCGCTTGTGAGATGAAGCGGCGCTATTAGCCGGGCTCAGTCTACTTCGCCACCCCGCCGCCGCCGAAGCTTTGCTTCAGTGTCAGGCCGATGCTGCGGTGACGGTTGCGATCGCGGAATTCGTTGATGTCGGGTCCGGATTCGGCGCGGTTGGGGAAGAAGAGCAGCCGGCTGCGCGCAGCGTGAGTATCCAGCACATTGTCGAAGTCGAGCGTGATCGCGGTTTTGGGGCTCAGCCGATACTCAACGAACGCGGTCATGTAAGCGCCGCGGTTGAAGTTCGTGTCGAACTCGTCCGTGCGGTAGAAGGTGAAGCGCTGATTATCGCTGAGTTCGAAGCCATAGGAGATCGGCCCGGCATCCCGGCGAACGGTCGAGGTCCCATTGCCAGTCGGGGAAAAAGCCGCTGAATTTGCGCGGGTCGCCGCTGATCGGATCGTCCACTCGCGTGCGCTGGAGGGTTCCCGTGAACTTGGCTCGGAGGCCTTTCCAGAACCGCCCCAGCGGTGCGTCGATCGTGATCGAGGCGAAGGAGCGCCTGCCGGTGCCAAGATTGCCCGGAGCGTCGAAGCACTTCTGGACCTGATTTTCGTCCAGCTCACAAATCAGAACGCGGTCCTGGAGCATGCTAATGAGATCGTGCCCAACATCTAGCTTGACCAAGCCATCGCCGAACAAGAGGTGCTCTGCGGTCGCCCGGAATTCCCACGCCCGCTGCGGCTGTAAATTGGCGTTGCCGCCGTTGATCCTGTTCGTCGACAACTCGCCGAAGCTGATAAAATCGTAGAAATCGAGTTGGGCGACCGTGCGCTGGACGGACAATTGCGTGTGCCAGCCTCCACCTGGTTTCCAGTCAAGCGTTAGCTTGGGCTTGAGGAACTTGAGCGCGCGATCTGCGGTCGCGTCGCCGCGCACCTTAAGCTGTGAGAACTCGTAGTTGAGCCCGCCGTCGAGCCGCAGGGCAGACGAAAGCGTCTTACCGACATTGACATAAAGCTCGCCGCGCTTTTCCTTCACCGTAGCAGCGGCGATCAGCAGGTCGATCGGAACGCGCTCACCGTTCTGATCGATGATATCCAGGCTCGTATGGTCGTCGAGGGAATTGAACGCGCCCTCTGCGCCTGCTTCGAACGACAGGCCGAGAAGATTCGATCGCGACCAGCTCACACGGCTTATGGTTTCGTTCCGCTTTGCGGCGATCAGTTGCTCGGAACCGCCCACAACGGCCGGATTATCTTCAAGCAGTCCGTTGCGCTCGACGGAGGAATCGAAATCGTCGACGTTTGCGACGTGTGGCAAGCGCGACGAACTTGATCGCTCCGCCGGCCAGCGGGCGCGTAACGTCGCCCCCGATCTCAATCACCGGGTCGCGATAATGCTGGGACAGATTATCGTCGTGCTGCGGACCGACCGCCGGGCTGACGCGGTTGCGCTGAAACAGGTCGAAGCGGCTTGGTTGCCACCGCGCGTTGAGGCGAAACGCGCTGTCCGAACTGCGCTCCAGAGCCCAGCTCGCGGAGATATTCGGATCGCGGTTGAAGTAAATGTTGTGCTTGCGCCGGAATTCGAGGAGGTCGCCCGTCCCCGGGTCCGTCAGAGTGTCGGACCCTTCCTCGAATTGCCTGTTGTTGCCCGTTCCGGCGGAGAGATTGATCGTGGACGGGCCGCGACGGATGGACGCCGAGCCGGAGAGGTTTCGGTTGATGTAGCCGGTGTAGCGTCGCTGCCCTGCGGCCGTAACATTGCCGTCGATTCCGGCCTTCTGCGACAGGATGATGTTGAGGACCTGGCTCTTGCCCGCATAATCCGAACCGAAAAGGTCGCCCGGTCCGACTTCGACCCGAACAACCTGCTGCGCGGGGATCCGCTGGAGCGTTACGTCGAGCGCCTCCGCCTTGGTGCTCGGTCGCGCACCGTTGAAGACGACATTGCCCGCAGTTCCCGCAAATCCCCGCACGTCGACGCCCGTCGTTGACTGGCTGTTGCCCAAGTCGAGGGTAAATCCAGGCACATGCTGCGCGATGTCGAGCGCGGTCCGTGGACCGAACTGGGCAAAATAGGCTGCGTCGTAAGTGGTAGTCCGGTTGTGCTCCGAACCGGATCCGTCGACACCGTGGCTGGCAGTGCCGCAGGCACAGTTGTCTGCGCAGAAGCCGACGTCGCCGGCGAACAGCGCAGCCAAACCTACACTGGTCAGGCCAATCGCACGCACCATGGAACTTCCCCTGGATTATTCATGTAGGACGCACTGGTCGGTTGCATTGGCACGGGGCCAACAGGATTCGACCAATGGCGGGCGGATTTGCAGGCGCGCGTTTAGTGTCGACCAACTGACGAACGGCGTCCGAACAGCTTCAACTGCACAAGCTCATTAACCGGCGGCAGAGTCGCACGTTCGCCAACCGTGGATCGAACGAACTCGGGCGTGATATCGAGCGCCTTCAGCTGGACGAGCGTCGCCGCGGGAATGTTGCGGTAGCCGATCCGGTCAAATCCGAAGATGAAGTCGGGGGTGACGTTCAGGGCCTTCAGCTGCACCAGTTCCTCGGCCGGAAGGTTGCCGTAACCGGCGCGCACGAAGCCACCGATCCACTCCGGCGTGATCCCCAACGCCTTGAACTCGACGAGGCCGTGGATCGTACCGCGGCCGATAGCCGGCATGCGCAACGCCGTCGATGTAACTGCCGGTCACGCCAAGCGCCGTTAGCGCCATTAGCTCGTCGATCGTCGGAGTGGGATAACGCGCGGCGGCGACCGCATCGATGAGTTCGCGACGCGCATTGATCGCCATCAGTCCAAACGCCTGCTCGCGCGTCGGCCGGCCGATGCCGCGGCTGATCAGCAGCTGTGTGAATCCGGGTCGGCGATGAAGCTGCAATTGCCGGCGGCCGAGGAATTGCCGCCGCTGCCGGAGCAATCGAGGCGCCCTGCTTCACGGACTATGGCAAAGCGAAGCGGCCGGGCGCCGGAAGCACGAAAGGAGGCCACGTCGAGCCCGACAAGCTCTGACGGGAGGAATCCGGTCGACCAGTTGTTGTCGCCGGGGCCGCGGCTTTCGTCCCGAAAGCTGGCGTGGATCTTACCGTCGCCGCGCTCTGGCAGGAGGGTGAAATGGACCCAATCGGAGGGTGCGGCGACACAGGCCGAGGATATGCTCAGGGTCGCGAGAACAAGTGCGAGCAGGAATGCGAGACAGCGGTTCATCATTGGTCTCCTTGGGATGTCATGAGGCAAAGTCCGCCCGTTCGCCCGGGCCAGGCGTTCGAAAATCTCGCTACTTTGACGGGGGTTCGAAGCGGGCGGGATCAGCCGCTGTCAGGATCGTTCCAGCTGGGCGGTGAACCGGCCGGGTGTCCGGCTCGCAGGGGCAGCGATTTGGGCGGTCTGGGTGGAGTGGGTGGCGCGACGCTGAGGTCTCCGGGCCTGACGCCGACCGCCCACATCTGGACGATTTTGTGGGTATCGACCGGGGAATACCCGGACTTCCGAAGGCTAAGCACGTAGCGAGGCGAAATCCCCATCGCGCGCAGCTGAACATAGTCCTTGAGATTCAACGGCACCCCCGCGCTCGCCATCGCGCGAGCATAGTCGCCGGTCAGGCCGACGGCCCGAGCCTCGGCCAATCCGTTCTCGTCCAGGTTGCGGAAACCTGCCGCGGCCAGATCGCGGGCGAACTCGGAAGTGACTCCGATCGACTTCATCCCGGCGAAGTTCGCCGCATCAACCGCGCGAAGTCGCGGCTGGGCAGCGCGGAGGGCGTTCACATATTCCGGGGAGACGCCCGCCGCCTTCATTGCGATGATCTGATCGAATTCGGCCGCCTCCGCGCATTTCTTCATGGATCGCGTCGCGTGCTTCCTGCGCCGCGTCTCGGGCCTGATCGATCGCATTCTCGCGAGCGTCCCGGGCGGCGTCCAGCGCTTCCGCGGCGGCTTCGGAGCGGGCTTCGCGTTGATCGCTGACCTCGTCTGCACGCAACGGCCGCAACCGCGGTCTGCACCGATGTCGAGACGCCGCTTGCGATGATGTGCGGCAAGTCGGCGGGAGGTTCGGGTGCGGCCACAATATTGCTCACATGCGGCGTGCGATTTTGCAGAGGCCGGCGGCAGAGGTTTGGCCAGCCGGGGTCCGCCGGGGGTCAGCGTCAGCGCTGCGAGCGGCGCGGCGATCAACACCGCTCCGACGAACACCCAAGCGCGAACGAGCGCGCCGACCGGACCGCGCACCGACGCGCCGTCGAGCACTCGCGCGACGCGGCGCGCGAGCGAGCTCTTCGAAGGCGCGACGCCGTGCGCGCCGAGCAGCAGGCCGGGGCACTCGTGGCGCGCCACTCCGACCAGCAGCTGCGCATAATCGGTGTCGGCGATGTCGGCGGCGAGCACGCTGTCGTCGGCCGCTTCCTCGCGCAGCTGGTGCGCCTCGCGGGCGAGCAGCCAGACGAGCGGGTTGAACCAGAACAGCGCCGTCGCGACCCGGGCGAGCAGCAGCTTCGCCCAATCCATGCGGGCGACGTGCGCCAGCTCGTGGGCGATGATCGCCTCGGCTTCGCTCGACGCCTCGACCGCGCGTGTGTTGAGCAGGATTACCGGGCGCATCAGGCCCCAGCTGATCGGCGAGGATAGCTCGTTGCTAGTGAGCAAAGCGGTGCCGTGCTTGAAGCCCATGCGCCGCTGCGCGCGGGCGAGCGCGCTCAGCCAATGCCCGTCGACGAGAACGTCGGCGCGGGCACGCAGAGCGATCAGCCTCGCCAGTGCCAAAAAGGTGATGAACAACAGGATCGCGGCGGGAAGCGCGTAAGCAGCAGTAGCCGCCGCAACGGGGCTGATGGAAGCGCGGGACGCAACCTGCGCCACCGGAGCACCCCTCAAGGCGACCGGGGCCACCACGACCGTCGAGACTGGCGCGCGACTCTGGACCGGCGCCACAGGCGGCGGCGTTTGGCCCAGCAGAGCAGGGGCCTCGACGTTCCAAGTCGGCAGCACCAGCGGCGCGAACGCGACGATCAACAGCGCCAGCAACCCGATATGCGCCACCCATGACCGCTCGGCTGCGGAACGACGCTTCAACAATGCGAGCAGCCCGAGCGCCAGCCCGGCAATCAACAGCGATTTGACCGCGATTTCGATGAGGACGTGCATCACTTGCCCCCTTTGGCCTTGCGCGCGCGGGCGATCATCGCTTCGAGCTCGCTCAGCTCATCGTCCTTGAGCCGGTCGGACATGCCGAGCAATGCGCTCGCGGCGCTTACCGGCGAGCCGTTGAAGAAGACCCGGACGATCTCACTCAGCGCGGATTTCTTTGCGAGCGTGTCGGATACCGCAGGACTGTAGAGATAGCCGCGCTCCGAATTGGCGCGCGTGACATAGCCCTTGTCCTCGAGCCGCTTGAGCATGGCGCGCACCGCCGAGCCGCTCAGCGGGTCGGGCAGCGTCTCGCAGATCTCGGAGACGGCGAGGGGCCCCTGTTGATAGAGGATATCGACGATCTGCCTTTCGCGCGGCGGAAGCTTGCTCAGCATTGAAAATCCCTTTTCACGCACGGCAGACTCGCCGCGCTACATTTGTAGAGTGCTACATTTGTAGCGTGAACGCAAGATGAATATTGCGGCCGCCGCTGATCGTTTCGACGAACGGCGGGGAAGGGAATTGCCGGCGGATTCCTCAGGCGGCTAGTTCATGGGCGTCAAGCACCGCTACCAGCCGGCGACCGTGCCAAACCTCGCACTTTAGCGCATCTTTCTTGAGCCTGCGGGCTATCGCTATGGCTTCGGCGTCGTCCTTCGCCTCGATCCATTCCGCAAAGTGGAGATTGCCCTGACTTTGCATGCAGTAAAGCTTGTAGCTCGACATAGGCAACCCCGGGCTGAGAGCCACTACATGGCGCGAAACTTTCGATGTTCGTTACGGTTCCAGAAAATTGAAACAGCAATGCTACGGGCACGGACGAGGTCCTAATCGGGACCATGATCGAGGCGTGGCGGAGAGGGTGGGATTCGAACCCACGGTGGGCTTGCACCCACGGCGGTTTTCAAGACCGCTGCCTTAAACCACTCGGCCACCTCTCCTTAATCGGTAGGCGCATATCCCCTGCCGGGCCGAGGGGTGCAAGCCGCGCGATGAACCAGGCTGGCCGGATGCGGGCTTTGCAGTTTAGCCTCGGATGTAAGCGAGGGAGCATGCGTTGGGTGCGATTGATCGTCTGGAGCCTGGTCGCACTGACGGCTCTTGCCGCTCGGCGTCCGCCTCGGCGCAGACCTATACCTATGGACAGCCCGCTTACGCCGCCCCGCAGCCAACGAGCGCCTGGGACACGTACAAGGTCCGGCTCGCAGCACTCGCCCGCCAGCAGGGAGTCCACGAATCGACGATCCAGGCCAATGTCCCGGGTCTCCAGGTCAATCAGCGTATAATCGACCTCGAACGCACCGAGCCGATCGCGCGGACCAGCGGTGGTGTCGTCGGAGCGCTGGCGCCCTATCTGCGGGCGCACGTCACCTCGACGCTCATCCGCCGCGGCGCAGAGCAATTATTCGAACCTGTACGGAGGGCTTCGCTCGATCGAGGCGAAATGGGGTGTCGACCCGACCGTCCTGCTCGCGATTTACGGCCATGAAACAAGCTATGGCCTGGTCACCGGCAGCACCGACCTGCTGCAGGCGCTCGCCAGCCTCGGCTATTACGGCCGCCGCCGCGAATTCTTCGAAAGCGAGTTCATTTCCGCGTTGAAGCTGATGGATCAGGGCGTGCCGCGCTGGCGCCTCAAGGGAAGCTGGGCGGGTGCGACCGGCCTTCCGCAGTTCATGCCCTCGGTCGCGCTGCGCCTTCGCGCCGACGGCGACGGGGACGGCTTTCCGACATCTGGAGCGACGAGCTCGACGGGCTCGCCTCGATCGCGTCTTACCTGCGCGACGCGGGCTGGAAGCCGAACGTCACCTGGGGGATTCCGGTGCGCACTCCGGCAAATCTCAATCGCGCTGCGATCGTCTCGCGCACCACCGCTCAGCGCTGCCCGCAAGTCTATCGCCGCCACAGCCGCTGGCTCACGATGCGCGAATGGCGCGCGCTCGGCGTGACCCCGTTCGGACGATCGCTTCCCGACAATGAGATGGCGAGCCTGATCGAGCCCGACGGGCCGGACTCGACCGCCTATCTCCTGACGACCAACTATCGCGCGATCCTCGATTACAATTGCTCGAATTTCTACGCGATTTCGGTCGGGGTTCTGGCGGACGCGATCGCTCGGCGATAGACAGGCGGCACCGTTCACCGCCCCGAGGATTCCCCAGCCACATGCGCCGCCCAATCCTGCTCGCCACCGCCGCTTCGTTGATCTTCGCCACCGCCGCCGCCGCCACGGCGCCGCAGTTCGATACCCCGGCCAGGGTCGCCTATCTGATCGACCTGAGCTCGGGCGCGACGCTCTACGCGAAAAACGCGGACGCCCACATGCCGCCGGCATCGATGGCCAAGATGATGACCACCGAAGTCGCGTTCGAGCTGATCGACAAGGGCCAGCTGCCGCTCAGCAAGATGTGCACCGTGCGGCCGGAGACATGGCAGAAATGGCATGGGCCGCAGGCGGGTTCGACCATGTTCCTCTCGCCAACGAGCAGGTCAGCGTCGAGAACCTGCTGAAGGGAATCGTAACGCTCTCGGGCAATGACGCGTCGGTCGTGCTCGCAGAGTGCATCGCGGGAACGGAGCAGGCGTTCGCGCAGCAGATGAACACGCTCGCGCACCAGATCGGCGTGACCAACAGCCGCTTCTGCAACGCCAACGGCTGGCCGGACAATGGCTGCACCTATGTGACTGCGCGCGACCTTGCGACTCTCGCGCGTGCCGAGATCGAGCGCCACCCCAAGCTGTACAAGGAATTCTATTCGCTCCCGAGCTTCACCTGGGGCAAGACGCTGGGCTCGGGGAAGGACATCACGCAGGAGAACCGCAATCCGATTCTCGGCCATGTGCCGGGCGCGGACGGGCTCAAGACCGGACACACCGACGAAGCGGGGTACGGCTTCACCGGGTCGGCGGAGCAGAACGGGCGGCGGCTGATCGAAGTGCTCGCGGGTCTTCCGAGCTGGAATGCGCGGGTGCAGGAATCGACGCGGCTCATCGAGTGGGGCTTCAACGCATGGACCGCCAAGCCCTTGTTCCAGGCCGGAGCGAAGGTCGGCACGGCCAAGGTGCAGCTCGGGAGCAGCAGCGAAGTGCCGCTGGTCGCGCCGCGCAATCTCGCGGTGACGGTGCCGGCGGGCCTCGCCTCAGGCGCGACGAGCGATGAAGATCCGCTACCAGGGGCCGATCGCCGCGCCGATCGCCAAGGGGCAGCACGTCGCCGACTTCGTGATCACCACCAGCGACACGCCGCCGCAGATCGTTCCATTGGTCGCCGGTGAGGACGTCGGAAAGGCCGGATTCTTCGGCCGCATTTGGCTCGGTTTCAAATCCTTGTTCGGAATGGCGTGAGCGAGCGCGGGCACTTCATCACGCTCGAAGGCGGGGAGGGGGTCGGCAAGTCCACGCAGGTCCGGGCGCTCGCAGCAGCGCTTGAAGACGCGTGGAATCGACGTGCTCGTCACGCGCGAGCCGGGCGGGAGCGAGGGCGCCGAAGCCATCCGCGAGCTTCTGCTGAGCGGGAACGAGGATCGCTGGGGACCGCAAGCGGAGGCCTTGTTGTTCGCCGCGGCCCGCGCGGATCACGTGCAAAAGACGATTCGACCCGCGCTCGAAGCCGGCAAATGGGTGATCTCGGACCGGTTCGTCGACAGTTCGCTCGCTTACCAGGGCGGCGCCGGAGGGCTCGGGATCGAGACGGTCCGCGAGATCAACGCTTTTGCGATCGCGGGATGGTTTCCCGATCGGACCCTCGTCCTGACGGTGCAAGATGGCGCTGAACGCGCCCGTGCCCGCGACACCGACGGCAGCGACCGCATCGGCGGCCGCTCAGATGACTATCATCACAAGGTCGAGACTGCGTTTCGCCTGATCGCCATCGAGGAGCCCGAGCGCGTGGTGCTCGTCGATGCGTCCGGCTCGGAAGATGAAGTCACCGAGCGCCTGCTCGACGCCATCGCGGACCTGCTGCCGTGATCGTCGGGCAAGAGCGAGCGGTAGAGCAGTTCGCCAGCGCCTGGGCCACGCGCAAGCTGCATCACGCGTGGCTGCTTGCCGGACCAAAAGGCGTGGGGAAGGCGACCTTCGCTCTTGCCGCCGCGAAGCGCGTGCTCGCGGATGCGGCCGGACCGCCGTCCGATCTGCCCGGGCTGGAAACGTCCGAGGACCATCCGATGGTCAAGCTGGTCGAGGCGGGTAGCCATCCCGACATGCGCTGGCTCGAGCGGCTAGTGAACGAGAAAGACCGGCAAGCTCGCGCGCAACATCACGCGTCGACCAGGTGCGCAGCCTTTCCGAGCTGTTCGACCTCAGTCCGGCGATGTCCGATTGGCGCGTCGCGGTCATCGATACGGTCGACGAGCTCGAGCCGTCAGGCGCCAACGCATTGCTCAAGATGCTCGAAGAGCCGCCTGCCAACACGCATCTTCTTCCTCGTCAGCCACGCGCCGGGGCGGCTGCTGCCGACCATCCGTTCGCGCTGCCGGCGGCTCGACTTTCAGGCGCTGGACGCCGACGCCATGACGTCAATCCTCGAAGCGAAGGCACCTGAGATGAGCGCGGCAGAGCGCCAGCGGATCATCGCCATGTCGTTCGGTTCGGCGGGGCGGGCGCTCGCCTTCGCCGAGCTCGGTCTCGCCAAGCTCGAGGATGCGGCGGTGGCGATCTTGCGCCAGGGCGATCCCACCAATGCGCGGCGCTCCGATCTTGCGAGCGAGCTCGGCAAGAAAGCGGCGGCGGATCGTTACGCCGCGTTCCTCGATCTCGCGCCGACTTTGATCGCGCGCGAGGCGCGGCGGCTCGAGCGGCGCGCCGACGCGAACGCGCGCTCGACGCTTACGCCAAGGCGCGCGAGCTCGCGGCCGTTGCGCCACGCCTCTCGCTCGACCCTGCCGCGACCGTTTTCCAGATCGGCGGGATCCTCGCCGAAGTCGCCGAACCCGCTTCCTTGAAGCGCTAGGCCGCCGCCGCTAGGTGCGGCGGCACATGTCCGAGCCTTTCTACATCACCACCGCGATCAGCTACCCCAACGGTCCGCCGCACATCGGCCATGCCTATGAGGCGATCGCGGCCGATGCGATCGCGCGTTTTCAGCGCAGCCAGGGCCGCGACGTGCGCTTCCAGACGGGCACCGACGAGCACGGGCTGAAAATGGCGCAAGCGGCGCGTGCCGAAGGCGTCGAGCCGCGGGCATTTGCGACAAAATGTCGCAACTTTTCCAAGACATGTGCGACACTCTTAACGTTTCGTACGATCGCTTCATTCGCACGTCCGAGCCCGATCATTACCGCGCCAGCCAGGCGATCTGGCAGGCGATGGAGGAGAGGGGGGACCTCTATCTCGACCGCTACGAGGGTTGGTACTCGGTCCGCGACGAGGCTTATTACGACGAAAGCGAGCTCGTCGCCGGGGAAGGGGACGAGAAGCTGTCTCCGCACGGGTCGCCGGTCGAGTGGACCGTCGAGGAGAGCTGGTTCTTCCGCCTGTCGAAGTACCAGCAGCCTTTGCTCGACCATTATGCGGCAAACCCGGACTTCATCCGCCCCGAGAGCCGCCGCAACGAGGTGCAGCGCTTCGTCGAGGGCGGGCTCAAAGACCTCAGCATCTCGCGCACAAGCTTCGCCTGGGGCGTCCCGGTGCCGGGCAGTCCGCGACCACGTAATGTACGTGTGGCTCGATGCGCTGACCAATTACATCACAGGGCTCGGTTATCCCGACGATACCGAGCTGTGGCGGCGTTACTGGCCGGCGAACGTCCATTTGATCGGCAAGGACGTCGTTCGTTTCCACGCCGTCTATTGGCCGGCATTCCTGATGTCGGCCGGGCATCGCGCTGCCGAAGCAGGTCTACGGCCACGGCTTCCTGCTCAGCCGCGGCGAGAAAATGTCGAAGAGCGTCGGCAATGTCGTCGACCCGATGGTGCTCGCCGACAGGTTCGGGGTCGATGCCTTGCGCTATTTCCTGCTGCGCGAAGTGACCTTCGGGCAGGACGGAAGCTACAGCGCCGAGGCGATCGTCGCCCGCGCCAATGCCGAGCTCGCGAACAGCTTCGGCAATCTCGCCCAGCGGTCCTCACGCAGATCGTGCGGAACTGCGGCGGCGGCCTGCCGGAGATTCACGGGCACAATGATGCCGACAACGCCCTGTTCGACGTGGTTTGCGGGGCGGTCGGCGAGGCGATGCCCGCCGCCTATCGAGGATCTCGCGCTCTCGAAGGGCTGCGAAGCGTGGATGCAGGCGGTGTTCGCCTGCAACGCCTACATCGACGAGCAGGCGCCGTGGGCGCTCGCGCAAGACCGATCCGGAGCGGATGCAAACTGTGCTGGCGACGCTCTACATCTGCATTGCCGTCCTCGCGTCGGGATCCGCCCGGTCATCCCGGCAGCGCCGACCGGTTGCTCGACACATGGGCGTTGCGCCTGAGCTGCGCACTTTCGACGGCATTCTCAGCCATTGGTACTCACCTCTGGCGGAAAGCGAATTCCGGCTCGCGCAGCCCACGCCTCTGTTCCCCCGGCTCGAGCTCGAAGAGGAGCCGGAGACGGCGGCATGAGGCTGATCGATAGCCACTGCCACCTCAATTACGAAGGCCTGGTCGAGCGCCAGGACGAAGTGCTGGACAATGCGCGCGAACGCGGAGTTACCGGCTTCCTCAACATCTCGACGCGGCAGAAGGAGTGGGGCGAGGTCATCGCCGTTGCCGAGCGCCAGTCGACGTCTGGGCGAGCGTCGGGGTCCACCCGCACGAGGCGGACGCGCATCCCGATCTCGGCGCTGCGGCGCTGGTCGAAGGGACCAAGCATCCGCGCGTGGTCGCCATCGGCGAGTGCGGGCTCGATTATTATTACGACAAGTCCGACCGGCGGCGCAGCGCGAGCGCTTCGAAGCGCATATCGACGCGGCGCGGCAGACCGGCTTGCCGCTGATCGTCCACACGCGCGACGCGGAGGATGACACGGCCGAAATCCTCGGCCGCGCGGTCAAGCAGGGCGGGGTCACGGGCGTTCTCCACTGCTTCACCGGCTCGGCCGAACTGGCGGCAAGGGCGCTCGATCTCGGCTTTTTCGTCTCCCTGTCCGGGATCGTCACCTTCAAGAACGCGCAGGACCTGCAGCAGACGCGCGCAAGGGCTCCCGCTCGACTCGCTGCTCGTGGAGACCGATTCGCCCGTTCCTCGCGCCCGTCCCGCACCGCGGGCAGAAGTGCGAGCCGGCGTTCGTCGCCGACACCGCCAGCTTTGTAGCTGAGCTGAGGGGAGAGGACCCCGAAGCGCTGGGCGAGGCGACTACCGCTAATTTCTTCAGGCTTTTCAGCAAGGCAGCGGGTGAAGCTTAGAATCCTCGGCTGCGGGACTTCGACTGGGGTTCCCAAGATCGGCAATGAATGGGGCAAATGCGATTCCGCCGAACCGCGCAATGCCCGCCTGCGCTCTTCGATCCTGGTCGAAAGCGCCGGCAGCCAAATACTGGTCGATTGCGGACCCGACCTTCGCCAGCAGCTGCTGGCAGCGGAGGTGCGGCGCCTCGACGGGTGATCGTTACCCATGCCCATGGCGATCATTGCCATGGGATCGATGAGCTGAGGCCGATCGCGCAGGCGTTGGGCGGTCCGGTGCCGATGTATGCCCGCGCCGAGGTGTTAGCTGAGCTGCAGCGACGCTTCGCTTATGCGTTCGAGCAGTCGGAGTTCTATCGGCCGATCGTCGAGGGCCGGGAGCTGGAGAACGAACTCCGAGTTCGGAAAGGCTGTCGCGCGTTTCGTCGATCAGCCACACGGCGGGCCGACCTCCTCGGGATACGCCTCGATGAGGGCGGCCGGTCGGCGGCATACGCAATAGACTTCAACGACTTAACCGATGAAATGGCGCAGCTGTACGAAGGCGTGGACGTGTGGATCGCTGACTGCCTGACCCGCACGCCGCATCCGACCCACGCGCATCTCGACGGAATCCTCGGCTGGGCTCGTGATTTGCGCGTCGGTCAGGTCTATCTGACGCATATGGGCAACGGCCTCGACTATCGAACATTGATCGCCGAGCTGCCCGATTGGGCGGCGCCAGCCTATGACGGGCTGGAGATCGTCGTGTCATGACCAACGATTTGATGCTCGGCGGCGTTTATATTCTGATGGCGGTGATGCTCGTGCTCGGTTCGCTAATGGCGCGGCGAGAGCCTCTGGCGAAGATGCTCACCATTGCGCTCGCCTGGGTAGCAATCTTTGCAGCAGGCTTCGTCCTCTTCACCTTCCGGGACAATTTCGGCTGGGTCGCGCAGCGATTGAAGGCCGAAGCGGTTGGCACTCCAGTGCAGCGAGGGCCGCGAAACGCGCATTCCTATGGCGATCGACGGTCATTTCTGGGTGGAAGCGCGGCTCAATGGCCAGAAAGTGCGGTTTCTGGTCGACAGCGGCGCGACAATGACCACGGTCGATCGGCAAACGGCGTTGAAGGCCGGCGTGCAGGTTTCGCCGCAGCGCGACCAGTTCGTCCGCACCGGCAATGGGATCATCCGCGTGTCGAGCGGCCGCGCCGCCGAGCTCGAGGTTGGCGGGATCACGCGTAGCGATGTCGGACTGCAAGTCGCCGACAATGACGATCTTGAACGTGCTCGGAATGAATTTTCTGTCGTCGCTCAGCCGCTGGGGAGTGGAGGGACGATGGCTGGTGATGGTCTCCTGATCTCTGCTGATACTTTACATAATGCATATTATCATACTTACAGATTACAGAGGCCGAGGGCTCCCGCCGCCTCGTGGAGGCCCCTCATGCCGCTTGAGCGTCTGCGGCAGATCATGCGCCGGCTGCGCGATCCGGTCAGCGGCTGCGAATGGGACACGGTCCAGACGTTCGAGACGATCGCGCCCTACACGATCGAGGAAGCGTATGAAGTCGCCGACGCGATCGCGCGCAACGACATGGACTCGCTCGCCGATGAACTTGGCGATCTCCAGCTCCAGGTCGTCTTTCATGCGCAAATGGCTGAAGAAGCCGGCCAGTTCACGCTCGAGGACGTCATCAGCCGCATCTGCGACAAGATGGAACGCCGCCACCCGCACATCTTCGGCGATCTGGAGCATGGCGGTCATCATCTGTGGGAAGAAATCAAGGCTGCCGAGCGCCAGAAATCTAGCGACGACAGTGCTTTTAGCCGGTGTTGCACTTGCGCTTCCGGCGCTCGAACGCGCCGCCAAGCTCCAGCGACGCGCGGCCCGCGTCGGCTTCGACTGGCCCGACGCGTCGGGCCCGCGCGCCAAAATCAACGAGGAATTGGCTGAGCTGGACGCCGAATCCGATCACCACCGGATGCTCGATGAGCTTGGAGACTTGCTGTTTGCCGTCGTGAACCTCGCACGCCATCTCAAGATTGAGCCCGAAGCCGCTCTTCGCGAAGCGAACCGGAAGTTCGAGCAACGCTTCCGCGCGATTGAGAAGACGCCCGGATTTGCCGAACTGCCGCTGGACGAGAAAGAGGAGCTGTGGGCCGCGGCTAAGAAGGCTCAGGCCGGATTCCATCGCCTGAAAGCGCGCCCAATTGTCGGGCGATAGCCGCACCGACAGCTCCAGCGCATCATGGTCCATCCGCTGATCGAGCACCTCCCCGCGCGCGTGCAGCCAGGCAATCCTGCCGCCGTCGCCGGCCGGAATTCGGATCTGGTGCACCTGTTCCCCGCTCCTTAGCTCCTCCGCCATGCACTCGCGCAGCTCATCAAGCCCTTCACCGGTGACGGCCGAGATCGGCACGACATGGTCGCGCCGCCGGCTTCCTCAAGCAGCCGCTGCCGGTCTTCGCCCGAGAGCAGGTCGATCTTGTTCCACGCTTCGATCCGCGGCGGCGCCCCCTCTTCCGCCAAACCAAGCGATTTGAGCACGTCATCGACATCCTCGCGCTGCGCTTCGCGGTCGGAATGCTGCATGTCGCGCACGTGGACGAGCAGATCGGCCGACGCGACTTCCTCAAGCGTGGCCCGAAATGCCGCAATCAGTCGGTCGGCAGATCGGAGACGAACCCGACCGTGTCCGACAGGATAGCCTTGTCGAAGCCCGGCAGCCGGATATCGCGCATCGTCGGGTCGAGTGTGGCAAACAGCAGGTTCTCCGCGAACACAGCTTCGCCAGTCAGCCTGTTGAAAAGCGTCGATTTTCCTGCGTTCGTGTAACCCACGAGGGCAATGACCGGCCATGGCGCCCGCTGACGTCGGCCGCGGTGCAGCGAACGCGTACGCTTCACCTGATCGAGCTCACGGCGGATCTTCGCCATGCGGTCGCGGATCATCCGCCGGTCAGCCTCGATCTGGGTCTCGCCGGGACCGCCGAGAAAGCCGAAGCCGCCGCGCTGGCGCTCGAGGTGGGTCCAGCTGCGGACCAGGCGCCCCGCTTGATAATCGAGATGGGCAAGCTCGACCTGCAGCCGGCCTTCGGCGGTGACCGCGCGTTCGCCGAAAATCTCGAGGATCAGCCCGGTGCGGTCGATCACCTTGGTGCCGATTTCTTGCTCCAGGTTCTTCTGCTGGATCGGACTGAGCGGCGCGTCGACGATCAGTAGCCCCGCCTCATTCTCCCGCGCCAGGGCCGCCACTTCTTCGACCTGCCCTTTGCCGAGCAGGGTCGCCGGACGAACAGTCCTGACGCGGATCGCCCGTTCGGCTGCCACACGATTCCGATCGCTTCGGCAAGTCCCGCGGCTTCCTCGAGCCGCGCCTCGCCAGAACGGCGCGATTGTTCGCGCGGCATCTCGGGCACCACGATGACCGCGCGTTCCCCACGAGCGACGTCGTTCACGCCAGAACCCTGGAAATCGTTCAGGATTCGTCCTCCGCCTCGCCGTCCGGCTCAGGCTCCAGGTCGAGCGGATGCGCCGGCTGAAGCGTCGAGAGCGCATGCTTGTAGACGAGCTGGATTTGCCCGCCGCGCTCCAGCACGAGGCTGAACTGGTCGAACCCGGTCACATTGCCCTGGAGCATTACGCCGTTGACGAGGAACAAGGTCATGCGCTCCGTGTCGCGAGCCGCTGCGGCGAGGAACAGGTCCTGAAGCGCCGCCTTCGCGCCATCCGCTGCCGGTTTGGTCGCGACGAAGTCCGGCGGCGGCTCGGCCGGCATGATCGTCGAAATCGAGTGCTTATAGACGAGCTGCGACGCGCCCTCACGGCGGAGGAGCAGCGAGAAGGAGTTGAACCAGGTGATCACGCCCTGGAGCTTCACGCCTTTGACGAGGAAAATGGTCAGCGGCAGCTTCGCGCGCCGGACGCTGTTCAGGAAATGATCCTGCAGGCTCAGTGATCGAGCAGCCATGCGCGGCCTCGTTCTACGGCTCGTCCCCTTCCCGCTTGTCCCCGATGCCCAGAGCCTTCAACTTCCGGTGCAGCGCCGAGCGTTCCATGCCGATGAACGACGCGGTGCGCGAGATGTTGCCTGAAAAGCGCCGGATCTGGATTTTGAGATACTCGCGCTCGAACAATTCGCGCGCTTCGCGCAGGGGCTGCCCATGATCGCCATTGCGGTCGACGAGCCGCCCATCGCGTTTTGATTGTCGAGGATTTCGGGCGGAAGCAGGTCGACGTCGATGCACGAGACGCGGTCGCCCGGGGCGAGGATGATCGTGCGTTCGATGATGTTTCTCAGCTGGCGGATATTGCCGGGCCAGTCATGCGCCTGGAGCGCCGCCATCGCCTCTTCGGAGATGCTGAGTGCCGGCAGCCGCCGCTCCGCCGCGAAACGAGCGAGGAAATGGCTGACGAGCTCGGGGATGTCCTCTCGCCGCTCGCGCAGCGCAGGCAAGCGCACTGGGACGACGTTGAGCCGGTAGAACAGGTCTTCGCGAAAGCGCCCCGCGGTGATCTCGTCGGCGAGGTTTTCGCGGTCGCCGACAGCACCCGCACGTCGACTTTGACCGGCCGCTGCCCGCCGACGCGGTGATAGCTCTGATCGGTCAGCACCCGCAGGATCTTGCCCTGCGTGGTCAACGGCATGTCGGCGATCTCATCGAGGAATAAGGTGCCGCCATGCGCATGTTCGAGCAGGCCCGGGCGGACGACTCCGTCGGCCTCGCTTCCGAACAATTCCTCCTCGACGCGCTCGGGGCTCATCATTGCCGCCGAGAGAACGATGAACGGCGCCTTGGCGCGCAAGCTCCACTGATGGATCATGCGCGCGGCAATTTCCTTGCCCACGCCCGGCGGCCCGGAGATCAGCACGCGGCTGCCGGTCGGAGCGACGCGCTTCAAGGTGGCGCGGACCGTGTTGATCGCGACCGAGCTGCCGTGCAGCTGGTCCTCGTGCCCAACCTGCTGCCGAAGCGCCACATTCTCGCGGCGCATGCGCTCGGTCTCCGTCGCTCGGTCGACGAGATAGATCAGCCGCTCGGCCTCGAACGGCTTTTCGATGAAGTCGACAGCCCCTTCCCTGACGGCCGCAACCGCAGTGTCGAGATTACCGTGACCCGAGATCATCAGCACCGGAATGGTTGAGTCCCGGCGTTTGATCTCCTGCAGCAGCTGCAGCCCGTCGAGCCGTGAACCCTGCAGCCAAACATCGAGAAGCACCATGGATGGTCTGCGCTCCTCAATGGCCTCGAGCGTCTCGCTGCTGTCGCCGGCGGTGCGCACGGCGTAGCCTTCGTCCTCGAGTACACCGCTGACCAATTCGCGAATATCCGCTTCATCGTCCACAACGAGCACATCAAGCGCCATCAGGCATCCTCATCCGGTTCGTGATTGGGATCACCCGCTTCGGCAGAAGCGAGCACAGACAGTTTCTTGGTATCGAAGGCGATGCGGACATGCGTGCCCCCGCCCGGCCGGTCGAGGAAGGCGATCTCGCCCATATGTTCTTCGACAATCTTCTTGACGATCGCGAGCCCCAGGCCGGTGCCGCGTACGCGCGTGGTCATATAGGGTTCGGTTAGGCGCTCGCGGTCCTCAGGAAGGCCGACGCCGGTGTCGAGGACGTCGATGATCAAATGGCTGTCTTCCTCATGCAGACGCAGCTCAACGCGATCTCCAGCGAGGCTGTGTTCACCACGATTTTTCGTCCCTCAATGGCTTCCACGCCATTCTTGACGACATTTGTAAGCGCTTGAGCCAGCTGACGGCGGTCGCACACCATGCGGAATTCGCCCTCAGGCGGGTCGAGGACGAACGTGAGGCCCGGGTGCGCGACCTCGTGCAGGAACAGGGCCTGACGCGCGATCTCGTAAACGTCCTCATCCCGGAACACGGGCTTGGGCATGCGCGCGAAGTTCGAGAATTCGTCGACCATGCGCCGAAGGTCGCCAACCTGCCGCACGATGGTGCCGGTCAGCCGCTCGAACGTGTCCTTGTCCGAGCTGATCTCTTCACTGAAGCGCCGCTGCAACCGCTCGGCGGCAAGCTGGATCGGCGTCAGCGGGTTCTTGATCTCGTGCGCGATGCGGCGCGCGATGTCTGACCATGCGGCGCGGCGCTGGTCGGTGAGCTGATCGGTGATGTCGTCGAAGGTCAGCACCGAACCGTCCTGGTAACGAACGCGCTTGACCGCGAGCGTGCGCTGGCCGGCGTCGGCGACGACGATCACATTCGCTTCCGACTGGTCGCCGCGCATGAACTCGTCGAGGTCGGGCGAAATGACGCCCATCCCCTTTCCTTCGACGTCCTCCTGCGTGTCGTGGAGCAGGGCCTCGGCGGAGCGGTTGACGAGCAGGATGCGGTTACGCGAGTCGAGCGCTATAACTCCGGCGGTGACGCTCGACAGCACGGCTTCCATGAAAGCGCGCCGCGCATCGAGCTGGGTGTTTGCCGAGCGCAATTCGGTCGTCTGCTCGTCGAGGCGCCCGGCCATTCGGTTGAACGCGGTCGAAAGCGTCTGAACCTCGTCCTCAGTTTCTGCGACAGGCACACGGGCTGAGAAATCGCCTTGCTCGATGCGTCCCGCAGCAGTGACCAGTTCGCCAACGGGCCGGACCAGGCGATCGGCGATTTTCAGGGCGGTGAATATGGCAAGTCCGACGATGATCAACGCGCCAAGCAGGAGAGCGCCATTGAACCGTAACTGGTTGACCCGCGAGCGATTAAGCAATGAGCGATAGTCGCGGAGAACGTCATTGGCGCGTGTGATCTGGTTGCGAAATTTTGGATCGAAAACGCGGGCTTCATAAAGATATGTGTCCGGCCCGTAATTCAGGCGCGTGAGCGCTCCGATCCGATCGGACGAATTGATCGGAACGCTTTGCTTGGTCTGAAGCTCTGCAATCTTGTCTGGGGTTATGACCTTGTCGAGCGCCCGGTCGTACGGATTCACCAGGGCAAGGGTTCGGATTTGTTTGTCCCTACCGTACGTAAAGATGATCGCTTCCGACAGGCCACGATTGAGCACCTGCTTGACGCCAAAAGCCTCGGCAAATCGAGGATCGTCGATCGTTGTCGCTCGAAGGTAACCGGCGAGATCGCCGCTCGCGGTAACGGTTTCGTTCGCTACTCTGTCGACTTCACGATCATAGCTTGCGCTGGCGACCTGGACAGCGCCTTCGAGCATGTTGCGGGCGCGGTTGGAGAACCAGAACTCAAGGCCGCTTTGGAACAGAAGCGAGGCGAAAATCGCGACCAGAACCGTCGGAACGGCGGCGATTGCCGTGAAGAGAGCCACGAGACGGATGTGCAGCCGTCCGCTGCCGAGGCCGCCCTGTTCCGCTCGCCGCACCGCAACCTTCCGCGCATAAAGCGCCATCAGGGCGATCGCCGGAAGAAGAATGCCGATCAGGAGCAGTGCGACGAGCGGTGGCGACACCAGAGTGCCAGGTTCCGCCGCGCCTCAGCAGCCATGCGCTGAAACCGAGCATCCGAGAGGAACAAACCCAATCAGCACCGCCACGCGATCGTAGAATCGACCACTTGCCCGCTCCCGCTGGAGCCAGCTTTGTTGCTGGGAAATGACCGGTGATTCGGCCGTACGCGCGTCCATTTCGCCCGGCCCTAGCATGGCCGGAGCAGCCGTTGCATCAAAAACACACTTGTGTCGCGATAAATCGTCTTAGGCCGCCGTGCGCTTCGAGCCACGGCAAATAGAAGTCCCGCAGCATGCGCACCACAATCGCCGGATCGTCCTGCTGGTTGACGGTGTTGCGCAACTCCGCCGAGCCGGGCAGCCCCTTGGTGTACCAGCCGATATGCTTGCGCGCGAGGTTGACGCCGGTGTGCGTCCCGTAGAGCCGCAGCATCTCGTCATATTGCTCGAGCATGGTCTCGAGTTGCTCATCGAGGCTCGGGTCGGGCCTATGCCCTCCCCCGCTAGTTCGGCCATCACCTGGCCGATGAGCCACGGGCGGCCGTATGCGCCGCGGCCGATCATCACTCCGTCCGCTCCCGATTGGCGAAGCGCCTCGCGGCATCCTCGATCGAGCAGATGTCGCCATTGACGATGACCGGGATCGCACCGCCTCCTTGACCTTGCGGACGAAGCCCAGTCGGCCTCGCCCTTGTACAGCTGACAGCGCGTGCGGCCATGGATGGTGATCATCTGCACGCCAAGGTCTTCGGCGATGCGGGCCAGCTCGGGCGCGTTGAGGCTCGAATGGTCCCAGCCCATGCGCAGTCTTGAGCGTGACCGGGACTTTCACCGCCTTGACGGTCGCGTCGATCAGCTTCGCGGCAAGCGGCAGGTCGCGCATCAGCGCCGATCCGGCATCGCCGTTGACGACCTTCTTCACCGGGCAGCCCATGTTGATGTCGATGATCGCGGCGCCACGCTGTTCGTTGAGCTTCGCCGCTTCGGCCATCACGTGCGGCTCGCAGCCCGGCGAGCTGGAGCGACACCGGCTCCTCGGCGGGATCCCACAGCGACTTCTGCAGCGATTGGCGCGTCTCGCGGATCATTGCCTGGCTGGCGATCATCTCGCTGACCGTCAGCCCCGCCCGTAGCGCTTGACGATCCGCCGGAACGGCAGGTCGGTGACAGCCGTCATCGGCGCCAGGATGACCGGCGCGTCGATCGGACCGGACCGATGTGGATGGGTTCGCACGCCCATGGGCGGGCGGAATAATGGAGCAGCCCTGGCGGCAAGGCAAGCGGGCCTAGAGCCCGCGCCCATGACCATCACCGCCCTCATCGTCGCCGCCGGAAAGGCGAGCGCCTCGGCGGCGGCTGCCCAAGCAATATCGGCTGCTGGGCGGCAAGCCGGTGCTGCGCTGGGCGGTCGAGGCCTGATCCGACACCCCGCGGTGAACGCGTCCGCGTGGTGATCGGCCAAGTTCAGCGGGAGCTCGCGGCTGCAACCCTCGAAGGCCTTGATATCGGGCCCTTATCGAAGGCGGCGTGGAGCGCACCGACTCCGTTCGTGCCGGCCTCGATGCGATTTCCGGCGACGCGGTGCTCGTCCACGACGCGGCGCGGCCCTTTTGCCCGCCCGTGGTCGTTGACCGGCTCCTCGCTTCACTCGAATTCTTTGAGGGCGCCACGCCAGTGCTTCCGGTCGGTGACACGGTCGCGCGGGCGACGGATCGGCTCGACGAGCCGGTCGACAGGACCGGGCTCGTGCGCGTCCAAACGCCGCAGGCGTTCGCCTCGACGCCCTTCGGCAGGCGTATGGCGCCTGGTCAGGTTCCGCCCCGACCGACGAAACCACAGTCATGAGAGCCGCAGGCATGGAGGTAGCCGCCGTGGCCGGCGACCCCGCGCTGGAAAAGCTCACTTCGCCGGCGGATTTCGACCGTGCAGAGGAATGGCTCGCCGCCCGGCTCGTCCCCCGCACGGGGATGGGCTTCGACGTCCACGCCTTTTCGGCGAAGGTCCGATTATCCTAGGCGGTATTACCGTGCCACATCGCCGCGGCCTCGCCGGGCACAGCGATGCCGACGTCGTCCTCCACGCGATCACCGATGCCCTCCTCGGCGCAGGTGGGCTTGGCGATATCGGCGAGCATTTCCCGCCGTCGAACCCCATATGGAAGGGCATGTCGTCCGATAGCTTCCTCGGCCACGCCGTCGACCTCCTCCGCAGCAAAGGAGCGATCGTCGATCATCTGGATTGTACGATCATTGCGGAAGAGCCGAAGATGGGACCACATCGTTACGCAATGCGCCGCGAATTGCCGAGATCGCCGGACTTCGATGGAGCAGGTGAGCATCAAGGCAACCACGACTGAAGGCCTCGGCTTTACGGGCCGGCGCGAAGGCATTGCCGCGCAGGCGGTGGCGAGCATTCGCATGGGAGCGATCGGGTGAAACATCGCTCCTTCCCGGTGAACTGGTGAAAAGGCACGCGAAGTGGTGGAGGCCAATCGCGCTCTGGGACGCCGCGTCGCTGTCGCCGAAAGCTGCACCGGCGGGTGGTCTGCGCCGCGATCACCGAGACCCGGGATGTTCGGAAATGCTTGAAGCGGCTACGTAACCTACTCGAACGCCTCAAAAATCCGCCAGCTCAAGGTCAGCGAAGACGTCGTCGACACGTTCGGCGCGGTCAGCGTCGCAACAGCATGGGCGATGGCCCGCGGCGCGCTCGTAGCGTCTGACGCCGACATCGCGGTGGCGATCACAGGATTGCCGGGCCCGGCGGCGGAACACCCCTGAAGCCCGTCGGGACCGTCGTTTTCGCCCGCGGAGCGCGACGCGGACCCCGGCCAAATCGTAGCCGACCAGAAGTATTTCGACGAAAAGACGCGCTCCGGCGTCCGCTTTCAGGCAGCGCTCTGCGCGCTCGACTGTGATGCCGTAGAGCGCCGCTGCGCGCAGTTCGAACGCATGATCATACGCCGGAGCGCACGGTCGAACATCGACCCTGCAAAAGGTCTCGAACAGCCGCGATTTGAAGGCGAAGTCGACAGAGAAGTCGACGTCGGTCCCGCCGTCCGCGGCGCGATCGAACTGCCATTCGTTGTGCAAGATATTTGAGCGGCCCTTCGACATAATCGACGCAGATCCGCGTCGGCGGCTCCTTCAGCACGCGACTCGTGAAGCGCTCCTTGAAAGCGTTAAAGCCGACGACGAGGTCCGCGATCGTCTCCTTCTCGCTGGAGGAGCGGACGGGATGCGACGACCCAGGCCGGAACTCGTCGAGTGCTCGACGTCCGCGACGAGGTCGAACAGCTGTTCGGGCGTGTAAGGGAGATGCCGGTTTCGCTATGCCGGGGCATTCTCGCCTGCCCCAGCTGTTGAACGCCCAAGCTGGGCGGCCCTCGCGGCCTGCATCTTCTGGAAGTCGTCGCCGGCGTGGTAGCTCGAGCGGGTCAGAGGCGACGCCGCGACAAGCAGGAAGCCCTTCGCGCGTGCAATTGCCGCGTAAGCGTCGAACGCCTGCGGAGTAACGAACTCCTCGACCTTCGCATGTCGCGGCGTCGGCTGCAGGTATTGGCCCATCGTGAGGAAATCGACACCGGCGGAACGCATGTCGTCCATGACCTGGTGAACCTCGAGGCGTTGCTCCCCAAGGCCGACCATGAGGCCAGATTTGGTGAACATGTGCGGCGCCCTTCGCTTGACGCTCTCGAGCAGGCGGAGTGACGCATAGTAGCGAGCACCGGGCCGGATCGTCGGATACAGCCGCGGCACGGTTCCAGATTGTGATTGTAGACGTGGGACCGGCATCGACGATCACATCGACCGCCGCTTCGCTCTTGTTGCGAAAGTCGGGCGTCAGGATCTCGACCGTCGTAGACGGCGTATCCTGCGTAGTGCCTCGATAACTTTCACGAACTGCGAGGCCCCGCCGTCTGGCAAATCGTCGCGATCGACCGAAGTGACGACGATATGTTCGAGCCCCAGCTCCGCGGCCGCGATCGCGACATGCTCCGGCTCCAGCGGATCCACAGCGCGCGGCATGCCCGGCTTCACATTGCAGAAGGCGCAGGCGCGGGTGCACGTGTCGCCGAGGATCATCACCGTCGCGTGCTTCTTGGTCCAGCATTCGCCGATGTTCGGACACGCCGCTTCCTCGAGACCGTGGCGAGGTTAAGCTCGCGCATCAGCCGGCGCGTGCGTGATAGCCTCCGCTGACCGGCGCTTTAACCCGGATCCAGTCGGGCTTGCGCTGCTTGGGGAAGCGACGGGGGCGTTCATGCGGCTGCCAGATAGCGATTGGCGCTTTACCTTGCCACCCCCGAGGCCGGTAAAGCGCCAATCGCTATCTGGCAGCCGATGAACGCTCCCGTCGCTGTCCCCCAAGCAACGCAAGCCCGACTGGATCCGGGTCAAGGCGCCCGTCAGCGAAGGCTATCACCAGACGCGGCGGCTGATGCGCGAGCTCAACTCGCCACGGTCTGTGAGGAAGCGGCGTGTCCGAACATCGGCGAATGCTGGACCAAGAAGCACGCGACGGGATGATCTCGGCGACACCTGCACCCGCGCCTGCGCATTCTGCAATGTGAAGACGGGCATGCCGCGCGCTGTGGACCCGCTGGAGCCGGAGCATGTCGCGACCGCTGCCGCTGAGCTGGGGCTCGAGCATATCGTCCGTGACTTCGGTCGATCGCGACGATTGCCCGAACAGCGGGGCCGCGCAGTTCGTGAAAGTGATCGAGGGCACTGCGCAAGCGCACGCCGTCGACGACGGTCGAGATCCGACGCCCGACTTCCGCAACAAGAGCGAAGCTGCGGTCGAGGCGATCGTCGATGCCGGACCTGACGTCTACAATCGACAACCTGGAAACAGTGCCGCGGCTGTATCCGACGATCCGGCCTGGGGCGCGCACTATGCGTCACTCCGCTTGCTTGAGAGCGTCAAGCGACGGGCGCTGCACATGTTCACAAAATCGGGCCTCATGGTCGGCCTCGGGGAAGCAACGCCTCGAAGTTCACCAAGTGATGGACGACATGCGTTCCGCCGGCGTCGATTTCCTCACGATGGGCCAGTATCTGCAGCCGACGCTGGCCATGCTGAGGTCGAGGAATTCGTCGCTCCCGCAGGCGTTCGACGCTTATGCGGCAATCGCAGCGCGAAGGGCTTTCTGCTGGTCGCGGCGTCTCCGCTGACCCGCTCGAGCTATCACGCCGGCGACGATTTCAAGAAGATGCAGGCCGCGCGCGCCGGGCAGCTGGGGCGTTCAACAGCTGGGGCAGGGGACAATGCCCCCGGCATAGCGAGACCCGCTATCTCCCGTACACGCCCGAGCAGCTGTTCGAACTCGTCGCGGATGTCGAGCACTACGACGAGTTCTTGCCGTGGTCGTCGCAGTGCGCGTGCGCTCGTCCAGCGAGAAGGAGACGATCGCGGACCTCGTCGTCGGCT
This sequence comes from uncultured Alphaproteobacteria bacterium, assembly GCA_963785965.1. GTDB lineage: Bacteria > Pseudomonadota > Alphaproteobacteria > Sphingomonadales > Sphingomonadaceae > Sphingomicrobium. Next base: position 475,598 of record CAWAXE010000011.1, read on the forward strand.
TCAACGCATTCAAGGAGCGCTTCACCAGCCGCGTGGTGAAGGAGCCGCCGACGCGGATCTGCGTGGATTATGTCGAGGGGCCGCTCAAATATTTGCACAATGAGTGGCAGTTCGATCGCGCCGCGGACGGCGGGACCGACGTGCACTTCTCTGTCGATTTCGCCTTCAAGTCGCGGCTGTTCAGAGTCTCGCCGGCGCGACGTTCGACCGTGCGCTGCGGCGGATGACCAATGCGTTCGAACTGCGCGCAGCGGCGCTCTACGGCATCAACAGCTCGAGTGCGCAAAGCGCTGCCTGAAAGCGGACGCCGGAGCGCGTCTTCTCGTCGAAATATTTGTTGTCGGCTACGATTTGGGCGGGGTCCGCGTTGCGCTCGGCGCGGGCGAAGACGACGGTCCCGACGGGCTTCTGTGCCGTTCCACCGCCTGGCCCGGCAATGCCGGTGATCGCTACCGCGATGTCGGCGTCAGAGGCTACGAGCGCGCCGCGGGCCATCGCCGGCACGCTGTGGCGACGCTGACCGCGCCGAACGGTCTACCACGTCCTCGCTGACCTTGAGCTGGCTCAGTTTTGAGGCGTTCGAATAAGTGACATAGCCGACTTCAAGCACATCGGAGAGCCCGGGATCTCGGTCAGCGCGGCGCAGACCAACCCGCCGGTGCAGCTTTCGGCGACAGCGATGCGGCGTCCCAGAGCGCGACTGGCCTCGCCTCGCGCGCTTTGTCCCCCCTCGCCGGGGAGGGCAGATCTTTCACCCGATCGCCCTGTGCGAATGTCGCCACCGCCTGCGCGGCAATGCCTCGCGCCGGCCCGTAAAGCCGAGGCCTTCAGTGGTACCCGTTCGCCTGATGCTCACCTGCTCCATCGTCAGTCCGGCGATCTCGGCAATTCGCGCGCGCATTGCGGAACGATGCGGTCCCACTTCGGCTCTTCGGCAATGATCGTACAATCCAGATGATCGACGATCGCTCCTTTGCTGCGGAGGGGGTCGACGGCGTGGCCGAGGAAGCGATCGGACGACATGCCTTCCATATGGGGTTCGACGGCGGGAAATGCTCGCCGATATCGCCAAGCCCACCTGCGCCAAGGAGGGCGTCAGTGATCGCGTGGAGGACGACGTCGGCATCGCGTGCCCGGCGAGGCCGCGGGAATGCGGCACGGCAATACCGCCAAGCATAATCGGACCCTCGCCCGAAAAGGCGTGGACGTCAAAGCCCATCCCCGTGCGGGGGATGAGCCGGGCTGCGAGCGATTCGGCACGGTCGAAACGGCGGAGCGAGCTTTTCAGCCTCGGCGGGGTCGCCGGGGCGGCTGACTATGCCTGCGGCTCCTATGACTGTGAGCTCGTGGTCGGGCTGAACCTTGACGAGGCGCGATACGCCTCGCGGAAGGGCGCGAGGCGGAGAACGCCTCGGTGACCGGACGCGCACGAGGCCCAGCTTTCGACGGCTGGTCGGGCCGATCGGTCCGCCCCGCGCGACCGTGTCTCCGACCGGGAAGCATGGCGTGGCGCCCTCGAAGAACGTGAAGCGAGGAGGCGCCGATCAACGAAGGGGGCGGGCAAAGGACCACGCGGCGCGTGGACGAGCACGCGCGCCGGAAGTCGCGGTCAAGGCCGGCACGAACGGAGTCGTGCGCTCCACGCCCCCTTCGATTGGGCCGATATCAAGGCCTTCGAGGGTTGCAGCGCAGCTCCGCTGAACTTGGCCGATCACCACGCGGAGCGCGTTCACTGCGGGGTGATGGATCAGCGCCTCGACCGCCCACCGCAGCACCGGTTTGCCGCCGAGCATCCGATATTGCTTGGGCACGCCGCCGCCGAGGCGCTCGCCTTTGCCGGCGGCCACGATGAGTGCGGTGACGGTCATGTGCGCGGGCGTCTAGGCCTGCTTGCCTTGTCCGCCAAGGGCTGTTCCCCTATCTCCCGCCAGCCCATGAGCGAGCTGAAGCCCATCCACATCGGTCCGATCCGGATCGACGCGCCGGTGATCCTGGCGCCGATGACGGGGGTCACGGACCTGCCCTTCCGGCGGATCGTCAAGCGCTACGGAGCGGGGCTTACAGTCAGCGAGATGATCGCCAGCCAGGCAATGATCCGCGAGACGCGCCAATCGCTGCAGAAGTCGCTGTGGGATCCCGCCGAGGAGCCGGTGTCGCTCCAGCTCGCCGGGTGCGAGCCCCACGTGATGGCCGAAGCGGCAAAGCTCAACGAACAGCGCGGCGCCACGATCATCGATATCAACATGGGCTGCCCGGTGAAGAAGGTGGTCAACGGTGATGCCGGATCCGCGCTGATGCGCGACCTGCCGCTTGCCGCCAAGCTGATCGACGCAACCGTGAAGGCGGTGAAAGTCCCGGTCACGCTCAAGACTCGCACGGGCTGGAACGACGAAAGTCTGAATGCGCCGGAGCTTGCCCGCATCGCCGAAGACCTTGGTGTGCAGATGATCACCATCCACGGCCGCACGCGCTGTCAGCTGTACAAGGGCGAGGCGGACTGGGCGTTCGTCCGCAAGGTCAGGGAGGCGGTGTCGATCCCGGTCGTCGTGAACGGCGACATCTGTTCGGTCGAGGAGAGCCGCGAGGCGCTTCGCGCAATCGGGAGCGGACGGAGTGATGATCGGCCGCGGCGCATACGGCCGCCCGTGGCCATCGCGCAAGGGATGACCGAGCTCGCGGGGGAGGGCATAGGCCGCCCAAGCCTCGATGAGCAACTCGAGAGTCTCGAGCAGTATGACGAGATGCTGCGGCTCTACGGGACGCACACCGGCGGCAATCTTGCGCGCAAGCCATATCGGCTGGTACACCAAGGGGCTGCCCGGCTCGGCGGAGTTGCGCAACACCGTCAACCAGCAGGACGATCCGGCGATTGTGGTCCGCATGCTGCAGGATTCTATTCGCCATGGCTGAGGCGGGCACGGCGGCTTAAGACGATTTATTGCGCACACAAGTGTGTTTTTGATGCAACGGCTGCTCCGGCATGCTAGGGCCCGGGCGAAATGTTAGCGCGTACGCGGCCAATCACCAGAGTTCATTTCCGGCGAACAAAGCTAGCTCCACGGCGGAGACGGCAGACGGTGTCAATTCTACGATAGCGCGCGGCGGTGCTGATTGGTTGCGTGCTTCTCGGCATGCTCAGTTCACGCAGTGCGTGCTAGAGCGGCAGCGTGGCCTGGCACCTGTGGTGTCGCCGCCCCACTGGTACACAGCTGCCCCTGATGGCATACTTCTTTTCGGCGATCACCCTGATGATTGTGGGAAGGTCTCAGTGCCGCGGGGCGGCGACACCACACCGCTACCTGCGGCAGCGGACGGCTGCACATCCACTCTGCATCGTCTTCACACAATTCGCCACCCCAACAGTTGTTAATTTACCGCGATTTTCGCTTCGCTTCTCCTTCAAAGCGGCCTTGAGTTCTCGGTTCTCCAACCACACCGCAAACAGGCTCGAAGGCGCTGTCCAGGTCACCAGCGCAAGCTTTAGTGATCGTGCGAATGCAACAAGCCATAACAAAACGAAACCGTTACCGCGAGCGGCGATCTCCGCCGGTTACCTTCGAGCGAGAAGCAACGATCAACAATCCTGGATTTGCCGACACAGGCTTTCACGTGCAAGAGCATGCTGGATCCGGTGGGCCTGTGAAGCCGATCCATCTTTCATTACGGTAGGGACAAACAAATCCGAACCCTTGCCCTGCATTTGAAATCCGTACGACCGGGCGCTCGGACAAGGTGACAGACCCAGACAAGATTGCAGAGCTTCAGACCAAGCAAAGCGTTCCGATCAATTCGTCCGATCAGATCGGAGGCGCTCACGCGCCGGGAGACACGGCGGGACACATATCTTTATGAAGCCCACCTTTTCGATCCAAAATTTCACAACCAGATCACACGCGCCAATGACGTTCTCGCGACTATCACTCATTGCTGGAAACCGCTCGCGGGTCAACCAGTTACGGTTCGATGGCGGTCTCCTGCTTGGCGCGTTGATCATCGTCGGACTTGCCGTCTCCGCCGCCATTGAAATCACCGAATGCCCTGGGTCCGGCCCGTTGGCGAACTGGTCACTGCTGCGGGACGCATCGAGCAAGGCGATTTCTGGCCCGTCTGCTTGTCGCAGAAACTGAGGACGAGGTTACGCTTTCGACCGCGTTCAACCGAATGGCCGGGCGCCTCGACGAGCAGAGCGACAACCGCGCTCGGCAAACACCCAGCTCGATGCGCGGCGCGCTTTCATGGAAGCCGTGCTGTGGAGCGTGGCCCGCCGAGTTATAGCGCTCAACTCGCGTAACCGCATCCTGCCTGCCCGTCAACCGCTCCGCCGAGGCCCGGCCCTGCTCCACGAACACAGAGGACGTCGAAGGAAAGGGGATGGGCATTCATTCGGCCCCGACCTGCCGACGAGTTCATGCGCGGCGACAATCCACTGGCCGTGCAAGCGCCGATTTCGGCTTACCAGACGGCTCGGTGCTGACCTTCGAAGCAACGATCAGCTCACCGACCAGCGCCGCGCCGCATGGTCAGGTCGCACGCGGCATCGCGCTCAAGAACCCGCTGACGCCGATCCAGCTTGCCGCGCAGCGGGTTGCAGCGGCGCTTCAGTGAAGAGGGAGCCCGGACAACATTTCAGCGGCTGACCGGCACCATCAGTGCGGCAGGTTGGCGACCTTGGGCGCATGGTCGACGAATTCTCGAACTTCGCGCGCATGCCCAAGCCCGTGTTCCGGGATGAGGACGTTTACGATAAGGCCAGCAAATCTGG